>NZ_WYEV01000002.1:0-873987 GCF_015143645.1 Paenibacillus sp. P13VS | reverse complement strand
ATTTCCCAGTATGTAAGACCCCTTGAAGACGACGAGGTAGATAGGCTGGGGGTGGAAGTGCAGTAATGCATGGAGCTGACCAGTACTAATCGGTCGAGGGCTTATCCAAATTGCAGGTTTTAAGTCGCAGTTTTCGTTTCGGATCTAGTTTTCAGAGAATGATCTCTGAAATGAAAATCGGTACAACACTCCAATGTGTGTATGATTTTCAGTTCCACAGACGCTGAACCATTCATCCACACCGATGTGTAGGGCCGAATGGAACGCGAACGCATTTGTTACACAAATGCTCGTTTGGTGGCGATGGCGGAGGGGTTCCACACGTACCCATCCCGAACACGACCGTTAAGCCCTCTAGCGCCGATGGTACTTGGACCGAAGGGTCCTGGGAGAGTAGGACGCTGCCAAGCGAAACCCCACCGGGGTATTTTTTTTGGCTCATAGGATCCAAAAGCCCAGTTGGTAAACTTTACAGCTTCTTGTTTGTTGAGAGCTATTAAGGCCCGTTGGTCAAGGGGTTAAGACACCTCCCTTTCACGGAGGTAACAGGGGTTCGAATCCC
The DNA here is from genome assembly GCF_015143645.1 of Paenibacillus sp. P13VS. NCBI lineage: Bacteria > Bacillati > Bacillota > Bacilli > Caryophanales > Paenibacillaceae > Paenibacillus > Paenibacillus sp. P13VS. The sequence goes on along the minus strand of NZ_WYEV01000002.1, from coordinate 873,425 downwards.
CTACGGGTCATAACTTTACTTCTTAAAGCAACAAGGGGATGAGAATCCCAAAGGTTCGTCGGAGGATCATCATCGTTAGCAACTGCTGCGCAGTCTCGAGCGAAGTGAGAGTATCCCCTACGGGTCATAGATATGGAGGCTTAGCTCAGCTGGGAGAGCATCTGCCTTACAAGCAGAGGGTCGGGGGTTCGAGCCCCTCAGCCTCCACCATTATAGGGGCATAGTTTAAAGGTAGAACAACGGTCTCCAAAACCGTTGGTGTGGGTTCAATTCCTGCTGCCCCTGCCATTTTATTATGAGCCATTAGCTCAGTTGGTAGAGCACCTGACTTTTAATCAGGGTGTCGAAGGTTCGAGCCCTTCATGGCTCATTTTTTCTATCAGCGTGTCGGGGGATCATTCATCCGGCGTGTAACTTCTAAAATTATCAAAATGGACCATGGTTAGTTTAGCTGAGAGTAAACTACACTACCGACGGAGTCTGCTGAATATAAGAAACCCTTGAGGAAAACTCAAGGGTTTTTTCGTGTATTCTCAGGCTCAATGGCATGTAACTATAAAGAAGAGTAATACTAAGCCAAGTATACGAGACGATATTGAAGTCCCCACATGTGAAGACCATCGAGGGTTTGAAAAATATTAATGACTGCATAAATATGTATTTCTACGGGCAGCCGGAAGAACTGCGATTATTGAACTACTGGAAAACGTAATGTTAGTTTGCTATACATTAGTCGGTTGTACGCGAGCATGTACTGGAGTAGTGTTACTCATTAATCCTCTTGAAAGTAATTTAAGGGAAAATATGCTAGAATAGGAATGATAATTAAAAAATAACATGCCTGTAGTTTAGACATTTCTGCTTTGATCAGGTGGATTAGGAGGGAGAAGTATTGTTTTCAATAGTGTCATCCTTTGCTATTATATTTAACTTGGTATTATACGGATTGGGTCTCTATGCTCTTATCCTGTTTATAAAACTCGCTCAACGTGGAATCCAAGCACTGGATATCTATCTAAGCGAGAAACGTGGGGGACGTTTCTAATTCTCTCATGAATCAACCAACCACAAGATTATCATTTTTCTCTCAGTGTTTTATTTCTACTAGTTTAGTATGATTAACACATCAATTAAGTAAAGAGAGGGCAAATGACATGGTGGATACTTTCTTAGAACAAATCAACGAGTTGAACGAGCTTCAAAAAGACTTGGTCAGCATACATCCTTTATTTGCAGAGCATTATCCTGTGGTTGTTGCATTTGAAGCCCTATTATATATGTATGATTACTCAGTAGAGAAAGGGCAGTATGAATGGGTGAAAACTGTTCCGGATGATCTTAACATTCCTGACGAGTGTCTGGCAGCCATGCCAGTGCATCATATGAACGAACGAATGTGTGCCATTGTGACAGACTCAGCCTTCCAAAATTTTGAGCAGAAAGTGTTTCTGTTTCACGAGTATGTTCATTGTTATATCTATGAGTACTATGGGGAGATCGGAAATCGTCTTCCCATTAAACATAGGATGGAGAAGATTAAACGTGTGACATGGGAGCTGGATTACGAATTCCCTTATGAGGATGAGAATGTGATCCAGCGGATCAATTCACTGTTGATTGCCTTAAAGAGCGGGGATGTAGTCGAGGTACAATCAGCAAGAAAAGCGTTATTCAGCTCTTTAACAGAGGAACAAGGAGAGTACTGGAACTGGCTGGAGTGGAACGAAGGCTATGCGCGATATATCGAGAACCTTATACGGGAAAAATTCGGGTTGGAACTGAATCATATGGGGGATGCAGCCCCTTATAATCGTCTGGTTTTCTATGAGTGTGGATCGGAGTACATCAGTCTGTTGGTTCGCGAACAGCCGGCTCTTCATACAGATTTGGAACAGTTGTTTAATACAGTTCTGGTGGAACGAGTTCAGGGATGAACTTTCTTTTTCTCGGCTAAATGCTGTTAAGTAATGTTTCTTATCGGTTCTATGAGCAGCAGACTCTTGTGTAAAGGAGAATATTCCATGCCATTGCCTATGGTTCACTTACATGTCGCTGTGCTATTTGCTGATGCCACTCCAGAACGTGTTGAACAAGGTTCATTCTATCTTGGGAATATCGCACCGGATTCCATTCATATGCGTGAGGGTACAACGAGGGAGGACAAGGAATACACTCACTTCAACCCCAAGAATGATGAGAAATACATCGAACGTTTACAAGAGCTATACTCCGTCTATATTCAACAACGTTCAGATGAAGGCTGGAAGTGGTTTATACGCGGTTATTTCATGCATGTCATGACGGACTATTACTGGTTTCGGAGTGTGTATCCTGAATTCGTGGAACGAGTCAACAGCACGGATGAAACCAACGATGTGAAGTGAACCAAGGATGAACTTGGCCGTTTGTACTACCAGGAGACGGATCAGATTGATTTTAACCTCTACTATCATGCCATTTGGAGTGGGGACGTATGGCATATGCTTAAGAGTACACAGAGTTATGATGTCGAGGGTCGTTTAACCGCAGAAGAGATTCTGCACTGGAGGGATCGTACAATTTCATTTTTTAACGAGCAGGCCAATGAGCCGGGAATCGTGCCCACATACTTGACTGATGATATGGTACAGGCGTTTGTGACAGATACGGTGCAGCGGTTGATCTTGTTATTCCAATCTTGGGACCCTGAGCTGCAGCATATGAATGTGGATATGGGAAGATAACGAGGGGGTGTTTGCAGATGAAAAAAGGAGCACTGCTCTTATGTTTGTTCGCTGTTATCTTTGCGAGCTGCACACATACCGATACTTCTGGTTAAGGTGAAAATCTTCCCTCGCTTATCACCTTAACCTGTAACCCCGATTACACATTTGAACCTTGCCAAGATATTCAGTTCGATCAGGATAGCGAAGTTCGTGTGATCATGAATGCGATAGAAAACGCGGAACTTTTACCCGGAAATCTTAATTATGCCGCGGAATACAAGATGAGTATAATAAATACGGATCAATCCGTCGCCATATATGATTTTTCAATAGGTACTGATTCTAAAATGAAGGCCCTGTTGGTAGACGGGATAGACACCACCACGGGATATAGCATATCGCTAGAGGATTCCAATCAACTAAGGGCAATAATTGAGAAACATACCCATTAAACACACTTCATGAAATGGAGAGAGAACGTTATATATGGAACAACCGATTATTATTCAACCCTTAAATTCAACAGATATGGAGGGTGCCTACCTGGTGTTTGAACGTTCCATTACGCAGGCGTTTAATCAAGAGGGACTGGGTTCGCTTCAAGATGATATGAAGGATGAAATTGAACACAAAAAGTCGTTGCTTCAATCAACATTACATCCGGACAAGTCTAGTGAGTCTATTGATACCGAATCTTTTTTTCTGCTGGCTAAACGCGGAAATAACGTCGTTGGAACGATTTCATATGCGCCCTGCGGTGAGGAGATCCGAATTCTCAGTGAGAATCGACTGAATCATATCGGAGAATTGGGTAGCTTATACATACTGCCGGAATTTCAAGGTCAGGGACTGGGCTCGATGCTCATTCGGGCGCTCGCAACTGAACTCCAGAAGCAAGGGATTAAGCAATTTTGCCTGGATAGCGGTTACCGGACCGCGCAGAAGAAGTGGAAGCGAAAGTTTGGAGAACCCTACACCGTGGCACACAACTACTGGGGCGAGGGAACGGACCATATGGTGTGGTTATGCAATGTAGAGGATTTTGCAGCAAATTAGAAGCCCAAAAGAGATGACAGCCTGGACTGCACAGGGGTCATCTATTTTACTACGTGAGACATTCAAAATGTGAGGGGTCTCTCTGCTAAGGTGTTGTCTTTCTAGTATATTCAATCCAACTTACGCAGAAGAGGGGGAAGAACGTTTGATTCGAATTGTATTCTTCGATGTAGATGGTACATTGTTGAGCGAAACAGACCGTGGTTTATCATCAGCTACGGCGGATTCCATTCGCGAATTGATACATAAAGGCATGCGGGTGGTGCTTGTCACAGGCAGGCCCTACAGTTTGTGTGAGGAGTTCATTGATTTGGGGATTGATACCATTATTTCAGCCAATGGGGCATTGATCAAAATGGGGGATGAAATTATACATAAGTCCGTGCTCTCTGGACAGATGGTCCGGGAATTAAGTGAATTTGCCGAATTGAACAATCACAGCATTTCCTATTTTACAGAGTCGTTTGCAATGAATGATGTATGTGCCACGGATGTCCGCGTCTTAGGAGCCTTGCAGGAAACCCTTGGCGTAACACATTCTCCGCAGAAGATGGATTCTTTGGAGCAGGAAGTGGTTTGCATGTGCTTATATGCGGATGAGACAGAGGCAGAGAAATTTCAGGACAGATTTTCTTCATTACGCTTTGTGAGATTTCATCCGTATGTGTCTAATGTGCTGGAAGAAAACGAAGTATCCAAATCTGCAGCTGCTGCGAGAGTCCTTGACTATCTCCATCTGACCAGAGAGGAAGCCATGGCCTTCGGTGATGGGGAGAATGATATTGATCTGCTAGAGTTTGTAGGCCTCGGGATCGCAATGGGAAACGGGGGAGAACGTCTGAAACAAAGCGCAGATTACGTTACTCTAAAGGCGAGTGAGGACGGGGTCACCCATGCATTGAAGAAGTTTAGGCTGATATGAGCAACAAGGATTTAATGTAAAATATATCCTTAATATGGATTTTAATATAAAATGGTAGATAAAGAGGTGATGGAGATCGAAGAATTTATTTTTTTTGTGTGTATCTTGATCATGACAGTCACATTACTTAGCATCGAAGTGAAAACCAAAAAAATAATGCAGGAGCAAGCCCGAATAAATCAGAAGCTGGAGCAATTTCTGGAGAAAGACTCCTAGCGAGGGACGATTTACGTAATTTAAGGCAAAGCTAAGGGGGGTGAAGTACAATGGACCAGATTAAAGCCATTATTTTTGACTTGGACAATACCATTTTGAACAGAACGCGAACTTTCGAGGGATTTACTCAAAGCCTGTTGAAGACATACTTCAGCCATCTGGAGACTACCGATAACATCAGTCAACGAATTATTGAACTTGATCAGGATGGTTATAAGGATAAACCACTTCTATTCCATGAATTGCTGCAGGAGCTGCCTTGGTCCGTATACCCGCCGCATGATGAGCTTATGGAGTTCTATGGCAAGGAGTATGTAAGAAGCGCAGTGCTGATGGAAGAGGCGCGGGAAGTCGTGCAGCAGCTCCGAAGCAAATATCAAACCGGATTAATCACCAATGGCAAAACAGATATACAGTATGGCAAAATCGATCAGCTTGGAATTCGAGATGATTTTGACCTGATTATTGTTTCGGAAGAAGCTGGCGTGAAAAAGCCCGATCCGCAGATATTTCGACTAGCACTCGATCATTTCGGTCTGTCTCCCGAGCAGTGCATTTACATAGGAGATCATCCGACGAACGATGTTGAGGGAGCTGCCAATGTAGGCATGAACACCATCTGGATGAAAGTCAACCAGCCTTGGCAGGATAGCATCACGGCTCGTCCTCTGCATTCCATCACGCATCTGCGTGAATTGCTGCCCTTGCTATAAGAAAGGAATAGTTGAAAGAGCGAGGATGCTGGCTGCATCCCCACTTTTTTTAGCATTACCGACTTCAAATTCAAGCATTGTCTATCTAACAAGGTTCAGGCTGTTATGATTCGAGACTTCGAGCGTGTGCTGCGGTTCTCAATAGCTTCTTCGTAGTCCCTGATCAATCCGTCAAAAATATGCTCCCAGGATCGCTGGAGAGCCAGCTTCCTGCCTTCCAGACCCATTAACTGAAGCTGATCCAAGTGATCGCCCCAGAGACATATCTCACGAATCAGGGCCTCGGAATTGCCCGGCTCAAACAAAACACCACTGCGGTGATGCATCACCAGATCCTTCACCCCTCCCGCATTTGCAGCAAGAACAGGCAGTCCGGAAGCCATCGCTTCCAGCACCACATTTCCAAAAGTTTCTGTACAGGAAGGAAACACAAACCAATCCGAAGAAGCATACATAGCAGCAAGCTCTTCGCCATGCACATAACCGGTAAATGTCACATTCGGCGGGCATTGCGAACGCATTTTGGGAAGCAGGGGTCCGTCCCCAACAATGAGCCAATGTACACGGGATTGCATGTGTTCAGGCAGATGCTGCATGGCAGATGTGAGCGTAGCGATATCCTTTTCTGGGGCAATTCGTCCAACGTAGAGTAAAATAAGAGGGGCTGTTATATTGTAGCGAGTACGAATCGCATCTCTTCGTTTATCTGGTGCATATAGATCGCAGTCAATGCCGCGTGACCAGAGCTTGAGACGCTGAATACCTTGCGACTGGAGTGTGTTTAAAGTTTCCAAGGACGGTGCCAGGGTGGCATCGGCGGATCGATGAAACCATTTGATGTACTTCCAATAGAGAGGAATCATGCTTTTCAATCGGTAATATTCGAGGTAGCGATCGAAGTTGGTATGATAGGAGACCACATGAGGCCGTTGATGCTTGAGTGCATACTTGAGACCGAGAAGTCCCATATTGAAAGGTGTGGCGATGTGCAGCAGATCTGGCTCAAAAGCTTGCAGCTGTTGATGGATGGAGGTCCGGTTAGGTAAGGCGATCCGACATTCCGGATACAGAAAAAAGGGGATATTGGCGACCGCTCGTACCGAAGCGGAGCCGCTGCCATCAATGACAGACATCGGAGTAAACAGCAGATGTTCGATACCTCTGCGGTTCATGTGATTACTTAGGCGGTGCAGCGTACCGGCAACACCATTGGTTTCGGGAATGTAGGTGTCGGTAAACAAGGCCAGGCGCATCATTACCCCTCCCATGACTCTTGATGTGAAGATCATAACAATGGATCGTTTTCCGCAGGTCAAATGAAGGTTAACTTCAAGACACTCTATGTAAATTTGAAGATAGCCTGTCCAGGAGAAATGATGAATGTATTCAATTAAAATAGGTTATTCTGCTATGATATAAAAGTTCAAGCGACTGAGAGGTTGTTTGGACCGCAAATGGGTCTAGTGTATATAGGAGGAAATGGATGAATACCTTACAGGAAGAATTACAACAATTATTGCCTTTGGATCAGCTTGAAGCCATGTCTGGGGAAGAAGTGGTGGGGAGTGTGGCCATGGATCTATACCGTGCGGAGTTTGCAACCATTCGTGAATGTGGGCCTGAACTTCCGCAAGTTCTGCGTGACGTGATCCTGATTATTGATCTGGATACCGAGCTGTCGATGAACGGCATGACTGGATTTTTGGAAAATGCAAGCGGAGGATTCCTGCAGGAAACGATAACCGCGATGCAGCGGATCGGGAACGAGGCTGATGCCGAGATCCTGAAGAGTATCCAGCACGAATTATCCGGGAGTGGCGTCACTTCCGAGCAACTGAGGCAGAATGTGAATGCATTGTCTGAGCACGATGTAGCCACGTCGCTGAAAACGCATGGGCCGCACATTCATGCAGTCTTGCAGCGGGTAGAATTGCAAGCCGGAAGCTTGAGCATGCAGGAAGATAATGAAGAAGTTTTTGATCTTCTGTATCAATATGTGGACAATAACAAAGACAGCTTAAGACAGGAAATCGAGCACATCTTGAAGAATTAAATTCAGTTCACGGGGAGAGCTACCATAAACGACAGGTGATGTAGTGGATCATATTTTATCCAGACTGATGGATGAACACACCGTGTATAAGGGGGCCAACGGATGAGGATCAATAAACGTTTGTGCGTTGAATCATTGCTGGTTACACTGTTCATGATTTTGGGTTTGATCGGTTGGAAGATGGTTCAAGGTATGTGGATGACAGCGACTTACGTACCTGATATGTCAGATAGCTATTCATCGGCTACTAACTTGCAAACCCAAGTTGCCTTTGGAGCTATCGTTCGATGGGATGCGAGCTTGATTCTTCTCTATGGAGCTGGTTTTATCCTGTTTGCCGCCGCTTATTATGGAATCCGGTCAGGCCTCATGAAGAGAAAGCAACGTTCTTAGAGTTTATGAGATCTTATTTTTTCTATACACCAAGGGCAGCCCGGCTCGTCAGGTCATGACGGCGAAGGCTGCTCATTTTGCTGTATCGGTATTAGCAGGTCAGATGACTATTCAGTCGCTTCCTTCAGAATGCCAGCTGCTGCCTTCTTCCCAGATAACACGGCGCCTTCCATCGTGGTAAACATGGGCTGTTTGGTATAATCACCAGCAAGATAGAGTCCACGGATTGGAGTCACCTGTTCGGGACGCTTGCGTTCATTGCCTGGGGCGATTCGATAAAAGTTTTCATTTCCTCGTACAATACGATACTCGGTTACGGATGAGACCCCTTCATGAAGTCCGATGGCAGCTAGGCCTTTCCGAGCCCGATGCCAGATTTCCTCATCTGGCAGATCAATCAACTTATCCGGGTTAACCATAATGATAGAAGCTCTCCCAGGTCGTCCACGAAACGTAGTGCGGGATTGTTCTCCGAACGAACCAACATCAGTACCGGGTCCAAAGGTTGTCCGGTCTTCGGGCAGAAGAGGAAGTGCCGATTCGAATTGTACCGTAACATGCGGCATCGCTTCCAGGGTCAGGAAAGGTTGGAACCATTCATGCTCACTGAAATGCTCCTCAAGCAATTGCTGGGAACGACGGATATTGGCGGCCACGACGATTCGCTTCGCTTTAATTTGTTCGCCATCTTTTAATTCCACACCTTCCAAACCATTCGCTCCAACTAACAATCGGGTGACAGGGGCGTTGGTGCGAATTTGCCCTCCTTTTTGCTCGATTGCTGCTGCAAGAGGAGCGCACATCACATCCGTCATGCCCCCGGTGAAGGCGCCAATCCGCATTTTATGAATTCGCGGGATGCCCGGAAGAAAGAGGCCGAAGAAGGCGTATGCCGAATATTGCTCAAGAGGCAAGAAGAAAATGCCGGAAGATAACGGTTCAACGATGCGCTCCAGCGCCTGCTCGTTTACTCCATGCTGTTTTGCATAATCAAGCAGCGAGATCTCATCCAGTTCTTCAGGGCGGGAGACGCAGTCCTTGAACCCTGCAGTCAGAAACGGGACAAGGGAGGCCTTATCGCCAGGTGTAATAAAATCATTGTTGCCTAGTACGCCTGATAATGTTTTAAGAGGAGCATGGATAATGTCCAGTCCAAAATCACCGTAGTCCGCTGCATCAGGATGGCGGACTTGCATGGTTGTTTCCCACGCCAGCATCTGATCCAAATCTATGCCTGCCCGTTCAAGTAATTTTGGCAATTCTTTATAATATCCAATGAATTTATGAAATCCCGATTCCACTTCCATCCCGCGCTCTTCCCAATTGGCTGTGCGTCCCCCAACATATGGGGCTGCTTCGAGGATCAGTACGGGCTTTCCGTGGTCCGCAAGTTCAAAGGCACAGCTTAAACCTGCCAGGCCTGCGCCAATGATAATCGTTGAATCTTCGTTCTTTTCCTGATTCTCACGTTGTGCACTCAAGTGAAATTCGCCTCCTCTGTTTTTATTTAATATACCCATTATTTCCAGCAGACAAGCTGGTTAAGAAGATCCCGTAAGAGGCAATTAATTTATCAACAAATAAAAAACAGCCCTCTGAACGCATGAAATGCAGCCTGAGAGCTGTTGATTTACGACAAGAATTGAATTTACAGATGCTTGGAAATGACTTCTTCAAGACCTTGGGCTACAGAATGAGCTCCTCGCTCCAAATGCCTGTCATACAGATGCAAACGTACGAAGCTTTCATCCGTACCCATCGCTTCTGCAAAAATACCGCCAAGACCACGTGCTCTTCGGTCGATCTGCAGCAGCAATTCCATGGAATCGCCCATCGGATAGAACAGCACTTCCAGTTCATCCAGGTATCCTCTGAACTTGTTTGTAGGCACAAACTCAAACTCCTGTACAAATGGCAGATTGCCGCCAAGTCTTGGAGCATAGTCATTGGTTACTTCCCGCAGCCGGAAACCAAGAATGTCGATGGCATCCAGCACGGTACGCATATTTTGAGTGGGCACAACGCGAAGTCTGTCCCGATCTGAAGGGTCAACGGCACTTGATATATCCAGGCCGGTCTCTACCCAGACCTCTGCGCTATGGAGCGTGATTGGAAGGTTTTCTGGCAGGTCGAACGAGAACTTCTTCTCAAGCTTCGTCCCAGGTTGAAGTGTAAATCCTTCGGTCAGCAGATATTTGGCCACCACGGCTGTTTCCCTTACTTTGCGATCATCACGTTCTCTTATGTAATGCGTGTTGATGGTCAGATAGATCCGGTCCACGTTTTGTTCCACATCTCCAGCTTGAATATATACGGTTCCCGAAAGGACTCCTCCTGGCTCGACCTCTGGTGTATCGAGTTCCGTGTTGACCTTTGCTGCTCCCACACCTACACTGGCTAACATTTTCTTGAAAAAAGACATCCGTTCAACCTCCAGATCATAATGGTTTATACATGGAAAATAATATGACTTCGACCTTAATACGGAATCGATGAGATAGTCGTTTCAAATTTGTTGTGAATGGTTGTTCAGAACGAACAAAGCACTCGCTTAGTCCAAAAATAATATAGTGAAAAGACAGGAGAAACGAACTCCAGATGTCGAATATTGTTTAATTAAGAATTTCCTTCTGGAAGGAGCTGTAACGATGGGAATGGATTGGTACGATATGATCGCCCTGCGAAACGGAGGGTATAAAGGAAGGTCTACATATACCTGGGAAGGTCAATCGGCAGAGGACATTTTTGAAGAACGGTTGATCCGGTTGCTCTCTCAGCATCAATCCGTGCTCGATGCGGGCTGTGGTGATGGGGATTTTACACTGAAAATGTCTGCACATACCCGTCATATTACGGGTTTTGATAACTCTAAGGAGCTGCTTCATATCGCGCAAGCTGCACTTGAAGAGGCAAGCGAAGTGAATAATGTTGAGTTTGTATATGCCACAACGAAGACCGAAGTCCCTTTTGAAAATGGACAGTTTGATCTGATCTATGACCGCAGAGGGCCTACTTCCATCATTGAACATGGAAGAGTGTTGCGAAGTGGCGGCATGATCTTCGGCATACATACAGACATAAGCAAGGTGAAGGAACGATTGCTGCGCAACCGATACGAGCAGATCGAGATTGAGGAGTTTAATGAGGCGTTCATGATTTTCCCGAATGAACAGGAGTTTGCACTTTTTCTCTCCGATGTTCCAGGCAATCCAGATTACACACTGCCCGAGTATCGGGAACAATTACAGGTGAAAATCCAGGAGCATCACATGAACGGAAAAATTGCTGTGCGAGAGCACAAGTACATCTGGAAGGCGGTGAAAACCGCCATATGATAACAATTTATCAGTTTGAGGTGCAATGATATGAATCGAAACAAAACGAAGGAACTGCAGCTTGAAGACGATGTTAAAGTATTTTACGAGCAGATGGACAATGGAGAATGTAAATATAAAATGATAGCAGATGACGGGAGCTATTATTGTAGAACGGTTGCCTCTCGCGAAGGAGCATGGCAGAACAGCCATCTTCATCTGCATGTGACCGAGCATTATCTGGTTCAAGCTGGTTGGATTGCTTACGCATCATATGAAGGCCAATCCATTTTACATCTTCGGATTGTTACAGAAGGACAACACATTGTTGTCCAACCGGGGGTTCATCACAATCTGTACATGTCTGCGGGCAGTGTAATACATACCATCAAATACGGGATCAACACCGCAAGTGACTGGACGGCATCTCCCCAATTGGATCGGTTGACACAGTCCTTATCGGAGTATGAAATCTTGCAAAAAGGTAGCTAAGCAGTCAGGGGGTGGACCAATGCGAAAACAAACCATATTCTGGATCACGGGGATCGCTATTGTAGTTGTTCTGGTCCTGCTTACCTACAATAACTTGGTCCCCAGTCTGAAGGAGCAGGATGTCAGCATGAAAGGCACCATTCGTCAGGTCGATACGGATAAGTATGAGGTGGATATGCAGATCACTCGTACCAAAGAAGACAATGGAATTCACATGGTATACCCCGTGATTTTCGGTTGGGGCAATCTGTCATTCAATGAGAAACTGGACGATTCATATTTCAGGCCTTCTTCTGTGGGTACATCAGGCGAATTGGAACAGCTCGTTCATCAAGCATTGCAGGATAAGGATATTAATACGAGTAACGAAAATGGGGATTTTGCGGGATTCTCCATACCTGATGAAGCAGGTACTTATAGAGTGCGCTTCACGATCTCTCCTTTGAGTGAAAATGTTCATTCAATAAATGATCCCCAGATCTATTATGTGCATCAAGAGAAGGTTCTCGGAAAAAATCTAAATTGGGTCAAGAAAGAGCACATGGTGATGATTAAGGAGAGTGTGGAGTGAAGTCAATATACCGATCCAATGAGATGACTGTACGATTGTTGGAAAAAGCAGACGAAGTTCATCTGGTTCAGTGGCTGTCTGACCCGGCAGTACTGCAATATTACGAGGGACGAGATCAGCCGCATGATCTGGAGCGGGTAAGAGAACATTTTTACAGACAGGAGGATGCCACGAGTCGTTGTCTGATTGAGGTAGATGGTAAGCCTATAGGCTATATTCAATTCTATGAGCTTGAAGAAGATGAACGAAATGAATATGGCTATGGAGATACGGATGTGACGATCTATGGAACTGATCAATTCATAGGCGATACAGCGTATTGGAATACAGGTATGGGCACAAAACTTGTGCAATCTATGGTAGCCTATTTAACAGATGTGAAGCTGATTCAGAAAGTGGTCATGGATCCCCAGACATGGAACGTACGGGCCATCGCTTGTTATGAGAAATGCGGGTTCAGAAAAATCAGGCTGTTGAGGGAACATGAGCTGCACGAAGGCCAGATGAGAGACTGTTGGTTGATGGAATATGACAAGGAGGAATGGAGAATGGATTTGCGTTACCCGATAGGCATATTCGAACATACCGGCGAAATTACAGCCCCCCAGAGGGAGCAGTGGATTCAGGATATTGCCGAGCTTCCAGAACGTGCGAGAGAGGCTGTAAAAGGATTAAGTGACGAGCAACTAAGTTTGCCCTACCGGGAAGGTGGATGGATGCTCAAGCAGGTTATACACCATATGGCAGACAGTCACATGAACAGCATGATCCGTTTCAAATTGGCTCTCACCGAGGACACACCAACGATAAGACCTTATTATGAAGAGCGTTGGGCAGAGCTAAACGATTCAAGGGATTTGGATATTGAGTTCTCCCTGCAAATACTGGATGCGCTCCATCGACGCTGGGTTGCACTGCTGCATACATTATCCGATGAGGATTATGCTAAACAATTCTATCATCCGGGTTCGCAGGAAACGACGAGACTGGATTACAACCTGGGGGTTTACTCCTGGCATGGCAGACACCATGTTGCCCATATCACTTCGCTCAGAAAAAGGCTGGGGATCTAACAGAGAGGTGTTGCTATTGTGAAAGAGCCGAAATGGTTTTATTTGAATGAAATGGAGCAGCCTGAACGAGGAATTGCATTCGTGATTATGGTTACACAGTTTCAGGAGAAATACGTCGTTGTTTATAACAATAAACGCAAAGGATGGGAGTTTCCGGGGGGCACTTGTGAACCAGGTGAAACTCCGCTGAACGCTGCAGGCAGGGAACTCTACGAAGAGACAGGAGCAATAAGGTTCAATCTTGAGCCTTTTGGTATTTACAAAATGAATGGAAACCTCGGTATGGTTTATTATGCCTCTGTTGACGAGTTCAACTCTATGTCTTTTGAGCTTCCGAATCATGAAATTGGAGGGCTTAAATTGGTAGATGCCTTGCCTTCGGGCATGAGCTTTGGAGAAATGTTCTATACTTTTTTGGAGCAATGGACAGCGTATCCCTCCAAGGGAACTATCCAGTATGATATGGATTTAACGGGTGCGTTACTAAAATCTAAACGATGTTGTAAGGGAGAGACAAAATGAACATACATATCCGAATGTTGAATGTGCATGATCCAGTCTTAATCTCTAGGGCATTTCAGGAACAAGGCTGGGTCAAACCTGTGGAACAGTACCTTCACTACCTGGCAGAACAGGAAAAGGGTGAACGCGTCACATTGGTCGCCGAGCTGGAAGGAGCATTTGCGGGATACGTCAATGTCCTATGGAATTCACCATACCCATCGTTCAAGGAGCAAGGAATCCCTGAAATTAATGATTTCAATGTGCTGATCCAATATCAGCGTCAAGGCATAGGTTCACGATTAATGGATCGCGCGGAGGAATTGATTCAAGAACGTACGGATACTGCAGGGATTGGGGTTGGCGTATTCACCGATTATGGCAAAGCCCAAATTCTGTATGCGCGCCGCGGATATATCCCGGATGGTAGGGGAATTCACAAGCATGATCGCTACCTTATGCCAGGGGATGAAACCATCATTGATGATGACGTCGTTCTTTATTTAACGAAGAAATTGAGGAAGGTTTAAAATTAATAATATACATTTGAACGTGGCAGTAAAAACAGGGCTTGAGCAGAGATAAATCTCCTGCGAGAAGTCCTGTTTTTTTACTCATATTATCAAAGCTCTACCTATGATAATGCACAAGAAAGATAGAGATATATTCGGCAAAAATGGTATAATATAGTGCATGGTTTTGAAGCAATATGATGAGTTGAAACGGCTAGATATCATGGGGTTTGCCTGGATAACTAACGATTAGTTTCATACATAAGAGAGATTAGGCAGGAGCACCTTTTTGGCGGAATTTAAGGAGGGGTATTGCGTTGGAGAAGACGATTAAAAATGTACAGGATCTGTATGATATGCTGGATGCAGAGTTTAGATCAGCGAAGCAATTCTGGGAGCCATTCTATGAAGATCGGGATCGTCCGATTCCCTTTTTCCCTAACAAGCCTGATGAGAATCTGGTTGAGCAAGTGAATTCGGGCTTACTTACGGGCGGAAAAGCAATGGAGCTTGGGTGCGGACCCGGGCGGAATGCACTCTATTTGACACAGGTAGGGTACAGCGTCGATGCCTATGACCTTTCCGAAACAGCGATTGCATGGGCCAAGGAACGAGCTGCCGAAATGCAGTTGGATGTGAACTTTGAATGCCGATCCGTATTTGAACTAGAACCGCAGCAGGAGTATGACCTTGTCTATGATTCCGGCTGCTTGCACCACTTGCTGCCACACCAGCGTATCCCGTACATTCAGATGATTACTGATGCACTCAAGCCTGGGGGTTATTTTGGCATGACATGTTTTGCTCCCGGTTTTGGAGGGCTCGGCGGACCTGAGACCGTGATGAACGACTGGGAAGTGTATCAAGAGCGATCCATGAAGGGTGGACTGGCTTTTACAGAGGAGAAGCTTCGTTATTTGCTGGAAGATCCGTTTGAATGCGTGGAGCTGCGCCCGATGCAGGCAATGGGTAAGGAAGATCATCGTTTCGGCCTGCCGATCCTGTGGGTGACCTTATGGAGAAAACCATTGGCTTGAGGAAAAAAGGGGGACTAGGTATGGGAAACAGGGGGTTTATTGTTACTGGTACGTCCAAGGGGATTGGCCTGCAACTGGCTCAGTTGTTACTGGAACAGGGAGATCGGGTCTATGGCGTTTCACGGGAGACTGCTGAGCTTCTGCATGGCCATGACTTGTATAAGCATTTTAAGTATGATCTGAGTGATCTGCTGGGTATAGAGATGCTGGTGACACGAATACTGGAGCATATACCTTTACAGGAAACCGAGTTCATAGGACTTATTAATAATGCAGCAATGCTGGAACCCTTGAAACCGATAGATCAGTGCAGTGCAGAAGAGATAAGCAAAAATTTGAATATTAGTTTGGGAGCCCCGATGATGTTGAGTTCTTCTTTTATACGGCAAACTAATCATCTTGCTGCACGACGGAAAATTGTGAATCTGACCTCGGGTTCAGGTAGTTATCCGGCACCCTCCATGGCTGCATACTGTTCTTCAAAAGCTGGAATTAACATGTTTTCGGCTTGTCTGGCGATGGAGCAGTCTGAGAGGATGAACCCTGTAGAGGTCATAGCGTTCGATCCTGGCATGGTAGATACAGAATTACAGGCTGTGGCAAGAGGCAAGAGTGCAGATGAATTTATGCTATCTGGTTTTTTTAATCAAGTATATGAAGCAAAGCAATTAAGATCGCCACGGGAGGTAGCCGAGCAGCTCATTGAACGGATCGAAGAGATCAGTGATACAAACAAAGTCATTCATACCATGGAGAGCTAGCATTATCCAGTACGCTTTCTCAATTTTACTGCTCCATGTTAAGATCCCTTTGATCTAACTTCAACTTCGCTGTAAACTGACAACATAATGAGGTGGAATTAGTTCATTTGTAATTAACTTATTCCAGCCTTAGAAGAACGGAAATGTGGTGAAGGACCTTGTTTAAAATTATGCTCATTGAAGACGATGAATCTTTATTCAGCGAGATCAAGGAAAGGCTATCCCAATGGTCTTATGACATATATGGCATACAGGATTTCGGCAAAGTCATGCAGGAGTATAGTGACGTTCAGCCGCAGCTGGTCATTATTGATATACAATTGCCCAAGTATGACGGTTTTCACTGGTGCCGGATGATTCGAGCTCACTCGAACGTGCCCATTATCTTTTTGTCCTCACGGGATCATCCTACGGATATGGTCATGTCCATGCACCTGGGCGCGGATGATTTTATCCAGAAGCCCTTCCATTTCGACGTCTTGATCGCGAAAATCCAGGCCACATTGCGGAGGGTATATAACTACAATACGGAACGCATCGAACTCCGAACCTGGCGCGGGGCTGCGATAGAATATGTGAAAAATACACTTACGCTGGGTGCAGAAGCTGTTATTTTGACCAAAAACGAGATGTTTATTCTCAAAGTGTTGGTAGAGCACAAAAATCAGATTGTCACCCGTGAGGAAATGATTCGAAGCTTGTGGGATCATGAACACTTTGTGAGTGATAACACGCTGACGGTCAACGTCAATCGGCTTCGGAAGAAGCTCGAGCCACTTGGGCTGGATGGATATATCGAAACCAAAGTGGGACAGGGATATATGGCAACGGAAGAGGCCGAAGCATGATCGGCAAATACATCAGAGAAAAGCTCAGCTGGATCTTGCTGCTGGTAGCCATGCAGTTCATCATTTTGTTTGTTGCCTATATTGATTCTTCCATACCTCTTCAATCCTTGGCATACGTTGTTATCTTGAATGTGGTGACTTGCATTGTGTTTATCTGGGCGAGATATCCGAGGGAAACCCGTTTTTACAAAAAACTAACGACCTGGGATTATACCTATGATCTAGCAGATCTGGATACAGCCGAAAGTCCCTACGAGCTTATCGTGCAGGATGCCGTAACCTCTCAGACCGAGCGCTATCGGAAGGAATCGTCATCCAGTCTGATTCTGCTCGAGCAGGAGAAGGACCAGATGTTATCCTGGATCCATGAGGTGAAGACACCGCTCACGGCGCTGCAGCTAATGATCGAACGTACACCGGATGAGAAACTGCGGAATCAGATGACGTACGAGTGGCTGCGAATTCATCAACTGCTCGATCAGCAGCTGCATCAGAAGCGAATTCCATTTATGCATAACGATCTGTATATCGAAGAGGCGGAGCTTGAACCGATTTTGAATGCGGAGATTCGATCCTTGAAATCCTGGTGCATTTCCAAAGGAATCGGTTTCGATGTGTCTTTAGAGGTTACGCGTGTTCTGACCGACAGTAAATGGCTGAGTTTTATGATAAGGCAGCTGCTGAGCAATGCGGTGAAATACAGTGAATCCTCGGATATTATCATCGAAAGCTGTGAGCAGGAAGGACATCACGTTCTTTCGATTCAGGATCACGGGCGAGGGATTGAAGCGCAGGATTTACCCCGTATCTTCGATAAAGGTTTCACCTCAACCCGAGGCAGGCTGGAAGGTGCGGCCACCGGAATGGGGCTGTACCTGACCCGGCAGGTGGCACAGACGCTTCATATGGACATTCACGTCGAGTCTGCTCCCGGAGAAGGCACAACCGTCAAACTAACCTTCCCCCGGAAAAACGACATGGTGCATCTTACGGGCGTGTGACAACAATGTCACATGCTTTTTCGTTTTGTTCGGTAAATCGCACGATAAGTTGGCAGATCCCGCCTATGATAGAGACATACCAAAGGAGAGTGTGTGGGATATGTGGATACTGGAAGCCAAAAAAATTAGCAAAGTATATGGCAACAAACTGAATAAGCAGGAAGTGCTGAAAGGGATAGATCTCGGGGTTGGCAGAGGAGAATTTGTAGGCATCATGGGACCGTCGGGTTCAGGGAAAACGACATTACTTAATGTGCTCTCTTCGATAGACCGGGTAAGTCAGGGATCCATTGAGATCGAAGGCAAGGAGTTCACCGGGATGAAGGAGAAGCAGCTTGCTGAATTTCGCAAACATCATCTTGGTTTTATTTTTCAGGAATATAATTTGCTGGATACACTCACCGTGAAGGAAAATGTGATGCTGCCGCTTTCCATCACGAGCGTGCCGAAGCAGGAAGCACATCGGAAGTTCGAACAAATTGCCCGTGAACTGGGCATCTATGAACTAAAAGACAAATACCCATCCGAAATTTCGGGTGGTCAGAAACAGCGGACCTCGGCTGCGCGAGCCTTTGTTCATGATCCGAGTATCATATTTGCCGATGAGCCGACAGGTGCACTGGACTCCAAATCAGCTTCGGATCTGCTTGGCAAATTAAGCGAAATGAATGTCAAGCATCAGGCTACCATTGTGATGGTCACTCACGATCCGGTTGCCGCGAGTTATTGCAGCAGGGTAATTTTCATCCGGGACGGGCAGATCTATACTCAATTGAATAAAGGAGACGAGTCCCGTCAGTCCTTCTTCAACGACATTATCAAAACCCAAGGCGTGTTGGGTGGTGTGCAGCAATGAGCTTGCGTTACATCATCTTCCGTAATCTGAGAAAGAACCTGAAGAGTTATTATTTATATGTATTTGCGCTTATTTTTAGCGTGGCTTTATATTTTTCATTTGTGACGCTGCAGTATGATCCTTCCATGGATGAAGTGGCGGCCTCGACCAAAGGAGCGGCGGCGATTGGTACGTCTTCCGTATTATTGATCGCCATTGTGGGCATTTTCCTGCTTTACGCCAACACTATCTTTATTAAGAGACGGAGTAAGGAGATTGGTTTATTTCAGTTGATTGGGCTGACGAAAGGAAAAATCTTTGGCATTCTGAGTACAGAAAATTTTGTTCTCTATTTCGGCTCCATGGCGCTCGGTGTTCTGATCGGTTTCCTTGGTTCCAAGCTGGTGCTGATGATTTTGTTCAAGATTCTTGGCATTGATGCGATGACGAAACTGTATTTCTCTCCGATGGCTTTGGTCCAGACCCTGATTGTGTTTGCGGTGCTGTACTTGCTCATCATGCTGATGAATTATACCTTTATCAAGGCACAGAGTATTCTCTCGCTCTTTCGGGTAACGGCCAAGGCTGAGCAGCAGGTACAGAAGATGTCTATCGCACAGATTATCATCGGCATCCTGGGTATTGTCCTGATTGTGTTCGGATACGTATTATCCGCAAGAATGTTCAGCGGCCATGCACTGGATATGCAGCAGCTGATGTATATGATGCTCCTGATCCTGTTTTCGGTCATCCTGGGGACGTATCTGTTCTACAAGGGTTCAGTCAGTTTTATATTTAATCTGATTCGCAAAAGCAAAAACGGCTACCTTTCCATCCATGAAGTCTTGTCGCTATCCTCGATCATGTTCCGTATGAAGTCGAATGCGCTGCTGCTTACGATTATTACGACGGTGTCCGCGCTTGCCATCGGCATGCTGTCACTGAGTTACATTTCATACTATTCGGCTGAAGCGCAAGCCAAAGAGAGCTTGCCGGAAGATTTCTCTTTTGCTCAGGCGAGTGTAAAAAATCGCTTTGTAGCAGAGCTTGAGGAGAAAAAGATTCCATATGAGGTGAAGCACAGACAGCCCATCTATATTGAAATCGATGCCAGCAAAGTAGTGGATGAATCATTGAAAGGAGAGCTTCTGTTCAGCAGCGTGGTCAGCGACAGCATGGTCGATGATATGAATCTGAAGCCTGGTGAAGTGATCTTTATGGGGTACGGTAATGCTATTAAGCAGATGATTTCCATTCAGGAAAAGGGTTCAATCGTTCTGCATGGCTTGAAGGAAACCATCGATCAACAGTTGGTAGGTACAACCAAACAGGGAGTCCTGCCCGTATACTATACCAAGGGCACACCCGTAGCTGTGGTGGATGACACGGTCTATCAGCAGCTTCAGAAGGATCTTGATCCTTCATTGCAAGAAGGCGAGCCGACGGATTACTATGGTGTCCGCATTGTGAATGAGAAACAAGCAGAAGAGGCTTATGGCGTTTTCCAAGAACAGCAGCTTACGACCCCAAGCTTCTCCCAGATCGAGTTCAGAAATAACCAACGCACCAGTATGGGCCTGATTATGTTCATTGTCGGATTCCTTGGTCTGACCTTCCTGATTACTTCTGGATGTATCTTATACTTTAAACAAATGAATGAAAGTGAAGAAGAAAAACCGAGCTATACCATCCTGCGCAAACTTGGATTCACCCAGGGCAATCTACTGCACGGCATTCAACTCAAGCAGGTCTTCAATTTCGGGATTCCGCTGGTGGTGGGATTGAGTCATAGCTATTTTGCGGTGAAATCCGGGTGGTTCTTCTTCGGTACGGAGCTGGTGACACCAACAATCATTGTCATGATTCTGTATACACTGCTGTATTCCATCTTTGGACTGTTATCGGTGTGGTATTACAAGCGGGTTATTAAGGAAGCGTTGTAGATTCAAATGAATGATGTGGCAAAATATCACGTAAAAAGGTCAGGCTGTCTCTCTGCAGCCTGGCCTTTTTGTTATCAGGAAAAAGGGATTGATTCCGCTATATCAAGCAGTTGCTCCATTCTATAAACAAGGAAATCCGACTCTGTGTTGAACCTGTCAATATAAAAATGTTTTGCATTTCCATATCGTATGCTGGCTAGTTTCTTGTCTAGTTTTAGATTTCACAATCAAAATATACCCTTTGGAAAAACAGGTGATAATTGGTTGTTGGACGAAATCATTAGAAGTAAGAGAACTTTCGGATGAGTTATCATGGAAGGGGGAGATATGATGAATTGGGCTAATCATGCTGGATCCACTTGCCGATAAACTGTTGATTTCCGTGGCTCTGCTCGTCATGGTACAAGAAAATATGATCGGTTCATGGATCGCGGTTATCATTATTGGACGTGAGATTTTGATTACGGCAATAAGAATGGTCGCAACCGAACAGGGCATTGCTCTCGCAGCAGATCAGTATGGCAAACTTAAAATGGTGCTGCAGGTTGCTGCAATCATAGCAATACTGCTGGGCAATTACCCATTCCACCTGCTGACGGATATCCGAGTGGACATGGCTCTACTGTGGATGGCAGCAGGCATTACACTCTTATCCGGGATGAATTACATACGGGTGAACTATAAGATGCTCCAATTAGGAAAATAGATTAGTGAACCACGGTTTACCTGTCAGATGAAGGAGGTTGAGAGCATTGATTGAAGCTAAAATTTTGCTAGTCAAACCAGGTTCATTGATAGAGGAGGAAACGGGGGTAGATAACTGGCTGATGGCTGTGACACAACGGCCGGAGGTACAGTATGCCGATGTAAATGATCGTAACCAGGTAGAACGATTAATGATGAGTAGAAAGTTTGGTCTTGACGCTCTTCAGATGGTTATTCACGTATTTGATGATCGCGGACAACCTTTAATCGGATATGAAGTCCCAAGTGGCTTGAATATTTGGCACGATTATCTGAGAGCGATTCGTATGTTGATGGAGCAGGGCAAAGTCTGTGTAAGTTACGGCATTGATCCGCTCTTGCTTGAAATGGAGCAGTATGCATACGGACAATTAAGGTTTGCTATACGTTTGGAGCTAGTTCCCCACCGTATACTCACACAATTCACCATACATGCCCGGACGTTTCTGTTGGAAATTTTGAGATCTATTGAATTCCTATGGTTCAAGATGTTGCATGAGTACCATCCACCAAGTGGTCTTGATATATCAAGACCGAAAGATGACCGTAAAGACCTATTTATAGAAATTAATGCATTGCGTAAATGGGTATTAGAGTTACCCGAATAGTTTACACCATAGAACGGAGCAGGCATGAACAATGCAGGTTCCGTTTTTCTATGATACAACAGCAATCAAAAAAATATAGGGCCTTAGCAGCGTTCCCGAGTATACTTGTAGTAGTAGCTGAAACCACATGATACATATCGGAAAATGGCACAAGTGTGCTGATTCAGGAGGATTTTAATGCATCAAGAGCATACCGCGGGTCTAGAGGAAAACTGGATTCAATTCATGATATTAAAGACCAAACTGGAACTGCCTCCCTTGCCTGCAAATACGTTGGATCGTCCAAGGCTCAGTTCAACCAGAGAACAATTATACAAGTTTAAAGTCACGCTGCTTACTGCTCCTGCGGGTTCCGGGAAATCCACATTGTTAGGCAGCTGGGTGCAGCACGAGCAAGCAGCCTGTGTTTGTCTGGATGACAAAGATCAGGATTCGCTTCAATTTTGGTTGTATGTTATTCACGCGCTTGATCGGGTTAAGCCGGATTTCTGCCGAGAAATTCTAGCGCATTTTTTGCGAGGATACAGCATGAACCCGCGATCAGCACTGGTGTTGTTAATGAATCACCTTGCCTTGGCAGATCAACCGGTGTTACTTTTTTTGGATGATTACCATGCTGTAACTCAAGCAGAGATTCATGAACAAATGGAGTATTTTGTTGAGAATATGCCTCCATCCGTTCATCTCGTATTATCGAGTCGGACATCTCCGCCGTTAAAGCTGGAGAAGCTGAAGCTTCGCGGTGAGCTTAGGCAGGTTATGCTTCAGGATCTGGCGTTCACCGCCGAAGAAGGAGTAAAGTTCTGTCAGGATGCCCTGAAGCTCAACGTTACCAGTTCCGATGTCCATAACTGGGTGCAGCAGACGGAAGGGTGGGTGGCCGGGCTTAAGCTGCTCGCTCTGTCTTATACCGATAGCACAGAACAAGTAAGATCGCGCAGTGCCGATCGACTGGCTCCAACTTCTCAGAATGATCAGCATCACTACGGTGATCGGTCAGTTTCCGAATATTTGCTGGAGGAAGTGTTTCATCGGCAATCCCCGGAAATGCAGCATTTCTTGCTCAGCACATCTGTCGTACAGCGGATGAATGGAGATCTATGCACAGCACTGACCGATATAGGGGAAGCTCCTCAATTGCTCAGACATCTGGAGAAGGAGCATCTGTTTCTAATTACAATGGATCGGGGAGCGTACTGGTTCCGTTATCATCATATGTTCTCATCCTTTTTGCGGCGCGAGCTTGCTCGTTCTGGAACGGAACAGGTGAACGCACTTCATGCGAAGGCTGCACGTTGGTACGAACAGCAAGGATATGCAGCTGAAGCACTGGATCATTATATTCATGGACAGCATGTGCAGGATGCAGCCCGACTGCTGGAGGAGTTATTTGCACATTTTATTATGGGTGAATGGTGGACACTTCGAAGGTACTTCGATGTTCTGCCACAGGAGGTAGTGAAGGCTCGCCCAAAATTGTATATGTCCTATTTATTTCTTATTGCTCGTGAACGGCCATATGGTGAGATGATGAAAGAGCTTGATGGACTGGAGCACATGATTCAGGTGCATTTACAGGGCCAATTGCCACCTGAGATAAGCAGTTACTTGCTGCAGGTCGTTTGTGTGATGAGGGCTTATATGGCTTATCTAAACAGGGATTTACAAGGGCTGTCTGACCATCTGATCTCCTATATTGATCAAGGTTATCCGGATGATATTGCGTTTCAGTATATGGATTATGACCGGAGGGAAAGCATGCGTCTGCGCAGCTTCCACGGTGTGAACGGTTCCCTGCAACGAGGCGAACAATGCTTCGGTGCAATTACGAATCGTTGGTTTGCCGAGAGTTCTTATGTGACCTCCTATTATGGTACTGGCTATGCGGAAATAAAGCTGGAGCAAAACCGCTTGTCCGAAGCGATTCATTATGCGAATCGTACGCTTGAAATTGCACTCCAGATCAAAGTCGCTGCACTTCTGGTCCCTACCTACGTTCTCAAAGCAAGAATAGAAATGGCTCAAGGCAGACCGAATGAAGGGATGAAGCTGCTGCAGCAGCTCTGCGTTCTGTTATCTGTTAAGGATCTGGAATACTGGCAGCCGATCATTCAGGCACATCAATACCGATTGCAACTCGAGATTCAACCTATTGAAACAGCACAGCTCGTGGTTGATGACTCCATTATCGAAATCGTGAACCCTGAGATCAGCTGTGATCAGGTATTCAGCTCGCTTGTCCGTGTGCGGGCTAAACTCCTGTTAGGGGATGAGGAAGAGTCCTTGAATGAGCTGAAACGCATACGTACGCTTGCTGAAGAACGGAACTGGTTAACGGAACAAGTCGAATGCGGACTGCTTGAGGCTCAGATTCTTCAACGCCAAGGGCGTCAGGAGGAGTGTATGGCTCCGCTGCTGCGCGCTATAGCGATTGGCAGTTCCGAGGGCTACATTCGTTCTTTTATAAACGAAGGGGAACCCGTCAAAAGCCTTTTGCAGCACTACCTGCATTTGCGTCGTACGCATTCCATACCAGATTCGGGCATTAAATTGGCCTATGTAAAGGAGCTGCTATCTGCATTTTCAAAAGAAAATCGGGGTGGTATTCCCTCCGTGCGACTTAGTCCCATGGAGCAACGAGTATTTGGATACATTGCTGAAGGGTTAACCAGCAAACAAATCGCAGCTGAGTTTGGGATTTCGGCAGGAACGGTTAATACGCATATCAGGCGGGTGTTTGCGAAGCTAGGCGCGAGTAGTCGTGCGCATGCGGTACAGATTGCCGAACAGCAGGGCTGGCTGTGAATGTGCAGCAAGCTGTCTATCGTTTTGTAGACTATTTTCTCATGGAAGTCTCTCCTACAATAAAGACAATTAATAACTTTGCTTTTTAAGAAGAAGCATGGTTAGAGTCATGTGGGAGGTAAAGCTTAACCATGTCAACACATCTATCCAAAGGAAAAACACGAAACAAAAGCAACAGAATCTTACCTTATCTGGCAGTTCTATTGTCCGTCTCATCACTTACTGTTCCTGGTACCGTAGGGGCGGCTACGGGAACCGGGAGCACAAATGACTTACAGCAAGCCTCGTCTTGGGCGAAACAGGCCATTGAGATTGTTACAGAACAACAGATGTTCCCAGGTACGCAGGATGGATTGTTTCATCCGGGAGGGAGTCTTACACGCGGTGATCTGGCGTATATTTTGGTTCGCATGGCGGATTTGAATCAGGAGTCTGGAGTTCAGAATTCATCCGAAGCTTTCAAGGATCTGAATTCAGAGACGGATCACCTTGCTTTTATTGAATTGATAAACTCTGCAGGAATCATGAAAGGCTATCCTGATGGCACATTTCGTCCGGACGGATTGGTCACCAGGGAACAACTCGCAGTGACTCTGATGCGTTTGATTCAGTTTAGAGGATTTACTGAAGCAGGGGGTACGAACCCCATGCTATCTTTCAAGGATGCTTCCAGTATCAGTCCATGGGCTGCAGACAGCGTGAAGCAGACAGTTAAACTGGGCTTGTTAAAGGGCGAGAACGGCCAGTTTGCTCCGAAACGTGCTACAACAAGACAAGAAATGGCTGTGATTGCTTTGCGTGGAAGCGACGCGATCAAGACGCTTGAACAACCATCAGAACTGGATGATGCTGCTTCAGGTTCTGATTCGGATAAGCCAGATCAAGTGACGGAAGTTGAAGGGACGACTACAGGTAGTGGAGTTACAGGTAATTCTGGTGGAAACGCAACGAATGGGAGTGGAAACAATTCCGGCAGTGGAAGTGGAAATACAGGAGGAGGCAGCGGATCAACGCCAACGAATCCAACCAATCCAACCAATCCAACCAATCCAACCAATCCAACCAATCCAACCAATCCAACCAATCCAGAAACTCCTTCCAACCCTGAACCTGAAAATCAAACCCCAGTGGTGATTAACGATGGGTTGCCCGATCAGGAACTTATTCTGGATCATGCGTCTCTGGAGTTTCAGGCTTCCTCTTACTTCAGTGATCCAGATGGGGAAGGCCTGCAATTTAGTATTATAGATGGAGATGAAACGGTTGTTTCTACTGCGGTAGATGGTCAGACAATCAAGCTCACAGCAGTGGCAGAAGGAGAAGCTGTACTTACAGTCAAGGCTGTCGATAACCAGGGTGCCAGTGTTACTGCACAGCTCAAGATCACGGTCCTTGCGAATACGATCAGCAGGCAATTCCCTGATCCTAATTTAGCGCGAGCTGTTGCCTATTGGCTTGAGAAGGATGTGGATGATCCGTTAACCAAGCAGGAACTGGTGGATGCACTGGTACAGACGGACGGAGGACTGTATGCGCGAGATGCGGGCATCTCTGATCTGACAGGATACGAAATTTTCAAAGGCATGAACGTTACGGAAATTGACCTATCCGGGAATAACATCAGCCTTGTGAATGCTGAAGGTTTTACGCATTTGAAGAAGCTGGATTTATTCAGCAATCAACTTACAGAGGTCCATGTGTCAGGACTTTCAAATCTTGAGGAGCTGGAATTGTCCTACAATCAGTTGACATCACTTGATGTAAGTGGCCTGAATTCCCTTCAAGTGTTGGACGTTGGCGATAACCAACTGAATCATATCCCTATCGGAGTTGCTGACCTGCCTTTACTGCAAAACTTAAATATCCGTTACAATTCCATTATGCTCAGAGACGAGCCTGACTTTACTTTGCATATGGGTCTGATTGAACGTTTACCGATGTACGATTTCGATGATGCTGCTCCAGTTCTGGTGGAGGCCCCCGCTGGGAACACCGTTTATGTTGGTGACGAAGAGACCGAGATCGATCTGGCATACATGTTTGAAGATGAAGATGATGACCGTTCAACACTGATTCTCACAGCAGAGTCACCTGACTCGCAGCTAGCTGAAGTTAGAGTGGAAGGACAGAAGCTCTACGTCAGAGCTCTTGCATCAAGTGAAACCCCGATTCAAATCCACGTGCAGGCTAGAGACGTGCTGGGCAGAATGGACACAGGATACGTAGAGGTCATGCTTAAAACGAGAGAAGAATTGCTTTAAAATTAGTGGCTTATCAATTCAAGCAATCAGACAATATCAGGTGCTGCGCATCTCCTCTGGAGGTGCGTTTTTTTATGCTGGATGCAGTCCAATAATGTTAGAATATTCAAGGAATGTATAGGAATGATTCCGTTTATAACGGCGAGAGTGACAGGAAGGAGAATGAACAATGTCCGAAGGTACGTTGAATCCAAGTAATGCGGAAGAATCAGCCTATGTGCGTAATCAACTGATTGCATTTAATGCCGCACATCTGAGCGAGGATCTGAAGCATCGGTATGAGGAATTGAATTTTAATATCAAAAATGAGGCAGGGGAAATCGTTGCCGGCGTCCTCAGCACGCTGTGCTGGAACTGGTTGGAACTCGATATTCTCTGGGTGGATGAGAAGCAGCGGCACCAAGGCTACGGTTCCCAATTGCTGCTCGAGATTGAACGTATTGCACGTGAGAAAAGCTGTGATTTTATTATGCTGAATACATTTTCGTTCCAGGCACCGGGCTTCTACAAGAAGCATGGATACCAATTGATGACAACCCTTGAGAACGCGCCAACTGGACATCGTCATTATTACTTTAAGAAGGATCTGACGTAGGGTAAGATATAGAGTACGGAACAACATGATAGGAATTTAGGAGGATCGATCTATGGTTACAATCAAAGCCATTGAACTTCAGGATTTGCCGGCCTTAAGCCAATTGTACAATGAGTTGATGGGGACCCCCACCAATGAGGAGCAGATGCAGAAAATGTTTAAGTACATACAGCAAAATGGTCATTATCATGTGCTTGGTGCATTTTACAATGGCGAACTCGCGGGATCTGTTATGGGAATCGAATGCATGGATCTCGTGGGACAATGCATGCCCTTCATGGTTGTGGAGAATGTGATCGTATCCGATCAGGTACGAAGACAGGGAATCGGTCAGAAGCTGATGCTCCAGATTGAACGGATTGCGAGAGACCTCGGGTGCGAATACATGATTCTGGTATCTGGAGATCAACGCAAGGAAGCACATCTTTTCTATGAAAAGCTTGGATTCAAGGATGAGAAGGTTCAAGGGTACCGGAAGCATTTTAACTGACCTGAAGGATTACTTAAGGAGCAAGGCGAATAAGGCATAGTCAATATGAAAACTTCATGAATCTGAGGGAGGCACTCTCGTGTTCAAAAAATGGGCTAATGTCTTGATGATTGTGAGTTTGATCTTCGCCGTATGTTCCCCAACATCCTACGCCGCTGCCAAAACGCTCAAGGTAACGGTGACGCTGGTCAGCGCCGAACTGGTAGAGAACAACTCCGTCGGCAACGAATGGGCGATAGGCGCAAGCGTGAACGGTAAAAACCTGAAGGAGGGTTCATCGGTTACATTAAATCTGAAATCAACCGATACGCTGAAATTAAAAGCGGAAGCCGAAGAACAGGATAAGATTCCGGATATTGGAAGCAAGAGCGCGAATGTCAAAGTATCTTCATTCTCCAAATCAACGAATAAGACTCTTTCCGTTGTTGTAAAGGAGAACAGAGGCCGATATTCGGGTAACACTGCCACATGGGAGTTCAAATTCAAAATCAGCAAGAAGTGAGAACGTATAAAACCGCAAGGAAAAAGAGAGCTGACAGCTCTCTTTTTGTATTTATTCCTTGTTTTGTTCTTGAGAATCTGATGAGGAGGAGCGGATATATTGCGGCGGATGTACGTCGTCAATCATCAAAATGCCGTCATACTGATCACGCGGGACAAGGCTCTCGGGAATCATGCCCCAGCTGTATGAAAATCGTGGTTCGAACATCCAGGAGTTCCCGGTCTCTCTGTTCTGGTACCGAAGATCCAGGAAGCTATAAGGTGTGTTCGTCGCAGACATAATACCTTCAATGGAACCGGGTGCTGCTGGCTCAACGGCATGAAGTCCTCCGGTGTTATCGGCTGTTTGACCGCTTGATGCATACAATCCCAAAACATAACTGTATTTTTTCATTTCTTCCGAAAGTTTCTCTCCCATCATGGTTATGGGATAGGGCGAGCCCATGACTTCGCTCTGCGCCTTTCTGATGTGATCATTATGTCCCCATACTATAAATTTTTCGTTTGGATAAACTTCGGTTGCAAGCCACATGAGATTGTCATGCATCGCCTGATCGCGCCACTCCATGGTATCTAGAAATGTCTCATATTTGCCCTCATTCATTTCACTTGTAGCCCGGATGGAAAGATCGACATATTCCCTCGCGACGCGAATTCGATCACTGAGGCTTCGCTCTAGCAGCATGGAAAGCTTGGGCTGATCCGGGTATTCTTTTTGCAGATAGGCCTGGTTCAGTTCGGATCTCAGGGATTGAAGAACGTCTTGGTATACCTGGATGAATTTATTTTTCTCAGCTCGATAGGCTTTCAGATCCGTACCGGCAGAGAAACTGGCCAATTCTTGTTCCGTTTGTGCAAGACGATTCGCAAGTTCTTTATCTTTCAGCCACTTACCATCCAACAACGGGAATTGCAGCTGCATGTCGAAACCGGTTAGAATGAGGGGCTGTTCGGTTTTTGTACTTGTTTTGAGGTAATTGAATAAGGGCATCATTTCCTTGGACCACCAGACGCCGAAAATGGCGTTTTTCATTGTTTGTTCCGCATGCTGCTGGTTGGCCGTGGCATTAGCCAGCGTCGTGTTGGAGAGACCGCTCTCAAATGCCAGAACATTGTATCCCATTTCCTGATGCAAAAACTGGATCAGCCGGGTCTTCGCCAGATTAAACTCGGCAACCCCATGAGAGCTTTCACCAAGGAATACAATTCGCTTGTCATGGAGCAGGGGTCTCAACATCTCGAGGTCCGAGAAGGAATCGGTCTCCTGACCTGTCTTCGCAGGCTGGATGCTCTCCAGTCGATATGCGTGGTCTCTAGCCCACTTGTTCCATTCTGCAATCTTCTCCTCCGATGTTTTCGCAGTTTCCACCTGGGTTACCTGTCCATGAATAGTCTCCACAGCGGTTGATGAAGCTGCACCTGCATATCCGGTTGGGTAGAGCAGATTCACCAGCATGACTGTAGACAGTGCAAGCACTGCACCCATTTTTCGTTTGCTGAAATAGCTCAAAATAACGCCTCCTTCATCTATGAATTAACATAATGATTCCGTATTGAACGTTCCGGCTTATGTCTGCTCATCGTCCCAGAACAGATCATTCAGTGTTCTGGAGAGTGCCTTGCATATGGCGATACATAAGCTGAGAGACGGATTATACTTGCCCAGTTCTATGAGACCAATGGTTTGCCTCGATACACCGACGATCCGTGCCAGATCATCCTGTGATAGATCCTTTTCTACCCTGGCGACTTTCAATCGTATATTTTTCATGCCCATTCACCCTTGTATCCTTTCTATGAATCACACTGATCTTTACTTGCGGCCTTTTGACTCGCCTTGTTTGCAAAGTGATGAACGATGACATTAAACCCCGCAAAGAGCGGAATGTAAAGCAGCAGAGAGAATATGAACACGAGGAAGAAATACCACCACTTCTCATGCGCCGTATCGGCAAACATAACCGAGCTTCTTATGCTCAGGAACAAGGCCATCGAAATACCGATAATGAGACCCGTAATTACGTTTCGCTGGCTGTACGAAATTTTGCTTGTCTGGTCGTGGACCTCAACTTCATCCGAATAAATGCCCAGCATGACGGATCGAACTCCGAAATAAATACTTCCTGCGAGAATGACGATCAATTCCGTCAACATGGAATACGTTTCCCATTGGAAAAAACTTTTGACCAAGATGGAGATGCCGCATAGATACATAATTAATATGTAAGCTTCCTTGTACACCTTGTTTTTGAGATTGACGATACGCTCATCCTGGTTGCCCTTTTTGTTGAACCATTTCATGATTGACCTCTCCTTTGTAGGAATTGAAAATGTGGAGAATATTTCCTATTGGCCTTATGATAATATTATTTGAGTCTTTTTGCAATATATATATGTCATTTTGTTTAATATAGGATGCATGTGGTGGGGATGGAAACCTGAAATTGTTCGGATACCATACAGCGATCATTAGAAGGTGCTGCCATCAGAGCAGCAATTTGTTCATCCAATAGGGATTGATGTACTGCCCATTTGGTATGGTTTTTGGTAATATATACAAAGCGTTTGATAAGACTGGAGGTCATACATAACATGAGAATCGTGGATAACATCAAGGTATGGGGGGAGCCGCTGGAGAATGCAGTGAGTCAGGCAGTGACGTGTTCACAGCATGGAGATGTGCTTGGCGTTGCACTGATGGCTGACCATCACAAAGGGTACTCGCAACCGATCGGAGGTGTTGTCGCCTACCGTAACATGATTAGTCCTTCTGGCGTTGGATACGATATTGCCTGCGGAAACAAGGCAGTACGCACGAATCTCATGTGGGAGGATATCAAGGATCAGATTGCGGTCATTATGGATGATATCAATGCAAACGTATCGTTCGGCGTGGGTCGCAATAATCCAACTCCGGTTGATCATGAGCTGTTTGATGATGCGAGTTGGAAGCTGTTCGATTCGATTGAACCTGGGCTGCAGCACAAATTAAAAACGCTCGCACGCAACCAGCTTGGTACGGTAGGCAGCGGCAATCACTTTGTGGATATTTTCGTAGAGGAATCAACGGGTAAAGTATGGGGTGCGAATCATTTCGGCAGTCGGGGGTTTGGTCATAAAGTCGCGAGCGGTTTCCTCAATCTGGCTGTAGGTCGTGAGTTCAGCGGTAAAGCGCCTGGAGAATCCATGGATCAGCCACCAACGTTGTTTGACTTGAACAGCGAAATGGGCGAAATGTATTGGGATGGAATGACACTCGCAGGCCGGTATGCCTATGCAGGACGAGATTATGTTATAGAACAGGTGCTTGGTATTCTTGGAGCGAGTGCGGAGTACTCGGTGCATAACCATCATAACTTTGCCTGGAAAGAACAGCATATGGGCGAAGACGTGGTCGTTGTGCGGAAAGGAGCCACCCCGCTGGCACCTGGACAGCTAGGTTTTGTCGGAGGCAGCATGGGAGATATCTCAGTGATTGTGGAGGGCATCCACAGCGAGGAGAACGCGGAATCCTACCGCAGCACGGTGCATGGGGCTGGACGGATCATGAGTCGTACCCAGGCTGCCGGGAAAATGAACTACAAGCTGCGCACTCGCATGGGCGGCGAGATCAGTGAAGAACAGATGCATGCGGCCATTCGTGCCTATGGCGTGGAACTGAGGGGCGCAGGCACGGACGAAAGCCCGTTTGTGTATAAAAAGCTGCCGGATGTTCTGAATGCTCATGCAGACACTCTGAAAATTAATCATGTGCTGCGCCCTGTTGGCGTTGCCATGGCTGGTGGCAATGAATTTGATCCATATAAGGACTAGTGAGCTAGGTTCTGTCCGGGAGTCCTTGTTTAATTATGAATGATATGAACTTAATAGAAAAAGGTGAGCACCATGAGAAACTGCGCATTATACAGCTCCCAGTTTGACCTGGACCAGCTGTTTGAACTGATTCAATCCATCTATCCACAGGATAAGATCATACGCAAGGAAGACAAGACGCATATTCAGGTTATCCGCAAGAAGTGGCTCAGTAAGAAAACCAAGGGTTTCAACATCATGACAAGTCAGACACATCCTGAAGAATTCGCTTCGATGATGAATGGCATGATGGGGTTCATGAGTCAGATTGAAGGACGTAACCCGGCAGTACAGGAAAAAGTGCTGATCAAATGCTCGACCCTGAACATGGTCATTGGCGTTGAGACTGATGAGGATATATCGGAAGAGTTCTTCCAAGAATTATTGAAGCTTGCTCAAGGGCTCGATGCGGTTATTTTTTGGGGAGGCGGCTCCCTGCTGGACGCACAAGGACAGCTGCTGCTGGACGTGAATGGGGAATCCGAGGTAGAGGATTACCAAGTGACAGCGCACACGAGTCTTTTGGATGATGTCAGACCACCGTCCGAGTCAGGCACTCGCCGCAAGGAAAATTCCGAGTCGATTATGGCAGCGCAGGGAATTCCATTCAATGTGCACTTACCCGCAAGGGCTGGAGATGAGCATACAACGATCCGAAGTGTGGAAGAAGTGGCACAACGAGCGGTAGCCTTATGTCTCGCAGCACTCAAGGGTGAATGCCTCGGTGCAGGAGAAAGTCCAGAAGACACAGCAGCACTCGTTCAGGAAGTCATCGACAAGTACGATGCTGCCTCATTTTTCTCCCCTGCGGAGAAAAGATTTATTCTGCAGTATGGTGCGCAGCAGCAGGAAGTCATCACCTTTTCGTGGGGATACGAGGCTTACCACGTCATGTTGTGGGCGCTTGGTTACGTCGATGAACTGGGAGCTCCAGTAGAGCTATGTAACGTTGGACAGGCCGTAGGTTATTTGCAGCAAAAGGACAGCTTTGAGGACTTCCTCGCGGGTGCATCTCTGCGCAGCAAAAGTGAAATTCTCGATGCGGCCGACCTGATCTATCGCTACAACTGGGTATGTGTGAACAGCCGGATTAATGAGCAAACACCTCCCGCGGGATTGAATGGAGGCGTGGCTTACGAACGCCACCGGGCATTGAATTGGCTGATCTGTTATATGGATCAGGAATGGGATGATGTGCGGACAGATACGTAATAGGTATAGCGGACTTTGATAAGTAGGCATGACTTTAAAATCCCCCAGCCAGTAAAAACACTGGCGTGGGGGATTTTTTGTCGTTAGCGTGGTTTATCCGCTATGCCGGCCATATTGCTCCCGAATGAGGACATCAGCCATGATCAGTTTTTTCTCCACATTACTTTCCGGGTTTATAATGCGCCACAGCATCTGGTCCACTGCACGTGCACCAATTAATTCCTTGTTTACATTGACCGTGGCAAGCACGGGAATATTGTCGTACGTGTTATCAAAACCGGTGACAACACATTGTTCAGGTACGCTAATCCCCATGCTCTCCAGTGCTTCAATGGTGTATAGGGCGAAGAAGTCATTGGCACATACAAACACTTCTGGCAAGTTCGCTTCATGGATCACAGAGGTAAATGTTTGCCGGAAATCATCAACCGCAGGACTGCACAATTCAGGTATCTGATTCATCTCTATTCCGTTACCCATAAGCACAGAACTGTAAGCAATCCAACGTTCATAAAAGCTGTGGGCGTCACTGGTGTTTCCAACAAATTGAAAGCTTTTGAAGCCCTTACGAAGGAGATATAGCATAATTTCACGCATGGAAGCAAAGTTATCCGTAAAAATGCTGTCACTGTGGAAGACTGGATCGAGATGATCCACCATAACAACAGGTATTCCCAGACGTTTGATTTCTAGCAAAATGGGTGTCGTTATTGAACCGACTGTAATAATGCCCCGAATGGCATCGGGATTCAGCAGTGTAAATAATTGATCTGTAGAAGGCTCCGTCAGAGTGAGGATGTTAAACCCTTTCTGGTTCAGTCTGGATGATATCCCGTTAAAGATAGGACCCCAATAGACGGATTCCTGGTTCTGATAACGGACATTGGGAAACAGAATGAGAATCGTTCCGCTCCACCGTATGTTTTGAGGGTCGTGAAGTTCATTGCTGTTGTTCATATCGCCAGATAACAGGCTGTTATCTTTGAAATATCCAAGTTTGCCAGCGGCCTTGAGGATGATATCACGTGTCTGGTCGCTCACACCGGATTTACCCGAGAGCGCACGTGAAACCGCAAATTTTGACAGACCCGTAAAATGTGCAATTTCCTGAATTGTTACCTTCGTCTTCATCATACCATCCTTACATTCTTAGTTCTGCCGTATTCTTGACCATGTAGCATGAAACTGATTCCAGTATATCATGATATATTTCCTCTAATCTAATAACGGATACAGAATGAAAAATGTTAGTGTTTCAATCGTTCGAAGTTGGACAAGAAACTGGAATGATGAAGTTTGGTGAGAGAAAAGATCGGAATATGTCACTCGTTATTATCTTTTTGTTATTTTTATGAAATAACAAAATTTTAAAGAAATAGAGATAGCGAATCAAAATTTAGGATAAAAAAGTCTTTCTGGATTGCTTATCATCAGCGTCTTTATGGGTTATATCAGCATAATATCAGATAAAATAGAAAATGTTAACAATAAAATGTTGACGCTTACATTTGGCTATGTTAAATTTTGTTTGTTCAAACCAAACGTTAAAATAACAAATGGTGGTGGTGTGCTGATTTTATTAGGTGAGTGAATGCTAGTGATTTGATATGACCATTTCAGGCATACACATTCGGGGAGGTTGTAAAAAACATGATTAGAAAATGGAACGTTCTGCCGTTAATGTTACTGGCCGTGATGCTTTTTGTATCCGCTTGCAGTGGAGGTGGGACAGCGCAGAATGGCACGAATCCAGAGGGGACTCCCAATTCGGGCACCACGACCGAAACCGCCGGAACAGAGACAGAAGGCGAGACAGAAGAGGTGGCAGCGAATGTACCGGATCTCGGTGGACGTGTCATCAAGGTTGCTGCCTGGTGGGATCTGACGCCAGCGGGGGAGACAGCATCGGATAAGGCCCGTCTCGATAAGATTGCTGAAGTCGAAAAGAAATATAACGTGAAAATCGAGTTTGTTAATGTCCCATTTGAAGAATATATGAATAAATTCACCACGACTGCGCTGGCTGGCGAGCCATTCGCAGACATCGTCCAGATGGAATACAAGTCCGCTCTTCCCGCAATCCTCAAAGGGCAGCTGCTGCCAATCTCCGAATTCACCACAGCCGAGAACAACATCAATCAAGAAGCCAATTTGATTACCAAATATCCGGCCATCGCCGGTGAGTACTACTCATTCGATAATCCAATCAGCATTGGTCTGGGACTTCACTATAACCGTGACCTGTTCAAAAAAATGTCGCTGCCTGATCCACAGGAGCTCTATAACCAGGGTGAGTGGAATTGGGACAAATTCATGGAACTGGCCAAACAGGCAACGAAAGATACGGATAACGACGGCAAAATTGACGTATATGGATTCTCCGGCTGGCCGATTGACGTGCTTCGTCACTTTACCGCTGCCAATGGCGGCACGATCGTAGATGACGAAAATGCAAAAGAAGGATTGTCCGATCCCAAAACCATTGAAGCAGCCGAATTCGTTAAACGCCTGTATAACGTGGAGAATGTCGTGAAGGTTAAAACGGGCGACAAAACCAACTGGGAGGAAAGCAATACATTCAAGGACGGAGACGTTGCCTTATTCACTGCCGCTGAATGGCAGCTGGGCGATATCACCTTTGCCGCTGGTGTAGTTCCCATTCCGAACGGACCTCAGGGCAGCAAGGATATAACCTACGCCAATAACGCAGCCTCAGCGAAATTCATTCCCAAAGGTGTAGAGGATCCTAAGATTGTCTACCAGATTTATGAAGAGACCTATGATATCCCGCAGATTGAAGAGTATCCGGGTCAGGATTACCTCGAGAGCCGTTATACCGACGAGAAGGACATTGCCATGATTCGTGAGCATATTGCCGGTACGGGACGTATCCTGCTCGATGATGCCTACGCAGGGTATCCCATCGGAGATTATGTGAACGACATCATCAAAAACAATGCGTCCGTTACAGCGACAGCTGAGAAATATAAGGCTCAGGCACAAGCTGCAGTTGATAAACTTGGCAAGCAATAACACCAGCAAGTGATTCAGAGAGGGGGTTTCCAGTGCCTGTAATCATGCACGAAACCCCGTTTTTCTGAATTCCAACCAGGGTGTTGCTGGCATCAGCCTTGATGAGGAGGACTCGTAGAATGGCTGGAATTCTACAACGAAACCGATGGATCCTGCCTACTGTACTCGTAGCGGCTGCAGCCGGCATTTTGCTGTTTTTCGCTTCCGGTACGGATGTGGAGAGTGCGGATGTCCCGCCTGGCAGTCTGCCAACTATTGAGGTGGATGCAATCTTGCAGCAGACGAGGCAGAAGAAGGGATACGAACAATATGTAATCCAAGCAGGTGAAGCATTGCGGCCAAAGGTGGATATCACCATTGAAGTGGGGGACTACATACGAGCTGAGGGTGACGAGGTCCGCAAACTGATCGATTATGAAGGCAAGGAAGGGGTTTCCTTGTATACAGGCGAGACAGGAGAGGTCGATTGGGTTGTCGATGTGCCGGAAACCGGAATGTACAATCTCTCTGCAGTTTATTTTCCCGTAGAAGGCAAAAGTTCCGCGATTGAGCGTGCACTCTATATTGACGGTGAACTTCCATTTGCGGAAGCGGCTTATTTGCAATTTGACCGGGTATGGAGCAGTGAGAAAGAAGCAATTGAACAGGAAAATCAGGGGAATGATCTTCGTCCGAAGCAGGTGGAGAAACCCCGCTGGCTGGAAGAGACGTTCCAGGATTCAGATGGATACGAGCAGGCACCATTCAAGTTCTTTCTTGAAAAAGGGGAACACACCCTAACGCTGAAATCTACGCGTGAACCGATGGTCATTCGATCCTTGCGGCTCTTCAATGAGAAGAATGCCCTTCCTTATGCGGAAACCGCAGGGGCACAGCAGACGGATTCTTCCGGACAGCCAAAAGATGTACTCATTCGGATTGAAGGAGAAGCGGCGATTGCCAAATCCTCACCAACGTTGTACCCGACCAGCGAGAGATCAAGTTCAGCGGTATTCCCGTATAGTGCTTCCCAGGTGCGCGTCAATACGATTGGTGGTTACAACTGGCGTCTGCCGGGACAGTGGATTGAGTGGGAGGTCGATGTGCCGGAGAGTGGACTATATCATATCGGCTTAACTGCACAGCAGAATTTCGTCAAAGGCATCTATTCCACACGCAAACTGACCATTGATGGTGAAGTCCCATTTGCCGAGATGGCAAAAGCACCTTTCCGCTACCAAAGCGACTATCGCGTGGATGTGCTGGGCGGGAAGGAACCCTACAAGTTTCAGCTGGAAAAAGGCAAACATGTCATACGGCTGGAGAACAGCCTGGGTGACTTCGCACCGTTGATCCGCAATGTAGAGGATAGTCTGTATAACCTGAACTCCATGTATCGGCGAATTCTGATGATCACTGGCACCAAGCCTGATGAATTCCGGGATTACCGGGTGGAGAAGCAAATTCCCAATCTGCTGGAGGTATTTGCCGGGGAGAGTAAACGACTCAAGGACGTGGCAGCGCAGCTTCGCCTTCTATCTGGCCAGTCCAGTGATCAGGAAGCGTTGATCAAGACGATGGCACAGCAGCTGGACGAGATGATTGACAAGCCGGATACCATACCAAGACGGCTGGCAGCCTACAAAACGAATACAGGTGGGCTCGGAACATGGGTGCAGCAGGCACGGGAGCAGCCGCTTGAAATTGATGCCCTGTATGTCACGTCCATTGACACCAGTATCCCTCATAAAGGGATGGGAGCGCTGGCGAAGGTCGGCCATGAAGCGAAGACATTCTATCATTCGTTCTTCATTGACTATAACCAAATTGGCAATGTTGCCACTTCGGAAGACCAGCGTACGGTGACAGTTTGGATCGGTAGTGGACGTGACCAGGCCAATACGATGAAGGCGATGATTGATGAGACCTTTACGCCGGAGAGCGGCATTAATGTCAATTTGAAGCTGGTGAATATGGGGACGTTATTGCCGGCTACGTTGTCAGGTGAAGGACCGGATGTAGCGATGCAGATCGGCAATGACCTGCCGGTAAACTTTGCTATGAGGAACTCGGCAGTGGATCTGACCAAGTTCGATGACTATACCTCAGTGGAACAGGAGTTCAGAGAAAGTGCGATCGTCCCCTATGTCTATGATTCGGGTGTGTATGCCCTGCCGGAAACACAGACCTTTAATATGCTCTTTTACCGAAAAGACGTGCTCGCAGAACTGGGGCTTGAAGTCCCTCAAACGTGGGAAGACGTCGAGAGTCTGCTGGCTATTCTGAGCAAAAACCATATGGAATTCGGCATGCCGGTTGTGACTCAGGCCAATATGCAGGGTGTCAACATTCCGCCCAACTCGCAATACGCAACGATGCTTCTACAGAATGGAGGATCCTTCTACCGCAACGATGGCAAGGAATCCGATCTGGATTCACGTATCGGGATCGAGACATTCAAGCAGTGGACAGAGTTATATACCGATTACAAGCTGGAGCGGGAATACGACTTTGCCAACCGCTTCAGAACAGGGCAGATGCCGATCGGCTTGACGGATTACACGATGTATAACCAGCTATCCGTATTTGCACCGGAGATTCGCGGACTATGGGGCTTCGTTCCTGTCCCGGGTACGGTACAGGCGGATGGCACATTGAATCGGGATGTGCCGGGCGGAGGCAGCGCGGTCATGATGCTGGAGAGCGCCAAGGATAAGGAAGCCGCGTGGGAGTTCATGAAATGGTGGACCAGCACACCGGTACAGGCTGAATTCGGCCGGGAGATGGAAGGACTGATGGGCGCTGCTGCGCGTTATCCAACGGCCAACATCAAGGCGCTTGATTCATTGCCGTGGCCAGCTGAGGATTATGCCAATCTTAAGGCACAATTCGAAACGGTGAAGGGCATTCCCGAAATGCCAGGCGGTTATTTTACCGGGCGCCATCTGTTCAATGCCTTTTACAAGACGGTGGTTGGTCAAGTGGAAGCCAGAGAATCCATCATGGACTACACCCAGTATATTCAGGACGAGATTCGGATCAAACGTAATGAATTTGGTCTTCCGTAAGCAGAGGGAGGGTTAACAGTGTCACAAATATCACTCCGAGACGGTCAACACAGTCCTCCTGAGAAGGCTTCAAGGATGGGCATGAAATCATGGTGGAGCTGGAAGCTCCAGGAGATGAAAGCCAGCAAGCATTCCTATGTCCTGCTGGCTCCCTACATGATTCTGTTCACCATGTTTACCGTGATCCCGGTTGTTATCTCTATCATTCTCAGCTTCACCTATTTCAACATGCTGGAGTTTCCGCGTTTTATTGGCTGGCAGAACTACACTCGGTTGTTTTTGGAGGATGACGTATTCCTGATTGCCATCAAGAATACGCTGCTGTTTGCCATTATTACCGGACCCATCAGTTATATTGCCTGCTTTGTGTTTGCCTGGATCATTAATGAATTGACACCCAAATGGAGGGCATTCATGACGTTGATCTTCTACGCGCCATCCATTTCAGGGAATGTCTACTTTATCTGGTTGATGATCTTCTCGGGCGATCGCTACGGTATTGCCAATGGATTATTGATCCGATGGGGCTTCCTGCTGGAGCCGATTCAGTGGCTGAAGACGGAGGCGTACATCATGCCTATCCTTATACTTGTGCAGCTGTGGCTGAGCTTGGGTACAGGGTTTCTGGCATTCATCGCCGGGTTGCAGACGGTTGACCGGACGTTATATGAAGCAGGTGCGGTTGACGGGGTCAAAAATCGCTGGCAGGAGCTCTGGTATATTACATTGCCTTCCATGCGGCCGCAGCTGATGTTCGGTGCAGTCATTCAACTCACCACCTCGTTTGCCGTGGCAGACGTCTCCATCGCACTGGCTGGGTTTCCAAGCGTGAACTATGCGGCTGAGACGGTGGTCACGCACCTGATCGACTTTGGTACAACACGGTTTGAGATGGGTTACGCTTCGGCGATTGCAACCGTACTCTTCATGATTATGGTGGGCACTAACCTGCTGGTACAGAAATTGCTGCGAAGGGTGGGAGAATAGCTATGGCTGCAATTGCGACAGGCAAAAAGCGGGTGAATCGCTCGTTATCCGGCAGTCTCTCCCTGTTTGCCCTTCTGCTAGTATTTGGCGCCTTTATGGTACTGCCGCTGATCTATGCGATCAACAATGCATTCAAACCGCTGGATGAGATTTTTACTTTTCCACCGACGTTGTTTGTCAAAAATCCAACGTTCAGCAATTTTACGGATCTGCTGAATCTGCTGAGCGACTCGTGGGTGCCCTTCTCACGATATATATTCAATACCGTATTTATAACGGGCATCGGTATTGTGGGTCATGTGCTCTTGGCTTCTGCAGCGGCCTATCCACTTGCCAAGCATAAATTTCCGGGCAAAGTATTCATGTTCCAGGTCGTTGTGCTATCGCTCATGTTCACCCCTGCGGTAACGGCGATTCCCAATTATATGATCATGTCTTGGCTTGGCTGGATCGACACCTATTGGGCCGTTATCATTCCGGCATTTGCCTATTCACTTGGCCTGTATCTGATGAAGCAGTTCATGGAGCAGATTCCGGATGCGCTGCTGGAAGCGGCGAAGATTGATGGTGCGAGTGAATACCGGATCTTCTGGTCGATCGTCATGCCGAATGTGAAGCCAGCCTGGCTGACCTTGATCATTCTGCTGTTCCAGATGTTATGGGGCAGTGACGGCAATGGCTACATTTACAGCGAGCAGCTCAAGACACTGCATTACGCAGCAGGCCAGATTATTCAAGGCGGAATATCCCGGGCAGGAGCAGGTGCTGCGGTGGCACTTATTCTGATGAGTGTGCCGATTACACTGTTTATTTTCTCGCAGAGCCGCATTATTGAGACGATGGCGAGCTCGGGCATGAAGGATTGAGGGGGAGCGATATGGCACGCACAGTGAAAAGATGGCTTGTTCTCCTGGCGGCAGTGTCCCTGCTGCTGGCGAATGCCGTGCCTGCGGCAGCTTCTTCGGCGCCGTATGAGAGTTATAACTACAACTCCTGGAGAGAAGCCGTTCCTTCCCCGGATGCGTATCTGCCCAAACGAACCATCTCGGGCAGCGATTTGGGCATTGGGGAATTCAAGGATCCCAGTGATGTGAATGTATCTTCATCCGGTCAGATCTATATTTTGGATAGCGGCAACAGCCGGATTGTCATATTGGACGCAGAGTATAAGCTTCTTCGGGTCATGGACGGGTTCACGAGAGAAGGCAGCAAGGAAACATTCAACGCTCCCGGTGGACTGTTTGTGGATGAAGAGGAGCGAATCTATGTCGCAGATACCGGAAACAGTCGAGTCGTGATCCTGAATGCGGACGGACAATTGGATCGGATTATCAATGCTCCCGAGTCGGATGTTCTGGCGACGGACTTTCAGTTCCAGCCGCTGAAGTTGACGGTTGACCATGTGGGCCGGGTTTATGTGGTAGCTCAAGGCGTTTACGAAGGAATCATGCAGTTTGACGA
Source organism: Paenibacillus sp. P13VS (assembly GCF_015143645.1). NCBI lineage: Bacteria > Bacillati > Bacillota > Bacilli > Caryophanales > Paenibacillaceae > Paenibacillus > Paenibacillus sp. P13VS. The sequence goes on along the minus strand of NZ_WYEV01000002.1, from coordinate 830,883 downwards.
GACGGGGAAGTTCATCGGTTACGTCGGCACCAATAAGGTGGAGCGGGACTACGGCGAATATATCTGGCGCATGTTCTCCACCAAGGCCCAGCGGGCACAGATGGTCCTGTTTGTACCGACCGAGTTTTCGAGCGTGGATATCGACCATAAAGGGTTTGTCTACGCAACCAATATCGATCCTGGTTCGAATGAGCCGATCAAACGACTCAATCCGTCCGGAGAAGATGTGCTGAAGCGGTTTGGTTATTTTGACGTCAAGGGAGACATCCGGTTCCGCAACAACACAGGGCCATCCAAGCTCATTGATGTGAAAGTGCTGGGCAACGGCATGTACAGTGTACTCGATGCGACACAGAATCGGGTGTTCACTTACGATGACGAGGGTCATCTGCTCTATATCTACGGTGGCAAAGGAAATCAGGTGGGCACGCTCAAAACACCCGTTGCCATTGAGCAATCCGGCGATCACCAACTGGTTCTTGACCGGGGAAAGAGCAATCTGGTGATCTATGAGCCGACTCGGTTTGGAACCCATGTGAATGAGGCGGTTGCCCTTCATTATCAGGGTGAGGATACGGAAGCTGTGCATATCTGGCAAGAAGTACTGAAGCTGAATGCCAATTATGATATTGCCTATATCGGTATCGGCAAATCCTTGCTCATGGAGAAGAAAAATAAGGAGGCTCTCGGTTACTTTGAGCTTGGGATGGACCGCAAGAGTTATTCGGTGGCGTTCAAAAGATACCGGAGGGAGATGATGAAGGAACATTTCGGCACGTTCTTGACTGCAGGTATTGCCCTGATTTTCATTCTGATCCTGGCCCGGGTGGCGGTTAAATGGAGACGGAGGAGGCAGATTGACCGTGAAGCAGGATTACATTAAGTTTCCGCTGCATCTCATTTTTCACCCTATCGATGCATACTGGGACCTCAAGTCGGATAACCGGGGACGGATGCTTGTTGCCTTTTTGGCACTCGCGCTCACCATCATCATGATGACTTTGCAAAAGCAGTACGCGGGATTTCTCGTCAATTTTACGGATCCTCGCACCATCAACAGTATTGTGGAGATCGCGACGGTTGCGGTGCCGTTCTTTCTATGGTGCATTGCCAACTGGTCGGTGACGACGCTGATGGAAGGGGAAGGCAGGTTCAGGGAAATCTTTCTGGCGACAGGATACTCGCTCATTCCGGTTATTTTGATTTATGCCCCGATGATTGTGATCAGCCGGTTCATGGTGCAGGAGGAGACTGCTTTTTATTATCTGTTTAACAGCATCGCCTTCTTCTGGTTTCTGCTGCTCCTGTTCATAGGCACGATGACGGTGCACCAATATACGGTCTTCAAAACGATCATCACGATGCTGCTGACCCTTATTGTGATGGGGATTATCGTTTTCCTCGGAGCGCTCGTGTTCAGTATGCTGCAGCAATTATATGAATTCGGTTATAACATATACCGCGAGTTGATTTTTCGGACCTAAAGGAGGCGGCATCCGTGATCAAAAGGCAACGATTATATACGGTGCTGGCCAGCGGCACAGCTGTGATTCTGATGACAGCCGGACTGCTGTATATGAACAACAGGGGATTACCCGCTGTAGAAGTAGCAGCTTATCTGGAAGCAACAACCGAAGCGATACCAGCTGAAACGGAGACACTGAAGTATCTAGCGGATACCTCGCAGGGGGTGCCAGGCATGCAGTTGGTCGCTGAGGACCAGGGTTTGGCGCTTTATTATAACGAGGAGACAACCGAGATCGCCGTGCGTGACGGAGCTAGCGGAGAGATCTGGTACAGCAATCCGAAAGAACGCACCCAAGATGGTCTGGCCTCGGCTTATGAGAAAGAAGTTCTATCGTCCCAACTCAACATCTCCTTCCGGGATGCGATAGGTACACTGGAGAACTTTCCGAATTTCAGCACCAGTATTACCAACAAACAATTTGTTGCTGCCAATGTGGATGGGGGAATCCGGATTACCTACACCCTTGGAGATACCTCGCTCGGTATCGATGCATTGCCCAGATTGATTAGCAAACAGCGCCTGGAGGAAAAGGTTCTATCGAAACTAGATGCTACCGCTGCAAGGTATGCTTCTGCCCGTTACTATCCAACCAAGGACAACCCGAATGTTCTGGAAAGGCTGGACGGACAGATTTCGAAGCAGCTCGTCCTGAACAAGATGCTGGATGCCTTTGAGACAGCGGGTTACACCGCAGACGATCTTGCTTATGACAATCAGGAAAATGGGGTTGAAGGTGGCGGGGCATCGGATAAGCCCAGCTTCGTCATCCCGGTGGAATATCGGCTGGATCAAGGCTCGCTGGTGGTGACCGTACCTCTGAGTCAAGTGGAAGAGAGTGGTCAATATCGTATTCGTAACATGGATTTGCTCGCTTACTTCGGTGCAGCGGATACCGAGGGCGAAGGGTATATGTTCGTGCCGGACGGGTCAGGCAGCCTGATCCATCTGAATAACGGAAAGGTAAAGGAAGAGCAGTATGTACAGCGTGTATACGGTGCAGACCCTAACGACAATTCGCTCAGTCGTCCCCAGGTCAGCGAATCAGCCCATATGCCTGTATTTGGTCTCAAGAACGGGAAAAATGCCTGGTTTGCCGTGATTGAAAAAGGAGACGGAATGGCCAGCATCTCTGCCGATATCGGAGGCAGGCAGAACAGTTACAACCATGTATATGCAACCTTCTCCCTGCGTGGGGAGGATGAACTGGAGATGTATACCTCGCAGAAAATGCAGGAGATTCAACTGCTGAGTGAAGAGCCTTATCGCGGAGATATCCAGGTCCGATATCATTTCCTGCATGGAGAAGATGCCAGTTATTCCGGTATGGCTCGCCTATATCAGCAGCAGTTGGTGGATGGGGGTGTGCTGAAGCCGCTGGAAGAACAGACGGAGCTGCCGTTCTATGTGAGTGTACTCGGTGCTGTGGACCAAAAAGCCTCTTTTCTGGGTGTGCCTTATCGAACCACACTAGCCATGACGACGTATGAACAGGCTGCCCGCATGGCAGCAAAGTTACAGCAGGAAGGTGTGAGCCGTGTGCAGATGAGGTATCAGGGCTGGTTCGGTGGCGGGTTCAGCCACCATACACCGACCCAAGTGAAGCTGGATCGTGAGATAGGCAGTCGTTCTGAGCTGCAGGAGCTGTCTGCCCAGTTGCAGCAGTCTGGGGGAACGTTATTCCCTGATGTGGCATTCCAGCGGATCTATCATGATGACTCGCGTTTTGCGCCGTCTTCCGATGCGGCCCGGTTTGTAACCAAGGAGACCGCGGAATTGTATCCTTACAGTCCTGCTCTCAACCGAATGGATCAGAGCAAGGATAGCTATTATCTGCTCTCGGCTGCGAAGCTTCCTTATGTGGTTGGCGAATTTGCCGAGACCATTTCAAAACTGGAACTCAGCGGATTGTCACTCCGTGATCTCGGGCAGGTTCTAGCTTCCGATTATCGGGATAGCCGTGTCATTCACCGCGAGACGGCCAAGAACATTGTGAAGGAGCAGCTTGGCAAGCTGCAGCAGGAATATCCGAGCATGATGTTATCATCGGCTAATGCCTATGCATGGGGATATGCGGAGCATGTAGTGGATGTGCCTCAAAGCTCCAGTTGGTTCAACATTACCGATGAGCAAGTTCCTTTTTATGAAATGGTCATTCACGGTTATATGAACTACGCAGCATCTCCCATGAATACAACAGGAGATCAGGATCTGCGCAAGCAGCTGCTGCGAAGTCTTGAGCTTGGTGCAGCTCCGCATTTCCAATGGACTCATGAACCATCATCCAGGCTGAAGTTAACGAATTATGATTCGGCTTATGCTACTGCGTACGAAGATTGGATAAATGACGCGGTTGTTCTGTACAAGGAAGCAAATGAGGTGTTGAAAGGGTTGGGGAATCAGCAGATGACCGGGCATGAACGAATTCAGGAAGGCGTGGTCCGGGTCACGTACAGCGGCGGTACGACTATCCTTGTAAACTACACTGACGATCGGGTAACTGTAGACGGAGTGTCAGTTGGCAAAATGGACTATGCCGTGGAAGGAGTGAGCCAATGAGAACTCTGCGTTTATCATTGAAATCACGGAGAGCACTGCTCGGTCTGGCATTTATCTCGCCGTGGCTGCTTGGTTTCATCTTCCTTTTTGCCACACCGCTTCTGCAATCGATTCGGTTCAGCTTCAGCAACTTGTCGGTGGCTCCCGGAGGATACGTTCTTGACTTTGTCGGACTGAAAAATTTTAAGGATGCACTTCTCGTGGATGCTACCTTTAACCGGATCCTGATTGATTCGGTTGGTGCCATGCTGCTAAATGTGCCCATGATATTGTTTTTCAGTCTGTTTACGGCGACCCTGCTGAATCAGAAGTTCAAGGGCAGAACCATGGCGCGGGCAATCTTCTTCCTGCCCGTTATCCTAGCCTCGAGTGCGGTGGCGGCAGCCGAATCCGCAGGTCTGATCAATCTGATGGGCGACGCCAGCGCCGCTGAATCGACGGCTGATGGAGGAGCTTCGTTTAACGTGGTTTCGATCGTGCGGATGCTGGCCGATGTTGGACTCCCGCTGGCCTATGTGGATTATATCGTGGAAGCGATCATGCGAATTTACGAGATTATTAGCCGCTCAGGTGTTCAGATTCTGATCTTTCTCGCCGCCCTGCAGTCCGTACCCGGTTCCATGTATGAAGTAGCCAAAATCGAAGGGGCAACCGCCTATGAATCATTTTGGAAAATTACATTTCCAATGGTCAGTCCGTTGATACTGACAAATGTCATTTATACGATTATTGATTCATTTGCTGGAAGTCCGGTCACACAAGCTATCTACCAAACTGCATTTAAGACCCAGAATTTTGGCCTGAGCTCGGCGATGTCCTGGCTCTATACACTGGTGATCGGGCTTGTGCTGCTCATTGTTGGCTGGGTATTGTCACGGCGGGTGCATTACAACTGACGGATCATGTAAAAGGAGGGCTACTAGACTATGGCTGTGTCGGGAACGGATCGCATGGTAGTGGTTCCGAAGCAGAATTATCAACTGCAGCGAGTTCGAAATAAAACATCGGACCTCCTGTATTCCATATTCAGATATGCATTGATCATCGGCATTTCATTTATTATTCTGTATCCGTTATTTCTTAAAATCTCGGTTGCATTTAAGGATAAACAAGACATTTATAATCCAACCATTTATATGATTCCCCAGCATTTCACGCTGGACAATATCAGGCTGGCGGCACAGGTAATGGATTACCTGCCCTTGCTCGCGAACACCTTGCTGTTTGTTACCATAACGACGCTGTTGACGGCAATATCCTGTGCGCTTGCCGGATATGGATTTGCCCGCTTTACTTTTCCAGGCAGCAATGTGCTCTTTGTGTTGGTGATTCTCACTATTCTGGTGCCGACAAGCACGTTGATGGTGCCGATGTATCTGCATTTCCGCAGCTTCGACTTTCTGGGCATCATACAGCTGTTTACGGGCAGGGAGGGGGTCAATCTGTTAAACACCTATTGGCCTTCCATAATTACTGCAGCGACGGCCGGAGGGCTGAAGGCAGGGCTGTTCATTTATATTTTTCGACAGTTCTTCAAGGGTATGCCCAAAGAAATCGAAGAAGCCGCACTGATTGATGGCGCGGGCGGATTCCGTACATTTGCCCGAATTATGCTGCCCAATGCCATTTCACCACTGATCACGGTTATCCTGTTTTCTTTTGTGTGGCAGTACAATGATACGTTCTATTCGGCGCTGTTCATGAGTGAAAGTTCACTGATCTCGCTGAAGGTCGCTTCATTACCCGCTCAAGCGAATCAGTTGATTCCTCAGCTGATGGGGTTTGGTTCGAGTTCCGGCATGAAGGCCGATCCAAACTATGTTGCGATGATCGTGGATACAGGCATTTTGCTGGCGATTGCGCCGCTGATTATTTTGTATCTGTTTGTACAGCGTTATTTCGTGGAAAGTATTGAGCGTTCTGGCGTTGTTGGTTAAGCGGGCTTGGTGTACTCATATGGGATACGTAATTCGGTTGATTTTAATATTTGGGTCGCTATGTACCCTGTCTTGGAATGGAGGATTACCAATGACGGAAAATAAGATAAGCAGTACCTTGGTGAATCAAGATGCGACTTCCGAGGCCAGGGAATTGATGAGGTACTTGGTGAAGAGTTATCGGTCAGCAGTACTTTCGGGTCAGCAGGAATACAGCAACCTGAACTGGATTAATGAGAATACGGGACGGAAACCGGCTGTGATTGGGTTTGATCTAATGGAATACTCACCTTCAAGGACAGAGCGAGGGGCGACCTCCGAGGAAATACGAGATATGATTGCATGGCATCAGCAAGGCGGGATCGTGACCTTGTGTTGGCACTGGAATGCCCCGTCTCACCTTATCGATGAACCTGGCAAAGAGTGGTGGCGGGGATTTTATACGGAGGCTACAACGTTCGATCTCGCCTCCACGCTGGCTCACCCCGAATCGGATGAGTATGCCTTGTTGATCCGGGATATCGATGTGATCGCCGGGCATCTGCAAGAGCTTAAGGATGTAGGTGTACCCGTGTTATTCCGCCCACTTCATGAAGCTGAAGGAGGGTGGTTCTGGTGGGGAGCAAAAGGACCTGAACCTGCCAAACAGTTATATCGTCTGCTGTATGATCGATTAGTTAACCAACATGAGCTAAATAATCTTATCTGGGTGTGGAACTCGGAACAGCCGGAATGGTATCCGGGCGATGATGTTGTGGACATTTTGAGCGTGGATGTATATCCGAAAGCAGGGGACCATGATCCACTTGCAGAACGTTACGAGAACTTACGGAATTTGGTGAGTGACAGCAAAATGATAGCACTCGCGGAAAACGGCTCCATTCCTGATCCGCAGCAGATGGAGGAGCAGGGCATTCATTGGAGCTGGTTCTGTACCTGGACAGGTGAATTTCTGAGGGGTGGCCAGCATAATACTGTGGATTTCTTAAGAGAAGTGTACAACAGCGACTATGTCATAACTCTGGATCAGTTGCCTGAGTGGAGCTGGAAATAGTCGTTCAAGGCGTTCAGCGCATCGTGAACCTAAAAAGCGTTAGCATGGCATAAGTAATTATGTGGATGCCAGCGCTTTTTTCGTTGTGATTTTTATAGATACTGATGTGGATCAAATGTAAGGGTTACTCGCTGTGCTGGATATCAGAGCATTAATTTTCGGAAATAAAGTCTCATTGGAAGTGAACAGAACGTAGGATTGATGGGTTGTGCGGATTAGGATGGTTTCAGAAGCCCCATACGCTGCACCGATTCGAATGGCTGAAGGCTCACTTCCACCATAGGTTTCATCAAGCGTAACGGATTGGATGTCTGGGATCGGAATGCTAATCTTAGAAAACTGCCAGCGAATAATCAGCTGATCATGTTCTTGCTCTACTTTTACACCTAACATCGTATGTCCTCCTAATCAGTCATGAGTAAAGGCGAACCACCTTTTGATTAGTTTATCATTAAATGGTTAATATTTCCTCGTTAATAGCGAAATATGTTAAATAAACCATGGCTGCTAAACCGAAATGATGTACAACAGTTATTTCCATCAATGTTCACATGATGTACACTATGACTAATAAATGTAAGGGACAGAAAGGTCTAAATCGCTATGAGAGAAGAAGTGGTCGTATCCGAATATGACCCAAGATGGGTTGAGGAATATCACGTAGAACGCAATAACATCATGAAAGTGCTGGCAGAAATCTGCGTGGATTTTGAACATATTGGGAGTACGTCTGTGCCGGGACTTGGGGCGAAACCATTAATCGATATGATGGCAGGAGTACATGAGTTGAACGATGTGAAGGCAATACATATAGAAGTACTGGGAGAACTGGGGTACGATTATGTACCCAAGTCGGATTTCCCGGAACGTTTGTTTTTTCGAAAAGGACAATGGAGAGCAGGTACGCATCATCTCCACGTCTACAAGTATAGGAGCCTGGAATGGACGGATAACTTGCTGTTTCGCGATGTTCTCAGAAGAGACTTGGAGGTTATGCAAGAGTACTACGCGTTGAAGAAAAAGCTGGAACAGCAGTTCAGACATGACCGTGTGGGATACACCGCAGCTAAGGCTTCTTTTATTCAATCCGTCATCCAGAAGGCCAGACTGCACGAGGCATAAATAACGCCAGTTTTAATAGAAGAGTGTGTATGTATATCGCTGACAAAGGCGTGATCTGTATGACAGACCTGAACGCATATCAGACCTCTTCCCAACCATGCGTTATTCAGATGATAAGCCGTATCGTAAGCAGGAGTACACCAAAGATGAAATTCTGCAGGTCGTTCAGTTCTATGGGTGGCCTCAGGAATGGAATCGGAATGGTGAAAGGGGCCCGGAACGTTATATTGAAGTTCAGGTGTGGGATGAGCTGATCATCCAACCGTACCACGGCATTTAAGGTCTACTTACTGACTTGAATATCGGTGCAAAAAAGTGCAATTGCAGGAAATACGGGTGTTCGTTATAGTGAGTGAAAGCTTTGAGGTGACCAGGAACAACCTCATTCCAGGGTCAGTCAAAGCCCCTTTTTTAATCGTTAATCCGATTAATACGATAGGTTTAAGAGACTAAGGAGGATGGGAAAGCCTATGCTAAATGTGGGGAAACGTAATACCCGTAAATTGAACTGGATTATATCCGTTGTGTTGGTCATGTCTGTCGTGCTTAGTGCATGCGGAAGTCAAGAAGCGGGGCAAACGAGTAAAAGTAGCGGCAGCAGCGGCAATGCGAATGATCCACTGGAGGTTAGCATCATGACCATTACCCCCAGTGCGGTTCCTGCAGCTGATGACAATGTAATCAAACGGGCGATCGAAAAAGCGACGAACTCCAAGATGAGTATTCAGTGGGTTTCGAACAATATTTACAGCGACAAGCTGAACTTGACGCTTGCTTCTGGCGATATTCCTGATCTCATCATGATTAACGATCCGTTTGGAAGCACCTTTACCAAGATGGTCAAGCAAGGAGCGTTCTGGGATATCACGCCATATATCCAGGAATATCCGAACCTGAGCAAGGGCATTCCCGATATTGCCTGGGAAACAACCAAGGCAGCAGACGGCAACAATTATGGCATACCACGCCCTAGGCCGGTGACGGGAGATTCCTTTTTCATTATCCGGAAGGACTGGCTCGACAAATTAAACCTGCAGGTGCCTGAGACAACAGATGAATTATTCGATGTTATGAAGGCATTCGTGGAACAGGATCCTGATGGCAACGGACAACCGGATACCACAGCGCTTGCTGCTTATGTCAGTCCGGATGATCTCGGTTGGAATGGCAATCTCGGCCCGGTACTGGGTGCCATTGAGAACTCTTTTATCGGAAGCAACAGCAGTTGGAAGTGGGATGAAACCGAGGGGAAACTGGTATACAGGGAGCTGCTTCCCGAGGTCAGGGAATCCCTTCAATATCTGACGAAAGCCTACAGCAGCGGCATGATGCCCGAGGATCTTCTGTCGCTGAAGCTGACACAGGCAAGGGAATTGTTCAAGCGCAATCAGGCAGGCATTATTGTGGACAAGACAGGCACGATGCGCAAAATCTATGCCGATGATCTGAAGAAAGTCGATCCTTCCTTTAAGTACACGGACTTCTACCCTCTGACCAATCTGAATGGCTACAACCCAAAAGGCTCGGGTTACAACGGCATTCTGGCGATTCCTGCAAGTGTACCGGAAGAGAAGATGAAACGAATTCTCCAACTCGTCGATACCTGGATGAACCCGGAAGTGTTTGAAATTCAGCAGTTTGGGATTGAAGGTACCCATTATGAAGTGGTCGATGGCAAAAAAGTAGCAAGTACCGAGAAATTAACGGCGGACAACGCCTCGGATTTTAATCATATCGTTAACGTTATTGATCTTCCCTGGGATACCACGGGTGAGACAGAAGAAGAGACCCAGGCGAATGAACTATTCAAAAAAGTGGAGGCCGAACGAGACAAAACGAGTGTAGCCGATCTGTCTGCGGGTCTTCAATCGGAGACTGGACAGAAGATTCTGCCCGAATTAAACAAGAAAATACAGGATCTCAAGGCCAAAATCATTCTGGGCCGGGAGCCCATTGAAGCATGGGATACCTTTGTGGAATCGTTGCGGAATGATCCAAATGTCCAGGCCATGAGTGATGAGATGACGGAGGCTTACAAGAAAAGAAACGGACAATGAATCTGAGGGAAGGAGCTGCAGCCCATGAGCGTAACCGAGCAGCACTTTAGCACACACAAGGGAAGGCAGACTTCATCCAAAAGAAACAGACGCACGAAATGGCTCTCCGCGCTGCGGCGCGATCGATCATTATATTTGCTTGCTCTACCGGGGATCCTGTTCTTTCTCATTTTCAAATATATCCCGATGTGGGGCATCGTCATTGCGTTCCAGGACTATTCCCCCTTCCGAGGAATTCTGGGCAGTGAGTGGGTTGGGCTACAGCACTTTACCACCTTGTTTGCCAATCCAGACTTTGCCTTGCTGTTTCGAAATACACTGGCAATCAGCCTGCTGAATCTGATCTTGTTTTTTCCATTCCCGATTCTGATCTCGCTGGGGCTCAATGAGCTGCGTAACATGACGTACAAGCGATTGATTCAGACGGTGATCTATATGCCGCATTTCCTCTCCTGGGTCATCATTGCGGGACTGACGCTCCTGCTGTTCGCCAAGGGGACGGGACTAATCAACGAGCTGTTTGCCTTATGGGGCTGGCCGAGGGTGGACTTTCTGACGAACCCGGACAGCTTCTGGATCATGGTCACCTTACAGGCGATGTGGAAGGAAGCCGGCTGGGGAACGATCGTTTTTCTCGCTGCCATGGCAAGTGTGGATACCCAGCTGTATGAGGCAGCACGAATGGATGGGGCGGGACGGCTCCGTCAGATCTGGCACATTACGCTTCCTGCCATCCGGAGTGTCATCGTCGTGCTTCTCATTTTAAGACTGGGGGACATCATGGAGGTAGGATTTGAACAGATCTTCCTGATGTACAACGGTGCGGTATCAGAAGTGGCTGAAGTGTTTGACACTTATGTATATCGTACAGGAATTGAGCAGGGAGACTTCAGCTACAGTACGGCGGTTGGATTATTCAAATCAGTGGTTGGACTGGTGCTCGTCGTGATTGCAAATCGTTTGGTGAAGCGCATGGGTCAAGAAGGGGTCTATTAGTGCCTGTGATTCCGGTCCGTGTCTATAAGAACTAGTGGGAGGAAGGAGGTCTTGAGATGCATCGTTTGAAATGGAGTGAGAGGATTGGTCAGTCTCTGAATGCAATCGTTCTTGGGCTGCTGGCGGTGGCGATGTTTTTTCCGCTGTACTATGTTTTTGTCGTTTCGTTCACCGATCCGGGAGAGTATCTGCTAAAGAAAATCGTACTCTTCCCGCAGCGCTGGTCTGCGGATGCTTATACCTATCTGCTGTCCACGCCTGCCTTCGCACGCTCGCTGGGGAACAGTGCCTTTCTAGCAACTGTAGGTACTGTGTGCAGTCTGGCCGTATCCTCTTCCCTGGCCTATGCCTTGTCCCAGAAGAGGTTTTATTTCCGAAAAGTACTGATGTTCCTGATCGTACTGACCATTTTGTTCAGTCCGGGAATTATTCCGAACTACTTGCTGGTCCGGGAGCTCAGGCTTATCAATAACATCTGGGCATTAATTCTGCCTGCGCTTGCCAATGGCTGGACGGTGCTGCTCATGAAAAATTTCTTCGACAGCCTGCCTGCGGAGATCAGTGAAGCGGCCTCCATCGATGGTTGCAGTGCGATCCGGACCTGGTACACGATTGTACTCCCCTTGTCGATGCCTGCACTTGCGGCATTTGGCTTGTTCTTTGCGGTAGGATACTGGAACCAATTTTTCGCGGCACTTTTGTATTTGAATGATTCTGCGAAGTGGCCGATTCAGGTGCTGCTGCAAAACATGCTGTTGAACGCGTCCAATATTGATCTGGTCGCACCTGGACAGCAGGTAGAGACACCACCGACAGAGATGTTGAAGATGGCTGCCATCATTATAGCCATTCTGCCAGTGGTGGTGGTATACCCGTTTATTCAGAAGCATTTTGCAAAAGGAGCTATGGTTGGCTCAGTGAAAGGATAAATCTGCATTCAGGCGGGGATTCCCGGAAAGGAGGTACAGAGAGATGTTGTTCAAGCGTACACGAGATAATATGCCCAAAGGGCGTTATTTCAGGCGCAGTCTGATGATGATTCTGCTGATCGCCTGCATTCCGGGGGTTATTACGGGAGTGCTCCTTTATGGATGGATTACGGTCAAAATGGAGCATATTTTGCAGCAAACGCATTTGCGGCAATTTGAACAACGCACCGCTTGGGTCGGCGAACAATTGGATGCGCTTGAACTGACTTTCTCACAATGGGCCTTCGATCCGGTGTTCGATAACCGTTTGAAGGATCTCGATTTTGTCTACAAGTACAAGCAGGTTCATGAGCTTTATCGATTGCTGCTGATGATTCAGAATTCCAATACGCTGATTGGCAAGGTTCAACTGTATCTGGAAGAACCCAGAGCGGTGAAGATGGATTCGGAGCGGTATGATTTTATGAGCGACCCTAAAGAAATTGAGGTGTACCACAGCCTGACTGAACAGCCGCGGGCCACCTATTGGTCCCGTTCCATGGATGGCGCCTCCATGATGATGGTGAACCGGCTTCCGAGTGGAAGTGATGATGCTCTGGGTGCGTTAACCATTACTTTGGATAACAAACAGCTTACCAGCATGCTGCAGACCTTGTCTCCGTATGAGGGCGGGACGACCTTTTTGCTGAATGAAAAGGGAGTACCTTTGCTTCCTCAGGATCAAAATCTGGGTGAATTACAGCAAGCTGTCCGTGAACATGTGCTCAAGCTTGAAGAGAAGCCCAGCTCCTTCCTGATGGAACACGAGGGTATGACCTATTCGATTCAGTCCGGCACTTTTCGCAGATTGGGTACGGATTGGACTTACGTATCTGCGGCTCCGTTGAATGAAATTGTAGCTCCGATTGTGTCAGTACCCCGAATCGTTCTACTCATTAACGGAGGTGGATTGTTACTGGCACTGCTCCTGTCTTGGATTGGTTCGCTACAGCTCTACAAGCCATTCACGAGATTGCTGCGAATATTTACTGCAAACGGTGTGGACGAAGAGGCTGCTGTTCCTGCTCGGACTTCATGGCCAAATGGAGCAGCAGCATCTAGCTCGGCCGTGCAGCTGGATGAAATCAAGCATATCGAACAGCACTGGATTGGCGTGAATCGGGAACGTGAATCCCTCCAGCGGCGGCTGGAGGAACATCTGCCACTCGCGAGGGAGAGTCTGCTGATCCAGCTGACGCTAGGTCATTTGCTGTTACCCAGTGACCATGAATGGCGGGAACGTCTGTCCCAAGTGGGATGGAATCTCCACGACGAGCAGTTCATGATTATGCTGGCTCATATACGTCCGGGTCCAGTTACCCTTCAAGAGGGCGGCTACCTCAATCGGAGTGAATCACCAGAATGGATCAGCTTGGCGGCAGCCGAGATTTTGGGAACACAGCTCGAAGATTTCCCTTACCCCACAGAAATACTCAACTATCACGACATGTCGATCGCTCTGCTGATCGCCATCTCGCCAGATGACCAACCGGGGGCTCCTGCATCCCGGGAACAACTCATTGAAATAGGGCAGCGATGGCTGGAGATCGTGCAGTCCGAATTGGATGTACGTATGACGATCTCGATCAGCAAGGTCACATCCGATGCCTCTCATATACCGCAGCTGGTCAGAGAGTCGAGAGCGGTTTTGAGGCAAAGGCAGTTTTCTTCAGGTGCAGGCATCATCGATATGAATGAAAAGGCAGAACAAGATCGGAAGGAACAGGGAACGTATCCGCTTGAATTGGAACAGGACATCATCTCGGCCTTACGTAACGGCGATCAGGGAACAGCCATGGAGCGCTTCCGATTGTTCATTGGCAGCTACGCCCATGTAGAAGCGGCAGAGAATCAGGCCAGACAGGCTGTTTTTCAACTGCTCGCCCGGATCCAGCACACCCTGTGGCAGTTAGGCGAAGATCCGGTACAACTATTCGGTTTGGCGGTGTATGAAGAGGTGCTGCAGCTGCGTGACCTGGATGAGTTATTCTCATGGTTCAAGGAACGAATCGTGCATGTATGTGTGGAGGAATTCACTGGCAAGGAGGAGAAGCAGATACAGATGGCTGTACATCAGATCAAGGAGCATGCCGAACAACAATATGCGGAAGCGTTATCGCTGGATGAACTCGCAGACATTCACGGAATCCACTCCTACACGTTAAGCCGGGCATTCAAGCAGGCATTCGGACAGAACTTTGTGGACTATCTGACAGAGGTGAGACTAGGTCGGGCAAAGGTACTGCTCGAATCCACAGACGTCAAAATCAATGAAATTGCAGAGCAGGTTGGATATCAGCCCAGTTATTTTAACCGATTGTTCAAGAAAAGCGAGGGAACGACACCCAGTCGATACCGGGAGGACGTTCGTAAGCAGAGTGAGCATACTCGGGGCAACTGCTCTGTCTAATCTTCCGACGAAGGAGAGTGGAATGTAACGTGTCACAGACCAAACCCGACATTATTTTTCTAATGACGGATCAACAGCGATGGGACTGCATTGGAACATTTAACGAGCATATTCACACGCCGAATCTGGACCGACTTGCTTCCGAAGGGATTACGTTCCGTGAAGCGGTATGCCAATCCCCCATGTGTGTACCAAGCCGTAGTTCGATGATGATGGGATATTATCCATCACAGCTTGGAGTTCGCACGAATTACGGCGGTCTCTTTGAGGAAGACAAACTACCGTCCGAGCCCCTGCCAGCATTAATGCAGCGTGCAGGTTATCAAACTGCCGGATTCGGGAAAACCCATTGGAATCATGGCGATGGCGTGGATGAACCTTCTACGCGCGGGTTCGAAGTGAGGTCCATCGGTCTCTCCCGGCAGAGCGGTCATTACGAGCAAGGGGCTACCATGATGGGGGATTCTCATCCTGAAGCGCTTGAAGCATACCATCAGGAGACGAAGGACTTTGGCGGTGGAGAGGAAAACGTTAACGGCTACACGGGTCTTACGAGCCAGATTCCCATGAATCAGCATCGAGACGGATGGGTAGCCGAGCAAGCACTGCAGTTTTTGGATGAGGGAATAGATCCGGAGAGGCCGTTGTTTTTTTATCTGTCCTTCCTGAAGCCGCATGCCGGATTTAATGTACCTCGGGAGTTTGAAGAACTCTACAAACTGGAAGATATTCCGGACATTCCTCAGCCGCCATGGGAAGAGGAAGCTTCAACACATCTGGCAGCTTCGGATGAGCTGAACAGCAATAGTCGTGCTGCGTACCTCGACAAGAAGAGTGTGTGGGAGAAGCGAAGTCCGGAAGAGCGGCGAAGGACCACACTAAGGTATTGGGCGAATTGCTCCTGGCTAGACCATTATTTTGGACAAGCTCTTGAGAAGCTGAAGAAACGGGGAAGGCTGGACCATGCACTGATTGTATTTGTATCGGATCATGGAGAAATGCTGGGGGAAAGGCAGTATCGCTTCACCAAATATAATCTGTATGACAGCAGCGTAAGAGTGCCGCTCATCCTGGCGGGTACCTATATTCCGCCTGACAAGCGGGGAACAATGGACCGGAGGCCCGCGGAGCTGGTGGACCTGGTACCGACGTTAACGCGTGCAGCCGGACTTGACGCCAATCCGATGTTACCCGGGGTGGATTTACTGGGCAATCTCCGGCACTGCGGAACATTTTGCGAGTTTCATGGCAAAGGTGTAACCGCGCTCCATTCAGCGCCAGCCTATATGTGGCGGACAGCAGAGTGGAAACTTATTCTGTACATTGAAGGTTCTGTCGCGGAGTCTGCTTCCCGAGTGCATGAAACCAGAGGCGAATTGTATCATCTGACTGCTGATCCGCATGAATGGACGAATCTGTATGAGGAACAGCGGCATGCCAGCATCAGGGAGCAGTTGAAGACGGAGCTGCTGATGCATCTGGCGGTTAGCTGGGCGAAGGGCCCGTTTTTCTACGATCGGGGAGGAACCAAGCCGTTAGAGTCGTGAGAGCAATCGCTGCTCTAATACTCACTGACATTTCCTAATGAAAACTCATACCATTGTCCACGTAAGAACAGGTTGGATAGAAATAGCTGTTGACCGGGCAGCCGGAGGCAAAGTTGATTATCACTAAACCAGATCAGTCGATCTCACCGACTGGTTCATGGGGCGGAGATAACAGGCTTTGCCTTTTTTGATATGCATAGTGTTAGGTTAATCCAAATAATGGAGGGAAACCGTTGATGAAATCTATAACGACTGCAGTAAGAAAAAATAAAGTATGGTTAACCTGGCTTTTGGGCGGATTGATAGTGTTGTCTGGTATAACTTCACCGGAAGGCAGTATACTTCGAGCACATGCTGCAGGAGGGTCTGCGCCGCGCCTGGTTGAAGATCTGGGAAGAGGGCTTACTGCCGTATATCTGGGTGATAACAAGGTATATCTTAGCTGGCGTCTGCTGGGTACCGAACCACAGCAGGTTACATTTGATATTTATCGCCGTACAGGGTCCGAGGAGATCAAGCTGAATGATCAGCCGCTTGCCCAAGGAACGAACTACACAGATGAGAATGTGGATGTAACCCAGAGTCATACGTATATTGTGAAATCTTACGTGAGTGGGACTTTGCAGGGGGAAATTGCCGAAGTGGAGCTTGCAGCCGACCCTGAGATTCGAGATTACTTCCGTATTCCATTGCAAGACATAACGTCCAATCCATCCGATTATTTTGTGCAGCATGGCTGGCCAGGTGATCTGGATGGTGATGGAGAATACGAATTTGTGGTGACCCGAATCCCTGTCAACGGGGGCAACAAATATGTGGAGGCGTACAGCCCGACGGAAGGTTTTCTCTGGCGGATTGATCTCGGTCCCTACAGTGTGACAACCATTGATACCTATAACGCACCGCCTGCTTCCGTCAGCGAATTCGGGGTTGCAGGACTTGGGGGGTGGCGGGATAACGACAATATTACCGTGTTTGACCTCGATAGTGACGGGAAGGCCGAAGTGCTGCTGCGTACCTTTGAAGGTGTGACCTTTGCCGATGGCAAGATTATCCCTGCTTCAGCCGAGCGTGCGCAATATGTGTCTGTTGTGGATGGACTGACCGGTATAGAGGCAGCACGCACAACCATCACCAATGATTATGCAGCCGATGGTCCGCTCAGCGGCCACTTCGGCATTGCCTACCTGGACGGGGAGCATCCCAGCCTGATTACAGCACTTAAGAATCGTGCACTCAGCCGCAATTTTCAGTATGTGACGTCAGCTTACGACTATGCAGGTGGAGCATTGAATGAGCGTTGGAGACACACTGGAGCGGACGGCGAGTTTTTCCATCAGATTCGCATATTAGATCTCGATGAGGATGGGAAAGACGAGGTTTCATTTGGCGGCTGGGCACTCGATGATAACGGGGAAACGTTATATAGTCTACCTGGTGTAGTCCATGGTGATCGGTTCCATATCACAGATATCGATCCGAATCGGCCGGGGTTGGAACAATTCGGTATCCAGCAGGCCGAGAACGGGAACGTTAATCAATTTCCTTGGTTTTATGCCGATGCTGCAACGGGCGAGATTATTCGCACAGGAGAATCTCCGCAGGACGTGGCACGGGGGACACTGGCCGATATTGATCCCCGGCACAGCGGGCTTGAGATGTGGTCGAGCTCAGGCAGCATCTACAACGTGGACGGCGAAGTGATCAGTTCGGTCCAGCCTTCGACCAATTTCAGAATTTGGTGGGACGGGGACGTGCTCGGTGAACTGCTGGACAAAAATTTTGTGGAAAAGTGGGACTGGGAGCAGAATGAAGCGACACGTCTGTTTACCGCGGATGATGTTCGTGTGAATTCCAGAAATGCACCTGTCCTGTATGGTGATCTGCTTGGAGACTGGAGAGAAGAGGTTCTATATGAAACAAATGACTTTAAGGAACTGCGTCTGTATACAACAACGATACCGTCGGATGTCCGCATCTACACGCTGCCGCATAATCCGGCATATCGCAATGGCCTGGCTGTAAAAGGATATATGCAATCCCTCCTGACAGATTATTATCTGGGCGATGGCATGTCAGAACCTCCGTATCCGAATATTCGCCCTGCTGTGTACAATAGGGACTAGGCCATAATCCTGCGGAAGGAGATGTTTCAGCTGCGTGATCAGCTTCGCCAAAGCATATCATCCTGCTGCCGTGCTGCAAGCAGAGGTGATCAATAGAAGGGAAAATGACATCATCAGCTGCAATGAAAAATAAAGCTTTCAGTGAGCTTGATGTGCCATCTGCTGATCCATCATCACAATCAGATTCAATCAGATTACATCACATCACAGTGTGTGATGGATACGGCGTCCACGTATTAACAGATGGTTCCTACCCATGCCAAAACACCAGATACATCCACTGGGCACATCGGTTTCCGATGTGCCCAGTGGATGTGTTGACCGTATAGCTGCATAGACGTCAATCTTCTACTTTGACCCGAATCAGCAATCCAAACAGTCCCAGTATGGCAAACGCGATAAATGCTGTCGTATTGGAGAATGCATCAATCGTGTAACCCGCAATGGAAGAGCCGAAGAACTGTCCTGCACCCAGTGCAAGAAAGGCAAGACTGATCCCGATCGACGTATTTGGACGAAATAGTCTGGTTGCCCACACAATAAACACGCTGGTCAGGAAGATGTAGGTGCTTCCGAACAAAACGGCAGACGTCAGACTGGCAGTCATGGATGGCAGAATAATAACACCGAGGGAAATGGCGAGCAGCAGAATACCAACATGATAGGAACGCCCGATACCGATTCGTTCAATAATTCGCCCGGCACAACCGCCCAAAATCCCCAAAACCCCCATCACAATCCAGAACAATACGGCTTCCGAATCGGAGGCCCCTTTTTCGTCCGTCAGGAAGCTTCGCGCGAACGTCCAATAGATCGCAGAACTGAAGCCTGTCAATAGGGAAGCCATAAGCAGAGCTACACCAGGTCTGGTGGGTTTCATGCATGCCCAGAGTGATTTGGTGCAAGGTTCGGTTTTGCGTGGCGATAGAGCGCGTCTGTTCCACAGCAGAACCAAAACACCAAGAACGGCGAAAAAAATATAGGACCAGCGCCAGTATTCACTGAACAATAGATAAATTGGGCCGGAAACGATAATGCCGAAGCCCGTTCCCGTGTTAATCCAGCTGTTACCACGGGCCTGCTGCTCCGGCTGAAGTTCCGCATAGACGGTGTTACCCAAGGCAGGAGAAGCCAGGCCTGTGCTCAGTCCCGCGAGAAATACGGCTATGGTTAGGACCAAGGCATTTGGAGAAAGGGCGATGCCAAGTAAACCAAGTATGGCGCTTATGCCTGCCATATGAATAACCGGGTAGTGACCGATGCGATTAATAATTAAAGGTGCAATGATCAAAGAGAGACAATAGGCAATGTAAGTAGCTGAATTGATTGCACCTGACTGGGTATCATTCAACTGCAGCGTTTGCGAAATTTCCGGCATAAACAGACCATAACTGAATCTCCCGAACGCATAACATACCGAAATAAGTGCGATCCCGGGAAAAATAATTCGTTTCAACATATCCACCGCCTTTTTAGATAGAACGATCATTATATTTCTGCTGAAATAAAAAAAGTGAGTTGAACTATAACTCACCCGGTGTGGGACAACTTGAAACTGTTTCGAGTCATGTCAAGCAGCTCCCGGCAGACAATACTTACATCTTGAGTCTCTGCGAGCGCGGTGGAGCCCTCCAAGAGTAGGGAAAATCGGATCATATCCCGATCCGTAATGGACGCATCCAATTTTTTTATCAGGGTCATCACATGTTTTTTGTGCGCATGCACGGCTTGAACAATCACATGTTCCGGATCGCCGCCAAACTCTTCCTTGGCACGCAAGAACATACAACCTCGGGACTCGTGCTCCATCAGCCAGCGAGCATGCCCCTCAGCTAAATTCAGAAACAGGGGCTGTGCCTTGTTATCGGCATATTGTCTCAGCTGTTCCAGATATCGCTGTTCTCTACGAAGAAGAACCTCCACGATGAGGTCATCCTTGGAATCAAAGTGATTATATAAGGTCATGATGGCAATATCTGCATCCGTGATAATCCGCTTCAGGCCAATGGAGTGAAATCCATGATGATAGAATAAATTTTCTGCCACGTTCAACAGCATTTCCTTTTTGCTGCTCATAGCTGCAATCTCTCCCTTTAGGATCAGATAGAACGATCATTATACCCCAAATTATAACAATTCAAATTCGGTTGTCAAATTCTGTGAACCATTTCAATCTCCATTCCGTGCAGCGTGTCTACCCACTCTGCGGGACATCCATCGTCCGTGATGACCATGGAGATCTGATCCAGGGGTGCAATCTGGGCAAAGGTGGAGCGTCCAAATTTGGTGTGGTCCGCTACAAGAATGGATTCCTCCGCCCGTTCCATCATCTTACGGGAGATCAGGGCTTCCTCCAGCATATAATCTGTGATGCCATCCGTTAACGATATACCGCCGGCAGAGATGAAGGCTTTATTGACTTTGAATTGATTCAACAATTCATGAGCTAGATGACCCGTCGAGGCTTGTACCGCTGGATTGATATCGCCTCCGGCAAAAATGATCTTACCTGCGAAATCCTCCAGCGCACAGGCAAGAATGGGCACAGAGTTAGTAATAACCGTGATCTGCGACCGATTTTTCAGCTGGCGCATGATTTCAAGCGTCGTTGTCCCATTGTCCAGCATTACGGTTTCCCCATCCTCAATCAGAGATGCTGCAGCAGCGCCGATACGTTGTTTTTCGGTCATTTGCAGTAATGAACGCTTCTGAAAAGGGTCTTCAATCATTCCTGAGCGCACACGTACTGCACCGCCATAAACTTTACGCAATTCACCTTCTTTTTCAAGCCGGTCCAAATCGCGCCGGATGGTCTCCGTTGATACCTGAAAGTGGTCAGCCAGCAGCTGCACCTGAACTTTTCCCTGGGTGGCCAATTGAGCCAGAATGGTCTGTCTTCGTTCTTCGTAGGTTAATGACATACAATATCCTCCCGTTATCCATTTCGTACTTTTTTCTATTCTACGTTAATTTTTATACTTCTAGCTACAGTATGCTTGCTGCATGACCGGAATAAATGTATTGACAGGATGAAGAGGTAGAGATAAGATCGGATCAAATAAACAACATGAAACCACATGAAACCACAAACATGTGTTGTATGTACATAACGAACCATTAGGGGGAACCAATATGAGACGTCAGCTTGCATTTCAAGCGGATGACACGTTCAAAATTGTTCAGTTTACGGATCTGCATTGGAAAGATGGTCGGCCTGAAGACTTGCGTACCCGTCAGCTGATGAAAACGGTCATTGAAACAGAGCAGCCGAACCTGGTCGTATTGACGGGAGATGTAATCTACACAGGTCCCGTTGATCCGGGGAAAAAGGCGTGCGAGCATCCAGAACAGGCTTTCCGCGAAGCCGTATCTGTTGTGGAGGAATGTGGGATTCCGTGGGCATTTGTGTACGGTAATCATGATACCGAAAATCGGATTACACCGGCAGGTTTGATGGATGTCATTCAGGAGCATCACCATACGTTAACGGAACCGGGTCCCGGAGAAATTGCAGGCCTGGGCAATTACACACTTGAGATTGCAGGAGCGGATGGCACTCCGGCAGCCGTGTTGTATTTTCTTGATTCGGGAAGCTATTCGTTATTCCCGGAGATCCCCGGTTATGGCTGGATTCAGCCTAATCAGATCCAGTGGCTGATGTCTGAATCCACACGCGTGAATCCCGGCCGCAGCCGCGGGGAGAAGCTTCCAGCCTTGGCGTTTTTCCATATCCCGGTTCCGGAATATCAAGTGATGTGGGACACTCAGACATGTTACGGCAGCAAGCACGAACCGGTCTGTGCTGCGCAAGTCAACTCGGGTCTGTTCTCGGCGCTGCTGGAGATGGGAGATGTGATGGGTACGTTCTGCGGACATGATCACGTGAATGATTTTCACGGCGAACTTCACGGCATTCGTCTCTGTTACGGGCGCTCAAGCGGGCACAATACCTATGGAAGAGAAGGTATGCTGCGCGGAGGAAGGGTCATTCAGCTTAAGGCAGGTCAGCGCAGCTTCGATACCTGGATTCGTCTCGAAGACGGAGCACTCGTCATGGAGCAGCCGGAACATCAACCTGAGAGCTTTTCAGCGAAATAGAGTTCAATAGAGCAAGGCGATTAGAGAGGAATTAATAACGTATGATTTTACCGATATTTCTGGTGCTTGCATCCGGAATGGCTCACGCCGTCTGGAGCATGTTCACCAAACGAAGTTTGAATAAAAGTGTGTTTCTGTGGTCCATTATGATGATTCCTACCGTCATCCTGCTGCCTGTACTCATTGTGGAGCTGGTACGTGAACCCTTAACCATGCCGGCTTATGCCCTGTTGGTTTTGTCGATGGCTCTGCAGGCTTTATATTCCTGGCTGTTATCTCAAACCTACGAGCTTGGTGACTTGTCTCAGATTTATCCGATTATGCGGGGAACGAGTACCTTGCTGGTGCCTCTGATCGGTGTCTTTTTCCTGGGAGAAACCCTGTCTTCGTTCGGATGGATCGGGATTGCCTGCATGCTCGGTGGATTTCTGGTACTTAGCGGGGTAGGAGGCAAAGATGCCAAGCAGGGCTCACGAAAACAGGGATTGAAGCCGGTCCTTATGGCTTTATGCGTAGGACTATGCACGACCAGTTATGTATTTGTGGACAAATTAAACCTGCAGCATATCTCGCCCTTATCGCTGCTTGAGGTGACGAATATTGGATTCGTTGCCGGACTGACTCCGGCGCTTCTGGCTTCCCGGCAATTACGCCAGGAGTGGAAAGTGAACCGATCCACCATTATGCTTGGGGCACTATTGAACCCAGGTTCGTACCTGTTATTCCTGTTTGCTCTAGAGCAGGCTCCCATGGCGAGATTGGGCCCTTTGCGTGAGGTGGGAACGGTATTCGCGGCGTTCCTCGGCATTTTATTGTTAAAAGAGCAGCAGGGGAAAAAGCGGATACTCTGCTCCATCGTCATTTTTGGTGGAATCCTGCTGATCGGCATGTGGGGATGATTTTAACTCCAGGTTTTGGATACATGGTGTATGCCCTTGCTGCTGTTTCTGGCTTCTGAAGCTTCCCAATGAAGCTTCCCAATAAATCTTCCTTTAAGATCCCCTCAGTGGAGACATACCTTAAGGAGCATCTGTCCAAGATGATCTTCCAGGTATGACTGAGGGGTTTTGTCTATTTTATCGAAGGTACGCAAGCATGGTATATTGGAGTCAGAGGAGTTCAATGAGGTAGAGTCATAGAATAGGGCCTAACGAGCAAAAAAGTAAGGAGAGGATCAGGTGCTGCTTGAGGAGAGATTCATCCAGTCCATTAAGGCACATGAGAAATTAATGCATGATTTGCGGCAGGTTCGGAGCCTGGGGCTGCCTGAGTGTTACATCGGTGCGGGGTATATTCGTAATTATATCTGGGATCTTCTCCATGGCTATACTCAGCGCGAACTGCACAGCGATATTGATGTAGTATACTTCGATCCCAAAGATCTGAATGAAGACCGTGATGTCCAACTGGAGCTGCAGCTGCGGGAGGCGACAGGCAATCCCAAGTGGTCCGTGAAAAACCAGGCGAGAATGCATCTGCGCAATGGCACCGTGCCTTATCAGTCTACAGAAGATGCCCTGCGATACTGGCCCGAGATCGTAACCGCTATAGGCGTTCAGCTGGATGAACAGGACCAGATCAGGTTCTGTGCCCCGTATGGATTGGATGACCTGTATGCCTTAACTGTTCGCCGCAGTCCGTTATACGAGAATATCTTGGAGTACAACCGACGTGTAGAGAAGAAGCGCTGGCAGGAGCAATGGCCGAAGCTCACAATTGTGAAGGGATGAGTTTCAAAGGCCGTAATGGACCTCCCGTTGAACCTGCTTACATACGATCCATGGAGCCTGGTGGCAAATTTGGGTCGTAACGAACATTCATATCATTTGTTTATTTGGTATACAACAGCCTGATTGTGGGATCCGTAGAGAGCAAGCGGTGCAGGTTTAAGAAGGAGTGTTACCCGGTTAATGAAAAAGTTTATTCAAGATAAAGGCCTGATCATTGATCTTTTTCTGGTAGCCTGTTTTGTCGTTTTTCTGATATTCTGGGGCCGAAATTTCGCGGTGATGTTGTTTGGGCTGCTTACGGTCGCTTTTATCATACTTCGACGGATTGACTACCAGAAGCATGTGGTGCTTAAGCGCATTTTGTTGACGGTGTTCGGTATTGGCGCGGTTTCCTTTGTCATTATTGAAGCACTGGTATTTACACAGCTGAATGCGAACGATCCGGAGCAGGCGGATTATGTCATTATCCTGGGGTCAGGCATCAGAGGCACAGAGTTATCACTGACGCTGAAGCAGAGACTGGATGCCAGTCTGGACTATATCCGCAACCATCCGCAGACGCCGGTTATTGTATCCGGAGGTCAGGGGCCAGGGGAGTCGATCCCTGAAGCACTCGCCATGAAAAACTATCTTGTGGACCAGGGAATAACGCCAGCCCAGGTTATTATGGAAGACAAGTCAACGAGCACGCAGGAGAATATGGCCTTTTCCAAAAAAATTATAGACGAAGCGGGGCTGGAGCACCCCGAGATCATGATTGTAACCAGTGACTACCATATGTTCCGCTCCAAGTACTTGGCTGCCAAAAATGGCTACGCTGCCGAATACGGCATTTCGGCCCCGTCTCCGGGATACCTGAAACCGATCAACATGATCCGTGAGTATTTTGCAGTGGTCAAGGCTTTTATGTAGAGTTATCTTCTCTATTCACATTCAAAAGTTTCACGAGGTGCTGAATCTCAGAACATGTGCAAAAAGCAGTTGAGCAGAATGGATTCTGGCTTGACTGCTTTTTGTCGTTGTTCAAGTGAATTCAAGGATACTCAGCCAAATCATGTTATAATATACGTCATTAATAGAAGAACGATGTAGGAGTGAATGACGATTACCACGTATATGTTACCTGCTCTCTATGAGCAAAAGAAGATTTCAACGAACGACATGGAAGAATTTGTACGTCTGCTTGCACAAGCACCCTTATTATATGATGACGGCTCAAGCATCCGGGCTGAGGATTTTACGGAAGGTTTGGACATGGAAATCAAGCATGAAGTTCGGCCTGCTCTAATGGAGCTGTATGATCTGGCTGTTAAGGCCTGTCGGCAGTTCCCTGATCCGGCTTCCTATGAACAGCTTCAGGATGCTCTGGGGTTACAGGCAGAACTGTGGCAGGAAGAAGTGCTTGATCTTGCCTCGTGGATGAACTGGCTGAAGCAGGTTGGGGACGGACAGAAGGCCCTGCCGGAGTATGATTTTGCAAGCATGCTTGGGACACTGCCTGAAGGATTCATGATTCATGATTTTTATGATGAACTCCGTTATCAGCTGGAGCAGAATCCGTCAAACACCTGGGCGATTCAAGAGCGGGATCGGCTGTATGCAGCCATGGGTGCCAAATAACATCGAACGAAACGTGCAGTAACCGTGTTTATCCATATAGGAGAGATTGTCTTATCGCTTATGGAAATGAGGGGATCACGTGAAGAAGGTTGTATTGGCCGGAGGTACGGGATTTGTCGGTCAGGATTTTGCACAAAGGTTCAAGAAACTTGGATATGAGGTGCTCATCATCTCACGTCAGCCAGGTCATATTGCCTGGGAGGACTCCGATGGTATCAGGCAAGCCCTTGAAGGTGCTGAGATGTTGATTAATCTGGCCGGAAAATCTGTAAACTGTCGTTACACCAACGAGAATCGCAGGATTATCCTAGAGTCCAGGACCAGCACGACACGTATTCTTGGCGAGTCTATTCTTGAATGTGACCTTCCACCTGAACTATGGATCAATTCAAGTACGGCCACGATCTACAGACATGCAGAAGACCGCCCCATGACCGAAAAAGAAGGTGAGATTGGCTCCGGATTCTCGGTGGATGTAGCTAAGGCATGGGAACAGGCTTTCTTCGAATTCAGTCTGCCTTCTACCCGCCAGATTGCCTTGCGAATTGCGATTGTACTGGGCAAAGGCGGCGTCATGGAGCCGCTCACGAATTTGGTTCGTTTTGGCTTGGGTGGGTCACAGGGTCCCGGAACACAGCAGTTCAGCTGGATTCATATCGAAGATTTATTTCGCATGGTCCTTTATCTACAGCAGCATCCGGAACTTGAAGGGGTGTTTAATGCTTCGTCTCCGCATCCGGTTACCAATCGCCAACTGATGGAGAGCCTGAGACGTCATATGGGCGTCCGCATTGGGCTTCCTTCTCCTCGCTGGATGCTTGAAGTAGGAGCGCGATTTATTCGGACCGAAACGGAGCTGGTCCTCAAAAGCCGCTGGGTTATCCCGGAGCGGATAGAGCAGGAAGGATTCACGTTTATATACGATACGCTCGACACCGCACTAGATGAGATTCTGAAATAGTGTGAATTACTGAACAACTATATTGAATACAATGTTTCATTCGGAAGGGCAGATGATCTGCCCTTCTGCTGTATGTTCTGGAGATTTGGGTCCGCTGACGTTTCGGCATCTCTGGTGCAGTGTAAAAGTCATTTGAATCAGTCAGATGAAACAGAAAGAGGTTGGGGAAATGCAACTTAGAAGAGTGAGAATTGCCGGAACGGGCAAGTATCTGCCGGAGCGAAAAGTAACGGACGAGGAGCTGGATATCCGCTTGAATGTGCCGGCAGGCTGGGTGTCCAAAGCCACGGGCGTAGGTGTTCGCCATTATGCTTCCGGTCAGGAAACATCTTCGTTCATGGGGGCGAGAGCTGCAGAAGCTGCGCTTGCCGACGCAGGACTGCAATTTGCCGATATCGACTGTCTGGTGTGCACCAGCGGAACGAAGGAGCAGCCTTTGCCAAGTACAGCGGTATTCATCCAACAAGCCATGGGAGAACAGGAATCAGGCATACCGGCATTTGATATGGATGCAACCTGTCTGAGCTTTCTAAACGGCCTGGACGTCATTTCCTATATGGTGGATGCGGGTCGTTATCGCCGGGTACTGCTCGTAGCAACAGAGATCGCTTCTGCAGGTTTGAATTGGTCGGATAAGGAGAGTGCGGCCCTCTTTGGCGATGGAGCCGCCGCGGTCATTATCGAACGTTCCGAAGAAGAGCAATCTTCCCGAATTGTGCATGCTTCCCTGAGGACGTACAGCCGGGGGGCGAGATTCTCGGAAATTGCCGGTGGGGGTACACGGCTGCATGCCTCCAATTATGTGGCCGATCAGCCGGAGCCTTACCTTTTTCACATGGATGGGCAGGCGATCTTCCGGATGGCTTCCAGGCTTCTTCCCGGATTCATGGACGATATGCTGAAGGCCTCCGGAAACCGGATGGAAGATTTTAAGCTGGTCATTCCGCATCAGGGAAGTGCCATGGCCATGAGATTGATCCGCAAAAAATTAAATATTCCCGAAGACCGCTTTATGGACATTACACGAAACCATGGGAATACCATTGCCGCATCCATTCCCATGGGACTGCATGAGGCGATCAAGCAGCAGCGTATTCGGCGAGGTGATCGGGTGCTCCTGATCGGAACGGCCGCTGGATTGTCATTGGGAGGACTTATTTTTGATTACTAGATTGAGAGAGTCGAATCATGCTGCTGCAATCCGAAGTGTATTACTCACTGGGGGGCGTGCTCCCGTTACACTAGATCTGGCACGCATGCTCAAGCGCGCAGGTTATCGTGTGTATGTTGCGGAGAGTGCATCACGTCATCTATGCAGATTGTCCGGTGCAGTGGAGCAATGCTATGTTGTACCATCCCCGCGTCATGAAACAGCGGCATATCTGTCTGAGCTCGAACGGATTATTCAAGCATCGCAGATCGACCTGCTGCTTCCAATGTGTGAAGAAGTGTTCTATATTGCGCAGGGAGCAGAGAGATTGCGCCCGTATTGCCATGTTCTTGTTTCTCCATTGGAGCAGCTGCATAAGCTGCATCACAAGTTTCATTTTATCCAGCTTGCACAATCCATGGGCCTTGCTGTACCGGATACACGTTTGATTACCAGCCGGGAAGAATGGATTCAGACCCAATCTGTTCTGGAAACGGAAGGGAAGTGGGTATGGAAGCCGGTGTATTCCCGATTTGCCGCCAGAGTTCGCATGCCTGGCTCACGGAACGTTCCTCCAGGTGAGGCAGAAATATCATCAGCCCTCCCTTGGGTAGCTCAGGCTTACGTTTCTGGGCGAGCATTGTGCACATACAGCGTTGCTCATGAAGGGAACATGGTGGCTCATAGTACGTATGACAGCCGCTATCGCACAGGCAGCGTGGGAGCCAGTGTCTATTTCGAACACGTGGAGCACGAGGGTACATATGAGTGGGTTCAGCAATTTGTAGAGGCTACCGGATTTAGCGGTCAGATTGGTTTTGATTTTATTGAAGGACCGGAGGGTCGGGTGGTTGCCATTGAGTGTAATCCCAGGGCTACGAGTGGAATCCATCTCTTCTATCCTGGGGATGAATTGGTACGTGCCATTACTACGCCTGAGTCGCTGGTGAAGGAAGGTATCCTGGTAACTCCCAGGCAGCACAGCAGGGCCATGCTCATGCTGCCGATGCTGGGCAGCGGATTGCAGCAGATGGGACGACCGGATCAGTGGCGAGCATGGATGAGAGCCTGGCGAGGTACTAGAGATGTCGTGCACCTGCAGAATGATAGACGCCCCATGCTGGAACAAGCGGCCGTGGTGCTGTCCGCCTGGCGTCTTGCACGCAAGCACAAGCTATCTCTGACTGAAGCATTGACTCACGACATAGAATGGAACGGTGAACAACCATGAATAGAGCATTGGTTACAGGAGCAACAGGTTGTTTGGGCAGACATCTGGCGCTAAGACTCGCAGAACAGGGCTGGAGAGTGACGGGCATGGGCCGAAAAAAGGAATACGGTATTCAGCTGGAAGCCAAAGGAATCCAATTTTATCAAGGTGACCTGCGTGACAAGTCCGTAGCAGCTGAGGCATGTGCCAATCAGGATGCCGTCTTTCACTGTGCGGCGCTATCGTCGCCTTGGGGCAAATACCAGGACTTTTACAGCAGCAATGTGGAAGCGACACAGCATCTGGTCGACGGTTGCAGGCGAGCGGATGTACAGCGATTCATCCACGTATCAACGCCCAGTGTGTATTTTAATTATAGACCCCGATATGACATTCATGAGGATGATCCCATGCCAGCCAAATCAGTGAATCATTATGCAGCGACCAAAAGAATGGCGGAGCAAGTGGTGCTTCGGGCCCATGCAAACGGACTTCCTTCCATCATAATTCGCCCGAGAGCCATCTTCGGTCCGTATGATCAGACGCTATTCCCCAGAATCGTCGCAGCTAACCGTAAATCAGGAGTGCCCATGATTGGGGGCGGCCACGCTGTCATTGATCTCACCTGTGTGGATAATGTCGTGGATGCGCTGCTCTTATGCTGGAGTGCGCCGTCTGAGGCACTAGGGAGGGCCTACAATATTTCCAATGGCGACCCGAGGCCGTTCCACGAACTGGTGAGTCATCTGTTTGAATTGCTTGAGATGCCGCTGCATCGCCGAACTATTCCTTACAGGGCAGCTTATGGAGCAGCATCGCTGCTGGAGGGTGTGCATCGTCTCCTGCCTATGCTTGGCGAACCGCAGCTGACCAGATACACCGTGGGTTCGTTAGCCATCCCGCAAACGCTGAATATTCATGACGCCCGAGAGCGAATAGGATATATACCGCGAGTAACCATTGAAGAAGGCCTGCAGCAGTTTGCAGATTGGTGGAGGGCAGAATCATGCTGACAACAACGAAGGTAGAACTTCATCTGGGGGCGGCAGGCTTCTGTACCCATCCGGAGTTTCTGACCATTCGGGGCGGAAGTTTACGACCAGTGCCCTTTCCTGCGGGCTTTGCCTGTATTATTCATCCCGTGCATGGTCCGATGCTGCTGGACACGGGATACAGCTCCCGTTTCTTCAAGGAAACGGCATATCTGCCCAATGCGCTGTATCGCCATATTACGCCTGTGGTGTATCGTGAAGAGGACAGTGCGGTACAATTCCTTGCAAGGTTAGGGTTAAAAGCGTCGGATATTCGATATATCATTCTCTCCCATTTTCATGGCGATCATATCGCAGGGGTGCGTGACTTCCCGGAGGCGCAGTTCATCTATCTGCCCCAGGCGTATGAGGCGGTGCGATCACTCGGTCCGGTTGCTGCAGTGAAAGCCGGGTTTCTATCCGGACTTTTGCCGGAAGATTTTGCAGACCGTTCTTTGCCCGTGATGAGACAATCTGAACGATGGACGAAGGCGGGAGACGACTTCCCCTTTTCTGACGTATACGATCTTTTCGGTGATGGCAGCCTGCTTGGTGTGGAGGTATCCGGTCATGCAGAAGGCATGATGGGTGTCCTGCTCAGGACGGGGGAACAGAACTACTTCCTGTGTGCCGATGCAGTTTGGTCCAGCCGGGCTTTTCGTGAACAGCGCAGACCGCATGCACTGGCAGGTATCATCATGTCAGATCGCTCCGAATACAGAATGAATTTCGACAAGCTCGTTCGGCTGCACCAGCAGTTTCCCGAGATTCGGATTGTACCCAGTCACTGCCTGGAAGCGCTGAATGCGTGGGGTACGGGAGGGAATTACATATGAGCACCATGCGTATAGTCTATCATTATGCCTTGGCACGCGGACTGCGAAAATGGAAATCACGTAAGGAGCTCGAACACTGGCAGGAACGTCAGATCCTTCGGCATATCGGGCGAGTTCGTGTACAGTCTCCATTTTACCGAGAGTGGTGGGGAGATGCTGAAACATCCGCCTGGAGAAGCTTTCCAATAATCGATAAAACGATCATGATGCAGCATTTCGATCAGCTCAACACGGTCGGGATTTCGAAGAACGAAGCCATGACCCTCGCAGGTGAAAGTGAGGACACACGTGATTTTAAGCCGTCCGTTCAAGGCATTACGGTCGGTCTTTCCTCCGGGACATCGGGGAACCGGGGATTATTTCTTGTGAGTGAGCGGGAGCAGGACGCCTGGACGGGGACAGTGCTGGCCAAACTGCTGCCTGGTGGGCTGTGGAAGCCTGCCAAGATTGCCTTTTTCCTGCGGGCTAACAGTAATCTATATGAGTCGGTGCAGCGGGGCAAGCTGCAATTTCAATATTTTGATCTGCTGGAACCCGTGCATAC
This sequence comes from Paenibacillus sp. P13VS, assembly GCF_015143645.1. NCBI lineage: Bacteria > Bacillati > Bacillota > Bacilli > Caryophanales > Paenibacillaceae > Paenibacillus > Paenibacillus sp. P13VS. The sequence continues at coordinate 799,402 of NZ_WYEV01000002.1, read as the reverse complement.
CTTGGTCGAGCGTATGGAAGAGTATCGTCCCACCGTGTGGGTAGCCCCACCATCCATGCTGAGAATGCTGGCCGATGCATATCAAGCGGCTTCACTGACCGTGACACCCGAGAAAATCATCTCTGTGGCCGAAGTCCTGGATCCGCTTGATCGCAAGGTGCTGGAGCGCGTCTTTGGTCAAACCATTCATCAAGTCTACCAATGTACAGAGGGGTTTCTGGGTGCGACCTGCAGTCTTGGCACATTGCATTTGAATGAAGATATTGTCCATATTGAAAAAGAGTTTATTGATCCTGCTTCCCGGCGATTTGTTCCCATTATTACGGATTTCTCCAGGACATCACAGCCGATAATCCGGTATCGGCTGAATGACATTCTAACCGAGGCAGCCGCCCCATGTGACTGCGGCTCTCCCTTTACCGCCATTGAGCGGATCGAAGGCCGCTGTGATGATACGCTTTATTTTTTACATCGACATACCGGCGAGGAGGTACCTGTATTTCCGGACTTTATCACCCGTGCGGTCATTGCCGCTTCTTCGGATCTGGAGCACTACCGGGTCGTTCAGCGTAGGGATGGATCACTGGAAATCGCTCTTCGACTTGGGGAGGATTGTGATGATCTCGAGTGGGTGAAGAGCGAGGTGCAGCGTCAACTGCTGAAACTGGGGGAGCGGCTTGAGTGTACTGTGCCACAGACGGATTACGTTCCCTATACATTCGAACCGGGAATGACCAAGCTGCGCAGAGTGGAGAGACAACGTGGTTGAACTTGGACTTAAGCGAAGCGGATACTTAGCTATGTTCAGTCATGTGATGATAGAAAGGGAGAAGCTAATCGATTCATTGGAGGAAGGTGGACGGGGAGATGGTACAGAACATTAAGGGAGAGACTGCACCTGTAGCGTTAATTACAGGCACCTCGAGTGGGTTCGGCATGCTTACTGCGATTACACTTGCCAAGCAGGGATACCGGGTTGCCGCAACCATGCGCGATCTGAGCAGGAATGAACAATTAGTCCAGCTGGCCGAACAAGCAGGCGTTGCAGATCGATTGCATTATATACGTCTGGATGTGACGGATTCGGATTCGCTACAGGCTGCTGTTGCGGCTGTGCTTCAGATGTATGGGCGAATTGATATGCTGGTGAACAATGCAGGGTTTGCGATTGGTGGTTTCATTGAGGAAGTAACGATGGACGATTGGCGGCGGCAAATGGAGACGAATCTCTTCGGTCTCATTGCAATGACGCGTGCGGTGCTTCCTGTCATGCGTGAACAGAAGCGGGGACTCATCATCAATCTCTCCAGCGTCAGCGGTTTGTCGGGATTCCCGGGCTATGCGCCCTATGCTGCTTCCAAATTTGCCGTGGAAGGTTTCACCGAAAGTCTTCGGCATGAGATGGCTTCGTTTGGCGTAAAGGTAGTCTTGGTTGAGCCGGGAGCGTATCGCACACCCATTTGGAATAAAGGACTGGGTGAAATTCACCGCAATGATGACTCCCCTTATAAAGAAAAGCTGGATGCGGTGCTTCGTTACTCTGCACATGCGGGCCAGACTGCGCCCGATCCGCAGGAAGTGGCTGACCTGATCGCCCGCATTGCACGCATGCGTGCACCACGGCTCCGCTATGCACTCGGCAAAGGATCTCGTGTGCTCATTATTGGCAAAACGCTGCTTCCGTGGAAGTGGTTGGAGTGGATTATTGCGCGTGGTCTGAAATAGGGCAGACCTTATTAATTCTAGTCAGGAGGGCTTGAACTTGTTTGAAGTCATCGTGATTGTATTGCTTTTAGCCGTTGTAGGACTGTTATTCCGGATCAACAGCAAGCTCCCTGAACGTGATTGGGTGAAGGAAGCGATGGAGCGAGACGCGTCGAAATAAAAAACATGGGAGGTTTTCACATTGAAAATTGCTTTTGTTTTGTTTGATGGTTTAACTTTTCTTGATTTTGCAGGATTTTATGATGTGATCAACCGGCTGAATTTCTTTGAACCAACCAAGGGCAGTACATGGGAAACTTGTGCGATGACCGATCAGGTTACGGACGAGTCCGGATTAACGCTCCAAGTGGATCGAGTGAAGCCGGACTTGGGTGAGTACGATATGGTTTTTGTTCCTGGTGGTATGGGTACGCGCAAACTTCGGTTTGATGAAGCTTTCGTGGGATGGCTGAAACAGGCAGAGAAGGTCCCGATGAAGGTGTCGGTATGTACGGGCTCTTTGCTGCTCGGTGCGGCAGGTTTTCTCTCCGGCAAAAAGGCAACGACGCATCCTAATGTGTATGATCTACTTCAGCCGTACGCAGACGAGGTCATCCAGACCCGGATTGTAAAGGACGGAAATGTCATTACGGCCGGTGGTGTTGCCACGTCGATTGATCTCGGAATTTATGTACTGGGATTGCTTGCCGGACAGGAGGCAGCCGAGAATGTGAAGCGGCAGATTGACTATCCTTACGTGATGCAAGGAGTGATCGAAGTATGAGTGATGATTTCAAGCAGAGCATGTTCAATATTCGCAATATTCGGCGTGATGAAGCCGATCAATACTGGTCTTTGCGTCTGGAGGCACTGAAAAATCATCCGGAGTCCTTCGGAGCATCATACGAGTTGTCCGTTCAGCTTCCCATGAATGAAGTGCAGGATCGCATACATAATGAACCCGATGATTACATCCTTGGAGCTTATACCGCAGAAGGAACACTGGTTGGAATGATGGGTTTCAAGAGAGAATACGGCCTCAAACTCAGGCACAAAGGATTCATCTGGGGTGTATACGTGGCTCCGCAATATCGGGGATATGGACTTGCTTCAAGGTTACTTCGAGAAGTATTGAAACGGGGAGAGACATTGGAGGGCATCAGGCAAATTAATCTAAGCGTGGTTACGATAAATGAATCAGCCAGACGGTTATACGAAAAGTACGGATTCGAAACGTATGGCATAGAGAATTATGCTCTTGAAGTTGGGGGACAAGGTTATGATGAAGCCCATATGACATACGTTTATCCAACTGTGAGTTCCATATGACCGAGGCGGTTCATCTGGAAGTAGACGGGTATGCCTTCGTATTACAAGAGTCCCATTCTTTCGAATGGTTACGGCCACTGGGCAAGGTATTTCGCGTATTTGATCAGCAGGATTCCGGGAATCTGTCCTTTGGTATCATACAGGAGGACGGAACAAGGCTCTTTGTAAAATATGCGGGAGCACGTACCATTCATGCGAATACACTCAATAGTCCGCAGGAAGCCATCCGAAGTTTGATGTCTTCTGTTTCAGTCTACGAGGATTTGAAGCATGACGCCCTGATTCGACTAAGAGACCATTTTGCAACGGAACGGGGTTATGTCTGTGTATTTGATTGGGTGGATGGAGAATGTCTGCATTCCCAATGGTATTTTCCGGCTCCAGCGAAATATGAAGATCCGCGTTCACCGTATTATCGTTTCAGGCAACTCCCTATTAAGATACAGATTCAGGCGATGGAGCAGATCTTGAATTTTCATATTGAGGTGGAACGAAAAGGGTATGTGGCTGTTGATTTCTACGATGGCAGTCTGATCTATGATTTTGAACAAAATAGGATCAAAATTTGTGATATCGACCTGTATCAGAAGGGTTCACTTACCAATACCATGGGACGCATGTGGGGCTCATCCCGCTTCATGTCTCCTGAGGAGTTTGAGCTCGGTGCTCCCATTGATGGAGTAACTAATGTATTCAACATGGGTGCCGCGGCATTCGTACTGCTTGGTGGAGAGAAGGATCGCTCATATGCCAAGTGGAATGCTGGAGAAGCCTTATATCAGGTTGTAATTCGAGCAGTAGATCCTGATCGAGCCCGTCGCTTTGCATCCGTGATGGAACTCGGTGAAGCCTGGAAGCTGGCGGTAAGACAGGATGAATGTATTACTGGTGAATGATGGATCAAAAAATTCAGTTCAGTATATTCCCCATTAGGAATGACCAGTTTGCATTCGTATCTCCCTGGAATATACCGTATAATGGAAATTAATGAGGGAGGTGCAGCTCTTTGTGCAGATATGCCATGTCAGGACCATACAAAGACACATATGCCTGTTTCGACTGCCGCAAATCATTTAAGCAAATATCGAGACATGATCTCGCTCCTGAAGTGTATGAAAGGCTTGAATTTAAATGCCCGCAGTGTGCGGCACCCATGGTTAGCATGGGACAAGATTTTAGAGCACCGAAGCAAAGCGATCTGAAACAATGGAAGAAGGTAGCGATTCTTTATCGCCACGGATTCACCTACCATAGTTGTGGCTGCGGGCCCGGATATCGTCCGGCTGAATTGCGGCAACTGCCCGAGTTTCTGGAAAAGTCCGTTCATAAACGAAGTGAAGGCGAGCGGTTATTACTAAGGCTGGTTAAATAATATGGATCGCCTAATCAATATTGAACCGTCTGACTTGATGAAAATACAGGCACAGACCTTATATACGATGAACACGCAGCAGCGTCTGACTGGCATTAACGAACCGGAAGGCGGGCATGCGCCTGCCTTGTTTATTGGCATGACTTCCAGGGGCCATCTAGCTTATTACAATGAGCACCTGCCGCCAAACCTTATGGATCAGCTGGCGACTGAAGCGAAGCTTCCGCTTGACATTCCGAAGGTGCTAGGGACGATCGAGGCATATAAACCCGTCAAGCATCTATGGATGGGGCCTGCATTTGTCTTCCGGGAGAAATGGGATAAGTGGCACTCACGTGTGCAGCTTATTGAGCGCCATCATACGTTTTTGCTGGAAGAGCATTTTCCCGATCTCATCGGGCGATTGCATGCAAAAGCACCTGTAGTCGCTTATGTTATTGGAGATTCCGCCGTAGCCGTATGCTGCTCTGCTCGAACTTCGGAGCTGGGCGCAGAAGCGAGTCTGCATACAGTTCCTGCGTACCGAGGACATGGATATGGGGTGGAGACGGTCAAATGCTGGCAGTACCACGTGCATGAGAGCGGACGCATTCCTCTCTACAGTACATCCTGGGACAATCTTTCCTCGCAGCAGGTGGCCCGCAAACTGGGACTATACCAATACGGCATGGATTTCAGCATTACGACTTCGTCATAGAGGGTGAACCCGGTGATTCGGACATATGTACAAAAGGATCTGCAACATGTCATTGAAGCTCATATCCGTATTTACCGGGAGGAGTATAATTATGAAGACAGAACCTGAATATGCGCAGAATACCATTACGGGAGTCTGGTTTCGTGGAACGTTTTGCTGGTATGTAACTGAGCGGGAGTACTGGTTTTTGAATGTGGAGATGGAGGAACGGTTCGGCATCGAGATACTGAATGAGGAAACCGCTGCAGTATTCCTGCAGGCCATTCAGGACGAGCGAGTAGCAGCCGCAGAGCTGCGAGACTGTCTCTATCAATTTAGGAAGCAGCATCCAGAAGGTGACGAGTGGTTGAAGTTTGTACCGTCATTCCTTGTGGATTTCGACCGAAGGCAGTTTTGCTCCATGTTTCCCGAGCCGGCGTCTTTTGAACATTACATGCCTCAAGACTGGATTGGATCCTATGTGGTTTTCTTGGACCTTGTGCCAGAGGAGCAGCGGTACTGGGAAATGGATGGCAGTTCCCTATTCGGTTAGACTTTTGTTGAAAGGCGTGTTCCGATGATACGTAAACATTTGGTACGCAGCCTGGTATCCCTGAGTATTGTATTTATGGTGGGAGCGTGCTCGGTTCAGCCCGAGGAACAGAGTATATCAGGGGTGATTGAGCACAGCCTGCAGGAAATGGTTAATGAATCTGTGATCATGAGCAGCAGTAATCCTAACGATTATATTGCAGGCAGTCCGGAGGCATACGGTTTAATCCTGAACACCGGTGAGGAAGGGCTGAATGTTCTTTTACAGAAACTTGAGTCCAGCTCCGATAACGGCCTAAGGGAATGGATTATGGCTCAGGCAAGTACGGAGCTGCTCGGGGAGCGGAATTCCGTGAACGAGTGGAACAGTGGCAAAGACTGGCTTAGACAGTATAAAATGAGTGAAGAATAGTAATTCTCAACAACAATCCTCACCTCCAGTCATCATGAGCAGGAAATACAGGTTCCTTGACCTGGTACCCAAAAGAATACGTTATAGAGGTGAAACCCTTGAAGAAGAAAATTGCATTTTTTGACTCGGGCATCGGCGGTTTAACCGTCCTGCATGAAGCTTTGCAGCAGCTGCCTGAAGAACAGTTTTTGTATTATGCAGATACGCTTCATGTCCCCTACGGAACCAAATCGGCCGATGAAGTAAGAGGGCATGTCTTTGATTGCGCGGAAGCGATCGTGCGGGAACATGTAAAAGCAATCGTGGTTGCCTGCAACACGGCGACAAGTCTGGCGGTAAAGGATTTGCGTGCCAGGTATGATATCCCGGTCATCGGAATGGAGCCTGCGGTGAAGCCGGCCGTAGAGATGAATCGTGAAAGCGGGAGAAGAGTTCTTGTATTTGCAACGGCACTAACCTTGAGTCAGAGCAAATATAACGAACTCGTTTCCCGTGTGGATGACCATCACAGTGTGGATTCCATGCCACTGCCTGAAATCGTGGAATGGTGTGAACAGTTGGATTTTGATCCGGAAAAAAGTGCTGCGTATTTTCGCCGGAAACTGGCTGATCTGGATTTGGATTCATACGGTACGGTTGTACTTGGTTGTACACATTATCCGTTCTATTCAGATATTCTCCGGACTGTACTTCCGGATCATGTACAGATTATTGATGGCAGTACAGGCACGGTCAACCGTCTGAAGCAATTGCTTGAGTTGACGGAACAACATGGGAAGAGACCGGAGGAACAGGTTACATTTTTGAGTTCAGGAGGACAATTGGAGGATCAGGAGAAAATGAAGGCTGCTCTTCGTTATCTTGACGCGATGTCCAGATGAGCTGTACCAGAGGAGGAGAGAATCCTGCAATCGATCTACCTCATTCGTCACGCCAAGGCAGCAGGACAGGAGCCGAATGCCGAACTTACAGATGATGGTCTTCGTCAGGCAGAGCGTTTGGCGGAGAAACTTGCTGTTCATTCCATAGCTTACATTGTCTCCAGTCCGTGGAAAAGAGCGCTCCAGACGGCAGCACCGCTCGCCAGAGCTGCATCTCAACATATACATACCGATGAGCGTCTTCAGGAAAGAGTGCTCAGCACTCGCCATCTGGAGAACTGGATGGAAATGCTGGAACGGACATATACGGATGAGAACTTCGCAGAAGAAGGCGGAGAGTCGTCACGCATCGCGACCGCACGTGGGATGGAAGTGCTGGAGGAATGCTGGGGTCGCCCGGAGCAATCTGCGGCTGTTATTACTCATGGCAACATGCTATCTCTGCTCCTTCGCCATTATCAAAGATCCTTTGGTTACGAAGAGTGGAGGCTGCTAACCAATCCCGATGTGTATGTGCTGGAACGGCAGCGAGGAGAGCAGGGGCAACCATCCATTCGCAGAATATGGACAGATTAAACAACAAAGAGTGCTCCAGCGATCATCTACATCGGCTAGAACACTCTTTTTCGTTTACAATCCGTTCGGTATTACAGAACGGCAATGATGACCATGACCCATCCGGCAAGGAATGCGACTCCGCCAAGCGGAGTAATTGCACCAAGTTTGCGGACACCCGTTATGCTCAGTGCATAGAGACTGCCCGAAAATAGAAGGATGCCTGCGAACAGCAGCCATCCGGCTGCCATAATGAGCGAAGACTGTTCCAGGCGGTCCGCAATCAGGCCCAGAAGGATCAATCCGAGACCGTGGGCAATGTGATACTGAACTCCGGTTTCGTATATTTTGATCATATCTGCAGATAATTTTCGCTTGAGCGCGTGAGCACCGAACGCTCCGAGAGCTACGGCGAGAAACATCATGATACTACCGAGTACAACCAAGGTTTGCATAGGCTATTGTCTCCTTTAGTAGAGGGGTAGTTGGATCTTCGGTACAGCTTGCTGACAGCAATTACAGTTTGCGCAGTTTAATGTGCTGAATCGAGTGGTCGGCTTCTTTTCTTAGAATCAGTCTGGCACGTCCCTTGGTTGGCAAAATGTTCTCGTGCAGATTCTTGGCGTTAATGTCCTGCCAGATCTGACTGGCCGTCAGTACAGCTTCCTCTTCACCAATGTTGGCAAAGCGGTCATGGAAGAAGGAATCTGCATTCTGGAATGCAGTGCTGCGCAGCAGCTTGAAACGTTCAATGTACCAATGACGGATGTGCTCCTCTTCTGCATCAATATAGATGGAAAAGTCAAAAAAATCGCTGACAAGCAGCGGTGTTTCCTTTTTTACCTGCAGTACATTAATGCCTTCAATAATCAGGATGTCCGGTTGGCAGATCGTTTGCTCTTCTCCTTGAATGACATCATACGCAAGGTGGGAATACACTGGAGCCTTCACTTCAGGTTTACCCGATTTTACATCGCCCATGAACTGAATAAGAGATTTGATATCATAACTTTCGGGGAATCCCTTCCGGTTCATGATGCCTTTCTCTTCCAGTATGGCATTGGGATATAGAAAACCGTCGGTCGTAACGAGGTCAACCTTGGGTTTGTTTTTACCTCTGGCGAGCATGGCCTGGAGCAAACGGGCTGTTGTGCTTTTGCCTACGGCAACACTGCCCCCAATTCCGATGATGTAGGGAGCGGGAGATTGTTCCTTTTTTAAAAAAGAAGCCGTTAATCGATTCAATTCACGTGAAACTCTTGCATATAAGTCAATAAAGTGGGTAAGTGGTAAATAAATATCCTCCACTTCCTGAATGGATACTTCTTCATTCAATCCCTTTAGTTGTTCCAATTCGGCTTCCGTCAGTGGAAGGGTGGTCTGATGTTCTTTCAGTTCAGCCCATTCCTTGCGGTTAAACTCGATGTAAGGAGAGTATAAATTCATGAGATCCCGCTTTCTGTATGTAATGTAATCAGTGACACAATCTTTAGTGTACCAAATTTCAGGCAACTGACAACACCTTTACATTTGCAAATTTGTTATGCCGTCCGGGCGAAGAAGAAAAAGTGAAGTGATAACGGGACAATTTGTACCAGTATATGTAAAAGTTGAAGTATACCATGCGGAAGGGTGACAGCAAATGATCGTATATGAGAGAGAGCATGATTTTGTTTTGACCGCACAGCATGAGCATGGACAAGTAGCCGGCGTGATGGCTTCCCACTGGAAAGATGAGCTGCTTGCTGATTCCCTTCACCGGGAGGAGCTTATCCTTGCAGCAAGAGAACATGACCGTGGCTGGATTGAGCTGGATTCCGCCCCTTTTTGGAATGATTACAGCCAGTCCCCGTATTCGTTTCGGGATTTCCCGTTACGTCCGCGTTTTGTATTTTACCAAAAAGGAATTGAAGAAGTCCGTGAAAAAAGTCTGTATGCCGGGCTATTGTGCAGCATGATGTACACGGAGCTATTTCAGAACACCTTGGGCGCTAACCCTATCGATGATGATGATATCAGGGATTATCTGAAGAAAGAACAACGTTTTCAGGAAGATTGGCAGCAGCAGCTCGGCGACGGAGATGAACTCAAGCGCAGATTGCAAGGCGACCTGGAGATCATGTTATTCTGTGATCAGCTAAGCCTTTTTCTCTGTATGGAGGAGCCGGGAACCCCCGCATCGCGCTATGATTTTTTTGCAGAGGGACTAAGCTGCACCTTCGATGCCTGTGGAAGAGAACCGATTCGGGCTGAATGGATCTCAGGTGATAAAGTAGGACTCTCTTACTTTCCATTTACCCACGAATTCACAGTTGGTCTGCCTTACAAGTCGGTGCCCAAAGCAAGTATTCGCAAATTTGGCCTGCTTCAGGCTTATCGTCGTGCCGAGTGGAAAGAACGCAGAGTATTGATTACAAGTATGGACTGAATCATTCAGGATTAATAGCAGGCCTCGAAGATAAATTCGAGGTCTGTTTTGCTTTTGTTTTTTTATCCTGGTGAAGAGGCAGGAAAATTCAAGGGATGACCAGAAATGTTAATGTACAACCAAGGGAGAACAGCGGCAGGAGGATAATGATGAGTACCAGAATTGACATATTTACGATGTGTATGGTGTGGGACAAGCACAATGGCAAGGTTTTGTTGATGAACAGACCTGATCGTAAGGGGTTTCCAGGATATATTGCGCCGGGGGGCAAGGTAGATTTCCCGGAAAGCATTGTGGACGGAGCCGTGAGGGAAGTGAAGGAAGAAACGGGACTTGAGGTCCGTGAGATTACATACAAAGGGTTGGATGAGTTTTGTGATCCCGAGCAGGGACTGCGCTATATGGTTTTTAATTATTTGGCCACTTCTTTTGAAGGTGAATTATTGCAGGATCCGCCTGAAGGTGAATTGCTGTGGGTCCCGGTGGAACAGGCGCTTGAACTGCCTATGCAGGATTGGTTTGCAGAACGATTCCCGCGCTTCTTTCAAGAAGGTACTTTCGAACGAAGCGTGATTTGGGAAAAGTCGACGAACCTTACGCTAAAAGAAACGTTTATGATGTATACCGATGCGGTATTGAGATAGTAAGCAGTAAAAATGATAAGGAGTGCCATAGGGAGATGAAATAATGGGATACCAAGAAGCGCTTGAGGGATACATCGCAGCAACGAATACACATGATTTTGATGAGGTGAGCAAATGGGTTTCGGCAGATGCGGTGTATTGGTTTACAGGCACCTCCTGCACCACAAAGGAAGCCATTCGTTCCTATTTTGAACAGGCTTGGGACATGGTGAAAGAAGAAGTATATACAGCAGAAGATCTCTCCTGGATTGCGGTGAGTGAGACACAAGCTGTCTGCATTTACACCTATCATTGGGAAGGTGTTTACCAAGGGAAGCCGGCTTCCGGGAACGGTCGAGCGACGAATGTGTTTGCTACTGGGCCGGATGGAGAATGGAAGTTAATTCATGAGCATCTAAGCGCAGGGGAAAAACGGTAAAACCTCACAAAAGAAATCATGAATGCGGTAGGGTTAAGAACGTACTAGGGACTAGAACAGAATGTATCATCCATTTCTATGTATCCGTATCCATATATTGTGATATAATGAGGTTTGCTTTTTTTGGAGGGAGAGGTGAGCAATGAGAATCTCGTACCGATCGAATTTGGACGGAATTGGCGTGGAACAACTGAGCGAACATTTTTTTGATGGCTGGCCCAATCCACCGTCGAAGACGACTTTTTTGAGACTGTTAGAGCAGTCGTATGCAGCCGAGCTTGCAGTGGATGATGAGACAGGGAAGGTCATAGGCTTTATTCAAGCTATTTCAGATGGGGTGCTTAGTGCATACATTCCATTGCTGGAAGTGGTGCCGGAGTTCCAAGGTAAGGGGATTGGGACGGCGCTAACAGAGAGGATGCTGAAGAGGCTCCAGGGTTTGTACATGATCGATCTGTTATGTGATACCGAAACGCAGCCTTTCTATGAGAAGCAGGGAATGCGCAGAGCCAGCGGCATGATGGTTCGCCATTATTCCAATCAGAATGGAGCAGCGTACTTATAGTAAATAGAGTTATAAGATGTTTCGATACGACTTCGATCCAACCGGATTAATAGAGAGGGCAAGATGTATTTTGCTATTAATCTAATACCAACGTGTGACGAGAATCATCCAAACTTAGTGTTTAAGCTGATACATAGGCTTCTGCAAACGGGCCGCAAATGAATATTGTACGATGAAAAGGTGGAGATCCGCATGAGACTAACGTTCCGAATACTGGATTGGGAAGAGGAGAAGCCCTATGAACTTTTACTAATGGCTGATCCCTCCAAAGCCAAAGTAGACGAATATTTAAGTCGTGGTCTATGTTTTATCGCCGAATATGAAGGCGAGATGGTAGGCGAGTTTGTTTTGCTTAAGACCCGGCCGGAGACTGTTGAGATTGTTAATATTGCCGTTCAGGAAGAATTACAGGGACAAGGCGTCGGCAAGCACATGATTAAGGAAGCGATTGAAGCAGCGGGCAGGCTGGGCTGTCGTACTGTCGAGATCGGAACTGGCAATTCCAGTTTTCATCAGTTGAAGCTGTATCAGCGCTGCGGTTTTCGCATTATTGGAGTTGATCGAGACTATTTTGTGAGACATTACGATGAAGAGATTATCGAGGACGGTATTCGCTGCGTGGATATGATCCGCCTGGCGGTGGACTTGGATACTCTAGCGGAGGAAAAAAACAAGTGAGAATTTATCGTGTAGTACCTGAAAATGCGCGAATCGTTACGGCTTTTGGAAGTAGCGGAGCAGAAATTACGCCAATACTTCGAAACACCTCGGGTTGCCATGTGTCTTATCTCAAACTCACTGGCGGCGGAGAATTGGGTCTTCATCCGGCTGTAGGGGAGCAGGTGTTTCTGGTACTTGAAGGCGAAGGCTGGGTTGAAGGTGAAACGGGGGAACGTGCAGTTATCCAAGCTGGAGAAGCCGCATTCTGGATGGACGGTGAGAACCATCGTTCCGGTTCGGTGCATGGGTTAACAGCTATGTTGATCGAAGGAAGTGAGCTGGATATTCGTTTGTCCTTGCATGCTAAATGAATCTGAAAAGGGGGAGGTGAAGCCTTGAGTATGCTCTGGGTGGTCGTCATTATAACGGGGTTAATCTTCACTCCATCGTTTTATCAGATGAATAAGCGGATACGACAATTGGAGGAACAGGTCAGATACCTCACGGATGAAAGAAGAAATCATTCATGAATCAACATACACATCTGGGGGTATACGGTCTTATTCGATGGGGCGACAAGATATTGTTAATTCATAAAGCAAGAGGGGCATATAAAGGTCATTGGGATCTGCCTGGTGGCAGGCTGGAATTCGGAGAACAGCCGGAGACTGCCCTGCACCGCGAAATTGAAGAAGAAACGGGACTTACAGATGTGCAGGTGACTATTCGGACTGCGGAATCCACTGTTGTGCATTGGGTGTATCAGGGAATGCCTGAGGAGCTTTATCATATCGGTATTTTGTATGATGTGCAGTTGAAGTCGGACAAGCAGGCAAGTGAGATCAGGGAAGGACCGGATGGGGAAGATTCATTGGGTGCGGCTTGGTTTGCAATGGAGCAGATTCACCAGCTCTCCTTAACCCCATTTGCCTCACATATGATTTTTGAACGTAGTTAAGAGCCAGGATTGGATATCGGGATCCATGTAATTGGTACGGTAGCGTTTTAAAAGAAACCCATAGGTTTACCCAATGTTATATATTGCCAGGTGAAGCGAGCGTACGGTATAATTTGGATATATGTTGATTGGGATCCCGCAATGGGATGTAGCGATTTGGAATATGAAAAAGAACTACACTATAATTCGCGAATTCAATTTGCGATTTATCGGGGTATAGCGCAGCCTGGTAGCGCGCACCCTTGGGGTGGGTGAGGTCGTGGGTTCAAATCCCGCTACTCCGATTCGAAACGGCACACCGAAGCGAAGGCTGTGAATCTGTCGATTCACGGTCTTTTTTTGTTGAATCTGTTCTCAAATGGTTAATGTTTAACTGGACGGTTTGTTTTGGCTGGTTATGGACTACAATTCATATTAAAGGGGGTTAATGCGGAAACATGGGAACAGATTTATCTGCGATATGCTGAGTTTATGCTTCATTTATCTGATTCATCTAATTTATGCATCAATTGAACTAAAAATAGGAAATGCTCCTGAGCGTAAAAGTTTATAGAATAGACATTAGAAAACGAATTCGATTTACATTGAGCTAGATGGAACCCTCGAGCAGATCCGGACACGATTCGACATCTGTGTCGGAGGCATATCCAATTATTGTTTATTATGTTTTTGAAAACGCAGACAAACCTTGACGGGAGCGTCGGAACAACGTTATTTACCCCCAACATCACGATGATTGGACTTCATGAAAAATTTCGCTTAAAATGTTGAACGAACGCAAATTACGGCTTAGTCAATGATTTCCGTCAAAAAACACGACTAAATCAAGACGGAGGGAACGTCGATGACGATCGAGGAAGGCAACAAGAAGCCCTGGGAAAGTTACTATGGACCCAATTTGGGATACGTACAAGAACAATATGAATTATTCTCTCAAGACCCTGAATCGGTTACACCCGCATATCGGGAATTGTTTGAACAATGGGGTGCTCCGCCGATGCCCGGCAGAGATGCACATACAGCCACTTATTCCGGCAACGCCCAAACAGCTTCCGGGAGCGTGGATATTCAATTATTACAGAAAGCGGTTACAGCCGGGAAACTGGTTTGGAATATTCGAACTTATGGTCACCTTGCCGCGGATATTGATCCGCTTGGCATAAGTGAGGATTCAGATACATCTTTATTGGAACCGAAGCATTTTGAATTGAATGAAGAAGATTTGAAAGCACTGCCCGCATCCCTGATCTGGGAAGGTGCAGATGGACAGACGACCAACGGCTGGGATGCCATTCAGCGTCTGCGCCAGATCTATACAGGTCCGATTGCTTATGAATTCAGCCATGTTCATGAAGTTCATGAACGCGAGTGGCTTAACCGCCGTGCTGAATCCCGGACTTCCCCGGCACCACTGAATCAGGATGAACGGAAGGCACTGCTTGAACGTCTGGTTGAGGTGGAGCAGTTCGAGGATTTCCTTCACAAAACGTTTGTGGGACAAAAACGCTTCTCGATTGAAGGAAACGACGTGCTCGTACCGATGCTGGATGAAGCAGTACGCATTATGGCACACTCGGGCTCAAGCCACATTTTGATGGGGATGGCTCACCGGGGTCGCCTGAACGTGCTCGCTCATGTCCTTGGTAAACCATACAGCAAAATTTTCTCTGAATTCCATCATTCCCCGAACAAGGATCTGGTTCCGTCTGAAGGATCGACAGGAATCAATTACGGCTGGACAGGGGATGTCAAATACCACCTTGGTGCGAACCGCTTTGTAAAAGATGGCGAAGCAGTGCAGGCTCGTCTGACACTGGCTAACAATCCGAGTCATCTGGAGTACGTTAACCCTGTCGTTCAAGGCTTTGCACGTGCGGCGCAGGATGATCGGCGTGATCCGGGATATCCGAAACAGGACGTTACAAAAGCAGCGACAATTCTGATGCATGGCGATGCAGCCTTCCCTGGTGAAGGCATTGTGGCGGAAACGCTCAATTTCAAAGCACTCCCTGGCTATCAAAACGGCGGAACGATTCATATTATCGTGAACAACCGTCTCGGATTTACAACCGATAGCAGCGATTCCCGCTCTACTTATTACGCGAGTGACCTTGCCAAAGGTTACGAGATTCCGATTGTGCATGTGAATGCAGATAATCCGGAAGCATGTATCGCGGCGATTCGCATGGCAGCAGAGTACCGCAACAAGTTCAAAAAGGATTTCCTGATTGATCTGATCGGTTACCGCCGCTATGGTCACAATGAAACGGACGATCCGGAGACAACCCAACCGAAGGTCTATGAAAAAGTGAAGAACCACCCTACAGTGAGTCATCTGTATCAGGACCAGCTCAAGCAGGAAGCGGTTGTTGATGATGCATCCATTAGCAGCATTCGTGATGCCGTAACGAATCGACTGAAAGAAGCTTATGAACTAATGAAGAAAAACGAAGTTCATGAGCAGTCACAACTGAAAGCCACTCAACCTGAGGCAGTGTCGCTTATTCCAACAGCGGTGCCGCTGGAGAATCTGCGCAGCATTAATGCCGATCTGTTGAAATGGCCAGAGAACTTCAATGTATATCCGAAGTTGCAGCGTATTCTGCAGCGTCGCAGCACTTCCCTGAACGAGGGTGAAAAAGTGGACTGGAGTCTTGCCGAGACACTGGCATTTGCCACAATTCTGGCTGACGGCAAGCCAATTCGGATCAGCGGACAGGATGCAGAACGTGCAACCTTCGCTCACCGGAATCTGGTATTGCATGATTCGGAGAACGGGACAACATTCTGCCCCCTGCATCATCTGCCACAAGCACGTGCAGCGTTTGCCATTTACAACAGCCCGCTGTCGGAAGAGTCGGTACTTGGATTCGAGTATGGATATAACGTGTATTCCCCGGATACGCTTGTCATCTGGGAAGCTCAATTTGGTGACTTCGCCAACTGTGCACAGGTTATTTTTGACCAATTCGTATCCGCTGGCCGTGCCAAATGGTCTCAGAAGTCGAGTCTGGTCATGCTGCTTCCTCATGCCAATGAAGGGCAGGGACCTGAGCATACAAGTGCCCGTCTCGAACGTTTCCTGCAGCTCTGTGCTGAAGATAATATGACGGTTGCGAACTTGACGAGTGCATCCCAGTATTTCCATCTGCTGCGCCGTCAGGCTTCGTTGACTGAAACAGAAGATGCACGTCCTTTGGTCTTGATGTCGCCGAAGAGTCTTATTCGTAATCCGCGTGTTGCATCACCAGCTGCAGCGTTCAGTGAAGGCAAGTTTGAGCCTGTACTTGAACAAGCAGGGCTTGGAACCAAACCGGATCGCGTAGAACGTATCATTCTGTGCAGTGGTAAGATCGCCATCGATCTCGAGGATGCTTTTGAGAAAGACAAAGCCGACTGGTCCTGGCTTCACATCATTCGTGTTGAACAGCTGTATCCGTTCCCGGCGGAAGAAATCAAGCGCGTACTTGCACGTTTCAGCAAGCTGAAAGAACTGGTTTGGGTTCAGGAAGAGAACAAAAACATGGGAGCCTGGACATACATGGAACCTCGCTTGCGCGCTATTGCACCGGAAGGAACAACCGTGAGATACGAAGGCCGTCCGGAACACGCGAGTCCTTCCAGCGGTTATCAAAGTGTGCATAGCATGGAGCAGCAACAGATTATTACATCCGCGTTGAAGCAAACGACGAAGAATAATATTCCACTGGGGAGGTAACAGCTGTGAGTGAAATTAAAGTACCTGCAATGGGTGAATCGATTACTGAAGGAACGGTTTCCAGATGGCTTGTCAAAGAAGGCGAAACCGTAAATCAGGGTGACGTTCTTCTGGAGCTGGAAACCGATAAGGTAAATATCGAAATCAGTGCCGAAGAGAGCGGAGTACTCGAGAAAATTATTCGTCAGGAAGGCGAGACTGTCGAAATCGGAGAAACGATTGGTACGCTGGGAGCAGGAACAGGAGGAGGAAGCGGAGCATCCGCTTCCCAGCCGGCTGCAGAACAGCAGCAGGCTGCGGCCCCAGCTCCAGAAGCAGTGGCAGTAGCAGTAGCAACTCCACCTGCAGCTGCAGCTCCGGAATCTTCTGAGAATGGAACCAAAACAGCTTCGCCAGCTGCACGCAAGCTTGCTCGCGAGCGTGGCATTGAGCTGGATCAGGTTCAGAGCAAAGATCCGATTGGACGTGTATATCAGGAAGACGTAAAAAGTCATAACACGCAGGCATCGGCTTCAACACCAGCTCCTGCAAGCAAAGCTCCAGCAGCACCAGCAAGTGCTCCGGCAGCTGGAGGCTCTACTTATGCTAAGCCGGTTGAACGCCAACGCATGTCCCGTCGCCGGGCTACCATTGCGAAGCGTCTGGTAGAAGCGCAGCAAACGGCAGCAATGCTGACAACCTTTAACGAAGTAGACATGACTGCAATCATGGATGTTCGTAAACGTCGTAAGGACAAGTTCAAAGAGAAGCACGATATCGGCTTGGGATTCATGTCTTTCTTTACCAAAGCCGTGGTTGGAGCACTGAAAAAATTCCCAACCATCAATGCTGAGATTGATGGGGAAGATGTTGTACTCAAAAAATATTACGACATCGGAATCGCAGTGTCTGCCAAAGAAGGTCTTGTTGTTCCTGTCGTTCGCGATGCAGACCGACTGGGCTTCGCTGAGATTGAGAAGAGTATTGCGGACCTCGCTTCCAAAGCTCGCTCCAACTCTCTTGCGCTCTCCGACCTGCAAGGCGGTACGTTTACGATTACCAATGGCGGAACATTTGGTTCCCTGTTGTCTACACCGATCCTGAATACACCTCAAGTGGGTATTCTCGGTATGCATAAGATTCAGCTTCGTCCGGTGGCGATCGATGCAGAACGTATGGAAAATCGTCCAATGATGTATATCGCATTGTCTTACGATCACCGTATTATCGATGGTAGCGAGGCAGTACGCTTCCTCGTTACGGTGAAGGAACTGCTGGAAGATCCAGAATCCTTGCTGATCGAAGGGTAACACGGACCGAAACAACATTAGCAATCATTATAGGTTCACCTAGCAGAAAGCCCCTACCTGGTGCACAGTGCAAACTGTGTCCCTCGGTAGGGGCTTTCGTATTGCTATAGCTTTGTAAGGAAAGTCAGACCGTATCAGCGAGTGTATCACGAATCTCATTCGTGCGGTCTTGCTTGGAGCCCGGCGTGTGACGCTCTAGCCAGTTGACCACATGCAAGCATACTTCCTCACGATTGGTCTCGTGCAGCATCTCGTGCCGTCCTTCGGGGTACAGGCGATATTCTACATCCTGAATCTGTAGCTGTCTGTACTGGGAGACCAGGTTATACACACCTTTACCATTCAGTCCCACAGGGTCCAGTTCTCCGGAGAACAGATACACTGCTTTATCCTTTGGAATCCGCTTCATGTTTTCAGGCGTATGGATTTCCAACAACAGTTTGAAAAAATCACGAAAGAATCCGGCGGTACAGATGGCCCCGCACAATGGATCGTCGATAAATCGTTTAACTTCGTCCGCATCACGCGATAGCCAATCAAAAGGCGTGTTTGCCGGACGGAAGGAACGGTTAAAGCCGCCAAACACAATGGCGTTGAGCAGCATGCTCGGATGTGCCGCACCCTGGATACCACATTGCATGAGTGCGAGTTTTTCACCAAATCGGAGAAGACCACGCTTCCCATTGGTTCCCGACAAAATAAATGCATGGTAACGTTCATGTCCGGCATACATCAGATGCTGCACCAGGAACGACCCCATACTATGTCCCATCAGAAACAAAGGGACCCCCGGATGTTCCTTGGATGCAACCTCACCGAGATTGATCATATCACTTGCCATCCAGCGAAAAGCGTCTGCTCCGGCATTGCCAAGCAGTTTCGGATTCTCGACAGATTTCCCATGTCCTCGGTGGTCATTGGCGTAGACAGCATACCCGTGACTGGTAAGACACTTGGCGAATTCAACGTATCGTGCTGCGGTCTCGGCCATGCCGTGCGCAATCTGTACAACGCCTCTGATATCGCATTCCGGATCGGGAAGCCAGCGGTAGACATGAATGCGGGTACCTTCATTACCCACAAGGGCAAACGTAGATTCCTGCATCGTGTAACCCCTCCTTCACTGGTTTGATTAAGGTAAATAAGAACGAAGAACTGTCGTATTGCCATCCAGCGTATAAGCTCCAAGATTGGCAGGCAGCAGGTAGCATTGTCCAGCGCTCAATTCAATTTTTTCTTGGGTATCATTGTCCCATTCCAAGGTTCCGTTCCCTTCACAAACGACGAGAATGGTGAAGCTGTCAGCATGAGTAGAGAGTTCCCACCGATCCGTAACAATTCCTTTTTCTACAACAAAATAAGGGCATTCCGCAAGCTTCAGCCATTCGCCTGGTGTCGCGTTATTCGTTTTCATTGTGGTAGCACCAGCGCCCTCATAGGCAGTCACATTCAAGGAATCCTCAACATGCAGCTCGCGTGGTTTTCCATCCAGTCCTGGACGATTATAATCGTAGATCCGATAAGTGGTATCCGAATTTTGCTGGATCTCGGCAACGACTACTCCTGCGCACAGAGCATGTACCGTTCCGGCAGGGATGAAGAACGTATCTCCCGCTTCAACCGGTACTTGACGGAGCGTATCCATTACCGTGCCATTCTCCAATGCTTCCTTCAGTACCGCACGATCGACTCCTTCGTTTAGACCATAGATGATGTGCGCTCCCGGTTTCGCATCCAGCACATACCACATTTCTGTTTTGCCAAGTTCACCTGGAGGAAGGGCTTCATAATCATCTGTCGGATGAACCTGTACGGATAGATCATCATTGCAGTCCAGCAGTTTGATCAGGAGGGGGAAGCGTCCGCCTTTTTCGGATACACCTTTTGTTCCGAGCCACGAAGTGCCCAGCTGTTCCCGCACTTCATCCAGACCTTTACCTGCAAGTTCGCCATTAATGACTTTGGTTGTACCGTTAGGATGATCTGCAATCATCCATCCTTCTCCAATATGTCCTTCGGGTGGTGTCAGACCGAATTGCTCCAGCGCTCGACCGCCCCATACACGTTCCTTAAACTCGGGTTGAAATTGTAGTGGGTATGGCTTAGACATCGTAATCTCTCCTCTAGTATATGAAGTGGTGAATCGCTTTAATCAAATCCATGCCTGTGCATCCCGGATTGTATACGGTTGCAGCAGCCAAATATGTAAAGCACGCATCGTCATAGTAAACGAGCCAAGATTAGAGCTTGGCCCATATTTATACACAGTGATGTCGTGCTGTTTAATGTGTTTATTTTATGGCATTTGGAGAGTAAAGGAAATTACTTTTTCTCAATGCCAATCAGAAATGGAGAGGCTGCACGCTGCAGCTGGCGGTACATCACAACTTGTGCCTGGTCTACAGGCAACGCCGAACACCAGGCCAGTACTGCATCTGCCTCCTGTGCACCACCCTCATGGCCCGGATACAATACAGCTGTAATTATGCCGCGTGGTCGCAATAGGCTCAGTGCTGCTGTCAATGCCCCAATCGTGCTGTCCGTTTGAGTAATAACAGAAGCATCCGCACCTTCGGCCGGCAGGTATCCCAGGTTGAACATGACTGCGCCAACTTGGCCCTGCCATTGCTCGGGAACAGCTTCAGCCATGCGGTCATGACTTAACTCCATTAGGGAGATGGAACCGAGCTTTGAGCCGTCTTCCTGTTTACGAATTCGGGCTTGTGCAAGAGTCAGCGCTTCATTTTGGATATCGAAACCGATGACTTGGCCGCGTTTCCCAACCTGCTGTGCGAGAAACAGGGTATCCGCACCTGTGCCTACTGTAGCATCAATCGCAAAATCCCCGGGCTGCAAACGGGAGGATACCCATTGATGGGCGCAGCTAAGAACCGAGAGAAAGCCCATCTTATGCTCCCCTCCAATATTTACCCTGCCATGAATCACGTAAACGTAATTCGCGGTCAATGGAATTCAGCACTTCCCACTTTTTCATGGACCACATCGGTCCAATCAATAGATCACGCGGAGCATCACCGGTGAGACGGTGCACAATCATTTCCGGTGGAAGCATCTCGAGTGTATCGACAATCAGTTTGATGTACTCGTCTTGCTCCAGGAATCGAAGAAGCCCGGCTTCATACTGTTTGACCATTGGCGTCTTGCGCATGAGGTGCAGCAGATGGATCTTAATGCCTTGCACATCCATATTGGCTACTGCGCGTCCGGTATCCAGCATCATTTCATGCGTTTCCTGAGGCAAGCCATAGATGATATGTGTACACACACGTATATTCCGTTTCCGCAGTTTCTCTACGGCCTCTTCATAACATTTCGTATCATGCGCGCGGTTGATGAGCGTTGAGGTCGACTCGTGGATGGTTTGGAGTCCCATTTCAACCCACAGGTAGGTACGTTCATTCAGTTCGGCCAGGTAATCCACAACATCGTCAGGCAGACAATCGGGGCGAGTGGCGATGGACAGACCAACGACACCGGGCTGTTGTAAAATCACTTCAAAATACTCACGGAGCTGCTCCACAGGAGCATACGTGTTCGTATATGCCTGGAAATAGCCGATGTACTGGGCCGTAGGCCATTTGAGGTGCTGTTTATCCCGAATCGTATTAAATTGGGTAACCAGATCATCCCGCCGGCTGCCGGCAAAATCTCCTGATCCCCGTGCACTGCAGAAGGTACATCCGCCTTTGGCAATTGAACCGTCACGGTTTGGGCAGGTGAATCCTGCGTCAAGCATAACTTTGAACACTTTATTGTTGAACTCATTTCGCATTTCATAATTCCAGGTGTGGAATCGCTTATCTCCCCAGGAAAGAGGAGGTTGTATTGCAGGTGCATTCATCTTCAGGGTGCTCCTTTGGCTGCCGCATTCCCTCTCGGGAGAGACAGATGTTTATCTATTCACTAGAACGGGTTGTAATAATCCGTGTCTCCATGGACTTTAACCATTGTATCAAAAAACGCAAAAAAAGGGGAATTCGAACTCAAAAATAGACTGGTTTATCAAGGTTTTTCGCTTGCTATAGTTTACACCTTGTGTTATATTTAACTTAACGTCAGACAGCATCCAATGGGTACTATTCATCATAGCATTTGAATCAAAATTGACGTCATGGACCATACTAAACCGTGAGGTGATATGAATGAATTCCCAAGTTAAAAACAATAACCTTCATCATGTATCAGTAGAACTGACGGCAGAAGAAGCACTGGCTTTGACAGGTGTTCGTTTTAATGGAAATCCGAAAGTGGAAGCGGCTGCAAGACAAAAAGTTCGCACAGCTTTCGAAAAGACATTTGATTTTTCACACCAAGATAAGGTAGACTATGAACTATTAAAGTAGTTGGACCCCAATTCCAAATAAATCGAAGAGGGAATCTTTGAGATTTGCCCCAAGTGGCAGATCCGAAGATTCCTTTTTCATTGCTCTTTACAATTGGCCGGTTCTTCGGCAAAATGAGTCTGAGACAAGTATGGACAAACGGAGGAATAAAATGCGTTTACGTGGCAGAAAAGGGATTCGGGAAAATCTGGAGGAGCAAGTGGATCTTGTTGTTCTGGAACCCAAACAGTACAAGGGGAAATGGTCTGAACTGTTTGGCAATGACCATCCGATCTTTGTTGAATTTGGTATGGGTAAAGGTCAATTTATCAGCCAAATGAGTTATAAATATCCGCAATACAATTTTATCGGTATCGATATGTATGATGAATTGGTGCGCCGGGCTAGTGAGAAGGCCCGTAATGCGTGGAGTGAAGCTGATGTAGAAACTCCGCCCAATGTGAAGCTTGTCCTGGCGAACATTGAACAGATTGAGGAAGTGTTCGAAGTGGCTGAACTGGAACGAATCTATCTGAACTTCAGTGACCCATGGCCAAAAGCCAAGCATGCACGCCGTCGTTTGACTCATCCACGGTTTTTGAAGAAATACACGGAGCTGCTTAACGCCAAGGGCCAAATTCATTTCAAAACCGATTCGGAGACCTTGTTCGAGTTCTCGCTTAACGCGATTGCCGACTACGGTCTGCAGATGACTAATCTGTCCCTGAACCTTCACCGTGATGGATTGAATGAAGAGCATGTCATGACAGAATACGAGCAGAAATTCATGGGCAAAGGCATGAACATTCACCGTGTGGAAGTCATTGTGGGTGAAGAAGCGCTGCGTGAGTATCAGCAGATGCGTCTGGATAAGTACAAAGTACGTGAAGCTTCGGATGATTCCGGAGAAGACCAAGAGTAAAATGCATAAGCGGCACATGGAGGAGAGACTCAACACCTCGTGTGCCGCTTTTTTTGATTTTTTTTCATGTTCTTCTTTAGGAGATATCAATATCATTACATTTGCTCGGAGCGCAGTTCCTTGCGACGATAATCATTGGGGGTCACTCCATTGAACTTTTTGAACATGCGATAAAAGTAGGAGCTGTTGGTGAATCCTGTTTTCTCTGCAATATCTGCAACGGAATTCTCGGTCTCAATCAGCAGATGCTGGGCTTTGGTGATTCGTGTCTCGTTGATCACATCCGTTAGTCCTTTTAACGTGAGTTGTTTATACAGCCTGCTGATATAGATGGGCGACATGGTGAGTTCCTCAGCAATGGAGGTGAGGCAGAGATTGGTGTCGGCATAGTCCCGTTCAATAATGCTGTTAATTCGGCGTAGGAGCTCTTCATGCCTCAGCGTTCGCTTCTCTTCCACTTTTAATCCCAACTCATCGAATAGACGATAGAAATGGGCATGGACTTCACGGAGCTCCTCCGCTTCATGGAGAGGTAGCATTGCAGCGTCCGAGATCGTGTTCAGTGTAAGCTGGTTATTTTTCTTAAGCGTATTGCGTACGTGGTTCAGTGTCATCGTCAGATGGGATAGAGCCAACTGGAATACGGTAAAAGGGTATGCTGCTGTTTCATCTACAATATCCGTATAGATTTGTTTGGCTTCGCATGTTTTTCCTGTCATGAGGCAATCAATGAGCTGCCGCTCCTTACTTGCCGGAAATGCATATTCCTTGGCCTGATACGCCATGATGTCAGTTGTGTACAGCAGGCAGCCCGGACCGCTGAATAATCGGTGCAGGGAAGCCTCCGCTGAGTGGGGGTAACCGGCGATCGCATCTTCGAAAGAGTCTTCCTCAGGCCCGACGGTGAACGAAACGGAGCATTTCAGATGCAGCATTACCGCATCCTGCAGCATACGCAGTAGTTCCTCCATATCTTCCTCTGCATCCTGTGCGTTGTGCTGATCCGAATTTTTGTGATTGAAAAGAAGGCTAATCATGTCCCCGCCCATATCGACGGTTTCCGTGTGGTAGCGAAATTCCGCCGATTCCATGCAAATGTTCATCATCGCATATTTTACCAGCTTGATATCGTCCCGGTAGGTTTCGCAAAAATCAGAAAAACGATCAATACGCAGTAATACCAGCCTGGACGGACGATGAACCTGGACAGACGAACCATAAAACTTCATGCGCTCTTCCAAAATCCCCCCGGAGACTGTCTCTCGCCCCTGTAGAGCACCGCGCAAATAATCTTGACGCAAGATGTGCAGACTGCCACGACGCTCGGCTTCCATAACTCGCATGCGAACAATGACTTTATCGATGGGGTGATATAACTTCCGAGAAACCAGGTAAGAGAGCAGCAATCCAGCAATCAGCAAGCCCAGACAAAACAGGACGGTGTGTGTGCGCATGCTGCGAATATCAGCAGTGATCAGATGATCAGGTGTAATTCGTACATAACGCCATCCCAAATTATCAGGTGCAGTATAGGTGATAAGTGATTTTTCTCCGTCAACGTCAGCGGTTAAGTAGGCAGATTGCTCCGTATTTTGCAGAATGGGGCGCATGAAAGCTTCCTTGGAGAGATCCTGCATTAAGGTCCGATCTCCAAAATCGGACAGCAGCTGTCCGTTTTCGTTAATAATAAATGTTTTGCCCGGCTGATCCGCTGCATTGATGTTGGGACTTAACCAATCGTCCTTGATATTGACGACGACAGCGTAGTTTAATTCGGCATTATCATTGATGGTGTCATAGCAGAGATAGGTGTAACTATTCACTTCAACTTCCTCTGTAGAACCAACCTGGTACGTACGCGGGATCGGGACAAAGGGTTTGTATTCATGAAATCGCTGGAGGATATCCTTAATCCCCTGGTCGTCTAATTCGGCTAGGGTTTGCTGACCATTACGTGTTTCTGAGCTGATAAAGAATTCGTTGCTTTTGGAGTTGTATACATAGATGGATTCGATAAAGGGAAGGGACATGCGGTAGTTATCGAGCTGCTCCATGGCTGGAGTGACTTCATAAATGCTTGGTTTAGAGTACAGGAGAAGTGCAGAGATGCTGTAGTCCTGATAAATCTGATAAGACAAGGATTTGGCCGTTTCGGTCATTTTGGATACTTCCCGGCTGGTCTGTGTGAGACTGTTCATATCGGTATGATAGACCTGGCGGAGAGCGATGCGATTGTAGTTGACGTAGAGAATGGCAGAAGCGACGAGCAGGGTAGCAACGGTACTGACAATGATGCCAATCAGTATCCGAGAAAATACGTTTTGACTGTCCTCCGAACGTTTGCGCATCAATCAGTTCCCCCTGAACATGTGCATTTTGGGTGAGAAAAACTTATTTCACAGCGTTACGCTCTGTTTCACAGCAGGTCGCTTTGGATGAGGGTAGCCCTTCAAATTATATATCATGTATGCGTTTACATCAATGTTGTACAAGGTTTAAAAGGTTGTTTCAGTATATATCGTTCAACTTTCGCTGAATTGTTCACGATGCCCAGGTTATGCACGATATCAACATTTGTGAACGTACTGGAGTTCTTTTCAGTGTTGGTTCACATTGTTCATACCCGGTTTGGCAATATCGTTCATTTTCCGGCGGGAAGCTTCAGTATCCGGGAGCGGGAAGGGCGTCTAGACTAAAAACAGAGCTCCATGGCGCATCTGCGCTGCAAGAAATCCGGGAGGGATCGAGCCATGCTCAAAGAATTGAACAAAAACAAAATCATGTTTCTGATGCTGCTGCCTACACTGATCTTTTTTCTCATTAACTCGTATTTTCCGATGGTGGGTATCTATTATGCGTTTACCCGGTACGACTTTGAAGGCGGATTATTCGGCAGTCCCTTCGTAGGGCTGGAAAACTTCAAGTTTCTCTGGCAGTCCGGCATGCTGCTGAAGCTTACGACCAACACGGTGGGTTATAACCTGGCTTTCATTATACTGGGGAACGGACTCGCCATTTTCTGTGCCATTATGTTAAGTGAAGTCCGTGGCAAGCTCTTTAAGAAAATTACGCAATCCGTGATGTTCCTACCGTATTTCATCTCATTTGTACTACTCAGTGTAATCGCTTACAACATGTTCAACTACGAATCTGGTTTTGTAAACACGGTGCTGAAACGCTTTGAAGCAGGCCCGATTGATATTTATAACACACCCTGGATATGGGTGTTCCTGATCATTATCTTTTATCTATGGAAGAATCTTGGCTACAGTATGGTGATCTATCTGGCGGCTATTACCGGGATCAGTGACGAGTATTATGAGGCTGCCCGCATTGATGGAGCAAATATTTTTCAGCGGATCTGGTATATCACCGTTCCGATGCTGAAACCGACCTTTGTCATTCTGCTTCTGTTCTCTCTGGGGAGCATTATGAAGGGACAATTTGATCTCTTTTATCAGCTTATTGGCAATAACGGTGTGCTGTATAACGCCACAGACATCATTGATACGTACGTGTATCGCTCCCTGAAAGTGACCTTTGATATCGGAATGGCTACCGCAGCAGGCCTGTACCAGTCTCTATTCGGCTTCATTCTGATCATGACCGTGAACTATATCATCCGAAAAGTAAATGAGGATTACGCCTTGTTCTAAACCGCCCACCGGGCAGAAGGGAGAACCATCATGCATACTACCCGTGCCAGAGATTCGGAATTTACCTTGCTGTTTCAGATCATCGCTTATGGCGTCATTCTGATTTTGTCCATCATGTGCCTGCTGCCTTTTCTTCTAATCCTATCCGGTTCGTTCAGCAGCAATGAATCGATTGTAAGAGATGGATATCATCTCTTTCCAACAGACTTTTCCCTGGAAGGCTATCAAATGGTGTTCAAGTTCCCTACTCAAGTGCTGAAAGCATACGGAGTGACTGTCTTTACAACCATTGTGGGGACCGCGCTCGGACTGTTCCTCATTACGATGGCGGGCTTCGTACTGCAGCGCAAAGATTTTAAATACCGCAATACCTTCTCTTTCTTCATCTACTTCACCACGCTCTTTGGCGGTGGGTTGGTGCCTTGGTACATTATGCTGGCAAATTACTTCAATCTGACGGATACGTATACCGTATTGATTTTCCCTGGATTGATGACGCCATTTCTCATCATTTTGATGAAAAACTTTATCCGTTCCGCCGTTCCGGATGAGCTGGTTGAATCCGCCAAAATGGATGGCGCGAATGATTTCCGCATTTACTTCAGCATTGTATTGAAACTGGCGATGCCTGGCATTGCAACCGTAGGTTTGTTTTTAGCTCTGGGGTACTGGAATGACTGGTTTACTTCGTCCCTGTTCATTAACAACCCGGATATGTACCAGCTGCAGTTTTACCTGTATAACACGATGAATACGATTACTTTCATTGATCAGATGGCCATCGGCACAGGAATTACGCTCAGCCAGGATGTACCTACGGAATCAACCAAGATGGCCATGGCGATTGTGGTGACGGGTCCGATATTGTTCCTCTATCCGTTTGTACAGCGCTATTTTGTCAAAGGTCTTACGATTGGTGCGGTAAAAGGTTAGAACGTAAAAATGCTCGGGGCGTCCGCCAGTTATTCGTTTACTACTGCTCGCGTCCTGGCAGTTTACGCTAACATATAAGGTTTCCTACAAAAGGGAGGATGCATATGCGCAACAAAATAATTCGGCACCTGTCTCTGGTGCTGGCCCTGATGATGTTTGCCGGGGTATTAGCCGCGTGTAATAACGGATCTGGGGGATCAGTACAAGGGGGCAAGGAGGGCACTTCACCAACAGACAAAGGCGAGAAGGTCACCCTTCAGTTTTATATGCTTGGGGACGCGCCCAAAGACTTGCCTGTCATTGAGTCCGAGATTAACAAACTCGCTGAGGCTGATCTGAACGTCAACGTAAAATTCAACTACACTTCCTGGACGGATTGGGATCAAAAATATAAACTGCTTCTGTCTTCTGGCCAGCCGATTGACCTAATTTTCACTGCGGACTGGACATTTTATCAATCGTATGCCAAAAAAGGAGCATTCCTGCCGCTCGACGAGCTGCTGCCGAAGGCTGCACCAACATTGCAATCCCACGTACCCGATGACATGTGGAACGCTGTTAAAATCAATGAAAAAATCTATACCGTACCTTCGACCTGGATCGAATATGTGACAGAAGGAATTGCTTACCGTGAGGACCTGCGTGAAAAGTATAATTTGCCCAAACCAGAATCTCTGGAGACGCTTGAAGCTTATCTTGAAGGAATCAAAGCCAATGAACCGAGCATGATTCCGATCGCGGACAACAATTCCAATCACACTCACGGCATCCGTCAGTTGACCTCCAAATTGGTGAATACGGCTGGTCAGCTCCCTTACGGACTTGATATTATGTACGATTCACCGTCAACCATCACATCCTATTGGGGATCAGCCCAGCATCTGGAGGATCTGAAAACGTACAAACGCTGGATGGATAAAGGGTTTTTTCCGAAAAACGTGCTGAACGTAAAGGACACATCGAATTCACTGCTGCAAAATGGCAA
Organism: Paenibacillus sp. P13VS; assembly: GCF_015143645.1. Classification (NCBI taxonomy): domain Bacteria; kingdom Bacillati; phylum Bacillota; class Bacilli; order Caryophanales; family Paenibacillaceae; genus Paenibacillus; species Paenibacillus sp. P13VS. Next base: position 770,402 of record NZ_WYEV01000002.1, on the reverse strand, counting down.
GGCGGCTGTTGTTCTATCGGGCGAGAACCCGAACAAGTTTAATGCGGATGTGATCAAAGTCCAATCTACGCATCCTGATTGGAAGCTGGGATACTTTGCTTATCCAAATGCCAAAGGTTTTGCACAGCCGGTTCATCCGATTCACAATGGATTCGCCATACCGCGAAGCAGCAAAAATCCGGAAAAGGCACTCGCTTTTTATGAGAAGCTGGTAACAGACAAACGTTACAACTGGCTTACGGAATACGGTGTAGAAGGCAAGAACTTTGAAGTGCAGGATGGGTACTACAAAATGGTGGGCGATGCTCAAACCAATGGCTTCCCGCGCGAGGGCATGAATGGCTGGGCTTGGCGGAATCCGGACTTCATGCTCTATGATAAAACGTTCGACGACGTACTCGCCATGTTCGAGGAGCTCGATAAAATTAAGAAGCCGGATATCTTTACCGGATTTGCGGAGGATTGGACACCGTTTCAGGCGGAGAAGGCTGCGCTTGAGCAAGTGGAGAAACAGTATCTGTATCCACTGAACGTTGGTTTGGTTGCAGACGTTGAAGCAGGCCTGAACACATTTATGGAAAAAGCTAAGCAGGCGGGGCTAGAGAAAATACAAGCAGAGTATACCAAACAATGGCAGGAATATTTGAAATCGGCGGGCATTCAGTAGTTTGTATTTATTTCTTTTTTTACTAGACATGAAAAAGGTGCCTTCAGATGGAAGGCACCTTTTTCTTTGTATAAGTGTATGTGGCTTGTTTATCGAACTTTTGATCATAATCTGGCCTGATCAGCCTGGAACGGCCGCAGGTCCAGAAGATCAATGATGCTTTGTGCACTTTCCATCGGACGATATTTGGCAATCTGTTCCAAATGGCGTTTGCGTTTACGGACGATGTCGGGATATTTATGTAACAATTTATTCATCCATTTAACCACGACATCAAGCGAAGTGATCGGTTCGCCCAGTCCTCTAGCGGTAAAATATTGAACGTTCTCTTCTTCCTGACCCGGAATGGGATTATGGAATAACATCGGTATACCTTTGGCGAGTCCTTCGGTGCATGTCATTCCACCAGGCTTGGTTATTAGCAGGTCGGATACTTCCATAAGCTTATCCACTTCTTTGGTGTATCCGATAATGTGAATATTTTCTTTCCTATACTCCGGGTTCTGTTCCATGCTAATCCGGATTTTGTCATTGCGTCCGAGACAGAAGATGATCTGAATGTTATTATGCCAGCGAGTCAGAAGCTTATTGACCACTTCATCGCTGAGCATTCCCCAGCCGCCGCCCATAACAAGAACGGTGGGCATATCTCTCAGATTAAACTTGGCACGAATCTCATCCCGGCCGGGATGCTCCCAAAAGTTGGGGTGTACCGGAATGCCGGTAACTCGTATCTTGTCCGCGGAAACTCCGCGCAGCATCAATTTGGACTTGACCTCTTCAGTAGATACCAGATACAAGTCCACCTCGGGACTGATCCACGTGCCATGCGCATCGTAATCGGTAATGACCGTGCAGAGTGGCACTTGCACACCGAGGCGTTTTAATCTTGATATGACGGCACTTGGAATAGGATGCGTACATACAATGGCATTTGGACGAAGCTGTCGTACGACACTACGTGTATGTGTGTAAAACAGCTTGTGCAATGCGAGTGTAGTCAATCGGTTTAAAGACTTTTTATATTGATGCCTGTATACATATCCGACAAGTTTGGGCTGGTTGGTTACCGTTTTTTTGTATGCCGTAATAATAAGTGGTGCGACCCTGGGGTTAAGGAAACTACCCAGTTCGAGCACTTTGGTCTGTACTTCCGGAGAGAGCTTTCTCAAACTGCTGGACAGTGCATAAGCGGCTTGTGTATGACCGGCTCCAAAGCCTTCGGAAAGTAGTAAAACTCGTTTTTTCTCCACGCTTGCTTCACCTGTTCCTGCTAGGTTTTCCTTAGTCTAACATATCTGCTTTAGGACCATAATGCAACTGTCGCAAGTGCGACTAAAGTACCGATTGTGGCACCTGCAAGCACGTCCGAAGGATAGTGCAAACCCAAGTAAATCCGAGAGAATCCGACAATCAGTGCAACCGGCAGCAGCGTCGCCAGCAAAATAGGTTCCATAGTCATAAACGGAACGGTTACCGAGAAGACAGCGGTTGTATGCCCTGAAGGAAATGAGTGGTCCGTCAGGGGATTGCGGAAGGTGATCGTCTCCGGCATGGCCAGATATGGCCGGATGCGAGGATACAACCGTTTGGCGATTGCTACGGGAATATGGCTCACAGCCAGAGCGATACATGCCTGTAGGCCTGTCGTATTCCAAGGGGCTGGAGCAAGCAGCCATACCAATAAGGATACGGCAATAGAAAATGTCGCTCCGCCCAGATGGGTGAGATAGTACAGCCAAAAATTCATAAATCGATTATGAAGTCGACCATTAATCCACATAAACACATTGCGATCGTACGCTTGAAACTTAACGAATAAACGGCTCATATTGGCCTCCTGCCAGTCAGGCCGCCCGAATTGGCGGCAGTATTTCCGGTATGTTTCCTGTGTCCGGTGTTGTCCTGATTACTATATAACCGTTTTTCGTGAAGTTCAGGTTATTTCAGGTATATGTTTATCATATTTTTAAATGTTGTCCTTTTCAAGAAGAAGACATGTGAACAACGTAAAATTCATGTTAAAGAGTGGTTAATCATCCAACTTAACTTTTTGACTCGGACGAGCTAAAAAAGATACAATGATTCAACATGGCTGAAATGAGGTTAAAAAAATGTGAGTTTAATATTGAACTTTTTGGTGTCCGTTTGCGTTATTTTTTATATAGCCTCTGGTTGGACAGTACTGGGTAATGAAAAAAGCAGGGACTTTAGAAATAAAAATCAAGCAATCGGCTGAAAATAAGATATAACAGGCATGAATGCGAGGGCGCAGTATCACGAACTGCCAATTCAGCGTTTAATGTTCACATTTCTGCTTTAGGAAGTGAAATTGCGGTTTTGACAAATAGCTGAAAAGCATCCAAAATCGATAAAGCAGCCAAATTGGAAGCAACCATGCTTGAAATACTTGCGTAGTAAACAAAAGACCAGGGTCATATTCTGCACATTACAAAAAAACAAAGATGCAGAATCAGGTAGAGAAACGCTAAAGTAAACAGGGTTTGAAAAAAAGGGGGTAACAGAGAACGATGTTGGACGCTATATTCGTCACGATGCAGGTCATTCTGGCACTGCTAGCCGTGTACCAATTCACGTTTTCGCTGTTCGGTCTGTATAAGAAAAAGAAGAAGAAACATTATCCTGCTACAAAATCTTTCGCTGTACTCGTGGCAGCACACAATGAAGAGCAGGTCATCGGAGCGTTGATGGAGAACCTGAAACAACTCGATTATCCGGAGGATCTGTACGATGTGTTCGTTATCTGTGATAACTGTACGGATGGTACAGCTCAAATCGTCAGAGAACATGGCTTGAACGCATGTGTGCGTACAAACGCCGATCTCAGAGGTAAAGGTTACGCCATTGAGTGGATGCTCAAATATCTGTGGAAATTGCCGCGTCAGTATGACGCCGTTGTTATGTTTGATGCTGACAACCTGGTTGATCGCAATTTCTTGCTTGAGATGAATAACGACTTGTGTAACGGTTCGCGTGTTATTCAAGGTTATATCGATACGAAAAATCCGGAAGATTCCTGGATTACTGCAGCTTACGGGGTATCGTACTGGTACATTAACCGTTTGTGGCAGTTGTCCCGTCATAACCTGAACATGGCCAACTTCCTTGGCGGTACAGGAATGTGCTTTGAAACGAATTTGCTGAAGGAAATCGGCTGGGGTGCGACTAGCCTTGTCGAGGACTTGGAGTTTACGATGCGCAGTGTGCAGCGTAATGTGTATCCCGTGTTTAACTATGATGCAAAAGTATTTGATGAGAAGCCTTTGACATTCAAAGCTTCAGCAAGACAACGTCTACGCTGGATGCAAGGTCACTTTACGGTAGCACGGAGATATTTCTTCCCGCTGTTGTGGCAAAGTATTAAGGAAAGAAGCCTGGTCAAATTCGACCTTGCCGTATATGGTGCCAACGTATACGTTGTATTACTGACATTCCTGATGACTGCTGTCATGTGGGTGGATACAGCCATATTCAGCGGACCGCATATTGCTAACATCTACGGATACTTCCCATTATGGGTAGGCTTCGTAGCCATTGGTTTGAACATTTTGACATTCCTCTTGTCAATGGCACTGGAGAAGGTCACTTTTGCGAAAGTGTACCTGTATCTGATTGTATTCCCGATCTATCTGCTATCGTGGTATCCGATTACGTTCTATGCGTTCTTCACGCAGAACAACAAACAATGGAGCCACACCCAGCATACGCGTGTTGTACGTTTGGATGAGGTGCAGAGCAAGCAAGGGTAAGGATAAACAGCTTCACACCAAAGATTATAGAAAATATTCTGAAATTATATTGACTATAGTTGATGGAGATGTTATAGTATTCAAGTGCGTTAAATGAATAGCAATGGAATCACAAGCAGAAGTCCGACTTCTCACCTGACCAACATTGACGTTGGCTGGTCAACGATCCCAATAATTTATGAAGTGTATACTCATGAAGAATTGTGTTGATTACAGGGATGTCGGTAGCTTGACCGGCATCCCTTTTATTTTTGTTTAACAGTATTCAAAATGACCTGGAGGTGGACGGTTATTAGTAAAGATCACATGATTAATGATGAGATTCGGGCGAAGGAAGTACGCCTTGTCGGAGCTGAAGGAGAACAAATTGGGATCAAGCCCATTCGGGAAGCACTGCAAATGGCGATTGATCTGAACTTGGATCTGGTCAATGTGGCACCACAGGCTAAGCCGCCGGTGTGTCGCATCATGGACTATGGCAAGTTCCGCTATGAGCAACAGAAGAAAGAAAAAGAAGCCCGTAAGAACCAGAAAATTGTTGACATTAAAGAAGTATGGTTCCGTTCCAATATTGAGGAGCACGATTATCAAACGAAGCTTCGTAATGTAGTTAAGTTTTTGAAAGAAGGCGACAAGGTGAAATGTTCCGTTCGTTACCGCGGACGTGAAATTGCGCATGCCGCCATTGGTCAACGGATTTTGGAGCGCGTGAAGACGGAAGTTGCAGAACTCTGCACTATCGAGCGTCAACCGAAATTGGAAGGCCGCAGTATGATCATGATTCTGGCTCCAAAAGCCTGATAACATTGAAGGAGGAAACACAAAATGCCTAAAATGAAAACACACAGCAGTTTGAAAGGACGCTTTAAAATTACCGGTTCCGGTAAAGTCCTTCGTTACAAAGCACACAAAAACCACTTGCTTTCCCACAAATCCAAACGTGCTAAGCGCGTACTGAACGGTAACCCAGTAATGGCAGCCGGGGACGTAAGACGTTTGAAACAAGGTTTGGCTAACCTGAAAGGCTAATTCTAATTAGTACATTCCGTATGGGGGATCGGCTACGGCCGTACACATACCACGGATACATTTAATATTTATTTGGGAGGTTCTTTAATATGGCAAGAGTAAAAGGCGGTTTTGTAGTACGTCGTCGTCATAAAAAGGTTTTGAAACTGGCAAGAGGTTATTTCGGTTCCAAACACCGCATTTTTAAAACAGCTAACGAGCAAGTAATGAAATCCCTGGTTTACGCATACCGTGACCGTCGCAACACGAAACGTAACTTCCGCAGACTGTGGATCGTTCGTATCAATGCAGCAGCACGTCAAAACGGTTTGTCTTACAACAAACTGATTCATGGATTGAAACTTGCTGGAGTGGACATGAACCGCAAAATGTTGGCTGATCTGGCCGTTAACGACATCAATGCGTTCAACTCTTTGGCTACTGTAGCTAAAGGCAAAATCAACGCTTAAATTGTAACATGCAAGCCGCCGTACCTTATGGCGGCTTTTTTCACGCCAGAAAGTGTGGACGAATACACCGGGGTCCGGACAAACTTAGATTGGATGCGGTTGACAGCTATCAGCCCTCTGGCAGATACATAAAAACCGAACGTTCATATAATGCAAATGAAAACTAGGAGTTACTGGCTAATGGTGATAATGATGGTATATTTTTGTTATATAACATCACATCGTTGTAACGTTAGCGTGTTAAACTGCTAAAATTTTAAGCGTTTTCAACAATAAAAGTCTAAAAATATGTGATTTTTAGTCATGAAACATCTGGATTTTAACACTGGTTAAATGTATAATCACCTCTAGTAGGCTAGTCCTAAACTTTTCTCTCCTAGTCCTATTGTTCGGTTTTTCGGCAGATGATCCGGTAAAGATAAGGTGTGAATGTGCTCTTTATGTTGAAGAAACCATACATTCCGCATAAAAGTCATCTCAGACATCTGTCCATCGTTCAATATCGACCTGGGTAGGAATTAGGTATATATCATTAAGGGGGAACAAGAGAAATGAAAAAGATGCTCAGCTTGTCTTTGGTCATGTTGCTGGCAGTATCGGTAATGCTCGCAGGTTGCGGAAGCAAACCGAAGGAAGAAACAAATGCCGGTGGAACAACAGGTGGCGAATCCACTGAAGCAAAATCCGATTTGCAGATCGGTATGGTTACTGACGTAGGTGGCGTTAACGACAAATCCTTTAACCAATCCGCTTGGGAAGCCCTGCAAGCAACTGAAACTGAAACAGGTACAGCAGTTAAATACCTGCAAAGTAAATCCGATGAAGAGTACATTCCTAACCTGAACGAATTCGTTAAAGGTGGATATGACCTGACTTGGGGTATCGGTTTCCAATTGGCTGACGCAATCAAAACGGTTGCTGACCAAAACCCTGACTCCAAACTGGCGATCATCGACAGTGTTGTAGATTCTCCTAACGTTAAATCCGTTACATTTGCTGAAGAGCAAGGTTCCTTCCTGGTTGGCGTTGTTGCCGGTCTGACTACAAAAACGAACAAAATCGGTTTTGTTGGCGGTATGGACAGCCCACTGATCAAGAAATTTGAAGTTGGTTTCAGAGAAGGGGTTAAAGCAGTTAACCCTGATGCTGAATTGATCTCCAACTATACAGGCGCATTTGACAAACCAGACCTTGGTAAAGCAGCTGCAGCTACAATCTACAACCAAGGCGCGGATATCATTTTCCACTCTTCCGGTGCTACAGGTAACGGTGTGTTCAACGAAGCCATTGCCCGCAAAAAACAAGGACAAGATGTTTGGGTAATCGGTGTGGATAAAGACCAATCTCTGGAGTTCGGTGATGATGTTACACTGACTTCCATGATCAAAAAAGTTGACGAAGCAGTTAAGAAAGTAAACCAAGAAGTTATCGACGGCACATTTGCTGGCGGTTCTGAAAACCTGACTCTGAAAGAGAACGGTGTAGGTATTGCTGATACTTCTACAAAAAATGTATCTGCTGACATCCTTGCTAAAGTTGACGAATACAAAGAAAAAATCATCAGCGGCGAAATCAAAGTACCTACAGAGTAATTGCTTAGCCCGCGAATTGAATAATCACGAGGCCGGTCTTGACCGGCCTTATGATTGTCAAGACAGGAAAATTTGCTCAAGCCATCATAACATTTGTACCTAGTTAACAAGCTGCTGCTGGAATCCTTCCAAATGCAGAATCAATGTTTTAGGAATATCGCTCCGTAAGGAGCTTTTCTTAAGATTATGGAATGTATACATTTCAGCTGTGCTGGATGGATTCGATAATCTCAGGAGAAGGAAAGTGACCGCAACAAAAGCGGTTTTTTCCCTTGAACATACGTCGATAGACGTTTTTCTTACGTTTGCGGAACCACACTATATCAGTTATAAGGGTGATTACATGGGTGCAGCAACCCCCGTCGTTGAGTTAAAACAAATCACGAAGCGTTTTCCAGGCATTGTTGCCAACGACGCTATCAGCCTTCAGCTTCGTAAAGGCGAGATCCATGCTCTACTGGGCGAAAACGGCGCTGGTAAGTCAACGTTGATGAATATTGTATTTGGTCTCTATCAGCCAGATGAAGGTTCCATTGAAGTGAATGGCAAGCCTGTCATGATCGATAGCCCGAACAAAGCAATCGAGCTTGGGATCGGCATGGTGCATCAGCACTTTAAGCTTGTTCAGCCGTTCACGGTAACAGAGAACATTATTTTGGGATCTGAACCAACAAAAGGTCTCAATATTAACTATAAAAAAGCGGCTGCTGAAGTGCAGCGTTTATCCGAACAATATGGACTCAAAGTGAATCCGCATGCCAAAATTCATGACATTTCAGTCGGTATGCAGCAGCGCGTTGAAATCGTAAAAACATTGTACCGCGGCGCTGATATCCTGATCTTTGATGAACCAACGGCAGTTCTGACTCCTCAGGAGATCAAGGAACTGATGGTCATCATGAAAAAGCTCGTGGCAGAAGGCAAATCCATTATCCTGATCACACATAAGTTAAAAGAAATTATGGAGATCTCGGATACGGTCACGATTATTCGCCGAGGGAAAGTCATCGACTCTGTAAAGACATCGGAAACCAATCCCTACGAGCTTGCTGAAAAGATGGTTGGCCGTAATGTCACATTTAAAGTGGATAAAAAGCCGGCAACGCCTGGTGCAAACGTCCTTGAAGTCAGCAAATTGACCAGTAAAAACAAAGAGGGAATTTCTGTTCTGAATGAACTGAATCTGAATGTTCGTGCAGGAGAAATTCTGGGGATTGCAGGTGTGGATGGCAATGGACAGAGCGAGTTGATTGAAGCTCTGACTGGATTGCGCAAAGTGGATAGCGGATCGATTCTTTTGCAAGGAAAAGAATTGTCCAACCGTTCCCCGCGCCACATTTCGGAATCGGGCGTAGGTCATATTCCGGAAGACCGACATAAGCACGGATTGGTTTTGGATTTCTCAGTCAGTGAAAATATTGTTTTGGAATCTTACTACAAGTCTCCTTATACACGGAAAGGATTCCTGAATTTCGATGCGATCAAAAAGCAGGCAAAACGTCTTGTTGAGGCATTTGACGTGCGGACACCTAGCATTGAAACCAAAGCACGATCCCTTTCTGGGGGTAACCAGCAGAAGGCGATCATTGCACGGGAAGTCGATAAGAACCCGGAACTGCTTATCGCAGCTCAGCCAACACGTGGCTTGGACGTAGGTGCTATTGAGTTTGTCCAGAAACAGTTGATTGCTCAGCGTGACCAAGGAAAAGCGGTATTGCTGATTTCCTTCGAGCTCGATGAAATAATTAACGTTTCGGACCGCATTGCTGTCATTTATGAGGGCAAGATTGTCGGTGAGGTGCTGCCGGAAGAAACGAATGACAGGGAGCTCGGCTTGATGATGGCGGGCAGCACCCAAAAGAGAGGTACTGTACATGAGTAAAGTATTGAAATGGTTTACCCGTGATTCCTTTATTTTGCCTATCGTTGCAATCCTTATGGGGTTAATTCTGGGCGGTATCGTTATGCTTATTGGAGGATACAACCCAATTGATGCATATGGCGCATTGTTCAAGAAAGTCTTTGGTGACATGTACAACTTCGGAGAAGCAGTGCGTGAAATGACACCTTTGATCATGACAGGTCTTGCCTTTGCATTTGCAGCCCGTGCGGGACTGTTTAATATCGGTGGAGAAGGTCAGTTTCTTGTCGGTATGACTGCAGCCACGTTTGTAGGAGTTAAGTTTACAGGTCTCCCGATTTATATTCATGCTCCGCTGGCTTTGATTGCTGGTGCAGTATTTGGCGGTCTGTGGGCAGCCATTGCAGGTTACCTCAAGGCCGCTCGCGGCGTGAACGAAGTTATCAGCAGTATCATGCTGAACTGGATTGGTCTGTATCTGGCCAACCTGATTGTACGGCAATTTTTGCTGCTTCAAGGGGAAAACCGTTCGGTAGATATTAGTGAATCAGCTTCAATCAGCTTGACTTGGTTGTCTGAACTAATGGGCAACTCCCGTGTTCACCTGGGTACATTGATAGCCTTGGTTATGGCGGTTCTCTTTTATATCTATATGTGGAAAACGAAGCAAGGGTATGAAATCCGCGCTGTAGGCCACAACCCGAATGCGGCTGAATATGCAGGTATGCATGTGAATCGCAATATCGTAAAAGCCATGTTTATCAGTGGTATGCTTGCGGGTCTTGGTGGAGCTTTCCAGGTACTTGGTGTATTCCAGTATCAGACAGTTATGTCTGGATCTCCAGGAACAGGTTTTGACGGCATTGCCGTTGCCTTGATTGGTTTGAACCATCCGTTTGGTGTGCTCCTGGGGGCGTTGCTGTTTGGTACGCTTACCTATGGATCTGCTGGTATGAGCTTTGCTGCGGATGTACCGCCAGAGATTATTCGGATTGTAATTGGTTCGATTATCTTCTTCATTGCGGCACAAGGCATCGTGCGCTGGGTACTTAAACCGTTCTACTCCAAGCGCAAGAAAGAGAAGGTGTTGTAGATGGACTTGTTGACAATTGGGCAAATTATCAATACGACGCTTGTCTTTGCCACGGCATTGATTTTTGCTTCCCTTGGTGGAATATTCTCTGAAAAATCCGGTGTAACTAACCTGGGACTTGAAGGTTTTATGGTCTTTGGTGCGTTTGCAGCCGGAATTGGGGCCCACTATGCCCAAGAGGCAGGGATGGGTGGAACTTCCTCAGCCTGGATGGGGGTACTGGTTGCTATTGCATTAGGTGTCCTCGTATCTCTTATTCACGCTGTTGCATCGATTACGTTTAAGGCTGACCAGGTTATCAGTGGTATCGTCATTAACTTCCTGGCAGCAGGAAGTACACTATATTTGGTTAAATTGTTGTTTGAAGGATCAGGGGACTCACCTTTGGTGCAGGGCTTCAGCAAATTTGATGTGCCACTTCTCAAGGATATTCCTTTGCTCGGGGAAGCGTTGTTCAAGAACGTTTACCCGACAACATATCTGGCGATCATTCTTGTATTCCTGACGTATTACATTCTCTTCAAGACGCCATTCGGCCTTCGTTTGCGCTCCGTGGGTGAACACCCAAGCGCGGCTGATACTGTAGGTGTCAAAGTTCGTCGCTATCGTTATGTTGGTGTAATGATCAGTGGTGCACTGGCTGCGATCGGTGGAGCTGCTATCACACTGACAACAACAGGTACGTTCTCGCATAATACGGTTTCTGGTCAAGGATACATTGCGATCGCTGCGATGATCTTTGGTAAATGGAATCCAATTGGCGCATTTGGTGCTGCTGTATTTTTCGGTTTCTCACAAGCAATTCGAAACTATGTGCAGCTGTTCGAATGGTCTCAAAGTATTCCCCAGGAAATTATTTATATGCTGCCATACCTGCTCACGATTATTGTTCTTATCGCGGCAGTCGGACGTTCGTCAGCTCCGTCTGCACTCGGTGAACCGTACGATCCGGGGAAAAGGTAGACGTAAGCAATTCATTAAACGATATAATGATTTTTATCAGAGAAAGAGTCCGCTTCGTGCGGGCTTTTTTTGTTGTGCAAATAGCAATTCATACATTTCCATGGTGTCAGGGTAGAGACCCATATTTTCAATTAGGGACAAAGAAACAGGCGAAGCGAGTGATGGACGAATACACTGTTTTGAATGATCCGAGGAGGAGGGGAAAGTATGAAACAACATGTTACGCGTTGTGAAGCGTTGAAATTGGTGGGAAAAAATATCGTTGCGGTGAAAAAAGACGGCACTCGGGTTACGGGGAAGCTGTTGAAAGTATCCGGCAATAAATTAGTGCTAAAGCGTGTAAATGGCAAAAAAGTGCGCACAAAAGCCATTCTTCCACTGGTTTTGTTTGACTTGCTTGCAATCGCCACATTGCCTTACGCTTACGGCCCGGGACCGGGCTATGGGGGTCCTGGCTATGGAGGTCCTGGGTATGGACCAGGCTACGGACCTGGACCAAAACCCGGCCCCGGATATGGTCCAGGCTATGGTCCGGGACCCGGTTTCGGACCGTATGGACCACGTCCACCAGGATTTTTCTAGGAGAACCTAAATATTCTTTTCCATTTCGTAACAGCGGCTTATCATAATATAACGAACGGTACTATATCCATTTTTTTGATAAAACTGCAGCCCTTTTGTATTGCCTTCGTCGACCATTACTTTGGATCTTTTACAGCCTCGTGATGCGGCGAAGTTTTCAGCTTTTTGCAGCAAAGTCTGACCGTACCTTTTTCGCTGTTCCTTTGTATCAACGGCCATCATATCGACATATAACAACTCGCCGTGCATAAGAAAATGTATAAATGCTACAGCTTCTTTGTTCGGGTCCGGTGAGACAACAAAGGTCATGCCCCTGTTCATACGCAGGGGTATGTCTTTGCGTATTTTGTTGATTTCATTGGTACTCATATGGGATAGAGGAACAAGTTGCGAGTCAATTAAACTCATGATGGCGCCATCATCCAGCCTCGAATTGCGTTGCCGAATCACCATGCTGATCCTCCTTTCAAGACTAGTCGTGCTGCTCGTATATCCTATGCCTGGAGCAAGATAAAAGGTGACTGAATGAAGTGAAGGGAATAGGGTAACGTTAAGTAGCGGAGTAGCGAGATAAAGGGCGTTTAAAAAAATTATCCAAATCAGGTATTGACTTATCGGTTGGAGGAATCATATAATGTTCCTAACATTTAACGAGAATATTTAATCGGCTATGAAGAGGACGAAGTTTTAAGGGCTCTTTTGCTCAGAGAGTGGCTGGATCTGCTGAAACCACCACCATAATCCCTTATATACGAGCTCACCTCGGAGCTGTTTTCCTGAAAAGCATTGGATGTCACTCCATTCGCGTATTAGGGAAAATCGTATGTCTGCGTTACAGACAACAGGTATGGAAGACGGCTATGTCCGTTTGACCTATCGTTTTTTGTACCTGGTAAGGTCCGTTATTGCGAAATTTCGGACAAAGTTGGGTGGTACCACGGAAGCAACAACCTTTCGTCCCTCGCAAGCATTAACTTGTTTGCAGGGATGGAAGGTTTTTTTTGTAACTTCAAATGTCAGAATGATGTAAATTCCGAGAGGAGGATGACTGATGGGAGCTCAAATTCCAGAAGTACGATCAACAGATGAATTACGTGAAAAATGGATGAAGCCGGAGGTCATTAGCGGTTCTGAGATTCTGCTAAGAAGCTTGTTGCTGGAAGGTGTCGAGTGCGTATTCGGTTATCCGGGCGGAGCGGTGTTGTACATTTACGACGCGATGTACGGTTTCGAGGACTTCAAGCATGTACTGACTCGGCATGAACAAGGTGCGATTCACGCAGCAGACGGATATGCACGTGCAAGCGGTAAAGTTGGTGTTTGTATCGCAACCTCCGGTCCGGGAGCAACAAATCTTGTAACCGGAATTGCAACGGCATATATGGATTCCGTACCGCTCGTTGTCATTACGGGGAACGTCATTTCCAGCCTGATTGGTTCGGATGCTTTCCAGGAAGCGGATATCACGGGTATTACAATGCCAATTACCAAACACAGCTATCTGGTAAAAGACGTTAAAGATCTGCCGCGTGTCATTCATGAGGCATTCCATATTGCCAATACAGGACGTAAAGGTCCGGTGTTAATCGACATTCCGAAGGATGTTTCTGCCAACAAAACCTTGTTTGAGCCAATTACTGAACCAGTGACACTGAGAGGCTACAACCCTCGGACGGTGCCAAACAAACTTCAGGTTGATCGACTGGCTCAGGCCATTCAGGAAGCAGAGCGTCCGATGATCCTTGCAGGTGGCGGAGTCGTTTACTCCGGTGGACACGAAGCACTGTTCGAATTTGTTGAGAAAACAGGTATTCCAATTACAACGACACTTCTTGGACTGGGTGCTTTCCCAAGCGGACATGAACTTTGGACCGGAATGCCGGGTATGCACGGAACATACACGTCCAACCAGGCGATTCAACAAGCGGATCTGCTGATCAACATCGGAGCTCGCTTTGATGACCGGGTTACAGGTAAACTCGACGGTTTTGCACCACATGCCAAAATTGTGCACATCGATATCGATCCAGCAGAAATTGGCAAAAACATTGCGACGGATATCCCGATCGTTGGGGATGTGAAGACGGTACTCGAAATAGCCAACAAGGAAGTGCAGCGTGCCGACCGTGCGGATGCCTGGAGAGACCAGATCAAGCAATGGAAGCAAGAGAAGCCTTACAGCTACACGGATTCCGAAGACGAGTTAAAACCACAATGGGTAGTTGAGTTGTTGAATGATACAACCAAAGGTGAGGCGATCGTGACTACTGACGTTGGTCAGCATCAGATGTGGGCGGCGCAATACTACAAGTTCAATCAACCTCGCTCATGGGTAACCTCCGGCGGACTCGGAACAATGGGCTTTGGATTCCCTTCGGCAATTGGTGCACAGATGGCGAATCCGGACAGACTGGTCATCTCCATTAATGGCGATGGCGGAATGCAGATGTGTTCACAAGAACTGGCAATCTGCGCGATCAACAATATCCCGGTTAAGATTGTCATCATCAACAACCAGGTGCTTGGAATGGTTCGCCAGTGGCAGGAAATCATCTACGAGAACCGTTACAGTCACATCGATCTCGCAGGAAGCCCGGATTTTGTAAAACTGGCTGAAGCATATGGTGTAAAAGGACTGCGTGCCACGAACAAGGAAGAAGCTGAACGGGCATGGCAGGAAGCGCTGGATACACCTGGACCAGTCGTTGTAGAATTTGTTGTTCGCAAAGAAGAAAATGTATATCCAATGGTTCCGCAAGGAGCAACAATTGATCAAATGCTGATGGGGGATGCTGAGGAATGATTAGACATACAATTTCGATTTTGGTCAACGATCAGCCTGGCGTCCTGCAGCGGGTATCTGGGTTGTTCGGTCGACGTGGATTCAACATTGAGAGCATTACGGTAGGTCAGTCCGAAGAAGCGGGCTTGTCCCGTATGGTCATTGTCACGATTGGTGACGACAAAACGCTGGAGCAGATTGAGAAACAGCTCTATAAAATCATTGACGTAATCAAAGTGGTGGATTTCAGTCTCAAGCCGATGGTTGCCCGTGAACTCGCTTTGATTAAAGTAAAAGCAGAACCTTCCGAACGCCCTGAAATCATGGGAGTGGTTGAAACGTTCCGTGCGTCGGTTGTCGATATTGGTCCAAGTAGTCTAATGGTTCAGGTTGTTGGAGATACCGACAAAATCGACGCCATGATCGAGCTGCTTAAGCCGTATGGCATTCGCGAACTCTCGCGGACTGGAGTAACTGCACTGGTACGTGGAAACGTATAATTGCCAATAGATCTAAATCTATGGTCTAATATGCATATCGGGTAAGCAACGAAGGATACGAGAAGAAGCAGTACAACAGACTGCAGGTGATCCTTGAATGACATCGTGATCCTGCATCTGCTGCAATTCAACATTTTAGTGATGTAACGCTTGAAAAGAGAGCTACACCCCCGCATTAAAGGGCGGGTGTCTGAACGGATCGGATCAGACCAGAGTTGCTGGAACAGCCAGCATGCCGGTCCATTGAGACACCCGCTCATTAATGAAGGGTTCTTTACAATACAAAGGAGGACTTATAAACATGCCAGTAACTACTTATTATGAACAGGATGCAGAGCTTAGCGTATTGAAAGGAAAAACGATTGCCGTAATTGGTTACGGTAGCCAGGGCCACGCCCAAGCACAAAACTTGCGTGATAGCGGTTTGAATGTAGTCATCGGACTTCGTGAAGGTAAATCGTTTGACACTGCAAAAAATGACGGATTTGAAGTATTGTCTCCAGCTGAAGCAACTAGCCGTGCAGATGTGGTTCAAATCTTGCTCCCTGACGAAACGCAAGCTTCTGTATACAAAAACGAAATCGAACCTAACCTGAAAAAAGGCGCAGCATTGCTCTTCTCCCACGGTTTCAACGTTCATTTCGGTCAAATCGTTGCTCCAAAAGACAGCGATGTTCTGCTGGTAGCTCCTAAGTCCCCTGGCCACATGGTACGTCGTACCTACGTGGAAGGATTCGGTGTACCGGGCCTGATCGCGATCGAGCAAGATGCAACAGGTAAAGCAAAAGACATCGGTCTTGCATATGCAAAAGGTATTGGCTGCACACGTGCAGGCGTTATCGAAACATCCTTCCGCGAAGAAACAGAAACAGACCTGTTCGGTGAGCAAGCGGTTCTGTGTGGCGGTGTAAGTGCCCTGGTAAAAGCTGGTTTCGAAACGTTGACTGAAGCTGGTTATGCTCCTGAAATGGCGTACTTCGAGTGTCTGCACGAATTGAAACTGATCGTTGACCTGATGTATGAAGGCGGACTTGCAAGCATGCGTGATTCCATCAGTAACACAGCCGAGTACGGTGACTATGTAACTGGACCTCGCGTTGTAACTGAAGATACGAAGAAAGCGATGAAAGAAGTCCTTTCCGATATCCAACAAGGTAAATTCGCACGTGACTTCATCCTGGAAAACCAATCCGGTCGTGCGTTCCTGACAGCAACTCGTCGCAACGAAGCTGAACACCCAATCGAAGTGGTTGGCGGACAATTGCGTGAAATGATGCACTGGATCAAGAAATAAGAACATGCACTTATAAGTATAGCAATTTTACAGCTTTAACCGGAAATAGCGGCCGTGCTTATGCGTGTGCCGCTATTGCTGGTTTAGAGGCAAACATACATTACAGTCTAGGAGGTGCGAGGCGTGCGTAAAATCTATGTATTCGACACAACGCTGCGTGATGGAGAACAATCCCCGGGAGTCAATTTGAACACTCGTGAAAAGGTGGAAATTGCCCATCAGCTCGAGCGGCTTGGGATTGACCGGATGGAAGCTGGTTTTCCGGCAGCATCTCCAGGCGATCTGGCAGCGGTAAATGCAGTAGCGAAAGCGGTTAAAAATATTACGGTTATCGGCTTGTCCCGCTCCAGAGAGCAGGATATTGACGCGGTTAGAGAAGCGCTGAAAGGTGCACAGGACCCGTGCATTCACGTATTTTTGGCAACTTCACCGATTCACCGCCAGCATAAATTGCGCATGGACAAAGCGCAGGTGCTGGATACGGCTCGTTCTGCTATTCGTTATGCGAAGAAGTCATTTTCCAAAATTGAGTTCTCTCTTGAAGATGCAGGCCGTACGGAGTATGACTTCCTTGTTGAAATGGTGAACATGGCTGTTGAGGAAGGCGCATCGGTAGTTAACATTCCGGATACAGTAGGGTATCTGAGTCCTTATGAGTACGGTAACATTTTCAAGCATCTCAAAGAGAATGTTCATGGTATTGAAAAAGTGCAGCTGAGTGCACATTGTCACAATGACCTGGGTATGGCAACCGCTAATACACTTGCCGCCATTTTGAACGGTGCAGATCAGATCGAAGGTACGATTAACGGAATCGGTGAGCGTGCCGGAAATACGGCAATCGAAGAGATTGCCATGGCACTGGAGACACGTCAGGAATTCTTCCAGGCCAAAACTTCTCTGCAGCTTTCGGAAATTGCACGTACCAGCCGGCTCGTTAGCCGTTTGACAGGAATGGTTGTTCCAGGAAACAAAGCCATTGTTGGTGCGAACGCCTTCGCACATGAATCCGGTATTCATCAGGATGGCATGCTGAAAGAAAAAACAACTTACGAGATCATGACGCCAGAGACAATCGGTCTGAAGGAAAGCAAGCTCGTACTGGGTAAACACTCTGGACGCCACGCGTTCCGTGAGCGCTTGATTGAGCTGGGTTATGAACTGGATGAAGAAGCACTGAATCGTGCTTTTGCCCAATTCAAAGATCTGGCAGACAAGAAAAAAGAAGTCACGGATGAGGACTTGCTCGCGGTGATCGAAGAGAAGCTGCAGGATGCTCCTGAGATTTACAAACTGGAGTCCATCTTCGTGACATATGGGGATGAATCGACTCCGACAGCCAAAGTCCGTATCGCTATGCTTGACGGTAACACCGTTGAACAGCAAGCGGAAGGTAATGGTTCCGTTGATGCCATTTACAATGCGATTGACAAGGTGAGCGGGGAAGAGGTTACACTGTCCGATTACTCCATCAAGTCGGTTACACATGGTAAAGATGCACTCGGTGAAGTGCATGTTGTATTGACACAGAACCAGGTTTCCGTTCAGGGGCGCGGTGTAAGCACTGATATTCTGGGTGCAAGTGCACGTGCTTATGTGGATGGCCTTAACCAGCTGATTGAGAAACGTAAAACATACACCAATCGTGTCAACGTGAATCTGTAAACAGTCGCAGCAGGCATCCAATGCACTCGAACTGCACTGCTTGTTTGAAGAGCAAGCTAAAAAAGTCTGACCCTAGGTATAGATCTTAGGTCAGACTTTTTGCTATAGCTTGAAAGATATTTATTTTATCAATTAGGACGGATATAGAAAATTGCAATTAGAGCAGATTACCACGCATATGCGTTAGGGGCGTGTCCACCCGGACCCGGGAATATCTCATCAAGACGTTTAAGTACCGCTTCATCCAATGTGACTTCAAGACATTTAAGCGCAGTTTCGAACTGCTCCAGCGTACGAGGACCGATGATTGGTGCGGTCACTGCCGGATTGGCTGCAACCCAAGCCAAAGCAATTGTATCCTGGGGTTCACCAAGATCGCGGCACAGTGCTGCAAATTCTTCAAGCTGGGTTTTATGATGTTCAATGCGTTCCGCGATGCCGCCGCTGCGTGTGCCTTCCAGCTTCTGAAGTGCATTGCGGCCCAGCAAGCCACCATCCAGTGGGCTCCACGGAATCACGCCGAGGCCCAGCTCTTTGGCTGCAGGCAGCACTTCGAGTTCAGGCAAACGACAGTTAAGACTGTATTTATGCTGCTCGGACACCAAACCGAGGAAATGGCGGTTTTTGGCTTCGCTTTGAGCAATGGCAATCTGCCATGCAGCGAAGTTGCTTGATCCGACATAACCAATTTTGCCTTGATGGACAGCATTTTCGAAAGCCCCCCATAGCTCGTCCCAGGAAACCGCCGGGTCCACGTGATGCATTTGATATAGCTCTACATGGTCTGTCTGCAAGCGGCGAAGGGAACCTTCCAGATGACGTCTGATCTTATAGGCAGAGAGTCCGGCATCGTTGTTGGGACCGTCTGTTTCATCATGCATGGAACCATACACCTTGGTCGCAAGCACCACTTTTTCACGTCTGCCGCCACCCTGACTGAACCAGCGACCGATAATTTCCTCGGTAAGGCCGGAATTTTCACCCCAACCATAAACGTTAGCGGTATCAAAAAAGTTAACGCCAGCATCGAGTGCTGCATCCATGATACGGAATGCTTCTTTTTCGTCTGTAGCAGGCCCAAAATTCATGGTGCCGAGACAAATCCGGCTTACTTTAAGACCTGATTTTCCCAAGTACGTGTATTGCATGATTTGCAATCCCTCCTGAGTTACCTGAATTTGACTTCACGTATTATTTTACTCCAGTCTGACGAGCAGAACAACAGACCTGAAATCTCTTATAGGTAAAATCTATTAAAGTCATAGATTGTATATCTTGGTCAAATGACCACTGAATATGATACAAAAGAGAGAGTTAAATATGACACGTTCGATTGAGAATGAATGAAGGAGTTGGACAACCCATGACAGACGTAAAAAAAATTGCAGTCATCGCAGGTGACGGTATCGGTCCGGAAGTTGTAGCGGAAGCAGAGAGAGTACTTAAACGCACGGAGGAAGTTTTCGGTTATCGTTTTGAAACCGAGCACGCACTGTTTGGCGGAATTGCGATCGATGAAAAAGGCACACCTCTTCCAGAGGAAACACTTACCGTATGTAAAAGTGCGGATGCCGTGTTGCTCGGAGCCGTTGGCGGTCCAAAATGGGACAACAACAGCAAGGAACTCCGTCCGGAAACGGGTTTGCTGGGAATTCGCAAAGCGCTCGGATTGTTCTCCAACTTGCGCCCGGCAGTTGTGTTTGACTGCCTGAAGGATGCATCCACATTGAAACCTGAAGTACTGGAAGGCACGGACCTGATGGTGGTTCGGGAGCTGACAGGAGGCATTTACTTTGGTGAAAAATTCAGACGTGAAGGCTCCCAGGGGCAAGAAGCTGTGGATACCTGTGTATATAATGTAACGGAAGTGGAGCGAATTGTTCGTCAAGCATTCGAAATTGCTCAAGGACGCCGCAAAAAACTCGCATCTGTGGATAAAGCCAATGTACTAGAGACATCCAGACTATGGCGTGAAGTGGTAAACCGGGTAGCTCCGGAATATCCGGATGTTGAAGTGGAGCACGTTCTCGTTGACAACTGTGCGATGCAGCTGCTGCGTCGTCCAGCCAGCTTCGACGTCATCGTAACGGAAAATATGTTCGGAGATATCTTGAGTGATGAAGCAGCAATGCTGACAGGTTCAATCGGTATGCTGGCCTCTGCATCACTGGGCGAAGGCAGCTTCGGTCTGTACGAGCCGGTTCACGGTTCGGCGCCAGATATCGCTGGTCAAGGATTGGCCAATCCAATCGCAACGATTCTGTCGGTTGCACTTATGTTCCGTACAACCTTTGGTTACGCTGAAGGTGCGGATGCCATTGAAGCTGCTGTAGCTGAAGTGCTGAATGCAGGACACCGTACAAGTGATATTGCTGTAGATAAGAGCAAAGCCATCAGTACTACGGAAATGGGCGATCTGATCGTTGCAGCGATCCGTAAACAGGCATAATTCAGACATCATGATCGGGCAGCCCTTAGCTTTCCAATAGGAGAGATTGAGGGCTGTTCCTTTATATGTTGGGCTTTAGATTTTTGGCACGAAAATTTCTTATTTATAATTATTATAAAAAAATAACGTTTATAATCTTGACTTTGAGAAGTCCGGATGATAACATTTTACTTGTACTTGTTATCAAGTATCAAACCATTTTAATAACAGGAAAAGCGTCAGCGCTTTTCTTGATGATGAGCAATCCATATGGATGCTTACATAATCCCAAAGGAGGAATTTTTAGTTATGGCAGAACGTTTGGTTGGTAGACCAGCACCAGATTTCGCAATGGAAACAGTATCGGGAGACGGACAAGATTTTGGTTCCGTTAAATTGTCCGATTACCGTGGCAAATGGCTCGTATTCTTCTTTTATCCTTTGGACTTCACATTTGTGTGCCCAACTGAAATTACAGCTTTGAGCGATGCTTCCGAGCAATTCAAAGCTTTGGATACTGAAATTCTTGGCGTGAGCGTTGACTCCGTACACAGCCACAAAGCTTGGATCAACACACCTAAAGACAGCAATGGCTTGGGTCAATTGAACTTCCCACTGGCTTCCGACATCACGAAGCAAGTGGCTAAAGATTACGGCGTTCTGATCGAAGAAGAAGGCGTAGCACTGCGCGGTCTGTTCATCATCGATCCAGAAGGCGAATTGAAATACCAAGTAGTTAACCACAACGATGTAGGCCGCAGTGTTGAAGAAACACTTCGCGTACTGCAAGCACTGCAATCCGGCGGATTGTGTGCAATGAACTGGAAACCAGGCGACAGCAACCTGTAAGCCTGATTAACTTGAACGTTTGTGGTTCAAGCCCTCATCCCACTCGGGATTGAGGGCTTTTTGCACCCTTTTTCCCAAATATAATTTGGAAGTTGGATTAGGGTGTTTAGACAGGGCAAGAAACGTGTTAATGAAGTATTATAGGAATGAGAGGTTTTTACATCTCCTGAAAGAGGAATTGAAGGCCTTTGAGGCGAATAGGGTATGGAAACCCCGTAAATATTTTCGGGCCATCACCATGATAATATGGTAATGAATGAGATACACTGATGGAACAACTTCTTTTTCAGAAAAGCTGCAGGTGCTACGGAGACCATTTCTAAATATAAGGTCCCGGCACGTAATAAGGAGGGTGAACAAAAATGAGTTACTGTTGTGGGGCAAGTATGGTGGGAACAAAGGGCACGCTGAAGCATTACCGCACCCAGGTTCATAATGTTCCCCTGCTGTTTTGTCCGGTATGCCACCGGGTGGAAGTGCATTACAAAGTGGAAAATGAATATGAAATTTTGGCTGAATATGCGCATGGCGACGGAGCTTCCGAGATTGATTTTCAGGACTACGTGACAGAGGATGAGGATGCAATCTTCGAAAATTGCGTCAACCGCGAGAGCGAGGATGCAATGGTCATTGTTCAGCGACAGATTGACATGTCACTTGACCTCTTAAGACTGGCCAAGGAAATGAAGGATGAGAAGTGGGAGAGCGAACTCAAACGCCGATTAGCGGTAATGAGCCAGCGCAGACTTAAAATTCAGCACAATAAAAGCGGACTATAGATTAATTTGAATGCTATGCTATAAAATGTTATGTAATCATTTGGATATGAACGAAGCTGATTCGCGATATTTGCGAAAAGGCTTCGTTTTTGTGTTTTGAAAAACGGGTATTTCGAGGTTTTTCTTAAAATAATTACCATTCGACACTTTCTCTGATTGACTCTCTTCTATAAACTTGTCTATGATAAAAACAGACTTGCAAAAGAGGCGGAGCAAATAAAATGTTCGTGTTTGGGAATAGGAGAAGGTTTTGAATGGAACAAACCACATATATTATTTTCCGGATCAATTGTTGGTTACCGGGAATAGACCAGCTAAGGTTCCGGACGTGCCATCCATATTTTCGGCTCAGCCCCCCAACGAAAGGGCACCGGTAATGAAAAATAAATCGGCCCTTCCTGTTTCTGTGATGATATGATGTCCGAATGGCAAGTTTATCATTTACGTGAAAAGGAGGAACCTGTCATGATTAGTGAATTTCAGGATACAGTGCCTCACCCAACGAACAGTTTCCCGCCTGTACATCTGGATTACAACAAATATGAAAATGTTCTGGAGCATTTGGATAGCGGTATTATGTTGTTTGACAGCAACGGTGTATTGACGTTTATTAACGTTCAAATGGCAAAATTGTTGGAGCTTCCCCGAAGTCTGTTGAGCGGCTGCACCCTGATGCAAATGCTGCATCATCCACAGATGAGCCGATTCAAGAAAAAGAAAATTTTACGGATCTACCGGGAGACCATCTTCCACCGTAAGCGCTATCATGAACTGATTGATGAGTATGGCAGACACTGGCTGGTCACGGTAACCTACGGAGATCAAATGGATGGAGATTTTTTGTTCAGTGTCAAGGACGTATCGGATTATAAACAAATAGAACAGACTGCTTATCAGAATGACAAGCTCGCTATGCTGGGACGCATATCAGCATCCATCGCGCATGAAATACGCAATCCTTTGACAGCGATCCGCGGGTTTATACAGCTGCTGCGCCCACATTTGCTGCAATTGGGGAAAGATGAATACGCCAGGATCATATTGACGGAGATTGACAGGGCGAACGATATTATTTACGAATTCCTGAATTCCTCCAAACCGTCAGCACCGCAGAAGACCATTATGTCGGTGGATTCCTTACTCAAAGAGGTGGTCTTACTAACGGAGAGCGAAGGCTTGATGAAAGGGTGCGAGATTACCCTAGATGAAGCAGACGCGCCGATGAACGTCTCCATTGATGTTAAACAGATTAAGCAGGTTATTCTGAATATGGTGAAAAATGCAATGGATGCCATCGAGGGCGTAGGCGAGGAGCATACAGGTCTCATACGAATCTCCACTGAAACCGAGAACAGGTATGTGCAGATTTCTATTACGGATAACGGTCAGGGTATGGACCACAACACGCTTGTACGTCTGTTCGATCCATTTTTCACGACTAAAGAGAGCGGGACAGGACTAGGTCTTTCGGTAAGTTATCGCATCATCAAAAACCATGGAGGCACAATCTCGGTTGACAGTAAAAAGGGTGAAGGGACCCGGTTTATAATTATGCTCCCATTAGTGTAATACCGCAGGATGAGCAGGAATCGGCATGTTGGCCGGTTCCTTTTGTTTTTTTTTGGAAGCATTATGGGTTATAGTTAGAATGAATGCGGATACATACTCATAGCTTGCGAAAGGAAGGTGCATGATGAATATTCAGGAAATGGAACAGATGAATAAACATCTGACGAAGCATGTGGGACAGGTTATTGTAGGCAAGGAGCGAACCATAGAACTAATCATGACCGCAGTTATCGCTTCAGGACATGTATTGCTTGAGGACGTACCGGGTACAGGAAAAACAATGCTGGCCAAATCGGTAGCTTCGTCTTTGGATTGTACGTTTCAACGTATACAATTCACCCCTGACCTGCTGCCGTCTGATCTGACGGGGATTCACTTCTACAATCAAAAGTCTGGTGACTTCGAATTCAGAGCAGGTCCGTTGTTCGCGAACCTTGTGCTGGCCGACGAGATCAATCGGGCTACACCGCGAACCCAATCGAGCTTACTGGAATGTATGGAAGAGCGACAGATCAGTATTGATGGCTCAACGAGACAGCTTGAACGTCCATTCATCGTAATAGCAACCCAGAACCCGATTGATAATCAGGGGACCTTCCCGCTGCCTGAGGCTCAAATGGACCGATTCATGATGAAAATTCGCATGGGTTACCCAAGCAGTGATGAAAGTGTAGAGATTCTGAGAAGGACTGTAGCCGGTCGTTCGGTTAACGATCTTACATCCATATTAAGTCGTGAGCAGCTTCTTGAGGCGCAGCGTACATACCAGTCCGTCCAGGTTGAAGAAGACCTGCTTAAATACATGGTTCGTCTTACAGAAGAGACACGCAGACATCCTGAGCTTTCGCTTGGTGTTAGTCCAAGGGGAGCGCAAGCTTTACTGAAGGCGTGTCAGGCATGGGCCGCATTGCATGGCAGGGATTACGTTCTACCAGATGATATCAAGGTTCTGGCTGAACCTGTACTGGCTCACCGACTTGTATTCCGTAATAGGGTGAGGCAACAGGAAGGCGCTGCGGAGCGGATCATTCATGAGATTCTGACCCAGGCAGAGGTGCCAACGGAGAGCATTGGCACCGGCAGTGGACGGTAATTATGGCACTATTATGGCTAGTCATTGTAGGGGGCATTATCATTGGCCTACAAGGTGTATGGTTTGGACGCCCGGCATTACGAAGACTGAAGTATACACGTGAATTCAGCAAACTGCGCTGTTACGCAGGCGATGAGCTTGAGATGGTGGAAACAATAGCGAATGAGAAGCGGGTCACAGTACCCTGGCTGAGACTAGAGGCAATGATGCCCGGATCTTTTGTATTTCGCAGTGGTTCAGGCATGGATATTAGCCAGGGAGATATTTACCAGAATCACAAAAGTATATTTACCTTGAAACCATTTACGAGAATTACACGCAAGCATCCGATTATATGCAGTAAACGTGGTATCTACACGTTGAATACGGTGACCATGACAGGTGGAGATCTGTTTGGCGTCTGGCGCAGTACCCAACCGATCCCTGTTCATCTGTCCATGATCGTATATCCTTCGCTGGTCGCTGCTGAAGATCTGCCTGCCATTTACCAGGTGTGGCAGGGGGAGGTAGAGGTATCCCGCTGGATCGTGGAGGATCCATTTCTTATTCTTGGCGTACGTCCTTACGGAGCAGGCGATCCCATGAACCGAATTCATTGGAAAGCAAGCGCACGTACAGGTGAGCTGCAGGTATACAAGCAAGGCTGGACAGCTGATCCGCAGTCCTGGATTATTGTAAATATTCAGGAGTCGGAGGATATGTGGAGTGTAGTAACCCGACCTGAGCCAATTGAGCGTGCGCTGAGCTATGCGGCAACAGCTGCTGCCGATGCGATTGGCAGAGGGCTCCCTGCCGGATTTGCTCACAACGGCTATCGGGTAAATGGCGGGCGTGATCCGCTTCGAATCGAACCCGATTATGGCAGCCCGCATCTGGAGCTGCTTTTGGAGGCAATGGCTGAAACCGAGCTGAAATGCATGGTTCCCATGGAACAGTTCCTGAATGATGAAGTGAAGCGCAATGAGGAAGCTCATCAAGCACGAAGCTATCTTTTGATTACATCTTACGTTTCTACTGCTATGGAGCATGAGATTGCTCGCCTGCATGAACAGGGACACCGAGTAACCATTCTGCCTGTGGAGCCAAATCACAGTGGTACGAAGAGTAGCAAGGCGGTGAGTGCATGAGTGATTCGACCTGGGAAAGTAAATCAAGAATAGGGATGTCTCTGCTCGCGACGCTGCTGATTGGCGTTTATGTGTTTCCCTTGTTGACCCTTACTTCATTCTACGCATACGGCCATTTTCCTTATATTCTGCTGATCATCTATGCTCTGACAAGCGGCATTGGCGTGCTGCTAGGCCACAGGTTTCAAGGATTAGGAACCCGTATGTGGCTTCGGCTAGTTGGAGCTCTGCTCCTGGGGGTGGTTGTCTCCCTTATCGTGGCTTGGATAACCGGATTTACAGGACCGGAATTAATCACAGCTCTTCTGTGGGGGGCGTTATCAGCCTTTGTGGGCCTGGCACCAGAACCATCGCTTCGCTCCACCTTGATGTGGAGATGGCAGATCTTCGGCGTTGTCGGGTCTATTATAGGAGGCATTTTCTCGCATTGGGTCGAGCCCTTATTCCCATTGCAGACCTATGGAGGAGCATTATATGCAGCAGGCTTCATCAGTTTTGTTGCTTGTCTCCTTAATGTCTACAGTGCACAGCTGGATAGAGCCGTATTAAATGATGGCAAGAGAAAGATTGTGCTTCGGGAATTCAATAGAGCCAATCATCAGCGGTTGATATGGATGTTGTTAATCATTGCAGGTATCGGAGCATTTCCCAGTCTAGCTGCCTGGCTCGCTCCACTGCGGGATCGTCTGCTCGCATGGATCAGAGGATTAATAGGCCCATCTTCCGATCCGCAGCTGCCCATGACACCAGACTCTGGTATTGACCCATCTAAGCTTCCAGGCAGAGTGACAGAGCAGTCAGAACCATCTGTTTTCTGGGACATGCTGGGATGGTTCGTTCTAGGTGCTTCGGCTGCGCTGATTCTATGGCTTATCTTCAGATTGGGACGAAAGACTATAAACCTTCTTATGGACCGATTGAGGGGGATGATGGAACCCAGGGAGCGGAGGGCCGAGCCGCGGACCGAATACATCGATATTAGTGAAACGTTGGAAACACCCGTGAGACCACGCAAACCCTGGTTCCGTAAAAAAGAAACACCCCCCTCACAGGAGGCGGAGCGGGTACGTTACTACTACAGAAAATGGATAGATCAAGCCAGGCAGCAAGGCGTGGAAATTGAAGCTGCACAGACTCCGCTGGAAGCAGCAGAGAAGATCCTGCTTCATAAGTCATCTTCAGACAAGCAAGATACGCAGAGATTTTCCGACATGTTAACAAGGACATATAACGCGGTTCGTTATGGCAGAAAAGCTCCTAACCCTTCCGAAATGTCCGAGATTGATCGGAACTGGAAGTCTCGATAGAACCATTAGACCCAATAACGTGTTTATCCCTTTACTTTTCTTGTCACGTTCAAGTATCATGAGAGGAATACACAAGTTGGTCAGAAAAGGAGCAGACAAATGAAGACAAATCATTGCAAAATTGTAGATTGCACCATTCGTGATGGCGGATTGGTAAATAATTGGGACTTTAGCGTGGACTTCGTTCAACAGCTATATGCTGGATTGAATGAGGCAGGCGTTGATTATATGGAAATCGGTTATAAAAACTCGCCGAAACTGCTGAAAGGTGCCGAAGAAGCAGGACCATGGCGTTTCCTGAATGATGACTTCCTGCGCAAAGTGATCCCGCAAAAAGGAAATACCAAATTGTCTGCTCTGGTTGACGTCGGACGTGTGGACGAGAATGATATTTTGCCGCGCAGTGAGAGCATGCTGGATCTGATCCGTGTAGCCTGCTACAGCAAAGATGTGGACAAGGCTTTGGCCCTTGTTCAAACATTCCATGATCGTGGCTATGAAACAACCCTGAACATTATGGCTTTGTCCAATGTCATGGAGAACGAACTGCTCGAAGCTTTTGAATTGATCAAAGAGAGCTCCGTAGACGTTGTGTACATCGTTGACTCTTATGGAAGCCTTGACCATAACGACGTGAAGTACCTCGTTGAAAAGTTCAAAACCCATCTGCCAAACAAACGTCTCGGTGTTCACACTCACAATAACATGCAGCTTGCATTCTCTAATACGCTTGTAGCTGCAGAGCTTGGCGTTGAGCTGCTGGATGCTTCCGTATATGGTATGGGCCGTGCAGCAGGTAACTGCCCGACTGAACTTCTTGTGGCGCATCTGAAGGGTACGAAATATAACTTGCGTCCGGTACTTGGCGTATTGGAACAATTGATGGTTCCTCTTCGCGAAAAAGAAGAATGGGGCTACATCCTGCCATATATGATCACAGGAGCACTCGACGAGCATCCGCGTTCGGCAATGGCCTTGCGTTCGTCAGCCGAGAAGGATAACGTTGTGGATTTCTATGATAAATTGACAACGCCTGAAGTGAATTTTGATAAATAATTTTTTCGGTAAACATCATAAAAGCAACGGTCATGTATCAGATTCCCCGCAATGCACTTGGTATGGAAAATAGTCTGATATGCTGTTGCAAACTAAAGGGACATGGACTCCAATGGGAGATTCATGTTTTTTTAGTTCTTAATGCCTTGTTTTTCTACGTGGATATGAATACATATTCCTATTTTCAACTATTTTTTAGTTCACGTCCGTAGAATTAAATGTTATTATGTACCAGATAGCATGTACTGGCATGTGAATTGAACGTTGGTAAATATTTATTGTCGAATGGTGTAATAATGAAAGTTTTCAAACCTGAACGTCACAGGCGAGGGCTAAAGGTTATTCAGGATAGGTGATCCCGGGAAGGATAAACAAGGCATGAAGGCAAATTCGCAAGATCAGAGAAAAGTAAGCTTGGTCGCACTAGGCGGCTTATTATGTTTCCTCGTAAGTCAATGGTATCGTTCCTCTGTAAGCTCTGATCTAATCATATCCGGATACCCTGTGCTGACGCTACTCGGCGGATTCGTTGCAGCTGCAGCCTGTATCGGGATTTACAACCAAAGCTGGTTGTTCCAGACCCAAAAGTTAACCCTGCGCAGAATCATGATTACAACACTCTTTTTGTTGATTGGCCTGTTTGAATTAATTCATATCGTTTCATACGCGGAAGAGATGCCAAGTGGCGCCATGATGGAATCCGAATTTTCCCTCAAATTGATGACGCTGGGCTCTGTGGTCTGTGCAGTGGGTTTATTGCTTATTTATGCAGTGAGAGAAAAAGAGATTGCATTACCGCGTAAGTTCTTACTATTTAGCGGAACGCTGGGTACGTTTGTCCTGTTGTACACAGCTAGTGTTCAGGAATGGAGCTGGCTGCCGAAATTAACCCAGCAAGAAGTGTTAAGTGAAACGTTTATGAAAATTCACTTCTTGGTCGGTCTTCTTTACGGGATCACCGCATTTGTGTTGTTTTTGAAGTGGAAGAAGGGTAAAGAGGGAGATTTGCCTTCTATTCTGTGTGGGGCCCTGTGCTTCTTCTACGGAGAGTGTTACTTGATTTCTGCAACGCAGATCAGCGACTTGAATCTGTTATTTGCATTGTGGATGAATTGTCTGGGATATTTCTTTGTACAAAAAGGACTATATACAACGGTAGTGGATACACCGTTTTTGAAGCAGCAGGCTGCTGAAGCCAAGATGAACTATATTGCTCATCATGACGATGTAACGGGTCTGCCAAATCGCCGCCGCCTTTCCCAGAGACTCAAAAGATTGATGGATGAAGCCGTGAAGCAGGACGAGCTCGTCGGTGTACTCGTTTTGAATATCAACCGGTTCAAAACGATTAACGACTCCCTCGGTCAGCAGGCTGCTAACCGTGTTCTTCGTCAAGTGGGGCAGCGTCTGAAGCAATCGTCTCTGCCTGGCGAAGAAGTGTATGGTCTTGGCCGGGACGAGTTTGTGGTCACGATGACAGACTTCTGGAATACAGAAAATGCTCTGCGCAGAACAAGATCGATTTTGCAGCTGTTTGAAAAGCCGGTCATGGTTGATGGCAACGACTATCATATAACGCTTGGAATTGGCATGGCCATATATCCCCATGACGGGGGATCACCCGAGGAAATCATTCAAAATGCGGATACTGCGCTTCATAACGCCAAGGAACAGGGGATCGAATTGAACCGATATGCCCATGCAATGCAGATGAAGGCGCAGGAACGACTGCAGCTGGAGAATGATCTGCGCAAAGCGCTGGATCGAGGTCAGTTTTATCTTGTATATCAACCTCAGATCAATATCGCAAGTGGTTTAATCGTTGGTATGGAGGCTCTGGTACGCTGGGAGCATCCACAGCGCGGGGCAATTTCACCTGCAGAGTTTATCCCGTTGGCAGAAGAGAGCGGACTAATTGTACCGCTGGGCGAGTGGGTCCTTCGGGAGGCATGTGCACAGAACAAGCTATGGCAGGAAGCTGGATACCGCAAACTGTGTGTGTCTGTCAATCTCTCGATGAGACAGTTCAGACATTCCCATCTGCTGGATAACATCAACGGCATACTGAGGGAAACTGGATTGGAGCCGGATTGGCTGGAACTGGAGATTACCGAAAGTATGACATTTGACAAAGATCGTGCGTTTGAACAACTTCGCAAAATTAAAGAGATTGGTGTGCAAATCAGTATTGATGATTTTGGAACAGGATACAGTTCACTGCATTACCTGAAGGATCTGCCGATTGATCGGCTCAAAATTGACCGTTCATTCGTGAACGAAGTCATGGAGAATCGCAATAATGCAGCGATCGTCTCCACCATTACGTCCATGGCTCATCATCTGCAATTGAAGGTGACTGCCGAAGGAGTGGAGAACGAGTCGCAGCTGGTGTTCCTTCGGGATCAGCACTGCCATGAAGCACAGGGATACTTTTTTAGTAAACCCATTGTGGCGGCAGATTTTGAAAAGCGTTTTTTACGAGATGTGGATAAACCTACAGGATAGCCATCAGACAGGAGCGGGAATCGCTTCTGTCTTTTTCGTTTGGGACCCAGCAGCAAAAAATGGGAATTAAAAGTTGCAAGGACCGGATGAACATGTTATATTAGTTTTTGTAAAAACCGTGTTAAGATTCTTAGGAACTTAACGGGACGTAGCTCAGCTTGGTAGAGCACCTGGTTTGGGACCAGGGGGTCGCATGTTCAAATCGTGTCGTCCCGATCGTCAATCGCGCGGGTGTAGTTCAATGGTAGAACTCCAGCCTTCCAAGCTGGTAGCGTGGGTTCGATTCCCATCACCCGCTTAACTTAGAAAACCTTCTTGTTCATGACAAGAGGGTTTTCTTTTTTTACTCAAAGTGATGAAAGCGCAGTATTTTCTTTCTAACATTCATTCTAAGCTTTGCAATTATCCCAGCTTCTGGTACAATAACGGAGAAATTGATACTATACATGAATGAGAGGTAACCACACGTCCCATGAAGTAAGACACATGAATTGAACCCCAGTAACTGCAGAAGAAGTATGACGCAGTCAGCCGAAGCGGCTGAGCAATGAGGGGATTCGTGTGTCCAAATTCAGCTATGGGATCAGGTGTGTGTGCTAGCCGAGAATTGGGGTTTGTGTACCCTTCTTGGGTGTTTATTTGTCATACCTGGGTGTACCTTATGCTTGTTTTTTGACGCTTTATCCAAACCTGAATTGCCAGACCGCCGGCGCATGCCAGCGGTTTTTTTTGTTCAGGAAATGATGTCTAAGGTTTCCTGCGGGCCGAGGCAGCTCTGCGTGATCGAGATTAACGATATCATCTCGAAGAAGCTCGGGATGAATTTGATTTTTAACGCAGGAAGGATGAAGTCTTATGATGACATTGGTACGCCTACATGAAGTATCAAAAGAATGGAACGGGATGGAATTGTTTGCAGGATTAAATCTGGAAATTAACGAAGGTGAGCGGCTTGCGATTCTCGGTCGCAATGGATGCGGTAAAACCACATTGTTACGCATCATTTTAGGGGAAGAGGAGGGAGGCGGACACATTGAGCGCCACGTCCCCCAGAAGGAGTGGGGATTCATGCGTCAACGCTCTCTAATTGACCCCGGTATGAAGGTGCT
The DNA here is from genome assembly GCF_015143645.1 of Paenibacillus sp. P13VS. Taxonomy (NCBI): domain Bacteria; kingdom Bacillati; phylum Bacillota; class Bacilli; order Caryophanales; family Paenibacillaceae; genus Paenibacillus; species Paenibacillus sp. P13VS. The sequence goes on along the minus strand of NZ_WYEV01000002.1, from coordinate 738,333 downwards.
GGATGCAGTTCGGAAGGAAAGCGGCCGGATCTATGAAGTGAAATGTGAGTTGGAAGAACTGGAAAGGCGTATGGGCATGAGCGGGAGTGAAGATGAGCAGCGGCTGCTTGAAGCCTATACCGTAGCCATGGAGCAATATGAGCAGCTGAACGGCTACATGTGGGAGACCGAGGTGGAAAAGGTGTTGACCCGTCTGGGGTTAAGCTCGGAGCACTGGAACAGATCCTATCACTCCTTGAGTGGTGGACAAAAAACCAAGGCAAGGCTGGCAGGACTGCTGGTCAGCAAGCCCAAATTTCTTATTTTGGATGAACCGACGAATCATTTGGATGAAGATAGCATGCGATGGCTCGAAGAATGGCTATCCAATTACAGCGGCACGCTGCTCTTTGTTTCACATGACCGGACCTTTATTGATCAGGTAGCAACAGGTGTCATTGAGTTTAGTCCGCAAGCGCTGACCAAATATAAAGGTGGATATTCTGACTACAAAGTTCATAAGGAGAGGGAACGACGAGAACAGGAAACCCTATACCGCAAACAGGAACTGGAGCGCAAAGCGCTTGAAGAGACCATTCGCAATTATCAGGAGTGGTTCCATAAGGCCCACAATTCAGCAACGGACGTGGAGGTTAAGATCACTCAGAGCTTTTACAAAGCCAAAGCCAACAAAAACATTTCACGTTACCATGCAAAACAGAAGCAGTTGGAACGGCTGGAGAATGAGCGGGTAGAGAAACCTCGCGATGCAGTCAAGCTAAACATGGAATTGCAAGTTGACACGTTAGCTGCACGCCAGCTGCTTGAGATGAGAGACGTCTGCTTCGCATATCCGGGGGGACAGCCGTTATTTCACAATCTGGGAATTGCCGTCGGGCGAGGGGATCGGCTTGCCGTACGTGGACCGAATGGTACGGGGAAAACGACCCTGCTGAAGCTGATGATTGGTGAACTTGAACCAGAGCAGGGGGTGGTGAGAAGACATCCACAGCTGAAGATCGGTTACTTTTCTCAAGAGCTTGAGGGACTTCCCGAGAATCAGACGCTGCTGGACAGCTTGCTCAGTCTCCCATCCATGACTCAGAGTGCTGCCCGAACCATTCTGGGATGTTTTCTATTTACCAGAGAGGATGTATTCAAGCGCATCGGGAACCTGAGTATGGGAGAGAAATGCAGGGTTGCCTTTTTGAGATTATACTTTGGCGGTGCAAACTTGCTGGTTCTGGATGAGCCGACAAACTATCTGGATATTGATACCCAGGAAGTGATGGAGAATGTATTAAAACAGGCTTCGGGTGCTCTGGTCCTTGTGTCTCATGATCGAATGCTGACCAAAATGCTGGCAAATCGCTTGCTTGATCTGGAGCCAGGAGGGAAGGTTACAGTCTTTGAAGGAGGAGTTCTGGATTGGGAAGAGTCGAGAAAGCTCCGAGATGCTTCACTTGGCCAGCGGGAATCGGATGATGAACGAATACGCCTGGAAATGCGACTGTCCGAACTGCTATCTCCCATGAGCAATGCAGGCATAGATATCCTTGCCCATCCGGAAGCTGCTGAAGAACGAGCTGCGGAAGCCGCTGAGATCCGTGACATTCAAGAGCGGTTAATTCAGCTTCGGCGGAAGGATACGAGCAAAAAATAGATGATTGACTGGCTTGCTATTTCGATTGAATTTGCATATAATTATGAACGATCATCGATAAATACGTCGATATAGGTTTAATTCATTAACAAACGTGATGATGGAGACAAGTAAGCAGTGCCTCTGGACAGGGAGGAAGCGCCGTAGATTGAGAGCGTTTCTGTAGAACAAGGCTGCCGAAATTCACTCCGAAGCGGTTCCCTGAACTTGACTTGGCAGCAATTGCTGAGGCTCAGCAGTAGGGGCAAACGGTTAACGGTCGTTATTCCGTACAGAGTGAGACAGACGTGTTGCAGGCCGGAAGGGCCAGTCAGCACCGGATGTCTAACAAGGGTGGTACCACGGTCTTTTCGTCCCTTTTGGGGAGAAAAGGCCTTTTTTTGTTGAAAAATAACACCACATAAAGGGGGCAATTACACATGAAAGAACGTTTAGAAGCATTGAAGATTGAAGCGCTGGAACAATTGTCCGGCGTGAACGATCCGCAGACGCTTGGTGATCTGCGTGTGAAGTATTTGGGGAAAAAGGGTGCATTGACCGAAATTCTGCGTGGCATGGGTGCACTTAGTGCAGAGGAACGTCCCGTAATCGGGCAGGTGGCCAACGATGTTCGTGGTGCCATTGAGGAAGTCATCGACAGCAAGCAGGAGCAGTTCCAGAAGGAAGAGACAGCGAAGCGCCTTCAGTCCGAGACCATTGATGTTACCCTGCCAGGACGTCGTGGACGTCAAGGCGGTCTGCATCCACTAACCAAAGTGGTACAGGAAATCGAAGATATTTTCATCGGCATGGGATATCGCGTAGCGGAAGGTCCTGAGGTGGAGATGGATTACTACAACTTTGAAGCACTGAATCTGCCGAAGAATCACCCGGCTCGCGATATGCAGGATTCCTTCTATGTAACAGATGACCTGCTGATGCGTACCCATACGTCTCCGGTGCAAGTACGCACCATGCAAAGCATGAAAGGGGAAGTACCTGTCAAGGTCATCTGCCCGGGTAAAGTATACCGCCGTGATGATGACGATGCTACGCATTCCTTCCAGTTCAATCAGGTTGAAGGGTTGGTCATTAGCGAAAACATTCGTATGAGCGACTTGAAGGGTACTCTGCTGCAATTTGTGCGTGAAATGTTCGGTGCTCACACTGAAATTCGTCTGCGTCCAAGCTTCTTCCCGTTCACCGAGCCGAGTGCTGAAGTGGATGTAACCTGTGTACAATGCGGCGGCAGCGGCTGCCGAGTATGTAAACAAACCGGATGGCTTGAAATTCTGGGCGGCGGTATGGTTCATCCGAAGGTGCTGGAAATGGGTGGTTATGATCCTGAGAAGTACAGCGGTTTCGCCTTTGGTATGGGGGTAGAACGTATCGCGATGCTGAAGTACGGTATCGACGACATTCGTCATTTCTATAACAGTGATCTGGCATTCCTGAAGCAATTCGGACGGCTGTAGACTTTACGATAAGCAAGCGCTAAAGGAAATTTAGCTAAACCAATTTATAGATTAAGGAAGTGAACGTCCATGAGAGTATCGACAGATTGGCTGTCTGATTATATTGCCCTTGAAGGTGTGACGCCACAGGAACTGGCAGAGAAAATTACACGTGCAGGGATCGAAATCGATGTAGTGGAGAACCGCAACCAGGGCGTAAACAAAGTGGTTGTAGGGTATGTGAAGAGCAAGGAGAAGCATCCGGATGCGGACAAATTGAACGTATGCATCATTGACGCCGGTCAGGAAGAGGATCTTCAGATCGTATGTGGAGCGAAAAATGTGGATGCGGGTCAAAAGGTAGCCGTAGCCCTGGTTGGAGCGAAGCTCCCTGGCGGTTTGGATATCAAAAAAGCCAAGCTGCGCGGCGTCGTTTCACTTGGTATGATCTGCTCTGCAAAAGAGCTCGGCATGAACGACAAGCTGCTTCCTAAAGATCAGCAGGAAGGTATTCTTGTTCTGCCGGAGCAAACGGAAATCGGGACACCAATCAGCCAAGTGCTTGGTCTGGACGATCATGTGCTTGAACTGGATCTGACACCAAACCGTTCCGACTGCCTGAGCATGCGTGGTGCAGCTTATGAGGTTGGCGCCATTCTGGGTCGTGAAGTGAAGCTGCCTAATCCGAAAGAACAGCTGGTTGAAGTCGGTGATGCTGCTGCCGATCATATCTCCGTTGAGATTGCAGCTCAGGAACAATGCAGTCACTATGCTGCACGTTATGTAACAGGCATCAAACTAGGGCCTTCTCCGCTCTGGATGCAGAACCGTTTGATGGCTGCTGGTGTTCGTCCAATTAACAACATCGTGGATATCACGAACTATGTCATGCTGGAGTACGGTCAACCGCTGCACGCCTTTGATGCAGATAAACTGGAAAAAGGTCATATTGAAGTACGCATGGCTAAGGAAGGCGAAACGATCGTGACCCTGGATGGTCAGGAGCGTAAGCTGGAACCGCATATGCTGCTGATTACCGATGGCGTGAAACCGGTAGCCATTGCGGGTGTAATGGGTGGCGAGAATTCCGAGGTATCGGAAGGCACAGTCAATCTGCTGCTCGAGTCCGCCAAGTTCGACGGCGGAACGGTTCGGAAAACGTCGCGCCAATTGGGGCTGCGTTCCGAAGCTAGCATGCGTTTTGAGAAGGAAGTTGACCCGGGGGCTGTTATCACGGCATTGGACCGTGCGGCTGAATTGATTCAGCGCTATGCTGAAGGCCAAGTGCACCAGGGAATTGTGGAAGCCGGAGCAGAGGTGGCAGAGAAGGTTGTTATCCAGCTGTCACTGGACAGACTGAACCGTTATCTGGGAACCGACCTTTCACTGCTTGAGGTGAAAACCATTTTTGCTCGTCTGCACTTTGCATGCGGCGATGCGGAACAGGGATTGCTTGATGTGGAAGTACCAACGCGCAGAGGCGATATTACCCGCGACGTAGATCTCTTTGAAGAAATTGCCCGTTTGTACGGATACGACAACATTCCAACTACATTGATTGAAGGACCGACAACACCAGGAGCCTACACACGCTCACAGGCTATGCGCCGTACCATTCGTGGATTGCTCGCAGGCAGCGGGTGGCAGGAAATGATCAGCTACTCCTTTGTACATCCGGATAAAGCGTCCTTGTTCCCGGCATTGACTGCAGGAAGCAAGGCGGTAAAGCTGGCTATGCCTATGAGTGAGGATCGCAGCGTGCTTCGCACAAGCGTTCTGCCGCAAATGCTGGATGCAGCAGTGTACAACATGAACCGGAAGCAGGATTCACTTGCTGTATTCGAAGTGGGCAGCGTGTTCTTCACTGAAGAAGAAAGGCTGACGAAGCAGCCGCATGAAATTCCGGTCCTGAGCTTGCTGCTTACAGGTAACCGTGCCGCTCAGCAGTGGAATGTAGGGGTAGAAAAAGTGGACTTCTTCGATCTGAAAGGTACGCTTGAGAACCTGTTCTCCTATGTTGGATTGGAACAACGCATTCGTCTTGTTGCAAACAGTCCGGAAGGGTTCCATCCGGGACGTTCTGCCTCCGTATATTTGGAAGGGAAGGACGGCGGTGAAGGTAAATTGATCGGTACCATGGGTCAATTGCATCCTGAACTGCAACAACAATATGATCTGAACGATGTGTATATCGCAGAGATTGCTCTTGAGGCAATCTATAGTGAAGCAGACGTGGATATCCGTTACCGTGAGCTTCCGCGTTTCCCGGCTGTTGAACGCGATATTGCCGTAGTCGTAAGTAAAGACATTGAAGCAGGAGCCATGCTGAGCTCGATTCGTGAGGCTGCAGGAGAGCTGCTGCAAACCGTACAGGTATTCGATGTGTTCATAGGCAGCAAACTGGGTGAAAACAAGAAGAGCGTGGCGATGGCGCTTGTGTATCGCAACCGCGAGCGTACGCTGACGGACGAGGAAATCACCGAGGTTCATGCTCGTGTGGTTGCCCGTCTGGAGGAGCAATTCGGAGCAGAATTGCGCAAATAGAACCGAAGCCAATTTTTTGAACTACAATTAGCAGGAATTGCTTGAAGTCACATCGAATCCTTAGCATTAGAGGATCGATGTGACTTTTTTGTCATTACAGCTTAGAATCAACATACAGACTTGAAGGAGGGCACAACTGTGACTACACCTGATCGTACACGCGTCACCGTAGAGATCTACGGGACTTCCTATAAACTGGTTGGCAGCAGTGCCGACTATATGAAACAAGTAGCTAATCTGGTGGATGAGCGCATGAGCGCAATTTCCAAGAACCATTCCCGTCTGGATACCCCGCGTATTGCGGTACTGGCGGCTGTACATATGGCTGAACAGTCTCTTCAGACCCAGGAGATCCGTAATGAACTGAAAATGCTGACTGGTGAACGGACAGAACTTCGAAATGAATTGAACAGGCTGAATGCAATTCAAAGTGAACATCAGAAGGAGCTGGAGCGTCGTGACCAGGCGCTGGCTGAGGCGACCAAGCAGAAGACTGAGGCAGAACAGGCCATGGCGAAGCTGCAATCTGAGAAGCAGGATGAAGTAAACAAGCTGCAATCATTGCTTGAACAGGAACGAAGTCAGGCTGCAGCTCGTGAACAAAAGTTGCAGTCACAGACTGCTGCGCAGCTGAAGGAAGCCGAAGAGAAGATGAAATTGCGACTGAAAGAAGCTGAAGAGAAGGCGGCCAACCAGCTTAAGCAGGCTCAGGCTCAGGCAGCTGCGGAGCTGAAGGAAGTACAGGCACGGGCTGCAGCCGAATTGCAGCAGAGCCAGGCAAAGGCAGAAGGACAATACAAAGAACTGCAGGATAAGACAGCAGCCCAACTAAAAGAAGTACAAGCACGGGCTGCTGCTGAGTTGCAGCAGAGCCAGGCGAAGGCAGCAGGACAGTACAAGGAACTTCAGGATAAAACAGCAGCACAGATTAAGGAAGCGGAGAGTCGTGCTGTCGCAGAACGCCAGAGAATCGAGGCAAAGGCGGCACAGCAGGTGCAGTCAGCCAAAGAGGAAGCCGAGGCAGCGATTTTGTCCGAATTGGAACAGGCCGAGAGTCAATTGAAGAAGGTTCAGGAAGAGGCCGAGCTTCAATACCGTGAACTTCAATCCCAAACGGATCAGCGCTTGCAAGAGGCGAAGCAGCAGGCAGAAGAGCAATTAAGACTCCAGCTTGGCAAGGTCCAGGAAGATCAGGCATCACAGCTGCAACAAACGAAAGAGGAACACTTAACAGAGATCGAAAAGCTAAAAGCCGATTTCCACGAATCCTCAGAGCAGGCCGAATTGGAATGGATGGAAAAAGAAGCAGCCTATGAGGAGCAATTACAACAAGTAAGAGCCGAGGCAGCTTCTCAGTTCACAGAAGCCGCAGCTAATGCTGAGGCCAAACTGCAGGAAGAACGTGGGAAACTGCTGCAGCAGTTGAAAACCGAGCGCACACAAGCCGAGGGTCGTGTAGCGGAAATTGAGACCCAGCTTAAGGATATACGCAAGCAGCTTGAAGAGGCCCAGGAAGTGGCTGCTGATCAGGAACAGCAGCTCCAGCAGGAACGCGCTGAGCAGGATGCATTGCTCAAGGAACAAGCGCAGCGCAAACAGGCTCAGGAAGTTCAGGCTCGGCGCATAACGGAACTTGAACAGCAGTTGGGGCAGCTGAAGGAAGACAGTACCCAGCTCCAGGAGCAGCTGCGTGAAACGGAAATCGCTTTGCAAAAGTCTCGTGAAACGGAGCAGGAATGGAAACGACAATACAACGAGACGGTGGAGAGAGAAACTTCTCTTGCAGCACAGCTTCGGAAAGTTCAGGAGCAGCATGGACTGCTTGAAAAAGAAATCCAGAAGCTTCGTGAAGCCGAAGAGAAATCCGAGAATGAGCAGCGTAGATTGCAGAAAGTTCTGGAGCAGGCTCATGCTGCCGTACGAACACTGCAAAATGAAATCAGCACGCTTACCGAAAGCGAAAAATCCTGGAAAGACCTCGCTGAACAGCGCCTTGTCGAAATGGGAGAGCTGGAGACTCAGGTGCTTGAGGCAGCAGAACAGAATGAAACACTGGAGTCTGGTGTACAGTCCCTTCATGATGAATTAACCGTGGTTAAGGAAGAAGCTCGCGGGTACAGAGAAGAAGCGAATCGCTATAACGAACAGGCAAGTCGTGTGCAGCAGGAGCGCGAACAGCTTGAAGATGAGCTGAACCGGATCCGTGAAGAGCTAAACCAACTTCAGGAATCCTATACACAAATCCGCAACGATTATGGGGATGCATTACAGCGGGAGGAAAATCACACGCGCAAGCTTGCTGAACTGGATCAGGAAAAGCAGGCACTGGAACAAGCAATTGCAACATCCGGCGAGCATGCTGCCAAGCTAACTGAGCAAATCTCAGAACAAAGAAACCTGCTTGCACAGACAGAGGAAGAAGCACTTGAATGGCAGATTAAGCATGAAGAATTGTCTGCAAAACAGGCAGAGCTTATATCACAACTGGATGAGTTAAAGGAGCGGGAAACCCGGTTACTCTCTCGTGTGGAACAAGCCGAGCAGCAGGACCAGGTTTGGCAGCGTCGTGCAGATGAATGGGCCGTACAGGAGCAATCCTGGCAGGAACGCTGGAACCAGCTTGAGAATGAATTGAATGCCTGGCAGAAGGAAAGTGCCGCCAGTGTTGAAAAGGTAGAGGCGCTAGAACAGGAGCGTGAGCAGCTTGATAAGCTCCGTAACGAAGCTATAGAAGAGAAACAAACGATGGAAAATGAACTGCTGGAGATTGGTGAGCGCTACGAACTCGCTGCGAATCAGCTTCGACTGCTGCAGGTTGAACGCGAAATGGAGCAGGAGAAGGCAGAGCAGCTGAACATGGAGTATCGCCAGCTGCTGGATGAATATACGAAGTTGCAGACGGAATATAACGAATGGATCGAATTGATTGAACAGGATCAGACCTAAGGGCATCAGATCATAACTTAAATCATGGGCATCGTACGATTGTACAATTTGTTATAATACAGAAAGAGCTCCCGTCGTTACGGGGGCTCATTGTCTTGGGACTTATTCTTCGACAATAATTTTGGAGATCATGCTGCTATGTCCACTTCCACAAAACACGGAGCAGGACATCTCGAATTCTCCAACCTTGTCAGGGGTAATAACTTTAGAGCTGTTTCTGGTGTCCAGCTGAAGATTCAGCTCCGGAACGAGAATGCCATGATTACCATTGACGTTTTCGTAAACAATGTTAACGGGGACCCCTTTTTTAAGATGATATTCCGGTTGATCAAATTCATAGTTGCTCGCTTTAATGACGAGTTCTTCGCTAGCGGTTACGCCTGCATCGGATTCACCGCTGCTGTCCGAACCTGCTGATTGTTTGCTTGCTCCGCAAGCGGCGAGAACCAGGATTAACATGCAGGCTGCAAGCCAAGCCATAGTCTTTTTCATCATGAGCCTCCTTAAGCATGATATAGATGAAATTTTAATCATTTCTCAAGTCATCATACCGCAAAATGGTAAGGCCTGTACATGAAGGCTATGTCGTTTTTTTGAAGAATAGCCAGTAAGACTTTCTCTCTAATCTTGAGGAAGGCTGAGCGGTTATGGAAATGAAAAAACCTCATCTGGCATATGGCCATCAGAGGTTGAAGGAAGAATCGCAGGTGCTATGCAGTTGCATTAGTTAGCTGCTTCTTAGTTGTTATTCTTGGAGCTTCGTCCTGCTTCAAAAGGTGTGGATACCGGAATGAACAAATCGATAATCCCAATCACCAACGCAGCAAGAATAGCGCCAAGCAAACTAACTTCGACATGGTCAACAATATATTGACCAAGCCAGATCACCAATGCACTGACAATGAAGCCGACGATTCCACGGCCAAAAGGAGTGACCCTTTTGCCAAAGACGCCTTCAATGATCCAACCGAGCAGTGCAATAACCAGAGCGAGCAGCAGAGCGCTCCAGAAACCACCTACAGCAAATCCGGGAACGATCCAGCTGACAACCATCAATACGATTGCAGCGATGATAAAACGTACAACATGTCCCAAGAAGTTCAACGTGTTTACCTCCTTTAAGTTCAGATCGGATTATGCATACGGAACCATCACACATGAAGAGGTTGCAAAATCCTGACACCTGTAGTTTGCGGCATGATGTCAAAACTTATGTGTGGAAGGATTCGTTAAATAGCGCAGTAAAGTTTCTTTCGTTATAATACAGATATAGTTTGGAAGGAGTTGTACACTTGGACACGAAAATTTTACACACACTGGAATACCGCAAAATTTTAAATACATTGCAAAGCTATGCCCAAACAACCATGGGTAAGAAGAAAGCGGAACAACTGGAACCCATCAGTGAATTGGAAGAAGTAAAACGGTTGCTCCAGCAAACCGATGAAGCCTTCACTTTTGATCGTCTGAAAGGGGCACCTTCTTTTGGAGGCATTGTGGACATCACGGCATCCGTCAAACGGGCCGAAATTGGAGGAACCCTGAATCCGCATGAACTTCTCGGGATTTCCAATACAACCTTGGCTGCTCGCCGCCTGAAACGCCAGATTGCCGCTCTTCACGAAGATGAGAAGATTGAGTCCCTGTTCTTTATCAGCGATCAGCTGTCGGAGCAAAAAGCACTGGAAGACGCGATTCGCGTCTGTATTGATGACAATGCAGAAGTGGCGGATAGCGCCAGTGTAACTTTGGCCCAAATCCGGCGTGAACTGCGCGGGGGAGAAGCCAGAATCCGTGAGAAACTGGACTCCATGATCCGTTCCTCCACCGTATCCAAAATGCTTCAGGATCAACTGATCACCATTCGTGGAGACCGATTCGTTATCCCGGTAAAAGCGGAATACCGCTCTTACTTCGGCGGGATTGTACACGATCAGTCCGGTTCAGGAGCCACACTGTTTATTGAACCAGAGTCTATCGTAGCGATGAACAATAAATTGCGTGAGACCCGAATCCGGGAAGAACGCGAAATTGAAGTGATTTTGCAGAAATTGACAGCACTTGTCAGTGAGCAGGGTGAGTGGCTGTTGTATGATGTCGATTTGCTGGGCTCCCTGGACTTTATCTTCGCCAAAGCACGGCATGCCCGTGAATTAAAAGCCACCTTGCCGCGCATGAATGATCGTGGGTTTATTAAGCTCAAAAAAGGGCGTCACCCGCTGATTGCGATTGAAAATGTGGTGCCGACCGACATTGAACTGGGCAATGACTATACATCCATTATTGTGACAGGGCCGAATACGGGTGGTAAAACCGTAACACTCAAAACCATTGGATTACTAAGCCTCATGGCGATGTCCGGCTTGTTTGTTCCTGCTGAGGATGGTAGTCAGCTCTGTGTATTTGACGCAATATATGCCGATATTGGGGACGAACAGAGCATTGAGCAGAACCTAAGTACGTTCTCCAGTCATATGACGAACATTATCCGGATTCTGAAAAATATGACTACCAAAAGTCTGGTGCTGCTTGACGAGCTTGGTGCAGGAACGGATCCTGCCGAAGGATCGGCACTGGCAATCTCCATTCTGGAACATATGCATCAGACAGGATGCCGCATGGTCGCGACAACACACTACAGTGAGCTGAAAGCTTATGCTTATGAACGCAAAGGTGTCATTAACGCCAGCATGGAGTTTGATGTGAATACGCTAAGTCCTACCTACCGTTTACTGGTCGGTGTTCCGGGACGAAGCAACGCATTTGCGATCGCTGAGCGCCTTGGTTTGCCAGGATACATTCTCGATTACGCTCGTGGCGAAGTGAAGGAAGAGGATCAGCGTGTGGAACACATGATTGCTTCCCTGGAAGAAAACCGGCTTACAGCCGAGCAGGAACGGGAAAATGCGGAGCGTCTCCGTCAGGATATGGAGAAATTGCGGAGCCGTCACCAATCCGAACTTGAGAAGCTGGAACAGCAGCGTGAGCGCCGGATTGAAAAAGCAGAGGAAGATGCCCGTAACATCGTGGACAAGGCGAGAGCCGAAGCTGAGAAAATTATTGCGGACCTGCGTCAGCTTGCGATGGAGGAAGGCGCATCCGTGAAAGAGCATAAGCTGATTGCTGCCCGCAAACAGCTGGATGAAGCTGAACCGGAAAGACGTAAAAAGACAGTGAAGCGTACGGGATCAGCACCTAAAACCCGGGCGATCGGCCCAGGAGATGAAGTGCACGTATACAGCTTGAACCAAAAAGGGCATGTCGTGGAATTATCGGGCAGCAAAGAAGCAGTAGTACAGCTGGGGATTATGAAAATGAAAGTATCCCTGGATGATCTGGAACTGAAGCAATCTGCACCCGAAGCCAAGCCGAAGCAGAAACCGGTTACTGGCATGAAGCGTACACGTGATGACAACGTGAAGAGTGAACTGGATCTGCGAGGAACCAATCTGGAGGAAGCATTGATGGAGACGGACCGTTTTATCGATGAAGCCTTCCTGGCGAACTTGGGTCAGATCTATATTATTCATGGTAAAGGGACGGGAATTTTGCGTTCCGGTATTCAGGATTATCTGCGTAAGCATAAACATATTAAAAGTTACCGGCTGGGCAATTACGGAGAAGGCGGAAACGGCGTAACGGTTGCAGAATTGGAATAGCCGGACCTTGAAACAACGGTGTTCCACTGCGTGGTGAGAGGGGCAGTGGAACAGGGAAGGGGAACAGTGAGTGAAAGGGACGATTGACCAATTGCTGTCTCATCCCTTGGGGATGGTACTCGGTTTTTTCTCGGTAGCCATAATGGAGCTGCTTGTGTTTCTGGCTTGTTTTGAACTTGTAACCAAATACAAATGTTGGGATGAGATCAAGAAGGGCAATGTGGCTGTTGCCATGGCTACCGGGGGCAAGATTTTCGGGATCTGTAATGTGCTTCGATTCTGCATACAGGCCAAATCTTCTGTCTATGAAGCCATGACATGGTCGTTTGTAGGCTTTGCTCTACTGCTTATTGCTTATTTTTTGTTCGAGTTTCTGACACCGGTATTCTCCATTGACAAGGAAATTGAGCGGGATAACCGGGCGGTAGGCTTGATATCCATGATTATTTCTGTCTCGTTGTCATTTGTCATCGGCGCGAGCATCATGTAGGGGGACCTGGCATGAAGATATTGATCCGAATTTTGTTTGCGGCTTCCATTGTGTTTTTTGCTATTGGTGTCATATACGTCATGAACACCTGACAATAAGATTGTATAAAAGAAAGGTTGATTCAATTGGAAACAACAGTATGTCCGTGGTGTCACACCGAGATTGTATGGGATGAGGAATTGGGCCCTGAAGAAGAGTGTCCGTACTGTCACAATGAACTGAAGGGTTACCGTACGCTGAACATCAACATTGGTGAAGAAGAGGATGAAGATGAAGTCAGTGATATTTACGATGTGGATGATGCTCAGGACAACGATCAAACCACTGACCTCGCGGCATTGTGGGGAGATGAAGTTGAACTGAAATTGCCTGAGCTGCGAACACTAACCAAATACGCGGACGATGGGAATGATCTGATTCTGTATGAAGAAGGTGTGGAGAAACAGCTGGATCTGCAGGAAGAAGTACCGGAATGTCCACATTGCCGTGAATTCATGATTCTCGCAGGTACACAAACGTCCACGAAGGACACATTTACTCCTGTAGCTAACGCGGTTTCAAGAACCGATTCCCTGCTGGATGCACCATTTACAGTTCAAATGTATGTCTGCTCCGGCTGTTTCCAAGTTCAATATAGTTTGTCTGAAGATGACCGTCTGCGCCTGATTCAAAATCTGAGCGCCAAGAAGTAATTCCCATTCACTGAAAATGAAATATTCCTGAGATTCGTCATGTTTTTCCTCTGCTTGGGGTACGTTAACCCTTAGACTTGCCGCGATGCGCTGGCTTCAAGCGGAATGAGGAGGGAGCAGATGAAGATATCTCTGGGCCGACAATCCATTCTGCTTCTGGGCGTGAATGGATTGTTTGTGTTAGCCGGAGCTTTGTCGGGGACGTTTCTGAATGTATATCTATGGAAGAGTCGTCCGGACTATGCGATGCTGGGATGGTTTACGGTAAGCCAACAGCTTGCACTTGGATTGACATTCTGGTTAGCCGGTAAATGGGTCAAAGAACATAATAAAATGAGTGCGCTGCGTCTAGGCACGGCATTGTCTGGCATTTTTTATATGCTTGTTCTGTGGGCTGGACCAAGAGCGGTAGATTGGATATGGCCACTCGGCATATTGCTTGGATGTGCTCTGGGTCTGTTCTGGATCGCTTTTAATGTGGTGTACTTTGAAGTAACAGACCGGGAGAACCGGGACCTGTTCAATGGATGGGTCGGGTTGTTGGGCTCCATGACAGGAATCATTGGTCCCTGGTTCTCGGGATTGATTATCTCGAAGATGGCGGATAATTCGGGTTATCGGCTCATTTTTACCGTGTCACTTGTGATATACGTGATTGCCGTTGTCTTCAGCTTTTTTTTGAAAAAGAGAAAAGTAAGCGGCACCTACCGCTGGTCGGAACCCTGGCAGCAATTATCAAGATCAGGCAGCGAGTGGAGACCGCTGGGGCTAGGATTGGCTGCTCAAGGTGTAAGGGAGGGTGTATTCGCCTTTCTAATTGCATTGCTCGTTTATGTAGCTACGGAACAGGAGTATAAGCTGGGTCAATTCTCATTAATTACATCCGCCGTAGCTTTGGTCAGTTATTGGATGGCGGGCAAGTGGTTTAAACCACATTATAGATCAAAAGGTATGTTGACGGGGGCAATTATCTTATTTCTCGTTCTTCTGCCTCTCATCTGGAAGGTAAGCTATGGCACGCTTTTAATTATGGGGGTTGGCTCAGCGCTGGCCATGCCGTTATACATGCTCCCCATGATTGCGGCAGGATTCGACTTGATGGGCATGAGCGGCGAAAATGTGGAGAAAAGGGTTGAACTTGTCGTTTTAAGGGAGCTCTGTCTGATGACAGGCCGCCTGGCTGGTCTTGCCGTGTTTATCATTATTGTAATCAATGGCCCTTCGCTTCGTACGTTAACCTGGCTCATCGTGGTTTTGGGAGTTTTCCCATTGGTCGGCTGGTTCTTTATGCGTAAAATGTTAGTAGGGACGGAGCAGGGGAAGCCATCGTCCTGATCCGTTTGGTCACAACCAAAAAAAAGGTGCAGAATCAGGAAACCCACTCCTGATCTGCACCTTTTTCTATTTTACACGGGGGAAGGTTTAGTGGTTCTGGTCAGAGAGAACAGTTCCATGTCTTCGTTATGGCTCCCAGTAATCACATCCGCAATAAGAGATGCAGCAATCATGCTATATACGGTCCCGTTGCCCCCATATCCTTCGATAAAGTAACAGTTCGGGTATTCAGGATGAGGACCAATCAGCGGAAGTCCATCATGGGTGCTGCCGAATACCGCTTCCCAGGCATAGTCTATTTCCAGATCCGGAAGTGGGAAATAGCTAGATACCTTTTTAAGTAAATCCTCACCTCTATGCTCGGCCCGAATCGCACGCTGGTCTTCTCGCGGAATTTCCTCATCGAGACCTCCCGCAATAATTCTGCCATCCGGGGTGGTGCGCATGTATAAATATGGACGAGCTGTTTCCCATATCATGCTGTGATTGTACCAGCTGCTAAGATCTTTCAGTGGCTTGGTTGCAATTGCATAGGTGCTCTTCAGATAAGCGCCACGGTCATTTTTGATCTCCTGAGTCTCGTAACCGGTAGAGAAGATAACCTGCTTGGCACGAATTGTCCCGTTCGGAGTGTAACAGAGGACGCCTTCTTCACCATATTCACAATGGATCATCTCCGTCCGTTCATACACTTGGGCTCCTTCTTTTGAAGCAGACTGCAGCAGGCCGTGTACCAGCCTATAAGGGTTAACTTCGGCATCTCCATGGGTATACAGTGCCATCGGTTTGCTGAATGGGAAGTTCGCACTAATTTTGTCCCGGTTCCACAGCTCAACATCGAAGCCATGGGTTTTGAGCGTATGGTATTCTTCTTCCAGAAGAGCGACATCTTCTTCAAGGCTTGCACAGTACAAACTGTTACGAGGAATATACCATGGATCAAGATCTAGACTCGAAGCCGTCTCTTCTAATTTCTTCATGGCAGTACGGCACAGTTCATAAAAGCGTACCCCACGTTGTTCACCAAAGGTATTGATACAGGAGGTAAGCGTTTTGTCGTTGGAATATTGAAGTAGTCCGGTGTTTGCCATACTGCTCCCATGACCGATTTCTCTTTTATCAATAACGACTGTACGCACACCTCTCTCGGTTAATAGTTTGGCGGACAATGCTCCTCCCATACCACCACCGATAATGAGACAGTCACAGGAGATCTCGCCTTCTAGAACAGGATAACTGTATGAGGATGTGAATGTAGTTGGCCAGAATGTATTGCCATTAATAAGTTCCATTATGAATCACCTCGGTTTGGATTGTTAAATAAGTATACTTTTGCAGGACAAGGTAACAATAAATTCGCATAAACTTTAGGTTAAGGAGGAAAAAAGCACATGCAAAATACGCAGATGCAGGCGCTTAGCCCCAAGGAACTGAACTACATTGCGGATTCGATCTCCAATGAAGAAATGCTGATCAAACAGTGTGCAGCAACAGCTTCCATCACACATAACCCGCAAATCCAGCAAGCTCTGAATCAGTATGTACGCTCACATGAACAGCATCTGAACACACTCGTCCATGCCCTTCAGCAGCATCAGTCCCTTGCACCAACACAGTCTTAGGTAGTCCAAGATATTTTAAATGTATAGGAGGAAACCGCGTGTACTCTCAATCTTTGTCATCTGGTGGAAATTTTATGCAGGAGCAGGATCTGCTGAAGTCGATTCTTGCAGATTTAAGACGAACTTCCCGTGAATATACTACAGCAACGACTGAATCTTCCTGCCCTGTTACCCGCAGAATGTTTACAGATCTGACGAACGATACCCTTAGATTGCAAGGAGAGCTGTTTAACCTGATGCAGCAGAACAACATGTATTCTGCTTCTTCCAAAGCCTCTCGGAGCGAGCTGGACAAATCGATCCAATCTGCACAACAAACGCAGCAGAAATGTCATCAGTTCATTCAGGAAAAGAATACCCTTTCCAGTCCATATAGCCAGGCGCCTAATGTGCCTCAGCATCAACCGAATTACGGTAACCCTTATTACATGTAACCTTTTTGCGAACAGGTTGAAGCACAACCTTAGGAATAAGGATTGAAGCATAGATTGTCCAGACCATACCACCGCTTGCCTGAATTGAGGGCAGGCGGTTTTTAGCTTTGCACAGACGTTAAATTCATGTAATATAAGTATTAATTCATTTTCAGGAACCTGGATGACGCTGGAGGGAAAGTCATGAAAGATTTGAACGATCTGCAATTAAAAGTTCTGGATCTGCTGAAGGAAGACGCAAGAAGGACTCCGGCGCTGCTGTCTACACTGCTTGGGGAGTCTGAAGACAAGATCAAGAACGCTGTGGCCCAGCTCGAACAGGACCACGTTATTGTAAAGTATGCCACGGTGGTTAACTGGAGCAAAATCGACGATGAGAAAGTGACAGCCCTGATTGAAGTACAGATCACACCGGAACGCGGTCGTGGTTTTGAGGGTATCGCCGAACGCATTTATTTGTATCCACAAGTGAAATCCGTCTATCTCATGTCAGGTGCATACGATCTGCTCGTAGAAGTAGAAGGTGGCAACCTGCGTGAAGTCGCTAACTTTGTATCAGAGAAGCTGTCTCCAATTGATTCTGTGCTTTCGACCAAAACCAATTTTATTCTTAAAAAATATAAACAGGACGGGATCATTTTTGAAGACCATCAGGAAGATAACCGTCTCATGATCTCGCCGTAAAGGAAGATGTGTCATGATAGTGAATGAACAGACAACAGGGAACAACAAGAAGATGACCTCGTATCTGGCACCTCTGGTTCAGCAGATACCCCCATCCGGGATTCGGAAGTTTTTCGACCTGGTTGGTGACAACAAGGATATCATTACTCTCGGTGTCGGAGAACCTGACTTTGTAACGCCTTGGCATATGCGTGAAGCTTGCGTATACTCCCTCGAGAGAGGTATGACAAGTTATACATCCAATGCGGGAATGCCCAAATTGAGAGAAGCCATCAGTCATTATCTGGATACTCAATTTGATACCAAGTACGATCCCAAGGATGAAATTATCGTTACGGTTGGCGGTAGTGAGGCGATTGACCTTGCTCTACGTGCATTAATTGTACCAGGAGATGAGATTCTCATTCCGGAGCCTTCGTATGTAGCCTATTCACCAATTGCTTCAATTGGCGGAGGGGTTCCTGTGGGTGTCGAAACGTATGCCAAGGACCAATTCAAATTGACTGCGGAGTCACTGGAAGCATCGATCACACCGAAGTCCAAAGTGGTGATTTTGTGTTATCCAAGCAATCCGACCGGTGCGATTATGACGTACGAAGACTGGTTGCCTATTGCAGAAGTCATCAAAAAGCATGACCTGATCGTCATTGCTGACGAAATCTATGCAGAACTGACGTATACTCAAAAACATGTCAGCTTCGCTTCGATCCCGGATATGAAGGAGCGCACGATTCTTGTGAGCGGCTTCTCCAAAGCTTTTGCCATGACGGGTTGGCGGATTGGTTACATGTGCGGTCATCCGGAACTTATCGCAGCCATGTTGAAAATCCACCAGTATACCGTAATGTGTGCTCCAGCGATGGGACAGGTCGCAGCACTTGAGGCGTTAACGAATGGACTGGGAGAGAAAGACCGCATGGTCGAATCCTATAATCAGCGCAGACGTCTTATCGTACAGGGATTCCGTGACATCGGCCTGGATTGCCATGAACCTCAGGGAGCCTTCTATGCATTCCCGAGTATTCAAAGTACGGGCCTGAACTCTGATCTTTTTGCCGAACGTCTCCTGACCGAAAATAAAGTTGCTGCTGTTCCTGGTAACGTGTTTGGCCCACAGGGAGAAGGCTTCTTGCGCTGTTCTTACGCCACTTCAGTGACCCAATTGAATGAAGCTTTGGAACGAATCGGAAATTTTGTTTACAAACTGCAAAAAGAGGGTTAATAAGAAGTAGGGTGTTTTCGAAAATGTGGACATTTTGCAACTTAGAAAAAAA
The DNA here is from genome assembly GCF_015143645.1 of Paenibacillus sp. P13VS. Lineage (NCBI taxonomy): Bacteria > Bacillati > Bacillota > Bacilli > Caryophanales > Paenibacillaceae > Paenibacillus > Paenibacillus sp. P13VS. The sequence goes on along the minus strand of NZ_WYEV01000002.1, from coordinate 719,578 downwards.
TAACTTTCTTTTACTAAATATTGTGATATAATTTCAATTTGAAATATGTTTTTCATATATTTGGAAACTAATTTTCCAAGGAGGGGTTAGCATTGTTTTGTGTAGAATATGATTTACCGACTAATCGTGGGCAGTACCTGGCTGAAGGCGATCAAGGCGACCGATGGTCGGTGAGACCAGATCACGAATCTTTGCATGACATTTCCTTGGAAGATGAGATCCACATGCTTCGTCGCAAGATGGAACAGATTTTTATGGAGGAGAAATCCTTTACTTCAGAGATTGTGATTGAAATCAGCAGTTTATTGGATCTGAAGATCAATGAATATATGAAAGCTAACCCGATAAAAGGCAGGTAAATTGATACTTACGAAAACGTTACCCATATTTATGTTAAAGGAGGCCCTTAGGGGTCTTCTTTTTTGATGGGTTAAGAAATCTCTTATTTGTAAGGGCTATTTTTTTGCGTGGAACAATTGTGATATATTGTACTAAGGAGACTAAAGGGGGAACTGGAATGAAGAGATTTTGGGGGCTAACCGCACTCGTATCATTGATTTTTCTGCTCGCTGGATGTGGTGGTAAAGACGGATTTACCATTTTTATCATTGATAATCAAGGTAATCCATCCGTAATCGGAGAACAGTTACAGGCCAATCTGCAGCAGAAACTGGGTGAGGAACCTAAAGTGGAAGTCATTACAAGCGCCATGTATGATGTACAGAAGATTATGGTAGAATACGCTGCAGGCAGTCATGATATTTTCATTCTGCCCGAGGCAGATATGAAACAATACGGAAGCAATGGTTCCAATATTCCGCTGGATGATACATTTGATCCTGAGAAATATAAGCGTGGTGTATTTGAGGGCGGAGTGTTAGTTGAGGATGGTCAGGGAGACGATGGCACCGATATGAAGCAAGAAACCCATCTCTATGGCATCCCACTCGAAGATATGCAGATGTTTAAGGATGTGGAATATGCCGCCCAAAATCTGTTTGCTACCATTCCGCTATCGGCTGCCAATGTTGAAGAATCCAAAAAAGTGCTGAAGGCGCTGACAGAATAGCGTATAAGTATGGTAACTGAAGGAGGGGAGCGGATTGCTGATTACGGTCACTGGCGGGATAGGGAGTGGTAAAACCCGGTTTGCCCTAGGTTATGCAGCTCAAATCAGCCGGGAAGGAATCTATTTATCCACAGGCGATCATGATCCGGTGATTCCGGAACTGCCATCCGCTCATTATCGAGCCATTTCAGCCGGAAATGGCCATCACCTGACGGAAGTCATTCATCAGATCAATCGGGAATCGAATCTGTTTCTGGCTGATCAGCGAATTGTCATAGTGGACAGTCTGACTTCGTGGATGGCTGCCGGATTTAGAGCAACGGATGATCTTGATCAACAACGCGTACATACACAACAGCTGCTTGATGCCTTACTATCTTATCAGGGCAAGTTGCTGGTCGTTACCAATGAAATGCAGGGTTCCCTGTATCCATCGGAAGAGGAGCGTATTTTTGCCGCAAGGATGGCTTCGGTGAATCGTGCACTGCAGTCTCACTCGGAACGCATGTACATGGTGGTATCGGGACTAGCCATTGATCTGAAGAAGCGAGAAGTGCGGTACCACGATTCCTGAGTATAGTAGGTCAAGAAGCCAGGTAAACAAAAGCCTCCATAACCACAACCTGTGGTACGGAGGCTTATTTATATGGAGTAATATATGATTATGATTACAATTCAGTTGCATAAGACGCGATTTCTATTTGCTTTTTTTCATACGTCTGATCCACCAGATCACGCAACCAACCACGATAATGGCGAGCAGCGCATATACCACCAGTGAATAGACGTCCATAAAGTGCAAAATATTTTCCCAAGAAGCGCCAAGCGCAGCCCCAACCAAGACCAAAATAATGTTCCAGGCGAGTGTCCCGATGGTGGTGAAGAGGACGAACAAACCGAATTTCATATTGGACATGCCTGCTGGAATGGAGATGAGACTGCGAACAAGTGGCACCATGCGGCAGAATAGTACCGTCCACATTCCATATTTGTCAAACCATGCATCAACACGGTGGATATCTTCTTTTTTGATTCGCAGAATATGTCCCCAGCGATCTACAATTTTCTCCAGACGCTCTACATCAATCAGCAATCCGATTCCATAGAGAATCACTGCACCCAGCACAGAACCGATGGTAGCCGCAATGATAACACCTGGAAGAGTGAGGCTGGTGTACGTCGTCATAAATCCGCCAAAAGGCAAAATAATCTCCGAAGGAATGGGAGGAAATACGTTTTCGAGCGCAATAATGAGTGCGATCCCTATGTAGCCGTATTGTTCCATGAAATCGGTTATCCAGTTTTGCATAATCGTCTCCTCTACTTTTGATTTACCTGAATTTGACGTATACTCGGGCAGAGCACGCCAATTCATATATACGTGCAAAGGGTACAAGCGGTTTCTGAAAAAAATGCATTTCCGTATCAAGCAGAGGTCAAGTATACTGGTTAAGTTGAGATTAGAAGGGCAGGCATATTAAGTATTAACCGATGTTTTGCCATGTGAATGAAATTAAACATTTGGAGGGATTGCAAATGGGCATCTATACACGAACAGGTGATGAAGGGCAAACTTCGGTCATCGGAGGACGGGTGATCAAAGATGACGACCGCGTTGAAGCTTACGGTACCATCGATGAGCTGAATTGTTTTGTCGGCCAGGCAATCAGTCAGATCGATGATACAGAGGGGAAATTCGAGGATTTGCGCGAACATTTGCTGGAGGTTCAGCAAGAATTGTTTGATTGTGGGTCGGACCTGGCGTTTGTGAAAATCAGCGAAACCAAATACAAAGTGCGGGATGACATGGTCACCCGGCTTGAACAATGGATTGATCAGTATGACGCGGAGAACCCGAAAGTGGAACGGTTCATTATCCCGGGAGGCAGCCCGCTGTCTTCAGCGCTTCATGTGTGCCGTACGGTATGCCGCCGTGCAGAGCGCCGCACGGTAACATTGGGACAGCATACAGATATTAATCCTTCGGTACGCCGTTACTTGAACCGTCTGTCTGATTATTTCTTCGTTGTAGCACGGACCGCCAATGCCAGACAGCAGGTGTCGGATATTGAATATGTACGGAGCAAAAAAGTGTTCCGCCGCAAAGAATGAGCGGCTATTATTCGCCGATTGTCTACACCGTTCCCGAACATGAAGATGGCTGGCTGCTGAAAACCGTGCTTCAGCGGCGGCTGCAGGTATCGCGCAAGCTCTTGTCCAGGCTGAAGATCACGGAGCAGGGAATTATGTTAAATGGAGAACGCGTGTATATCAGCGTGAAGGTATCGGCTGGAGATATCGTGGAGATTCGGATGGAACAGGAGGAATCGGATGACATTTTGCCGGAATCCATTCCTTTTTCCATTTTGTATGAAGATGAACATTTGCTTATTGTTAACAAGGATGCCGGCATAATTGTGCATCCGACACATGGACACTATACAGGAACGTTGGCGAATGGTGTTGTTCATTACTGGAAGTCCAAGGGAGAGCTTTTCCGGTTTAGACCTATTCATCGTCTGGATCAGGAAACTTCCGGGGTGCTGGCTATTGCCAAAAATCCATATGTGCATCAGCATGTGTCTGAACAAATGATCGCAGGAACCGTAGATAAAAAATACATTGCGTTTGTGCATGGGAGTCCTTCCCCTGAACAGGGGTCCGTTGATGGCGCTATTGATCGTGATCCGGAGGAGCCTCATCGCCGTATTGTTACACCTGACGGCTATGCAGCAAGAACGTTGTACAGCACGGTAACCCGGTGGGACGGAGGAACTGCTAGTGCAGTCAGCCTGAAGCTGGAGAGTGGCAGAACTCATCAGATTCGTGTACATATGACTTCTATCGGATGTCCGTTGATCGGGGACCGAATGTATAAGACACTACCTGAGGACGAGATTGACGAACAGACAGCTGTCTTGCGGGAAGAACGGGATTTGTGGATCGATCGCCAGGCATTGCATGCCTGTGAGCTATCGTTTGTTCACCCACTTACACAGGAACGCATGACGTTCCATGCACCCCTTCCTTCAGATATGGCTGAGCTGGAGAAACGTTTAGATAACGAGGCGAAGCCAAGGGAAGAGCTGTAGGGGCCCGAATTACCCTTTGTGAATCCAATTAAGGTGCAGCTGTGATCCGAGGAGCAGACACTCCTTGTTCCATGTTTTTTTGAAATCGATTTAAACTTATGGCGATGGTATTGATTTAGCTCGACTTTTGGATTTGCGAAGCAAACCAAGGGAAGAGATAAATCAAAACCGGAGCATTTTAGGAGGAAATTGTCATGAGTAAACTGAAAGTATACCAGTATGCAAAATGCGGAACTTGCCGCAAAGCAGTAAAATGGCTTGAAGCTCAAGGCCATGAGCTGGAGTTAATCCCCATTTTTGACACACCCCCAACTGAGGCCGAATTAACCGAGCTCATTCAGAAGAGCGGACTTGAAGTGAAGAAGTTTTTCAATACAAGTGGAGAAGTGTACAAGGAGCAGCAGTTGAAGGACAAGCTGCCTGGCATGTCTGCTGAAGAACAGATTCGTCTGCTTGCCTCCAATGGCCGTCTGATTAAGCGTCCCATCGTGACAGATGGGGAGCAGGTGACCGTAGGATTCAAGGAAGAGACGTATGAACAGCAATGGAACAACGTTTAGCAATAGGCTGAGTAACGTGTCTGTCCATTCATAAATGAAGCCGATTAGTAGCCCTGAAATGTTCAACATTCAGGGCTTTTTTGGCTGAACGATCCTTGGCGGAACTATGCTATAATGATAGAATTAGTTTCGATATTTTATTTGCTATATACAGATAGGAGAGAACAAAATCAAGTGAATCAACGTAATGAACCTACTTTGTTGCTGGTAGACGGTATGGCGGTGTTGTTCCGTGCATTTTATGCGACATCTGCAAGCGGATATATCAGACGGACAAAGGCAGGCTTGCCAACCAACGCGGTATACGGATTTATCCGTTATTTCTGGGATGCGGTTCAGACTTTCGGACCAAGTCATGTGGTATGCTGCTGGGATATGGGTGGCAAGACGTTTCGCGGTGAAGAGTACGCGGCATACAAAGGCAATCGTCCTGAAGCACCGAATGATCTGATTCCCCAGTTTGCATTGATCCGTGAAGTCATGGACAGCCTGGGTATTCCGAATATTGGAGCGGAAGGGTATGAAGCCGATGACTGCATCGGTACACTGGCCAAGTATTATACGGAGCAGACGGATATGAACGTGATGGTGCTGACCGGCGACCATGATATGCTGCAGCTGATTAATGACCGGACAAGCATTATTATTATGAAAAAAGGCCACGGCAACTACATGGTGTATACGCCTGAATCTCTCATGGCAGAGAAGCAGTTGACTCCTCGTCAAATCATTGATATGAAAGGTCTGATGGGAGATGCAAGTGACAATTACCCTGGAGTACGTGGAATCGGTGAGAAAACAGCTCTAAAACTCGTACAGGAATATGGCACCATTGAGGGTATTCTGGATAATTTGGATAAACTCACGCCATCGGTACGTAAAAAAATCGAGAATGATCTCGACATGCTGCATCTGTCCCGTAAACTGGCAGAGATTCACTGCGCTGTTCCGGTAGCCTGCGCACTGGATGTATGTGAATTGCGTCTTGATCCGGATACGGTGATGGACAAGTTCGAACAACTTGAGATGAAGAGCCTGGGCTCTTGGATGGGAGTGGCAATAGGGTGAGCAACATGCAGACCAAACGTGCCGGTAGAAAGTGGTGGACAGGGGCTATGGCCCTCGTCCTGGCTTTGCCGGTATTACTATCAGGCGCAGTAAGCGCTCCGCAAATAGCTGATGCAAAAGCGGCAATAAGCACCAAAGTACAGAAAGTAAAAGCAGCAGGACGAAATTTCACCGTACAAACGGTAAGCATTCCCAAAGGAACACCGGTGACTGTAGGATTAGCCAAGAAACAGGTAGGACAAACGGCAACATTGCCGTCCATTGTAAAATCATATGGTGCTCAAGCAGCCATTAACGGGGCATTTTTTGAAGCGTATAACGGAGCACCAGATCCTTATGGCATGTTAATAGCAAATGGAAAAGTCATACATATTGGACGATACGGAACAACGATAGGTTTCAAGGAAGATGGAACAGCAATGATGGATTCACTTCAGGTAAGTCTTACAGGTAAAGTTACCGATTCAGCAGGTAAGTCACGCAGCTGGTACGCAACATTCATTAACCGTACACCTTCTGCGAATGCGAGCATATCAATGCTCTATACTCCGGAGCGCGGCCCCAAAGTTGGATTCAAGGGTGGTACTGCAGTTGTGATGGAGAAAGGGATTGTCACCAAAAAAGTAGCCAATAACAATGTAGCGATTCCGAAGAATGGATCGGTATTGGTCTTTACGGGCAATCAGAAATCTACTGCAGATCGCTTCTCTGTGGGTTCGACTGTAGAAATGAACTACAAATATACCAATGCATCAGGCAAAGAGATTCCTTGGGAAGACGTAGTAACTGCTGTTGGTGCTGGTCCTCGTCTTGTGAAAGACGGTAAAGTCGCCGTGAACCCAACCAGCGAAGGATTCAAGGATACCAAGATTCTGAATGCCTCTGGTGCCAGAAGCGGGATTGCCATCATGGGTGACGGTTCAGTAATGCTTGCAACTGTGTCGGGAGCCACCATTAAGGAATGGGCGGCAGTCATGCAGAAGCTTGGTGCCAAGCAGGCCATGAACCTGGATGGCGGAGCTTCCTCGGGCTTGTATGCAGGTGGCAAGATGTTGACTTCACCAGGGCGGTTGTTAAGTAATACACTCGTTTTTGGCAGCTCAGTCCGTTAAAGTACTAATTTTATGGGAGGTAACAAGCACATGACACTCACACCTGATCAACAGTCAGCAGAACGTAATACAGCTGTTCTTGCCATTAATGTGGGCCAGCCTCAGCCATTGCCTGGCCAGAAGCGTGAAGTGCTAAGCGGCATTGTCAAACTTCCCGTATCCGGCCCGGTTTTCCTGTCATTCACTGGAATGACAGGAGATGGCCAGGCGGACCTGGAGAATCACGGCGGACCGGATAAGGCTGTATGTGTATACGATTACAGTCGATATTCCGCACTGGAACAACTGATGGAGCGCAAGCTGGACTGGGGAGCTTGTGGTGAGAATTTAACGGTGGAAGGCTGCTCTGAGGATCAAGTCCGGATTGGTGATATGTATGAACTGGGCGGAGCTTTGGTTCAGGTTAGCCAGCCAAGACAACCCTGCTTCAAACTCGCTGCCCGGTATGATTTCAAAGAGCTGCCTGTGTATTTTCAGGAAAGCGGCTATACCGGTTTCTATTTTCGCGTACTGGAGGAGGGAGAAGTCGCTCCTGACTCTCCGTTCAGGCGTATCCGCACAGACCCTGCATCCATGACCGTTCTCGAGGCCAACCGGGTCATGCATCAAGGGAAGAAGGATGCAGCCGGCATGCATGCATTACTGGCTATTCCATCGCTTTCGGATAGTTGGAGGCAAACGTTGTTGAAACGTTTGGATAAGCTGGAGAGCGGGCAGTAGGTTCACAACATATCATCGTCCAGAACCAAAGATGAATTTCACTTTAAACTAACTTGGGAGTGTGACTAACTTGACGATTTTAGGCGCAATTGAAGCTGGGGGAACCAAATTTGTATGTGGGATTGGAACTGAAAATGGTGAGGTGCTTGAACGGGTAAGTTTTCCTACAACCACACCGGAAGAAACGATGGCGCAGGTTATCGCTTTCTTTGAAGGCAAAGGGATTGAAGCTTTGGGCGTAGGTTCTTTTGGACCGATTGACCCGATTGAAGGAAGTCCTACGTACGGATATATTACAACTACACCGAAGCCTCATTGGGGTCAGTATGATATTATTGGCAAACTCAAGGAACATTTTGATGTGCCGATGACGTTTGATACGGATGTAAACGGAGCTGCGCTTGGAGAAGCGACCTGGGGAGCAGCACAAGGGCTGGAGAGCTGTCTGTATATCACTGTCGGAACAGGTATTGGTGCCGGAGCAGTCGTAGGCGGTAAAATGGTTCACGGTTTATCTCATCCAGAGATGGGACATATTATTGTACGCAGACACCCTGAGGATACATATGAAGGCTTTTGTCCATACCACGGGGACTGTCTGGAAGGACTCGCAGCGGGACCAGCTATCAATAAACGTTGGGACCAACCGGCGTATGAGCTGCCAGCAGATCACAAAGCCTGGGAGATTGAGGCACATTATCTGGCGCACGCACTCATGAATTATGTACTGATTCTCACTCCGGAAAAAATTGTGATGGGTGGAGGGGTCATGAAGCAGGAGCATCTGTTCCCCATGGTGCGCAGCAAATTGCAGGAGCTGTTAAATGGATATGTTCAGCATCCGGCCCTTCACTCGGGAATCGACGAGTATGTCGTTCCGCCAGGCCTTGGTGACAATGCCGGTTTGTGCGGATCGCTGGCCTTGGCCAAATTGGCTTTGAACAAATAATTCAATTGATCACAAGTGGTTGACGAATTTTTCCATTGTGGTAAGATATGAGCAACAGCATACTACGGTTAATGAGGAAGCACCTCTCTTGCAATGAATTTGCAGGAGAGGTGCTTTTTTTGTTGCCTGGAGGCGGCTCATCTAACTGTGAATAGGCTGCAATATTAAGGAGGGGAAATCGATGGAAGTCATTTTCATGAACAGATTGTCCAAATTGTCAGGTCAACATGAGGAACACGCTCAGCTGTGGATTGGTGAGGAGGAAGGTGCCTGGCATCTCGGGTGGAGCCATTATGAGGAAGGAGATCGCGAAGACAGCATCTGGTATGAGGGGAGCTCCTGGGAAGAACTGCTCCATATTTATCGTCACCAGTTGGCGATTCGAATGAGTGAAGGTTACCGGCCATTGATTCAGGGACTGTTTCATGAGACGGATGATCTGAAATTACGCAGTTATGGTGGACAGCGTCTTCATTGTTATAGTGAACGCTACGGCAATGAAGAGTTATATGCTGATCTATGCACATGGCGGAGAAGAAGGGCAGCGTCTGACCGGAAGGCCCCATACTTTATTGCAACGAATCGTTTGCTGCGCATGATCAGTGCATTCGTACCACAAACCATGGAGGAACTGATGCAGTTACCAGGTGTTGGGGAGAGCAAAGCAAATGAATACGGTCAGGAGTGGATGGAGCTAACAAGCGGAGTAGAGCGTTCTACGGCTTTTCCACTTGATTGGGTGCAAACGGTATTGTCCGAAGATGAATATGAGAGCTGGTTGTACAAGCAAAAAGAACAGAAATATAAGCAGGAGCTGGACAAGTTCACCACTCGCAAGCAGGTGCTTGAGGGTATGAAGGAAGGGTATACGCTGGAAGAGATTGTGAATCGCTCCGGACTATCCCGCAGAGAGCTGATTGAACTGCTGGAGACACTCGATACGGAAGGTTATGATACGGATAGCCTCCTGGATGCAGAGCTTGCAGTCATGCCTGAGCAGGAGCAGGAGGCGGTCTGGAGTGCATACGAGGAGCTGGGAGACAGTTTCCTGAAACCTGTATTACATAGAGTATACGGCGGGGATAAGCCGGTTAGCGGCAATCTGGAGCAAGTGTACGAGAGACTGCGCATGATCCGCATTCGATTCCGAAGACATGTAGAAACAGAGCGGAACGCGGGCTAGGCAGCCCATATCGTTTCGAGAGAAGTTTTTGAGTACAGAAAAAAAGACGAAGCTGTTTCTCCCTGAATGGAGTGCTTCGTCTTTTTGAATGAATACGTTCAGATCCAATCTTTTTTGCGGAAAATAAAGAACATGCTCAGGCCAAGGGTCACCATCAGGCCAATGACTACAAAATATCCATACTTCCAGTCCAGCTCAGGCATGTTGTTGAAGTTCATCCCATAGATGCCGGTAATGACCGTCAGGGGCATGAACACCGTTGTAATGGCGGTAAACACGCGCATGATTTCGTTCGCCCGGTTGGCGATACTGGATTGGTAGGCTTCTCGCAAGTTTCCCATTAGGTCTCGATAAGTCTCGAACGTCTCGGATATTTTCACAGCATTCTCATAGATGTCACTGAAGTACTTCTGCAGCTGGTCATCGATGAGACGCAAATCCTTTTTGTTGAGCGTATTGATGACCTCTTTTTGAGGTCCAAGCACTTTCTTGAGCCACAGAATCTCACTGCGCAGCCCGATAATTTCATTCAAATGGGACTTTTTCGTATGCATCAAAATATCTTCTTCCAATTTCTCAATGCGTGCTTCGATCCGGTCGCCGACGGTAAAGTAGTTATCCACAATCAAGTCGACCAACAGATACAGAAGACGATCGGGAGTGCTGACTTCCTGTTCCCACAGAATAGGCTTCAAGGTCCGCAGTTCGCTGACTTTCTGCTTCGTAACACTAATGATATAATGTCTCCCCAGAAACAGGTTAACCGCACGCAAAAAGATCTCTTCGTCATCAAATCGAATGCTGTTTACAACAATAAAATAATGGCTCTCATAAATTTCAATCTTAGGACGCTGCTCTTCATCACTCAAACAGTCCTCTACAGCCAGATCATGCATCATGAACAGCGGCTGAAGTACCGCCAGATCATCAACGTCTGCATCGATCCAGTAAAATCCCTCAGCTGGTGGCGTTAGCGCCTGCTCAATATCGTCCACCGGGATAAATACACCGTTGTTTACCAACCGGATTTTCATCGTTCATCCACTCCTTCTGCACCCGCCAAACAGGCGGATTTTCATCAATATGGGCGCAAAAAGAACAGATCAGCCGGTCGGCAGCGGAGCCTGGAAGTCAGGACTGCGTTCGCTCTATAAACAAACGGAAATAACGTCCCGCTGCCGGCATGCTGATGTCAATTCTCTATGCAGTTTGTCGGAATACGGCTGACAGTCAGGCCTCGGGTCGCCATCCATTGAATATGTCACCTCTCACATAAGGGTTTGCAACACTTGTTTAGTATACCGCTGGTACATGGTGCTTTCAAGCGCAAAAATGTGTCTATTTCGCGCCCTGAAGCAGTGTATGACAGCGATAGACAAACGGTTCCGGCCTACATGAACAGACATAAAACTACATGCTTGACGTGAGAGGATTAATGTTTTAAAGTAGACGGTGAAGTACACTAATTACACAATCGAATAAGGCGAAATCTTATCAAGAGTAGGTGGAGGGACTGGCCCGATGAAACCCGGCAACCGGCGGTATACCGCACGGTGCTAATTCTTGCAGCGACTAAGTGTCCATTGAGGCACTGTTGTAACTGAGAGATGAGAGAGGCGCATATCTATTTACATATGACCTTTCTCGGAATCCGAGGAAGGTCTTTGTTATATGCACCGACTTCTCAGCACTGATTTTCGCTATGGAACTTGAGTTTGTCAGGTTAGAGCGTTGCGCTTTTTGCAATTCTCCACCTATAGACAAGCTCATGGCAGTCTAGAACGATTTTGATGTGTTACACATCAAGTCTGTGATGACTGCATCTATCTATGCACAAGGAGGAGTTGTACATCATGCCAATTAAAATTCCAGACGCACTGCCTGCCAAGGAAGTCCTCGCAGGTGAGAACATCTTCGTAATGGACGAGACACATGCTTACCAGCAGGATATTCGTCCACTACGCATTGCTATATTAAACCTGATGCCTACCAAGGAAACAACAGAAACCCAATTGCTTCGTTTGGTTGGGAACACCCCTATACAGGTCGATATCGTTCTGGTTCATCCCAAGTCCCACACATCGAAGAACACGTCACAGGAGTATCTGAATCTGTTCTACAAAACCTTTGATGAGATTGAACACCGCCGTTTTGACGGAATGATCATTACAGGTGCCCCTGTTGAGCAGATGGATTTCGAAGACGTGAATTATTGGAAGGAAATCCAGGAGATCTTCGATTGGACCAAAACCAACGTTACATCGACCATGCACATCTGTTGGGCTTCTCAGGCTGGTCTGTATCATCATTTCGGTGTACCTAAGGTAGCGCTGGAAGAGAAGTGTTTTGGCGTATTTCCACATACGATTAACAAATCTCACGTACAGCTGCTTCGCGGATTTGATGAAGTGTTCAATGTTCCACATTCCCGTCATACCGAAGTTCGGCGCGAGGATATTGAGAAAAACGATAACCTCGAAATTTTGGCCGAATCGGAGGAAGCTGGCATTTTCCTCGTTGCCACCAAAGACGGCAAACAAATTTTTGTGACAGGGCATGCGGAGTATGATCCATTGTCCTTGAAATGGGAATATGACCGCGATGCATCCAAGGGATTGGATATCGCACTGCCAAAAAACTATTTTCCAAATGACGATCCATCCCGTGTTCCTCCGGCAACCTGGCGGGCACATGCAAACTTATTATTCTCTAATTGGCTCAATTACTATGTGTATCAGGAGACGCCTTACGATATTGGCCCGCAAATCTAATCGAGATTACAGGAGGATACTGCAATGGAAGACAATAAGTTAAAAATCGAAAGCCGCTTGGCTCAAATCGGATCCGTCAATGAGCCGGGAACTGGTGCCGTGAATTTCCCCATCTATCAATCAACGGCGTTCCGCCATCCAAAGCTCGGGCAGAGCACAGGCTTTGACTACATTCGTACGACCAATCCAACACGTAAGGTACTGGAAGAAGCTGCAGCTGCACTCGAATCCGGTGATGCCGGTTTTGCCTGTAGCTCGGGCATGGCAGCGCTGCAAACGATCTTCGCCATGTTTGGACAGGGCGATCATCTGATTGTCTCGCTGGATCTGTATGGGGGAACGTATCGTCTTCTAGAGCGTATCCTGTCCCGTTTTGGCGTAACGGCAAGCTACGTGGACACGAATGATCTGGTGGCCATGGAAGACATTCGTCAGCCGAACACCAAAGCTGTATTTATCGAGACGCCAACCAATCCCCTTATGATGATTACGGATATTGAAGCGGTCAGCTCCTGGGCGAAAAGCCATAACCTGTTGACGATTGTGGACAATACACTGCTGACGCCATTCTTCCAACGTCCGATCGAGCTCGGAGCAGATATCGTTGTTCATAGCGCAACCAAATACCTGGGTGGACACAACGATGTGCTTGCCGGATTGATCATCACCAAGGGCGAGGAATTGTCAGCTGAAATGGCATTTCTGCATAACTCCATTGGTGCAGTACTATCTCCAAGTGATTCCTATCAGTTGATGAAAGGCATGAAGACACTCGCGCTTCGTATGGAGCGACATGAGTATAATTCACTTACCATTGCCAAGTATTTGCTGGAACATCCATCTGTGGGGGAAGTATACCACCCTGGTTTGTCAGATCACCCGGGATACGAAGTGCAGAAGAAACAATCTAGAGGAAACACAGGCATCTTCTCTTTCAAAGTTAAAGATGCCCGTTTCGTTGAACCACTGCTGCGCCATATCAAGTTAATTGCTTTTGCCGAGAGTCTTGGCGGCGTTGAATCATTGATGACGTATCCTGCGGTACAGACACATGCAGATATCCCGCTCGAAATACGCGACGCCATAGGTGTCGATGACCGCTTGCTGCGCTTCTCCGTAGGAATTGAGCATGCAGAAGATCTGATTGCGGATTTGGGGAATGCCCTGGAAGCTGCGCAGCGTGAGGTTGAAGGAGGCGTGCATCATGAGTGAGCAGAACAACAAGCAATCCGAATTGAAGTTTGATACGAAGCTGCTGCATTTTGGTGATGAAGTGGATAAAACAACAGGAGCCTCCAGCGTACCGATCTACCAGGCATCCACATTCCATCATTTTGATATCTTTAATCCACCACAGCATGATTACAGCCGTTCGGGTAATCCGACACGTCAAGCGTTGGAGGATTACATCACACTGCTTGAAGGTGGAGCTCGAGGATTCGCCTACTCTTCAGGAATGGCTGCAATCTCCAGTGTGTTCCTGATGTTCTCGGCAGGCGACCATATGATCGTAACAGAAGATGTGTATGGAGGAACATACCGACTGCTCACATCCATTCTTAGCAGAATGCAAATTGAGACGACGTTTGTGGATATGACCAATATTGAAGAGGTGAAGGCGGCCATTAAGCCGAATACGAAGGCTGTCTATATGGAGACACCTTCCAACCCAACCCTGCGGATCACGGATATTGCTGCCGTCACATCCTGGGCACAGGAACATGAACTGATCACTATTCTCGATAACACATTCATGACGCCATATTATCAGCGCCCGATTGAGCTCGGTGTGGACATTGTTGTACATAGTGCAACCAAGTTTCTTGGTGGACATAGTGACGTACTTGCAGGACTTGCCGTTGCCCGTACCGAAGAGCTGGGGAGACAGCTCAAACAGCTTCAAAATGGGCTTGGTACCGTACTCGGTGCTCAAGAATCCTGGCTTCTGATGCGCGGCATGAAAACACTTGGAGCTCGTATGGCACACAGTGAACAAAGCACGGCGAAGCTGGCCGCCTGGCTTAGCGGACGCAGCGATATTACCGCAGTATACTATCCAGGACTGCTGGAGCATCCGGGTCGTGAAGCTCACGAGCGCCAGTCCACGGGTTATGGAGCGGTTGTCTCATTTGACGTAGGCTCGGGTGACCGTGCCAAAGCTGTTCTTAACCGGGTGAAACTGCCAATTGTGGCTGTCAGTCTGGGTGCTGTGGAGAGTATTCTGTCCTATCCGGCGATGATGTCTCATGCAGCGATGCCTGCTGAGGTTCGACTTGAACGGGGAATTACCGATGGACTGCTGCGCTTCTCAGTCGGGCTGGAAGATATCGACGATCTGATTGCTGATCTGGATCAGGCGCTTCAGGAATCATAATCATCATTTTGAGCTAATAGAGCTATCAATAAATAAGTCTAAAAAAGCTGGAATTATAATAGAATGAATATGTCAATATTTTTACTTAAATTTAGGGCACCTTTCCATAAGGTGCTTTTTTTCACATGTAACCTGTGTTACGATAGACAGAGTACAGAAATGCGATGTTGCCACCAGCACTTGCAAGCGATGCGTCTTATGCATAGATTCCCAATGAGCCGTTTTTTCAATAACCCAGAATGGATCGAAAGGTTCCAATCCATCTAGAATTTCTATTTCTGCGCAATCCTTTGGAACCAACCAATCATGCACAAGACTGGCATATATACAAGTCGGGACGGATCGTGAACATATTTTCTCTTCATGAGGGAGGCTTTTTACGATGAGTACGGTAGACCGTATCTTAGATAAAGCTCTTCGGGGCGAACGATTAGACCTGGAAGACACCATTCAGCTATTTGAATCAAATGAAGTCGACAAAATCGGGGCAGCTGCCAATGTTATTATGAAGCGTATGCACCCTGAGCCATACAGAACATTTGTCATTGGGCGTAACGTCAACTACACCAACGTGTGTGATGTGTACTGCCGTTTTTGTGCTTTTTATCGCAGACCTGGATCAGATGAAGGATATGTATTGCCGGACGAAGTGATCTTCCAGAAAATTCAGGAAACCCAAGATGTGAACGGTACTGAGATTCTGATGCAAGGCGGAACGAATCCCAACCTGCCTTTCAGCTATTACACGGATCTGTTAAAAGCAATCAAAGAACGTTTTCCGAACATTACCATGCACTCCTTCTCTCCAGCGGAGATTATGAAAATGGTAGAAGTGTCAGATGGTCTTACGCTGGAAGAGGTCGTACGTGCCATTCACGAAGCTGGACTGGATTCCTTGCCAGGTGGAGGCGCTGAGATTCTGGATGACCGTACACGCCGCAAAATCAGCCGTCTGAAAGGTTCATGGCGCGACTGGATGGACGTTATGCAGACAGCTCACCGGATCGGGATGAACACAACTGCAACAATGGTGATCGGTTTGGGCGAATCGATGGAAGAGCGTGCACTTCACCTGCTTCGGGTACGTGAAGCACAGGATGAGTGTATTGCGAACAAATATGACTCGGAAGGCTTCCTGGCATTCATTCCTTGGACATTCCAGCCGGATAATACGAATCTGAAACTGGAGCGCCAAACTCCGGAAGAATACCTGAAGACGGTAGCGATCAGCCGACTTGTACTTGATAATATCAAAAACATTCAATCTTCATGGGTAACCATGGGTCCTGAAATCGGTAAAAAATCACTTGAATTTGGCTGTAATGATTTCGGCAGCACGATGATTGAAGAGAATGTCGTATCCGCAGCGGGTGCTACATACAAAGTCAATATTGGCTCGATTCTTCAGCTTATTCGTGAGGCGGGTTATATTCCAGCACAGCGTAATACAAGATACGATATTCTGCGCATGTTTGATGAAGAAGAGAATTCGGTGCAGCAAGATTTTGTCATGCAGAACTAATAAGAGAATTTATCTAAATCTAGGTAATAAAATGAAGACCACGGGTTACCCATTGAATGGGTAATCCGTGTTTTTTTGTTGGATGCTTGCCATAAGGGGCTATTCCGAGGTCATGAAAGAGTACATATTACGCATATGGCGATATTTTATAATGATATTGAACTGTTAA
Source organism: Paenibacillus sp. P13VS (assembly GCF_015143645.1). Taxonomy (NCBI): domain Bacteria; kingdom Bacillati; phylum Bacillota; class Bacilli; order Caryophanales; family Paenibacillaceae; genus Paenibacillus; species Paenibacillus sp. P13VS. Next base: position 702,989 of record NZ_WYEV01000002.1, on the reverse strand, counting down.
AATGAAAGAAAGGGAGCAACATACATGCTGGAGAGGAGCAAGTGAATGAAGAGAAGGATGCTTGGCAGGACCGGTCTCGATGTACCTGTGTTGAGTTTTGGGGCGTCTTCCCTCGGTTCGGTATTTCGCGATATTGACCGCGAGGAAGGTATTCGTACGGTACATGCAGCTTTGGATGCTGGAATGAACTATATAGATGTGTCACCCTATTATGGTCTAACCAAGGCAGAAACGGTACTGGGAGAAGCGATACGAAGCCAGCCGCGCAGTTCATATATTTTATCAACCAAGGCGGGACGATACGGTGAGAATGAGTTTGATTTTTCCCGTAAGCGCATTCAGGATAGTGTCAAGGAAAGTCTGGACCGATTGCACACCGATTATATTGATATTCTGTTCCTGCATGATATTGAGTTTGCACCAGCAGAGATCATTATTGAAGAAGCCTATCCAGCCTTGCTGGAACTGAAAGAGCAGGGTGTCATTCGTCATGCGGGAGTTTGTGGTCTGCCCCTGCCCTTGTTCGAGAAAGTGCTGCCGCAGATTGATGCCGATGCCATCATCTCGTATTGTCATTATGCATTGAATGATACCTCACTATTGTCCCTGCTGCCGTTATTGGAAAAAGAGGGAGTTGGCCTCGTCAATGCTTCGCCTCTGTCGATGGGCTTATTAGGTACAAGAGGCACACCCGCCTGGCATCCGGCAGATGAACGCGTCAAACAAGTCTGTCTTGAAGCTGCGCAGTTCTGTGCAGAGCAAGGTGTGAATATTGCCAAGCTGGCTGTGCAGTTTGCTACGGCCAATGAACAGATCCCAACCACACTGGTGAGCAGCGCAAGTGAGAATAACATCCGTAATAATGCGGAATGGGTAGATGAACCGCTCGATGAAGAGCTTTTGGCAGAGGTACTGCACATTCTTGCACCCGTTCATAACATAACGTGGACTAGTGGTCGTCCCGAGTATAACGAACCACAACAGAAAGCAGGGAAGGGGGAACAGGGATGAAGGCTGTTGTGTGTGAAGAGATCAATCGTTTGACAATACAGGAAACCGACGAACCCATTCGAGCTGAACATGAGGCCATTGTATCCATCAAGCGGATTGGCATCTGCGGGACGGATCTGCATGCGTATAAAGGTAACCAGCCCTATTTTACCTATCCTCGTATTCTGGGACATGAACTGTCAGGCATCATTGATGAGATTGGACCGAATACTGCTGGCCTTCAAGTTGGAGATCAGGTAAGCATTATTCCCTATCTTCACTGTGGTCACTGTATTGCCTGTCGAACAGGGAAAACCAATTGCTGTGCATCTATGCAGGTCATGGGAGTACATGTGGACGGAGGGATGCGCGAAAGAATCAGCGTGCCTGTTTCCCATTTGATTAAGGCGGAAGGACTTACCTTGGATGAAACAGCGATGGTTGAACCGCTCAGTATCGGTGCTCATGCCGTAAGAAGAGCAGGTGTGCAGCCTGGAGAACAGATTATAGTAATCGGGGCAGGCCCGATCGGACTTGGTGTCATGGCTTTTGCGAAACAGGCAGGTGCCCGAGTAATCGCCATTGATCGGAACCTGGACCGATTGGAACTAAGCCGCACCTGGGCCGGGGTAGATGTTGTAATACAGGCAACAGATCAAGTGGTCGAGAAGGTTGCTGAAGTGACAGAAGGGGATTACGCTACCGCTGTATTTGATGCAACAGGCAATACACAGTCCATGATTGAGGCCATTCGGTATGTATCTCATGGTGGACAATTGATCTATGTGGGATTGGTCAAAGCCGATATTACATTTCATGATCCTGAGTTTCATAAGCGAGAGATGAGTATACTGGGCAGCCGTAATGCAACGCGTGCGGATTTTGAGCAAGTGATATCGACTTTGCGGCAGAAAAAGCTCAGCATGGATGGCTACATTACGCACCGAGAGCCTTTAACTGAGCTCCCTTCCGCTATGGACAAGTGGTTGCTACCAGATACACATGTGGTAAAAGCTATAGTTGAATTGTAAATGTGAAGGATACCGAAAATGAAGAATAAGGAATAAAAAGCAGGAATAAAAAACCTCTCTCTAACCTGAAGTGATATTCTGTCACAGGGTCAGAGAGAGGTTTTTGGGGTTCAAATCGTTGGGTCATTTCTCCGGATGGGTGATAATCCCAGCGTGCGGATCAATATGGCGCACAATGGATTTCAACCAGATCATCTCCAGAAAGTGAACTTCATAGTACAATGCCCCCGGAATGTGATGAATCCATCCATCAGCAGGCAATAAGGAAGCAGATTCTGAAGAGGGTGCAGGAGATCCGGGTTCCCGTCGCAGACGTTTGCGAACGGCTTTTTCAACCTGCGTGCTTTGGGTAGTCAGAATGTACAATTTGCGAGTGGTCGTAAATCCGCGGAACGCGATATAGACCGTTTCATATGCAATAAGATAGGCAATAACAGAGTACATCGCTTGATCCCAACCAAAGACAACACCAGCGGCTGTCAGAATCAGCAAGTTGAGCAGCATGATTATTTTTTCGATAAGCATCCGTTTCCCGCTAAATACCCGTTCAGGTGGCCGGGAGGACGGATCACCGATTTCCAGCGTATCCAGTGTCCCGCCATACCGCACCACAAGTCCGATTCCAACACCGAGACATAATCCGCCGAACATGGCGGCAGCCAGCGGATGTTCAACCAGAGGCGGCATGGGATGAAGCACGATGGCACCAATCGAAAAGACAACCAGACCCAGTACAGTAACGAGTACAAATTTCTTTTGCACCAGCCTGTAGGATAAAAATATAAACGGAACATTGAATAAGAACAGGAACAATCCAATTCTCATTTCAGTCCAATGGGCGAACAGAGAAGATATGCCTGTAATGCCTCCAATAATAATCTTATTAGGATGCAGGAATAATTCAAGTCCCACGGAAGCCAGAATCCCACCGGCGATCACCAGCAAAAGATTCAGGAAGCGGCGCGTGGATGATATTCCGGTCTTAGCGGTTTGTGGCACCGGATTAGCCGATATCAGAGGTGCTTTCATACGTCATCCTCCTTTGTGCGGCTGGCGAGCCATTCTCCCTGGGTTGATCACAGAAGATCGGCGAGGAGCCGCAGTTACGATCCTGTGCCTGTTCTGAACAGGTACAGATTTTATCCTTCTTTCTGTAAAACCTTCGGTTCTTCTTTCTTCTTCCGAGGATCTTTGAACTTGAATATTTTATCCAAAATTCTAAACACATGTTTGGACTCTTTGGTTAATAACGGTCCAAGAATGGCCAGAATCAGTACGTACAGTGCGGCAAACGGCTGGAGAAGCGGCAAGAGTCCACCGGCTTTACCCATGTTGGCCATGATGATCGAAAATTCACCGCGGGATACAATGGTTAAACCAATATTAGCAGAAGCTTTTGGAGACAGTCCCGCACTGCGTCCAGCCAGCATGCCTGCCAGGAAGTTACCGAATAGCGTAATCACAACAGCAATCAAAGCCAGCCATACGGCTTCTCCGCCAAGGGACAGAGGGTCAATGGACAATCCGAAGCTGAAGAAGAAGATGGCTCCGAAGAAGTCACGGAACGGCAGGATCAGATGCTCAATTCGTTTGGCATGTTCTGTCTCTGCAAGGACCAGACCAACAAGTAACGCACCGATGGCCTCGGCCACGTGAATGGTTTCGGAGAATCCGGCTACCAGGAACAATGCACCAAAAATCACAAGTGAGAACAATTCATTGGAGCGTATTTTAAGCAGTTTGTTGAGCAGCGGAGTCGCTTTCCGCCCCAGTATGATGACAATAAGCATGAATCCAAGCGCGATAAGCGCGGATACGATGACGCCTCCGATCGAGGATGAGTCACTGAGCACCAATCCGGATAGGATGGAGATGTACACAGCCAGGAACACATCTTCGAACATGATAATTCCAAGAATCATTTCCGTTTCCGGGTTGGCTGTACGTTTCAGATCGACTAACACCTTGGCCACGATGGCACTGGAAGATATGGTGGTAATCCCAGCAATAACAAGTGCCTCAGCAGGTGGGAAATTGGATGCAAATCCGAAAACTAATCCAAGTGTAAAGTTAATTCCGATATAAATGGAACCGCCGACGGCAATGGATTTACCGGATTTGATCAGACGTCCTACCGAGAATTCCAATCCAAGATAGAAGAGCAGGAACAGGATACCAATCCGGCCCATAAATTCGATGAAAGGCTGACTTTCAATAAAACGGAAGTCCAGATGCCATATTTTCATGGCATGTGGACCAACCGCCATTCCGATCAGAATGTAAAACGGGACGACCGAAAAACGCAATTTGGCGGATAAAAGGCCAGCGGCAGCAATGAGAACGAGCGCCAGACCTACTTCAAAAATCAGATGATCCATCGACTCACCCCCTTCCGGTCAGGAGGAGGGATTTGAAGAGTTTCTGTTGGTTGCGCTCGCCAACGGCAACAACGGTAGACTCAGCAGTAATCACGACCTCAGGACCGGGGCTGATATGTTTTTTGTGGTTTTTCTCTACAACGGCAATAACCGTTGCCCCAGAGTTTTGACGTACGTCCAGTTCACCGATGGACTTGCCGATGCATCCATAGGAGGCTTCGACTTTGTACCATTCGATAATCAGATCGTCAAAAGTAACTTCAATATTTTCAAGCTGTTTTGGCTTATAGGTCAATCCGCCAACGATAGCGGCAATTTGTCTGGCTTCATAATCATCGAGCGTAATCATGGAGATGCTTTGATCCGGATCGTCGTATTCAAAATGGTACATTTCACGCCGTCCGTCATCATGAATAATGATCACAATTTTATCTCCACTGCTCGTTTCAATCTGGAACTTCTTGCCGATTCCCGGCAAATCTGTTTCACGTACATCCATGGATAATATGCCTCCTTAAATTGAGGGCTGGCCACAGAAGACAGGCTTATTTCCCGAAAATAGAATGATCTGTATTTGGAAGAAACATTAAATGATGCGGGCAAACAGAGCCAGGTACTCCTGACACACAGCCGTATACATTGAATTTTGAGTAAAAATGGATATAACAAATACAACATCGTGATACACTGTTAACCTTGTCGTTAACTAACGTTTGCTTAAAGGGTTATAAGTTATGCACAAGTACACCGTCTATTGGACAGAGATGTCTCTATGCATGGCAACCGAACATACGGTGCAACGCCTAGTGAAGGGCGTTTACGTATCTTGGTGCATGAGGGGCGAGGGACAAATACATACTGGTGAATTTAATGGGTAGCAGAAATAATCTGCGCTTAAACAGACAAATCAACGGTTTAAAGGGCAGACGCGGAGTAGGAATTCGCAGCATCAGCAATAAGGCAAGCACCAAAAATACAGGCTTGTTATTCGTCACTGCAATCAGCTTGACCATGACTTGCGAGTATTTGCGGATAGCAGGTTTTTGCTGAGTTTCGGGTATTTGCAATAACACTTCCTTATTGGAAGTGGCATCAACGGATACGCCAACAGCGGATTCTGTCTGCATCGGAATAGGGAAGCACAACGCTTGGAACAAACACAAAATGATGATAAAAGCACTGCGGAGCATTCTAGGTTGTTGTCTCATTTTGGCTTCCCCCCTTTTCCGTGAAACATACTGTTATCAAAATAATAACACATTTTTGTCTGAACTCCAAACCTCTTTACAAATATACTGAGAAATGATGACACGCTTTCCATCAATCCGCTTCGTATATCCCCCTCGGCCTTGCCATATACTTTGAACAGGAAGGAAAGGAGTGATTCTTGTGGAGCTGTTCGCCGTATGGACCGATGTGTCAGGGCAAGAGGAAGCAGATCAATTTTATCGCTGCATCAAAGAAAAAACCAAAGGTTTACATATAAGCAAAAGAGGTTTCCGGCTCACTTTCAAACATAATGACGGCAAAGCAGCCTGGGTCTGCAGAGGGAATGAAAATCACGTGGATTTTCAGCAGTGGCTGCCTCAGATCAGTGACTTGCTTGCCAAAGGACTGGCTGATTTCATTATGGATACCCGGGAGCGCTCCATTGTAGAAAACATGATTTCCAAGGCCTGTTCCGTTATGGATGAATATGAGGTGGAGAAGGTACACCGGATCTGCATGCCCTTGTTATTTAACGGTGATCTGGATCAGCCAGGGCTTCGAGAGAAACGGCGCTTAACCCTCGCAAATGGTCTTAGACATGATCTGGAGGAGGTTCATTTCTTTCACCTGGAAGGCATTCTTCATTTTCGAATGAAGCAATACAAACAGGAACTGCACGAACTGGTGGAGTATGCACTGGATGAATTCTGGATGGATCGTCAATACGAAGAATTCATGGGATTGTTAAAATATTTTGTATTCTTTCAGGAAGCCAAAGTTCCTTTGGTCCATCTGGTGCACAAAGGCTCGCATGAATTTCAGGTTCTGGATGCAGGGTTTAACCAGCTCCCTGTCCAAAAAGATGAGCAAGTCGTCGTGGAGATGCCTGGTCTTGAACTGGAAATGGATATTGAAGACATGATTGTAAGCACACTTATCTCGATATCTCCCGAAAAAGTGATGCTTCATACAAACACACCCGATCTGCCGATTATTTCGACGATTCGCCAGATCTTCGAGGACAAGGTTCAATTATGCCATCATTGCCCGGAGTGTGAAGTGCTTCGTTCCGGCCTGCTGTCAGGCCTTGACGCAAGTGATCTCGGCAATTATAATAACTGTTGATCAATGAATTAATGTACATGTTTTATGGATCAACTTTTACTAAATAAGCAAAAGCGTTGACAAAGACAAGGACCATACGCACGGTCGGTGCAGAGAGAGGGAACCAGGCTGAAATTTCCTCCGGATGCCACGTTTGGTTTACCCCTTTGTAGCTGCAGTTTTGAAAACGGAGATGAATGTAAATGTTCCGTGAGTAAGGATATGCCGGGTCATGCCCGTTACCGTCATGCCAATGAGGGCTGTATTTTCAATTAAGAATGAAGCAGCTGAATTAGGGTGGAACCACGAGTATACAACACTCGTCCCTTTACCGGGACGGGTGTTTTTTGCGTTCTTTGCCAATCAGCAGGAATAGCAATAGATCATCAGTCCATGATGTTGATGGACAAGGTTACATTTACAGGAGGAATGAGACAAATGGCAGTTAACATTAAACTACCGGATGGTTCCGTACGTGAGTACGCCGATGGCAGCAGTATTGAGGACGTAGCAGCATCGATTAGCAGCGGATTGCGCAAAAACGCCGTAGCAGGGAAACTGGATGGGATTGTGGTGGACTTGTCGACCAAACTTCATGAGGGAGCTTTGGTAGAGATCGTAACTTTTGATTCACCAGACGGACTTGAAGTGATGCGTCATAGTACAGCTCACTTGCTCGCTCAAGCTGTGAAGCGCCTATATGGCAGCAAAGAGGTTCACCTTGGCGTTGGACCTGTCATCGAAGACGGATTTTACTATGATATGGACCTGGAACACCCGCTTAACCCGGAGGATCTGCAAAAGATCGAGAAGGAAATGGAACGTATCGTAAGTGAAAACCTGCCAATTGTACGTAAGGAAGTCAGCCGTGATGAAGCAATCAAAACGTTTGAAGAAGTGGGCGATCCTTACAAGCTCGAATTGATTCGTGATCTTCCGGAAGACAGCGTAATTACCATTTATGAGCAGGGCGAGTTTTTCGATCTGTGCCGTGGACCTCACGTACCTTCCACAGGCAAGATCAAAGTGTTCAAATTGATGAATGTCGCTGGTGCATACTGGCGTGGTGACAGCAAAAACAAAATGCTGCAGCGTATCTACGGTACTGCTTTTGTGAAAAAGGCTCAGCTGGATGAGCATCTGCACTTCCTGGAGGAAGCACGTAAACGCGACCACCGCAAGCTGGGTAAAGAGCTTGAAATGTTCACGTTCTCCCAATTGGTCGGACAAGGTCTGCCAATCTGGCTGCCAAACGGCGCCAAACTGCGTCGTACACTGGAGCGTTACATTGTGGATCTGGAAGAAAGTCTTGGATACCAGCACGTATATACACCGGTTCTCGGTAATGTGGAATTGTACAAAACGTCCGGACACTGGGAGCACTACCAAGAGGACATGTTCCCTAAAATGGTAATGGATAACGAAGAACTCGTACTCCGTCCAATGAACTGCCCGCACCATATGATGGTGTACAAGTCCAGCATGCACAGCTACCGTGACCTGCCGATCCGGATTGCCGAGCTCGGCATGATGCACCGGTACGAGATGTCTGGTGCACTGACTGGCTTGCACCGCGTTCGTGCGATGACCTTGAACGATTCACACATTTTCTGTCGTCCAGATCAGATCAAGGAAGAATTCGCTCGTGTTATTGAATTGATCCAAACGGTTTACAAGGATTTTGGTATTCATGAATATCGCTTCCGCCTGTCTTACCGTGATCCGCAGGATACCGAGAAATATTTCCAAAACGATGAAATGTGGGAAATGTCCCAACGCATGCTGCGTGAAGTTGTGGAAGAACTCGACTTACCTTTCTATGAAGCAGAGGGTGAAGCTGCATTCTATGGTCCGAAACTCGACGTGCAGATCAAAACAGCGCTGGGCAAGGAAGAAACATTGTCCACCGTACAGCTGGACTTCCTGCTTCCAGAACGATTCGAACTGGAATATGTCGGAGATGACGGTCAGAAACATCGGCCGGTCGTTATTCACCGCGGCGTAATCAGTACAATGGAACGTTTCACTGCATTCTTGCTGGAGAACTTTGCGGGAGCATTCCCACTGTGGCTGTCTCCTGTTCAAGCAAAAGTCATTCCGGTATCTGGAAACTTCGACGATTATGCACGTGAAGTGGAAGCGAAACTGAAGCGCGCGGGAATTTCTGCTGAGGCTGATTTGCGCAACGAGAAGCTTGGATACAAAATCCGTGAGGCACAACTGGAGAAAATGCCTTATATGTTTGTTGTTGGGGAGAATGAGCGCAGTGCTGAATCTGTGTCTGTGCGTAAACGCGGAGAAGGCGATCTCGGCATGAAACCTGTGGATGAAATCGTAGCTCAACTGAAAGAAGAAATCAGCACAAGATCAATATAAATATATGCATTAGAGAAAAACCGTCAGGGCATGGCCTAATCCATGCTCCTGGACGGTTTTTTTGCTATTATTTACGTGCTGGAACCTAGTGGAGTAGAAAATGTATAAGCATTTTGCTTTTTGGAAAACCTTTGCAGTAAGGGGGAGGTTTTAAAATGAAAAAGCAAAACGCAATGACAACAAAACAATTACGGGTTCTGATTTCAATGATGGTCATCTCCATTGGGTTGATATTGTCCTGGAATCAGGCAGAGGCGTATACATTTGAAGAGGAAAATGAAGTAATGCATGTAATCAAACGGGAGAATCAAGCTGCAACGCGCCATGTAGAAAGTCAGTCCGAGGTATCGATCCATGATTATGAATACAGTGATCAGGTACAGGTCACGACGATGGTCTATATGGCTTTATTGTGGTCTCCACAGCCCATTGTCATTCCTAAACCGGATGTCCCAGGCAAGCAGCTTGTACTCGACCCATCCATGCCTGTAATGGCACCGCGCTCAGAACAGGTACTGGGAACTCAAAAAGTGACCGCAACGGGTTACACGGCAGGTATAGAGTCAACCGGTAAAGGACCGAAACATCCTCAGTATGGTATTACTTACTCCGGAGTGAAGGTACGAAGAGACAAAGAGACGGTGTCAACCATTGCTGCTGACCCCAAATTATTCCCGCTTGGTTCCATTCTCTATATTCCCGGATATGGTTACGGTATCGTGGCGGACACAGGTTCAGCCATCAAAGGTAATAAAATTGACCTTTATTTTCCGACCACGAAGCAAGTGTATAAGGAATGGGGCAAAAAGGACGTCGAGGTACAGGTGATTAAACAAGGCGACGGAAAATGCACGGAAAAGATGCTGGACGAGTTGTCTGAAGCGATCGATGTGTATAAATCCGTGCCGGATTCATGGTTAGACAAGGCTGTTTAATCTGGGATGTTAAGGATGAATAACTGAAGTGCTCTCTTCACATAATATTGACTGGGGACGAACCCCGCGCAGCAGCAGTGCAGCGTAAATATGAAGAGAGAGGTGATTCGTTGTGGCTAAAAGAACACAAGGACAAGGGTACCAAACGCCAAACGAGAAGTACAATGAAGAGTTTGGACAAGAAACTGCGGCAAGCAAAGTGAAGCAATCCCAGCAAAACAAAGTACAAGAAAATTTCCAAACACCTGATGAAAAATACAATGCAGAGTTCGGTGTAGAAAACACTGGACAAACAGGCCAAGTAGGCCGTGCAGGCAAATTTCAAAAATAAATAAAGATTCAGGCACCCTGGAGCAAACGCTCCGGGGTGTTTTTAGTTTTTGATAAATTTTACATTAATATCCTCAGTCCTCCGTCTGGAGACCGAGACGAATTCCATCTGCCGCCGCTGTTATCGAACCCTTGTCTGAGGTACACTGGGTACAGAATACAGACGAAGGAGACATGAGCGATGAAACGATCTATGCGAGACCGCTGGTGGGTTGGCATACCGTTGATTGCCGTTGGTGCAATCATTTTGTTTCGGCAATTAGGTTATGACATTGATATAGGATATATATTTAGAACATATTGGCCGCTGTTTCTAATCTGGTGGGGCGTAAAAGGAGTGACTGAAATTCGTCGCAATGGCGGTTATGCCATGATTGGACCCGTCATTGTACTAGCTATAGGCGGATACTTCCTGTCACGAAATCTCGGCTGGATTGATTATTCCATGGGTGAGTTCATTCGTTATCTCATTCCAATCATGTTAATTGGAGGAGGGCTGTTTGTTCTGATTGGGCCTCGTCGCCGGGATCGCAAACATCAGGACAAAATGCAGCCACCACCGCCGCCTGAACCTTATCAGCCCTTGTCTTCCGAGGACCTGGAAATGCCTTCTTCTTTTGATGAGCAATTCGAAAAGACATTTGGGAAACCCAAACAGGAGCCTAAAAACTACCATTATGATCCATACGCCAATGCGGCTGAAGATGAATTGCATCAGGGACAGCAGCATAAGAAAAAGCATCATTCTCATTCCCATATCCATACTCATTCACACGGTCCAGATGGAAACGGGTATGGAAGCCACTATGGTGAGGGCGGAGCCGGAAGTGAATATGGAGATTACGGCAACAGAGACACCGTTAACAAATCAGCATTTATCGGTGACCTCTACATGGGACAGGAAGTGTTCTCCCTTAAACCAATGAATATCTCGGCGTTTATCGGTGATACGGTCATCGACTTGACGAAAGCCCAAATCCCTTATGGCGAAACCAAAATCAACATTTCCTCATTTATTGGGGATGTAAAGGTATTTGTGCCGGAAGACATGGATCTGGGAGTCACTGTCACCACGAACTCCTTTATAGGAGACATGTCGCTGTTGAACCAAAAACGGGGTGGATTCCTCAGCAGTGCCCAGGCGGAAACATCCCATTACCGGGAAGCAGGAAAAAAGGTTCGGATCGTAGTAAGTGTATTTATCGGAGACGTCAAAGTAAATAAGGTGGGTTAACGCATGATTCGAACGATTCTCAGGGCCAACAAGTGGGAACTGATGATGTATTTTGTCCTGACCGGGCTGATTACACTGGGCGGGTTCTACTTGCTGTACGGAGAGGTGTTAATGGGAACAGGACGACAGCGCGCATGGACGTATGTGGCTGTCGTTGTGCTGGCGACTATAGTTACCGGATATATTGCTGCACTGCGGCTTCAGCGCAAAATCGACCTGCTCGATCTGAATATGCTGAAAGTATCCAAGGGTAACTTGGCCGTTCGCATGCCTGAGGCAGATGATGCCTCTTTCGGCCGGGTATATCAGGAGTTTAACGTCATGATGGATTCGATTGAGAAAAAAATGAGACTGCTCCAGCGTCTGGGCGAGCAGGAAGTGATCGAGAAAGAACAGGCTTCCGAACGAGCGGTGCTTGAAGAACGCAGACGGATGGCGAGGGATCTGCATGATACGGTCAGCCAGCAACTGTTCGCCATTCATATGTCAGCGTCTTCCCTGCCCAAACTGCTGGAGATGAATCCGGAGCACGGAAACAAAGTACTCGACCAATTAATCCAAATGTCGCATATTGCACAACGTCAGATGCGTGGTCTTATTGCGCAGCTTCGTCCGGTGGAACTTGAGGGAAGGGACTTGGCGGAGGCACTGGATCGATGGTTCCCGGATTATTGCAGACAGAACGGATTAAAGGGAGTGAAAGAGCTGGAACTGGATGGCGGCGTCTCGGATGCCATCGAGCACCAGCTGTTTCTTGTTATTCAGGAGGCCGTTGCCAATGTAGTGAAGCATGCGGAGGCTGGCCTTGTTAGTCTGTCCATACGGGAGAGCGAGCATCAGATCAGCATGAGCATAAGCGATGACGGTCAGGGCTTCATGCAGCAAGTGGAGCGGCCAGGGTCCTATGGATTGTCCACCATGCGTGAACGGGCAGAAAAGCTTGGCGGGGATGTCCAGATTATTTCAAAACCGGGAGCGGGAACGACAGTACGGGTGCTTATCCCGAAATTCCCGGATGAACCAGAGGGGGAAACGGAATGACCGGAAAAGTGAATGTAATGATTGTAGACGATCATGATATGGTGAGAATGGGCTTGAAAACGTACCTTATGCTTGAGCCAACATTCCATGTCATGGGAGAAGCGGGAAATGGACAGGATGCGCTTAACCAGCTCCGCAAGCTGGATCCGAGTGAGATGCCTGATCTTATATTGATGGACCTGATGATGCCTGTCATGAACGGGGCCGAGGCAACGCAAGCCATCATGAGTGAATTTCCGAGCTCCAAAATAGTTATGCTTACCAGTTTTCTCGAAGATGATCTGGTGGTGCAGGCCATTGAGGCGGGAGCCGTCAGCTACGTCCTGAAGACTGTATCTGCAGAAGAATTAATCTATGCGCTTCAGGGAGCCTATCGGGGAATGCCTGTCATGACGGGAGATGTGTCTCAAGCGTTAACCCGGGGAATCAGGCAGCGTACGGCGAGAGAGAACGAATCCGGTCTGACTGAACGGGAGAAGGAAGTTCTTTTGCTCATAGCAGAAGGCAAAACCAACAAAGATATTGGAGAAGAACTACATATTAGTATCAAAACCGTCAAAACACATGTAAGCAACCTGCTAATGAAGTGTGAAATGGATGATCGTACACAACTGGCCATTTACGCTCATCGTCAGGGTTGGGTGAAGAACAAGGACTAAAATGCTGATTTAACGGGAAAAATGTTCTATTATTGCGTGCTTTTATCTCCTTTTTAATTGTTTTTAAGGTACGGTTAAGGTTTAAAGTACAAAATAAGGACAGTTAAAGAATATCTCTTGTGAAAAAGAGATTGGGAGGTAGAAAGCATGGACGAACGTAATTATAGACCGAACCGTCAAGACGAGGAAGACCAAACAAAGCAGGCGGATAACCGCAATACATCCGGAACGGACGAATCCTCTTACTATTATTCTTATGGACCTTTTCAGTCTGTGAATAATGAAGATACAGCAAGCAGTCATGTGAGTCATAGCAATCGTGAAGAGGGCAATGTTCAGATCACAAGACCTGATCCTGTCAAGCCACTTCCGATGTATTACAATAATGGCTCTTCCGAACAGGCGGGCCGTGGCAACGGAGGCAGCGGTTCCGGAAACGGTGGAGATGGTGGCGGCGGTGGCAAAAACGGAAATGGAAACTGGAACTACAACAACCGTAAACCTCGCTCCTCGGTCAGATCATTATTGTTTTCCTTTATAGCAGGTATGCTGGTCATTACAGTACTGATGTACACGGCTGACCGCACGAACATGTTTACTCCGCAAGAAGCCTTAACAAGTGCAGAGAAGCAAAGCACGAGTCAGGAATCGACTTCTACGAATACGGGCAGCAGCAGCAATAATGTAACTGCATCTCTTCTGCCAACAGGTAAAGAGGATGTCTCTTCTGTAGTGACGAGCACAAGTCCTGCGGTTGTAAAAATTGAAACATTGGCTAAGCAGTCCACACGCAGTGGAAGCCAAGGTGGATCCACGATGAGTGATCCGTTATATCAATACTTCTTCGGTAACGGAGGCAACGGAAGCGGTGGAACGGATAGCAACCAAGGCCAACAGCAGCAGCAGGGAAGCAATCAGCTTGTTCCGCTCGGCATTGGTTCCGGATTTATTTTTGACAAAGAAGGCTATATCTTGACGAACCAGCACGTTATTCAAGGTGCAGATGTCATTCAGGTTACACTGGAGAACAACAGCAAACCTTACGAAGCCAAACTGCTAGGAAGCAGCTTCGATCTTGACCTTGCTGTATTGAAAATCGAGAAAAATAGCGGTGACGATGATTTCCCTGTTGCTCCGCTTGGCGACTCAAACAGCACACAGGTTGGTGAATGGCTTGTTGCCATTGGTAACCCAGAAGGGTTCGAGCATACTGTAACTGCAGGTGTACTGAGTGCCAAAGAACGTACAATCAGCATTCCGGATGAAGAAACAGGTAAAACCCGCGAATACAGTCATCTGCTGCAAACCGATGCGTCGATTAACCCAGGTAACTCTGGTGGTCCGCTGCTTAACCTTAATGGTGAAGTCATTGGTATGAACGTAGCTGTTAGTGCTGATGCGCAAGGTATTGGATTTGCCATCCCTTCAAGCGTCATCTCGGATGCCGTGAAATATCTAAAAGAAAACAAAGAAGTTCCAAAAGAGCCGGTACCGTTCATCGGTGCGTCCCTGATGGCGCTGACGCCTGAAGTGGCGAAACAAATGGGAACCGATATTACTGAAGGTTCTGTCGTAGCCAGCACCATCTATCAGTCTCCGGCTTACCAAGCCGATCTGCGTGCCTATGATATCATCACGGGTGCCAATGGAACGGCGTACAGCACAAGCCAAGACCTGATTGATTTTATCAAAACTCAGGAAATCGGCAGTGAAGTTACATTGAATGTGGTACGCGATGGCAAGAAGATGGATATCAAAATCAAAATCGGCAACAAAAATGACTATGATACTTCACAAACATCGGATCAACAGCAGCAAACACAACCATAATTAAATGGTAGTTCGAGATTCAGAAGAGAAGAGCGGAAGGGTTTGAGGGCCCTTTCGCTTTTTTTGTCCTAATGAAGACATGATTACAGATTCCAAGCAAGAGCTTGAAGAAGCGAAAAATGCGGCCAAGATGCAGACTGGGCTTCTGGCTGTTACAATGAGATTAAAATGTGAGAATAAAGGAGAAAGACCATGCGCTCAACTATTTTGATTGTGGATGATGATGAAAAAATCGTGTCCATGCTCCGCCGGGGGCTGGCGTTTGAAGGTTATGAGGTACAGACTGCTTCCAATGGGGCTGAGGGTCTCAGTAAATTGATGGATAAGGAACCGGATGTAGTGGTGCTGGATGTGATGATGCCTCAGATCGACGGTTTCGAAGTATGTCGCCGATTAAGGGAAGCCGGAAGCAAAGTACCTGTGCTCATGTTAACCGCGAAGGACGAGGTTCAGAGCCGGGTGACTGGCTTGGATACCGGAGCCGATGATTATCTGGTGAAGCCATTCGCACTGGAAGAATTACTGGCCCGTGTCCGCGCCCTGCTGCGTCGTAGATCGGATATCGCAGAAACGCCGGATAACCGGCTCGTCTACGAAGATATTATATTGGATAATGATTCACGCGAAGTGCTGCGTGACGGGAAACGTCTTGAGCTGACAGCGAAGGAATTCGAACTATTGAACTTGTTTATGCAAAATCCGAAAAGAGTGCTCTCCCGTGATCTGATCATGGATAAGATCTGGGGCTATGATTATAGCGGTGAGTCAAACGTACTGGAAGTATATATTGCGATGCTCCGGCAAAAAACGGAAGAGTATGGAGGCAAACGCTTAATCCAAACGATTCGTGGAGCGGGTTATATTCTGAGAGGTGACTCCTGACATGTCCATTCGGTTAAAACTAACCGCATGGTATTCTGGCATCTTGGCAGCTGTGCTTATTTTTTGGGGTGTCGTAATCTATGCCTTTGTTTATTTCAATACGTATCAGGAAGTCGAACAGCAGTTAAAGTCGAAGAGTGCGCGAATTACGGACCAGATCGGAGTTAACCCGTTATCTCAGACGCTTGATCTGGACCCATTTACCGAGAGTCAGCTGCAGGAAGCCCAAATTTATATTCAACTCTGGGATTACCAAAGTCAGTCTGGCAAAATCTCCGGCAACATGGAGAAGGTTCGCATCCAATTCCCGGTTTTGAAAACGAATGAAATCCTTGAAAAACGCGGGATATCCAAGATATATGTGAATGGTACACCATTCCTGGTCAATCAGCAGCCCTTGTCTCTCCAGGGAACCAATGAAATTAGGGGGCTTCTTCAGGTCGGTGCCAATGTAAGTTCACAGGAACGATTGCTGGAGGCACTGCTTAACATTCTGATCTTTGGCTGGCTTGTGGCCATGGCACTGGCCATTACTTCAGGTCTCATTCTTGCCCGCAAATCGATGCGCCCTCTCGTCAACGTCATTGATGCAGCCAATCAGATTCAATCTGGTGACGATCTGAGTGTCCGGATACAATATACAGGTCCCAAGGATGAAATCGGCCGCCTGATTGAAACGGTGAATAACATGCTCGAACGGACAGAACTGTCCTTCCGAGGCCTGGAGGAGACCAATGCTGCTCAGCGCAGATTTGTGTCCGATGCCTCTCATGAGCTGCGTACACCGCTGACCACCATTCGAGGGAATGTTGATTTCCTGAAAAAGCTATGGGATCAGGAAGGGAATGACCGACCGAATCTGGACGAGGAAACCGTCAAGGAGATGTCGCTTGAAGCGATTGAAGACATGGCGGATGAAGGCAAACGCATGAGCAGGTTGATTAGTGACATGCTGTCACTGGCAAGGGCCGATACTGGACAGAAAATAGAACTGAATCCGATTCCGCTGCAAATTTTGGTGCAAGAAGTAGCTCGCAGAGCACATTTTCTGGATCACCACGCGGAATGGCGGGTTGGCGATTTATCGATTTTAAATGGAATTTATGTGAACGGCAGCAAAGACTATCTACAGCAGATGCTCTTTATTTTCATAGAAAATGCGTTCAAATACACTCCGGACGGATCGGTAACGCTTGACGCCATCCTATACAAAGGGCAGGTTGGTCTCCGGATCAGTGATACGGGAATCGGTATGGATAAGGATGAGGTGCCGTTTATCTTCGATCGTTTCTATCGTGCGGATGAATCCCGCGGCGCTACACCGGGCATTGGACTTGGGTTATCCATCGCTAAATGGATTATTGAGGAGCATATGGGCTCTGTTGAGGTCGTGACCAGACGCGGTGAAGGAACGACTTTCATCATCTGGATGCCAGTTGTCTTTGCTCCACCTATCGAATAAAGGTATAATAGACTGGACTGCAATTACATCGGCAGTGATGCTGAAAAAGAAAGCGGGTGGCAACCAAGTGGAAGTACTGCGAATTTCGCCGCGAGGGTATTGTTACGGAGTTGTGGATGCCATGGTATTGGCACGTCAGGCAGCACGTAATCTTGATTTACCACGGCCTATATATATATTGGGTATGATTGTGCATAACAAACATGTGACGGATTCCTTTGAAGATGAGGGCATCATTACACTGGATGGTCCGAACCGGATGGAAATCCTGAGTCAGGTAGAGAGCGGTACGGTCATCTTTACGGCCCACGGTGTATCTCCTGAGGTGCGCAAGATGGCACGGGATAAAGGGCTCACTACAGTAGACGCTACATGTCCGGATGTAACCAAGACGCATGACCTGATCCGGGAGAAAACGGCTGAAGGTTATCAGATCATCTATATCGGCAAAAAGAATCACCCTGAACCCGAAGGGGCTATAGGAGTTGCGCCTGACCAGGTGCATTTGATTGAGAAGGAAGAAGAGATTGATGCACTGAATGTGCCGGCTGGCAAGATTCTCATTACCAATCAGACGACGATGAGCCAATGGGATATCAAACACATCATGAGCCGCCTTCTGGAGAAATTCCCGGGCGCTGAAATTCATAACGAGATCTGTCTGGCTACACAAGTTCGTCAGGAAGCTGTGGCTGAGCAGGCCGGTCAGTCTGATCTGGTTATCGTTGTGGGTGACCCGCGCAGTAACAACTCGAACCGGCTTGCACAAGTCTCGGAAGAGATTGCGGGTGTAACGGCCTACCGGGTATCGGATGTGTCCGAGATCAAGCAGGAATGGCTGAAAGGGGTAAACAAGGTAGCCGTAACTTCAGGTGCTTCGACGCCGACTCCGATTACGAAGGAAGTTATCAGTTATCTGGAGCAATATGAGCATGATCAACCGGAGACGTGGGAAATCAAGCGTACCGTTAACATGAGCAAACTGCTGCCCCCAGTGCGGGAGAAGACCCGCACAACGTAACAAAACTCGAAGAATCCTGTGCTGCAGTCCTGAATCTGGGCATGCGGCACAGGATTTTTTTGTATTAAGCACACCCGTAGTCATCTTGACGAGAATGGCTGACTATGATATATTTACTTTAGTAGATAAAAGCTTAAAAGCGAACAAGCGTTTAAGCGCGACAGAACTTTTAATTATAATCAGATGCACATTGAAACAGTTGGGTGCTCTCATACAAGGAAGGATGGGAATTAATTATGATCGTTATTGCAGGTAAGGCAACACCGGAGGAACAGATTCAGGATATCGTCGCTGTGATTGAGAAGGAAGGGCTTCAGGTGCATATCTCCCGCGGAGAGGATCGTACCATTATCGGCTTGATTGGCAAAGTGGAACCTAAAATGCAGGAACATCTTCGTCAAATGAAGGGTGTAGAGAATGTTGTAAGAATCTCGAAGTCCTACAAGTTGGCCAGCCGTGACTTCCACCCTGAAGACACAGTCATCTCTATTAAGGGAGTGGATATCGGCGGAAAAGAACTCGTCGTTATGGGTGGACCATGTGCGGTTGAATCTGCTGCCCAAATTGATGAAATTGCCGGTCTCGTGAAAGCTGCTGGTGGCCAGGTCCTGCGCGGTGGTGCATTTAAACCTCGTACCGGTCCTTACAGCTTCCAGGGAACAGGTGTAGAAGGGCTCATCATGATGGCTGAAGCTGGCAAGAAACATGATCTGCTGACCATCACGGAAGTCATGACTCCGGAATACGTGGATATTTGTGCGGAGTACGCGGATATTCTGCAAGTCGGTACTCGGAATATGCAAAACTTCGATTTGCTGCGCAAGCTGGGCGAATGCGGCAAACCCGTATTGCTGAAACGCGGCTTCAGTGCGACTTACGATGAGCTTCTGAACGCAGCTGAGTACATCCTTGCCGGCGGCAACCCTAATGTAATGCTCTGCGAGCGCGGCATTCGTACGTTTGAGTCCTATACTCGCAATACGCTCGATCTGTCGGCGATTCCTGTGCTGCAGTCTCTTAGCCATCTGCCTGTCATTTCCGATCCTAGCCATGGTACAGGACGCCGTGAACTGGTAGAACCGATGACGAAAGCTTCTGTTGCTGCTGGTGTCAATGGACTGATCATCGAGATGCACACAGATCCAGACAACTCCATGACAGGCGACGGAGTACAATCCCTGTTCCCTGACCAATTCGCCAACTTGCTTCAGGATCTGGAGAAACTCGCTCCAATCGTGGGCAAAACGTTTAATACAGCCAAACAACCTGCCGAGTTTTTCCCGGCAAGAGTGGGCGTCTAATCTTATAGTTAGCCAAAATACAATCGGGCATTTCCCCTCATTTCATTCTTGAGAATGAAGGAGGGGGATGTCCGGTTTTTCATATCAAGTAGGCATTGAATACATTTATTAATCAATAGTGATAAGAAACATTTATGATGTAATGTTTTTCCCATGTTTTAGGATGTTATTACGCTTACTTTACCGCATTAACTCGGTTAAATGTATATTAAATACGTTGTTAAGTGAATTTATTGGATTTATAAAATGTAAGTATAGCTAACATAGTCGCAAAAAATACCTTACATAAGTATTGACGATGTCATGTTTAAGAAATTATAATGACGACAGAAAAAAATTCGAATATGGACATTTTCTTTCGTGGGGTTGTTTATTGTTCGGAATATTTGGGAGGACGAATACATGTCGGTTGAAAACGTATTGAAATCAATTCAAGAGAACAACATCGAGTGGGTAGATTTTCGTTTTGTAGATTTAGCTGGTCGTGCACATCACATCTCGTTGCCAGCTTCGGCTGTTGATGCAGACACATTCGTAAATGGAGTAGCTTTTGACGGTTCTTCTATCCAAGGTTTCCGTGGAATCGAAGAGTCCGATATGGTTATGATGCCAGATCCTGAAGCGACTTATGTCGATCCGTTCACTGCACACCCTACATTGAATGTTATGTGTGATATCTTCACACCAGATGGCGAGCGCTATGAGCGCGACCCACGCAGCATCGCTGTTAAAGCTGAAGCTTTCCTGAAAGAGAGCGGTGTAGGTACAGCGGCATTCTTCGCACCTGAGTCCGAATTCTTCATCTTCGACGATGTACGTTATGAGAGTGGTACAAACAGCTCTTCCTACTACGTTGATTCCGAAGAAGCTTCTTGGAACACGAACCGCAAGGAAGAAGGCGGCAACCTGGGCTTCAAAGTTCGTACTAAAGGCGGATATGTACCAGTAGCACCAGTGGATACTCAACAAGATATCCGTAGTGAAATGTGTCGTCTGTTGGAAGAAGCTGGCCTGTCGATCGAGCGTCATCACCACGAAGTGGCAACCGCTGGTCAAGCCGAAATCAACTTCCGTTTTGATACGTTGAAGAAAACAGCAGATAACCTGCTTGTATACAAATACATCGTGCATAACACAGCACGTCAATATGGCAAAGTAGCTACATTCATGCCGAAACCATTGTTCGGTGATAATGGTAGCGGAATGCACGTTCACCAATCCATCTTCGATGGCGATTCCCCATTGTTCTACGACAAAGCGGGATATGCAAACCTGAGCGAAATGGCTCTGCACTACATCGGAGGAATTCTGTACCATGCACCAGCTCTGATCGCGTTGACTAACCCAAGTACAAACTCATTCAAACGTCTTGTACCTGGTTACGAAGCACCGGTAAACCTGGTTTACTCCAAAGGTAACCGCTCTGCAGCAGTACGTATCCCGGTTGCAGCTGTGACACCTAAAGGTTGTCGTATCGAGTTCCGTACGCCTGACTCTACTGCTAACCCTTACCTGGCATTCTCCGCAATGCTGATGGCGGGTCTGGACGGAATCAAACGCAAAATCAACCCAACTGAGCTTGGTTACGGTCCACTCGACAAAAACATCTATGACTTGTCGGATGCTGACAAAGAAAACATCCGCAGCGTTCCAGCTTCCCTGGAAGAGGCGCTTGATGCTCTGGCAGCAGACAACGAGTTCTTGACTGAAGGCGGCGTATTCACGAAAGAATTCATCGAGAACTACATCAACCTCAAACGTGATGAAGCAAAAGCTGTAGCTATTCGCATTCATCCGCACGAGTACAGCCTTTACTTCGATTGCTAATCCGATCGAAACAAGTGTACCTACAATTTAAGCCTCCGGGACTCGCTCTCGGAGGCTTTTCCATGAATGGATGATGTAGTACGTTAACTTTGCAGGGTGATAAAGTATTTTGATGACCCTAATTGCCCGCTTCAGTGCTTATTGCCCTTGATGCGGATAGGGAATACTGATATCATAGCGATAATATTTACTTCATATGTAAGCTACGGATGGAAAGGACGGGGGAAAAATGACAAAGAGAGCGTATAATTTTAATGCAGGACCAGCGGCACTGCCACTGGAGGTTTTGGAGCGTGCGCAAGCAGAATTTGTTGATTTTCGTAACACAGGCATGTCGATTATGGAGATGTCTCACCGTGGGGCAGTGTACGAGTCCGTACATAATGAAGCTCAGGAGCGTTTGCTGTCGCTCTTAGGCAATCCGAAGGGGTACAAGGTACTATTTCTTCAGGGCGGAGCGAGCACCCAGTTCGCGATGCTGCCGATGAACCTTCTCGGGGCAGGCCAAACTGCAAGCTATGTCATGACAGGCAGTTGGGCGAAAAAAGCGTTGTCTGAAGCAAAGCTGGTTGGTGAAACCCACATTGCAGCTTCTTCCGAGGCTGATAAATACATGAAATTGCCTGATGTATCGAACCTGAGTTTGCCTGACCGCACAGCTTATGTACATCTGACATCCAATGAAACGATCGAGGGTACACAGTTCAAGTCTTTCCCGGACACGGGATCTGTACCTTTAATTGCTGACATGTCGAGTGATATTTTCTGTAAACCATTCGATCTTAATCAGTTTGGCATGATTTATGCGGGTGCACAGAAAAACCTTGGACCATCCGGGATTACAGTGGTAATTGCTCGGGAGGAGCTGGTAAGCGAATCGCCAAAAACGATTCCAACGATGCTTCGTTACAGCACACATACCGAAAACAATTCCCTATATAATACCCCGCCTTCTTTCTCTGTTTACATGGTCAATGAAGTTCTGAAATGGATTGAAGAACAAGGTGGACTGAAAGGGATCGAACAAAAGAACATCAAGAAAGCGGAATTGCTCTATAATACAATAGATTCCTCAGGCGACTTCTATCGCGGCTGTGTTGATGCTGCAGACCGTTCCCTGATGAATGTGACATTCCGCCTTGCTTCGGAAGAATTGGAGAAACAATTCATTAAGGCTTCCGAACAGGAAGGGTTCGTTGGATTAAAAGGACACCGCAGTGTTGGAGGCCTTCGTGCATCCATCTACAATGCAGCGCCTTATGAGAGTGTTAAGGAACTGACAGACTTTATGAGCCACTTTCAGAAGACAAATGGATAAATCTTAGGGGAAAGGATGAGAGGCCTTAGCCTTCCAATCTAGCCCTTCCAGAGCCTTCCACATTGACGTGTGGGAGGCTTTTCTTTAGAATTAGAGGATTGCAACAGAAACATGAACTTAAAGGAGATTGAACACATATGGCTTTGCATATCGTTCTGGTTGAACCGGAGATTCCCGCGAATACCGGCAATATTTCTCGCACCTGCGCGGCTACGGGAACCCATCTGCACCTGGTTCGCCCACTCGGGTTTCGGACGGATGATGCAACCTTGAAGCGGGCTGGTCTGGATTACTGGCATGCAGTTCACATTGAATATCATGATTCATTCGCAGAGGTTCAGGAAAAGTATCCGGAGGGTCGCTTTTTCTACGCAACCACGAAGGCGAAGAACAACTATAGCGATTTTACGTTCCAGGATGAAGATTTTTTGGTTTTTGGCAAAGAGACCAAAGGACTACCTCCTGAATTAATTGCTGCCAATCCGGAAACTTGCATGAGAATGCCCATGACAGGTGATGTACGTTCATTAAACTTGTCCAATTCGGCGGCAATTATCGTATATGAAGCATTGCGACAATTGAATTTCCCGGGCTTGGATTGATCCAAATTCGCGTTCAGGTGCTTGTTAGAATTCGCTAAAAAAACATTTTTCAAAAAAAAGGACAAAAAATGTTTATTTCCAGCAGGATTCGACAAAATCTTGGCGAATCTTTAAACATAGTACAATTGTACCTAGAAATTTAGAGTAAGATAGGAGAGGTGTGCCGTAGCTATGAAGCCAGCTGGAGTAGTTCGCAAAGTTGACCAATTGGGTAGGATCGTATTGCCTAAATCTTTGCGTAAAAGGTATCAAATGAATGAGGGAGATCCTGTAGAGATCTTAGTACAAGGGGACCATATCATTCTGGAGAGATACCGTCCAAAATGTATTTTCTGCGGATCAATGGAAGAAGTCAATGAGTTCAAAGAGCGTTACATATGCGCACAATGTCTAGATGAAATGACCCAGCTTCCACAGCACGGGTAAGTAAAATAAAGAAGTATCATGACCGATAAAGGCATGATACTTCTTTTGTTTTTTTCAAAAAGTTTTGAAAAACTACAATAATTTATTATGCTATGGAGTTGCTTGATGGTTACTTTCAAGATGGGGAAGGATATCAGACCAGATCAGGTCCAAAATCCCCTGCATGTTCAATTCGTCACTACTAACGGCAACTACAGCGTCCAGTTCGGGCAGGACCACGCATAGTTGACCATAAGCGCCATCAGCACGGTATGCATTATGAGAACATAGCCAAAATTGATATCCGTATCCTTGTCCCCAATCCCCTTCACCCGGCGTTGTTATCTGGCGAGTTGTTGCTTGGTCTATCCATTCCGCAGGAACCAGCTGACTGCCGTTCCAATAGCCCTTCTGAAGCAAGAACTGTCCGAACCGGCCTAATTCCTCATTTGTAAGCTTTAAGCCCGCACAGCCTAATGTAATGCCCAGTGGAGAGGTTTCCCATTCGACGTTATAAATCTCCAGCGGATCAAACAGTCTGGGAATCAGATAATCTTTTACGGTCTGGCCCGAGGCTGCCTGAAACATTTCCGAGATCATAAAAGTATCGGCACTGCTGTATGTAAATGCCTCGCCAGGGACTCTGTCGATTGGAAGTGACATGTAATATTTAGCCCAATCTTTCTCCGCAAGCGTGGCCCGTTCCTCCGCCCAGAGCACAGGCACATCATGCCCTGAAGACATCCGCAGCAGATCATACAGTGTGAGATCCGCAGGAGAGAATGCTGTTTGGTCCGGCGCTGGTGTTGGCCATGTGAAGTATTCTCCCAGTTTGGATTCGAGCGTAAATATGCCTTCTTCGAGTGCCAATCCTACAGCCATGCAGGTAAACGACTTACTGATCGAATGCTGTAAGCGCCGCTTATCCTCAGTCCGATCCCACATTCCACGTGTTTCTCCATGCTGCAGCACACGAACTGAAAGTACGTTTAATTGCTGAGCCTCAATATGTTGAACAAAGCGTTGAACAATGCTGGACATAATAACATCCTTTCATTAAAAAAGACGACATTTTAGGGCTGGTGAAACGTTTCCGTAATCTGGAACCAAAATCAGAAATTATGTTAGTACAATCCGAAGGTGATGTCAATGAAAGATGTGCAAACGGTTACCAAAAGGGTATATTATCACAAATAAAGTGCCTTTTGACGCAAATTTACACTTGAATAAGAAGTTTTTTGAGAAAATAACGCGAAATTTGTAAAAAGGTTATTGACAGGATTTACTCATCGGGATTATGATTTATTCGAAACGATTCGAAGAAATCGCTTCCAAGTAAGAAATGCTGTTTTTAAGTCCATGTGAATCAACGTTAGCTATGTTTTGAAACGATTCGAGAAAATCGTTTCGATAACCTAGTAGATTACGGGGGAATGGGAAGAAGTCACAGCGGAAAAGCAAGAGTAGAGAAAGTACAGGCAACAGCTGATGATGAAAGGGGTTCCATATGGCACACATCACGATCGAAACCGGATCGCCTACGTTATGCATGAACACAAGCATACACGTAGTGTCCAGTGACTCCGGAGAGACTTCAGGCGGTACGCTATATCTGCTGCATGGGGCAGGCGATAATGCGAGTACCTGGCAGCGATTGACTACAATCGAGATGTACGCTGCACAATATGGCTGTACGGTCATTATGCCAGAAGCGAACCGAAGCTACTACACCGATATGGAGTACGGCCTGAATTACTTCCATTACATTACTCAGGAGCTGCCCGAGTTTTGCAGACGTCAGCTCAACCTGAACACGGATCCCCAGAAGACTTACATTGCGGGATTGTCCATGGGAGGATATGGGGCTCTGAAGTGTGCGCTGACTTATCCCGAACGTTATCGCAAAGTGGTTTCTTTATCCGGAGTAACCGACATTCAGACCAGGCTTCATGATCCCAATATGCCACCAGGTATGATCAAGGAAATGAAAGCGGTTTTTGGAGAACGGTTACAGGTAAAGCCCGATCAGGACATTTACGCGCTGTCAGCCAAATTGTTGGAAGAGGGCAGACCTTTGCCGGATGTGCTGAGCTGCTGCGGTGAAAGTGACCCATTTATCGAAATGAACCGCAGATTCGCCGAGTACATGCAGGGAACTGCCTATCATTTCCGGTACGTTGAATCTCCGGGAGCTCATGAATGGAGATTTTGGGAGCAGCACCTGAGAACCATGTTTGATTTTCTGTATAACGACAAGACCAAAGTAGAGTGAGGAGATGCAAATTGAAACCTGCAGCCGAAGGACCTAGCAAAAAGCTGAAGGGAAACCTGAGAGGAAATTCGCTCTGGAGTGAAATCTGGAAGCACAGAATGACGTACACCCTGCTTATCCCGGGGCTTGTCTGGCTAATCTTATTCGCCTATCTGCCAATGGGCGGCCTGTCACTGGCATTTAAGGATTACAAGGCGAACCTGGGGATCTGGGGAAGTCCTTGGAGCGGATTTGAGAACTTCAAATACGTGTTCCGGGATCCAACGTTTATTGACGCGGTATGGCGGACATTGTATATCAACATTTTGAAGCTGATTATTCAATTCCCATTCCCGATTATATTGGCCCTGTTACTGAACGAACTGCGGATGCGTAGAGGGAAAAAGTGGTTCCAAACGATTCTTACGTTCCCTCACTTCCTTTCATGGATTATCGTATCCGGGGTTGTCATCAATGTGCTGGCGTATGACGGATTGGTGAATAGCACGCTAGCATTGCTTGGATTGCCAACGATTAACTTCCTGGGTTCCGAATCCAACTTTGTACCGATGCTTCTGTTAACAGATATCTGGAAATCAAGCGGATGGAGTGCCATCATCTTCCTCGCTGCGATCTCGGGTATCGATCAGGATCAATACGAATCCGCACAGATCGATGGAGCTTCACGGTTACAGCAAATGTTCCGCATTACGCTGCCGAACATCCTGCCGACTATCACCGTTATGTTTATCCTGTCTGTCGGTGGATTGATGTCATCCGGTTTCGATCAGATCTTCAACTTGGCGAATGCCGCAACCAAAAATGTATCGGAAGTACTCGATGTGTATATTTATCGGATTACGTTCCAATCATCAACCGACTTCTCGTTCTCGACTGCGGTCAGCTTGTTCCGTTCCCTCGTGAATATGGTCTTGCTGCTCCTTGCTGACAGATTTGCGAAGCTGCTTGGCGGAGATGGATTGTTCCGATAAGAAAGGAGGAAAAATGTAATGAGCAAGAAAGCTAACAAAAAATCGAAGATTGGTACAGAACGAATGACGCTTCTGGATTACGTTATCTTCGCCATCTTACTTGTGCTTGCCCTGATGATTCTGATTCCGTTCTGGAATGTCATCATGATCTCGTTCGCCACTCAAAAAGAGTATGCGGACAATCCAATGCTAATGTTCCCAAAAGAATTCACCTTTGATTCCTATAAGGCGCTGTTCGCTGACGGAAGCATCCTGACGGGGTACAAAAATACATTGATCCTGCTGGTGATTGGCTTGCCTCTCAGTATGTTCCTGACTACGAGCATGGCGTATGGACTAAGTCGCAGCAAATTTCCATTTAAGAAATTTATCTTTTTCCTAGTGCTGTTCACCATGATCTTCAATGGTGGTATCGTACCACTCTACCTGATCATGAAATCTCTTCATCTGACGGGATCGCTATGGTCCGTTATTCTGGCGGGAAGCTTCAGTGCATTTAACATGATCCTGATGATGAACTACTTCTACACACTGCCGGAATCCTTAATGGAGTCAGCTCGACTGGATGGTGCAGGGGAGTGGAGAATACTGTTCTCCGTCGTTCTTCCGCTGGCTACACCAATCATTGCTACCATCACGCTGTTCTACGGCGTGGCATATTGGAACAGCTGGTATGATGCAATGATCTTCCTGCGAAAGGCGGATCAGTTACCACTGCAAAACGTACTGCGGACCATTATCGTCGAATCTCAGACGAATGCTTCCAACGCATCCAGCGTGGATGCAGCCGGAGCCGCATCCAAATTCTCCACAGGGATGAAGATGGCAGCCGTATTTGTCACAATGGTTCCAATTATGTGCTTCTTCCCGATGCTGCAAAAGCATTTTGCCAAAGGGGTATTAACAGGGGCTATCAAGACCTGATTATACACATAGGATTTTGAGTCAAAAATTCTAACAAAACCATGGGGGTAAAACATGAAAACGAAGAAGAAGCTATCTGTACGATCACTCTTTGCCATCACCCTTAGTGTAGTCATGCTGATGGTGACCGCTTGTTCAAGCGAAGGTGCTTCGGGAAGTAACGAGAAAGACGAAAACGGAAACTACAAAGATAAGCTGGATATTTCCGTAGCAAGTACGATTCAACTGAAAGATGGCCAAATGGATAATGAGTTCCACAAATACTGGATGGACAAATTCAATATCTCTTGGGATTACAACTTCGTAGAGTGGGATTCATGGGGCGAGAAGCTTCGTCTGTGGATCAACTCCGGTGACCTTCCTGACGTAGCCAGCTGGAACTATGTTCACGGCGATGCCATGAACTACATCGACCAAGGTTTGCTCTACAAATTCCCGGATGACTGGAAAGAGCGCTGGCCTAACGTGGCGGCAGCTTACAAGCTGACTGGCCTTGGAGAGAAGCTGGAAGAATTGAAAGGCGGTACGTACATTCTGCCTAGACCTGTATATTTTGAAAACAAACCGGCAGATCCGCTGGTGAACCAAATTGGTGTCATTGCACTGCGTAAAGACTGGGCAGAAGCCGTTGGGTTCGAATTGAAAGATGCTTATACAACTTCCGAACTGATGGAGTACGCACAACTGGTTAAAGACAAGGATCCAGGTAAAGTTGGAAACAAACTTGTTCCTTTGTCCTACAACGCTGATGATGCATTGACAAACATCGTTGTTGCCAACAGCGAGCATGCTCGTGTGGAATCTGCTTTCTACAAAGGTGAAGATGGCAAATATCACTGGGGTCCTGCAGATCCTGAAACGCTTACAGGTTTGAAACTGATGCAAGAAGCTTATCAAAAAGGCCTGCTTAACCCTGAGTTCTATACTTGGAAAAACAGCGAAGGCAGCGACAATTTCAGAGTTAACGGTGTAGCTGCTGTGACAAGCCTTGGCGGTCTGGCATCTTACAGACAAGATATGGATACTCAAATGAAGAAAAACCTCGGTGTTGATAGCGATGAGCTGGTTCACACAGCGATCGTTGTAGGCGACGATGGCAAGTATCGTAACCTGGAGCAAGTAAACTACTGGTCCGCGACGATCTTCTCCCCGGATATCAGCGATGAGAAATTCGAGCGTATCATGGATCTGATGGACTACTCCATCAGTGAAGAAGGACAACTGCTTCTGAACATGGGCTTCAAAGACAAAGACTGGAAATATGGCGAGAACAACGAATTGGTAAGCCTGTTGCCTGAAGGTACTACGCTGGAAGATAAATATCCAAGCCGTTTCGAAGGTTTGTACCTGCTGGGTGATGATTTCAGCATGATTAACCCGGCGATCAAGCAAGAATATCGTGACAGAGCGGTTAAACACTTCCAAGATAAAGCGAAACTCGGAACTGAGGGCGGTGCACTCGCTACCTACGATTGGGATGTTCAATTGTATGATTCCAAAGCGAAAAACCAGGCTACATTTGAATACCAAAACGAGTATGCCAACCTGATTCTGAAAAGTGGCGATCTGGAAGCCAACTGGAAAGAATGGGTGAACAGCAAAATGTCACTGGTTCAACCAGTTCTGGATGAGCTGAACAATCTGAAGTAACATTCTGAACCCGGTGCGCGGTCTCTCCCCGAACGCAGCCGGGTTCTTTATTTCAACAGTATGTAGTGGAGGATAACGGATATGAATAATGAGCAGTTGCTTGACCTGGTCAAACAGATGACGCTGGAGGAGAAAACGGCGCAGCTTCTTCAATTGACCGCCAATTTTTACGAAGGGACAGATGCCCAAGGCCAGATTACTGGACCGATGGAAGAAATGGGGATTACAGAGCAATCTGTCGTTGCCAGTGGCTCCATCCTGGGCTTGTCAGGCGCACAGGCCATTATTGATGTACAACAAGCCTATCTGAAAAAAAGCCGTCTCGGTATTCCACTGTTGTTTATGGCGGATGTCGTGCATGGTTTTAAAACGATTTTCCCGATTCCATTGGCGATTGGGTGTTCATGGGATACGGATTTGGCTGAGAAAAGTGCAGAGATTGCAGCCCGCGAATCCGCAGTATCCGGCTTGCATGTAACATTTTCACCAATGGTGGATCTGGTACGTGACCCACGCTGGGGCCGCGTGATGGAAACGACAGGCGAAGATCCGTACCTCAACAGCCTGTTCTCGGCTGCTTTTGTACGTGGGTATCAGGGCGACAGTTTGAAAGATGAGCCAGATCGTCTCGCTGCTTGCGTTAAACACTTTGCAGCATATGGTGCTGCTGAAGGCGGACGTGACTATAACACGGTAGATATGTCCGAGCGCAATCTGCGTGAGTATTATTTGCCAGCATACAAAGCAGCCCTGGATGCAGGTGTCGAAATGGTGATGGCTTCGTTCAATACAGTCGATGGCATCCCAGCAAGCGGTAATGAAAAGTTGATGCGTGACATTTTACGTGACGAATGGGGCTTCGATGGTGTATTGATCTCAGATTGGGCTTCCATCCGCGAGATGATTGCGCATGGTGCAGCTGAAGATGATCGTGAAGCGGCATACCGTGCCATTCGCGCAGGCGTGGATATCGAGATGATGACCCCTTGTTATGTTAATCATCTGCCTGAGCTGATCCAGAGCGGTGAAGTGGAAGAGAAGCTTATCGATGAAGCTGTACTCCGTATTCTGCAGCTCAAAGAAAAACTGGGATTGTTCGACAATCCACTCCGTGCCGCTGACCCGGAACGCGAGAGTGAGATTGTATTCTCGAAGGAACATCGTCAGGTATCCTACGAGCTGGCAACCAAATCGGCTGTTTTGCTGAAAAATGATAACAGTGTACTTCCGCTTCAGCCGGAAGCGAATATCGCATTGATCGGGCCTTTTGCCCAGAGTGAAGACATTCTCGGCTGGTGGTCTTGTGAAGGCGTGAAGGCGGATGCTGTCAAGCTGGGAACGGCACTGCAGGACCGTCTGCAGCATGGACAGGTTCACATGGCCCAAGGAAGTGGCGTTCATACGATTACCTCCGAACAAATCGCTGAAGCCATGGAAACGGCGAGCAAAGCAGACCTTATCGTTCTGGCTCTGGGTGAAGATTCTGAAATGAGCGGTGAAGGTGGTTCGCGTACCGATATTCGTCTGCCAGCAGCTCAGCTTGAACTCATCAAACAGTTGAAGACGACAGGTAAACCGATAGCTAGCGTGATTTTTAATGGTCGTCCTTTGGATCTGCACGGTGTGTTTGAAGAATCTGATGCCGTTCTTGAAGCGTGGTTCCCTGGTAGTGAAGGCGGAGCAGCAATTGCAGATGTTCTCACAGGCGTAGTGAATCCATCGGCACGTTTGACGATGTCATTCCCGCAGTCCGTCGGTCAGATCCCGGTGTATTATAACCACTTCAATACAGGACGCCCTCTGAACCCGGAGAAAACGGAAGAACGTTATGTTTCCAAGTACATTGATAGCCCGAACGATCCACTGCTTCCATTTGGTTATGGCTTGTCATATACCACATTCGAATATGGTGATCTGGAAGTGTCCAGCCAGGAGATGACTGCTGATCAACCGATCAGCATCCAGATTCGTGTAACGAATACCGGACAGCGCGCAGGTGTGGAGACGGTTCAGCTCTATGTGCGTGATGTAACAGGTGAGGTAGTACGTCCAATGCGTGAGCTGAAGGGCTATACGAAACTCGCACTTGAGCCTGGCGAGAG
Organism: Paenibacillus sp. P13VS; assembly: GCF_015143645.1. Lineage (NCBI taxonomy): Bacteria > Bacillati > Bacillota > Bacilli > Caryophanales > Paenibacillaceae > Paenibacillus > Paenibacillus sp. P13VS. The sequence continues at coordinate 671,135 of NZ_WYEV01000002.1, read as the reverse complement.
TGGTACGGCTACATTTACGTTAAATGAGGAACAACTTCGCTATCATCATTCCGATCTGTCTTATCGCAGTGACAAAGGCACATTCCAGATTTTTGTCGGTCCTAACAGCCGCGATACGCTGGAAAGCACGTTCAAGTTGGTTTAATGAATGCGAGTTATGGCAAGTGAGTGATTGGATTTTAGCATAAAAATGCAGTGAAGCTGCACTGCCTTCTTCATGCTGCTTGGCAGGGGAAGAAGGCAGGATAGGAGGATATGGATAGATACATGAATACGATGACTAGATCGCAAATCAACATTCAAGCTGGCGAGCTGAACTTCACATTCTGGGAGAGCGGTGATCTGTTCCAGGCAGTAAGTGGACAGGCCATGATCAATCAATTAATGACAAGCCCGGTAGACGGGTCCATGAATAATCTCTATTTGCGTTTTCATGACGAATCCAGTATTCGTTATGTCCCAATGCTCGGCATCCATTCCGAGAGCCAGGTTCATCACGACGGAGACCGACTGGTGTGGGCAGGAAATGCAGAAGGTGTGACTTATCAGGTTGTTTTTGCACCGTCAGCTCGGGGAGTCTGGTTCTGGGATGTAACGGTTAACGGCCACGGGGAAAAAGTGGATGTCATCTACGGCCAAGACATTGGCATAGCTGACCCCGGAGCGGTACGAAGCAATGAAGCCTATCTTTCGCAATATATCGATCATGCCGTATTTGAGGATGACAAATGGGGGTATGTCGTAGCATCCAGGCAAAATCAACCGCAGGGCGGGGTATTTCCTTATGTGCAGCAGGGATCTCTAACTCGTGCTACGGGGTATTCAACCGATGGATTCCAATTCTTTGGCTTAAGCTACAAGGAAACGAATATTCCGGAAAGCCTGCTTAAACCCTCGCTCGCAAATGAAGTATATCAATATGAATTTGCATATACAGCCCTTCAGTCAGAAACTGTGGTTTTGAATGGCGAAGCCCGCTTTGTATTCTATGGCCTGTTCCAGGCGAATCATGCGGCAGCCATTAAGGAACTGGAGTATAAGGATGTTGTGGAGCAAGCCTGGAACGAATATGAAGCGAAAAGTACAGGGAACGGAGCTGCTGAAGCTAGCTCTGCCAACGCTTTGCCTAAAGTTTCCTTGAACCCGACTCTGGGTGAGCCGCTTCGTACTTTGGCTATGTCTGATGACGAAGTGAATGCCCTTTTCCCGGCTTCAACCAGACAACAGGAAGAACGTGCCAATGGCGAACTGTTGGCATTTTTCACAGACACTTATGAGCATATCGTCCTCAAGGAAAAGGAAATGCGCGTGGAGCGTCCGCATGGTCATATTTTGATGAGCGGAAACAATGTGAAACTGGGCGAGAATGTAATTACGACGACTTCCTACATGTACGGTATTTTTAACTCACACATCGTTGTGGGCAATACGAACTTTAACAAAATGATGAGCAATGCCCGCAGTGCGCTGAATATCGCGAAATCCTCCGGTCAGCGGATCTACGTAGAGATGGACGGAATCTTCCATCTGCTCACCATGCCGTCTCTCTTCGAGATGGGCTTCAACTATGTGCGCTGGTATTACAAAACGGATCAGGACACGCTGATTGTCACGAACTATACAACACTGGATACTCCTGAAATACGTTTGCATGTGAAATCGGAAAAAGGAATCGCTTATCGCTACCTGATCACCAATCAGATCACCATGAATGTGAATGAGTATGAATTGCCTGCCCGTGTCACCGAACAGAACGGTGAACTTCGCATTAAGGCGAATACGGACAGCCTCAGCGCTAAGGAATACCCGAATCTGGAATATCGCATGTCTGTGAGCGGAGCAGGAGTCAAAGTTGGCGATGAGACCCGACTGGCGAGTGGTGTGAATTCGGGTGACGGATCCATTTTCACCTTGCAGCTGGGGAGTACGGCTGAATGGACAATGACCATTCAAGGCCTGCTTGAAGGAGAGAGTGTGGTGTTGTCTACACGCAGCTTCGAGGAGGAAGTCGATGCTTATCGTGCCTTTTATGCGAAAGTCATGAATGGGTTCCATCTGTCGCGTCCTGGGAAGCCGAATGCAGAAGAGCTGTTCAAGGTCAATGCGCTTGCATGGTGGTATACCCATAATATGCTGGTCCATTACTCCGTTCCGCACGGTTTGGAGCAATATGGCGGCGCAGCTTGGGGTACACGGGATGTATGTCAGGGGCCGGTCGAATACTTTATGGCTACGCAGAAATATGAACAGGTCCGCGATATTTTGAAAATGGTGTATTCGCACCAGTATGAGGATGACGGCAACTGGCCGCAATGGTTCATGTTTGACCGTTACTTCAAAATTCAGCAGGAAGAGAGCCATGGGGATATCATTGTATGGCCGCTTAAAGTACTGAGTGACTACCTGATTGCAACCAAGGATTACTCCATTCTGGATGAAGAGGTTCCTTACACCGTTAAACATGGTTTCCATTTTAGTGAAGAGAAAGCATCGGTGCTGGAACATGCGCAGAAAGAGCTCGAATATATCCGCAGCCACTTCCTGCACGATACATTCCTTTCCTCGTATGGTGATGGAGACTGGGATGATACACTTCAACCCGCGAATGCCCAACTGAAACAGTATATGGTCAGCAGCTGGACCGTTGCCCTTACGTATCAAACACTGAGCCAGCTATCCAGAGCACTTGTGCCTGTGAAGCCGGAACTAGCGGCAGAATTAAGCAGCATGGCTGCAGGGGTGAAAAAGGACTTCAACAAATATATGCTGGATACCGACGTTATTCCTGGTTTCGTATATATGGAAGATCCAGAGCAAGCCAAGCGGATGCTGCATCCGGATGACAGCGAGACTGGCATTCAGTACCGTCTGCTGCCGATGACACGCAGCATGATTGCGGAGCTTCTGGAGCCAGAACAAGCAGCGTCTCACTATCGTTTGATTAAGGAAAAATTGTTCTGCCCGGACGGCGTGCGGCTTATGAACCGCCCAGCCCAATACGATGGAGGGGTAAGCACTCATTTCAAACGTGCTGAACAGGCGTCCAACTTCGGTCGTGAAGTTGGTCTGCAATATGTGCATGCACATATTCGCTACATTGAAGCCATGGCGAAACTTGGTAATCCCGAGGAAGTATGGAACGGCCTTGGCATCATCAATCCTGTGGGTATTCAGCAAGTCGTGCCTAATGCGGATCTCCGCCAGAGCAATGCTTACTTCAGCAGTTCTGATGGTAAATTTAACAACCGCTACGATGCGCAGGAGCAGTTCGATAAGCTTCGCACAGGTGAGGTTCAGGTAAAAGGCGGCTGGAGAATCTATTCCAGCGGACCAGGGATTTACATGAACCAACTGATCTCGAACGCACTGGGCATTCGTCAAGAGGAAGAGGATCTCGTCATTGATCCCATCCTTCCGGCAAGTCTGGACGGCCTGCACTTTGATTTCCAATATAACGGAAAGAATGTGACCTTTGTCTATCATCTTGGTGGAGAAACGGTACAACGTGTGCTGCTGAACGGCAAGGAACTGGAGACGACGAGACTGCAGCAGCCTTATCGTCAGGGGGGACTGCGTATTTCGCGTACAACCCTTGAGCAAGGTCTGGCCGAAGGTAACGTGATCGAGATTTACAGCTAAAAATGGTAGAAGAACACTGGGGTAACAGGGATCGAAAGATGATTCTGTAACCGGAGTGTATCAGATAAGGGTTAGTCCGTTTACCAACTATTCAAGAAGTCAGGTCCTCCAGCCCGGAGGGCCTGATGAAATAACAGGGGAGCGAAGATTGTGGTCAGTATCAAGGATATCGCCAAAAAGGCGGGGGTTTCAATCTCCACCGTGTCTTATGCGCTGAATGGCAGCAATAAAGTGACAGATGAGACCAGCTCCAAAATTTTGGCCATTGCCAAAGAGCTGAACTATGTTCCGAACGCTGCCGCTCGTACGTTGAAGAAAAGGGAGTCCAAAATTCTCGGTGTATTTCTGACAGACTTTAGCGGAGATGTATACGGGGATTTGCTTAGTGGAATGAAGACAGTTTGCAACGCTCAGGGCTATGACTTGATTGTCTGCAGTGGCAAACAGTCCCACCGGATGCTTCCGGAGCGAATGATTGATGGGGCGGTTATACTCGATCATACGTTTGCCAGCGAGGAGCTGCTGCAATATGCCGATCGGGGACATAAAATTGTCGTTCTGGACCGAGAGCTTCATCATCCGAATATCAATCAGGTACTGCTGGATAACAAGGCAGGAGCTACACTGGCGATGGAACATCTGATCGAGCAGGGACATACGAAGATATATGTCGTAACTGGTCCGGAGGGTTCATTTGACTCGGCACAACGGATGAAAGCGGTAAGACAAGTAACCGAGCGGGAAGCAAATGTGGAATGGATCGAGATTGTAGGAGACTTTGAGAAAAGTGGCGGAGAGCAGGCCGCTGAGTTAATTATTCAAGAGTATACGAGACCGGCTGCGGTATTCTGTCTCAATGACGAGATGGCTATTGGTCTGTGTAATCGCTTGGCCGAAAGTGAGCTGCAGATTGGCCGGGATATTGATGTCATCGGTTTTGACAACATTGAACTGAGCAAATATGTTCAACCAAGGCTGGTCACCATTGACTATTCCAAAAGGAAATGGGGTTCCCTTGCAGCGGAGCAGTTAATCAAAATTATTGCCGGAGAACCGGTGGATCATGAACGAATCTACGTTACATTGGTGGAGGGTGGTTCAGTTTGCAGACAGGTTCCACAAGATATCCCATTGCCTATTCGCCATGAACGGGTGGTTAGCTCTTGATGCGAGAGGATGACTACGTCAGTTGTATCATCACAAATAGCTTCAACGATGTCAGTGCTGTACCCCGAGAGACAAGGCTTAGAAGAATTACAGCATTCTTTTAAGCCTTGTCTCTTGGTATATGAACACAATAAAAAAGCCTCTCACAAGGAGAGGCTTGGCCATTAAAGGCCCTTGGTTTTGTCGTTGTTGTAGGCTGCAGTGAAAATGCCTGTCATGAACAAAGCAAGTACAATTGCAATAATCCAGAATGTCAATGAGAACGACATACACTTGCCACCTCCTGTACATTTAGCACTTTCTTCTATTATAACCAATAAAGGAAGAAAAGGAATGCCTATACAGAATCATTTGTAAAATAAAAAGTGAGTAGGTACAGGTCTGAGATTGCCGTCTGATGGATTGTTCACAACCCGATTGTTCAGGATTAGCGAGGAGGAGCCGCCGCCATCCAGATTGTAGGCATCCACTACGCCAAGTTTGTATAGACGACCCTGAAGCTCTTCTAGAGTCGCACCAGAGCTTCCGCTTTCGTTATATCCATCCACGACGATAATAAGCAGCTGATCATCCTTGTAATTGCCAATTACGGTACGTGGAGCCCTCTTGGGCGAAACCTTCCACTTAGCAGGAATGGCTGTTTTCTTGCCATTCTGAAGCAGGACAGGTACAAAAGTTGCACCGAACTGTGGTTTGAGGCGGTCCAGGGAGTTTTTATCAAAAAATTTGCCGCCTACCAGTTTGCCCGTATCGTTAAGTCCTACAAAAAACAGATCCTTGAAACTGGCTTGGAAGCCGTTCACATATTTACCGTCCATGACCGTTGTGCTGAGCGGGTATCGTTTGCCACCGCTATCCGCGAATCCGCCTGCATTAATTCCGGCGATTGCGCCATTTCGCTTAACGGCCTGCATGGTTGTCTCGGCCTTTCCAGGTTCACTGCTCATGGCCATTTTCATGGCCGTAGGGTCCTTCAGTTTAACTTTCATTGCGTAACCCTTATATGTGCCAGGGTTCACTCGATAGAGTTCAATCGTAAGCCGGTCACTGTTAACCCGTTCAATGGGAACGCCGAGCTTGGACGAAATACGCTGGTTGTATATCGTTTCTGGACGTGCGGCTTGTACCGACGCCGATTGAACAATGGTAGACATCGTACTGGTCGTACGATTATACAGCTCTGTCGTTCTTTTAATAGAAGAAGAAGTTTGAACGGCAGCTTCCTTGGCCCCAGCAAGCTCCTGGCGTATAGCCTGGGTCTGGGGAGTAATCGTTTCCTCTGACAGTCCGGAATGAATCAAATCCCCGGGTTCAAGCGGGGGGCGAAACAGCAGCAAACAGATGATCAATCCAATAAAAGGAGCAAGTGCAAGCATAAAAAAACGATTAACCTGTTTTACGGGTGTAATCATTTGAGCAGGTCCATCTTTTTCTGGAGGGTTTCCAGTTGCTTTTTGACTTCGCTCAGCTGGGTGTACAATTTATTGCTGTTATCCGTTTTGTCGCTTGCATTATCCTTAGTAAACGTCAGCAGCTCGTTGAAGGATTGAACTTGTCCCTGCAGGTCGGCTACTTCCTTCGATATCGTTGTTAGCTGATTTTCATAGTCCGCTTTTAGCGCGGCAATCTGCTGCTGATTATGGGCCTGAATCTGACTAAGCATCTGCTTCTGAAGATGGTTACTATAGTAGTAGGTTCCCACAACTCCCAGTGCAATGAGAACAATCCACATGACCAGAAAAAGCTTGACTGAAGATCCGGCCTTGCCTTTGGCGCTCCGGGTGTGATGGATGTCAGAAGGTTGAGCAGAAGGTTTCATATCATCACTCCTGGTTATAAATAGTTTAAAAAATACCAATCCTCATTCTATCATGCCACTATTGATTACGCAAAAATGAAATTCTTTAAGTAATAGGATAAAAAGAGATTGCATCGGATGGAAGTCCTAGGATACAATTTCTTATAGATGCAATAAGTAGGAACTTTGGGCAGGGTTTTCGACCTTTTTAGCTAGAGATACAGGAAAATTATACTATATTTTGCATGAGTGAGGCATATATATTGCAATGTCATGATGCAGTTTTGGTGAAATAAAGCAGTTGTATGGCTGTTCATCCATTTATTCATCATATTTCGACATCATTCGACTTTGCTTCTTCTATACGTGGACTGTCGCAAGTATGGTGATAGAATCAAGGCAAAAAAGTAGAAAAGTATTTGTCCAATACATAACCAGGGGGAACAATCATGAAAAAAGTATGGCAGGTGGTCATCGTAGATATCCACCCCACCAGCATGCTGGGTACCAAATTGATATTGGAAGAGCAGCAGGATTTACTTGTACGGGGAATGACCTCAACAGGTACAGAAGGACTAGAATTGGTGAAGATACATCAACCCGATCTTATTTTGATGGACTATCGGCTTCCTGAAGGGCAAGCAGATCCATATATTACTCAGATGAAGAATGCATCCGTGCATAGTCATGTTATTATTTTGACTGATGAAGACAATGTGAAGTTGTTTCGTCATCTTATGGGTCTTGGTGCAAGCGGCATGCTGTCGAAGCAGGCTTCCCCTAGCCAGCTGATTCACCTTATCTCCGGGCTGCGGGAGGGATGCGTATCCATTCCAATTTCCTGGCTTACAAGCACGGAATGGGCTCAGCCGACTGACTCTCCGGGAGAAGAATTTCTGGTGGAACTGACAGAAACCGAAACTTTTATCATGGAAAGAATTGTTCAGGGCGTAACCTATGATAAAATAGCCAGTGAGATTAACGTCAGCCGACGTTCCATTGATAACTATCTGCGCAAAATCTATGTGAAGCTGGATGTAAGCAGCCGCGCACAAGCTATTGAACGCTATGCCTTATATGCGAGACAGGCCAAGACGCTATCCTGATAACCGTTCTTCATTTATAAAGGTGCAGGATTTGAATCAGGAGGCGGGTCCAATCGTCATATTCGGCGCTCAGCAGGAATAGGTTGAAGTGGTTGTGGACTGCGAGCACAGTTCGGAATTGATGAAAGGGGAACGGACCGATGAAATATTTCTTCGCCTCCCGTACAAACAGGCTGTTGTCTTCACCACTCCGGGATATTCGTGAAATGTCTGGCCGGGATTATTTCATTTCGCTGGCCGAAGAGTTACCTGCAGAGGAATTATTTCCGTTCAAGCTGCTGGAAGAAGCAGCCGTATCTGTATTCAGTTCTGGGCCATCTGCTCTTCAGTATGGTGAGCCAGCAGGCTACAGGCCTCTGAGAGAGTGGCTGGACACCGACTGGAATATCCGAAAAGACATACGTACAGTGCCAGAACAGATTTTATTAACCACAGGAACCCAGCAGGCAATTGATTTGGTGATGCGTCTGCTGCTGGAGCCAGGGGATTCCGTATTGGTAGAACACCCTACCTCTCCGGGTTGTCTTGAAGTTTTGGAAATGCAAGGGGCCAAAATTGTGCCTGTCCTTGGCGATTCAGACGGCATATTGCCAGATCTATTGGAGCACCACATGCAGCAGCTTAGACCGAAGCTGCTTTTTGCTGCGCCAAGCTTCTCGAATCCGACGGGCGTGCTGTGGTCCATGGAACGGAGAGAGGCTGTGCTTGATCTGTGCTCTCGTTACGGGGTTTTGCTTGTTGAGGATGACTCGTATGGAGAGCTCCACTTCGACGGTCTGGAGACGGCAGACTTCTATCGCAGGTTTCCTTCGTTATTTGCGCTAGATACTGCTGATCAAGGCGGGCATGTACTATATATTGGTTCGTTCAGCAAAACGGTTGCACCTGCACTGCGCACGGGCTGGGCCGCAGGACATCCTGCCTTGATACAAGCCATGGCTTCAGTCAAGCGGATTGCAGATGGACAGTCCAGTCCAATGAATCAGCGGTTATTATATCAGCTGCTCGCCCAGTCTCCATTTAAATGGAGTGACCATCTCTCCATGCTAAACCGGGAGTACAAAATCAGACTTAAGCTGATGCTTGAGCTGCTCAAAAGGCCTGGATGGAAAGGGGTTCAATATACCATTCCCAAAGGAGGCATGTATCTGTGGATTCAACTTCCCGAGGGGTTGGATAGCGGAGCACTGCTCAAAGTGGCACTTTCCAAAGGTGTGTCCTTTCTGCCAGGTTCTCTCTGCTCCACGGGTGTCCAGGATCACCGCCACATTCGATTGAATTTCAGTCATCCTGGACGCGACGAGCTGCTGCTGGGCATGAACCTGATCAGTGAAGCCATCTCAGAATTCACTGCTCGCAATTAGCAGCATGATACAGAGAGCGAGAGTGGGCTTTCTTCAAAAGAAAGTGAGATCTGCAATTCCTAAGTAAATAGATGAAATTTTGTTGAACAAATAAAAAGAGTTCATAACCCAAAGTAATTACCTTATTGCATCCACTAACATTTTTATATATAATATGTATTAATGAGTTGTTGTTTTCTTTATATATGTTGTATTCAACGCGATTTCAGGAGAAACACTCATATATTTTAATTAACGGGGGAACGAACATGTCCAACATTCTATTTGTAAAAGCAAACGACCGTCCTGCGGATCAAGCAGTCAGCGTAAAATTGTACGATGCATTTTTGAGCGCATACAAAGAATCTCACCCAGGTGACACCATCACTGAGTTGGATCTCTACAATACAGATATCCCTTACTACGGTAACACTGTAATTACAGGTGGATATAAAGCAGCTAACGGTATCGAAGCAACTGCTGAAGAGCAGCAAGCTGCTGCACTCGCAGCACAATTGCAAGATCAATTCCTGGCAGCTGACAAAGTAGTATTTGCATTCCCACTGTGGAACTTCACTGTTCCTGCACCACTGGTAAACTACATTTCCTACCTGAGCCAAGCTGGCAAAATGTTCAAATACACAGCTGAAGGCCCTGTAGGTTTGGTTGGCGACAAAAAAGTGGCATTGCTGAATGCACGTGGCGGCGTTTACTCCGTTGAGCCAATGGCATCTGCTGAAATGTCCGTAAAATATGTAACAAACGTACTGAACTTCTGGGGTATCCAAAACCCTGAGCTCGTTATCGTTGAAGGTCACAACGCTTCACCTGATCGTTCCCAAGAGATCGTGGATGCTGGCCTGAAATTGGCAACTGAAGTAGCAGCAAGCTTCTAATCGCTATGATATAGAATTATTTAGAAAGAGCCTGTCATCTCCTCCGAGATGACAGGCTCTTTTGTATGCATCATGATTGCTGAAACATTGATCTTGATTTATTTAACTGTTTATTTATTTTTGGACAATTGGCCAGAAGCTGCGTCTTGGAGTACCCGATACTGCTGAGTTGCCTCCGCAATTTTTCCTAGCTCTTCCACAATAAAATCCTCGGAGGAGTCCAGACTCCCTGGCACCATTAAATCATGCTCCAACGTATCATGGTCTTCCAGCATATGAGAATGCTCGGTCAGGGCTTGTGCCCCTTTGATCGTAAGTACGTATTTACCGCGAGACAATCGTTCGAACCACCCATAGTAATTTTTCTGCAAAATGGCTGCAGCCGATCCGACTCCGGTTTCTCTTGCGAGTACGGCAGGAGAAGCTTCACCTTGGGTTCGCAGGGCAGAGGCGACACGCAGCGCCTTCTCCCGGTATGCGGTTACCAGCTGCCTGCGGGTACTGCCGCCCGTGTTATAGTCTCCGCTGCGTTCTTCGAATTCCCTCAGCAGCCGTTGACGTCTTACCCCACCTTTACGGGAAGGAATCCGGTTTGTACGGTTCAATGCCGCAGGCTCACACAGCACATCAATGAATGGTGACTTGGTCTTATAGAACGTCACCGTAATCAGGCCAAGCCCAAGCTGGTGGCACAGTGCTGTGAGTTCGCTCCAGCGCTGGTTAACAGCCCCGCGCTTGCTCCGATTGCGCTCTACAGCCAGATAAACGAATGGACTGAGTTTTAGCCTCTGCATCCCCTGAAGCAGCAGCGAAAGATTGAAGGTTTTTTTCATCTCCACAATAAGGGGCTCGTCTTGATCAGATCTGACTCCGACGAGGTCGCAATGTCTGACTTCAGCCTTGATCAGGAATCCCTGTTTTTCAAAAAAGGCTTTGAGTGGCGAATATAACTCGGTCTCGTATTGTACTGCCATCATTCCTCCTCCTTTCCCAAGAAGTTGTCCATGGCGGGACGTTGTCCGGTTTCCTGAATTTAGAACCTTAATTATATCATAACCGTGCATTTTTTTCTGAGGGCACAAGATGTCTGATAGAACAGGGAAAAGCTGAAATTATGAATTATGAATTGAAAAAAAGAGGTCAACTTATCCGATTTGCCGCATAGGTATGTAATACACTTTTCACAACAATACAAGACGTTTGGACAGAGGGTGGCGGGACTAATCCGGACCGCAGATTGGTATTCAAGCAGGAGCTGCAATTCTATTGATTTCTTCATACCATTCGGAATGGTTGACAATCACACTAAAGGAGCCATGGGAGGTACCAAGCATGAATATTTTTGAACGCGTTGCGGAATATCGGGCAGAGAGTGACCGTTTGTCTTGGAATGGAACATTTGAAGATTATATTGCTCTGCTGAGAGAGGACCCGACTCCGGCAATGACGGCTCACGCACGAGTGTATCAGATGATTGAATCGTTTGGCGTGGAGGAAGTCGGGGGGCATAAACGGTATAAGTTTTTTGAACAGGAGATTTTTGGACTGGATCGCTCCATTGAGAAGCTGGTTGAGGAATATTTCCATTCAGCAGCACGCCGTCTGGATGTACGGAAGCGGATCTTGCTCCTTATGGGTCCGGTAAGTGGAGGGAAGTCGACACTCGTCACTTTGCTGAAGCGCGGTCTTGAACAGTTCTCGCGGACGGAAAAGGGTGCCGTTTACGCCATTGAAGGATGCCCGATGCATGAGGAACCCCTGCACTTAATCCCTCTGGAGCTTCGTCCCGAAGTGGAAAAAGAGATTGGTGTCCGTATTGAGGGCAACCTGTGCCCTTCCTGCCAAATGAGACTTCGCACCGAATATGGCGGGGATATCAGCCGCGTCAAGGTTGAACGGGTTATCATCTCCGAGGACAACCGAATAGGGATCGGGACATTCAGTCCGTCCGATCCGAAGTCCCAGGATATCGCAGATCTCACGGGCAGTATCGACTTCTCGACCATTACCGAGTTTGGTTCCGAATCCGACCCGCGTGCGTATCGTTTTGACGGGGAGTTAAACAAGGCGAATCGTGGATTGATGGAGTTCCAGGAGATGTTGAAATGTGATGAAAAGTTTCTGTGGAACCTCTTATCGCTCACGCAGGAGGGCAATTTCAAAGCAGGCCGGTTTGCCTTGATCAGTGCCGATGAGATGATCGTTGCTCATACCAATGAGTCTGAGTACAAATCGTTTATTTCGAATAAAAAGAATGAAGCCCTGCAATCCCGGATGATCGTGATGCCTATTCCATATAATCTGAAGGTCTCCGAAGAAGAGAAGATTTATGGAAAGCTCATTCAGCAAAGTGACATGAAACATGTTCATATTGCACCGCACGCGCTGCGGACTGCAGCCATTTTCTCCATACTTACCCGCCTGAAGGAAACGAAAAAACAAGGCATGGATCTCGTCAAAAAGATGCGGATGTATGATGGTGAGGAAGTGGAGGGTTACAAGGAAGCCGATCTGCGTGAAATGCAAAATGAGTATCTGGATGAGGGTATGTCCGGCATCGACCCACGTTATGTCATCAACCGGATATCCAGTGCTTTGATTAAGCAAAACCTTCAGTGCATTAACGCGTTGGATATTTTGCGGGCAATCAAGGACGGTCTGGATCAGCATGCTTCCATTACCAAAGAAGAACGCGAGCGCTACCTGAACTTTATTGCCCTGGCGCGTAAAGAATATGATGAACTGGCCAAAAAGGAAGTGCAAAAAGCATTTGTGTATTCGTTTGAAGAGTCTGCCAAAACGCTGTTCGAAAATTACCTCGATAACATCGAGGCCTTCTGCAACTGGTCCAAAATCCGTGATCCGTTAACCGATGAGGAGATGGATCCGGATGAGCGCTTAATGCGTTCGATTGAGGAGCAGATCGGCATATCCGAAAATGCGAAAAAAGCATTCCGGGAAGAGATTCTGATCCGAATTTCAGCATATTCCCGCAAAGAGCGCAAGTTTGAATACAGCAGCCACGACCGACTGCGGGAAGCGATTGAGAAGAAGCTGTTCGCAGACCTGAAAGACATCGTCAAGATTACAACTTCAACCAAAACACCAGATGCTACACAATTGAAACGGATGAACGAGGTTATCAAACGCCTAATTGAAGAACATGGATATACGGCAGCCAGCGCAAATGAATTGCTGCGTTATGTAGGCAGTCTCCTGAATCGCTAACAGGTTCAACACCATTCCGGATCAGGCTCCTGATGCCTGCTGTGAGGCTCCTTCACGGCAGGTGAAGGAGTCTTTTTGCATGAACAGTGGATGGAATTTACGAAAAAACTGACACCAGAAGTCAAATTCATGACAAATTAGTTCTAATGGTATATGTAAATTTAGGTCATTTAGTCTATAATCGGTACAGTAATTTTACAAATTGGTGTTTTTTAGTAGTTATTAAGGAGTTGACGGAACTAGTTATGAGTATTACTGCAGCAAGACAAAAGCAACTCGATTATATTGGACTCACCAGAGGGGATCTGCAATTGCTTGCCGACCACAGGCCGGTATTTCAGAAGGTTGTACATGACGTGGTGGATCACTTCTATAATCATGTCGGAGGTTATCCTGAACTCGCAGAGATGATTACACGGTTTTCTTCCATTGAACGGCTGAAAGAAACGCAGCAAATGTACTGGCTGTCCATGACGGATGGCATAGTAGATGAGGCATATATTGAACAACGTATTGCGATTGGATTGGTACATTCACGCATTGGGTTATCTGAAGATTATTATCTGGGGACATATATGGTTTATCTCGATATTGCAACAAGCATCTTTCAGCAAGTCATCCCTGATTCCTGGCATCGTGTGATTCAGGCGCTGAGCAAAATGTTTAATCTCGACGCCCAGCTTGTCCTTGAAGCTTATGAGAAGAAGGAAAAGGAAAAGCTGCACCAGCTTGCTGCAGAACAAGAGCATACTTTGACGGCCATTACGCAGATTACTCAGCAACTTACGGGAATGATCTGTGAATTGAACGAGAATGCCCAGGCTATTTCGGACGTCGCGAGAGAAACCGCTGCCTCGCAGGATCAAGCCCATGAATTGCTGGAGGCCTTAACAGATGAGATCCATCAGATCGGCAAGATGGGAGAACTCATTCGTGAAATTTCGGAGCAAAGTCATCTGGTCGGCTTGAATGCAGCCATTGAAGCTGCACATGCAGGTGAATTTGGCCGGGGGTTCGAGGTTGTTGCAAGTGAAGTCCGGAAGCTTGCCGCCAATTCCCGTGAGGCGCAGGGAAAGATCCAGGCCAATCTTGAACAGATTATGAGGAAGCTTGGAAGTGTACAGCAAGAGTCGCAGCACACATCTCAAGGAGCGAGACGCCAAGCTTCACGTTCGGAGGAACTTGCGGTATTTGCAACCACGATGGAAAAACTCGCACTGGATCTGAGAAAACTGGACAGGCAAGAATAGGCTGTTAGCAACCCAAGATCCTGCGATACCGTTTCTGGCTGTTTTAAGCTATAATGGGTAGACAAACCTGCCGAATGTCATAGTAAATGCAGCCGGAGACAGGGGATTTGAAAGAGGTTGAGGTGATCAGGTGGCTTCTATCCATGATGTGGCCAAAGAAGCGGGCGTATCTGTTGCAACCGTTTCCAAAGTGCTGAACGATTATCCCGATGTAAGTGACAAAACTCGCAAAAAAGTCAATATAGCCATTGAACTATTGAAATATCAACCGAATGTAGTGGCACGCGGACTTGTAAAACGCCGTTCATGGACGGTAGGGGTGCTGCTCACAGTTCCTTTTACCAATCCATTTGTTTCGGAATTGCTGGAAGGGATCAAGACAGCACTGGAGAATAGCGGTTATGATCTGGTCCGTTTGTCCACACGGTTCGACGATCCGGGATACTCGTTTATCAAACATTGCCGCAGCCGAAATGTGGATGGCGTTGTTGTGTTCGGAGAAGGAAGAGACAACAAAAGTATCGAGGAATTGGTTCAAGCCGAGATTCCGACCATGTTTATTGACACGGATTTGTTTGGCAAACGTGCCGGATATATTACTACGGATAACTCCAATGCGATTGCAATGAGTGTTAAGCATCTGCATGAGTTGGGTCATCGCAAGATTGCCTATATCTCGGGTACACTTGGCCCCGCCGTAGCCAATCTTCGGTTGGAAGGCTACCGTGAAGGATTACGTGAGTGCGGTATTCCGTATTCAACCGTGTATCTGGAAGTATGTGATTACTCCTTTGAAGAGGGGGGTAAGGCTGCACGGCGATTGCTGGCATTGAAGGATCAACCAACAGGGATCGTCTGCGCTTCAGACATGGCCGCATTCGGTGCGATTCATGAGATTGAGAAACACGGTCTAAGCGTACCTGAAGACATTTCAGTCGTTGGCTTTGACAATACGTATTACGCTCAGGTATTTAAGCCGGGGTTAACCACGATTAATCAAAACATCTATTCGATCGGCATCAAGTCGATTGAGTATCTGATTGCAATGATTGAAAATCCCGATTATTCACCGCCGGTAATTACGGAGCCTTCCAATCTGGTTGTCCGGCAGACCACTGCACCTGCAAAAGGGTAACACTCCACGAATTAAGCACAGCTGATGGCTGTGCTTATTGGGCATGTAAAACGAGAGCAGAATACATAGATGCCGTAAGGAATCTTCATGTTAAAATCGCTTCATTTTTTAAAGTTTAACAACGTATATTCATGTTCCTTAATACTGGAAATAAGTGTTGATTTTCGTCACTAGGACGTTTAGACTATATACATCACTATTAACGGGTTTCTGATGTATGGCTGCTGTGCTGTGGAAGCTGGTGGTCACGAGTCTAAATGAAACGAAGGGAGTGCCTGTCACCCGGACAGTGCACTGCCTTCTTTTTTACATTATGCCTACATACAAGATACTTCCCGGTTGAAAGGAAAGACAGAGTGGAACATCTACATGGAACGTATAACTTGGAACTGGTTGTTTTATCTTACATTATTGCTGCTCTAGCATCATATGCTGCACTTGACCTTGCTGGCCGGGTAAGCTTGGCGAAAGGAATATCCAGAAGGGTATGGCTTGCCAGCGGTGCCATGTCCATGGGACTTGGCATCTGGTCCATGCATTTTGTGGGCATGCTGGCTTTTGTTCTTCCCATGCATGTCTCCTATTCCATGGACAAAGTTGTTCTGTCCGTTCTGCTCGCAGTTGCTGCATCAGGGATTGCGTTACACATTGCAGGCCGGAAATCGGGCAATGTGCGCCAGATTGTTGCTGCCGGTCTGCTCATGACTGCTGGTATCACCAGTATGCATTATGTGGGTATGGCTGCCATGTCGGTTCCAATCAGTTATGAGGCAGATATCGTGCTTGCTTCTGTACTCATCGCAGCAGGTGCCTCCTTTGCAGCACTATGGCTTATGTTTTATTTGAGCCAGCACCGGACACGGTTCACTTGGGTTTACAAATTGGGCAGTGGGCTCATTATGGGGCTGGGAATCACAGGTATGCATTACACAGGGATGTCCGCTGCGCAATTTCATCAGCATTCGCATGCCCAGATGGTAAATTCCATGATGCAGATTGAACCGGGGCTACTGGCATACCTGGTTGCAGCAGGTACGTTCCTTACCCTTGGACTGACACTCTTTGGCATATATATCAATCAACGAATGTCCATAAAGGATCAACGAATTCGTGAAAATGAGCAGTGGTATCAAGCTCTGTATGAGAACCATTCAGACGCCATTATATCGGTAAACAATGAGGGAATTGTCAAAGGATTAAATGCTGCAGTTACGCGGATTACTGGATATCCGGAGCGATTAGTCATTCATCGCTCTCTGGATGAAATATCGAAGCATATTGATATCCACTGGAGTTCCGATGAGCTTCAAAGTGTGGATTTATCGGGTGCAAGCCTTGAACAGCGTTATTATACGGCAAGTATGAAAGGGATGGATGGGCAGCATCTGGATTTAAGCATTAGCGTTGTACCTGTTTTGATCGAAGGTACCGATGTTGGCAGCCATATTCTAATCAAGGATATTACCGAGGAGAAGCAGGCTCAGGAGATGATTCGTCATCAGGCCACACATGATCCGCTTACTGGCCTGCCGAACAGACGTAAACTGGATGAGGTGCTGGCTGAAACAATTGCAGCTTCCGAAATATCCAATCATGCGTTTGCCGTGATGGTGATGGATATTGACCGTTTCAAAATGATCAATGATTCGCTGGGCCATTCCATTGGAGATGTTTTTCTTAGGGAAGTCAGCGACCGAATTCTTAAGGCAATCCGTGCATCCGATCCTAAAGGGATGGGTAACGTGATGCTGGCCCGAATGGGTGGTGACGAATTCACACTGGTCGTCATGAATGAACAGGGGAATGAGGAGCGTGTAACGAGCCTGGCGGAACAAATTGTTGAAGCCATCCAATTGCCGTACCGGTTAAAAGAGAATGATTTTTACGTTACAGCAAGTATCGGTATTGCCATGTACCCGGAGCATGGAACGGAAGTGGATACCCTGTTGAAGCATGCGGACACAGCCATGTATGAAGTCAAAAAAAATGGCAAAAACGGATTTCAGTTTTATACTACACAACTTGATTCGGAATTGTATGAGCGTATTGAGCTGGAGGGATACCTGCGCAAAGCGCTCGAACGCAATGAATTGCTCCTGTATTACCAGCCGCAGATTCGCACAGCAGATAGCCGGATGATCGGTGTGGAAGCCCTGATTCGCTGGAAGCATCCACACAAGGGGATTTTGTCACCAAACGTGTTCATTCCCATTGCAGAGGAAACGGGTATCATTTATGACATTGGGAACTGGACGCTGCGGGAAGCTTGCAGGCAGATGAAAGAATGGCATGCTAGCGGCGGTCCGTTGATTCCGGTATCGGTAAACCTGTCCAGCCAGCAATTTCATCAGTCCAACCTCGTGGAGCAGGTTCAGCTTGCTCTGGAGGAAACAGGGCTGGAAGCTCGCTACCTGGAACTTGAAATTACGGAAAGCATGATGATGGATGCTTCAGTCTCAACGGGCATACTGAATCAGCTTACTTCCCTCGGAGTCAAGATAAGCCTGGATGATTTCGGTACAGGATACAGCTCGCTGAGTTACCTGAAGCATTTTCCGATTCATAAGCTGAAGATTGACCGTTCGTTTGTTACAGACATCACCGAGAATCAGAGTGACCAGGCCATTGTAGCGACGATTATCACCATGGCACAGAATCTGAAGATGGACGTTATTGCCGAAGGCATTGAGACCAAAGGACAACTCGATATCCTGATGCAGAATGACTGCCGGGAAATTCAGGGATACTACTTCAGCCGTCCTCTGCCAGCAAGTGAAGTGGAGCATGATTTCTTTGTTCCGCTGCGCCTGCCGGGAAATCCCATCGTTCTTGGATAAGTAAATTTGTTCAGACATGCCAAGCGGCAAGTCCCCGCCATCTGCCAGGGACTTGCCGCTTTTTTTGGGTACGCATTTATATAGAAGAAACTTACATAAATTTCCTATGGTGCTTCTTGCCGTCATAGGTAAACCAGATCGGTTTATCCTCAACCCGGGTTTCCAGATGGACCGTTCGCCCCCAGAGCCGGTACAGATAAGGGAGGGTGCGCTCCATATACTTCAGGTCCAGCTCAATCCCTTCATACTGATGCTTCAGCACAAGTTCACCAGTCCGCAGGTAATCGGCATCCTGAACGACCAGATACGGAGAGCCTCCGTTAATACGAGAGAATACAAGTTGATCGCGTATGTTTTCCCAGGACTTGTCGGTGATTTTCCAGTCCGGGCCTTTTTTCTCGAATACATAGAGATCCAGATCTTCAGTCAGCTGCTTCGTCATGTAATTTCGGATGAAGGAGGTGTCGGAATCGAATTCGCGAACCTCAAACATTTTGGCACGGCCCTGACCGGGTTTGCGGCCAAAGCGCTCCTGCTCTTCCCTGGAGGGGTGATCCCAGCGGCGTTCAATATCTTCAAAGATTTTCAGCCCCAGATAATACGGATTCAAACTTTGTTTGGAGGGCTGAACCACGGAAGAATTCAGCTTGGCAAATTCGATCGTGTCTTCACTACTCAGGTCGAGCTCGCGTACAATGCGTTGATGCCAGTAGGAAGCCCAGCCTTCGTTCATGATCTTGGTTTCCATCTGAGGCCAGAAGTACAGCATCTCTTCACGCATCATACTCATGATATCCCGCTGCCAATCCGTCAGCACTTCCGAGAACTCCTGAATAAACCACATGATGTCCTTTTCCGGCTCGGGCGGGAAGTGATGAACCTGAATTCCTTCGGATGGGGCTTCCTCTTTCTGCATATCATCAAGCGACCATAAGTCGTCATATCGTCCTTCTGGACGTGGGGCCTTTTCACCACGCTGCTCCCGCATTTTCATCTCCATATAACGTTGTTTGTCCAAATGACGGGGTTTGATGAGTTGAGGATCTACATGTTCCTGAATGGCGATCACGGCATCGATGAATGACTCAACAGCTTCGGTTCCGTACTCCATTTCGTAGTTGCTGATCCGGTCCGCCGTGGCGGCCATGCTTTCGACCATATTGCGGTTCGATTTGGAGAAACGGGCATTGTTTTTGAAGAAATCACAGTGTGCGAGCACGTGGGCCACGATCAATTTGTTCTGAATCAGGGAATTGCCATCCAGCAGGAAGGCATAGCAAGGGTTGGAGTTAATGACAAGCTCATAAATTTTACTGAGGCCAAAATCATACTGCATCTTCATTTTGTGAAAGGTTTTCCCAAAGCTCCAGTGACTGAACCGGGTTGGCATCCCGTAGGCTCCGAAGGTATAGATGATGTCTGACGGGCAGATCTCATAACGCATCGGATAATAATCCAGGCCGAATCCATCGGCAATCTCCATAATCTCGGCAATGGCGTATTCTAGGTCGCGGATTTCATCTGTCATCTTACGCTGCCTCCTTCCCGTTTCTGGAAAAAGCTGCGCAAAGCTTTGTACACTTCGCCTTTTTCTTTGATCACATAGTACATAAACTGATCCATCTTAATATGTCGATAAGCCGACATTAATGTACTGCTGCGGTTATATTGATTGACCTCTCCATATCCAAACATGTTGCTGCGCTTCATTAGCTCACCAATCAGTTTCACGCAGCGTTCGTTATCCGAGGTGAGGTTATCCCCATCTGAGAAATGAAACGGATAGATGTTGTAGCTGGAAGGAGGGTAACGCCGATCGATAATATCAAGAGCCTTCATATATACAGAGGAGCAGATCGTTCCTCCGCTCTCGCCGCGTGTGAAAAATTCTTCTTCCGTTACTTCTTTGGCTTCGGTGTGATGGGCCAGAAATACAATTTCAACCTTCTCGTACTGGCGGCGAAGAAAACGGGTCATCCAGAAGAAGAAGCTGCGAGCGCAGTACTTTTCAAAAGAACCCATGGACCCGGAAGTATCCATCATGGCAATGATGACGGCGTTGGACTGCGGAATAATTTTGTCTTCCCATGTCTTGTAACGCAGATCATCCGGACTGATATGATGAATACCCGGATTCCCGGTTGTGGCATTGCGCCGGAGGTTTTCAAGAATGGTCCGTTTCTTGTCAATGTTGGACTGCATGCCTTTTTTGCGGATATCATTGAATACCACGGTATGTGTTTCAATCTGATCCTTGTCTTTCTGCTTCAGATCCGGAAGCTCAAGTTCAGAGAACAGCATATCTTCCAATTCTTCGATGCTGACTTCGGCTTCTACGATATCATGACCAGGCTGATCTCCGGCTTTTTCGCCTTTGCCCGGTTTTTGTGAGGCAGGATCACGACCGATGACATCTCCGACCTGACTGTCACCGTCGCCTTGACCGACATGTTTTTGCTTTTGGTAGTTATACACAAAACGGTACTCATCCAGACTGCGGATCGGTACCTTGATGATTTGTTGTCCATCGGACATGATAATGTTTTCTTCCGTAATCAGATCCGGCAGATTTTGCTTAATGACATCCTTAACCTTTTGCTGATGGCGCTGCTGGTCCTGGTACCCTTTGCGGTGAAGCGACCAATCTTCCCGGGATACGACGAACGAGTAAGGCTGGTGTGAATTTGACATGTAGGCACCCCCCATTGATTACGCGGCACAGTTTGGCCTGTCGGTAATTAAGTATATTCACCGGCGGTGACGATATGTGATGCGAGTGGAGATAAAATGATACAATTTACGCGACCGCAATTTGGAACACCGCTCAAAATGCCTGATGCAGCTCGAACTTTTTACAGAAACGATGAACAAGTATGACAAACTTCCTTTAAAATAGGGACAGGCATTGAATTGGCATTCTCTCAGGAATGCATGAAAAGGAAGGATTCTACTTGGATAAACGGGCCGTTAAAGCTTGGATTATGTACGACTGGGCCAATTCTGCATACGCGACCACAGTACTGGCCGCCGTTCTTCCGGTCTTCTATGCTTCGGTAGCTGCGGCAACACTGGATGAAGGCACAGCAGCATCATATCTGGCCTATACGCACTCGATCGGGATGTTATGTGTGGCCTTGTTAACCCCGCTGCTGGGAGCGTTGTCGGATCTGTCTGGCCGCAAAGGGGATTTTCTACGCGTCTTTGCTATCACGGGCATGATTGCAACACTTGGCTTCAGTACGGTTGGAGAAGGGGACTGGCTGCTGGCCTCCGCCTTGCTTGTGATCTCGACCATTGGATTTGCTGGCGGGAATACTTTCTATGATGCAATGCTGCCTGATCTGGTGTCTGCGGAACGCAGGGATATGATTTCATCCAAAGGGTATGCGTATGGTTACATTGGCGGTGGATTACTGCTGGCAGTCAACATGCTCATGATTCAGCAGCCTGGTTGGTTCGGGATGGGAAGTACGCTGGCAGGTACCCGACTTGCCTTTATCTCTGTAGCGCTCTGGTGGCTGTTATTCTCCATTCCGCTATTTCGTCATGCTCCCCGCCGCCCTGCGGCACCGGATATGCCTGGATCGTGGAAGGGGTACGCAGAAGTAGGAATACGAAGATTGCGCCAAACCTTTCGCCAAATGCTTCGTTTTCCCCAGCTGATTCGAATGCTGGTGGCTTTTTGGTTTTTTAATGACGGGATCAATACGATCATTCTAATGGCGACGATCTATGGCACAAGTATTGGCATCGGGACAGCGGATCTGATGCTTGCGCTGCTGCTCACCCAATTTATCGGTTTCCCATGCACCTTGCTGCTTGGCGCATGGGCACAGCGATGGGGAGCGAAGCAGATATTGATGTTGAGTCTGTCCATCTATGTGTTTATTGTCATCCTGGGATATTTCATGACAGAAGCCATCCATTTCTACTTGCTTGCCGGTCTCGTTGGTGTAGTGCAAGGTATCAGTCAATCGACTGCCCGTTCATTGTTTAGCAACCTGATGCCCTCAGGCAGAACAGGGGAGTATTTTGGCTTTGTTAACATCACCGGCAAATTTTCATCCATTTTTGGTCCGTTTGTTTTTGGCTGGGTGGGCCAGATTACAGGTTCAAGCAGGTGGGGCATTCTTTCCCTGCTCTTTTTCTTCCTTGCAGGCATGGCTGTTCTAATGACAGTTAAGGTGAAGCAAGGCATGAACGACGCACTTGAGGCAGATCGGGAAGACAACCGTATTTTGGAATCCATTGCCCCTTCTCCTGGAGTGAACGCTAAGGCATAGTGGATCAATAAAACAGAACCTTTTTTTGAAAAGAAATAATAAAAAAATAGCTGCTCCGGAACTGTTTATCAGAAACAGATTCGGAGTTTTTTCATGTTTGTGCACAGTCATATTTCGTAGGGACAGTGGAATAAGTATGGAGTGCTGGGTTGTCGGTGGAGGGTGAAGAGTGAACGGAAAAGGAAATTATGAAAAAGTGAAAATAAAAGATTGACATGATACATTTTGTATCATAGAGTAAAACTATGAATACACAACGTATCTGAAAGATGTCGAAACATCATAGAATTGGATTTGTACATCTTCTGTTTCTTCAGAAAAAAGGATGAGAATTCGATGACCAACTGCATGCTCATTATATTCGGACAGAGGAGGGGATGCCGGTGGTAGATGTTCAAGGTAACGGACTTGTCTTATTGCTCTGTGTCCCTCGTAGTGGAAGCTCACTATCCACCGTCATGCTGCAGAACCACAGCCGCATATTTGCAACCCAGGAAATGTGGTTTCTGATGAATCTGGTGGATCTGTCGAAAGCAGATGCTCGTCCTTACGGAGGAAGCCCCATTATTCGTCAATTTTATAGTTCCATGGTCTCAGATGATGTATATGAAAAGGCATGCAGGAGCTTTGCCCTTGAAATATATAACGGATTTCTGCAGGGGAATGCAGCAGATTTCGTTGTCGATAAATCTCCGCGTTATTACTATATGCTCGAATGGCTGGATCGACTTTTTCCAGAGTCCAAGCGTATCCACCTTCAGCGTAATCCACTCTCCATCGCTGCTTCCTACAAGAAAGTTAATCGTAACCAAGGAGAAGGGTTTGATCTGGTCAGCAGTCTAAAAAGCCCGCATCTGAATATGAAAGCCGTTGATCTTACGCTCGGCTTGCTTCGCTTAAATGATTATTTTGCAGTAAAGCATGCAAATGCACATGAGCTTCGTTATGAACAGCTGGTCTCCAAGCCTAAAGAAGAAGTTGAAAAGTTGTGTGAGTTTCTCGGCGTTGGATATGAAGAGGGCATGGAGCAATATGGACTTCATGTAAACAGTTCGAAATCCAACATGTTCTACAGTATGGGGGTCGGAGACCCGTTCTTGTCCACGCATCAAGAAGCACACAAAAATTCTGTTAACAACTGGAAAAGTATACTAAACACAACTGAAGTCGAAACATATTGCCGTGTTCTGGGGGCAGACGTGTTCCATCGTATGGGTTACTCTGAACAGCTGCAAGAGGCGGAACAATGGACAGGAGTTCGTTATGAAGCAGCCCCGGATCAGGAAGTCATTGAACGACTTGGCCATCAGTTTATGGAAGCAACGGGTTGCAGATGGCAACCGCATTACAGCATACAGGGATCCCCATCCATAAGTACGGCGAGTGATGAGATGCACGGAGCAGCCCACCGTACGGAATCCGATACAGATCCAACCTTGGCTGCGCTTGCCACAATCAGACAATTGGAAGCAGCACTTCGTGCAGCAGATAACCGCTTGGAGCGAGGATACAGTGAGCAGGAACGATTGAAGAGGCAGCTGGCATCTGCTCATAGCAAGCTTCAGCGAATTAAATCCTGGATTCCATTTGGTCATCAAATCAGTGCGTGGGCATCCCAGCGCAAGATCCTTCGGGGAGGAAAGTCATGAGTGCCATAGCGGGAATTGTTCATACCGATGGTCAGGAAGCGTTTTGGGAAGATAGCTGGCGTCTGTACGCGAGCCTGGGACATATTCCGGCAGATACAACCGGGGTTTGGAAAGGGAACCAGGCATTCCTGAGTTGTCATGCTCAGTGGATCACACCCGAGTCAGTCCATGAGAAGCTGCCTTTGGTTGATGAGGTCAGTGGTCTCACGATAACCGCGGATGCTATTTTGGATAACCGGGAGCAACTCGCTGATCAGTTATTCATCTCCAGAAGCCAGTTGTCCGTCCTCTCGGACAGTGAACTGATCTTGCGAGCCTATCAGCAATGGGGTGAACAGGCAGCCAGCAAGCTGATTGGTGACTTTGCTTTTGCAATCTGGGATGACCGTAAGCGGACATTGTTTGCAGCGAGGGATATCACGGGCATGAGGACGTTGTATTATCGGCATGACGGCAAACGTTTCTCATTTTGCACACTGATTGGCCCTTTGCTTGATCTGGACGGAGTCACCAAGGATTTGAATGAGACCTGGTTATCCGAATTTCTGGCCATCCCCGAAATGCATGGCTCGGCAGATATTCACATGACGGCTTATTGTGGAGTGAACCAGTTACCTCCCGCTCATACCCTGGTCTTCCGAGCAGCCAATCTCCAAGTGGAACTGAAGCAGTATCATCGCTGGGACGAAGTAGAGCCGCTGCTTCTCAAATCCGATGGGGAATACGTTGAAGCATTCCGCGATGTATTCACTCAGGCGGTCAGTGCCCGCTTACGAACCCATCGGCAGGTAGCAGCTGCATTAAGCGGTGGGTTGGATTCCGGTGCTGTTGTCGGCTTTGCTTCTGGCTCCCTGCGCAGTCAGGGGAAGAGGCTGAATGCGTACAGTTACGTGCCTGTGTCTGATTTCACGGATTATACTTCCAAAACGCTGCTGGCTGATGAACGACCTTTCATTCGCTCCACAGTGGATCATATCGGGAATATATCGGAGAACTATCTTGATTTTGAGGGCAGAAGTCCTTTTAGTGAGATCGATACCTGGCTGGACATGATGGAAATGCCTTATAAGTATTTCGAAAATTCGTTCTGGATCCGAGGGTTTTACGAAAAGGCAAGCCAGCAGGATGCAGGTGTGCTCCTTACAGGAGCCAGGGGGAATTTCACCATTTCCTGGGGGCCTGCACTGGACTATTACGCCAGTCTGATGAAACGCGGCCGCTGGCTACGCATGCTGCAGGAGATGAGGCAATATTCCCAGCGAACCGGCATGAAATTTTCCAGAATTGCTCGTATTACCGCACAAAAAGCCTACCCGGAACGTTTCCATACTGCCTCGAAGGGGGCTGCCAATGTCGCGACGAGCCAACTTATACATCCGGAATTTGCGAGCAGAACCGGGGTGCTGGAGCGACTCGGATCACTGGTTAAGCTTCAGGGAGGCGCTAGAGCAGATGCGCTGAAAGTAAGAGCCGAGAAATTCAACAATCTGGCCATAGCAAACAAGAATGGAGCAGTAGCTACCAAATGTTCCTTGCGTTACCGGGCATGGGAGCGTGACCCCACCAGTGATGCCCGCGTCATACAGTTTTGCCTGTCGGTGCCCATCGAACAGTATGTCAGCAAGGGAACAGATCGCTCCCTGATCCGGCGTGCAACTTCACCTGAATTGCCTGATAAGGTGAGACTCAACCAACGTGTTCGCGGCATACAGCCCGCGGATTGGCTGCACCGGATGATCCCTGATTGGGGTGCTTTTACCGCAGAAGTGCAGACGCTATGTTCTGATAGTCGTGTAGCCGGCATATTAAACACCGACCGGATACAATTGGCGCTTAAAAACATTCCGCAGCCGCGGCCTGAACTTGCTTCTCACCCCGATATGCGTTTGATGATGCACAGCCTGATCGTATATCGCTTCATCCGCAAATTTTGAACGTTAGATTTACATACTAGGCAGCATTGTAAACTCTTGAAAGGAGGTGACAACAATGGAAAAGAAAGAATGGCAAGCACCTGCACTGGAAGTGTTGGAAGTAAACCAAACTATGGCTGGAACTGGATTCAGACAAATCGACTGGATCTCCGATCACGATGCTGATCTCTACGATCCAACTTCCTAAGTTATTAAGTTTTACGAAGAGCTATCATACTTAAAGGGCGGAAAGACAAGATTATCTTTTCGCCTCCGCCCTTATATTTGATTCCTATGAATATAAGGGCTTTTTTACATTCAGCATTGCTAAGGAGGAGTCATTCATTGTTGCCTGTGCAGTATGAAGCATATGGATTGCGTTGGCTAAGCCAATTTCAAATGCCAGAACTCCAGATCGTGCAGAACAGTAGTCAGGATGCTGGTGATATTGACGTACATATCCAGTCTGCCGATTTAACCACGCTTTGGGAAGCGTGGGATGTGGGGAATGAAAATTTCGTATCTCGTGACGGCAGTCTTTTTTTTCGAATTGAAGATGCAGGCATCTTCCTGATTGAGCAAGGACGCAGAATTATCGTTAACCCTAAGCAGGACGCTGATGAAAAAAAGGTCCGATTGTTTATTCTAGGTACTTGCATGGCCGTCATCATGATGCAGCGGGGCATCCTTCCACTACACGGAAGTGCTGTAGTTATTGATGGCTGGGCTTATGCATTTGTGGGGCACTCAGGTGCTGGGAAATCCACTTTATCAGCGGCTCTGGCTTCACGGGGGTATCCGCTTTTGACCGATGACGTCGTTGCACTAACCTGGGATGCCGGAGGAAGAGCTATTGTATCTCCAGGGTATCCGCAGCAGAAGCTGTGGCAGCCCAGCCTGGATGGGTTTGGCATGAAAGAAGAGAATTATGCCACCGTGCATGCCGAGATAACGAAGTATGCGATACCGGTTCAGCATTATTTTCATGAGAGATCTGTCCCGCTTGCCGGCATTTTCGAGCTGAATCCCAAACCGGATGACGTAAGGAAGCCTATTCAATTGACGCAGGTTCACGGATTGGAAAGACTTCACCTGCTGTGTACACATACCTTCCGAAGTACTCTTGTCGCAAGGCAAGGCCTTGCACAGTGGCTGTTCGAGACTGTTTCCAGATTATCAGCGAGCGTAGAAATTGGTAGATTGACGAGGTCCGGTTCTGATTTTACTGCATTTGAGATGGTTGAACGGATCACAGATCATGTACGTAAAGGGGTGCACACAGAACAATGAAAAGTACAAAACAATTCGATTGGAAAGATCGTGTGAAGCAGAAGGAAGGCAATCTTGTCAGTGATATGGGCGGAGAAAAGGTCATGATGAGTATCCAAAGTGGAAAGTACTACAATCTGGGCAGTACTGGCGGGCGCATCTGGGAACTGCTGTCTCAGGAACGGACAATCGCGGGCTTGGTTGATGTTCTTGCTTCAGAATACGAGATTGATGCAGATACTTGTCATGCGCAAGTCATTCCGTTTCTTGAGCACATGTCCCGTGAGGGATTAATCGACGTTGTTCACGAGGATTAAGACGATGTTACGCAAAATCAAAGCTTATCGTTCATTGCCCCGTGAAGTCAGGCTTATGGTATGGGAGGCTTATATTCATTTGGGGTGGGCACGAATCCTCAAAGCCAGACCTTTTGCCAAAATTGCCCCTGGGCTCGGAACAGCACAATATGAAACCTCGATGAACGGATTGAATCGAAATCAGATTATAGCGATTAGACATGTTTCCAAGGCCATTTTGCTGGCGAGCAAGTACACATTATGGGAAAGCCGCTGTCTAGTCATGGCGATCGCTGCAATGAAGATGCTGGAACGCCGCAAAATAGAGAGTACGCTGTACATGGGAACTGCACGTAATAAGCAAGGACAAATGATGGCTCATGCCTGGCTGCGAAGTGGGAAGATTATCGTAACCGGAGCAGATACTATGGACCAATATACGGTTGTCGGCGTGTTTGGCAAGCGTTGTCCGGAGAAGGGAACTGGAGAAATTGTCTATGAATCCTGAATTTGATGACTATACAAAAGGGTTTCCACAGGAGCTCAAGCTCATTTTGATAATCATGAGAGATGAGCTGCACGCACTTGCTCCGGAAGCAATCAAAGCTATAACCGAAGGAATAGACTGGAAGCTCTTTCTAAGACTTGTCTATCATCACAGATTGTATTCGGTCCTATATATGAAACTCAAAACATTAGAATCTCCTTTCATTCCTGTGTCTGTTGTGGAGAGTTTAAGGCAGGAATATACGGCGAATACGTTTCGCATGCTGCATCTGACCGCGGAGATGGAACAGGTCTGCGGAGCTTTTAATGAACAGGGAATTCGAAGTATTACGTTAAAAGGACCAGCACTCGCCCACGATCTCTACGGAGATGTATCCTTAAGAACATCCAAGGATTTGGACATTCTTATTCCTTTTGATGATGTGGATTCTGCCGAACAGATTCTGGAAAGGCTCGGTTATGTATCCAAGGAAGGCAAACGGCGCCCTACGGTGCAGAGCTGGAAGTGGCGGGAGCATCATATCTGTTACAAGCATCCTCTCAAGAAAACGCAAGTGGAAATCCACTGGCGCCTTAATCCGGATTCCGGAAAAGAAACGGACTTTGAGCTGCTGTGGCAGCGCAGTCGATTCAGTACGTACACGCAAACCCCGATCCGCATGCTGGAAAGAGAAGACTTATGGGCATATCTGGTAACTCACGGCGCCCGACATGGCTGGTTCAGACTGCGCTGGCTCATGGACATCGATCAGATGATTCGCAGCATGCCTATAGATGTAAACCTGTTAACCAGACGCCTGAAAGCTGAAGGGCGGCTCGTTATTGGTGCACAAGCGCTTCGCCTTGTATCCGTGCTGATGAACACACCACTGGATGCTGATTATCGCAGCTTAATGTTCTCTCAAGAACGAGCAGGAGAACGGCTGGCTAAGCATGGGGTTTTATTTATGAATGATATGCTGGACACGCCGGCGAATTTACGTAGTTACCGCTCCTATCTGTTTGCACTGAGAAGTACCAGACAGAAGATGTTTTTCTTCATTGAACGATTATATCCAAGTACCTGGGATGTGGAACAAATGCCGCTTCCACGCTCTTTGCACTTTTTGTATTTTCCGTTACGTCCTTTCCTCTGGTTCTGGCGGCGAATGAAAAGGAACGCGATGACGGAAAGGGGTTAACGAATGATTTCAGAACTTCGATTTTATATGCGCAAGCTTCGTGAGGTAACAGGACCCGTTCTCTATTGGAACTTACTAGGCATGATCTGCATTAGTTTGATGGAGGGAATTGGCATTTATATGCTTGTCCCGATGTTAAGTTTGATCGGTATTTTTGAGATGGGTACCACCGGTTTACAGTTATCCTGGCTGTCCGAATGGTTAGGTCGGCTTTCCGACAACAGTCAATTAGTATTGATATTGAGCATTTTCGTGGTTATCCTCTCCGGACAGGCCTGGCTCCAACGTATGCAAACTATTCGAAATACCCGAATTCAACAGCAATTTATAAGAACTTTGCGACAGGAAACGTACCGGGCCATCATTATGGCCAAATGGTCTTTTTTTCTCCAAAAACGAAAATCCGATTTTAACCATATATTAACGACAGAACTTGCCCGAGTCAGTCAAGGCACGAATCTGATCCTGCAAATGGCGGCGTCCTTGATTTTTACAGCAATTCAGATTGGGCTCGCTTTTTGGCTATCCGCGAAGTTAACTGCGATTGTACTGGTCTTTGGACTTCTGTTGTTCTTCGTGCTCAAGAAGTTCGTGCAGCGGGCCAAACAGATCGGTGATCAGACATCCGAGCTATCCCAGCACTATTATAATGGTATTACAGAGCATTTTAACGGGATCAAGGATATCAAGAGCAACATGCTTGAGGAGTCGCATATCGGATGGTTTGAAAAAATATGCAAACGCATCGAGCGAAATGTCATTCAATTCAGCCAGTTGAACAGTGGAACACAGCTCATTCATCGCGTATCCTCTGCTGTTATTATTGCCGCCTTCATCTACCTGTCACTGCATGTTCTTGCTGTACCTCCGGCGAGTTTACTGCTGATCATTCTCATTTTCTCCCGGCTGTGGCCCAGGTTTACATCCATTCAGTCCAATCTGGAATATATTAGCTCAATGCTGCCCGCCTTTCAGCTCGTCAGAAAGCTGCAGGCCGAAACCAATTTAAGTCGTGAAATTAGTCGTTCCACCACAGATACAGAGGCTCCAAACCGGAATATCGAAAAAGACAATCATGCGATTCAGCCACTTGAACTGATGCGATCCATCGAATGTATAAATGTCAATTACCGCTATGAGGGCAGTTCAACTTATTCGCTCGAACATGTTACTGCATCCATTCCTGCGAAGGGGATGACAGCTATTGTGGGTAAATCAGGTGCTGGAAAGAGTACCTTAATTGATCTGATTATGGGGCTGGTCCGTCCAGAAAGTGG
The DNA here is from genome assembly GCF_015143645.1 of Paenibacillus sp. P13VS. NCBI lineage: Bacteria > Bacillati > Bacillota > Bacilli > Caryophanales > Paenibacillaceae > Paenibacillus > Paenibacillus sp. P13VS. The sequence continues at coordinate 640,361 of NZ_WYEV01000002.1, read as the reverse complement.
GCAAATTCTCATCGATGGTGTTCCACTGTCTGAGGAGCAGTTATTGGCGTGGAGAAGTTCAATCGGATATGTGTCCCAGGATCCATTTCTGTTCCATACCAGCATTCGTGAGAATCTGCGACTGGTTGACCCAGATGCAAGTGAGGAACAGATGTGGCAAGCCTTGCAGTTTTCCTCCTCTGCAGCATTTGTCCGCAAACTTCCTCACGGATTGGATACAATGATTGGAGATCGTGGGATTCGTTTATCCGGAGGGGAACGTCAGCGTCTGGTACTGGCAAGAGCGATGCTGCGCAATCCGTCTGTACTCATATTGGATGAGGCCACAAGTGCGCTGGATAGTGAGAATGAGCAGCACATCCATGAGGCGCTTGAACGACTCAAAGGACATGTTACCATTATTGTCATTGCCCATCGATTGTCCACGATTCGCACCGCGGATCGGGTGATTGTACTGGAGGAAGGCCGGGTGATCCAGCAGGGAGGGTACCAACAATTATCCACTGACCCGGTAGGAACATTCAGCAAGTTGTTGAATATGCAGGCCGGTGTTGTAGGCCAGTAAAAGATGGAAAAGATCATACTCACGCACATTCCAAAAAAGGCACAGGATCATCACTGTGCCTTTTGTTTATAACGGGTCCATAACCTGAACCTATACGTATTCGGATTAAATTTGACTGGTAGTGGGAGCGAGGGGAAGCTGAAGTGCACCTGTCAATTCCAGGTACTGCACAATCTTTTGAACGGCTTCGTCCAAAGGCAGTTGTTCCGTATCAATAATCAGTGAAGGATCCTCTGGAACATCATATGGTGCCGAGATTCCGGTAAAATGAGGGATATCCCCGCTGCGAGCTTTTTTGTACAACCCTTTTGGATCGCGCCTTTCACATTCTTCGATGGAACACTGCACATAAATTTCAATAAAATCTTCAGGCTCAAATAATTGTCTGACCATTTCCCGATCCTGTGCATGAGGAGAAATAAAGGCTGAAAGAACGAGTAATCCGGCGTCTACCATCAATTTGGCCACTTCACCAATGCGGCGTAAATTCTCTTGTCGATCTTCCGATGTAAAACCAAGATCGCGATTGAGTCCATGACGCACATTGTCTCCATCAAGTACATAACAGCGAACACCTCGAACATGCAGATGCTGTTCTAAGGCAAATGCAAGTGAGGATTTACCAGCACCGGATAATCCGGTAAACCACAACGCACGGCTGCGATGGCCGTTATGTAATTCCCGTGCATGCCTGCTTAAACTCGATTGCTGCCAAGTAATATTGCGCTCTTCCTTCGACATGGAAAATCCGCCTCTCCAACGCATGATATGTAATATATTTTAACATATTTACAAGAATATAGCACTATTTTTAATGATCTGAGGTTTAGCGTGAACTTCATCATTTTCGGGTATAGAAGTAGTACACCCATAGCAGGAGGAAGAGCACTATGAACGAAAAAATACAGAACATACAGGTCAGCTTTCAATGTGCGGACTGTGAGCATGACATCCATGTGAGTTTTGCTTCACAACAGGTAACGACCGTACGATGCTCCGGGTGTAATAGGGCTTACACCTTGATGAAACCAACGATTGGTGAAGAAATATTGCTCGATTGGGAGCAAGAGGCGTTATATCATAAGATGCGTGCAGATCGGTCAGAGATGGATTACGACAGCATGTCAGCACTTATTATTAAGGTGATCGAACTGCTGACCTGGCGTGATCGTGGTGACGGACAAACGAAGGCGATCGAAACGGTCAGGGAATGGTTGTCCTCCAGCGGTAAGCCGCAAACATTAATTGAGCTGCTGCATCAACCCGAACAAAGCAACAAACGATTCTAATGCGGTCATGGCATGTGTCATGGAAAAGGTACATACATTCGCTGTTTCTGTGGCATATTACCTGAAGGGGCTCGTGATAGGAAGCGACAACCCATTATTCAGGAACAGGAGCGGTTGAAAATGAAGCGACTGGTTTTATATATGCTGTTGACTGCCTTATCGGCGTTCAGCATTTTTCCGGTGCACACCGAAGCATCGCCCGTTACCGGAGCATATCACTTTGGCTTCAAGAGAAGCCAAAACGGGCAGCTGCCCTCTATTGACCAGGAAGGTTTTAAGTCGATCCTGGAAAACAACGAAGCGATCTTTTTGGGGGATACCAAACAAAAAGAGTTGTATCTTACGTTTGATAACGGATATGAGAACGGATTTACACCTGCCATTCTGGATGTGCTGCGTGATAAGAAAGTTCCTGCTGCATTTTTCGTCACTGGTCATTATCTGAAGGATCAGCCGGAACTGGTTAAGCGCATGGCTGCTGAGGGACATATTGTGGGCAACCATTCCTGGAGCCATCCGGATATGACTCGGGTATCCAACGAAAAGCTGAAAACAGAGCTTGAACAGGTGAAGGCCGAAGTGAATCGTTTAACCGGCCAGCAAGCCACTTTTTTGCGTCCGCCTCGTGGTATTTTCAATAACCGTACGCTGGCGGAGAGCCATGCTCAGGGGTATATCAATGTATTCTGGTCACTGGCTTACAAGGACTGGGATGTCAATGTACAGCGCGGAGCTGACTATGCACGACAACAGGTGCTCAAACAGTTACATCCTGGGGCTGTTATTCTCCTGCATTCCGTCTCCAAAGATAACACAGAGGCACTGGGCTCGATCATAGATGAAGCACGGAAACAAGGATATGCATTCAAGAGCTTGAATGACTTGAAAACAAAAAGTTATTAGTATAAGAGTAATGTAAAAGGGCATCCTTGGCTGTGTGCAGCCAGGATGCCCTTTATGCGCTGGTTATCGTTGTTTAACCAACGTCAACGTGTATTGTTTTTTACAAAACCGTGTTATAGATGATACCTGTTGTTTTGGGTCCGCAATGGCTGCAGATTACACATCCTGCTGTCGTTAATTCTACCCGTCCACCCGTTTGTTCCTGCAGGGATTTCTGCAGCTCGAGTGCATCCTCTTCAGCCATGGTATGTACAACAATGATGAGGTCTGTGTCAATCTGGTGCTTTTCGTTGAGTGTATTTTGCAGCATTTGATCCAGCGCCTTTTCCCTTTTTCCACGGACTTTGTAGGCTGGTGACATCTTGCCATCTGTTACGCGAATGACGGGGCGAATCTTGAGAAGGCTTCCGATCAGGTTTTGCATGCCTGAACAGCGTCCACCCTTGTGCAGATACTCCAAAGTATCAATGACAAATTCGGTCCGTACATTGGGCTTCACTGCTTCAACCAAATGAGTGATTTCTTTCAGGCTCTGACCTTTCTGCGCAGCATACACTGCCTTCATCACAAGCAGTCCAATGCCGGAGGAAAGATTAAGTGAGTCCACAACAGAGATACGGCCTTCGGGAAACTCTGAACTTGCCAGCAGTGCGTTTTGATAAGTGGATGAAAGCTCAGATGACAAACTGATATACAAGATGTCGTCCCCTTGTTCTATGTATGGTTGAAAAGCCGTCATGAAATCAGCAGGGGATGGAGCAGCTGTTTTGGGCAGTCGTCCGTCTTTGCTAACCCGCTCATACAGCCGTTCAGGTGTGATCTCAACACCATCCTTCAGGGATTCATCACCGAATACAACGTACAACGGAATAATCCCAATATCGTGAGTCTTAATCCAGTCTGGATTCAGATCACTCGTGCTATCTGCAAAAATTTTGATTCTTGACATGTCGATCTCCTTTGGATACGAGAATTTGGCTAAATGGTTGTGGTCTGGTTGTTTTACGTCATATAAATGCCTGCCAGAATGAGTCCTGCAAATGTAAGGATCATGATACCGTTAAGGATTGTACCGATAATGGGAAATACCTTTTTACGATTTTTAAGCACAAGGCCAATGACTCCGAGAATAAGACCGGCCAGATTTAGAACAAGGCATACCAGGATAAACAGGGATGCCATCAATACAGCTGGATGCAAAGCAATTTCCTCAACCTGCACAGGTTGTGTTATCGTACCAAGAGCACTGCTGAGTGCAATGGTGGCGAGGAAGAAGGTCAAAATAAACCCCAAGAGTGCTACCAGTCCAATGACAAAACTTGCGATACCCGGACCTGAATGTTTCGTTCTGTTCAGTACGGGATCTGCTGGATCTGCCGGATTGGTCGCAAAAGGATCATTGCTGCCGGCTTGTTCATACGTATTTTGATGTTCCATGAATATCATATCCCTCCCTACTCGTTATTGATTGTTATTAACCTTATTTAAGCATGGTGATTCTCCTGATGGTTACAGGAGTACAGACCCTTTTACTTTTCCACAACTACCGACAAAAATCAAGGTTTCTCTTTACTTTATGCCCCATCAGACCAACCTTTCGTTCCACATCTCAACGCCATATGTACGGAAGCTCATAACATCCCACTGAACTGGTAAACAGCTCAGAGATTCGCTAAAATAAACATTAGTGTGACATGACATAAGGGGAGAGAAGTGAAAATGCAACGAGTATGGATGACCGTTGGAGCCGTAATGACAATGCTGTCTGTAGCGATTGGTGCGTTCGGTGCCCATATGCTTAAGGAAAAAATCGGCGCAGATGCCATTGCCGTATATGAAACCGGAGTGCAGTATCACATGATTCATGCGGTGGCCCTGTTGATTGTTGGGTTAACAGCTGGTCAACTTGGGGTGTCCTCCAAGCTAAAATGGGCAGCGCGTCTATTGTTTATCGGTATTATTGTGTTCTCCGGCAGCTTATATGTACTTAGTATTACGGGCATCAAAGTTTTAGGTGCCATTACACCTATTGGTGGAGTTGCTTTTATTGCTGGATGGCTGTTATTTGCCTTAGATGTGTGGCAACGAGGGAAAGAGCGCTCCTAACTTGGGTGATTACCAAACTGGTCAATTGTCCGCGAGAAGTAGGATTCGGCTTACGTGAGAATGGAAAAAGCAGCTTACGAGGAATGATGTGAAATTTCCACGTAAGCTGCTTTTTTGGTTTGTGTTCGTAATGGATCTACAAAAACTCGTCAATTTCATTCGTTCGGAATGAGTAGACCTGTTTTTCATCTACATGGTAGACACTTACAATGCTGTTATCCCGATCAAAATTCAAAATGCGGCATGGAATACTCTGATGTTTGCCGTTCTTGTTGTTGACCACAATTCGTGTAAGCCGGTTTTCCTTAATGAGGGTATCAATCCATTCATCAAAGGAATTTCCCAGAGAAGAACTGGCCGACTCTGGTGCAGCTGAATTCTGAGAAGAAACCGTTTCCTTTTGGTCTTGTGGTTTTGCCGAGTTTGATGAATTAGTTAATTGATTCGATGGAGCTGTTTTCAGTCCGCTCAATTGAGATTTTTTCCGTTCGTGGTGAAGGGAGGTGATCGAATCTTTTCTGGACTGGATCGTTGCTTCAATAATCTTGCCAAGCTCTAAGCCAGATTGAATGCGAAAGTCCGCAATTTGTTCCTCTTTGTTCATGAGCTCCAACAGGGACTGTAGCGCCAAGGCATTCGAGCGGCTTTTGATAAGAATGTCGACATTAAATAAAAAGCCAACTTCTTCTCCGTTGGATAAGGTTTCCTTCATTCATCCCAGCCCCGTTTGTAGATATGTCAGTCGATAAATACGCTTCATCACTATATCATTAATGTGGCAATAATCATAGTACTAGAGGCGCAGAAAATAACAAGCAATACTGCGGGGCTGAAACAGTTTTCATATGGCTGGATACATATTCTGCATCTATTTAATTTTATGGGATGTGGTGAGAAATTTAGTATGAATCCTAAATAACCCAATTTAAATTTGAAGGGACAATTTTAAGCCTTTTAGTTTGTTTTCCGCAGGTGTCCACACCGAGAATCGGAATGGGGCATACAATTATCCTGACCTGCGGGAATAGGAGGTGGATCGTGAGATTATGGTGAGCATGGAGCCGATTGTAGTTGGAGAGCATGTGCTGGTTGGGGTGGAAGTGAAGTTACCCAAAACAACGTTATTGACAATCAACACATCCAAAGGATATATCATGTGTGGAGCACTTGATGTCGGATTACTTAACGAAAAGCTTGGGGATCGCAAGATTATTGCAGCTCGAGCGGTTGGTGTGAGAACGCTGGATCAGCTGCTGCACGCGCCAATGGAGTCCGTCACAACCGAAGCTGAAGCGATGGGCATAACGGTTGGGATGACAGGTGTAGAGGCATTGCTGAAGATGATCTGATTCGGGACAACGTCCGATGAAATGAAGTGAGCAGCTGAGGTAGCTTCGAAACAGTGCTGATGCGACAGGACTGAGTTATGCAATGTTTTATAAGAAAAAGTAAAAAGGGGCTCTATGGCCCCTTTTTTTATGCGCATCACCAGCATCTAAGTCAGATGCGACTTTATACTTCTTCCTTGGCAAACAAGGCAGCCAGGTTTTCTTTGAACGGAGCACGCACGACACCTTTTTCCGTAATAATTGCTGTTACATACTCATTAGGCGTTACATCAAATGCAGGGTTAAATACTTTCACCCCTTGTGGTGCTGTACGCTTGCCAAAGCCTTCGGTTACTTCCTCGGCAGAACGCTCCTCAATTGGGATGAGATCCCCGGAAGGTGTGGACAAGTCAATGGTGGACAGCGGGCTGGCCACATAAAACGGAATATTGTGCGCTTTGGCAAGTACCGCTACGCTGTATGTTCCGATTTTATTCGCCACATCACCGTTTGCCGCGACGCGGTCTGTACCAACGATAACGGCTTGTATCCAACCTTTGGACATCACCATACCTGCCATATTGTCACACAGAAGGGTAACATCGATACCCGCTTGCTGCAGTTCGAAAGCCGTCAAACGTGCGCCTTGGAGGACAGGACGAGTTTCGTCAGCAAATACTTTCAGTTGAATGCCACGTTCCTGAGCGAGATACATTGGCGCCGTTGCCGTGCCGTATTTGGCTGTGGCAAGTCCACCGGCGTTGCAGTGCGTGAGCACACCCATACCATCTTCGAAGAGTGGAAGGGCATGTTCTCCGATCATCCGGCAAACCTCTTCATCTTCTTTTTGAATTAAGAGTGCTTCTGCTTCGAGTGCAGCATTGCTGTCTTCGATGCTTGTTCCAGCTTCGGCCAGATCACTTGCCTTTTGCATCATTCGATCGAGTGCCCAGAACAGATTCACCGCTGTTGGGCGTGAAGTGGCCAGATGGGCACAAGTGGATTTTACATGATCAAGCCAGCCTTGAATGAAAAGTCCATCGTAAGCTTTAGCCCCCAATACGACACCGAAGGCAGCAGCGATTCCAATAGCTGGAGCACCGCGGACTTTCATGGAGTGAATGGCTTCCCACACTTCTTCAGGCGTGTATAGCTTAAGCATCAGAATCGTTTCGGGCAAAAGGCGTTGATCAAGCATTTCAAGCTTGTCCTGTTTCCAGTTGAGGGAGGACAGAGGCTGATGTTCAGGGGTTGTCATGGATGTTCCTCCGTTCCTAAGTTTAAACTTTGATTGAGGAGATGGCTGTGGACACAAGGTCCAGCACTTCACCAATGGTGTTTAGTCGGCGATTGTTCTTGATTAACGTTTTACCAATAGCAAGTGCTTTACGCTGAGCACGTTCACGTTCTGTAGCATCCTGAATCGTATCAATATCTGCCACGTGGGCAAGGCCGACGATGCGGCGTACCATTTTCGCACCCGCGAAGCCAATGGAATCCCTGAACAATTGTTGAACATAAAGGTCTTGATATCCCGGGGCTTTCGCCATTGGATCGACGAGATCAGACTCCCATAAAGCACGGAAGCGGGTCTCAAATTCATTCCATACATCACGGACCATATCAAGCAGCAGCGTTTCACGGTCACGCAGTGCGTTTTCATCCTGGATCCATCCTGGCAGAGAAGCATAGTTCAGAAGCAGGTTGGCGAGTACGGCACCCACGTCGAATCCCATCGGACCATAATAGGCAAACTCGGGATCAATAACTTTGGTCGATTCCGGTGTGACAAAAATACTTCCTGTATGAAGGTCACCATGAAGCAGAGCTTGTCCATGGGTGAGGAATTTTTCCCGAAGCAGGGCCACTTCCAGATGCAATGCTCCATCTGTGCGAAGGGCTTCAGCCTCGTCCTCAATGGAAGCTTCATAATTGTTTTTCTCAGCGATCCGGTATGGTTCGTCAAAGATCAGATCCTCCGTGATTTTACACTGATCCGGATTCACGAATCGACCCTGCTTTTCCTTCTTCAGCTGTTGATTCATGCCGAGATCGGATGTGAAGAAAAGCGTTCTTGCCATGAATTCTCCGATATGCTGTGCGAAGAGAGGGTATGTGACACCTTCAATGAGGCCTTTGCGCATAATTACATGATCACTGAGATCTTCCATAACCGTTAACGCGAGATCATCATCATAGTGGTACACTTCTGGCACCATCCCTGGGCAGAGACGATACTCTTCCTGGAGAATTTCGCGTTCAATGCGGGCACGAACCAGGGAAAGAGGCCAAGATTCGCCAACGACTTTCGCATAAGGAAGGGCCTGTTTGATAATGATACTTTTATCGGAGTTCTGATCCGTGATATGGAAAACCAAATTCAGATTACCGTCTCCGATCTCACGGCATTCCAGATTTGCATCTGCCGTAAAAGGACCCGGTAAGGTTTTGGCCAGTTCGATTGCTTCTTGGGGGGTTAACGGGTGATATTGAGACAAGGATGCCACCTCCATATATATGAAGAAACAGGAAAACCCACTTCTTTGCTTGGTATAAGTCAGTATATCGGAATTAACCCGTTTTTTGTACCCTTTTTTTAAGGCAAGCCTTGTTGGACTTGTTTCGAAGCTGGTGTGCCAGGGTAAAAACAAATAGGCCGGACGGTTCACAAATTACCGCCTACAGGCCAGCCGCTAAGCAGCGGTGACGAACTGTTTAACTCTCTGTTATGTAAGACAGATTCAACTGTCAATCCTACATAATGGACTAATTTTATAATAAAGGATGGGATTCACATGGCTACAAAAAACAAAACAGATCAAGCGAAATCAGTAGAACAAGTACTTAATCGTCAGGTAGCTAACCTGAACGTCCTGTACGTCAAAATCCATAACTATCACTGGTATGTAAAAGGACCAAACTTTTTCACGCTGCATGTGAAATTTGAAGAGTTCTATAATGAAGTTACTGTACAAATGGATGAAATCGCTGAGCGTATTCTTACGCTGAAAGGCAGCCCTGCTGCTACCATGAAAGAGTATCTGGAGCTCGCTTCCATCCAGGAAGCTGCAGGTGGCGAAGATGCAAAAACAATGGTGCAAAACCTGATTGAGGACTTTGCTACGCTATCCAATGAGTACCAGGAAGGTATCGAAGTAGCGGAAGCTGCAGAAGACCAGCCGACATCCGACATGCTGACCGGTTTCAAAGCCGATCTGGAGAAACACATGTGGATGCTGCGTTCCTTCTTGGGTTAAGCCACAGCTATAGAGCCGCGTAATACAGTTAATGTCTTCTATAAGGAGCACTTCCCAAACCCTTGATCTTAAGCTGTTGTCAGGAACAGACAAAGCGTCTATACTGCTGACAAGACAGATTACGGGAGGAGATCCGCATGTTAGGCACAACGATACCGGCATTAAAAGAGTGGGCTTCCGCAATTAAAGCGCTGGAAAACGGTCGCCAGATTCTGGTGATGCGCAAAGGCGGTATTGTGGAGGAAACCAGACATTTTGAGCTGAAAAGTCCGGCATTTTATCTGTATCCGACTTATGAACATCAGCGTAAAGAACTGATTAAGTCCTCTGATCATTCGTATGTTGAAGAATCACTGGCCGAATGGGTGCCCGAAGCTTCGACAATCCGCATCACTGCCTATGCCGAAGTGATACAGGATTTGGAGATCCGAGATCAGGAAATGCTGGATCGACTTCATGACTTTCATATGTGGACATCGGATTTTGCCGAAGACCGCTTGAAGTGGAAACGGAAAGATCCGTTACATGTATTGATACTCCGTGTGTACCGTTTGAATGAACCGATGGAAATACCGGTGCTGCCCGAATATAATGGGTGCCGTTCCTGGATTTCCATTCCGAATGGTCCGGTGCCGCGCGAAATGACGCCGGTGGTGGATGTTGCGGATTTTGACGAACAGGTACAGAAGATTAACGATGTGCCCAAAATATAAAATGAAATAAGAAAGGGCTTGTCCAGATTATGGATAAGCCCTTTTTGGCAGATTAATATGGAATGAAATAATGAATTACAGTGATTTTTCTCACTGTGAGTTGGAAGAAATAACGGTTTCTCATTTGATTCAAACCCGCTTTTATTATAGAATCAGGTAGAATCATGTTTCCTGAGAGGACAAGTGTTCTCGGAAATGACTTGATAATCAATGAGAATCAGTTTAGAATTATTCTAAAGTGATTATTGCTTTGGAAATTGCGGTACTTGTAGAAATTCAGGGGAAGCCCTGTTCAGATATTTAATAGGCGCTTTTTCGTTTTCGACAGCAAACATCAATTTAATCAATGGAGGGAAACAATACACATGGCTACGAATTTCGTCATTGAAGGTCTGAAAGCGACGATCGAAGGTAAAGAAATCCTGAAAGGCATTAACCTGGAAATGAAAGGTGGAGAAATCCACGCAATCATGGGTCCGAACGGAACAGGTAAATCCACATTGGCTTCGGCTCTGATGGGTCACCCTAAATATGAAGTAACAGACGGTACAGTAACCCTTGATGGTGAAGATGTACTGGACATGGCAGTAGATGAGCGTGCGCGTGCAGGTCTATTCCTAGCTATGCAATATCCGAGCGAAATCGCAGGCGTAACGAACTCCGACTTCCTGCGCAGTGCAATTAACGCACGTCGCGGCGAAGGTAACGAGATCTCCCTGATCAAGTTCATTCGTCAAATGGAAGGCAAAATGAAAGAGCTCGACATGAATCCAGAGTTTGCACACCGTTACCTGAACGAAGGTTTCTCCGGTGGTGAGAAAAAACGTAACGAGATTCTGCAAATGATGCTGCTTGATCCAAAAATCGTAGTTCTTGATGAGATCGACTCCGGTCTGGATATCGACGCTCTGAAAATTGTAGCAAATGGTGTAAATGCAATGAAGAGCGAAGATCGCGGATTCCTTATCATCACTCACTATCAGCGTTTGTTGAACTACATCACACCTGATTATGTGCACGTTATGATGCAAGGTCGTATCGTGAAATCTGGCGGACCTGAACTGGCTCACCGTCTGGAAGCAGAAGGATATGACTGGGTTAAGGAAGAGCTGGGAATCACGGATGAAACTGTAGGCCAAGAAGCGTAAAGACAAAACGGAGGAGGATAATCAATGACTACACAAACAATTCTTCCGGTTGAATCTGAAGCGCTTCGCGCCTTGTCGGAAAGTAACAACGAACCCGGCTGGTTGACCGAGCAGCGGCTTGAAGCCCTTAAGCTTGCAAGTGGTCTTGCGCTTCCGAAACTGGAAAAACAGAAAATCGAACGCTGGAATGTCAGCGAATATGGCACATATAAAGCAAGTGAAGCTATTTCTTCTCTGGAAGAAGTACCTGCTTCGATTAAAGATCTCGTTCAGGATCAAGCTGAAGGCAGTCTGGTTATCCAGCGCAATTCCAGCACAGTATACTCCAAGGTATCTGCTGATCTGGCAGCCAAAGGCGTTATTTTCACGGATCTGGCTACTGCGGTTCGCGAGCATGGTGATCTGGTAAAACCTTACCTGAACACAGCTGTGAAGGCAGATGAGCATTCCCTTGCTGCTCTGCATGCGGCTCTCTGGAACGGTGGAGTGTTCCTGTATGTTCCTAAGAATGTGGAAATTGAAATTCCGCTCCAAGCTGTTTTGCTCACAGATGATGCAGCTGCTACATTTGCACCTCATGTCCTCGTTGTTGCTGAAGCGAACAGCTCTGTAACTTACGTTGACAACTATGTTTCCGGCGATCTGTCCGCACCTGTTTTCCATAACGGTGTCGTGGAAGTCTTCGTAAAATCCGGTGCAAAAGTACGTTTCGCGTCTGTTCATCAGCTGTCTACGAATGTTACTGACGTTTCCTTCCGCCGTGCAGTGGTTGAGAACGATGGAACAATCGAGTGGATCGTTGGTGAAATGAACAACGGCGATACAGCCAGCAACACGATGTCCGTGCTGAAAGGCAATGGCTCCAGCTCGGATTCGAAAGTCATCGCTGTTGGTTCCGGATCCCAAAAAATCAACTACACTACAGAAGCTCGTCACTTCGGCAAAAACACGCCGAGCCAAATGATTACTCGCGCAGTTATGCGTGAAGAAGCTTCTGCCATTATCAACGGAATCACGAAGATTGAGAAAGGTGCAACCAAAGCAGACGGTCAGCAAACAGAGAAAGTACTGATGCTGAGCCCGAAAGCACGCGGGGATGCCAACCCAATCCTTCTGATCGACGAGGACGATGTTACAGCAGGTCACGCGGCTTCCGTAGGTCAAGTCAATGCTGAACAGATCCATTACTTGATGTCTCGCGGGATTAACCGTACGGATGCTGAACGTCTGATTATCTACGGCTTCCTGGCTCCGGTGGTGGCGGATATTCCTCTGGAAGCACTGCGTACCCAATTGCAGTCCCTTATTGAACGGAAATTGGGACAATGAATCCGTCCATCCGCGAGCAGTTCCCGATCCTCCACCAGGAAATTAACGGACACCCGCTCGTATATTTAGATAACGCAGCGACTTCCCAGAAGCCGCTGGCCGTTATCGATGCGATTAAGCATTATTATGAATTTGAGAACTCCAATGTGCATCGCGGTGTGCATACACTTGGAAGCCGGGCTACGGATGCCTATGAAGGTGCACGTGAGAAGGTCGCCAAGTTTATCAATGCACGGCGTACACAGGAGATCATTTTCACCCGTGGGACAACAACAGCCCTCAATTTGGTGGCTTCGTCCTACGGCCGGTCTGTCTGCAAAGAAGGCGACGAGATCGTTATTACACCGATGGAACATCACAGCAACCTGATTCCTTGGCAGCAGGTTGCCAAGGAGACAGGCGCAACATTGAAATACATTCCGCTTCAGCCGGATGGCAATATCGATTTGGCAGATGTGGAGAAGACGATTACGAACAAAACAAAAATTGTAGCAATCGCTTATGTATCCAATGTCATGGGTGTAATTCATCCGGTAAAACAAATTGCTGAAATTGCACACCGCAATGGCGCTGTCATCGTTGTTGATGGCGCACAGAGCACTCCGCATATGAAGGTGGACGTACAGGATCTCGACTGTGATTTCTATGCATTGTCTGGTCACAAAATGTGCGGACCAACCGGAATCGGTGCACTTTACGGCAAAAAGGCGCTGCTGGAGTCCATGGAACCGGTTGAGTTCGGCGGTGAAATGATTGATGATGTTGGTCTCTATGAATCCAATTGGAAAGAGCTTCCGTGGAAATTCGAAGGCGGAACCCCTATTATCGCAGGTGCGGTAGGTCTGGGTGCAGCCATTGATTTTCTGGAGCAGATTGGCATGGATGAGATTGCCCATCATGAAAGTGTATTGGCAGCTTATGCAACAGAACGTATGGCAGAGATTGACGGGCTGACCATCTATGGTCCAGCGCAGCGTCATGTTGGTGTGGTCACCTTCAACCTGGGGGATGTACATCCACATGATGTGGCAACTGTACTGGATGCAAGTGGTGTAGCCATTCGTGCCGGACACCACTGCTGCCAGCCGCTTATGCGCTGGCTGCAAGTCAGCTCAACAGCTCGTGCCAGCTTCTATCTATATAATAATGAACAAGATGTGGACCGGTTTATCAGCGCCTTAATTCAGACAAAGGAGTATTTTGGCGATGCAACTTGATGATCTGTACCGGCGTGTTATAATGGACCATTACAAAAACCCGCGTAATCGCGGAACATTTGATAATGACGCTGTCACGGTGAATTTGAACAATCCTACGTGCGGCGACCGGATTTCATTGCAGCTTTTACTGAAAGACGGAATCGTTCAGGAAGCCAAGTATACGGGAGAAGGCTGCTCCATCAGCATGTCGTCGGCGTCCATGATGACCGATGCTGTCAAAGGCAAATCGATGGAACAGGCGCTCGATCTGGCTGACCGTTTTTCCTCACTGATGAAAGGGGAAGAAGTCGATTTCGACGATTATGAAGATCTCGAAGCCCTATCCGGTGTGAACAAGTTCCCTGCACGCATCAAATGTGCCACTCTGGCCTGGAATGCATTACGCAAAGGGATTGACGAAGAGGACAATGTACAATAACGATAGGGAGGTAGAGCAAGATGGCTAAAAAAGCACCTGAAATGGAAGAGTATAAATATGGTTTTCGCGATGAGCACAAATCCATCTTTCAAACCGGTAAAGGTCTGACTGCAGAAGTCGTTACCGAAATTTCCCGGATTAAAAACGAACCAGAGTGGATGCTCGAGTTCCGCTTGAAAGCTCTGAAACAGTTCGAGAAAATGCCAATGCCAAAATGGGGCGGAGATCTCGATGAGCTGGATTTCAACGATATCCAGTACTATGTTCGTCCTTCTGAAAAGCAAGGTAAAACATGGGAAGAGGTTCCTTCCGAAATCAAGGAAACCTTTGATAAACTGGGTATTCCTGAAGCCGAGCAAAAGTTCCTTGCAGGTGTATCCGCTCAGTACGAATCTGAGGTTGTATACCACAACATGCAAAAAGAACTGGAAGACCAAGGCGTAATCTTCATGGATACCGATACGGCTCTTAGAGAGCACCCGGAAATCCTTCGTGAATACTTCGCTACGGTAATTCCGCCAGCGGACAACAAATTCGCAGCACTGAACAGTGCCGTATGGTCCGGAGGAAGCTTCATTTATGTGCCTAAGGGCGTTAAGTGTGAAGTGCCTCTGCAAGCCTATTTCCGGATTAACTCCGAGAATATGGGACAATTCGAGCGTACGCTTATCATTGCGGACGAAGACAGCTTCGTTCACTATGTTGAAGGCTGTACAGCTCCAATTTACAGCACGAACTCACTCCACAGTGCCGTGGTTGAGATCATCTGTAAGAAAAATGCCCGTGTTCGTTACACTACGATTCAAAACTGGGCACCCAACATCTACAACCTGGTAACCAAACGTGCAGTTGCTGAAGAGAACGCAACAATGGAATGGGTTGATGGTAACATCGGATCCAAACTGACAATGAAATATCCAGCCGTTGTACTGAAAGGCCGTGGAGCAAAAGGTTCCGTACTTTCCATCGCTGTAGCTGGTAAAAATCAGCATCAGGATGCAGGTGCGAAAATGATCCACTTGGCTCCAGACACGACTTCAACGATTGTATCCAAATCCATCAGTAAGCATGGTGGTAAAGTAACCTACCGTGGTCTGGCTTCCTTTGGTCGTCAAGCAGAAGGTGCCAAGTCCAATATCAAATGTGATACGCTCATTCTGGATAATGAGTCCACATCGGATACCATTCCTTATAATGAAATCATGAATGATAACATTATGCTGGAGCATGAAGCTACGGTATCGAAAGTATCTGAGGACCAACTCTTCTATCTGATGAGCCGTGGTCTGACCGAAGCTGAAGCAACACAAATGATCATCATGGGCTTCATTGAGCCGTTCACGAAAGAATTGCCAATGGAATATGCGGTAGAAATGAACAGATTGATCAAATTCGAAATGGAAGGCAGCATTGGTTAATTGCTGCATGCACAAGGACCGGAGGTTTCCTCCGGTCCTTGTTTTTTTGTGCACGAAAATAATCCGATTGATATGAAAAAAGAGACTTGTATGGCAGAAAACCGGATGGTTGAATCGCTGTTTTTCGCATAAAATAGGTTCAACAGCACAAGCGATTTCATAGATTGCTGCATCTATTGATAGAAAAGGATGGTGAATCTATGAGCTTCAATCCTTTTGTAGGATATCGCATTACAAGTTCGTTTGGTTATCGCCTTCATCCAATTCATGGTGGACAAACGTTCCATCGGGGAATTGACCTCGTCACAGAACCCTGGAATGGCCCTGTATACGCCTTTATGGAAGGAACCGTACGATTTGCCGCAGAAGGAGCTACGGGCTCCGGATTCGGCGGTTATGGGCTTACAGTTGCTGTACAGGATCATCGTGGGTATCTGCATTGTTACGCCCATCTGTCGCGAATTGCGGTTAGCTTAGGTCAGCGGGTGAAGCGTGGTCAACTCTTGGGCAACCAAGGGAGTACAGGTCAGAGTACAGGACCCCATGTCCATTATGAAATTCGTAAAACGAGCACGCCTTCTTACGGGTATACAGCCAGTGTAGATGGAGTGGTTGAGCCGGAAGCATATTTGCAATCGGAATTCGGTTTCACATCTGAAGAGCAGGAGGCTCTGCCGATGACAAGTGAAGAGAAGAAAGCTTTTGAAGCGATGGAAAAGACACTGGAAGCTCAGGCGTCCTGGATCGCGCAGCAGAAGAATCTATCCAACATGCCCTGTCCGCCTTGGGCAGCTGAAGCTTATCATTACTATCGTCCTTATATCCAGACGGACACAGGCAGTTATGACTTCTGGAGACTGCTGGTTATTATGTATCGTAAGGAAAAAGGAATTCAGGTCTCGCTCGATTCGGGAAAACAATAAGGGCCAGCGTGCTGTAAACGAAGATTCGTACCTGAAGCAGGCAAAAAACCATTTATCGAATATTGCCATTTCGCCCGGTTCGCTTCCTCTGCAAGATCATATGTTAGGGTATACCTGATGAAGAGGAGGCAATCACATGAGCGAGGTAGGATATGGCTGTGGTGGCAATGTTGGCGGCATCGGTGGATACAACCCATTCACATCGGTAGGCGCAATCTTGGTATTGTTCATTCTGTTGGTTATCATCACTAAAGCATTCTGCGTGTAATACGCGTATCAAACCTGAATAAAGCAAAAGGGAAGCCGAAAATTCGGTTTCCCTTTTTACTTTCATAAAATAAGTTCCTGTATTGTAATTCTTCGTAATTATTCATTTTTCTACGTGCTGCTGCGAAACCATGGAGCTATTGAATATAAATTTCGACGATGGCGATATCTCTTTCTTTCGCTAAATCAATAAAGGCTGTGGATGTCTGAACAAGCGGACGGAAATAGTCTGCAGGGTTATTCATGACGATAATGCCCGTTTCCCCCGAGGTGAGCAGTACCCTTTTTCCTATAAAATTGGGCAGCATGTGTTTGATGAGCTCCTGGGTAGCTTCTCCGTTGAGTTGGCCAAAGCTCAGGCTGTACAGCTCGCACAGCACGGAGATTAACTCCTGCTTGGTCTGATATACCCGGTTGGTCGTCATCGCGCTGTAAACGTCAGCTACGGCCGTAATACGGGCATATGGATGAATGTCATTCCCTTTCAGTCCATGAGGGTAGCCGCTTCCGTCTTCCCGCTCATGATGCTGAAGGGCGACCGTAGCCAAAATCTCATCCTGCGTGGACTCTTTAACAATCTCATATCCGTATAACGTATGTTTCTTCATTTCTTCGAATTCTTCCGGGGTTAGTTTTCCCGGTTTATGTAGCATTTCAGGAGAAATCTTGGATTTTCCAATATCGTGCAGATAACCTGCTTTGGCTACGGTCAGGCATTCTTCAGGATTGTAGCCCATCCAGCCAGCAATATAAAACGCGAGCATTCCCACTTGCAATGAATGGTTGTAGGTATAATCATTATCGCCGTCAAGCATAAGTAGTAGGGAAACGACATCCTTCTGTTTCTCCAGTTGAGTTGTCAGGTTAATCAAAATTTCATCGACCTGAGCTTCGTCAATAAACCCTTTCTCCATCGCTTGCTGAAACAGAGATTCGGTACCTTTGATCGTATCGTCAAACAAGGTAGTTAACAGACGGGTCTGATCGGAAGGCATGGTTTGCGTATCAGAGTGTAGGTTGGATGTTGTATGTTCTACATCTGCGTAATCGATTCCATGTTGCAGCAATTTGGTAATATCGTCTTCGCTGAGTAAGGAACCTTTCATCAGCATGTGGAGACCTGAACTGTTGTATACATCATTTTTTAACAGATCACCAGGTTTAAGATCAGTAACATGCACTCTCACGTATAAACCACCTTTTCCTCGACTTATATCGACATATATGCTTATAATAACAAGAAAAAAATGGGTTGACAACGACTTATTTACTAATTTAATTAGCCTTGCAAGAGGTGGAATGACTATTTATAAATTGTCCAAGGGGTTCCAGGGTCCCAGTTGATGTCCCTTCCACTCGGAACCATCGTCCCATATTTCCTTTTTCCAGATCGGGACCGTTTGTTTGAGTCTTTCAATAGCGTAGCGACTGGCGTCATAACAATCACTGCGGTGAGGCGAGGAGACGGCAATAATAACACTAATCTCTGCAACGTCAACCTGACCGATTCGGTGGCTGATTGCACATCTGACACCTGGCCAGCGCTCGGAGATTTCACTTCCGATGTTAGCCATCTGAGAAAGCGCCATCGGTACATAAGCTTCATATTCCAGATGGACCGTTCGCTGTTCCCCTGTCATTTCACGCGTAGTACCTACAAAAGTCAGTGCTGCCCCGTGGTTTGCGGTAATGACCAGAGCTGTTGTTTCTTCCACGGACAGGGGGGACTTCGTAATCATAAACATACCGTCCGGAGTACGATGTTCGGAGAGTGAAGACCTATGCTCATCCTCGGACCCTCCAGTACCGTCACCTCCTGAAACGGGGGGAATTAAGGCAAGTTCATCTTCGGGCTTAATCATCGTATCGGCAGGAGCGTACTCCTGGTTCACCGCCAGAAAGGAACTTCGAATCTGTGAAGCAGCCTCTGGATAGGCGAGTGCCAGGCTTTCTTTGAGAAGAGCTGCGGTCAAAGGACTTTCCGTATATTCATATTCAAGCAGGGACGTGCCCAGACGTTCAGCAATACCTGCAAACAGCTGTATGGTTAATATCATGCTTATGCGTCACCTCTTTTTTATCTCTAAACCCTTTCAATATATCATAACGACGCGGAAAATGTTATGCTTATCTATTAGAGGAATGTACGTTAGGCAAGGACGAGAGGAGGCGGTGTGATGAGCACCAAGGAAAAACAAACGTTAATCATTCTGCACACCAATGACATCCATAGTCATTTTGGTTCCATGAGCTCTATCGCCGCCATGATTGAACAAGAGAGAGAACGTAGCGAAAACGTTCTAGTTCTGGATATCGGAGATCATATGGATCGTATGGCCGTAGAGACAGAGGGCACACTTGGGGGAGCCAACGTCGATGTGATGAATTTGACGGGGTATGATGCCGTAACGATTGGCAATAACGAGGGACTGACATTTACACCGGAACAGCTTGCACAATCCTATTCGGGACTACTGTGTCCTGTCGTGTGCGGAAATGTTGTGGAAGAGGCCAGTGGTCAGCCTCCAGTATGGATGAACTCATCCCTTATTGTGGACAAAGGTCCATTTCGGATAGGTTTGCTCGGAGCTACTGCACCGTTTACTGCTTTTTACGATTTGCTGGGATGGAAGCTGCTTGACCCTGTGGAAACACTGCGTGAGCAAGTTGAGGCGCTGCGCCCTAATGTGGATATTGTCATCATACTCTCCCATCTGGGTCTATCAACGGACCGGAAACTCGCGGAGCAGATTGAGGGCATTGACGTTATTCTTGGCGGACACACACACCATGTGATCGAGGAACCTCTGGTCATTGGCAATGCAGTACTGGGAGCAGCCGGAAAATTCGGTCAGTGGCTCGGTAAAGTTGTACTTGAGCGGGATAGCGATGCAAGCAAGCCCAGACTGGTTAGTAGTGGCTGTTTTCCATTGAAGGATCAGATGCTGGATGAGAAGGTTGCACTGGCTATCGCCGCACATCGCGCGGAGGCAGAGCGTGCTCTTGGACAGACAGCTGTAATGATTGACCGAACTCTTCCGATAAAATATGAGAAGGAATCACCATTCGCATCGCTGCTCGCGCAGGCAGTAAGGCACTTCACGGGAGCTGAGCTGTCACTGGTTAACGCTGGTCAACTCCTGGGTGAACTTCCGCAAGGGGACATCAGCAAGGGAATGCTGCATTCCCTATGTCCTTCTCCGATCAATGCTTGTACAATAAGGCTGAAAGGCAGAGAGATTCGTGAAGCCCTGGAACAGTCTTTGCTTCAGGAATATGCGGATAAGCCCATCATCGGATTTGGATTTCGCGGGAAGATACTTGGTACGCTGTGTGTGGATGGTATGGAGATGGAGTATGATCCTGCGGGTCCCCCATATCAAAAGATCAATGCATTATATGTCGATGGTAAGCCTATGGGTGATGAACAGGAATATGTGGTCGGGACATTAGACATGTTCACATTCAATGTGGGATACCCTTCGTTAGCCCGGGGAACCGAGATCGCATATCGACTTCCTGAATTTATACGGGATCTGCTGGAGATCGAATTAAAAAGACCAGGGGCGTTGGATGATAGCCTGCGATCCCGCTGGCATGAAAGAAATTGACGAGTACTTGCCTTCTGCTGAAGCGGCGGCTAGTGGAAATTACATCTACGGAGCGGGAGAGGATAGGCTGTGCGTTTGGTACATATAAACCTATTGCAGCCTGGCATGAAGCTGGGGAAACGGATTTATAGCGAAGAGGGTTTGGTTCTGCTTAGTGAAGATGTGGAACTGACCGAGCGGTTGATTGGACGTCTAAAAGACCTCGGCGTAGGTTACGTATATATTAAGGAAGCAGCGACAGAGGATATCATCGTTCCCGATATGCTTCAGGAGGAAACCAGACGCAGGGCACTGGTAGAAATCAAGCAGCAGTTTCAGAGTATGTCAGGTATGAAGACCAAAAGCCGGATACCGCATTTTGGCAAAGCGCTGAGTGGTCTGATGAATACCATTCTGGAGGACATCGGTGGTCAAAAGGAAGCAATGATCATGCTGATGGATATGAACTCCAGTGATCTTGCTCTGTACAACCACTCCTTGAACGTATGTGTGTACACACTGGTTTTGGGCGTCGCCTCAGGGTATTCCAGACAGCAGCTGATGGAAATTGGACTGGGTGCCCTGCTGCATGATATAGGAAAGACACAGATTGATCCAGTTGTTTTGCATAAACCAGCGAAATTGACGGATGAGGAATTTAAAATCATTCAGCAGCATACTACATATGGACATCGGATTTTAAAAGATGAACCAGGCATACCGCTGCTGGCAGCGCATTGCGCCCTGCAGCACCATGAGCGAATCGACGGTAGTGGCTATCCGTTTGGCCTCAAGGGTCCTCAAATTCATGAGTATGCCAAGTGGATTGCACTGGCTGACTCGTATGACGCGATGACGAGTAATCGCGTATACCGGAAGTCATTGCTCCCTCACCAGGCAGTGGAAGTATTATATACGGGATCTGGCTCGTTGTATGAACAGCGTATGCTGGAGAAATTCCGTGACTGTGTGGCAATTTATCCCGTAGGTCTATCTGTGACGCTGAGCACGGGGGAAGTCGGCGTCGTTGCATCCATCGATTCACGTATCCCGCAGCGGCCCCGGATTCGGGTGTTAAAGGATGCGGATGGACAGACGTTAAAGGCTCCTTACGAAATAGATCTGTCCACAGCCCTATCGGTTATGATTACTGGTGTAGAAGGCGATGAGGGCGTGCCTCCAACTCCTTCCTGTGATGAATTTTCTTGATCACTGTTAAGTTATTGCCAGCAGGGAGACTGCGCTCATAGCAATATCCGGGCCGGGTTGGCCCTGGAGTTGTATGGGCGTTTTTGTCATGTAATGGACAGAGCACTTCATGCCGAAGCGTTCAAAATTGTGCTATGATAAAAGATAGCTCCAAAAAGATCATGCCAAAGTATGATGTAAATAAAACTTTTTAGGTTAATAAAAGGAATAAGGTGAAGAACAATGACCATGCTAAACTCAGGATCGGTTGAACCGATGCCTTTATCGCCGACTAATGATCCATGGGATCCGATCGGCTCTTTGCGTACATATGGACGCCACGTGTTAACCAGTGTTGAAATGACCGTGACTCATCTGTGCAATATGAGATGTGAGCACTGTGCTGTAGGGGATATGCTCACGATGCGTGAAGCTCCCGCACTGCCACTGCCTCTAATGCTGAAGCGGCTGGACGAAGTGGAGCATCTGCAGACCATCAGTTTGACAGGTGGTGAGCCGAGCTTCAGTCAAAAGACAGTGGATGAAATGATCATCCCGCTGCTGAAATATGCCAAGGAGCGCGGCATAAGATCACAGATCAACTCCAACCTGACGCTGGATCTCAGTCGTTACGAGAAACTGCTGCCATACCTTGATGTGATGCACATCTCATTCAACTACCTGAATGCTGATGATTTCCATCAAGTCGGTTTTGCCAACAGCGGCAGACCTGTCAAGCGTGAAGTAGCGGTGAAAATGTATGAGAAAATGATAGAGAATTCGCGCAAACTGAGTGAAGCAGGCATGTTTATCTCGGCTGAATCCATGATTAATTTCCGTACTCATGATAAGTTGGAGGGAATCCATCAACTGATTCGGGAGATGGGCTGTGTACGTCATGAAGTACATCCGATGTATAACTCAAATTTTGCTTCCACATTACCTGTCTTGTCTCTGGACCATATGCGAGCAGCTATTCATCGCTTGCTGGATGTGCGCGACAAAGATATGTGGATGTTGTTCGGAACACTTCCATTCTTTGCTTGCAGTGCGGCCGATCAGGATCGGGAATTGATCAATCGCCTGTACAGTGAGCCTAATGTGACCGTACGCAATGATCCGGATGGCCGTAATCGCGTTAACGTCAACATGTTTACAGGCAATGTGTACGTTACGGATTTTGCTGACATCCCTGCCTTTGGCAACATTCGGGATCGGAAGCTGGATGATGTGTTCCATGAATGGTCAGCGGAGCATCCGCTTAATCAGACCGTTAACTGTCACTGTGATGCTGCGTCCTGCTGCGGCCCTAACCTGCTGGTGGCGGACATGTATTATAAAGGTGTGGATTTCAAATCCAGAAAAGCAATTACGCGCTGATTAGGCGCTGATATTCCAGGTATATTCCTGAAATAGATAGAAAAAGGGGAGTGTCGACTTGGATATTCATACCGAATTTCATCTCGGGCAGCTGGTGTTCAATTTGGTTTGCGTTTTTCTGCTCGTATTCTTGAATGGTGTATTTGTTGCAGCGGAATTTTCTCTGGTTAAAGTCAGACAGACCCGGTTGACTCAATTGCAGAGCGAGGGAAATCGGCTGGCCGGGTATGCTTTAAAGGTGAATGGAAAACTGGACGCTTACTTGTCGGCAACCCAGTTCGGCATTACCCTGACATCCCTGGGGCTTGGCTGGCTCGGTGAACCCGCCATTTCCGAATTACTGGTAGAGCCGCTGATGTTCAAACTGGGCGTGGCGGATACAGGGCTGATCTCTACCGTTTCTGTTATCGTCGGTTTCTGTATTATTACGTTTCTGCATATTGTACTTGGGGAACTTGCACCGAAGTCGCTTGCTATTCAAAAAACTGATGGCGTGGCTCTGCTATTGTCCGCACCACTTCTGCTGTTCTACAAAATCTTTTTTCCATTCATCTGGATTCTCAATGCATCGGCCAATGCACTGCTGCGACTGGCAGGGATAGAGCCTGCGAGTGAAGGAGAAGCCCATTCTGAAGATGAACTCCGAATCTTGATGAAGCAGAGTGCGAAGAGTGGCGTCATTGACAAAGATGAAATCAAACTGATGGATAACATCTTTGATTTCTCCGATATGCTTGCTCGTGAAGTCATGCTACCACGTACAGATATGGATTGTCTGTATACCCATCTGCCCCTGGAAGAGAACCTGAAGATTATTAATGCAACGAAGCATTCCCGTTATCCTGTTGCCGTTGAGGATAAAGACGAAATTATCGGATTTATCCATATTACGGATCTGCTATTGGCAGCCCCGGAACAGCAGCAGGACCTGGCTTCACTTGTGCGGCCTATCTTGAACGTTCCGGAATCCATGGAAATCAGCCATGTCCTTCAACTGATGCAGAAAAAGCATTCCCAGATGACCCTTGTTGTTGACGAATACGGCGGCACCGCCGGATTATTGACGGCGGAGGAAATTCTGGAGGAGATCGTAGGGGATCTATACGATGAGTTCGAGGATGAGCGACCTCATATGGAACGCAGCGGTGATTCCTTCTCCATAGATGGACGATCCCTCATTGAAGAGGTTCATGAATGGACCGGGGCCATCATTGATGACGAAGAAGTAGATACCATTGGCGGTTGGTTGTTCAAAGAGCTTGAAGGCAGCCCAGCCAAAGGTAAAACACGGGAGCAGAACGGCTATGTTTTTGAAGTGGAGGAATCCACCCGATTACGAATTACCCGAGTCAAGGTGTATAGGAGCCCAGTCTCTGAACAAGAGGCTGCTGCTTTGAATGAGGCTCAGGACGATCCCGAATCGGACAAGTAGTGAAATGCACTACCATATTGAAATGAATGTGACCTTTGGAACACTTCCCGCGGGGAGGAACCAAGGGTCTTTTTTTTGTTTAAAAGAAGGCGTGAGAAATTCCGTGAGTTGTTTCAGCTGAATTGGGATGAACTTAACAATGATGACATATGGATAATAGACGGGAAAAGCAAGGGTTGTAGTCGCCTATCGACGAGTGACCGAATTCAGTGAAGGGAGGAGTTTGAAAATGATTGATCCACAGCTTCGCGCATATGCACCTTTTGTGGGGCCTTTTGATCCATGTAAACCGATTGAAATTAAAACCTACCTTGTTCCTCCGCAGTTATTTATTCCTTTCCAGCCGATGGGCTGGCCCCAATACAGTCCGGCAGAAGCGCTGAGACTCGGAACATTGTGGCCTGCGCTATACAGTCCTTATACATCCAAAAAAACAAAAGGGAGGGAGGTAGGAGCAGATGGAGCCTGAAGCAGCAAAAGCGTGTGACGCCAGATATTATGAGTTGCTGGAGGAACTGCAAGCCTTGGATTTTGTGTTGGTGGAGCTGAATCTGTATCTGGATACTCACCCGGGTGACTATCAAAGTATTGAACAGTATAACAAGTTTAGCCAGGAGCGGATGAGGGTAGCCCATGAATTTCAGCAGCTGTATGGACCGCTCATGAACT
The DNA here is from genome assembly GCF_015143645.1 of Paenibacillus sp. P13VS. Classification (NCBI taxonomy): domain Bacteria; kingdom Bacillati; phylum Bacillota; class Bacilli; order Caryophanales; family Paenibacillaceae; genus Paenibacillus; species Paenibacillus sp. P13VS. The sequence continues at coordinate 615,218 of NZ_WYEV01000002.1, read as the reverse complement.
TTGGGCATGCGTTCTCCAAATATCCTTGGCAGTGGTTAGAGGCCCCCTGGCCGTGGCAGGTGTAATGAACGTTTGAGTTGATTGCGAAAGTATGCCGTACCCGGGTTTTCCGGAAACCAGAATCGGGATCCCGGGAAGTGAACGTATGAACGATCCGAATCGGATGACATTCATTTGGTATTTTTGAAGGGGGAATCGTGCAAGATGTGGGTATACGAGAAAAAGCTGCAATATCCTGTTAGGGTAAGTAAATGTGATCCTCATATGGCCAAATTGCTGATGGAACAGTATGGTGGAGCAGACGGGGAACTGGCTGCAGCCCTTCGGTATATGAATCAGCGTTATACCATTCCGGACAAAATTATCGGTCTGTTGAATGACATCGCTACAGAGGAATTTTCCCATCTGGAGATGATCGCAACCATGATCTACAAACTTACCAAGGATGCAACCATTGAACAGCTGGAGAAGGCAGGCCTGGATGCTCACTATGTGAATCACGACAAGGCACTCTTTTACAGCAATGCAGCGGGCGTACCTTTCACTGCAACCTACATCCAAGCAAAGGGTGACCCTATTGCAGATCTGTATGAAGATATCGCTGCGGAGGAGAAGGCTAGGGCTACATATCAATGGTTAATTGATCTGACGGATGATGTGGATCTCCAGGATAGCCTGAAGTTCCTGCGGGAACGGGAGATTGTGCATTCGCTTCGTTTCCGTGAGGCGGTCGAGATCCTGAAGGATGATCGGGAAACCAAGAAGATCTTCTAATCATGCAACCTACCTTGTAAAAGAAGGATGTCCCTTGAAGTGAAAAAGGACATCCTTCTTTTCGTATAAGTGAAACCAGCTTAGTATTCGACCACCATGGCAACATTTTGCCACCCGGCTCCGACCGTCCAGAACAACACTTTATCACCACGTTCGACCTGACCGGAGGTTATGGCCCGATGCAGAGCAATGAAGGGACTGCTGGTTGAGGTATAGCCGAATTCGTCTCCAATGTAGACGGCAACATCATTTGCGATCCCAATGTTCTCTGATACCGCTCGAATATTACCGATGGATAACTGGGAGAAGCAGGCTGCTTTGATCTGATCTGCTGCAATCTCGTTGCGTCTTAACAATGTGAGAATAGATTCAGAAGCAGCATCAACGCAGATCGAATCATCGAACGGTGTGAATTTGACATGAAAAGCTCCTGCATCCACCCCGGTCTGACCCAATTTCGCCAGGCCTTCTGCAGGAAAGAGGGAATTACCGTACACACAGGTATCCGTTTGGTATATGGAATCAATGAAGCCGGTGGCCTGTTCGTCGCGTTCGATGATGACAGCCGCTGCCGCATCGCCAAAATTGGCATAGTAGACAGGATCATCTGGACTCGCGTGCGGGGCTACATAATCTGAACCGATAATCAGTGCTCTTCGAATTCGGGGATTGCCCAGCATCTGCCGGCTCACCTGTTCAAAGGCTGCCGTCATTCCGGCACAGTTGGCGTTGCTGTCGATACAGATGGTATGGGATGCACCATTAATTAAACGATGAATCATCAAGGAATTCGTAGGGAAGATGTATTCCGGCGTTTGACTTGCATAGGCAATCAGGTCGATATCCGCCCCGGTCAGTCCGGTCTTTTCCAAAAGGTTACTGGCTGCCTCATAAGCCATGCTTAGTGAGTTCTCGTCATCGTTGTTAATTTTGTAACGCTTATCACGCCCAAGCGCTTTTAACAATCCCCGAATATCTACCCCTCTCGCATCAAAATGTTCAATGTAAAAGTCATTGTCCACCTGGTGTGCTGGATGATAAATATCCATATCCACAATACGAATTCCGGCCATCTTCATTCTCCTCTTGAGCGGATGGGTGGATCCACAACTTGTCCGCCTGATTTATTAGGTGGTAACGGTAGATACAATTTCGAGGTTGTCCAGTCCGACAGCACGTCCAAGCCTGGACAACTGCATTTTCAAAATGGCATTATTTTCGAGTGTGAGTACAACCTTTTTGAAGCCGTCCTTTTTGAATAGAGCCAGGCAGCCTTCCAGCAGAGGTACAATTTCCGGAGCGGTGACATTCAGCTTTTTGCAGTCGATACGCAGTTCATATTCCGTTGGGTCAATGGGAGCAATCGTATCCTGATAAGCCGAGATGGAACGCAATCCATCTTCTTGAGAGAAAGATCCCTCCAGTTCAATGTTAAGCACCTTGTTTGGAACGTCAGTCTTGAGTATAAAGCTTCCCATAATTGTCTCTCTCCTTATAAATGAGTTAGGCTATCCTGCTACCAGGGACAAGGTGTTATCGCCACCGTTACTGGCTTCTACGATGTAAGCTGAGATCGAGGATAATTTACCCATATTATAAAGGCGTAGATGTAATGAGATCAAGAATAAAGTCGAATCGTGTATAAAAATGTAGAATAGTTAATTATTGGATTTCATCTAGCGTTGAAAGTAGGACGTTAAATGCACTAATAATACGCGGCGCCCCTACACAAGGTGCCAAATGCAGCAGAATTCCTTTGAGCTCCTCCACAGTTACTCCAACACGAAGTGCCATAACATAATGAACACCCAGTTGTTCAAACTGCCCTTGTGTAATCAGTGAGGATATAACGGCAACTTCTTTCCATTGATCCGAAATGCTGGTACGTTGGAAAATGTCACCGTAAGCTGTACCCATAATGAATTCTGCCAGCTCGGGAAAATGTTCCTTGATGGGGGCCAAGGCTTTGGCTCCGTACTCCCCAGAAAGATTCGCGAAACGCTCCAGCCCTTGAACAATCTGCTCACTCATTTTTGCTCCTCCTAGTTCACAAATTCACGGTACGATGGGCTGTAGGCGGAATCTCATCGCGATCCGTCAACAGCTCGATTACTGCGACTTGTTTCAGTTCTTGTGCTGCCTTGATTGCAGCGGTGAACTCGCCATGTGTTTCTGCCCGAAATGCGGCTGCTCCGAGAGCTTCAGCAAACTTCGACGCATCCATAGGCACTTCGAACAAGGTCCCGTCGATTCGACCTGTTGTTTTTTGCATGCCTTTGAGCGCCATATCCAGCTGTTTATTATTCACTACGATGAAGATGACCGGCAGATTGTGGCATACAGCGGCATTGATCTCGGCTCCGAGCATCATGAAGCATCCGTCGCCTGTAATACAGACGATCGTCTCGTCTGGTGCTGCTGCCTTGGCTCCGATCGCCATACCAATGGCATTCCCCATACAGGCGAAGTATGCGTCAAATACAAAACTGCCAGGTTTTTTCACTTTATAACGCTGAACAGCATGAAAGCCGTGACTTCCGTCATCAACAAATAAGGTATGATCATACGGCAGCATATCGCTCAATTCATCCAAAATGGATGCAAGGGAGAGGTTAGGTAGCGTTGGCAGGGGGACCGTATAGTCTACTGCCGTGGACTCTCTCTTAGGAGCTTCATATTCGGTCAGGGTACCAAGCAGAAACTGCAGATTGTCTTTTAGATCGCCAGTAATATGTAAGGTTTGTGAGTGGAGTATTTTGCCGACAAAGGCAGGATCCGAATCGAACTGAATGAGATGTGCAGGATGATTGTCCGGTTTGAGATTGCAGATCGTCATATCACTCAGCCGCGACCCAAGTACGATATAGAGGTCACTCTGGTTGAGCAATTCATCGGCATGGGGGAAGCCCCCGACACCACAAGGTCCATGATATAACGGATGGTTCCAGGCGATAGCACCTTTCCCACCCGGCGTCGTGATGACAGGAATTTGGAATTGTTCTGCTAACTGCAATAGCTCATCATGAGCTCTGGCTCGATTGACGCCTTTGCCTGCGATAATTAATGGGTGACTGGACTTGTGAAGAAGGGGAAGAATTCGATTAAGGTTAGAGATGCTAATTAGAGGCTCGGGTTCAGGCATGACAATTCGGCATTCAGCAAGCAGCTCGGTCTGAACGTCAAAGGGTAGACAAAGATGAACCGGACCTTTGTTCGGGCCAAGTGCAATGGAGAGGGCATGATTGAGCAATGTACCGAAGTGGTCGCCACGCTCCACCAATTTGCTGAATAACGTAGCGGGTTTGAACATCTCTGCGAGATCGGCCAGATAGGAGGAAGAGTCCTGGCACTGTGGAATGCCTAATTCCTGAATGGATTGATGCCCGGTAATAAATAACACCGGAAGGTTATTGGCTTTGGCATGAGCTGCAGCGGTTAAAAGATTGGTTCCACCCGGACCTGAAGTGGCGAATGCAACACCCAGCCTTCCGGTTTGGAGAGCATAACCAGCTGCTGCGAATCCTGAACTGGATTCGTGGCGACCTGGAATGAACTCAAGGCCGTGGTCCACCATCTTCAGAACAGCAGGGCATATCGATTTTCCAATAATACCAAAGACATGAGTAACACCAAGCTTCTGCAGCGTTTCTGCCAAATAGTCCGCAACGGTTTTCATGCGGGACACCTCGCTTCATAAAATAGGTTTTAAGACCCATAGGGTATAATCCAATTTTTTTCGAATGCAAGTGGTTGTCTAAGGTTGTAAAAGGAAATATATCCTTGTTAATACGAAGGTTATCTTTTAATGTGGTTTTTTGTCAACTTATTTTTATAAGCAAAAGTACCTGATTCTTAAGTTGGTAACGCTTAACTGCTTAAAGGATAAAGGAAAATGTAATGGTTATATATTCCTGCAACCAATGTCCTAATGAGAGTGATTTACATTATATGTAAAATGAAGAAGTCAGATATAGACGTAACCTTTAATTGATCATAAGCATGAAGCTAGATGCTTTTCTTTGCATGTTAACGCAAGTAAACGGACCCCATTTAACTTCTGTTATAATGGAAATCAGATTGGAGGAGACATAATGACACGATTGAAAATGGCTGTGATCGGGTTAGGAAAGATGGGTTTACATATGATTCAACAGGCGAAGCAAGCCGAACTGAATGGAAGTATTGAGCTTGCAGCCGTATGTGAGGCACACGATGAATCGCTTAGGAACTTTGCTGAATCCCATGCGGAAATTAGCGCATACAGCGACTACATGCAGCTGCTGGATGAACATGAAATTGACCTATTGTACATTGCTGTACCGCCTAAATTTCATTATCCTGTCGTCATGGAGGCCTTAAAGCGGAAGATCCATGTGTTTTGCGAGAAACCGCTGGCGAACAGTACAGAAGAGGCGAGAGAAATGCTTGAGGCCGCAGAGCAGGCGGGGGTAGTCCATGCCATTCATTTCTCCATGCCTCACGAACCTTCTGTATTGAAGCTGCAGGAACTGGTGGAGCAGCGCAGCATAGGTGCGATTCGCAAAATAGAGCTGATTTTGCAATTCCCTCAGTGGCCGCGTGCATGGCAGCAGAATTCATGGATTTCAAGCCGTGAGCAGGGGGGCTTTATCCTTGAGGTGGGCATCCACTGGATCCATATGATACAGCATGTGTTTGGCCCAATTACAGAGGTAAGCAGCGAGGTCCAGTACCCCGATAATGCCGAAGAATGTGAACATGAGGTACAGGCGGTAATGAAGCTGGAGGATGGAATCCGTATTCAGCTTAATGGAATTGCTCATTTTGCAGGTAAGGAACGAGTATCCATGGTCGTTTACGGAACTGAAGGCACGATCGCTCTGGAAAACTGGGAAGAACTGATGATGGGGCCAGTTGGCCAGCCGCTTGCACCTGTAGAGGTAGATGAATCGATGGGAGAGCTGCCAGTTCTCAAGCATGTAATCGCTCGTATTCAGGGACAGCCGGCAAAAATCTATGATTTTAACGACGGATACCGTGCCCAATTGGTGTTGGAAGCTCTGCGTAATCCGGAGGGGAACACGATCCAGATCAGCCGCTAGTTGGTTGTGTTGCTGCCTTAGTCAAATGCTGAAAGCAACAGTAAGTGTAACTAATTTATAATTTGCAGAATTAAAATATAAAAAAAGAAGCAGCTTCCTTAAGGAAGCTGCTCTTTTTGTTTTAGCTGCTGTATTTACACGGTTAAGCCAGCTTGAATCGTTTTACCAGTTCGTCGAGTGCATCGGACATTTGATTCAGCTGTTTGGAAGTGTCACTCATTTCCTGCAGGGAGGCAAGCTGTTCTTCGGTCATGGCGGATACTTCCTCCGTAGCAGATGCAGTATCTTCCACAACGATCGATACTTCGTTAATGGAATTCATGACAGCCTCACTGCCCGAAGTGATCTCTTCAACCACCGCGGATACATCCATCATTTGACCGCTGAGTTCATGTATATGTTGTGTGATATTGGCGAAGGCATGGCCTGCGTCCTCGATGGTTCGCAGTCCCTCGTTAACATGAGCCGTGCTCTCGTCCACAACATCCACTGTGCTATGAACACCTGCGACCACGGTTTCCAATATGCTTGTTATTTCCTTGGCTGATGTGGCGCTTTGGTCTGCAAGATTGCGAATCTCAGCTGCGACAACCGCGAAGCCTCGTCCGTTTTCTCCTGCACGTGCTGCCTCAATTCCGGCATTTAATGCGAGCAGATTGGTTTGTCTCGCGATCCCTGACATGGCATCCGCAATGTTGATAACTTGATCGGACATCTTGGAAATATCATTAATGGCTTCCTGCACAGAGAGGAAGGATTGCTCAATAACTCCCATTTTGCCAACTGCATTGTCAATACGCTGCTGCCCATCGGTGGCGATGGATTCGGTGCGTACCGCCCGTTCAGCCACGTCTGCAGCAGATGCGGCCACCCGGCTGAGCCCGGTCTGGGATTGTTGAATTACAGCGACCATCGTTTGTGTAAGAGCAACCTGCTCATCTGCTCCTTCAGCTACTCGTTCCATGGCTGTAGCTACTTCTTTACTGGCCAGGTGGCTGTCCGCCACACCTTTATCCATACGATCCGATGCGGTGCTGAGAACTGTTGCGTTGCGCTGGATGTCCAGCATCATTTGCTGCAAACCAAAAAGCATCGTATTCGCAGACTCGGCGAGTTCTCTTGTCTCATCCCTCATCGGGGTGGCGATGCGCAGGGTCAGGTCACCATTGGAGGAACCGATGTCATTCAGCGCATGGGTAACAGTACGAATGTTTTTGACAATGGCACGGGACAAAATCAATGCCGCAAAGATGGAAATAAGGGCAACAAGGATTAGGGCTCCGTAGAGTTCCCAGTTCAGGATCGTGTTTTTCTGTTTTAATGCCTCTGTACGTGATTCTGTCAGAGCCAGTTCATTGTTCCGGAAAGTAATCAGGGAACTGCGGATCTCGTCCATATCTGCTTTGCCTGGATCTGTTGCAAAAAACTGACGGACGGAATCCAGATCATTAGCCTGACGCAGGGAGACAACCGGCTCTCCGGCCACTTGAATCCAGTCATTCATGGAACGATGTATATCTTGCAATAATGTCAATTGAGCCGGGTTGTCAGAGATAAGGCCCGCTAGCTGCTCCTTGAGCTCGACTAGCTTTTCTTTTCCCTCTATGTATGGATCCAGGTAACTTTCCTGTCCAGTGATCACGTAACCACGCTGTCCGGTCTCCATATCCACCATGTTTTTCTCCAATTCATACGTCAAGGCATGCACTTTCATGTCATGATCAACGAGATAATCCAGCTCTTCCTGAAGCTGACCAATACTGTTCTGAATCAGTAGAATGCTTCCAGCCAGTACCGCCAATACGAGCAGGTAACCCAGCCCGATTTTATAAAAAATTTTGAAAATTCTCTTTTTCTTCATGATTCCTTTTCCTCTCTTTTGGTTATATGTATTTGTCGAAAAAACTTGAAAAAAGCAACTTACAGGACTTATGGATCAGGAGTCTTAAGAACTATTTTTCAGTATTATACGTTATGAAAGTAAGTTTGTATACATAGTTTGTTTATATTTTGTATATGGTTTGTATCGATAAATAAGACATGACCGAATAAACCTTTTACAGTGTTCGGTTTACACTGCCAAACGTTTTTGTTTATCATGGAAAGGGTATGATGCTGATTACATATTTCAATCCGAAAGGAACGAATCCTAGAAATGAGTAAAGAGACTGTATTGCGAAAACCGGAAGCGATGATTTTTGATATGGATGGAACGTTGTTCCAGACAGAAACCTTGCTGTTGCCTGCTTACCAAAAGCTTTTTGATACACTGCGTGCCGAAGGACATTTCGAAGGGGAGACACCTCCCGAGGAACGGATGCTGGGAAGCTTGGGTATGCTGCTCGAGGATATATGGAAAGTGGTCATGCCGGAAGCCTCTGAAGCGGCACACCGTCGTGCAGATGAATTGCTGCTTCAATTGGAAATTGAGGGTCTTGACCAGGGTAGTTCCCAGCTTTACCCGCATGTAAAAGAGACGCTTCAAGCCCTCAAGGAACAAGGTGTTCGTTTGTTTGTTGCGAGTAATGGACTGGAGGACTATGTCAAAGGGGTTGCGTTTGCACACGAGATTATGCCTTTATTCGAAGGTGTATACAGTGCAGGGCAATATAAGACACCTTCCAAGGTAAACCTGGTGCAGATACTGCTTGAAAAACACCGGATTCAGGATGCCTGGATGGTAGGAGACCGCTCGTCCGACGTTGAAGCAGGAAAAATGAATGGGCAGACGGTCATTGGCTGTGCATATGCCGGCTTCGGTCGTGACGAAGAACTTGCTGGATCAGATGTATTAATCTCTGACTTTACCGAGCTTACTCGTCTATACAGAGAAGCTGAATAGCAAGACTACATCTTGAACTGACCATATCAGCGTTCGAAACCGGAAGAAGCCTTTATCTCCGAAGCCCTGTTAAACGGGCGAGGCGGAGATAAAGGCTCTTTGAGATGACATGAATATCGATTTAAGATGCTTGAAGGCCCAGATCCATAGTAAAGTAACTACTTTAATCTTGATTTCCTGGACCTTCGGGCTGCGGTGGACTTACCGGTTACCGGTTTGGTTACTTTCACCTTGTTCGGCGTACTAGCTGTCCGGTTGCGGTACACCCATAGAGCATACTCCAGTGGCTGAGTAATTGCTTTGTAATAGATATTCCGCTCACCAATCCGTGCAAAAACCTCTCGTGCCGGTTTGGGATTCACTTCAAGCAGGAAGATGCGGCCATCCTTGTCAATCGCCAAGTCCAGAGCAAGCTCACACAGATCACCGTACGTATCTTCCAGGAATGAGGCCACTGAAATGCCGAGTTTCTCGGCCGTGGCATTAATCTCATCCCTCAGCTCCTCATCGGTGATCCATTGTTTCATCAATCGGTTCATGGGAACGGCCTGACCGCCGCCATGCAGATTCGATGTTACACTTTTCTCAGCTCCCATACGCCCAGCACAGCCGGTCAGCTCCCATTCTCCCTCGCCATTTTTCTGTACGAGCATGCGATAATCGTGTACACGACCATTGGGAAGCTGGAGCTGAATACCTTCCTGAACCAGATATTTATCTTTCATGTTCCAATGCTGAAGCAGAGAACCGAGCCTTGATAAATGGACTTTACGCGGGGTAATGATACGCCGTTTCTGATCACGTCCCTGGACCAGGACCATATTGGCTTCGCTACTGTTGCGTTCGATCCGCAGGATTCCACGTCCGCCTGTTCCGTTTATGGGCTTCAAATAGATTAGCGAAGAAGCTTTAAGCATTCGATTGACATCAGACATATCCTGGAACAGAACGGTCTCCGGCAAATGTTCACGAAAGGCGGATCTTGCCGAGAGGGTCTGATGTATGGTCCATTTATTGCGAAGCGGCCGGTTTAGGAAAAGCATGTGCCCGTATTTCTCGCGAAAGGCGAGCAGCTGCTGGAATCTGCGATTTCGCTGTATACGGCAGCGGTCGAAGATCATGTCCGGAAATGGACGCCATTCCCTGGACCATCCCTTATCCGAATGGAAGACCATCGCCTCGATCTGTTTGCCACCGGGATGTACATCCGCAGGTGTGAACACGTAAATGTCGAGTCCCCGCTTGCGTCCTTCAAGGATCATTCTGCGGTAGATGCTCCGTTCTTCCAAGGCGCGATGTTCGTTTAAGTACAACGTCATAATGCCTAGAACAGGTGAGGACACAAACAATCACCTTCTTTAGCTGTTATTCCTTTCCATTATCGTTTGGATTGGCGAGCCAGGTATGCGCTATATTGGAAAATACGTTCCAATGACTTTTTACGAATCTGGGGTTCATCAAATTTCATCGGTTTCGCATTGGCTTCGAAGAACCAGATTTCTCCAAGGTCATCGATGCCAAGGTCCATAGACATCTCCCCAAGCGTATGGCCAGAGCCTCGTTCAACCTGACGGGCAATCGTTAATGATGTCGATCTGACCTTTTTCATTAGTGCAGTTGTTGTTTCTTCCCCGAACAGTTCGGTAAGGAGCTTCTCGGGATCTTCAACGCTGCCTCCGCGTGGAACGTGGGTTGTAATGCTTCGCGAACCCGCCAGTCTGGCACCCACCCCTGTTACACTCCACTGTCCTTTGCCATTCTTCTGTACCAGAACGCGCAGATCGAAGGGGCGTTTGCGGGATGAGGCAAGCTCGATTCCTTGCTGCATGATATAAGGTGTATGCCCGGTTTCCCGGCGAATGCGAGACCATAACTTCGCAAGTGATGCTGCCTTATACGTGGTACTCTTACGGGAACTTTGTATTCGGAGCCGGAACGGCAGACGTTCCTTTTCCTGAAACTTCAGCATCATGATGCCTTTTCCCGCTTTTCCGCTCTCCGGCTTCAGATAGAGATAGGGAAAAGCCCGCAGCACCGTACCCAGCGTAGTAGCACTTCGCATCCGGCGTGTATGAGGGATCAGATGCTGGGTGGATTTGGACTTCTTCAGCCATTCGAACAGATCCCATTTATTGAAGAAAAACGGATTATACAGCTCGATCCCCGCTTGCATGCATTCCTCAATTTTCCGCTGAACGGAGGGCTTTCGCTCATCTTCCCGATAGGGAATGCGATTGTACAGCACATGAGGGAGAGGGAAGGACTGTGAAGTCCACTTTCCGCTCCCTTTGTTGTACGTATAGCCCTTAACCGTAGGCCCGTTCACGTTCAAATCTCTTACCGTTACGATATACACCTGATAACCCATGTTTTCGCCTGTCTGTATAATGTCCAGAAAATTTTGATGGTTTCCCCTGAATCCCCGGTGGTCGTCGTGCATGGTCAACACGGCAATGACAGGTTTGAAATCATCATGAAGGCTCATCAAATGCCGTCCCTCTTCCGGAATTTGCTCAAATACAGGCAGTGTTCCAAAATGTGCTCCACCGATGATTTTCCCTCCACCCGGAGTGAAGGGTGACGGAAGATGGAGCGCCCGGGTTTGGCGTTCGCTTCGAACATCCATACATGTTCCTCCTGATCAATGCCCAGATCAAAGCCAATCTCACCAATCAGATGCTGGTGCTGGGTTTCAATCGCCTGGGCCAGTGTAATAGCGACGGATTTGGCCTGCTGCAGCACTTCTCCCGCACGTTCGCCGAAGTTACGGCTAAGCGCCTGTTCAGGGGTCATCAGGGAGCCGCCATTTTTGATGTGGGTAGTCACGCTGCCCCGACCAGCCTTTTTGGCACCGATACCGACGACGACCCATTGATTGCTCCCGTTTTTGTGCATGTGGAAGCGAAAATCAATCGGACACTCATCGATCTCAATGAGCCGGATTCCCTGCTGTACGACATAGCCTCGCAGCTGTTTTCCATGTCTGCCCTGAAGCATGCGCATTAGGCCATTGAAGGAGCCGAAGCGAAGCAGGGCATTGCCGCCTTTTTTGCGATAACGCGCGAAATATCCGCGTTTGGGCGAATAGGTCAAGCGGTAGATTCCGTTACCGAGACTTCCAGCTGTGGGCTTATAATATACAAACTGGTGTCGCTCCAGCATTTCTCTCATTTGTTCGACAGTCGGATTGGTGATTGATTCTGGAATGTACCTACCTGCTTCAGGATCATTCTCGAGCAGCTTGTAGATGTCCGATTTATTGAAAAAGCTCCAGTTGAAAAATGGGATCTTACGACGGACAAACCGTTCCCTCAGTTGATTGATGGCAGGCGAGAAATCGGAACGACGGCTGGGTAACCTGTTGTACACGACGTCTGGCAAAGGGACCGTTTTCCGTACAAAGCTTCCGTTTTCGTTCAGAAAAAAACCGGATACCGTTTCATTCTGCCAGTTAATATCTCTTGGAGTAAACGCATAGATATAGGATTTGCGGCCGCCTTCCCGGAGCAATTGCTTGATGAACCCGGTGCGGGAGCCAAATGGATTCGAGCTCGTTCCAGGTCCATCGGACAATACGCCAATCAGTGGACCGAGCTGGACTTCATCATTTTGCAGGTTGCGCAGATAGATGCTGCCCCGCTTGGGAACGTTCATCAGATTGCGTATGCCCGAGGCGAGATAGAGGTGTTTCCCTGCCTTCTTGATCGGTTTGATGGTTGCAGGCACCCGGTCTCGCCCAAACCGCAGATGTATCGTTTTTTTGCCGGATAGATTCAGACTTTTCATTAGTGCGTTGGATACATAAACCACTTTATCCGGTTGCTGCGTAAAATGCAGATTGCAAAAGGTCAAACTCATGATTTATCCTCCTATCCTGAAAAAAATCCTTCGGCTCCATGGCAAGCGGGCGCTGCGGGCCTAGCCGCCTTGAATCGGGATGGGTTTCAGGCCAGCTGTGCTGGATGTATTCGGCATTTTCATTGGACGAACGACGTCCGTGAGAACATGTTGTTGCAGCAAATAACGAGCATAGGCAAGCGGCTGGGTGTAAGTCAGTGTCTGCATGTGTCGGTCACCTGCCTCTGCGAATGAAGAGCGCCCTGGCTTCGAATTGACCTCCAGCAGCCAGAGACGACCTGTCGAATCTGCTCCAAAATCCAGTCCCAATTCAGCAAGTCTGCCGAATTGACCCTCCAGCAAGGGAGGGATTAGAGCAGCAGCATGGTCGATCCCTTCTAAAATGGTATTGGCACGCATACTCCCGTATCGATCCATGAGATAAGAGTGAGCGGGATAGGCCTTTCCTCCGCCATGCAAATTGGAGGTAAGGGAGCCCTCGGCACCCTCGCGAACCATGCATCCTGTCAGGGTCCAGCGGCCGTGTTTGTTTTTTTGCACCAGGGCACGGATGTCGAATGGATGCCCATGATGACTCAGGTCCAGATATGGCTGCATGATCATCCGGCGACTGGAAATCTTGGATTCAAGCCAGGTTGAGAGCGCATGACGTGTATAAAATCTGCGCTGATAACGTTCATTGTCCTGATCTCTGCCTTCAATGACCCATGTGGGGGTATCATTTTCCTGGGTGAGACGAAATGTTTCCTTGCCATGGGTTCCTGAAACAGGCTTGAAGAAAAGTCCCTTGGGCCACCGTTTCAGCCACTGCTCCCATGCAGCATGAGGTTGAAGGAGTAGGGTGGGGACGAGAAGTCTGCTCAGCTGTTTTTCCCGAGACAGTGCCCGGTGGACCTTCCATTTACCCGGGAGGGAAATAGACCAGTAAGGTCTGATGTGCCCGCTGCCCGATAGAGCAAGTTCATGAAGCTGCTGTCTCCATCGTCTTGGAAGTGGCAGCAGGCACCGATCCATGAGCAGCTGTACCCCGTGAACAGGAGCTGTTTTCCATTGTCCGTTACGGTAAATGTATCCTTTTTCTGGTAAAGGGTTATCTCTATCAGCAGATATGGGCAGCACGATGATATTCAAGTTATAGCGATAACTCTCCAAACTGAGACGACGGCAAAAGAGTTCATCCGAGAACGGTGGTGATCCCTCTGCACCACGGACCAGGATGGCTATGGTTGATGTTTGCGGCGATGATAGCATCGGAATGCACCTCCTGTAATGGATCGCTCTTCAGAATCCGGCCAGATACGTGGAGTATTCCAGCATGGCTTTGACAGAGGGCCGGATTTTACTCTCGCTCAGTGGCGTATTGTCATTCTTGGACGGTTTTGAATTAACCTCGAGCAGCCAGACACGACCAGTGGTATCCATCGCAAGATCAATACCAAGTTCACCGAAATGGGCCGGAATCGCATGCTCAATTCCCTTGGCAATGTCGAGCGCTGCCGTATGAAGATTGGCATAAGCTGAGGCTTTGGCTGATGCGGGAAGCTGGGTTTTGGCCACGGCATCCTTAACGGTACTGAGGCTTCCGCCGCGGGCTAGATTCGATACATAATGGCTGCCTCCGGCAATGCGGGCTACGATGGATGTAACACTCCATTTGCCTGATCTGTTTTTTTGTACGAGGGCACGGAAGTCAACGGGCCTGCCGCTGTTATCAATGAGAGACAGCCCTTGCTGAATCTGGTATCGCGTCGTTTTCATTTTTCCGGACAGACTGGCATAGAGTTTATCCAGAGAAGTATACGTTTGTTTGCGGGTACCTCCAACACTGGTTGCGAGTGTAAGGAAACTTCCGTCAATTTGACGGGAGACCCGGATGATTCCTTTGCCAAGCGAACCTCGCACAGGCTTGAGAAATACAACCGGATACCGGGTGCACATCGTTTTGAGCGTGGCAGAGGACTTCAGCAAATGAGACTCCGGCAGGATCCTTTTGAGCGTTGTAATGGACTTCAAGGCATCAAACACTTCATTTTTGTCCAGGAACTTTTCATTAAAGGTTTGTGTGCCGTAGAGAGATTTTACTTCTTTCATGAAATGCTGTACGCTAGGTTTGTTCTCAAGCTTACGGGATGTCAGCCTGTTATTGACGACGTCTGCAATGGGCAGAACCGTCTTTTTCCAGCCGTCATCATACACCCAGCCCTGAATATGACCCGTTACCGCTCCGATATCCTCTGGTGTGAAAAAGGATACATAGGCGCCCTGCTTACGGCAGGCCTTCACCAGCTCATGACAGAACATCGTGATGGAGCCAAAGGGCCGATCGGGCTGATCGGGATAATCCTGGCTTACCAGCACACTGATGAAGGGTCCAAGGCGCAGCGTACGGCTGGCTGAACGATAGGATACACTCAGGACCGAACGGGGAACCAGGCCGGTCTTGCTGGCTACCGTCTGATTGATGCGAAGGCCGTCGTATCTCGGAACCGGAATAACGGTGACTTCACGGCGGTAAGAGCCGAATTGAAGCTGAAGCGGCCTTCCCGAAGGGATTTTAAGGGCCTTGAGCACCCCTTCGCCCAGCATGATGACGTCGTCCTGCAGGATGCCCGAGCCGGTAACCTGAATCGTTACTTTTTTAGTGGACATCACGGATCTCCTTCCGGGCGGCAACTTGATGTCTGATCTCGAAGTTGAACGGCATCTGAACATGGCATGTGCTTCATCATATGAGGACATATACCCCTTGGTGATTGACCCATTTGGATTAAATGCAATTGATTTGACATCGGAATCGATGACCTGTCTGGGTCAGCCATTGTTTGAGAGAAGAGAAATGCGTGTATAAACACGGGTGAACGTTGCGACGAGAAAAATGAGGGAATGATTGAATAGCAGCAGAACAATCCAAATTGAGGAGGAATAATAGTGAATATTTATGACAGAGCCAACGATCTGGCCAAAGCACTGAGAGAAAGCAGCGAGGTGGAAGAAATTACGTCCGCGATGAAGCTGATCGAAGCTGATCCGGAGGCGAAACGCATGCTGGACAGCTTCCGTGATCAACAAATGGAATTGCAGCAGCGCATGATGAGCGGCGACATGCCGGCACCGGACGAGATGGAGAAAATGGAGAAGCTGTTTGAGGTACTGAGCCTGAATCTCAACATCCGTCGCCTATTCGATGCGGAGCGCCGTCTGAGCGTAATCATTGAAGATGTGAACAAAATTATTGCTGACAGCCTGGGCCATCTGTATGGCGGAGCTGAGGCGTAAGACGTTATACAGGTTATTTGTCTGAATCTTTCATATTGCACAGTTCCGGTTCATAGACTAGACATATAGAGTCGATCAAGAACGAAGGAGCTGTGTATGGTGAAAAGGTTGAAAAAGGCAAAACATGTGATCTATCTGCTTATCGCTCTGTCAATGCTGGTTATCGCGCTGCCGCGTATTTCCTTCGCTGGTGGAATGGACTGGGTTAATATTTTTGGCATCGTATGGGTGCTGTTCTCCCTATTAATCATTGGTGCGCACCTTCATTTCATTCTTGGTGTAGATGAAGAGAAGAAGCGTGCACTGGAAGCTGTTCGCCGGGCCAAGCTGCGGCAGTGGGAGATGAAGCTGGTGGACAAGCAGGAGCAGAGCAAATCTGTATAAGCCTTGCATCAAGGCATCAGGACAGAATCCGAAGACCGATCATCCTTCAATCCGAAGGGTAATCGGTCTTTTTGCGTTGATAAACGAAGTGCGGGGGAATGGGGTTATTTTCCTCGGAGCGTGTTATAATAGATACAGAATAGTACAGATGCATCTTCGGGGGTGGTACAGATGGACGGGCAGGAAGAGAACGTGACGAAGCATGAACAGCTGCTGCAGCATATCGAACAGTTAAAAGTCGGCAGTAAAATATCGGTCCGTGGCCTGGCAAGAGAGCTTGGCGTAAGTGAAGGGACCGCTTATCGGGCAGTCAAGGAAGCAGAGAACTTCGGGCTGGTGGTAACCAAAGAACGAATTGGAACGGTACGGATTGAAAAGAGGCCGCGCGGCATGTCAGAACAGCTGACCTTTGCCGATGTGGTCACCATTGTGGAAGGTCATGTGCTCGGAGGCAGTGATGGCTTGGCCAAACCGCTTCATAAGTATGTCATTGGTGCGATGAAAGAGCAGGCCATGGCCCGCTATATAGATGCAGGAAGTCTCCTGATTGTAGGTAACCGGGATAATGCCCATTCGCTTGCACTTGAGCAGGGAGCGGGTGTACTCATCACCGGCGGTTTCGGCACAAGTCGTGAAGTCAGATTGCTGGCTGATGAACTGGGACTGCCGATTATTTCTTCCAGACATGATACATTCACCGTGGCTTCCATGATTAACCGAGCCATCTTTGACCGATTGATCAAGAAAAAAATCATGCTTGTGGAGGATATTATCGGTCAGAAGCCCCGTCTTCAAGTGCTCAAGGTCACCAGCTCTGCCGCTGATTTCCACAAGCTGGTTGCCGAAACGGGAGATCATCGCTTCCCGGTAGTTGACGAATGGAATCGGGTTATCGGCATTGTCAGCCTGAAGGATGTGAGCGAACTTCTGGAAGACCAGAGCATTGAGAAATGCGTCGTGCGCCGTCCGGTTACGGCCTCGCTGCAAACCTCACTGGCTTCTGCCGCGCAGATCATGACTTGGGAAGGCATTGATTTTCTGCCCATTGTGGATCGCAATCGGAAGCTGATTGCCTCCATAACGCGGAAGGAAGTACTGCAGGCCATGCGCGACGCGCAGAAGCAGCCGCAGCTCGGCGAGACCTTCGATCATCTGATCTGGAACGGGTTTGCCGAGGAACGCGGAGAACAGAATGAGTTAATGTTTCATGGTTTCATTATTCCGCAGATGGCGACAGACCTGGGCACGATCTCTGAAGGGGTGCTGCTGAACGTCATGACGCAGGCAGGACGCCGGGCTGCCTGGGATGTTACGGGTAACGATTATGTCGTGGATAATGTGACGACGTATTTTGTGCATCCGGTGCAGATTGAGGATCAGATTTTGGTTCGACCCGTCATTCTGGAGACGAGCCGCCGAACCTGCAAAATGGACATTGTCATTACCCGTGAAGGAAATGTCGTATGCAAAGCGGTCATGACGCTGCAATCCATTGATCATGGCTAGTTCAGGTGATTAGTGAATCACTGCTCCCTTATATAACGAAGAGGATATCCCCCACTATTGTCATGTCGAACTGCTGTTCACAGCCGGCATTCAGACATGTATCGATGAGTGGAATATCCTCTTTTCGCTGCAGATAAGGTATAACTGCGTGCATTAAACAGATTGCCTGGACGCACGGCCTGACTGATTTCCGCTGTGCTCCCGTAGACGGGCAAAGTAGCTGCGGTTGCGCAAACCGGCGAACAGATTGTAAGCACCGATAATTAGAAAGAGCGCTTCCACAACAATAGACAGGCTCGATCCAGTGAAGACAAACATGAGGATTATGGACAATACAATCAGCATGCCACCCATCCAGATATTGGTCCATGAACGGTAAAGGCCAGCGTCAGCGGCATTCGCGGCCCGGTACGAACGAATGCTGTTCAGCGCCGAGCAGACCATGGCTAGAGCGAAAATGGCAATCAGGACATACTTGAGAACATCAATCAACACGAATGAGCAGCTCCTTTTCTGGAAAGCATTTACTGCCCTTATTGTACCACGCGAGCCAGGGACAAGGGCAGTTTTTTCTAGCCTGCTTCCCAGTGGTTAAGCCGGAACGTGCATCCGAATTTGTACCCAAACCTGAAGTACGCCTTCCATAACGAGCATGGTTTTGACTTGGACCGTATATTGTTTTTCCCTTACCGTGTATACTTTCTGATTCAA
Organism: Paenibacillus sp. P13VS; assembly: GCF_015143645.1. Lineage (NCBI taxonomy): Bacteria > Bacillati > Bacillota > Bacilli > Caryophanales > Paenibacillaceae > Paenibacillus > Paenibacillus sp. P13VS. Next base: position 596,786 of record NZ_WYEV01000002.1, on the reverse strand, counting down.
CATGATGCGTGTCATTTTGCTGTACTCATCGATATTAAACACATCACGACCGCGAAGAACCTCAAGCTCGTCCCCCAGCTTCTGCAGCATGATTTTGAGAGATGCTTCGTCCGGACCTTTGTCAGACTCTTCAGCGCGCACCTTAATTTCCTTAATGACGGTTTGCCGTTTACTGTATTTTTTCAGCGTTTTGATATCCTCCTCATTCTGATGCAGCTGGAGCTGCAACTCCTGATTGGTTAGCCAGAGTTTGTTATAACTCAGGTGAAATACACCGTTGTATACAGCGCTTCCCACGATCATTCCCAGGACAAACACGGCTGTCATGCGCATAAGCGGGCGGTAGCGTGAAAAAGGCGGAACCCTCATGGGCTCAGTCCCGGTGCCATATTAACCCCGCCCTCCGCCGCATACCCATTTTACGAGTTCGGTTCCCATATGAGCGCCCATAAAGGCCGAGATCAGATACAAAATTTGCTTCACCGCTGGCGACAGATTGCCGTCGAGAACGTTGCTCTCAATGACACGCATCGGATCGATGGTGCCCCCAACTGCGGCTGCAAGCGCCCATATCTTGATTTTGCCGGAAATATCAAGCATCGTCTGAGTCGGAGGCTGGAGAGAGATAACAGCACCAATTCCTCCGATCATCGCGCCGCCCAGCACAATGCCAAACGCAATAAAGAAATCAAGAATGGCTTTGGATAAAAATGTGCTCACCCGCTAACACCCCTTTCAGACCCAGCAGCGCACCTCCTGTCAGTGGCCCGAAACAGGGGGAGCGGCTTGTACTCTTATTGTATGGGCGTGCCCCCGGACGATATGATAAAATAGAATAATAAAGTACGGTTGTACGTGCTGAAATTTTATTCAGTTATTGTATTCATATAGAAGAAAGATAGGCAGCAGCTGGGCTCTGAAGACAGATGCTGCAGCTATCCGCGGCGAAAGGAAGTAACGAACATGAGTTCTTTTGTGCATTTGCACGTTCATAGTGAATATAGTTTGCTGGACGGTGCTGCGCGTATTCCGGATCTCGTGAACCAGGCCGCAGATCTTGGAATGACCACACTCGCATTGACCGATCACGGCGTCATGTACGGCGCTGTTCCCTTTTATAAAGCCTGTATCGAACGAGGCATTAAGCCGATTATCGGTTGTGAGGCATACATGACCGCAGGGTCCCGCAAGGAGCGGGGCAGCCGCAAGGATCAGCCCATTCACCACTTGATCTTGCTGGCGAAGAACATGACAGGTTACCGCAACCTGATGAAATTATGCTCTATTGGGCATTTGGAAGGTTTTCATTACAAGCCACGTATTGATATGGAGAGTTTGGCTGCTCATCACGAGGGCATTATCTGCCTGAGTGCTTGTCTGGGTGGAGAAGTGCCTCAGCATTTGCTGCATGGACGGGAAGAAGAGGCCCGGCGGGCTGCGCTTCGTTATAAACATATTTTTGGTCCTGATTTCTATCTGGAGCTTCAGGATCACGGCCTCGCCGAGCAGAAAAGAGTCAATCCCCAATTGATTCGTCTAGCCGAAGAACTGGATATTCCGCTTGTGGCAACCAATGATGTGCATTACCTGTCCGAAGCGGACGCTGAACTTCAGGATGTGCTCATATGTATCGGAACCGGGAAAACCGTTGATGATGAGAGTCGTCTTCGGATTGGTACCAATCAGCTGTATTTGAAAAGTGAGCAGGAGATGGCCCGCTTGTTCCCTCATGTGGAAGAAGCGCTGAAGAATACGGTTCGTATTGCCGAATCCTGTGAACTGCAGCTGGAATTTGGCAAGTCCATCTTGCCTGAATACAGACCGCTGCCTGAGGGACAGAGTCCTTCTCAATATCTGAGAGAGCTCTGTGAAAAAGGCATGGAGGAGCGATATGCCGGCTCAGAACGCTGGACGGATTCGGCCCTTCGTTCCGACTTGGAGCAGCGATTGAACTATGAACTTCAGGTAATAGACAGTATGGGATTCTCGGATTACTTCCTAATCGTATGGGATTTTATCGCTTATGCCCATAGACAAGGGATCGTTACTGGCCCAGGGCGGGGTTCCTCGGCGGGAAGCCTTGTTGCCTATACACTGCATATTACTGATGTTGATCCGATGAAATACAACCTACTCTTTGAACGCTTTCTGAATCCGGAACGTATATCTATGCCCGATATCGATATCGATTTCAGCGATGAGCGGCGGGATGAGGTTATTGATTATGTCGCAGACAAATACGGAAAAGCACATGTGGCACAGATTATTACCTTTGGTACAATGGCTGCACGTGCAGCAGTAAGGGACGTTGGCCGGGCGTTAAATGTACCTTATGGCGAGGTGGATAAGGCGGCGAAGCTCATTCCTGCCCAGCTCGGGATCAACATCCGGCGTGCCATGGAAGCAACGCCTGAACTGAAGGCTTTATATGAAACGAAGCCGAAAACCCGTGAACTGCTGGACATGGCCATGAAGGTGGAAGGCATGCCGCGCCATGCCTCCACGCATGCTGCCGGGGTCGTTATATCACGTGATCCCCTGACCGATGCCGTTCCGCTTCAGGAAGGAAGCGAGGGCACTGCACTAACCCAATACTCGATGGAAAATCTGGAGTCAATTGGGCTGCTCAAGATGGACTTTCTCGGACTGCGGACCCTTTCCATTATTGAACGCTGTCTGCGTTGGATCGGGGAAGAAGGCCAAGTTCCGGATTTCCGCTATATCGCGGATGATGATGCTAAGACGTATGAGATGCTTGGCCGTGGCGATACGATGAGCATATTCCAGCTGGAGTCGGCGGGCATGCGCCGTGTGCTGAAGGATCTGAAGCCGACGGTATTTGAAGACATCATCTCCGTTCTCGCTTTGTATCGTCCGGGTCCAATGGAGTTCATCTCCAAGTATATTCAGGGCAAGCATGGACAGATTGAGGTCGATTATCCCCATGCCGATCTGGAATCCATTCTTAAGGATACGTATGGCATCATTGTCTATCAGGAACAGATCATGCAGATTGCTTCACGCATGGCGGGATTCTCGCTGGGGGAAGCAGACTTGCTGCGCAGAGCCGTGTCCAAGAAGAAACGGGAAGTGCTCGATCTGGAACGTGGACATTTCGTTCAGGGCAGTCTCAAACAAGGCTACAGCGAGGAAGAAGCGGACTTGGTCTATGACATGATCGTGAAGTTTGCCAACTATGGTTTCCCGCGTGCCCACGCCGCGGCGTATGGTGTACTGGCGTTCCAGACCGCATATCTGAAGGCTCATTACCCGGTTCATTTTATGGCTTCCATGCTGACCGCTGTAATGGGCAGTCACCGCAAGGTTGCAGAATACGTCGTGGAATGTCGTCGCATGGGAATTGAGGTCCTGCCGCCTGACGTCAACGAGAGCGGCATTCTGTTTACTCCAGTCTTTGCCGAACCCGGCAAACCGGAGAACAATCTGACTGACAGGTCCGAAATGGACAATGGAAACAACACCGAAAATCAAATGTATGATCATCCCGGTCAGGAAGAATATGGCGATGCACCATTGCCGGATGACCCGGGCCCAATGCCCGAAGAAGGTGATGATTCATATGGCTGGCAAGCCTCGACCGTGATGCCTGAAGACCTGAAACAAGAGGGGTTATCTGGAAACGGTAGTGAAGCGTCGGCGATAAAACATGTAGATCGGGATGAAACAGGTTTGACCAGCGGAGTGGATCAAAATCAAGCTGAGGTATTTGCATCCGGCTCTATCCGTTTTGGACTGGCTGCTGTGAAGAATGTCGGCACCCAAGCCATGGAGAGTATCATGCTTGTCCGCAAGGAGCGCCCATTCGACAGTTTGCTCGATTTTTGTCGCCGTGTTGATCTGCGTGTCTGCAACAAACGTGTCATTGAATCGCTGATTCAGGCGGGGGCCTTTGACACTTTGCCGGGACACCGTGCTCAACTGCTCGCGATGCTGGACGAGACGGTGGAAGCTGCTTTGAAGTGGCGCAAGGAGCGCGAGGATCTGCAGATTCAGCTGTTTGATTTTGTTGAGACACCAAACTGGGAGATTGAATACCCACAGATCCCTGCTTATTCGGCCACTCAGCAGCTGGAGCTTGAACGGGAATTGTTGGGTCTGTATCTCTCCGGTCATCCGCTTGATGATTATGAAGATGTGCTCGAATCGAGCGGGGCAGACCGGATTATGGAGCTGACCGAAGCGGCCGACGATACGATGGCCGTCGCTGCCGGGATGGTGGTGTCCGTGAAGTCGATCACGACGAAACAGGGCAAGGCCATGGCGTTCATGGAGCTGGAAGACCAGATTGAACGATGCGAAGTGGTTCTCTTTCCCGAAGTATGGCGGCGGAGCCAGCAGCATGTCGGGAAAGGCGAACTGCTCGTCGTGCGTGCCAAAGTGCAGCAGCAGGACGAAGGGTTTAAGCTGCTGGCTGAGGAAGTGGCGCCGCTCACACAGGCGGCACTGGAACAGCAGCTGCGCAGCCGCGAACGGCGCGGGAAGCCCGGCAGCGGCAGTTCTTCGCGCCCGGCGGCACAGGCAAGGCAGCCAGCCGGTGCGGGGGCTGGATCAGCAGCTGGAGCGGTACGCAGCAGCACAGGAGGAGGGCTGCCAGCAGCGCACCGAGAGGAAGGCGCAGGCAAGGCTGAGGGGACGTCTGTATCGTCGCCTGGCAGCACCGTCTCTGCCAGTGGATCCGAGCAGATTCGCCGGTCTCAGGCCGCACAGCAGCGGGTGTTCGTGAAGATCACTCCACAGTCTGAGAAACCGGAATTGCTGACACGTTTGAAGCAGCTGCTCCAGCAGCATCCGGGTCCAGTTGCAACGGTACTTTTCTATGAGCAGCAGCAGAAGCTGCTCGCGTTAAGCGATGCTTACCGGATTAAACCGTCCCCTACACTGTTCTCCGAGATGGAACAGATGCTGGGCGAGGGTACAGTTAAAATCAAGTAATGGCCTCGGCTGCGCCCATCGCCCAAGGAGGAACCTGTCTGGTTATACCGGACGGGTTCTTTTGTTTATCCAAACCAACTGAGACTGCTGCCTGGGGGCCCTGTTTAACTCCAGATAGAAGTCCATTTGTGTTTTTTTATGAACGTTTTGCTGGGTAGCCGCATACACTTGAGAACACCGAAGGACCTCGCGGTCCTCGGGGGAGCGATGCGGGAGGTCGAGATATGTCATATGAAATCGTAGAAGCTATGCTGGCCCGGCGGGGTGTACAGATTGATGCAATCGCTGAAATTGTATATCGTCTGCAAAAAGGGTACCACCCGGAACTGACGATGGATGATTGTGTAACAAGTGTGAAATCGGTACTGCAAAAAAGAGAGGTTCAGTATACGCTGTATACGGGCATTGCTCTGGATGAACTGGCTGAAAAACGTCTCTTGCCCCAGCCGCTGCAGGCCATTATGGAAGCGGATGAATCCCTGTATGGAGTGGACGAGACTCTGGCCCTTGGCATTACCCATGTATATGGCATGATTGGTTTAACCAGTTTTGGTTACCTGGATAAAGAAAAAATAGGCGTCATTCACGATCTGAATGAAGATGGATCAGGCATTCATGTCTTCCTGGATGATCTGGTCGCCGGTCTGGCCGCCGCGGCTTCCGCACGTATTGCCCACAAAAATCTCAATGCTAAAAAATACCCTACCGATTAATCATTTCCTCCCTAGCTGCAGGACATTCAGGGCGGCAGGCGCTGCCCTGGAGAACCTGAACGTCTTATATCCCTTGCCAAAATATCAGACGAAGTGTTAAGCATATCGGTTATCCTAGTGGGACAAATGTCCCCCAAGATCCCGTTTTCTCCCCTAAGGTCCTGAACCCTTCCTTGCAGAAAAAAACGGAGGTATGGTATCATTAGTCCAATATACGGGCTCTGAACATTAGCTTAGGGGGCGGACATGGCATGTGGACGGTGATTTACATTGCACCGACAGCAAAGGTTGCGGACAAGATTAAGACCAAGCTTTCGGAAGAAGGTTTTCTGGTACAGACCCGTCCCATCAGTTTATCCAAGCAGCAATTTGAGATTCGCGTCCCTTCTGGGGAATTGGAAGAGGTCCAGGAAGTGCTGAATTCAATTCTGCATTCCTGATTTGATTCAACATCAGAGGTGCCTTGGCGAAGAAGAAAGTACCATCGGTACATAAGGGGCTGACCGCGCAAGCGGAGAGAGGAATCGACTTGCATGTATTGTATGCTGCTGTCCTTCCTTCTTTTTTTGTTAGGCTATGGACTGACCAGGCTGCTCCCGGAGACCCTACCGAGACAAGTTCAAGTATTTCGCGCAACAATCTTTCGGTAATACAGGTAACATCAATCGTGCTGATAGAAGCCACTGATTCTTGCCTTATGCCGGCGGATTTTTTTGTTGTGAATGCCTGGACAAGGCCCATTGCAGCGTGTGGGTCGTAAACGGTTCACCGCAGTACCTCTGTAGAAGTCGCTTTTCGCGATGTACTGCAGGGTGCGGCTATCAAATCAACGGCTGGAGAGGTGTAGTTGTGTTCAAAGATATATTCCAGAAAAAACGGAAGTACGCTACCATACCTTCCGAGCGTGCGGTTCGTGGCGAAGGCCAGGAAGTCGTAGAACGTCCAAAGCGTGAAATCCCTGAAGGACTTATGAACAAGTGCAGCAAATGCGGCACGATTCAATATAGCAAGGAATTGGAGAAAAACCTGAAAGTATGTCCTGCTTGCGGCTATCACATGCGCCTGAATGCCATGGAGCGTATTGCCATGGTTTTGGACGAGCAAGGCTTTGTTGAGCTGGATGCCGACATGGTTTCCGTGGATCCGCTTGGTTTTCCGGGATACAGCAGCAAGCTGGAGCAGCAGCGTCTAAAATCAGGACTGAAGGAAGCTGTAATTACAGGAGAAGGAACCATTGAAGGTTTACCTGTGGTTGTTGCTGTCATGAGTTTTGATTTCTTCACAGGCAGCATGGGTTCTGTTGTAGGGGAGAAAATTACTCGTGCTGTAGAGCACGCAACGGAGAAAAACTTGCCCCTGATTATTTTCTCGACCTCTGGTGGAGCGCGGATGCAGGAGAGTATCCTCAGCTTGATGCAGATGGCCAAAACAAGTGCGGCACTGGCTCGTTTGGATGAGCAGGGAGGACTTTATATTTCGGTCATCACGGACCCGACCACAGGTGGGGTATCAGCGAGTTTCGCCAGTCTGGGCGATATCAACATCGCTGAACCAGGTGCCGTATTTGGCTTTGCCGGCCGAATTGTTATTGAGCAAACCATTCGTCAGAAGCTGCCTGAGGATTTCCAGACGGCAGAATTTAATATGCAGCATGGTCAGTTGGACTTGGTGATTCACCGGAAGGAACTTCGTACGACCCTTGCCAAGCTTCTGGATATGCACAGCGAAAAAGGAGGGGTCTAAATGGCGGGTGAGTTGCCATATGAAGCGCCTCTGGTTGAGATGCGCAAAAAGATTGAGGAGCTTGTTCAGTTTGGACAGGAGAAGGGCATTGATTTCACCGATGAAATCGCCCGCCTGGAGGAACGTTATCATAGACTTGAAGAAGAGATTTATTCCGGCATAACCGCAGCTCAGAAAATGCATCTGGCGCGTCATCAACAGCGTCCAACTGCACTTGACCTGATCCAGCTGATTTTTACCGATTTTATCGAGCTTCATGGTGATCGGATGTTTGGCGACGATCTGGCCGTCGTTGGCGGCCTTGCGAAACTGAATGGAAGAACGGTAACCGTCATCGGACAACAGCGGGGGAAAGATACGAAGGATAATATCGCCCGCTTTTTCGGGAGCGCGCATCCGGAAGGTTTCCGCAAAGGACTGCGGCTGATGAAACAGGCGAACAAATTTGGCCGTCCAATTATTACATTTGTTGATACTAAAGGAGCCTATCCGGGTAATACTGCAGAAGAGAGAGGTCAATCGGAAGCCATCGCCCGTAACCTGATTGAAATGGCGAAGCTCACGGTGCCTGTAATTGTTGTGGTTATCGGCGAGGGTGGAAGCGGCGGCGCACTCGCCTTGGCTGTAGGCAATCGTGTACTCATGCTGGAGCATGCCATTTATTCAGCGATCTCTCCGAATGGTGCAGCGTCCATCCTGTGGAAGGATGCGTCCAAGGCAGATCAGGCAGCGGAAGCGATGAAGATCACAGCCAAAGATCTACTGGAGATGGAAGTTATCGAGGAAATTGTTCCTGAACCACGTGGTGGTGCGCATCGGGATTATGAAGGTGCTGCAGCAGCGATCAGCGAAGCTCTTGTTCGTCATCTGGAAGAGATGAAAGGCTGGAGCGGGGATCAGCTGAAGCTGGATAGGTACGAGAAATTCCGCAAAATCGGATCGGTTACGTTCGAATCTCCAACGCAACCGGCCCCAGTAGAAGCTCCGGAAGAGCCCGTTCGAGTGGATGCAGTGAATAATTTGTCGGGAAATGCAGAATGATGTGACGAATTTCCTATACAAAAGAACGAAAGTATAGTAAATTTAATAGTTGGAAAAAGAAAAAAGACATATACAGAGAGACCTTTTAAAATCGGAGGAAACCCAAAATGCGCAAAACGAAAATTGTATGTACAATCGGTCCATCCAGTGAATCACTGGAGAACACCAAAAAACTGATTATGGCCGGTATGAACGTGGCCCGTCTGAACTTCTCCCACGGTGATTTCGATGAGCACGGCGGACGGATCAAAGCGATTCGCCAAGCATGCGAAGAGTTGAACAAAACCGTAGCAATCCTGCTGGACACCAAAGGACCGGAAATTCGGACAGGTAAACTCGAAGTTGAACCGATTGAACTGGTTCAGGACGAGTACATCACTTTGACAACAGAAGAAATTCTGGGAACCAAAGAACGTCTTTCCATTACGTATGCAGATCTTCCAAATGATGTTGAGCCGGGATCTACAATTCTGATCGACGACGGTCTGATCGGACTGACTGTGGTGGAAGTGCAAGGCACTGAGATCAAATGCCGTATCGTGAACGGCGGAACGATCAAAAGCAAAAAAGGTGTTAACGTTCCAGGCGTTGCCATTTCTCTGCCGGGTATCACTGAAAAAGATGCGAACGATATCGTATTTGGTATCGAGCAAGGTATCGATTTCATCGCGGCTTCTTTTGTTCGTAAAGCAAGTGACGTGCTTGAGATTCGTGAACTGCTTGAGAAACACAATGCTGGACATATCCAAATTATCTCCAAAATTGAGAACCAACAAGGCGTAGACAACCTGGATGAGATCCTTGAAGTGTCTGATGGTTTGATGGTAGCTCGTGGTGACCTTGGTGTGGAAATTCCTGCGGAAGAAGTACCATTGGTACAAAAACGCATGATCGAAAAATGTAATGTTGCAGGCAAACCGGTTATTACAGCTACACAAATGCTGGATTCCATGCAGCGCAACCCACGTCCAACTCGTGCAGAAGCAAGTGACGTTGCGAATGCGATCTTCGACGGAACAGATGCAATCATGTTGTCTGGTGAGACAGCTGCGGGTAAATACCCGGTTGAATCCGTTCTGACAATGTCCCGTATCGCTGAAAAAGCAGAGTCCGCTCTGCCTTATCAAGAGCTGTATCTGAAACAACGTGTTGCACAACAAACAACCGTTACAGAGGCAATCAGCCAATCCGTTGCGCTGTCCGCTCAAGATCTGAACGCAAAAGCGATCATCACTTCGACTGAATCTGGCCATACGGCTCGTATGGTTTCCAAATACCGTCCTGAAGCTCCAATCATTGCTGTGACTACGGAAGATAGAACTTCCCGTCGTCTTGCACTGGCTTGGGGTGTAACACCGGTGAAAGGCAGACGTTGTGACTCAACGGATTCCTTGTTTGAAAATGCAATCGAAGGCGGTTTGAAATCCGGAATCGTCAAAGAAGGTGATCTGGTTGTCATCACTGCGGGTGTACCTCTGGGTCGCTCCGGTTCTACCAACTTGATCAAAGTAAGCCAAATTCCAAATAACGCTTAATTGAACGATTAAGTTTTAGATGGATCAAAACAGGAATGAAGCAATGGGGCATTTGTCCCGTTGCTTTTTTCCATCTTTATGAGACTTTTCACGGAATAAATACGTATAAAGGGTAGACCCAAGGAGGCGGGTAACATGCAAGAACAGCACCATGGAAACTGGTATGCGGCACGTCTGCGTGTGCGCTATCAAGAGAGTGATCAGATGGGTGTGGTCTATCACGCCAACTATTTGAATTGGTTTGAAATCGGTCGAACCGAGATGATTCGCCAAATGGGGTATACATATCGTAAAATGGAGGAACAGGGGCTACTGCTTCCCGTAACTGGACTGGATGTGAAGTATCATAAGCCTGCAAAGTATGATGATGAGGTTATGATATTCACCCGAATTGTTGCATTTAGTGGTCTGCGATTAAATTATGAGTACGACGTTAGACGCATGACCGAAGACCTTGCTGTACAATTCGGCATTGGAGAGCAGGTATGGGCTTCTGATGAATCGCTTCCGGGAGAACGACTGGTAACAGGCTCTACCCAGCATGTGTGGGTGAATGGAGATTGGAAGCCGGTAAGACTGGATAAAGCCGCCCCTGAGCTCTACAGCGCACTGGAGAAAGTGTGGCTCTCAGGAAAGGAGTAATTGGTAATGCGAAAATGGATGTGGGCTATATTATTATTCGTTCCGGTTATTGAACTGTTTGGATTCATTCTGATGAGTGACTGGATCGGAGCCGGGAAGACCTTGCTTCTCATGATTCTCACGTCCTTGATTGGTATAGCGATGCTGCAGTTTGAAGGGCGAAAAGTACTCGTCGATGCCAAAACCGAGATGGAACGCGGTAAAGTGCCTGGACGGAAAATGGTAGACGGACTTTTTATTTTTGTGGGTGGTTTCTTGCTGTTGATTCCGGGGTTTGTTACGGATATCATCGGATTTACCCTTGTATTTCCGTTAACACGTGCTGTGTACCGCTTATTTTTCCTGGGTTGGCTTGAGAAAAAAATGAAAAACGGCAGCATCACATTCTACCGCCGTCGCTAATATGGTGTTGATTCATTATTAAAGGCTCCTTCGCGCAGATCTTTCCTGCAGAAGGAGCCTTTTTGATGTATTAAAAAATATACAAAATCTATCGGACCCGGCCATTGATGATGTACGTTCTCAGGTCGCGCAGCACATTCGCACGATTGAAGGCATCAAGGATGACCAAGCTGACTGGACCGATGATCAGGCCGAGTACGCCAAAGAGCTTCAATCCAACAAACATGCCCACCAGTGTCGCTAGTGGGTCCAGACCTACACTGCTTGCCAGCACCTTTGGCTCAATGATCTGTCTCGCAATCAGTACGATCAGATAAACGACTGAAATACCAATCCCCAGATAGAGGTCACCGTTCATAAACAGGTATGCTGCCCATGGAACCATGACCAATCCAACGCCAAGATAAGGTAGTAGATCAACAAGGCCGATTAGCAATGCAATGGTGAAAGCAGACTTCACCTGTAAGATGAGCAATCCAATCATGACAAATACCGCAGTTATGGAAATCATGATCAACTGAGCACGAGCGTAGCCGAACAATGCTTTCTTTAAGTCGTTCCATATGTCCGTAATCGGTTTGCGTATTGAAGAAGGCACCCATCCCGAAACTGTAATGCCGTGGCGGGTCCAGCTTTTGCTAATAAAGAACGTGGAGAGCAGAACGACAATTAATACCGCTCCCATGTTGGGAAGCGAGGTCAGCAGACCCAAAATCATATTGAAAAATCCGGTAACCAGATCGCTGACAGCCGTACCTACCGTTTCGGTTGTTTTGCTGATATTGCTGTTGATCGTTTCCTGGTAGTTAGGATTTTCCTTATAAAATTCATTAATCTGTCCGATCAGGTTCTGAATCGTATCGTTTTGGGTCCAGCGGACAAAGGTTTCCTTGATCTCGTCCACATGCAGGTCAAAACTCGTGGTGAGTGATATCACTTCTTTTACCATCCGGGTTACTGCTGCGGAAAGAATCACAACGATTGCCCCGAAATAGACGATCAATGAAAGGGTCACAGCTAACCAGCGTGGAAAGCGGGCTTTGTCCTGAAGCAGCTTCACCAGCGGATTCATCGCATAAGCAATAATCCATGCGATGACAAAGGGGTATAGAAGCGGGAACAGCAAGTATATGGCAAAGGCGATCAGAACGGTCGCAATAATGACCCACAAGCCGCGCAGCAGGCGTTTCATAATAATTCTGTCCAAACGTCACGTCTCCTTCTAACAATTTCGATCAGCATAGAAGCTATCTAGTTAATATAGAGCAATTGCAGCGTTTTGAAACGTTTGTTTGGCCTGCCAAAGAGCATTTATTTTCTTTTGCCTAGAGTATGCCAGAACACACGGATATATAGCAATATTCATCGCGCAGGCGCACAGAATTATAGAAATAGGATAAAATGTCAACCTTGTTTTTGTAAAGGCTTTCAAAAATGATTTATAGGCGTGATAAAGAAGTTTGATGTGCGAATGGCCTTTGGTGATGTTCACATAACCGACAAAATCCAGTATGATGTTATAAGGAAATACCGATTGACAGATAAGAAACCCGAATTTTGACGGTTTTACTATTTAATGAATTGTAAATGTTTTCAACACCAATTATTATGCTTTTCTAAGAGCTTCATCATGCTTTGTGGTTTCTTGATTTCGTTTATTAAAGGAGAGATGTAATATGACAGCTACCAAAGGTCTGGAAGGCATCGTTGCAACAACCTCTTCGATCAGTTCCATTGTAGACGGTGTACTTACATACCGTGGCTACAATATTGACGATTTGGCTGAACATGCAAGCTTTGAAGAAGTTGCTTATTTGCTGTGGTTCGGCAAATTGCCCAATACGGATGAATTGAAATCCCTTCGTAAAAGCCTGAGCGATTACGCGCCGATTCCGAGCGAGTTGATTGCACAAATCCGATTGTATCCGAAAAACATGAGTACCATGGCAGCACTGCGTTCTGCAGTATCCGCTCTGGGACTGTATGATGAGCAGGCTGACGAGATGACAGCTGAAGCTAATGAAAATAAAGCGGTCAAGTTGCAAGCTCAATTGCCAACCATCGTGGCAGCCATCGCCCGCATCCGTCAGGGAAAAGAGCCTGTGGCTCCTAAAGAAGGCGCTTCCATCGCTGAGAATTTCCTGTACATGATGACCGGTGAAGAACCTTCCGATACGGCAGTTAAAGCGCTGGATCAGGCTCTGGTTCTGCACGCGGATCATGAACTGAATGCTTCGACGTTTGCAGCACGGGTAACCGTAGCTACGCTCTCCGACATTTATTCAGGCGTAACTTCCGCTATTGGCGCACTGAAGGGACCCCTGCATGGTGGTGCGAACGAAGCCGTTATGAAAATGTTGAATGAGATCGGCACGCCGGATCGTCTGGAAGCAGCGATTCAGGAGAAGCTGAACAATCGTGAGAAAATCATGGGCTTCGGACACCGTGTATACAAAAATGGTGATCCACGTGCCAAACATCTGCAGAAGATGTCCAAAGAGCTGGGCAGCTTGAACAATGACACCCGCCTTTATGAGATGTCTGTGAAGATTGAAGAGCTGGTTACTGGGCAAAAAGGGTTGAAACCGAACGTGGATTTCTATTCCGCTTCCGTGTATACCCAGCTGGGTATCGAACAGGAACTGTTCACGCCGATCTTTGCCATCAGCCGGGTATCCGGATGGACAGCTCATATTCTGGAGCAGCTTGCGGATAACCGCATTATTCGTCCGCGTGCAGAATATACAGGTCCAACGGATCAGCGTTACATTTCAGTTGAGCTTCGCTAATAGACGGAAAACCAGTATAATAAACTGGATGGGGTGAAGGGTCCCGAAAACTGCCAGCAAGTCTGGTCAGACATCAAGACCCTTCCTTCGATACGACAAGCGGTATCATGATACCGGAATTATACCAACACTCAAGGAGGAATTATGATTATGAAATTAGAAAAATTCGCTCATCCAACTGAAGGGGAAAAAATTCAGATTGATAACGGAACACTGCAAGTGCCTAATAACCCGATCATTCCTTTTATCGAAGGTGACGGTACAGGCCGCGACATCTGGAAAGCTTCCAAGCGTGTATTGGATGCAGCTGTTGAAAAAGCATATGATGGCAGCAAAAAAATTGCATGGTATGAAGTGTTTGCTGGTGAGAAAGCATTCAATACATACGGTGAGTGGTTGCCGAATGATACGCTCGAAGCCATTCGTGAGTATATCGTAGCTATCAAAGGACCTCTGACGACGCCAATCGGTGGCGGAATTCGCTCCCTGAACGTAGCATTGCGTCAAGAGCTTGACCTGTACACTTGCCTGCGTCCTGTACGCTATTTCGACGGAGTGCCTTCCCCGGTTAAACGTCCTGAACTGGTAGACATGGTCATTTTCCGTGAAAATACAGAAGATATCTACGCAGGTATCGAGTATGCTGAAGGTTCCGATGAAGTGAAAAAAGTGATTCAGTTCCTGCAACAGGAAATGGGCGTTAACAAAATCCGTTTCCCTGAAACTTCAGGTATCGGTATCAAGCCAGTTTCCTCCGAAGGTTCCAAACGTCTGGTACGTGCAGCGGTTCAATATGCAATTGATCACAACCGTAAGAGCGTGACATTGGTACACAAAGGTAACATCATGAAATTTACTGAAGGTGCCTTCAAAAACTGGGGTTATGAAGTCGCTGAGGAAGAGTTCGGCGATAAAGTGTTCACTTGGGCACAATACGATATCATCAAGGAAAAAGAAGGTACAGATGCAGCCAATGCAGCTCAAAAAGCAGCTGAAGATGCGGGTAAAATCATCGTAAAAGATGCGATTGCCGACATCGCTCTGCAACAAGTATTGACTCGTCCAGGCGAATTTGATGTTATTGCTACATTGAACCTGAACGGGGACTACCTGTCTGACGCACTTGCTGCACAAGTTGGTGGTATCGGTATCGCTCCAGGAGCGAACATCAACTATGTAACAGGCCATGCGATCTTCGAAGCTACACACGGTACTGCACCTAAATATGCGGACAAAGACGTCGTGAACCCTGGTTCCGTTATCTTGTCCGGTGTTATGTTGCTTGAGCACCTGGGATGGCAAGAAGCAGCAAACCTGATCTACAAAGGTATGGAAACTTCCATCAACAACAAAACTGTAACGTATGACTTCGCACGTCTGATGGATGGTGCTACTGAAGTTAAATGCTCTGAATTCGCTGATCAAATCATTAAAAACCTGTAAGGGGAGTTGAGAGGCATGACTATTCAGCGCAAGAAAATCACAGTAGTCGGTGCCGGATTTACCGGAGCAACAACAGCTCTTATGCTTGCCCAAAAAGAGCTTGGAGACGTTGTGCTGGTTGATATTCCTCAATTGGAAAACCCGACTAAAGGTAAAGCACTCGATATGCTGGAAGCGAGCCCTGTTCAAGGCTTTGACAGCAATATCGTCGGAACTTCAAACTACGAAGATGCGTCAGGTTCAGACATTGTAATTATCACTGCAGGTATTGCCCGCAAGCCGGGAATGAGCCGTGATGATCTGGTCAATACCAACGCTGGAATCGTGAAGTCCGTGTGTGAAAATGTGAAAAAATATTGCCCTGATTCCATCGTCATTATTCTGAGTAACCCGGTAGATGCGATGACTTATGCTGCATATAAAACACTAGGATTTCCTAAAAACCGAGTTATCGGCCAATCCGGTGTCCTGGATACAGCGCGTTATTGCACATTCATTGCGCAGGAGCTAAATGTATCCGTTGAGGATGTTCGTGGTTTCGTTCTTGGTGGCCACGGAGACGACATGGTACCACTTGTTCGTTATTCAAGTGTTGGTGGTATTCCAATCGATACATTGATTCCGGCAGACCGCATTGAATCCATCGTACAACGCACACGTGTTGGTGGCGGCGAAATTGTCAATCTGCTGGGTAACGGAAGTGCCTATTATGCCCCGGCAGCTTCACTGGTTCAGATGACCGAAGCCATTTTGAAGGACAAAAAACGGATCATCCCAGTGATTGCTTACTTGGAAGGCGAGTATGGTTATAATGACTTGTTCCTCGGTGTGCCAACCATTCTGGGTGGTAACGGGATTGAGAAAGTATTTGAACTCGAGCTCACACCTGAAGAAAAGGCAGGACTCGACAAATCTGCGGATTCTGTTCGAAACGTCATTTCAGTCGTAACCATATAAGTTTGAAAACTTCTTGAACATAAAAAGTGAGAAAACCTCCGGAAAACCCGGAGGTTTTCTTTTCTTTGGATAAGTTCCCCAGTATAATGAGATGTGATGTATAGCACACTCAAAATGTTGAGGAGGATGGAAATTTTGACAATGATTATGTATTTGCTCCATATCGTCGGAGCGCTATCCATGGGGTTCTATCTAATCTTGCCGTTCGTTGTTGGTAAGATCCGTACGCTGAATGCTGCGGCACAGGAAGGCGCATTTGCATCGGTTCGTTCCTTGAACCGCATCGCCCAGTACGGGTTGGTTATCCAGCTTCTCACAGGGGGATACCTGATGACGAAGGGTGAGTATTCCCACCTGTGGATGGGTGTCGTTGTTGTTTTATTGCTTGCCATTGCTGCCATTGGTGGTATTATGGGTAAACCGCTGCGCCTCGCAGCAGAAGGTGTGAAAAGCAACCGTGATGTGAGCCCGGAGCAGGGCAAGATTCGTATGTTCAGTACAATACTGGCTGTCCTCTTGCTCATTATGGTTTATCTTATGGTTGATCGCACGATCATCTAACGAGTGATCTGCAAGACTATTGTTCAATACAGCCTGTTAGCCAGAATCTAAAACGCTTGCATTAAATGCGGGTAGACAAGCAGGCAGGGTAATCATGTTAGTATCAAAAATAGACAACCCATGGGGCTGTCTATTTTTATTTGCTTATTATATTGGATTTAGGCAAGGTTGACTGAATGAGCAAATACAGCATTGCGTCCATTTCGTTTAGACTCGTATAATGCACTATCGGCATCCCGAAGCAAGGATTCAAGTGAATCCGTTTCACTGCTATACTGGGCCACCCCAAAGCTTGAAGTAATAGGCACAAGACTTCCTTCCACATGAAGAGGGTCATTCAGCAAAGCGACACGTAGCTGCTCGGCGAGCTGCTTTCCATCCTGAAGAGTAGCATTCGGTAGGGCAATGACAAATTCCTCTCCGCCATACCTGGCGAACACCATCTCAGAGTTCAAATAACGATTACAAACCGAGACGACATGAACAAGGGCCTGATCCCCAACTTCGTGTCCATAAGTGTCGTTGATCCGTTTGAAATGATCGATATCAAATAGTATAAAAGAGGCTGGCTGATGGCTAAGCTGTGCCTCGTTCAGAATTTCACGGCCTTTGTGCAGGAACTGCGTTCGATTGTATATTTTGGTCAAACCGTCGAAGTAAGCGAGCTGCTTCAATTGTTCTTGCAGAAATCGCTGCTCCGTAATATCAATCAGCATGATCAGGCTTCCAACGGTCTCTCCGTTTTTGTTATACACATATGATGTTCTGACCTGATAACAGACTGTCTGCCCATGTAACTGCCAATAGAGATCTGTCTGCAGGCCTTCCCTTCCGTATTCCACGGGAAAAGTCTCGCCGGCCAGTGAAAGCCAGATATCATTCAACGGCTGTCCAACCATGCTTGTCTCCAGTTCAGGCAGCATCTCGCGCAGTGCTTTGTTGTAATCGACCAGACGATTCGAACTATCCAGAACAATAACGCCTTCGCGCATGCTCTCAAAGATGCTGTCTTTGGCGATAGGGACAATCGTTAATAGACGAGAAGACAGGATTGCCCAGATGTACATGGATGAAGTGACACACATGAGTACCGGTACAGGATCCATTCCTCCTGGCGTCAGTCCCATTAAATAAAGAAAGGCACCCGTCATCGGTATCAGTTGGGAAGTAATCAATGTAAGCAGCTGAAGTCGATACATTTTCTTGGTGTGTTTCCATTGCGCAATCAGGATCAGACATGCACATAACAGACAGGAAAAGGTAAATGCTCCGTGAACAACATACCATTGGCCAGCGGCAATATCCATTAAGGGAACAGAACTATCTGTTCGAAGCCATACCTTTTTGTAGAATAAATGGTGGTAGTCATTGGTTGCAACCATGAAGAGCGTAATCGTCGGAATGACGAACAGCGCTGCCGTTGCTTTTTTCGATAGTGACTTGCCTGTGTACTGGATCATCAGGATCAAGCCGAGGGAGGCGGAGAAAGGCATGCCCATGTACTCCACTACCGTCCAGAATTTCATTTGTTCCAGTGTATTGCTGGCGAGTTCAATGGCATAACCAAAGGTATAAACGGATAACGCAGCCGTATAGAGCATAAATACGTTGGCTCTTGAAATTTCTGCTCTCCTAAAATAGGTGTATACACACAAAAAAACATTCAGGACGGCTGAAGTGGTGACAAGGGATATATAAGCGTTAATGTGCGATTCCATTATTTGGCTCCATGTCAGATTGAGAATCTGTTATTTGAGATGCTTGATCGAACGCAGGATATATACCGGGTATAAGGTATTAAAATCACATTTGTATACTGTACATTGTACCTCAGCCCAAGCGGCATAGGAATACAATTTGCGTCATGAAACAGGTCATTTTCAAAAAATAAACGAAATTTGGTGCAATCTATTATTCATCCTATTTTCTGTTTGACCTCCAAAAGAGAGGGTAAGTAAGTATCGAGACAGCAGAAGTGAGTTTTGGATGATGTCAGCTGCAGCAGGAATAATCTGTACTGTTCATGCCATCCTACAGAATGAGAAGTTTACAGCCATTCATTTTGAGAGGAGAATGTGAAATGTCAACCAATACACAAACGCAAAAAACGATGCCAGCACAACATCAGGACCAGCGTCCCGGAATTGAATCGGAGATGCACCCTAAGCCGGAGTTCGAAAAACCGCAGTATAAGGCGGCTGACAAATTATTGGACAAAGTTGCCCTTATTACCGGAGGTGACAGTGGAATCGGACGTGCCGTTGCCGTTACGTATGCCAAAGAGGGCGCGGATGTAGCCATCGTATACCTGAGCGAGCACCAGGATGCAGAAGAAACCAAACGTCAAGTGGAGCAGGAAGGACGCAAGTGTATCCTGATTGCCGGAGACATTGGTGATGATTCCTTTGCCAAGAAAGCTGTTCAACAGACGGTGGAGCAGCTGGGCAAGCTGGATATTGTGGTTAACAATGCGGCCGAGCAGCACCCACAGCAGAATCTGGAGGATATTACGCCTGAACAGCTGGAGCGGACGTTCCGCACCAACATCTTCGGGATGTTTTATATCACGCAGGCTGCCCTGCCACATCTGAAGCAAGGCAGCACAATTATCAACACGACGTCGATCACAGCCTATCGAGGTAGCCCGACTCTGCTCGATTATTCGTCCACCAAAGGAGCGATCACGTCCTTCACACGTTCCTTGTCCATGAATGTTATTGAGAAAGGCATTCGTGTAAATGCGGTAGCTCCAGGCCCAATCTGGACACCTCTGATTCCATCGACATTTGATGAGAAAAAGGTGAGCGAGTTCGGCGCTACGCAGCCGATGAAACGTCCTGGTCAACCGGATGAGCTGGCTCCTGCATATGTATATCTCGCTTCGGATGATTCCTCCTATGTGAGTGGACAAGTCATCCACATCAACGGTGGCGAAGTCGTTAACGGATAATCTGAAGCTCAGTTCGAGTTAGTATTTTCAATCACATATCTAAGACGTATCGTTCAGCTGCTGCTGGCGGTATGTCTTTTTTGTTTTGACAATGATCCCAAATTTCTGTGCGATGTTTACAAAAGTCAGGATCAGAAATGATAGTTACATGATATTCTTGATACATGTTCTCTTGGACTTCGTACAGTAAACGTACTTCATGTCGGTTCTGGTTTCAATTAGAAACGAATCTGTCCCAAAGGCAACTGTGATATGATAGACGGAACATACCTACCTGGAGGATACAACATGAAGATTAGCAAACAAAACGCAGCACATTACATATGGGGTGCACAATGTGATGGATGGCATCTCGTGCAGAACGAGGGGTTAAGCATTATTCATGAGCGCATGCCAGCAGGAACAGCTGAAATACGTCATTACCATAACGTAAGCCGCCAATTCTTTTTTATTCTGAGCGGAGTGGGGTGTATGGAGCTAGATGGCGTGGAGTATACACTTGAGCCACATGAAGGATTGGAGATTCCTCCAGGTGTGCCTCATCAGATGCAAAATACAAGTGCAAATGAAGTAGAGTTCCTGGTCGTTTCAATGCCAGGTACACGTGGCGATCGGATAGAATGAACTGACCTATAATTGAGATTAACTAAAAAAGGAAGAGATTAATGAAACCGTTTCGAGTTCGCCTTTCCATCATCATGATGATATTGATCGGTGTATCCGTCATTGTGGCTGGGTATACGATGGGCAGAGTTTTTAAAACAACACACACCACGGCACTGGAGCAAACGATGGTTCGTGAAATCAACTTGCTCAAGGCAACGTTCCCTTTCCATGATGCGACTGATCCAAACTCGGCAGAAACAAGAAAGTACTATTCGGATCGGGCAGGCGAGCTGGAGAAGCTTACCGACTCCAGGGTAACGTTTATTAATCGGGATGGAACGGTCATTGGAGATTCAGAGAGTGATCCCGTTACAATGGATAATCACCTGGACCGGGAAGAAATTAAGGGTGCAGTCAGCGATGGTTATGGCCAATCCATCCGATTTAGTGAGACGCTGGGAGAAGATATGTTATATGTCGCTCTGCCCGTGAACTCGGATCAAAGTGACATGGTCGAAGTGCCAGGCGGAGAATTCGATGGTTACATTCGGTTATCGATGAGTTTGGCTGCTGTGGACCAGGGGTTACAGCGCGGCTGGTTAATCATGTTTGTAGCCTTGGGACTGTTATTCCTGATTGTGGCTCTGGTCAGTTACCGGGTTGCTCGGGGATTAACCTCACCGATCGAACACATAACAAAGGTAGCTCATCGGATTACCAAACTGGAGTATGATGCACGGGTAAAGGTAACACGAAGAGACGAAATTGGACAGCTTGGGCTGGCGATTAACGGAATGGCTGACAGCCTACAGACACAGCTTAAGACGATTCGTGATAATGAGGCATTACTTCAGAGTGTCCTGGCTAACATGGCAGGCGGCATTGTCATGATTGATGCGTCCCAATCGATTGCACTGGTAAACCGGGAAGCAGAGCGTATGCTGGATATTGAATCCGAACGCGTGACAGGTAAACCCTATATTGAATTGAAGAAACATTATGAATTAACGCGGACGATAGAAGAAAGTGTAGCTGTTCAGGACCGGATGCATGAGGAGGTAAGTATTTTTAACCCCGAGGAACGCCTGATTCGTATTGATGGTGTTCCGATGACTGAAGATGATGGCGGATACCGCGGGATGCTGTTCCTTTTGCAGGATGTTACGGCGATACGCAGACTGGAGTCGATGCGCAGTGAGTTCGTTGCGAATGTTTCCCATGAATTGAAGACTCCTGTGGCCGCGGTCAAAGGGTTTGCTGAGACGCTGCTCAGCGGGGGAGTACAGGACAAAGAGACGGAACGGTCATTCTTGCAGATCATCTATGACGAAGGCGATCGATTAAATCGGTTAATCGGGGATATTCTGGAGTTATCCAAGATCGAATCCAAGCGGGCACCGCTGCAATGTTCTCCTGTACATGTGCATTCGTTCTTCGAGATGGTTCTGGGTACACTATCCAAAGTGGCAGAGAAGAAGCAGATTCGACTGCAGATGTTTGTGCCTGAGGAGCTGTATATCGAGGCCGACGAGGATAAAATGAAACAGATCTTCATTAACCTGCTCTCGAACGGGATTAACTACACCCCTGAGGGTGGACGTGTCAAATTACAGGTGACGGTCGAGCATGGTGAAGCCGAGGAACAGGTGGTATTTGCCGTATCGGACACCGGAATTGGTATTCCGAAGAAGGACCTGCCGAGAATTTTTGAACGTTTCTACCGGGTAGACAAAGGAAGATCACGCAACTCTGGTGGTACGGGGCTTGGGTTATCCATTGTGAAACATCTGGTTGAGCTGCACCACGGCAAGTTATCGGTTGAGAGTGAACTTGGCATGGGTACAATGTTCAAGGTAATCCTTCCCCTGATACAGGATGAAGAAATCTAGGCCTGAAGAAGTGAATTGTAAAATCGAATACATTGCTTTACACAGAGTTAACAAATAAATGCTATGATATAAAAGTGTTGTGGCAACAGACAACCTATAAGGAGAGAAGGGGTATCATGGCACAGCGTTTGCTAGTTATTGAAGATGAACCTACATTATCGAGATTACTTACGTACAACCTGACACAGGAAGGTTATGACGTTACCGCTGAGGATCATGGATCTTCAGGATACGATCGTGCAGTTTCGCAGGACTTTGATTTGATCCTGCTGGATCTGATGCTGCCCGGAATGAACGGTCTGGATATTCTGAACAAATTAAGAGTTCAGGGTGTAACTACACCTGTCATCATCCTTACGGCGAAGAACGGTGAAGCCGAGGTGGTACAGGGTCTAAAATCCGGAGCTGACGACTATATCACGAAGCCCTTTGGCGTTTCGGAACTGCTTGCCAGAGTGGACGCCGTATTAAGAAGATATTCAAGTGGTGATGACCTGCCGCAGCCAGAGGACAAGGATGGTTCACGAATTGTACTGGGCGAACTTGAGATCTATCCACTGAAGTATGAAGTGACGCTGGGTGGACAATCGATAAGTCTGCGTCCCAAAGAATTCGAAGTTTTGCTGTATTTGGCCAAGAAGCCAGGCGTTGTACTTACCCGTGATGACCTGATGAATGCGGTCTGGGGCTTCGATTATATTGGAGGCCAGCGCACCGTTGACGTCCATGTCAGTTCATTACGTAAAAAGCTGGAGCTGGATCCGGAATCCGTACACATTGATTCCATTCGAGGTGTAGGTTATAAACTGGTTGTAAAAAGAAAAACTCCCCATCATTCAAGTTCGTAATGATCGGGGAGTTTTATTTTACGTCCAATTTACATAAACCTTTATTTTCCTTTACATAGAGGGAGTAGCATGAACTTGTCCGAGTGATTCTTAGGACCTACATAACCCATCTCAGGACAGAGCTCATACGTAAAGGAGATTGCGCATTTATGCCCATGTTGCTCGAAGAGAAGCCTGATCTATCCGTAGAAGATACATATAAGCATGAGGATGACTCGATTCGTTTAACTCAGGATGATCTTACAGAAGTAACCCTTAACAACCAGGTATCCATCCGAGAATACTGCCGTCAGGTTCCCATGGTGGGGTTGCATACCACCTGTGGAGAGGCTGCCAGCATACTGAGTCAGGAACAGAAATATCCATGTGTGATATTAGGTGATGATGAGAATCGCCCGCTGGGGTTATTGATGCGGGAAACCTTGTATCGAATACTGAATGGGCGTTTCGCCCCGGACTTGTTTTATCGCAAGTCCATATCACATGTTGCTGATTCATCTCCGGTAGTCGTGGATGTACGAGCTGATGCGCCAGAAGTGATTGATGTAGCCTTGTCAAGAAGTGAGGAGCATTTCTATGATTGCATCATTGTAACGGAGGAGAACAGGCTGCTTGGCGTATTAACCATGCGTGATCTCATGTCCCTTTCCAGAAGGATGCAGCACGAAGCTGGAGAAGAGCGCGTTCACACCATTACCGAGAGCCAGAAAGAAATATCCCGAATTCATGAGTCGATTACGAAGCTGGTTCAATCCGCTGGAAAGACAGGAGACGATGCGAAACAGATAATTCAATTGTCTGAACAGGGCGCAAGCAGTCTTATGCAGGTTGAGGATTCGTATAACCGCGTACTTCAGCACATGGGAGGCCAGCGCCAGCATGCGAATGATATGCTGATCTCCATCGAAACCGGAGCAGGCATGGCACATTCCATTCGTTCTCTGGCCGATCAGAGTGCATTGCTTGCGATGAATGCTTCCATTGAGGCAGCTCACGCTGGCGAGTATGGGCAAGGCTTCCAGGTTGTTGCCAGTGAAATTCGGGCCTTAGCCAAACAAACACGTGGAGTAGCGGGAGATATGTCCTCCTTACTCGAAGGAATCGGTGAATTAACCAGACAAACCGTTGAACTGGTCCGCGCGAGTGCTGCTGAAATTGACGACAGCTCCGTACATGTTACCGAGGGAAGTGCAGCTTTCAATCGTTTAAACTCCGCCGTGCAAGGTATGCTGCATATTGCTGCCAACATTGCAGAGGAAGGCAAGCAGACTGGAGAAGTGGCGGATTATATCCGAAAAAAACTGGAGTCTATGATTTCCGGAGGAGAATTGTAAACAAAGATAGACATCATTTACCATCTATGATCGTAACGGGCAAGGTCATGGCTTGTGAAGGATGTCTTTTTTACATTCCGTTAACATGAAAGTGATACTCTTTTTACAATGAGAAGGTAGGATATTAAGGATGACCGAGAAACTGAAAGTTATTGATCAGGCCTCGGCCTCAACGTAAAGGGAGCTTGGTTTGTCCCTCCAGCGAAGGAGAAGTGAACATCCATGAAGGAACTCATTCACATTGAAGGACTTAATTTGTACTATGATACGCATCATGCGCTTAAAAATATATCAATGGACCTGCCAGAACGGACCGTAACGGCATTCATCGGACCGTCAGGTTGTGGTAAATCCACGTTGCTCCGTACATTAAACCGGATGAATGACATGATTCCGGGAGTACGTGTCGAGGGACAAGTTCTTCTCGATGGATCGGATATCTACAGTAATGAAATCGAAGTTGAAACGCTGCGCAAACGAGTAGGCATGGTGTTTCAGCAGCCCAATCCTTTTCCAAAATCAATCTATGATAATGTCGCATATGGCCCACGTTTGCACGGCGTTACCCAGAAGGCGGAGCTGGACCAGCTGGTTGAGCAAAGTCTTGTACACGCTGCATTGTGGGATGAAGTCAAGGATGTACTCAAGAAATCGGCACTTAGTCTGTCCGGCGGTCAGCAGCAGCGTCTCTGTATTGCACGAGCCCTCGCGGTACAGCCTGATGTATTGCTGATGGATGAAGCCACTTCGGCCCTGGACCCCATCTCGACATTAAAGATCGAGGAACTGGTCAAGGAACTGCACAACAAGTACACCATCGTCATGGTAACCCATAACATGCATCAGGCTGCCCGCGTATCGGGTAAGACTGTATTTTTCCTGAATGGTGAAGTTGTGGAGGCCGCTGATACAGAAACGCTGTTCTCCACGCCCCAGGATTCCCGAACCGAGGATTATATATCCGGACGGTTCGGTTAAGCAAGCTGAATTCGAACGAACCCGGCGTATCCGGAGATGATGGACAAGGGGGACATGGAAACCTATGATTCGCAGAAAAGAATTTGATCAGGAGCTTGAAGAGCTTCGCATTTTGCTTCGGCAAATGGGTGAGCATGTAGGAACGGCATTGGATGGTGCCATCGAGAGTTTACGGACATTGGATGCTGAGAAAGCTCAGGTCATCATCAAGAATGATGCGAATCTGAATGCGCTGGAAGACAAAATCATGGAACTGGGCTCCAAGCTGATTATTACCCAGCAGCCAGTCGCGAAGGATCTGCGCCGTATTATTGTGGCGTTCAAAATCTCAAGTGACCTCGAGCGTATGGGCGATCTCGCCTTGGACGTTGCCAAGGTTACGCTTCGTATGGAAGGCCAGGAGCTGATTAAGCCACTGGTGGATATCCCGCGTATGGCGGAAATCGTCAAAGAGATGATTGATGAATCCATCGAGTCATTCCTGAAGGAAAATACGGATCTGGCTTACAAAATGGCACAAACGGATGACCAGGTTGACCAGCTGTACAGTCATATGATTGGCGATCTATACAGTTTCATGACCTCTCATCCAACTCAGGCTTCTCAAGCCATGCTGCTCATGTTGGTAGGACGGTATATTGAACGCATAGGTGATCATGCAACCAACATTGGGGAAAGTACGGTTTATCTGGTAACAGGTAAACGTCCGGATTTGAACCAATAATCATTAACAGCAAATCATTGGAATTGGGGACGATTTGCTGCAAAAACAAGGGACTTTCTCCCGGCGGCCTGCGAGCGACAGGCTGTCTGTGGAGAGAGTTCTTTTTTTGCTGGATGGAATGTGTAAAAAGATGCCCAATCTTTTTTGTAGTAACAGGTGTGTATGTTATCATGAGAGTAGATGTACTTGAGGGTTTGACCATACGATACGTGAGGTGCTGGAATGGAAAAGTTTATTCTCATAGATGGAAATAGCATTATTTACCGGGCATTTTTTGCAATGCCTCCTCTGACGAATTCGAAAGGGCTGCATACCAATGCGGTGTATGGCTTCACCACGATGCTTCTCCGATTGCTCGAAGAGCATAAGCCGACCCATGTTATGGTGGCATTTGATGCCGGTAAGGTCACTTTCCGTCACGAAGGATATCAGGAGTATAAGGGTGGCCGCGAAAAAACACCACCTGAGCTGTCGGAACAGTTTCCATTACTCAAAGAATTGCTGCAAGGACTGGGTATTGCCCAGTTTGAGCTGGCCGGGTTTGAAGCGGACGATATCATCGGAACGTTAACCAAACGCGCAGACGAGGCTGGAAGACAGGTACTGGTTGTATCGGGTGACAAGGATATGCTGCAACTTGCCTCCGAACATGTACATATCGGTCTCACGCGCAAAGGGGTAACCGAAATCGAATTGTATGACCCTGCTCAAATTAAGGAACGGTATGGTTTGACGCCACTCCAAATCATCGATCTCAAAGGCCTGATGGGGGATGCGTCGGATAATATTCCGGGTATTCCGGGAGTTGGAGAGAAGACCGCCTTGAAACTTCTGCATCAATTCGGTTCTGTCGAGGAAGTATTGAGCGGCACAGATGAATTGAAAGGGAAAATGAAAGAGAAGATTGAGGCACATGCCGAAGATGCCCGGATGAGCAAACAGCTGGCAACCATTCACCGCGAAGTGCCACTGGAGCAAACCTGGGATGACATGCAGTTCGCCGGGTTAAAAGAAGAACAGGCGGGGCCAGCACTGGCCAAGCTTGAATTCAAATCCTTGCTTGAACGCTTGTCATTCAGTGGGAGTGCAGGCTCTGCAGCTGAAGCGGTACCGGCTGCCGAAGTGGAATCCACGATCGCTACAGAAGAAACGATTGGTGATCTCTTTGGCTCCCTAGAATCCATTGATGTAATCCACGTGGAAACCCATGGTGATAATCCGCATCAAGCGAGATTGATTGGGGTAGCGATTGGATCTGGTGAAACGTATATCTTCCTGTCACCGGAAGTATTAAACGCTGAAGCTGCGGCTAAGGTGCGAGAATGGCTTGGTAATCCGGACAAGCCCAAACGTGGTTATGATCTGCACCGCGTTGATCTGGCTCTGCACGCGCATGGCCTTGAATTCGCTGGAGCATCCTTCGATGTGCAGCTTGCTGCCTACTTGCTTGACCCGACGGAATCCAATCAGACCATTAGCGGCTTGACTTCGAAGTATGGCTTGCCCTCCCTGGCTGAAGACGACACGGTTATGGGCAAAGGTGCAAGATACAAGGTGCCTGATGTAGAAATTCTTGGCGATTTCCTGTGCCGTAAGGCAGCTGCCGTGGCTGCCATTATTCCTCTTCAGGAGCAGGCACTTGAGAATGATGAGATGAACGCGCTCTTTCACGATTTGGAGATGCCGTTATCACGTATTCTGGCAGACATGGAGAAACAGGGGATCAAAGCCAATACGGCAGACCTACAGGCCTTGGGCCGTGAGTTCGAGGAACAGATCAGCAGGCTGATGGCGGAGATTTATCGACTTTCCGGTACGGAATTCAATCTGAATTCCCCCAAACAGCTCGGTGAGATTTTATTCGACAAGCTCGGCCTTCCTGTGGTGAAGAAAACCAAGACTGGTTATTCCACCGATGCAGAAGTACTGGAGAAGCTGGCTCCGTATCATGACGTCGTACAGCTGATCCTTCAATATCGTCAGCTTGCGAAGCTGCAGTCCACCTATGTAGAGGGTCTCCTCAAGGAAATTTCGGATCGGGACGGCAAGGTCCATACGTATTACCGGCAGACGATCGCTGCGACAGGGCGTCTCAGCAGTCAGTTCCCGAACTTGCAGAACATTCCGATCCGTCTGGAAGAAGGACGCAAAATCCGTAAGGTGTTTGTTCCTTCCGAGCCAGGCTGGTCCATTTTGGCGGCCGACTATTCCCAGATTGAATTGCGTGTACTCGCCCATATTTCGGATGACGAACGGCTCAAGGAAGCTTTTGTTCATGATATGGATATTCATACCAAAACAGCTTCTGACGTATTCGGAGTGAAGGCTGAAGAGGTGGACAGCGACATGCGTCGTTCAGCCAAGGCTGTTAACTTCGGAATCGTGTATGGCATTAGCGACTACGGGTTATCCCAGAATCTGAACATTACCCGTAAAGAGGCAGCCCAGTTTATCGATCAATACTTTGAAGTGTTCCAGGGCGTTCGTCGATATATGGACGACATTGTGAAGGAAGCACGCCAGGATGGCTTTGTCAAAACGCTGCTGGAACGCCGCCGCTACCTGCCTGAGATCAATGCAAGCAATTTTAATCTGCGTTCCTTCGCTGAGCGTACAGCAATGAATACCCCGATCCAGGGGACAGCCGCTGATATTATCAAGCTTGCCATGGTGCAGATGGATGAAGCGCTGCGTGAACGCCAATTGAAGAGCCGCATGCTGCTTCAGGTACATGACGAACTTGTATTTGAAGTCCCTGCGGATGAGCTTGAGTTAATGAAGGAATTGGTGCCTTCCGTTATGGAAAAAGCATTGGAACTCTCGGTACCACTCAAGGCAGAAGTCAGTTTTGGGGAAAACTGGTACGAAGCCAAATAACAAACGGTTTGTATTTCCGTTTATTTACAAACATTTCCTCACAAGGATTCGACATAAGAAGGGGTCCCGCTGAAGCTCAACTTCCGTTATAATATAGGGGAGGTGAGAACATCATGCCGGAATTACCGGAAGTCGAAACAGTCAGAAGAACATTGAATCAGCTTGTTGTAGGTAAGACCATTGAACGCGTAACCGTTAACTTGCCGCGCATCATTCAGCGGCCGGACGATATAGATGCATTTGCACTGGAACTCGCAGGACACACCATCATCGGAGTGGAGCGCAGAGGGAAGTTTTTACGAATTTTATTGGACGGGCTGGTACTGGTCTCCCATCTGCGGATGGAAGGTCGATACGGCGTATACGAGCAGCACGAAGAAGTAGAGAAGCATACCCATGTTATCTTTCACTTCACGGATGGTACGGAATTGAGATACAAGGACGTACGTCAGTTTGGAACCATGCATTTGTTTGCAGCGGGCGAAGAGCTCGTATCCAAACCTTTGTTGAAGCTTGGCCTTGAGCCGCTGGATCCGGCATTTACCGTGGCCGCATTTCGTGAGGCGGTTGGTAAACGGACAACCAAAATCAAGGCTGTATTGTTAAATCAGGCATATGTCGTTGGCATCGGGAATATTTATGTGGACGAAGCCCTTTTTCGCGCAGGCATTCACCCCGAAACCATTGCCAAGACGCTGACTGAAGCCCAATTGAAGGTGCTGCACGAGGCTATTGTAGCTACGCTGCAGGATGCCGTGAATGCGGGCGGATCCTCCATCAAATCGTATGTTAATGGACAAGGTGAGATGGGCATGTTTCAGCATCAACTGAAAATCTATGGTCGCAAATCCGAGCCTTGTACAACTTGTGGTACATTGATTGAGAAAAGCGTTGTTGGCGGTCGCGGGACGCATTACTGTCCGAAATGTCAACCACTAAAGTAACCCAAAGAAGATACCAATTGAAATTGTCGTTTACACGTTTACGGTTTCAATTTGTACCGGAATGAACGAAATGATTAAAACGTAGCACCCATGGATTACTCCCTCCATATACTGATATGGCAGAAATAAGCGGGCGAATACCTACCTGTAACGGTAGGTGGAAACGAGTTCCCGCACAGGGGAGGAATCCGGGGTGCTGCATCATTTTATTTCATTGCTGGCGCTTGCTTTGGCGCTTAGTTTAGATGGTTTTGGTGTCGGGATTACATACGGGCTGCGCAGGACGAAGATCCCGCTGTTATCCATTGCTGTCATCTCCATTTGTTCGGGGTTGGTCATTGCGTTGTCCATGCAGGTGGGAGTTCTGTTATCCCATGTTGTATCTCCTGATATGGCTTCGTTCGTTGGTGCGGTTATTCTGATTGCCATCGGTGCGTGGTCATTAATACAGTTGATCCGTAAGCAGGGGAAGGATCGCCTCGAATCGGAAGAGGGAACGGAAGCAGTCGGAGATGAAGGGCAAGTAATCGATGCAGCGCCGGTCAAAGGCAGAAATCAAGTGCTGGCACTTGATCTTGAACCATCTGCATCCGGCGGATCGCTGGAACGCATGGTATTTACACTGGAACTGCGGAAATTAGGTGTTGTCATTCAAATATTACGCAGTCCTTCCAAGGCGGATATGGACAATTCGGGAAGCATATCTACCCAGGAGGCGATGTGGCTTGGAATCGCGTTGTCACTGGATGCCTTCGGTGCAGGGCTCGGAGCTGCTTTGCTCGGTTTCCCCACATTGTGGACTGCACTTGTCATCGCGCTGTTCAGTGGCGCATTTCTGTTAATAGGCATGAAAGTCGGATTACGCTTTTCAGCGCTGCGCTGGATGAGAAGACTGTCCGTACTTCCTGCGTTGTTACTGATGATAATGGGAATAATGAAGCTGTTATGAGGTGAAACGATGAATATTGGCTTAACCGGCGGGATCGCAACGGGAAAGAGCAGTGTTTCCGCCCTTCTTGCCAGTAAGGGAGCGCTGCTGATTGATGCAGACGTGATTGCCCGGGAGGTCATGATGCCCGGGCATCCTGTTTTGGCTGCCGCTGTTCAGCGGTTTGGACAAGCCATATTAAATGAAGACGGGACACTGGACCGGAAAAAGCTGGGCAGCATTGTGTTTCAAAATCCCGATGAGCGTAAAGCCCTCGAGGCAATAACACATCCGGCTATTCGCCAGGAGATGCGGGAGCGTGCTGCTGCATATGAAGAGGCCTATCCGGACAAGCTTGTGGTATCGGATATTCCTTTATTGTTTGAATCCGGTCTGGAAAAAGGATTTGATGAGGTTGTCGTTGTTTACGTTCCAAGATCCGTGCAGCGGGAGCGGCTGATGAGCCGGGATGGCATGACAGAGGAACAAGCTGATGCCCGTATTAATGCACAGATGGATATTGAACATAAGAAGCAGCGTGCTGACGTGGTCATTGACAACAGCGGCTTATGGTCGGAGACGGAGCAGCAGGTTATTTCATTTTTGCATCATAAGGGTCTGATATGAAGTTATTGCGCAAGAAACGGGTACTGCTGTTGATGTTTGTATCATTTGTATTGGTGCTGTTCCTGAATACAAACTGGATGGCGTGGTTTTATCCGATTCATTACAAGGAAGAGATTCGTGCGCAGTCTCAGAGCTATGAGGTGGACCCTTTCCTTATCGCTTCCATCATCAAGGTGGAAACCAATTTCAAGACAAGCAAGGAATCCAGAAGAGGTGCCATCGGGCTGATGCAGCTGATGCCGGATACGGCCAACTGGATCATGGAGCAGGCCAAAATTCCCGGGACCTCGCTAGAGGAGCTGAAGCATGAACCGGGCAGGAACATTCAGCTTGGGACATGGTACCTGCGTAACCTCTCAGAACAGTTTGACGGCAATGAGACGGCCATGATTGCCGCTTACAATGCCGGACCAGGCAAAGTAAGTGGATGGATCAGAGATGGTGTCTGGGACGGCTCATTCGAGACAGTCAAGGATATTCCTTTTGGTGAAACCCGGCACTATGTACAACGCGTCATTTATTATTATAATCAGTATGTAAAGATCTATAATACGTTCTAATGGCTGATATTGGATTATGCGTAGTCTAAAGTCAATCGGTTTAAATTGAATTTTGATATCGTATATCTTATTAATAGTAGAAGCACAGAGCAGGCCGGTTATTCACCGGTCGCTCCATGCTCCTCTGTCTAACGTATTACAAAGCAGATATTATTGGTATTGACCTGCCAATTGCTGTTCTGCAATTGTTACCAGACGTTTCGTGATGTATCCACCGATCGAACCGTTCTCGTAAGAAGTCATGTTACCTTGGTATCCGTCTTGTGGGATGCTGATTCCGAGTTCTTGAGCAACTTCATATTTCATTTGCTCCAGTGCTGCGGAAGCGCGAGTTACTACCAAGTTGTTGGAGTTACCGTTGCTGTTTTGGGCCATTGCTGTTCACCTCCTCGCGGTTGGTAAAAGTATTATGTGTCTCCAATGCGATTTTCATAACTAGAAGTTACAGGGAATTTATGGTAAAAGAAAAACATGGGAAGTGATCTGAGTTGAAATGTCCTTATTGCGCCTATCTGGGTACAAAAGTGCTGGATTCTAGGCCTGCTAATGAATCAAAATCCATCCGCCGTCGTCGTGAGTGCGAACAGTGCAGTCGCCGTTTTACAACGTTTGAAATGGTTGAAGAGACACCGCTGATCGTCATCAAGAAAGATGGCAGCCGTGAAGAGTTTAGTCGCGACAAAATTCTCCGTGGTCTTATCCGGGCTTGTGAGAAACGTCCTGTTTCTGTAGAGACTCTGGAGATGATGGTTTCCGAAGTAGAGAAGTCACTGCGCAATACTGCTGAGGCTGAGGTAGAAAGCCGCCAGATTGGCGAGCTGTTGATGGAGCAGTTGTTCCCGGTTGATGAAGTGGCCTATGTGCGGTTCGCTTCCGTGTATCGCCAATTCAAAGACATCAATATGTTTATGAAAGAACTGAAATCGTTGTTGTCCAAAGAGGATCTCGACGATTAAAGAAGTGGATTAAGGGAGAAGAGCAGTCTGGGCTTGTAATTATAAGTGTTCTTGTCTGTACAGAGGTTGTTCTTCTCCAAACACTTTGCGTTCTAGATATGATATAGGAGTCGCCTGTGGAATTTCGCTGAAGCGGAGAAGTACATATATAATGTGGGGCCTTAGCTCAACTGGGTGACCACGTTTTCTTGAAACACTACCAAGATTCATCAATAAGAAGTACCAAATACATGCTTAACGTTAGAATTGGGACTGACTCCTGTTTGTGAGACAGGGATCAAAACACTTTTCAAGGTAGCCCGTTGCCGGAAATGAACCGGCGACTGGTTATTTAGTTTTGTTTGAATGCAAATTGAGTTATGGTAAGTCATGTAGTCTCGAACAACCTTTACGACGATGGGCTGTCGTTGTACTGGTTAACGATCCGAGATAGGACGTTTCAGAATTTAGCGTGGAATGAAACGATTCAATGGGGGCATTATCAGCGGGCGTACCCTTGCGGGACATGCATATGGTAATGCCTTTTCCCTTTAAAGTTTCTTGATACGCTTATGAAGTATACACGCTGCTTGGTCGCTATGAAGCACGGTGCATGGTAAATCCGGTAACTTTTCAATTGCGTGTTATTTCGTATGTTAATTGCTCCATGACTTCTTTCACAGGAATACCAGCCAATCTCATTTCAATGGCTTTCATTTCACTTCTAACGGATTGCTTACTTTTGTTGCCAATGCAAAAACACCTCCAAGGTTGTTTCCATATCTTACAATATGGCTGCATTCTCTTGAAGGTGTTTTAATTTGTCTCACTCTATGGGGTCAGTCCCGGTCTTTAACTTTATGGAGCGTAGGGGGGTCGAACCCCTGACCTCTTCGCTGCCAGCGAAGCGTTCTCCCACTGAACTAACGCCCCTTGTTTAACACAAGAGATAATATATCACGGCAAGCTAATAGAGTCAATATTTGTTTACTCACCCATAAGAGTATTGTGTAATTGTGGGTGTACATAAGAGTGATGGGAGGAAACATTTATGGCAGGTAGTCTACGCGTAGCAACATTTTACAGGGTCTCAACGAAGGGTCAATTGGACGGAAATGATATACCAATGCAAAGAAGAGCATGCACAGATTTTATTGACTCAAAAGGTTGGACACTAGTAAAAGAATATGTAGAAAAAGGTGTCTCTGGATACAAAACTTCTAATGATGATCGTGATGAAATTCAAAGAGCTAAATACGATGCTGAAAATGGACATTATGATATTTTACTGTGTTTCATGTTTGATAGACTTGGTAGAAGAACTTTCGAAACGCCTATGTTAATCAAATGGTTTACAACTCAGGGAGTAGAAGTATGGTCAGTTAAAGAAGGACAACAAGAATTTAAAGATGAGAGTCATGACATTACTAACTTTTTGAGATTTTGGCAGTCCAACAATGAATCGAGAAAAACTTCCCTTCGTGTGGATGAAAAACATGCACAGATGGCTGAGGATGGAGTATTTAGAGGAGGCACAGCTCCTTTCGGTTATAAGTTAGTGAAATCTGGCCTATTAAACAAAAAAGGCAAAGAACTGATGAAGCTAGAAATAGATGATACCCAAGCAGTAGTTGTAAAACAGATATTTAATCTAGTAAAAGACGAAGGATACGGAAGTAATAGAATTTCACAGTACTTAAATGAAAGAGGAATCAAAACTTCAACCGGATCAAAATGGAACACAGGAGCTTTAAATTTCATATTAAGAAATCCTACATATAAGGGTTACCCCGCATACGGCAAAAGAAAGTCTAAAGGAGGTGTTTTTGTCACCAAGGATAAAAGCGAGTGGACATTGCCTGAACAGTGTCAAACTCATCTAGTCATTATTCCAGAAGATGATTTTGATTATGTTCAAACCTTTAGAAGTTCTAGGTCAGTAGACAATATTAAGAATCACTCTTATTCAAGAGTTAATAGCACGAAAAGTCCATTGTTGTTTGTTGGAATGATACGATGTGGTTATTGTGGATCACCATTAACAACTACATACAATAGTAAAAAATACACTCTTGCCAATGGAGACGTTCAAAAGTGGAAAAGAGCAGTATACAGATGTAGTGGGAAGGCATTAAAAAAAGTTGAGTGCGCAGGTCAAACAATGTATGCACAAAGTAAAATTGAGGATACAGTTTTAGAGGAAGTGGAAAATTATCTGTCCTACTTAAGAAAATTGGATTATCGAGAATACGCAAAAGACTATAATCAAGAAGAATTTGATTATATCAAACAGGCAGTAAGTGTGAAAAACAAAGAGCTAGAATCATGCTATGAAGAAATTAACGCTCTGAAATCTGAGATTTCAAAAAGTATCTTAGGAAAGAGTGCCTTTAAGCCAGAAATGCTTAATGAATTAATAGAACAAAAGCAAAACGAATTAGCACTCATAGATTCAGAGGTACGGAAACTCGAAATTGATTTACAGACAAAAAAATCGGAACTAAATGATATAAAGGAACTGTCGGAGAGTATTGGTATGTGGGGAGATATATTCAAAGAGGCGAGTGATGAGAAGAAGAAAACCATGTTAAGAAGTATAATAGATGTGATAACTGTAATGCGCGATGGTATTGATATTAAGTTTAGACTTGATATTGTACAGTTCCTATCAAACGCTGGTAATGGTAGTGTTTCTGAACTACGTGGGAGAGCGCATCGCTGGCAGCGATGAGGTCAGGGGTTCGATCCCCCTAGGCTCCATACTCGAAAACCTCTTGGATACCAAGAGGTTTTTTTCTTTTTATGGATTTCTTTTACCCGTGTTTGTAGCCAAAATGCTCATATTGTTTTATTTCAAATATGATCGCATTTTAAACTTGAGTCGAAAGGCATTAAAAAAACGGGGCGGAGACAAATTGATAATGGCTCCTCTCAGTGCATTAATCCCTTTTCATTTTTTATGTAAACGCTTAAAAATTTGATGGACAATAACACAAGACTGATGTTATATTGTTTCTGTAAGAAACAATATAATCTTCATAGGACACTAAATTTCATTGTATAGTGGATATGACAAAGCTAACTAAATGTGCTCAAAGCTCAATGATGTGATCTCCTTGATGCTTGAGCAACATGACAAGGATGGGATGAATATGAACCACCGTGAGACAACGATTAAATCATTTGACGGAACAGAGCTTTATTTCAGCAAGGATACAGTCGAAGAGGCTAAGGCAGCCGTGGTCATTGTTCATGGGTTGTGCGAGCATGCCGGGCGTTATGATGAGTTGACGATGCATTTAAACAAACGAGGTTGTAACGTATATCGATTCGACCATCGTGGTCATGCGAGATCTGAAGGAAAGCGTACATTCTACAGTGATTTTCACCAACTCATCGAGGATGTGAATGTCGTAGTTGAGAGGGCCTTGCAAGAGAGCAGTGACCTCCCCGTATTCGTCATTGGACATAGCATGGGCGGATTTGCAACCTCATCATTTGGCACGAAATATCCAGGCAAGGTCAAAGGTATTGTTTTATCAGGAGCACTTACCCGTTACAATACGAAGGTTGCTGGTGAGCTGCCGCTTGATCTTCCTACAGGGACGTATTTCCCGAACGAGCTTGGCAGTGGCGTATGCAGTGACCCTGAGGTTGTATCCGCTTACGCAAGTGACCCACTGGTAGAAAAACAAATTTCTGTGGATCTTTTTAATAGCCTGGGGAACGGCGTAGCATGGTTAAAAGAACATGCCAAGCAGTTTGTGGACCCGGTGCTCGTTCTGCATGGAGCAAACGATGGGCTGGTGAGCGAACTGGATTCACGTGAATTCTACGGTGACATTGCCTCCACTGACAAAACATTGAAGATCTATGCACATCTCATGCATGAAATATTTAATGAACCGACTAGACATGAAGTCATAGAAGAAGCTATTACATGGATTGAAAAACATATCTAATTTCAGTAGAGTAAAGGAAAGAGAATCTATATATGAAAGGGATTACTCATGAAATTAGATTGGATGGGCGACCATCGGACGCTGATTGAGAAAATTATCAAGTACGGTAATGCATATTCGAACACCTATAAGCTGCAGCGAAGCTATGGTACGGACATGATGTTCTCCGCCTCTCAGATCCAGACCCTGGAATATATTCTGGAAGCAGAGGATAAGGAGGAGAAAATGTCAGAGATGGCCGCACGTTTGGGCGTTAGCCGCAGTACATTTTCCAAAAATGTGAAGAATCTGACGGAAAAAGGATTGCTCGAAAAATATCATTTAAGCGGTAACCGCAAAGATATTTATGTCAAACCTTCGGCGAAAGGGCGCGAAGTATATGCAAAGTACACTGAATTTGTCCGTGAGCTTTGCTTTGACGATATCTTTAAGCATGCTGACCAAATTTCAACAGCCGACAAGGAGAGTTTTATTCGCATTATGGATCTGTTCGCCGATGTACTGGTTTGGTATGGTGAGAAGGAACAGGAACCGCGCAAACTCATTAAAATTGATCCGGGCAGCGATTAAATTCTAGGGTTATCGATGTACATGTATCACTCAGTTCAGCTTGTATGGATTGTGCTCTAACCAAAGGGGATTTTCTTTCAAGGTATTTAACTTGAAGGGAAATTCCCTTTTTGTTAAATTAACCAGCTTAGAATAGGAATAAGAAAAATGCCCTTGAACAAGGGCATTTTTCTGCGCAATCGTTTTTCATCTTGGTTAAGGTTTGGTTACTATTTAGTGCTATGAAGTGGAATTCGTAAATCTCCATCCGGCTTCTTCGTTGTATAGTTCGATACATAAAGATCAATGTCTTTACCCTTAAAATCTTGAAATACTTCTGTATGTTTATTATCACTATCGTTGAAATACAGCGGCGTTAGATATTGCTTTTCTCCCGCATCAAGGAAATACGTTTGGTTGATCCCGCCAAATGTAGACTCAGGGCTGGACGACCCAACGTACAGGTTCCCATCCTTGAGATAATAAGTCCAGTTGATGAGGAACCCTTCGTACTCCCTTGTTACCGTTTGTGGCTGAGTCGAAATGTTCGTTAGACGAATAGACGTCTGGTCACCAGCGTGCTCATCAACTCGGTCCTTCGCAATGAAGGTAATCGGTTTGTTCGCCACAGAACTAACATCCATGAGAGACGAGTCGGACTGCTCAAATCGCAGTTCGGTCTGGTTGGGATTCAACGTGCCTTCGTGAGAAACGTATCCTTCTAACACTTTGCCGCCCACTTCCAACTGATACGTCCGATAAGGCAGTCTGTAGTAGTCTTCTTGGTGATCAATAGTTAAACGAATCTGGGTTGGTGTCACCACTACTCCACTGATTTTAGCCTCTCCATCCAATGACTGCAGTGGAATATCCGTCTCTTTCTTAACTGAACCTGTTTCCATCTGCTGTTTAGACAAGGAGAGTTCGACGTTCCAGATTCCATCTGTTCGCTCTTTCTCATGTGTATATGTGAAGGTGAAATGATCTGCTCTCTCTTTGAACTGCTGTTCGTTAAATATTTGCGTGCTGGAGTATGCTCCGGTTGCACCTTCGGTACCGAAGACTGGGTTTTCGGTTTCCTTAAGCATGTTCCCATTTGGATCGTAAGCTGTGATTCTGGCCCAAGTCTGTTCCTTCAACGCCGTATCTGTAAAAGTCACGTTGGAACGAATCATGATTTGATCTTCCGTGTGCCGGAAGGATTGTACTTCTACCGTTTCGATTCCGTCCTTTTGTATATTAATTTTCTGAGTATTAGTGTCCTTGGGATCAAGTGTAATGTCCTCCTGAATGTCTTGCAAATATCGAACACCTGTAATGGAGAATTGTAGATTGGATTGGTTCTCAGACATCACCCAGTCCGTTTCGAAGTATCCCTGATACACACCTTGCTCTTCGTTCCATTGTTGATAATAGTGTCCTTCAATAGGCTTACCCTCACTGTCTTTCAAAACGATCTGATCATATCTGATTTCTGCTCCGTCTGTTTCCATGCCGGGTTTGATCGTATAGAGAAGGACGGTTCGGTTATCATCCACAAAAGCGTTATGCACCGTTAAGGTGACTCCGTGAGCTGTGACGCTTTGTTCAATAGACTGACCATATCCCGCTTGGAGAGCTGACTCAATTCCGGACTTATGGGAGAGGACATCACTCCAATCATATTGAAAGGCCGCATATACCGGGGTAGCCATTACCGCTACAGATACACCGAGGACAATAGCAACTTTCGTCTTACCGCGCTGCGATCTTTCCTTGAGCTGATCTGCTACCCGAAGCTCGTCCATCTGTATGCTGTTAAACATCTTATCAAAATCCGGATATTCAATGTGGTCTGAATGTTTCATGTGATTCTTAACTTTGGATTCTACTGTATTCAAAACGGTTCTCTCCTCTCATGTTAACCTTCTCGTAATACTCCAGTTTCTTTCGCATCAATTTAAGAGCCTTGTGCAATCTGGATCGAACGGTACCCTGACGTATATTGAGGATTTCCGAGATTTCCGCAACAGATAGTTCACCAATGTACCGCAGGGTTACAACACTTCGCAGCTTGTCAGGCAATTGGCGTAATTGCTGTTCCAATTCAGCGAAGGATAACTTAGCCACAACCATCCCATCGACTGAATCTCTAGTAAGAGCCTCGTGTTCATGCTGCTTCTGCAGATGGTCTTGTTTGTCATTTTTGACTTTGTTCTTACGAATGACGTTGAGGCAATGATTCATGGCGATTCGCATAATCCAGGCCTTGAGATGTGTAACATTTCTCCAGTCCTGCCGAAACACAGTTACAAACACATCATGGCATACATCCTCGGCATCCTGAATGTTTTTGAGCATATACAAGCAGGTACGATATACATCTTTGTTGTAAGAATAGAAGAGTTCGTGCTCGGTCACTTCCGCTGCTCCTTTCTTGTTGGGATATATAATAGACAAGTGAGCGCCGAAAATGATTCACTTTTTTTATCCTGTCTCTCGATAAAGAACATGCTAAGATAATCCATTATGGTTGATTGCTCATGAGTTGAACAGATTAACAGTTACCATAAAAGACTCGGACCGGACAGATCAAAGCAAATAATGACAGGCCGCAAAACAAGTATTCCTCTATTATAGAAATCAAGGAGTGGTCAACCGTATGAACTGGAT
Organism: Paenibacillus sp. P13VS; assembly: GCF_015143645.1. Lineage (NCBI taxonomy): Bacteria > Bacillati > Bacillota > Bacilli > Caryophanales > Paenibacillaceae > Paenibacillus > Paenibacillus sp. P13VS. Next base: position 556,644 of record NZ_WYEV01000002.1, on the reverse strand, counting down.
TGAATCGTTGCAGAAGGCTATACAGTATATCGAAGAACATCTACTCGAAAATGTAACAATAGAGCAGATCGCAGCACAGGCTCATATCTCGCCTTTTTATTTTCAACGTACGTTTACGCTATTAACAGATGTTACCGTATTCGAGTATATACGGCGGAGACGATTAACACTGGCAGCACATGAACTTGTACAGAGTGAACAGAAAATTATTGATCTGGCTTACAAATACGGGTATGACACTCCTGAATCTTTCTCCAAAGCTTTTCGCAGACAGCATGGGGTTGCACCAAGTGAGGTACGAAAAAGCAGCACCTCAGTTAAATCGTATAATCGCTTGGCTATTCAAGTAAGTTTAAAAGGAGCGGAACCGATGGATTATAAAATTGTTGAACAGGCTGAATTTACGTTAGTTGGAATTAAGCAAGCGTACTCTTATGCAGATGGAGAGAATTTACGGGAAATCCCTAACATGTGGGAAGATGCCTATGCGAACGGAACAGAAGATCGTTTAATAGCATTGAATAATGGAGCTATTCAAGGATTACTTGGAGTCTGTGTAGATCAGACCGAGATCAAGGGGAAGCAAATGGAGTACTGGATTGGTACAGCTTATCATGGTGAGATACCAGAAGGTTTGTCCTCTCTCACCATCCCTGCTTCCAAATGGAGTGTATTTGAAGTAAAAGGGCCTCTGCCTGAGAGCTTGCAGAATCTATGGAAACAGATTGTTTCCGAATGGTTCCCATCCAATCATTATGAGCATGCCGGGACACCCGAATTAGAGGTTTATGCAGGTCCTCATCATGCGCCACAAATCTGGATACCAATTAAATAAGGGGGTGAAGGTCATAACTTCGAAATTTCATCATCTGGCTAGAGGAATTATAATCAGTCAGGATCAGGTTCTGCTCGCCCATGCCATTGGTCATCAAAATACGTTCTTGCCAGGAGGTCACATTGAATTTGGTGAAAGCGCACCGGATGCCCTAAAAAGAGAAATCGAAGAGGAACTGGGGCTGTCATGTTACATCGATGGATATTTAGGCTCCGTAGAGCATCGGTGGGAGAAAAATAAGGAGCTCCATTGCGAAATGAACCAGGTTTTCAGAGTGAAAGTCCCTGAACTGGATGTGTTACAACCTCCTGTATCTCTCGAGTCTCATATTGAATTCTATTGGGCGTCTGTGTATGAGCTGTCTGCGCATCATTTGCAGCCTTATCCCTTCCGTAAGTTAATCCCACAGCTTGTCAGAGGAGATACATCGATATGGTGGGAAAGTACGTTGAAGGATGGAATAACAGCGGATAATATCGAGTAAGGTTCTACTCTAGTTAGGGGAGCGAGAGGAGTTCACTCTGTTCAATGTTGTTTTCTATATTTTGAAGATGGAGATGTTCCAAAGCCTTTCAATACCCTTCATCAACACCTTAGTTCAATATCTTAGGTCAACACCATTTTTTAAAACCATAGATTAACACCTTTCATTAATACCTTTTTACAAGCAACAAAAGTGTCTCAAAAGGCTTGATCCATAAGGGTTTCTGTATCTGGATAAATTTAGATATGGAAAGCCCTTATTTTTATGCAAAATGATAACGGTAAGGTACACATCAGGAAACGCCCAACCAACACGACATGAATTGAAATACCCATAAATGATCTATGCATCCAAATGAACAAAATCAATATAAACATTACCTATGCTACAAAACCACATGAGATAAAACGTTATCCACAGCTTTAGTGGCGAAATTGGGATTCACAGGAAGTTATGAGATGACTTCTATTCGGCTATTGAAAGTGCAAATCTTACTAAATCCAACGATAAGCTTACAATAACGGTAAAGTAGAAAAAACAAATAGCAGTCATTCTACTTTTTCGTAGAACCACTGCAACACAAGTTAGACTGAAATAGATCATATGGATGCACAAATAAATCTAACCCTATAGTAATTAGACGATGTGCGCTTGAGATCGAGTATTTTTTTGTCCATTCATATACTTCTCAATTTCCATTTTGATCTCCAGGATTGGAGCTGGAAGAGTTCTGATCCGGTAATAATGCTGGATAAACCATTCCGGATGTTGTCTGAAACGATTAAGCCAGCACGAATGGATGAGACGAAGTTTGTCCCACACTTTAACTTGTTGGCTATGCGCTGCTTCCATTAGTTCTTGATTGAGCATGGAGATCTCATCATTGGCAGAGAGGTTGGTCTCAGCCATGTGTTTCTTCTGCTTGATCTGCTCAAGCTCTACAGATAGTTGTACCGCATAGTTTAACTCGGCGGATTCCATAACGGACCGAAAATAAGCACTGATCTCATTCAGTTCGTTCTTTTCATCATTTACAATATAGGATGAATCTTCCCTGTAGATCATGTTAAAGAAGGTCTGTGACCGTCTTTTATAATTTTGAATGCTAAAGAGGGCATGGTCGAAAATCTCAGTTGCATACTCATATCCAAATTTCGCATAGTAATCTTCCATGACTTTTGCTATTTGCCAAACCGCTTTCCGGGATATAAAGTCACAACAAAAACGATGCTTCATCAGCTGTTTGGTCACCCACAGCTCAGCACCTTCAGAATAGATTTCACCCATGTCAATCCATTTGGAGTGAACGTTCAGTACTTGGAAGTTTTCCGTATGTATTTTGATCTTCAGATATTTGGAAGCCTTCTTAAGAATCGTGATCGCTTCTTTTGGCGTACGTATATTAAGAAGTCCAGTTGGCCCATAAAGATCATTGATGTAACCCCAGCGGAAATTGCCTGGAATATAGATAAGTTCTTTGCCAACGTAATGAAGCACAAAGCGTTGAACATTTCGGTCCTCAGACAAAAACTCATCGCATGTAAAGAAGGCAAAATTTTTGGCATAGAGCGTTTCCTGTGAGACTTCCGCTTGATCACGTACAAAGATATAACGGTCAAAGAACAATGTACCAGCGTTATTGTAGTGAATAATGCCCTCGTGTTCTAACTTGTGGAGAAGAATTCGGATTCGATAAGTGGAGGTACCCATTCGTTTAGCGAGTTCGGTCTGAGAAAGAGGAACTTCTCCGCCATATGCGCAAACGGTACCCAGCAGGAGTTTAAGTTTGAAAAGCAAACGAGTATCATGATGTAGGGTCTGTGCATCGAATAGATCAGGATGGTGTTTCATCTGCGCCTCTCCTTAACTCCCAACTGTAAAAATGGGTATGGAAAATAAGGGTTTTGGCTTTTGTTTTTTTAGAAGACATGCTATAATGAACACATCAAAAAAGAAGCAAGACCAAGACCCCGACTTTTCGTGGTTTTAATAAGTGCCAGTCGCCAAACTATCCACTTATTAGAACGATATCGTTGGGTTCTTTTTTTTTATTTTAACAGAGATGTTTATTAGCTTTCCATTTACTATAAATAGATTATAGCATCCGTCTATTTAATTGGGAACACCATGAAAAGTACGAGAAATGCGTAATAAAAATAGAAATGAAGAACGAAACGTAATTTGACGACCATACATATAGTACGAGAAAAAAGTTAGAAAATTAAAAATAGGGCTACAAGCTTGCATTTAGGTTGTACTCGACACCACTAGAACTTTTTTTTGGTCTTTTTAGTACGTGGAATTGGTAATAATTTTATTAAGGTACGAGTTTTGAGTAATAATTATTAGAAAGTACGAAAAATAAGTGAGAATTGCGTTAATATTTAGGTCGGTACCCTATAGCGTCAAGCTTGAAACAGCGCATCCAAGTACGAGTTTTTCGTAATAAAAATGAGACTGTCTTTTCAGTGCTTTATATATTGTGAATAATCAATTAAAGTACGAATAAAAAGTAAGAAAATGAAATCAGGTACGTTGTTTTCGTAATAAAATAATGGAGTCGAATCGCACGAATGGCGCTGCAGTGGGATATTTATTTTTATTACGAAATGAAGTACGAAAAAAAAGTAATAATATAATGTCAGTACGAGAAATGAGTAATAATAATTCAATCAAGCAGCACTACAAAAAGTTAACATTTCTAATCATCAGGGTAGATGGGGCTGCAGGAAAACCTATATAAGCAAAAAAAATAGGAGAATGAGGTTCATTCTCCAATAAGTTCAGTCTGTATAGGAAAGGTTAGCTGAATAGGCGGCTCAGCTTGATCGAAAAAGTCATGCATTTCCGTGTGTGTTAATGGAATAAACGAGATCTCAAAAGAGGAATGAAGCCTTTTATAATCGGCAATCAGGAAATTCAGGCTTTTGAACTCCTCAAGTGCGTCCTGGATCTTTTTCATGTTTTGTTCCGTTTTTCTTTTGTCCATTCGGACTTTACGCAAGAAATAGCTGAGCGGGAAGATATCGATGAATTGGTTCCCTTGTACATACCGCTCCAGACGCTCCTTCTGTAATGCATGGACCAAAATTTTAGAGATGTTTCCTTCGATTGAGTTGAGGCTGTCTCTATAGATTTTGACGGTCTGTTGATTAATGTATTGCTGGTGGAAGTACGTACCAATGACTATTTCGGCATAACGTCTGCCATTGGGATTGGAGTTGATGACAACCGAGTCAAATATGGACCAGTCGGCAGAACCCGATCTTGCTTTTTCAGACTTTTTCTTAATCACGGCCTGGAAACCAAACGACCTGATTTTACGCAATCTTTTCTCAATCTCAACGTAGTTTTTAACCCCAGAAGAATTATAAGCTTTGCTGACCAGCTTGGATATATCAACCGTGATCGTCCGATCCGTGTAAAAGGATTCATCCTTTTGGGAAAGGACATAGAAAATAATATCCCGATCCGTACCATCCAGTGATTTCGTAAGGCTCTTATCCGCGAGCAGGAAATCTCCATCCTCAACCTTGATAATGGTGCGCAGGAACTCATTGTCACTGATCTCATAATCATCAAAATAGGTTTGTTTGTTGGTGATTTCGTCCAATTCCATTCGGATCTTCAGGTTTGTTGATTTTTCCGCAAAAACGACATCTTCGATCAGGCCATGAGGCTGCACATCCACTGCATTGGTTAGATCGTGTTTATCAATAATATCAGCCACAATAAAGTGCAGATCGGTGTCGATGGCCTTTTTGATCTGATTGGTTTTTTTACTCGACAAGTAACGATAGTCCGTGAGGTAGGTGGAGCTGGTGGTTGCCCACTCACTAATCTGTTGCAAGCGTAAAGCGGGTAAATCATTCAGGTCCTTTACACCAATCAATCTTTCGGATTCAGCAACGATATCCAGCCCCGCATTCGATGCTTTCATTTGTTCCAGCGCAAGTTTCCAAGAGCTAATCTCAATCAGAACCGGATTGTTTGGCACCGAATCCAGTTCCTCTTTAAATTTCTTGAGCCAATACTTTTTGCTCTGTTGTCTTTTGCGATAGTTTTTATCCCGAATCTCAACATGATCTTCCAAATGAGGCGTATCAAATCCAAAATTCTGGATTAAGAGTTCCTTGATCAGCTCAAACAGCCACGTCTCTTTTGAGGTGCTGGTCGTTTCCTTGTATACATACATGTATAGATGATCGACAATTCTTGGTGGTAAGCACTCAATTGTCTTGGTAATTGCAAAAAGCGAAAGTTTAACCATAACCATTCTCCCTTAAAAAAACTTCTCCTTAAAAATATATCATAACTTTATATCCATTAGGGGAGGGATTATCATGGAAAAGGATTTAGTTTAGGAAAATAAACCATTTCCTATTCTATGAGGCTAGAGGACAACGGCCAGCTTCGTCGAACCATTAGTAGTAGTTGGACAAAAGGGGAGACTATTAGATGGATAGAACATTAGATGAACTTCTACTAGAGACGGACATCGTTTCATTACAGTCGGCGATGGAGTCCGGAACGTTATCATCGGAGGTCTGCGTTCGTTGGTATTTGGATCGGATCACGAGAATTGACCCTAAGCTGAATTCGGTAATTGAAGTCAATCCGGACGCGATAGAGCAAGCCATTGCGCTTGACGCGGAACGGAGGGAACAGGGAGTTCGTGGACCACTTCATGGTATCCCCATCCTGCTCAAGGATAATATCGATACAGGAGATCACATGCATACCAGTGCGGGTTCGGTTGCGTTAGCAGAACATATTGCAAAGTCAGATTCTATGGTGGCTGCACAGTTAAGAGCGGCCGGAGCCATATTCCTGGGAAAGGCAAACATGACGGAATGGGCAAATTTCATGTCGAATACCATGTTGTCCGGATACAGCTCAAGGGGCGGACAGACGTTGAATCCTTACGGTCCTGGAGAGTTGTTCGTTGGGGGATCAAGTTCAGGCTCTGCAGCAGCCGTCGCCGCCAATCTGTGTACTGCTGCCTTGGGCACAGAAACATCGGGTTCAATTATTAGTCCTGCCTCGCAAAATTGCCTTGTCGGCCTTAAACCAACCATCGGTCTGGTCAGTCGTACAGGGATTATTCCGCTTACGTCCAGCCAAGATTCAGCGGGTCCGATGACACGTTCCGTTAAGGACGCTGCAATTTTGCTCAGTACAATAATCGCTGTGGATCCGAATGATGCGGCGATGCATGACAATGAACGGAAAGCCTATACGGATTATACGTCCTTTCTGGATGTGAATGGCCTGCGAGGCGCAAGAATTGGCGTACCGCGCTTCTACTATCAGCATCTGGATGAAGCGCGAGCAGCTGTTATCGAACGAGCTATCAATGTATGCAGAGAACAGGGAGCGATCATCATTGACCCGGTGTCATTACCTTGCGAAAGCGCGAAGTGGGATTGGGATGTGATGCGACATGAATTTAAAAAAGTATTAAATGATTATTTAGCTCAAGCGGGTCCAGATGCTTATGTTAAATCGTTAGATGAGCTTATCGCATATAATGAGGAAAATAGTAGTGTTGCACTTAAATATGGACAGGATTTGCTAATCTGGTCGAACGTAACAAGTGGTACCTTGTCTGAACCGGTGTACGCAGAGAGCTTGCGGCATAATCGTCTGCTTTCCCGGGACCAAGGCATCGACCATGCAATTCGTGAGCATCAGTTAGATGCGCTGATATTCCTGGGCAATGAAGAAGGACTCGATGTGTCTGCACGCGCGGGGTACCCTGTAATTACCGTTCCGGGTGAGTGCATCGACACAGGTATTGCTGGTGAAGATGGCTATACGACCAAAGGTCCTCAGGGGATTACGTTTGTCGGAACCGCCTACAGTGAGCCGATCCTTTTTCGATTAGCTTACGCTTACGAACAAGCGACTAAATTCCGTTTTGCACCTAGAGATGAGTTCTAATCCGTTTGAACAATCAAACAAAATATCTGAAATTTACATTACAGCTAACACTAATAGACGGTAACCACAACAGGTTGCCGTTTTATTGATTAACAAGACTAGTGAGAGTTAAAACATTATCAGGTAAGCTGATGAGACTCATTGAAAAACGTTATGTTTAGTATTTCCAGAAATATGATATGATTTCCTTAATCCTAGTACTCATACCCGATTAAATGGAGGTATCATGTTTCTATACGAACGATTACCTATGGCAGCACATTTGTTTTCTAATGCTCCTGCACTTAGGCGGCATGGTCATACGATCACATATGGTGAGCTTCATCATCTGGTTGAAAAACTTGGACGTGCCTTCTACGCGAATGGTCTTCGGCCTGGAGATCGTCTTGCTTTTCTCGGTAATCCAGATCCTCAACTGGTTGTATGCATTTATGCAGCCGTAGAAGTGGGTGCGATACCAACAGCAATTTCGCCGTTACTAAGTGTCCCAGAGATTACAGCAATTCTTGAAGACGCTGAACCCAGATTTCTAGTTCATGATAATTATTCTGCTGATGCAGCTTATTCCGCTGTAAAACTTCTCTCGAAACCACCAATCCTTTATTCTACTGAAGAGTGTTCTAATTCGATGACAGCTATTATACATCAGGATCTAGCACCTATTCCTTCTGAAACTATTGACCGTCAATTGGATGATATCGCTGTATTGATTTATACAGGAGGAACAACGGGCAGACCCAAGGGAGTAATGCATTCTCATCGTGGTATGTCTGCTTGGAACCAATTTACGCCTAGTAAGGGGTTTGGATATGATAAAGATCGCCGAGTGCTGGTACTTAATCTTTCACACCTTGTTGGCCAATTCCAACTATGGGCGACTATGGCAGCTGGTGGCTGTCTGGTCTTTCTTGATGAGTATCCGGTGAATATCCAGCATATCGTTGATATAGTGGATCGAGAACAAATCTCGCACCTAAGCACGGTCGGGCAAATGCTGCGTGACCTGATCAATGAGGTAATCGCTACGGGTAGGGATTTGCCAAGTCTTAAAGTCATTGGGTGTGGCGGATCAGTCATATCACCAGATACTTTGAAGAAAGCGGTTGAACATTTTACAGAGGCATTAATCGTCAACAACTACTCCCAAGCAGAATGTGGTATGGCAATTAGTCGATTATTACCTGCACATCATATGGATAATCTAATGGTTATACGATCAGTTGGCCGTCCTAAAGACCTGGCTGCACAAGGAGGAAAAGCTTTTCAGGTACGGATCGTTACGCAAGATGGACAAGATGCAGCAGAAAATGAGTCTGGTGAAATTGTAGTTCGTGGAGCCCAAACGATGTTGGGGTACTGGCGTCAACCAGAGACCACAAATGAAATCAAAGAGAATGGATGGATTCACACCGGGGATGTTGGTTGTCTTGATGGTGAGGGATATCTGTATGTTTTAGACCGTCTTAAGGATATGGTCATTATCAACGGTTCCAATGTGTTCTGTCCTGAAGTGGAACAAGTATTAGCGAGTCATGCACAGGTTAAGGAGGTTGCGGTAATCGGAGTCCCTCTCCCCATTGAAGTGGAGGAACTTGTAGCTTGCATCGTTCTACGTGACGGGGAGAGTCTAAGCTGGAACAATTGTGGGTGTTCTGCAAATCTAGGCTAGCCCGATATAAATGGCCAACAAGGATCTACATTCTCGATTCACTGCCTAGAACTGCTGTGGATAAGGTAGACAAAAAAAGTTTGCGCCTACAGTTGTCCTTATTAACGAGTATTTAATTGGAAAACAGAGGGAAACAGCACAACTATTTAGAAGAGGGAGCCACCTCTAAGATATATATTTAAGGCGATCATTCACCGAAGTGGATGATCGCCTTTTCTATGTTCAGAATATGTTCAACTCTGCCCTGTATAATCGACGTTAGAATTTTTGGGATATGAGGTGGTTCGTTGTTAATCGGTGTATATGGCAAAAACGACCCTCTGCAGACGCTGCCCGAGAGACGTACCAGCGCGATCGTTGGGGAGGGCTGGAGACAGGGCGTGGACGTATTTTTCTTTGACGCGAGCAGCATCGATATGGAGCAGGAAAGCATCAAGGGGAAATTTCAGGTAGGGGATTCCTGGATGGAGAAAAAGGTGCCTCTGCCGGATGTTATTTTGAATGAAGCACCTGATCCGGTTGAGAGCAGACCTGAGAATGAGAACTGGCTGCGCCGCAGAGTTCCCTTTACGACATTTCTGATCCACGGCAAGTACGAGATTCAGCAGAAACTGGAGACTCACTTCCAAGAACATATGGTGCCAACCGAGCGGCTGCTAGATCTCAACGGGCTGCTGGCATTTTTGGATGAGCATAGCGAAATTATAGTGAAGCCTAATCAGGGCTGTAGAGGTAATTCCATTTTTACTTTGAAGAAAGAGGATCAGAATTACATATGCCGTCAGCATGCTACAGAGCGTCAGCTGAACTATTCTGCTCTGGAGCAGCATGTGCAGCAGGATGTTCTGGCACAAGGTCCATGTATTATGCAGCCCTACGTGCCTTCAATGAATGAACTGCAGGAGGTAGTGGACTTCCGAGTACATATTCAGCGCAATGGTACAGGAGGGTGGGTGCCAACCAAGGTGTACCCAAGAATCGGGGCTCCGAATTCCGTCATTAGCAATTTAAGCAAAGGCGGCCGTACCGGGGATACAAGAAATGAGCTGCAGCAGCAGCTCTCGGGCGATGCTGATCTGAAGATTCGGGAAATGGAACAGCTGTCGATTCGTATGGCAGAGGAAATCAATCATTCGTATCCCTTTCTGATTGATGAGCTTGGCATGGATTTTATTGTGGAACCTGGTGGTAAGTTATTGTTCCTGGAAGCAAATATAAGTCCTCAAACGAGGTTTCATGAACGAGAGCGCGCCGCAAATGCGCTGGAATATGCCCAATATGTAGCCAGAGCAGGACGGATGGTGCCGAATCCCGTTGTGGCTATGCTGACAGCTGACCCTGCAGACAAACCGCTCGCAGCGGCCTGCGCTTACGCAGCGAAGTGGAATGATGCAGAGTTCTATTATTTTGGTCCAACAGACGTTCACGCGGAATGGCGGTTTATTAAAGGATACGTCTACCAGAATGGAGAGTGGGAAGCAAGGTACTGTCCTTTTCCGAATGTGGTTTACGACCGGCTGAAGGAGCGTGGGAATGCGAATTTTGATAACGTCTATGCTGCCTTGAGACATGTACCTTTCACGGATGAACGAAAAGGGGGTTCCTTCAGCAAGAAAAACATATATGAAATGATACAAATGGATCCGGAGCTATCGGAGCATCTTATTCCTTATCAAGAGGTGAAACTTAGCGACGAGGTTCTGGCTTTTATAGACATGCATGGTACCTCTGTCATCAAGCCTTCTTTAGGGTCGTATGGCGAAGACATACTCATTGTTCAGCGGGAAGAAGGTGGTTACACCGTTAAGGATCACGAGCATATCCGCCTAATGAGTGAGAAGGAATTTACCGAATTGATCACGATGATCGCAGCTAAGAACAGTCACCTTATGCAAACGTTTATCCGAAGTGAAACGCAGACTGGCCTGCCCTTCCATCTAAGGCTTCATCTTGTTCGTAACGGAGAAGGAGCATGGTCATTCCTATCCGTAAATCCCTTTTTGTCCACACAAAGTGATCAGAAGGTAGTCAATCATCCGGGATCTCTGCGTGTGTTTACGACCTGGGACTGGCTCTCTCGGCATGAGTATCCGGATAAGCAAGAAGCGATGTTTGCCACACTTCAACGGATCGGATTGAGAATGGCCGATTGTATTGCCGCCAATATCTCGGAACGAATATGTGAATTAGGGATTGATGTAGGAATCGACCCGTTATGCAAAGTATGGTTATTTGAAGCGAATATGAACAAAATTGGATCAACACATAGAGAGTTTGAAGTTGCCCAGAACATGGTCCCATTTGCCCTTTCTTTGCAATGAATTCCAATCTGAATTCAGATCAATACGTACACGGCAACCTTAGGAGCATGATCCATACATTCGTCTTTTCCAAGACAAAAAGCCGTCCCCAAAATCAAATGACTTTGGAGACGGCTTCTTATTGTTTGTTAGGCCACAAAGGAGCTTAAGCTGATAACCCTCAAATAATGACCCGATGCGAATCTTATTTTAGTGTTTAACGGCTTCGCCAGCAAATACTTCAACGTTCATCGGTGCAGCCATGAATGCTGCTGCTTGTTGAACAAATCCTTGGAAATGAGCACTTGTGTTGTGAGCTGCTGTAGCGGCTTCGTCTTTCCACAATTCGATCATGACATACTGATGCTCTTGCTCAGTGCTTTTGTTCAGATTGTAGCTGATGTTGCCTTCTTCATTGCGAGTTGCTGCAACGAGTTCTTTGGCTGCTGCGAGGAATGCTTGCTCTTGATCTGGTTTAATGGACAGGTGTGCGTGAATAATAATCATGTGTGTTTACCTCCGTAATGTATATAAATTGTTTGATTGTTGCCAATAGTTAAGAGTGACGCGGTTCAATGAAAAGTGTGATATATCAATTATGCCCAAGTTGTAATCGTATCAACGGGCAGACGGTAGGATGGATGGCCCTCTTTGGCTGATTTACCCATGGAGATCAGCATAACCGGTTGATAGCGTTCTTTGTCCATACCGAACGCTTCAGCGATTTGATCTTTTTCGTAACCGCCAATCGGGTTTGTATCATAACCGTGAGCACGGGCAACCAGCATCAATTGCATGGATACCAGACCAGCATCAATCAGGTTGACATCGCGAAGAGCAGATTCTGGCATAGCCTTGTAATAAGGCATTACTTTAGCCAGCTGCATATCTTTTACTTCTTGTGGCATATAACCAAGCTCTACCGCTTTGCCGAAGATTTCTTCCATATATTCGATGTTGTTCATGTCAACAAATACACCGATAACTGCAGAAGAAGTCAACACCTGATTTTGATTGAATCTGGCAAGAGGAGCAAGCTTCTCTTTACCTTCAGCGGTGTCCACAACCAGGAAGCGCCAAGGCTGCAGGTTGATGGAGGATGGGGCACGAGAAGCTTCGGCCAGAATTTCGGTCATCTCTTCACGGCTGATTTTTACCTCTGGATCATACAGTTTAACGGAACGACGGCCGTAAGTGATCTCGTTAAAATCGTTCGTTTTTTGAAATGTACTTTGAAAGCTACTCATTCAGTGGATCTCTCCTCTATATATATGGTATCAAAAATTGTTCTGCATGCGTTCCAGATAACTTGCAAGATCCTGGATTTCATCTTCACTGAAATCATGCAGAATCTGATGAATAAAATTTTTCTTTTCTACTTTGTAACCCTCAATATGTTTCCGGCCATCATCGGTCAGACGAACAAAGGTAACCCGGTTGTCTTCCGGATTTTTGCGTCTGGTCACCATGCCGTCTGCTTCGAGCTGCTTCAAATGGCGGGTGATGGCAGCACTGTCAATATTGATGATTTTTTGCAGCATCGATTGGTTGATCTCATCGACCTGATCCAATTCATACAGAATCTCAAAGCGAGATGAACTGATTCCTGTGCACCGCTCGAACTTCGGGCTGACTTTGTTGCCAAGTGCATTCAGCAGATTGATGATCTGCTCTTCCTTTGAAACGTTACGTGTCATGACTAGACCTCCCGGGTGAATCTGGACATGAACAGCGGCTTATGTTCACACAATCCGATTGTGGCCTTTTTACGACGATGCCAGTGTTGAAAAAAATGATGGATGCCTCAACAATTGACATGTCAATCATTGACTGCTCAATTAATATATCATGCCTCTTTTTATTTTGCAACCCAAAATAATATGAAAAAATATGCACATCAATCGGAGTCCTTCGTAATCACGCTATGCAGTAGGATGTCCTGTTATAGTCATAAATATTGAGCTTATATTTAAGTCAGAATAGCTATCAACTATAAAAATGAAGAACTTTTGAGTAGAAAAGGGCTATATTTTACAAAGACGGGTGTTATCCTATATACTTCAAGCTATTGATCAATTAATTACTACAGTTAGAGGTGAAACGACATGGCCAAAGATACAACGGCTTCAGTTAATCGGCGGAACGACATTATCTCAGCGGCAATTGACGTATTTGCAGAAATCGGATATTACCGCGCAACGACAGCACAAGTGGCTGAAAGGGCGCAGATTTCCCAGCCTTATATTTTTCGTTTTTTCAAAACGAAGGAAGCCCTGCTGCTATCTGCACTGGAAGTATCATGGGCGCGAGTCATTGATTCATTTCGACAGGTTGTAGAGACAGCAGCATCGGATCAACTGGAGCGCGAATTGATAGAAGCATACGAGAAAATTCTGGAATCGCACCATAGCGAAATCCTGCTTCAGATGCAAGCTCAGACTATTCAGGAGGATGTGATTCGTCAGGCGATGCAGAAAGGGTTTAGCGAAGTGAGAACCATGGTTCTGAATGCTTTTAGCCATGCCGGCATTGCCGAAGCGAAGCAAAGAACGTTGGTTTTCCTGGCGATCGGCATGTTGTGCAATGTCTCGATAGCACTGGATATGCCTGAACTCAAAGAAAGATAGGAAGGGTAAATGCCCTTTTTCAAAATTAGTTATTGATCAATCACTAAATATGCGTTATATTGAGTTCAGGAGTTGTAAGTAATTGATCAATAACTAAATGAGTGAGAGGATGTATGAAGATGAAAAAGGCAATTGTTATTGGTGCAACAGGCGGAACGGGTGCTGCCATTACACAGGAATTGATTAAGCGGGGGATCACAACGGTTGCCTATGGACGTTCATGGCAGAAATTGGAACAGCTTGCTGCTAAGCTGGGTTTCCCCGGTCATCTTCAGCTGGCTGTGGGTGATGCATTTAACCCGAATGAAATCGTCGCTGCTTCCCGGAATGCGGATGTGATGTTCCACTGTGCCAACGTGCCTTACCATGAGATGGAGAGCAGACTCCTGCCACTGGGTGAATCCGTTATGAAGGCAGCTGAACAGCTGAGTCTGAAAGTGGTGGTTATTGATGGGATCTACCCCTACGGGAGAAGGCAAATGAACGAAGTAACGGAAGAACATCCGAAGCAGCCGCATACCCGCAAAGGAAAAACAAGACTCGCCTACGAGCAGATGTTATTCAGCAGCAGGTGGTCCAGAGCGCAAGTCATGATTGTACGTTTGCCTGATTATTATGGCCCGACCGCGAATGAAGCCTCTTATCTGGGATCAACACTTGAATCCATCGCAAAGGGAAAAATGGCTTTTTTCATCGGCAATATGGAAACACCACGGGAATATATCTATCTGCCCGATGCAGCGGTTATGGTAGTGGAACTGGCAAGCAGGGAGAACACATACAATCAGAACTGGAACATACCTGGTGCTGGCATTATTGCAGGCAAAGAGATCGTTAGGATCGCACAGCGGGCGGCGGGTGTAACGAAACCAGTCATGGCGCTTGGGAAAATAGGACTGTCCCTGATTGGGCTGGGGGTTCCGGTCATGAAGGAAGTCGTAGAGATGTTATACTTAACCAAGGAGCCTCTCGTTTTAAGCAGGCAGAAGTATGAACGCAGCATTGGTCCTGTGCAGGCGACGCCTTTCGCAGAAGGAATTGCTGAAACTATTGCACAGCTTCAGAAAAAGTAAATTGCATTTTTTAATGTTTAGTTATTGATTGATCACTAACAAAAGCGATAAATGAATACTGCTTATGAATGACAGACAGATCCGGAAGCATTATCCGGGTCTTTTTTTATAGTTGTACGCCTTGGTCATAACGATGACATCCAACTTTCAGAAGCGGACAACATGTATTAGAGGGTGTATTTCGTAACGGTCAACAAGCATGTTAGCTATTTTTAGATTGGATGACAATAAAGCTTCCGTCATATTCAAAAAAGTAATGGTAACCCATATACTAACGCTAATATAAGTGTCGTAGATGTAGTGATAGCACTGAAAAATGAGTTTAATATGACATCAACTTAACGTATGGCTGGGATTGAATCAAAATCGATTATGTACCTTGAAAGGGTTGGGGATCATGAGCCTGGAAGCTTTGAATCAACGAGTAAAAGAAGATCTCGCATATTTGGCCTATGGCGGTGCAAATTGGGTGCGTTCCACGGAACATGCTGAGGGTCATGTATATGACGTGATTATTGTAGGAGGAGGACAGAGCGGCCTGGGAGCTGCTTTTGGCTTGCTGCGTGAGCGGATTTCTAACATTTTGGTTATTGACGAAAATAAAGCCGGACTGGAAGGCCCATGGGAAACATATGCCCGTATGACGACTCTACGTACCCCTAAACATCTGACCTCCATTGATCTGGGTATTCCATCCCTAACCTTTCGTTCCTGGTGGGAGGCTCAGTTTGGACTGGAAGGCTGGGAAGCGGTGGACAAGATTCCACGCGGAGATTGGATGAATTATTTGCGGTGGTATCGAGACGTGCTGAATCTGCCTGTAATCAATGAAGTAAAGCTAAAATTGATCGAACCCGCATCTGAGGGGCTTCACCGACTTCATGTGGAGGGTTCCGGTGTCGATGGCGGCACGCTGCTGGCGCGAAAGGTCGTGCTGGCTACCGGCATACAGGGAGGGGGAGAATGGCACGTACCTCCCATGATTGCAGAACGACTGCCGAGAGAACTGTATGCTCATACATCTGAGGCTATTGATTTTGAGCGGTTGCGCGGCAAAAGAATTGCCGTATTAGGGGGAGGAGCTTCCGCATTTGATAATGCAAGTTTTGCGCTTGCTGCAGGAGTTGCTGAAGCACATGTGTTTGTGCGGCGAGCACAACTTCCAAGTGTCAATCCCATACGCCAGATGGAGCAATCCGGGATGATTGAACGTTTTCATGCATTAGGGGCAGCTGATAAATACGCGGTAATTTCACACTTTTTTCAATATAATCAACCTCCAACCAATGATACCTTCAACCGGGCAGCAGCCTGGCCGGGCTTTGAACTGCATTTGAATTCCCCCTGGCTCGGTGTGGAAGCAAACGAGGATGGAGCCGTAGTGACGACAGCCAAGGGGAAATTTGCTTTTGATTTTCTGGTGATTAGTACGGGGCTGCTAAGTGATCCCGCATTGCGACCGGAACTCAAACTGGTGGAAAGTCATATTGCTCGTTGGGCGGATTGTTATGAAGCGCCGGCTGAGCAGCGCAATGAGCTGCTGGATGCACATCCCTTCCTTACTTCCGGATTTGCGATGACGAGCCGAAGTGAAGCAGGCGAGTCACAGCTGCATGGGCTGTTTGTCTTCAATTACTCTGCCCTTGCAAGCTGTGGTCTGTCCGCTTCTGCCATCTCGGGTACCAAAAGCGCAGTTCCTAAACTGGTGTCAGCCATAGCAGACCAGCTGTTCTTGGATGATCGGGAGACGATCTTACAGCAATTTTTTGATTACGATGAGCGGGAGTTCACAGCATCCTGGGTAAAAAGCAGCGTTCCCAGCTGAACCAGCCTTATGCTAGCCACATTACAAACCGTACAGTGAGTTTCTGCTGTGCGGTTTGTTTATTTTATTGGAGAACTTACACTCTGCATGGTTTTGTTGTAAAATGTCGAATGGAACATGTAAAGGGCAGGTGTAAGTGGATGAAAGAAATGACCTACGAACAGTTTAGAGCTCATTTGAAGAAAGCTTCACGTAAGCGGGGTGTACCCATAATCAAGATTGTTGCGTTTCAGGAGAAATACATGAAGATTGAAGATATTCAGTTCTTCGATGTTGAGCAGAATTATATGAGCGTACAGGCTTGTAATACACTTTGGATGAACCTGGAGAACAAGTCTTTTCGAAATATGGTATCTCATCCTCTGCAGTTTTATAAGGATATGGAGGATCTGGGAAGACAATCGTTTGAGAATATGATTAAGGAATTGTATGATACGGCGGTTCCACTCTGGTTGGAATATGACCCCAATGATTATTACACCTCTGAACAGCTCGCTGAGATTCTGGCTACCGATGAGCAGAAGCTGATTGAACAGCTCGAAATGGGGCGTTTCAAGGGTGCGTTTATAAATGAAGAAGGAAAATGGCTTAAACCCAAACCGGGAATAAACCAGTAATGCCTGAGATGATCCTGCATGCGATGAACGACTGCAGGATTTTTTTGATGTAAATAGGCAATGGATAGACCTGCTGAGATACAGGAACACAGATATAGGATTTTGGTATTGGATGATTGTGAACGTTTTAGTTAATATTATGGGAGATAATGGAGTGCAAAAGTCGAAAGATGCAAGTTTCTGAAGGTTTATAAATTATTTTGAACGAAAATGATTGTTTTTTGCGGAATTTATGTTACTATAGAAGCAGTTGGAGGAATGAAGATGCTGACTGAAGAACGATATGCTGCAATTATAGAGCGCTTACATCAACAAGGGATAGTAAAATTACAGGAACTTGTCGACGTGCTTGGTGCTTCCGAATCAACGATAAGACGCGATTTAATTGACTTGGAGAGCCGTCAGATGCTGAAACGCATTCATGGCGGGGCAGCACTGATGAACGAAAAGACGCTCGAGCCAGGCATAGAAGAGAAAACATCCAAAAACATTCAACAAAAAGTGACGATTGCTCGTTTGGCTGCACAGGAGATCGAAAATGGCGATTGTATCTATCTGGATGCAGGTACGACGACGCTGGCCATGATTCCCTATATTGAAGCCAAGGACGTAACCGTGGTGACCAACGGTCTATCCCATGTGGAAGCGCTCGTTAGCAAGCGGATTCGAAGTTATTTGCTTGGTGGCATGATGAAAATCCATACCAAAGCCGTCATCGGAAGTATAGCATTACAAAATATGGACAACTTCCGTTTTGATAAATGTTTTCTTGGAACCAACGGTGTGGATCCCGAGATGGGGTATACGACTCCTGACCCGGAGGAAGCCTTGATTAAGAGAAGGGCGCATCAATTGTCCGGGAAATCTTACGTGCTGGCAGATTCCAGCAAGATCGGTGAAATTACGTTTGCCAAGTTGTTTGAGCTGGAGGAGGCAGATCTGATTACCGAGCAGATGCCAGAGCACTGGCGAGCCGTAATAGAGCAGAAAACTAAAATAATTGAGGGATAATAATGATATATACGATAACACTTAATCCTTCCATTGATTACATCGTGGAAGTGGATGACCTGAAGCTCGGCGGATTGAATCGCATGAATCGGGATTTGAAGCTTCCAGGTGGTAAAGGCATCAATGTATCACGTGTGCTGAATCAGCTGGGAGCAGGTAACACCGCGATTGGATTCCTTGGCGGATTCACAGGTCGTTTCATTAATGACAAGCTGCAGGAAGATCAGATACAGACTGATTTTGTGACCATAGCGGATGATACGCGGATCAATATCAAGTTGAAGCATGGAGACGAGACAGAGATTAACGGTCTTGGCCCAGCCATTCGCGAAGAAGAAGCAGCACAACTGCTGCAGAAACTATCCTCGCTGCAAAAGGGAGATATCGTCGTTCTATCGGGTAGCATTCCGCCATCTCTGGGAACTGATTTTTATGATCGTCTCATTCAGGTCTGCAAGCAGACGGGTGCAGAGTTCGTCATTGATACCACTGGCCCAGCGTTAATGGAAGCTCTTGTGCATAAGCCATTGCTGGTGAAGCCGAATCATCACGAGCTCGCTGAACTTTTCGGGGTTACTATCGAAACTCGGGAAGAGCTGGTCTTGTACGGTCGCAAGCTTCTGGAAGCAGGGGCCAAGCAAGTATTAATCTCCATGGCTGGAGATGGAGCCCTGTTGATTACGGGATCGGATGTGTACCACGCAAGTGTGCCAAAAGGCAAGGTGAAAAATTCGGTTGGGGCTGGAGATTCCATGATCGGAGGATTCGTAGGCACTTATGTATTACATGGTGACATCCTTGAAGCCTTCCGTACAGGAGTCGCTTCCGGAAGTGCAACGGCTTTCTCGGATGATCTTGCTACACGTGAATTCATTGAACAGCTTCGAGGCGAGGTTACCATCACCAAATTGTAAATCATTATTTCAGAGGCAAGCTAATTGTAATTTATAAAGTCGGCCTGACAAGCTCAGGCCGACTGAACTCAAGGGGAGTGTAACAGATGAGAATAACAGACCTGATGATCCAGGAAACGATGATCATGGACCTGCAAGCCACAACCAAAGATGAAGCAATTGATGAACTCATTGCAAGTCTGAACAAAAGTGGACGCATTAATGATCCAGTTCTGTTTAAGGAAATGATCTATAAAAGGGAAGCGGAGTCCAGCACAGGAATTGGCGGCGGTATTGCCATGCCCCATGCGAAGACATCTGCAGTGAACGAACCAACCGTAGTATTTGCAAAAAGCAAAAATGGATTGGATTTTGCAGCGCTTGATGATGAGCCGGCTCATATCTTTTTCATGATTGCTGCTCCTGAAGGTGCAGGTAATACTCATCTTCGCACACTCGCTGCTCTTTCCAGGCTGCTGATTGATAGCGATTTCATTGCTCAGCTGATGAGTGCGGATACGCCTGCAGAAGTAAGTGCATTATTTGATGCGAAGCAGGAGGAAGCAGCGGAGAAAGAAGCTGCCAAGGAGAAAGCGAAAGCCGAAAAGGCTGCAAAAGCCGCAAGCGAAGCAGGTGCTGCACCGCAGCAAACTCCTGGCACCATTGTAGGTAATGAGAATTCCGAAGATTTCGTCGTAGCTGTTACAGCATGTCCAACGGGAATTGCACATACCTTCATGGCTGAGGATGCACTCAAGAAAAAAGCTCAGGAAATGGGCATTAATATCCGCGTAGAAACTAATGGCTCCGAGGGAGCGCAGAACGTTTTGACCGCAGATGAGATTGCTCGTGCCAAAGGGGTTATCATCGCGGCAGATAAAAATGTGGAGATGGCCCGGTTTAACGGCAAGCCGGTACTGCAAAGACCGGTAAGCGACGGAATTCGTAAGTCTGAAGAGCTCATTCGCAAAGCGGTGAATGGAGATGCTCCGATCTATCGCAGCGAAGGCGGCGGCAATGTGAAGGAAGACGGAGCGAGTGCGAACAAAATGAGCGTAGGCAGCAAGATCTACAAGGATCTGATGAACGGGATTTCACACATGCTTCCGTTTGTCGTGGGTGGAGGAATCCTCCTTGCGATTTCGTTCCTGATCGAACAGCTTGCGGGCGAGGATAATCCTCTCTTCCAGCTGCTGCAGACGATTGGCGGCGGAACGGGTGCATTCCACTTCCTCATCCCGGTACTGGCCGGATTTATCGCAATGAGTATTGGTGACCGTCCAGCCCTGATGCCTGGTATGGTTGGTGGATTGATGGCCGTGAACTCCAATGCCGGTTTCCTTGGCGGACTTGCAGCCGGTTTCCTTGCTGGTTATGTTGTTATCGGTTTGCGTAAGCTGCTCAGAGGCTTGCCAAAAGCCATTGATGGTCTGAAACCCATTCTGCTGTATCCTGTACTCGGACTGCTCATTGTTGGTGCAATCAGTTATTATGTCTTCGATCCGATCTTTGGCTCGCTTAACACGTGGCTTGTAGATGCACTTGGAAATCTCGGAACAGGAAATGCGGTATTGCTTGGATTGCTGCTTGGCGGCATGATGTCCATTGATATGGGTGGACCGTTCAACAAAGCAGCTTATACATTTGCCATTGGTGTATTCACATCAAGCGGCAACACGGATGGAGCCTGGATGGCTGCCGTAATGGCAGGCGGGATGGTGCCACCTCTGGCCATCGCTCTGGCTTCCACGTTCTTTAAGTCCAAATTCACGGAACAAGAACGCAAATCCGGCTTAACGAACTATGTACTCGGATTGTCCTTCATTACTGAAGGTGCCATTCCATTCGCTGCGGCAGACCCGCTGCGTGTACTGACATCCTGTATCATTGGTTCGGCCGTTGCAGGCGGACTGACACAACTCTGGAGCATTAACGTACCGGCTCCGCACGGAGGAATTTTCGTAGCAGCACTGGCTAACCATGCTCTGTTGTTCCTGCTCGCCGTTGCGATTGGTGCAGTAATCTCGGGTCTGATATTGGGATTGTGGAAAAAGTCACCCACGGTTGTAAAATAAGCAGTGTTCTCATGTAACAATATTAAGGCATTTCCTGAGTGGCTTCATTCAGGGAATGCTTTTTATTTTCGCTTGGCCCTGATCTGTGCTAAAATAGTTACAATAATTTAACTTTTGAAACGATGTTTCATCTATTGGAACATTAGCTAGGAGGAAGCAGTATGACTCATGACGGAATGAAAGGAAAAGTGCAGCAGCAATTCGGCAAAAATGCCGAGAAGTATGTGACCAGTCCCCTGCATGCCAAAGGCAAGGATTTGGATGTGCTCGTGGCTTCATCTGGGGCAAGTCCTGATATGCATGTACTTGATATAGCAACGGGAGGAGGGCACGTTGCGTGTGCACTGGCCCCTCTTGTTAAGCAGGTAACGGCTTTGGATTTGACAGAGGAGATGCTCCAGGTAGCTGAACGCTTTATTAGGGAGAGCGGTCATCAGAACGTGAATTTGGTACCGGGAGATGCGGAGCATTTACCCTTCGAAGATGATGTCTTCGATATCGTCACCTGCCGGATCGCTGCGCACCATTTTCCCGATGTTTTTTCTTTTCTAACGGAGGCGTTCCGGGTAACGAAACCAGGCGGAAGACTGCTGCTGATAGATAACGTGGCACCAGAGCGTGATGAATATGATCAATTCTACAATGAAGTTGAGAAGCGCCGCGATCCCAGTCATGTTCGTGCGTGGCGCAAGTCGGAGTGGATTCGAATGATGGAAGTGGCGGAATATCGCGTGGAAGCGATGGTTTCCTTTGAGAAAACCTTCCTCTTTGAAGATTGGTGCAAGCGTGCCGGACTGCCGGAAGCAGATGGACGGGAACTTGAAGCAAGCATGCTCTGTGCACCTTCGGTCATTAAAAAGTTCTTCCGGTTTGAAGAGGCAGTACCGAATAAGCTGTTAAGCTTCGGGGGAGAGAGTGTACTCATTCAGGCCTCAAAAGCGAGATAGTTCAATAGATTCAACAAGTAACTATTTTCATCCAGTATGGCATAAGAATAAACAACACAAAAGGCAGATGACCTGTACAAGGGCATCTGCCTTATTATTGTGCTCATTCTCCTACATTAAGGTTTCAGCACAACTTTGGTACATTCGTCTTCATGATCGTTGAAGATTCGATACGCCTCACTGGCATTTTCCAGCGCAATGCGATGGGAAACAATCTCGGTCGGATCGAATTCACCTGCTGTAATCTTGCGGAACAATTCCGGCATATAGTGGATGACAGGAGCCTGTCCCATTTTAAGATTGATGTTGCGTTCAAACATACTGCCCAGTGGGAACATGTTGTAGGACGAACCGTACACACCTGTAAGCTGGAATGTACCGAATTTGCGTACGGCTTTCATGCCAATTTCAATGGCACTCAGGGCACCGCCGTGAAGCTTCAGCTTCTGTCCGATTTCCTCCAAAGTGGATTTTTTACCGTCCATGCCGACACAGTCGATGACCACGTCGGTACCGCCACCTGTAATCTCGCGGATATGTGCGCCCATATCATCATAATTTTCGAAATTGAAGGTTTCCACGTCATTCATGCGCTTGGCTTTGTCGAGGCGATATGGAAGGCGGTCAACAGCGATAACCCGCTTCGCGCCTTTCATCCAGGCAAACTTCTGGGTCATCAAGCCAATGGGCCCACTGCCGAGTACGGTTACCGTATCTCCAGGTTTAACGCCGGCATTTTCGACACTCCAGTATGCGGTAGGAAGAACATCGGATAGAAACAGCAAGGCTTCGTCTTCCAATTCACAGGATTCCGGAATCACAAACGGCATGAAATTACCGTAAGGCACACGCAGGAATTCCGCCTGACCACCAGGGTGATTGCCATACCGTTCCGTAAATCCGAAATAACCACCGGTATGAATATCCGGGTTGCCGTTGGAATTGTCACATTGGCTTTCCATGTCGTGGCTGCAATAGAAGCATTCGCCACAAGAAATGTTAAAAGGCAGGACCACACGGTCCCCCTTTTTTACGCGTGTCACTTCAGGACCGACTTCCTCCACGATCCCCATCGGTTCATGACCGATGACATAATCCTTTTCAGCGGGTAATGCTCCCTGATAAATATGAAGATCTGATCCACATATGGCTGTAGAAGTAATACGAACGATAATGTCATCCTTTTGTTGCAGTCTTGGATCTTCAACCTGCTTTACCTGAATATCCTTGGTCCCTTGAAAAGTAACGGCTCTCATCATCATATTCCTCCTATCGTATAGTAGTTCTCTGAGAATTACCCCGTTTGGGACCATTTGATAGAGGTACATATGAAATTAAACGACAGGCCATTTCACTTTGCGCAGGGCATCAAGCAGCTCCGTTGGCGCGTTCAGATTGTCGCGGACAAGTTCACGAGGTGTAAGTGCCATCCATTGGTTTAATGAGATATCTTCAAAACGGTCACTTCGGAAGATTTCCAAAAACCATAAGGTATCGCTGCCCGTGTTTTGAACATAGTGTCCCATGGCCACAGGAACATACCCTACATCTCCGGCTCTGTAGTTGAATGTGCGTGCTGTACCATTGCCGCCGAACACCGTCATTCTTCCTTGTCCCGTAAGGTAATACTGCCATTCATCCGCATTCGGATGCCAGTGTAATTCACGCATGCCACCAGGCTTAATCTCGACCAGTGCAGCAGCAACGGTTGTGGAGATAGGGAAGTTGGTGGAATCCACGATGCGTACACTTCCTCCAGGCGTTATAAGGGGCTCCTGAGCGAGCAGGCGATGTTTGAATGAAAAGGGGACTGTACCATAAGGTGAAGGAATCTCCTGACTCGCGAGTGAACCTGGAACCTGATCCTGAAAAATATAAACCTGATCTGTCGGCCTGGACTGAAATGCAGATTCGGGTACTCCGAAATTGACAGACAATACCTCTGCAGGGGTGTGCGCGAACCAGTCTGAAATGGATAACGTGTTGAGATCGGAGAAGGAGCCGTCATCAAAAACAAGCAAAAACTCACAGCCCTCTTCCAGTCCTTGAATGGAATGGGGCAGACCTTTGGGAAAGAACCATAGATCTCCTGGTCCGACATCAGCGATAAAATTTCGGCCCTCCTGATCCACAGATGTGATTCTTGCCGTTCCCCAGATCATATAAGCCCACTCGGATTGCTGGTGCCAGTGGAGTTCCCGTACGCCGCCTGGAGTTAAACTCATGTTGACCC
Organism: Paenibacillus sp. P13VS; assembly: GCF_015143645.1. Classification (NCBI taxonomy): domain Bacteria; kingdom Bacillati; phylum Bacillota; class Bacilli; order Caryophanales; family Paenibacillaceae; genus Paenibacillus; species Paenibacillus sp. P13VS. The sequence continues at coordinate 532,112 of NZ_WYEV01000002.1, read as the reverse complement.
CAGCCAGAGTCGTGGCTATGGGCAGATCGCGTACGGTAATCTCGCGTGACCATCCGCCATGGTTTAACTGCATATGTGTATCGGAAAAGGACATTTTCAGATTGGGGAGCAGCCCTGCATCCGTTGCAGGTGGAACCAGCATATCCGGATTTTCAAGGTCTCTCATGACATCGCGTGGACCCAAATCAGGCCCGCCTGCCCCGTCTCTTCGGATTGGTTGTGGAACAAAGGTTGGTTTACCGTTAGGTTGTGATCCTTTTGTCATTCGCTTATCCCTCCAGTTCAGATCATGCTGATGCAGACCTGGTCGTCATTCATACATGTATGAAGCAGGGCCTGGATATTATGAAAGACAGGGGGAATAGAAGGGATCCATGGTTTGTATGTTCCGCAGAGTCCTAAGACATGAAGGAGGATGCTTCTGGCCTGTGCCATTTCAGAACCCCGTGGTGACACGGGGAGAATGTTACTTGCCAAAATACAGTCTTTCCAGTTGTTACTCGCTTTTTTGATTTCCACTTCCTGCAGGGGTTGAACATAGAAACTCTTGCTCATAAATTTCATGTACCCGCTTCAAAATGAAGGGACCTTGCTCTTTGAAACGAAGTTCAGTCGGTTTATTTTTAATCAGGAACGTACCTGATTCGTGATTGGTCTGTGAGAATGCAGCTCTATACAGTAACGAAGCACCGTGACTTGGAGGAGGGAAGAACAGTTTCATGACAGGCTTGATGTAAAAGGGCAAACCGGATTTTTTGCTGCCGCGTAAAGTATTGTTACCTCCAGGATCTACGCTCAGAAGACGAATGCCATCGGACTTCGCCGCCTCAGCCGCCTCGCGTGTCCATAAGGAGAGGCCGAGCTTCGAGGTGGCATATGGACCAAATAGCTTCTTGAATTCAGTTGGACGTTCCAAAATGTCCAGGTTGAACTGTCGGACCATACTGAATGCACTTGTTGAAGTATTAACAACGGTCTTGAAGGTGCTCCTGCGTATAAGGTTATATAACTCCATATAAATGATATAAGGAACGATGGTTTGAAGTTCAAAGTGCATTTCATGCCCTTGGTCAGAAAAACGAAGCTCTGCCGCACTGCCCCCTGCGTTATTAAACAGGACATCAATCGTATCCAATTGGAGTTTAATCTGATCGAGCGCGATTTTAAGACTTTCGTAGTTGGTCAGGTTAGCCTGAACCAATTGCAGCTGACCTGAACGTAATGCACGTTGAATATCGTCTTGCTCTGCCGGAAAAGGTGAACGGTTGAGGCCGATGACCTGCCATCCTTCAGCCAATAACGTGCGGGTCAGCTCGAGGCCAATTCCTGAGCTTGATCCCGTAATCAGCGCGGTGTGTAGTTTGTTTGGTTTATTCATAGTTACCTCCATTATATTGGGAATTACAGAACGAATCTGTGTGCTGCGCTCATTCTATAATTTGGAGTCGACTCCAAGTCAAGCAGTTGGATCAAATGAATTTTGAACGTTTATGTTGATTGGTTGCAGGGCTGAATTTGGCTTGACTTGGAGCTGACTCCAAGTTGTAAGATGAAGGTATGAGGGCAAAGGAGGCTGAGGCGGATGAGTAATGAGGCACGATATTCCATTAAGGAAACAGCGGAGAAGGCAGGGTTATCGGAAGATACGATTCGATATTATGAGAAGATTCAGCTTCTGCCGCGGGCAGATCGGAAGGCGAACAGGCACCGTGTATACCGTCAAGAGGATATTCGAACCATGAAACTCATTTCTTGTCTGAAAAAGACAGGTATGTCTCTGGAGGATATGAAGCCTTACCTGCACATGTCGATGGATTCGAATCTGGATGAATTCCCGGAAGAACGTGAGATGCTGGTGAGCCATCGAACGAAAATAGAAGCGCAGATTGCCTCGCTGCAGCAGGTCGTTGATTTTATCGATGAGAAGCTGAATAAGCGGAGCTTGTTTCCTGACGAGTGTCCTATAACCGGAGAGAATCAGATGTCGGCTTTTGAAAAAAAGAACATGTTTTCCTGATGAGCAACATCCCAATAACATTCATTACACCCGAGAACCCACGTCGTCCAGACGTGGGTTCTTTTTGATTGCGATTAATACTCCATTTGAAGTGTATGACGAAGACGTTGGATATCGCTTTTTGGTGGCAGGCCATACATTCGCGCATATTCCCTGCTGAATTGGGAAGGGCTCTCGTATCCAACCTGAAATGCGGCATCGGCAGCATCCGTTGAACCGGCAATGAGCATATTTCTGGCTTCCTGCAGCCGGATTTGTTTTTGAAATTGTATGGGGCTCATGGCAGTGATGGCTTTGAAATGGTAGTGAAGTGATGAGGAACTCATATTAACCATGGCGGCAAGCTGATCCACGCGCAGCGGTTTGTCATATTCGGATTGGATGACTTCGATCACCTTGGCGATGTGCTGGGCGTGGCTGTTTTGAACAGCAAATTGTTTGATCGAGTGTCCATGTTCATCTTGAATAATTCGATATAAGATTTCACGAATAAACATGGGAGCGAGTATTGGAATATCTTCAGGTGTGTCGAGCAATCGAACCAGTCGGATGATGGCTTCAAGAAGCGGGACCTTGATAGAACTGACAAATAACCCACGCTGGGTTGAGTTGTCCGGTTTGGATTGCATCGCAGCTGGACTCTGTATCAGATCAAAAATCTGGTTAGAGTCAAAATCAAGTCGCACACATAGATACGGCTTCTCTGCAGTAGCTTGAACCACCTGTCCTGAAATAGGCAAGTTTACTGATGCGACTAGATATTGTGTCCGGTCGTAGGTGTAACTCTCTCGTCCGAGTACGACTAACTTGGATCCTTGAGCGACAATGCAGAGAGCAGGTTGATGAACAGAATAGATGGGCTGCGATATTTCCGAAGCACGAATCAAAGAAAGCGAAGGGATAGCCGTAGCATGAATTCCGTCACTTGGGATAAAACGCCTGATAAGTTGAGCCATTTCCTGCATCTGACGAGTCACATCGTTATCCATATGTAGTGATGAAACCATGGTTTCATCCTCCTTTATTCGAATCGGTTTATTTTATTCTAGAAGGTTCTGGAGGAATAGGCAAGATTGTTGGGGGAATCTTCTATCTGGTGAGCGATAATCTCCTCCATAATAAGGATATGCAATTGAGCTTTTGAAAAACAGCAAGGAGGTTGGAAAATGGAATACAATTCATCACGTAACAGAGAGGAACATGCACACCCTTATGTTGGCATGTGGGTGACAAAGGATGGTTATATCCGGCATGAACTGCTCACGAATGGTCGATATGATGAAGCCAGAGGTCAAAGGGAAAGTGCGTATCAAGGACGTTATGTCGTGGAAGGAAATCATATTGAATATGTGGATGATACGGGTTTTACAGCGGATGGAGACTTTGTAGAAGGTATCTTATATCACGCAGGCATGGTTTTGTACAGAGAAACAAACATCAATAACCAATAATAAAGGAGAGGATTTCACATGTTTGATGTAAAAGGAAAAGTCGTTGTCGTTACAGGGGCTAGCAGCGGAATTGGAGAAGCAACGGCTCGATTGCTGGCACAGCAAGGGGCTCACGTGGTTATTGGGGCTAGACGCGTCGAGCGTTTGCAGGCACTTGCATCTTCCATTCGTTCTGAGGGAGGCTCCGTGGAGGTTCAGGCACTTGATGTCACCCAGCTGGAAGAAATGCAGAGCATTGTGGACCTGGCGCTTACCCGCTACGGTCGTCTGGATGTCGTTGTCAACAATGCAGGTTTGATGCCTTTGTCTCCTCTTGAAGCCTTAAAAGTGGATGAATGGAATCGAATGATTGATGTCAATATTCGTGGAGTTTTACACGGGATTGCCGCTGGGTTACCTGTCATGAGAAAGCAGGGTGCTGGCCAATTTATCAACATCGCTTCCATTGGTGCCTATGCCGTAACACCGACAGCATCCGTCTATTGTGCGACCAAATATGCAGTCCGTGCGATCACGGAGGGTTTACGTCTGGAAGTGGGTGGAGATATTCGGGTAACACTTGTTTCTCCAGGGGTAACCGAATCGGAGCTTGCCGACACGATCACGGATGTCGGAGCGCGCGAGTTCATGAAGGATTATCGGCGTGTGTCCATCCCAGCATCGGCCATTGCCCAGAGCATCTTGTATGCCATTAGCCAACCTGCTGAGGTGGATGTCAACGAAATTGTCGTCAGACCAACAGCAACTCTCGTTTAAGGCGAATACTCTTTTGGTATATAATAGAACCAACTATACGAAAAGAGGAATAACACGTTGACTCTGCAGCAATTAAAATATGTGATTGAAGTTGCCACGCGTGGCTCCATGAATGAAGCGGCCAAACGGCTATTTATTTCCCAGCCGAGCCTTTCGAACGCGATTCGTGACTTGGAACAAGAGATGCGCATTACCATTTTTGAACGTACAAACAAGGGAATCTCGCTGTCCAAAGAAGGCGTGGAATTTCTGAGTTATGCCCGGCAGGTCGTGGAGCAGGCAGAATTGCTGGAGAATCGATATTTGAATGCCAAGCCTTCTCCACAGCATTTCTCGGTATCCACCCAGCATTACGCGTTTGCCGTGAATGCCTTTGTACGTCTGGTACAGCAGTATGGTCAAGATGAATATGAGCTGGCCCTGCGGGAAACGAAGACATATGAAATTATCCAGGATGTTAAGAGCCTGCGAAGTGAAATAGGGATTCTGTATTTGAACGAGTTCAATGCGAAGGTCATTAACAAATTGTTAAAGGATGCTGGTCTGGTGTTCACAAGCCTTTTTGTAGCCAAACCGCACATCTTCATCAGCGTGAAAAACCCTCTGGCGAAGCAAGCATCCGTGGCGATTGAGCAGCTGAAGGACTATCCTTACCTGTCATTTGACCAAGGGGAGTACAACTCTTTTCATTTTTCCGAAGAGATTCTCAGTACGTTATCCCATCCCAAGAGCATCCAGGTCAACGACCGGGCAACCTTGTTTAACCTACTGATTGGTCTGAATGGGTATACCATTTCAACAGGTGTTCTCAGCGCTGATTTGAACGGAAATGAGATCATTCCTGTTCCGCTGGAGTGCGAGGAATCGATCAACGTGGGCTGGATCAGCCACAAAAGCACCTCTCTTTCCAATCTGGGCGTGGAATATGTCAAAGCTTTGCATGAGGCCATAGGGTCCTGACTGTACAGACAGGTTGGAATTTTCCTAAAAATGTGCGAACCTGCCCAATCCCGCATTCGGGTTGGTCACTATTTAAAAATTTGTGGGCTTATCTCAAGCCATTCCAAACCGTTTCCGGGTAACCGTGAACGGTTTTTTTCTCATTTTTATGGAGTACGGCGATACAGAATTGTTATAATGAAAAATAGTTTATTTGCATGTAATGGATGGAACTTGAGAGGAGTACAGCTCGTGAGAGTTTTATATCGGAATATGAGTGAGCAGCATGCGTTAACCGTATATGATACAACCAGGCTTTATGGGGAAAAGGGACATTTCCGGGTTTTGGAGTTTTCGAACGAGGCTGTTCAGGGAGCCATGGATCTCGATGAGCCTTCACGAATGCTGCTTGAATACCCAAGGGCAATGGTTCATCTCATGGAGCGGAACACGCCTGAATACGAAAAGGTTTTTGTAGTGGGGCACGGAATTGGTACGCTCTCGACTTATCTGTCAAACCGCCAGGTGAAGATCGCTGAGCTGGACGAGGAAGTGGTTGAATTAAGCAAGACGCTATTTGGGTATAAGGGCAGTGAAGTCATGGTGGGAGATGGCCGGGAGCTGCTGCAGCAGGAACCGCCTGGAACATTTGATTATATTATTATCGATGCATTTACCGCAGAAGGAACGCCGAAGCAGTTTACCTCCAGATCTTTCTTCACGATGGCTCAAAGCAAGCTGCAGTCTGGTGGAAGCATACTGTTGAATGTATTTGGGCGTGCGGGCAATGACAGACTTGTAAACGCGATATATGCAACGATGGCTGTCCAGTTTGATTACACACGTTCATTTGCACTGCCTACGGAAACGCAGGATGAGATACAGAATCGAATTCTGGTGGGAAGCGATGCTCCTATTGACTTCCAATCGCGATCTATGGCTGGGTTTGTGGAACAGGAGCCTGGGGAAGGATACATCATCGAGGACGAGCTTTGATTCTGGAGAAGAAGACAGACGCCTGATTTATAAAGCTTGTCATGGAGTTGTCAATTTTAATTGAAGAAACTGTAAAATATTCATACAAAATTAATACATTCATAACAACTTTCGTATAGAATAGTGAGAATATGCCTTTTCATGAAAATCCGGGGGAAAGCACTAATGATCGCAAAGAACAAAGCATCCAGATGGCGAAGAAAAGCGAGAACCTACAAAAAAATTAGCCTTCCCGCCTTGCTCAGTGGGCTGGTCACCATTTCGGTGCTGATGACCTTAACAATCATGTTTATTTCGTCTTACACAACGCAGAAGCAGTCTCTCATTGACAATACCTTGTCTCTTAATTATTCAAGCGCAGCTCAAATGAGTCAGACACTGGATTCGCTATTTCAGTCCATGCAGAGCAGCTTGAAATATGCTGCAGACTATTTTCCGCAGATGGACTATTCAGATACGGAAAAGTTGGATTCGACGCTGGAATTGATCCAACGCAGCAGCAATTATTTTAACTCTGTAGCCCTTGTGGATGAGAAGGGTGTGATACGCAGCATGTCGCCGTATTCGGGTTTATCCGTCGGGGCGCATGTTTCATCTGAGGCAGCCAAAAAAGCGATGGAGCTTAAGGCGCCCTATATTTCCGAAGCCTATCAGACCCCAAGGACGAAGCGCAGAAATGTTTTTGTCAGTGAACCGATCTTCGATGCAGCTGGACAATTTAAGGGGACTATTGGCGGTAATATCTATCTGCAGGAGAATAATATCCTGAACCTCTCTTTTGGAAGTCAGCTGAGGACAAGCAATGGTTCATATTTTTTTATTGTCGATGTCAAGGGCACGCTTCTATTTCATCCAGACACCAAAAGAATTGGTGAGGACATCAGTAAAAATGAAGTTGTACAAAAGCTGCTGAATGATCAAACAGGTAAGGAGCAGTATAAAAATCTGGCTGGCATAGATTCGCTTGCCGGGTATCAGAAGGTGCCTGCTACCGATTGGGGCGTCGTGGTCGTATCTCCAACTCAGACGGTGTACGATCAGTTGAATGAGCATATTCGCATGTTATTGCTGTATACTTCCGTTCCGTTTCTCCTCCTGACCCTGATTGTCATTCGGGTAGCGCGGAAACTGGCGAGTCCATTTGTCTATCTGGCCGATCTGGTTAATCAGGTGGATCAGGGTAAAGTGGACCTGCCAACCATGAAACCACATTGGAACAGGGAGGCCGATTTGCTAACCCGCACGGTTTTGGGTGCATTGATGAATTTTCGCAAGCAAACCGACCAGCTTACCTATGATGCCAGAACGGATGTGCTGACAGGCATGACGAATCGCAGGACATTTGAAGAAGTCATCCAGCAATGGATTGATGAACAGACGCCATTCTCGATTATTGTTCTGGATATCGACCGCTTCAAATCCATTAACGATACGTTCGGGCATCACGCTGGAGACGAGGTCCTGAAGCATATTGCAGGTCTGATCAGGTTGGCTGTTCGGCCGCAGGATGTGAGTTCCCGCTTCGGCGGGGAAGAGTTTGTCGTGCTGCTGCGGCACACCGGAGCTGAGACCGCCTATCAGATTGCCGAATTTATCCGTGTCACGGTTGAGGAGAGTATCATGCCGATTGATCGCTCCGTGACGATATCGGCAGGGGTTGCCGAATATCCGCTGCATTCATCTTCAGCGACGGAGCTGTTCCATCTCGCGGACACAGCTCTGTATCAGGCGAAGGAAGAAGGGCGCAATCGTACCGTGACCATTCAGACCGTAGATAGGTCATAAACAGGCCGGGAAGATCGCCTATGAAATACACGATAAAAAAGCTGATCCCTTATGAGAAGGAATCAGCTTTTATTGCGTTCACTATACTTCCTGTGACTTGGCTTGGACGACTTCATTTGTATAGGTTTCTCCCCAGTCCCGCATGCTGAATATGATCGGACGGAGCGTTTCCCCAAATGGCGTAAGTGAGTATTCCACTTTGGGTGGAACTTGAGGGTAGATTTCCCGGTGTACAATCCCGCTGCTTTCCAATTCTCTTAATTGCAAGGTGAGCATTCGCTGCGTAATGTCGGGAAATAACTTTCGGAGTTCATTGAAGCGTAAGGAACCCGAAAACAAGTGATACAGAATGGCTCCTTTCCATTTGCCTCCAATAACGCTAAGTGTAACTTCTACGGCGCAGCCATAGGGTTTGGGACATGTCTCGGTTGAGATTTTTTTCATCGATCTGCACCTCCGTCAGCTATGTGTATAGTATCAATTTAAGCACTACGTACTTAAAATGTGTGTATGTTCTCTTCAAAGCATACCATGTCTGATTCGGATTATAAACCCTCGATATCGGATGAATGAAAAGGTGAAATGTACAGTAAAAAAACCCGGTTTCGTTATACGAAACAACGGGTTGATGTAAGATTCAGGGTATACAGCAAGATTTTGTTGTTAGACCAGTGAAGACAAGATGGTATCACACAGGGCCATCGTTCCGACATTATCCTTGCCGCTCGAATGCGGAAGCGAATGATTGTGGCAGCATGACATGAAATGCGCCATCTCACCTACAAATCCACGAAGGTAGAGATCACGGTATGCGCCAGACATGGGAGAGTTGGAAGGCGTATAGACCGTATCCTGCTCTTCAAGAGCCTTCCAGGGGAGGCTGTCCGAAGTGCGAGAGTGATGGACGGTAAGTGTATTCATTTCTTCTGCTGACGCAAAACCGTGATCGAATGTAACCAGTACGCTTTCGCTTTCGCGTGACCATGCACTCATGCCTGCGAAGTAAGCACTGCCCACAATACCATTATCAAATTTCAGGGAGATGCTCTGATTAATATGTTCTCCATCCTTGACTGTGGTACCCGTCACGTGCTGTACCTCGCCGAAGAGGAAACGCATCAGATCGACCATGTGAATGGCAGCGAGCTTCATAAACTGTTCTTCGTTCTTGCAAAATGGAGTACTGTCAACCGTAAATTTCATCTGAAACGAACGCGTTCTACCCATTGAACCACCATCAATCAGTTCCTTTAATTTCATATATATAGGCGCATAGCGTTTCATAAATCCTACCATTAGTACAACGCCAGCCTTTTCGGCCGCATCAGCAATTTCTGCAGCTTCTCTGGCAGTCCAGCCAAGGGGTTTGTCAACATAGACATTCTTGCCTGCCTTGATGCATTGCAAGGCGAGAGACGTTTGATCCTCAGGTTGAGCCACCACAACAACGTTGTTACAGTCTTCGTTTTGCAGCATGAGAGCTGCGTTATCATATGCTGATCCTGTGCTGCCGTATCGCAGCAAAGCGGCTTGAGAACGTTCGATACTGCGAGTGGAGATGGCCTGGATGGTAGCCCCTGCTTCTACAGCAGAAGGGTAGATATTGGTCGTTGCGTGAAATCCGGCACCGATAAAACAAAGATTCATTTGAGTCATAACCATTCTCCTTCTTCAATGATATCTGGTGCTAACGATAGGAGGTTTTTAATTTCTATAAAAGGACATATGTCCTATCTATTTCATATAATAAAAAAAGTATTGCATTCTTCTTCCAGAGCCTGTATACTCTTAATTACGGTGAAACGAGAAATGGATTAACCGGTTGCTTTTCATCAAGGATGAGAAGATACATATTATGCGGTCGTGGCGGAATTGGCAGACGCGCACGGTTCAGGTCCGTGTGGGCTAACCCCCCGTGGAGGTTCGAGTCCTCTCGACCGCATCGAAGAGAAAAAGGTTCGAAGATTGCTTTTGCAATCTCTCGAACCTTTTTTTATTTTTCTACGAATTGAAATGCCTAAAAACTAGCTTTGATTAGGTGTCTTCTTGGTTCAGTTGTTAGTGTTGACGCCGGCGCTGGCGTAAGAAAATCGCTGTCCATAGTCCGGACAAGGCACCAATGATGCCGAAAAAGGAAACGCTGCCGACCACTTCATACGCCTGCAATTGGAACAAAAACGCAATCCCGCTGCCCAGGGTCGTTCCTGCAAGAAAACCGAGAGATAAGCCTGTATCTTTGCCGAGCTGCATGGGATCACCTGCTTCAAATAGTTTGTCAAAACATTTGCAAAATGCGGGTACAAGAAGTAAAGTGTGAACAGGAAAATCATTGAAATTTTTCCTATACTCATTGTGTGGCTTTTCCAGTGCAAATATGCATGAACTTAGAAACGGGAGGTTACGAACACATGAATATGAACGAACGCATTGCAGCTTGGAATGCAGAAGCACAGCAGTGTACCTGTGGACATGATCATCGGCTGGTACAAATGCAGGTCTTTTTGGAGCATGGTGCAATTCGTAGATTGCCGGGGTACCTGTTGGAACAGAGCTATAACCAGGTTACTGTGGTATATGATGGCCGGACAGGTCCGGTGGCGGGATATGAGGTGGTAAAAAGCCTGCAGGATGCGGGGCTCATAGCAGATGAATTCCAGATGCCTGAGAACAGCGCGGGGGATATCATTGCCGATGAGGCTGCGATTGTGCAGGTACTGCTTGGTGTAAAACAAATGACTCAGGCCATCATCGCAGTGGGATCGGGGACCATACATGATCTGGTGCGATTTGTGTGTGCCAAAATGAACAAGCCATTTCTGTCTGTCCCAACAGCGGCATCGGTTGATGGGTTCACTTCAGCAGGAGCTCCGCTCATTGTAAGCGGCATCAAGCAGACGTTTCAAGCTGTTCCGCCCGAAGCGATCTTTGCGGATATTGACATTACCCAGCAGGCTCCCCAGGCAATGACGGCAGCGGGCTTCGGTGATATGTTAGGCAAATATACGTCTCTGGCAGATTGGATTGTATCGCGTGATCTGGGCGGAGAGCCGTTCTGTCCGGTTGCTTACCGGATGACGGAAGAAGCGCTGACGGCCTGCATCGACAATGTTCAAGCCATCGCCGAAGGAAGAGCTGAAGGTATAACCGCATTGATGGATGCGCTAATCATCTCAGGTGCCTCCATGTTAATTATTGATCATTCCCGTCCGGCATCCGGCGGTGAGCATCACATTTCTCATCGTTGGGAAATGGAATTGATGGCAGCGGGCCGGAAACCTGTTCTGCATGGGGCCAAAGTTGGGGTAGCTTGTGCGCTTCTTACAGAGCGATACAAGGAACTTGCAAGGCTGTCCCGAGAACCTGTTTTTGATGTGTATGCTGCTTTACCTGATGCGTCACAGCTTACGGCATGGCTTGAGCAGGTTGGGGGGCCGACCACAACAGATCAGCTTGGGGTTACACCGGATATGGTGGAACATGCATTTGCAACGGCACACACACTTAGAGATCGATATACCGGACTCAAATATATTAATGAAACTTTGAACGTCGTTTAAAATAAAACCAACCTGTACAACGGATAAAATGATCCGGAATGGCACTGCATTTTCCTCTGATTTGTACGTACAAATCATACAGTTGTTTATTATAAGTTCGAACAAGTTCTTGGGCGAAAGTGAAGGGGACGTACGTCACAGGTGTATCAAGAGGTATGTTTCATTTAAAAAGGCTCTGTCCTCCCTTGTGGGAAGAACAGAGCCTTTTGTCTGTTCGCTTATTTAGTTGTTGCGTCGGTCTTTCAGGATGACATCTGCGAACAGGATGGTTTTCGGGATGCGGAAAAATTGTTCCGCTTGTTCCTGAAACGCGGCAGAAGGCAGCGTTCCCTGATGCAGCCATTTGCGGAAAGTGCCGGGATGAACCCCGATCCAGTGGCTGACATCTGTCACCGACAAATCATGGACCATACACAAGCCTGTCAGAATACGGTTGCTAACCGGAGATCGGGTCACCGTACGCTTCATGAAACGGGAAGGCTCGGGCTGACAAATGACCGGGCTTTTGCGTACAACTTCTTCATTGAAGAGGATGTGACGCGGGTAGCCAAGCAATTGGCACGCTTTGTCCAAATTGGTACTGCCGGGTATCCGCCCCTCATACACCCACGCGCTCACGCTGCGTGATGAGATGGATAGATCTTCGGCAAGCTGGGACAACTTGATATCATTGGCCATCAGCACGGCTAGAAGAACGCGGTTTCGGATTTGACAGCGTGTCGGTTTACGGAATCGTTTAACACGGACGCCTTTTCCCAAGTATTTACGGTTGATCAGAGACCACGCCTGGATGGAATGTTGTTCTGGTTGATTAGGCATATTTCCTCCGATTTTTTTAACCAAATACTACAATAAGAACCGGGGTACTTTCAAGTGCCGGGTGCACTGGTTTGGATTGGGCCCAATCCTATGAGAATGTTAAAGGAGGGAATTATGGACTAGGGTATGTGCAATTCATTTCCTAGTATATTCCTAGATTACAATGTTTCACTAAATTTCAGGGATCAAAGAGAACGTGGAAACCAATAAATTAGGTCTTAAATACTATTTATAGGACTTTTATACTTTTCTCTGATTTTAGTTGATATGATGCGGGTTATTACCTAAAATCCACCAAAAAATTAGGGCAGTACTAATCATTATCCCGGAATGATGTGCACAAATCCGAAAATAAAATCCGCAACTTGAACCGGGCGATTGGTCTGTCAAAATCTCTAACTCTAACATATTTTGTATAATGATCAATTCAGAGAGAGGGGTGAAAACGTGAGTCCAGCCGTAAATACCTTTGCTGCAATTTCCGGAGCGTTCGTAACGTTTGCTTTTGGCGTTTGGGATGAATTGCTGAGTCTGCTTGTCATTGCGATGGCTGTGGATTATGTTACGGGTCTCGCTGCAGCGGTGAGGTCGGGAACAGGGTTAAATAGCAACATCGGGTTCTGGGGACTTGCCCGCAAGGGGCTAATGCTGACCGTTATCCTTCTTGCTCACCGTATTGATCTGCTTATGGGAACAGACATTATCAAGGGAGGAGCCATCTACTTCTACTTGGTTAACGAGTTAATTTCCATTACTGAAAACTATGCCAGAATTGGTCTTCCGCTGCCTGATAAGCTCAGACAAGCCATTGCCGTGCTGAAGAAACAGGAAGACCTTTCGGATCGGGAGTGGGCCAAGCCGCAAGTAAAAGCACCTGAAGCTGATTCGAAAACCCTTTCAGAAGAGACAAATCCTGCACAGGATGAAGATAATACAAAAAAGAACAGTTCAGCATAGCATTCTTTTATCGTTTAGAGAACGTTTACAAGTATCCTTTCGCAATAACTAACGTTATGATATATTTTGGTTACACGAAAATTCATTCATTTCCACTAATATATGCAAACGGGGTGCTTGTTCAATGATTAAACATATTGTTCTTTTTAAAATGAAAGATCGTTCTCCAGAAACCATTGAGGCTGCTGCTAACGTTCTTCGCAACCTGCAAGGCAAAATTGATGTCCTGATCTCATTGGAAGTTGGCGTGGATGTGCTTCGCTCTGACAGATCTTTCGACATCTCATTGACAGCCGAATTTGCATCACTGGAAGATCTGCAGGCCTACCAGGTCCACCCGCTTCATCAGGAAGTCATCAAGTACATGAACGAGGTCAGAGAACAGTCTGTTGCAGTGGATTACGAGTTCTAATTTAATCATTTCATTCTGCAGTTGTTAAAGGAGACTGGGCATGAGCGATTTAAGAGACGTTATGGAGTTTTTATATATTTTTATCGTGTTTTTGATCGCTTGTCCGGTGATGCTATTCTGGCTTAAGCGAAGAGGAAAACGGAATCGATAATTCACTGAACGGGAAGTGACTGCATTGTATTACGTAAACAGAGAACAGATTGCCCGCAGGCTTGCTGCTGTGCCGGAAGTAGCCGAAGGGCTCCGCCGGGCAGCGCAGGCTTGGGATGGCAGTCTTATGCTTGGTCTGGTCCAGGAACGCTGTCTTCATTTGGCTATTGAGATTGTAACGGATGTGGGAAGTTATCTTATTGATGGTTTCATTATGCGGGATGCAAGCAGTTATGATGACATTATTGAAATCAATCACGAAGAGAAGGTATTTGACGTTTCGACTTACGAGGTGCTGAAGCGTCTCGTGTCGCTGCGCAAGCCGCTGGTACAGGATTACTTCAGCTGGGAGCGGGGAGAATTGCACCCGTTAAGCACAGAGGTACCATCTATTCTGGAACAGTTTGCTGAGCAGGTTAGTATCTATGTGGAAAAAGAACTTGGTCCATTTCAGCAAGGTCAGACCGAGGGACAGAGTAAAGAATGAGGGGAACCAGCATGACAAATGAAAGGCAAGATGAAATAGAGAAAAATGAAGCGAATGATATTCCTTCAGGATTTCACCCTGTTTATATGGTGGAGCTGTTATTTCGAGAGCAACCTAAAATAGATCGGATGCGGTTGCAGAATGCACTTACCCGTTATACCGGACAAGTCCGTCTGGCTGTGAAGCAGGTCAATGATCAACGCTCCTCACAGAATAAGACGGATGAAACCGATACGGAGATCGGGAAAAGTGAACCTTCAGTACACAACCTGGATATGCTTGTTTTCTATCATATGGATCATCCGGTTTCATTTGAGGAAGGGAATATACCTGCACAGACCTGCATGCTTCCTGTGAACGAGATCAAGGATCGTTCCCGCTTCGCTGGGGCGGTGCAGCAAGCATGGCACTGGCCGGAAGCAGGAGATGCCGTCAAGTCAGCGCAGTATTCGATCCGTCTTCATGATATGTTCTCTGCAGCCATGTCTCGCAAACAGCGTCTGGAATTGTTCCAGTATACGCTCCAGGCAGTCATTGAAGTTCTGCCTTGTGAAGGAATGTATTGGTACGGCAGTGACAAGCTGGTCGAGCCGGAGGCTTACATTCAGTCACAGAAGCGGGAAGAACATCTCTATGGAGCAATGAATGTCCGCATGTATCAGGCAGGTGGAACGGAAGAACAGCGTGAGCTGGTTATGGATACCGTTGGGTTGTCCGCGCTCGGTGTTCCCGATGTGCAGTGTCACTTTACGGGACTGGATCCGGATACGGTAGCCCAGACATTGCTTGGGGCGGCCTATTACATATTCGATCAGGGTGATGTTCTGCAGGACGGACAGACACTGGGCTCTTCTGGAGGAAGACGCTGGCGCTGTGAGCATCAGGCTGCGCTGATTGCGCCTGGCCGTTATGTCATTGATCTTGATCCGGGAGATGCACATGCTGCACAGCCGCTCGAATCATCTCGGCATCATTAATGCTGACATTCTAATGCGCAATACGTGGTTTAAAAAGTTTTTGCTATCTGGAGTGTCAGGTCAAGCCCTTGCTGCTTATACTGCATCAACAGAGTAGGCATTCGCCCGGATCAGTAAGCATCAAGATGTATTGTTGCTTGGTATCCGGTACTTCATTAAGGTAAAGGGAGAGATGCAACGTGAAGGATTCAAACAAAAGTTTGTTGTGGGGAGCATTGATCGGTTCGGTAGTGGGTTCTGTAACAGCGCTGCTGTTGGCGCCAAAATCCGGACGTGAGCTGCGTCAGGATATTTCGGAAGGTGCGCGTCAGGTCACCGAAAAAGGTCAGGAACTGGCCGTTAAGGTGGGCGAACAAAGCTCACAGATCGTATCCAAAGTAAAAGAAACGGCAGACGTTGTCATTCAGGATATCCAATCCTGGCGGAACTGCGCTGAAGGAAAGGAATTACGCGTATCTGCTGTTATTACCGACTCGGATTCGTCTGTAGACTCTTCTGAGAACAAAGATGAAAATGAGTCTGGCATTAATGTTGTTGCAAAGCTGCCTGCAGATGATTCGAAAGATAATATCTGAAGCATTGCTGGGCGATAGGCAGGCTTTCCTCGAAGAATGAGGGGAGCCTGCTTGTTTGTGTGCGACAATGCTGTGGAAGCCGCAGCGTGCGGGGTTTTATTTGAACCCTGAGATGAAATCGGGTAAGATGTAGGTACCTTTTTGCCAGAATAATCATACGGTAGGAAGAAAGCTCTGGAACCCAAATCGTTATCAGAACCAATTCAATGAAGAAGGAAGCGGTGTGTTCGTGCAGCAAGCAATCGCTATATTAGACTCCGGTGTAGGGGGATTGACCGTCGCCAAGGAAGTGATGCGTCAGCTCCCGCGGGAAAAGATCATTTATTTTGGAGATACTGCCCGGACACCGTACGGACCCCGTTCGTCCGAACAAGTTAAACAATTTACGGAACAAATCGTTGATTTCTTGATCCAGTTCGATCCGAAGGTTATCGTTATCGCCTGTAACACAGCCACGGCAGCAGCCCTTGACTATATTCGGGCGAAGGTGAATGTGCCTGTCATTGGGGTTATCCATCCCGGGGCGCGTGCTGCCATTACGGCTACTCGAACAGGGCGCATTGGCGTAATCGGTACAGTGGGAACGATAGGAAGTGGTGCATATACTTCGGCACTTAAGCAGTTGTCCCCCTATATTGATGTCGTCAGTCAGGCTTGCCCCGCATTGGTGCCTCTGGTAGAGCAGGGTGAATTCCGTTCCGAACAAACAACACTTGCGGTGGAGCAGTCGTTGGGTCAGATCAAACAACAGCCAATTGACTGTCTCATTTTGGGTTGTACCCACTATCCATTTCTCATGGAAACGATCCAGGAAGTCATGGGACAGGAAGTGAAATTGATCAGTTCGGCAGATGAGACGGCGAGGGAAATCAGTACGATTTTGTATGATAAACGAAAGCTGGCAAGTGGGGATGAGACACCGGTGCATCAATTTTTCTGTACGGGAGACCCACGCATGTTCCAGAATATTACCCGCCAGTGGTTGGGAGAACAGATCTCGAAAACACCTGTCGTGTGGCAGGTCACCCGATTAACGTAACATAGCAGTAATACCCATTCATATTGGAGTTGAGGTTGAAGCTTAACCCACTGCACTCATCAGTCATTCCGGAGCCCTTGCGCTCCGGTTTTTTATTTATACGAAGAACCGCGCTTGGAAAAGGCTCGCGTGATTCATGTCACATGACGGACAACCGGGTTCGCATACATATTAGGGTAGCACAATAAGAGCATAGGACGGGGAGAACTGCGTTCTCCCGCCGGGAAAGGAGACACCATGGAGCTTCAGTGGATTATTGTTCAGTCAGGGGATACCTTATCCCGCATTGCTTCTGCGCACCACATGACGAGGGCGTTGCTGGCTGCCCTGAACCCGGAGGCAGCGGCACAGCCCTACTTGCTTGCTGGACAGATGCTGCGAATCCTGCCGGGAACCGGTCGCAGATATGCTGTTCAGCCTGGGGAAAACGTGGGGTGGATCGCAGAACGTTTTGGCCTGAATGAAAAAGAGCTGCGTGACGCCAATCCTGAGTTTGCGAACGTTGAGGATTGGTGTGGGCGATGCATTCATATTCCGGATTCAAATGGCAAAACTATTGTCAGGTTACAGGGTGAATACGGTTACCGTGAATTGACCCGGGATGTCGCTTTGCTTGAGAAGCAATATCCGTTCATTTCCACAGGTACAATCGGTGCAAGCGTCATGGGGAAGGCTATACCTTACGTAAAGATCGGCGAAGGACCTCGCCATATTCACGTTAATGCGTCCGTTCATGCCAATGAATGGCTTACGAGTGCGGTAATCATGCGTTTTGTTGAAGAATATGCGGGGGCATACACTGACAGCGTGCCTTGGCAACAATTCAGGACAGAGCGTTGGATGCAGGAAACGACGTTGTGGGTCGTGCCTATGGTCAATCCCGATGGAGTGGAGCTCGTCCAGGAGGGTGTAGTGAATAGACATCCACATGCCAAGCAGCTGCTTGCATGGAATGCCGGTCGTCCGCATTTTACCCATTGGAAAGCCAATATTAGAGGGGTTGATCTGAACGATCAATTTCCGGCTCACTGGGAGGAAGAGGCAGCGCGGAGAGGCATTACATCACCAGGTCCCCGAGATTATGCGGGCAAGGCACCGTTATCAGAGCCAGAAGCAAAGGCACTTGCGGAGTGGACAGAACAACACAACTTCGCTGCTGTCGTTTCCCTGCACAGTCAGGGGCAAGAGATCTATTGGAATTACCGTGATTTAGAGCCCCGAGAGAGTGCGCCGTTATCGCGCAGGTTGGCACGGGCCTCGGGTTACAAAGCCGTTAAATTAGGTGGAAGCGATGCGGGATACAAGGACTGGTTCATTCAACAGTTTCGGAAGCCGGGCTTCACGGTGGAAGTCGGACTTGGCGTTAACCCATTACCTGTTGAACAGTTTGATGATATCTGCGTCGAGGTAGGTCTGCTGCTGGCTGAGCTGCTGTCAGATGGGGAGACCGGAACCGAAGTCCTGTCATGAAACTTCTAGCATCTTATTTCGTATAAAACATACGGGCGCTGTGAAAGCGTCCCGTCTTTTTTGGGTTATCATACCATTCTTAAAAGGGTAATGAGTGGAATACGATCATGTGCCTTCATTGGCTCATGAAGAATATGGAGGGGTTCACATGAAGTGGAGAAGACTGCTGTCGTTCAAACGATGGACTGAAGTGTTCAAGAGACTGCCCCGCCTGTTGCGGGCTCCGCAGATCCCTTTGCATGAGAAACTGCTGTTCATCATCCCGGTCATACTGTATTGGGTTCTACCCGATGTCATGCCATTTATGCCTATCGATGATATTGGTGTTACTTTGCTGCTGATGAACTGGTTTGTCAGCCGTGCGGAGCGTAAATATCCGGTGCTGCCCTCACGCGCCTAAAGGAGTCATAAGGTGAATTGATACGGTTTACCTTTGATTTTGCATCAATGTTATTGCGAAGCGGAGTAACTTTCTTTACAATAGATGCTGGAGTTTAGAAATGCTGAAATTGTTGGAACCAGCAATTACAATATAGGAGATGAAGTCGAAATGAACTGCAAAATTACTCGTAATGCTGCCAAAGTATTGAAATTGGAGCTGGACAAGCCTGAAAACGAAGGAAAAAAACTTCGTGTAGTTATCACGCATGCTCACGGTGACCACGCTCACTACGGTCTTGATCTGGACACGCCAAAAGAAAACGATACCGTAGTATCTACGGACAAAGAGATCGATGTTATTCTTGAGAATGATCAACCGCTTCTGGATGGTGTTAAAATTGACTACCTGTACCTTCCACAAGAAGGATTTGTCATCACGAACCCTTCCAAAGGCAACCACGGCGACCACTAAGGCCGCGAAGAAGGGGAACTCATGGCTAACGATATCCGCGTATGCGAAAAGTGTAATCATATCAGACTGAAGTCGATTGTACCCAAGCTGGAGAAAATGGCTCCGGATACGGAGATCAAGATTGGGTGCAAATCGTACTGTGGTCCGTGTGCGAAGCGTGCTTTTGTGTTTATCAACGGTCGGTACATTAGTGCGCCGACAGAAGAAGAAGTACTGGCAAAAGTTGCGAAATTCGTGAAGTAAAAGAGAGGCTGATGCCTCTCTTTTTTTGTGCACAGAGATAACTTGGTGGTATTTTCAATGTTCCAAGAACACGTAGGGAGAGTTACAGGGGAGCGTCTTTTTTCATTTCATGAATTTCAAAGGTATCCTCACGTATTTCGATAGCGACTACCGTCTCGTTTTTTTTGAGGAAATGAACATGTCCCATTCGGTTCTCCTCCAACTCTACCCACCCTTCATCGTGTAATTTCTGAAAATAATCAGCAGGCGTATACAGGCCTTGTTCACCTCCGATATGTTTCAATTCATACATTTCACTTATTTTGATATTGGGGTTTGCTGAATCTGTCGTGACTTTTAATGATTTGGCATTCGTCGGAACTGGAATATCGGCAATAATGGAGGAACTTGTATAACCCGTTATTTCATACGTTGCAGAGGCACAACCACTGGTTATCAATAACAAAGTCAACAGGATGACCGGAATCCTCAGGTTTTTCAAACAACCACCTCTTTCTTCTAAAAAGTCATCTATAAGATAAACGCAGTGAGTTAGGAGAAGGTTACAACCATAGGGATTATGAAGGTTCAAATGGAGTCACGACCTGACATTCATAAATTGTTTATGCAAAAGAAGAATAAGGCAGGACCTCATCATCCATCCTAAAGGGGTAACAGGAACATGATCCCAAGGAGGAATACTCATGCCGAAGCGTTATGATTCCAGTTTGCAAGCGAATACGACTGTATCTCAGGCGCAGAATGCAGTGAACAAACTTCATTTTGCCGTATCTCAGGCCATGTCACATCCAACAGAGCAGACCATTGAACAAGCCGAGCGCCGACTCGCGCATACGGAGCAGGCGATGCTTCAGGCTGAACGTTCGCTCGGAGGACAGGGTGTTGAGCTGGCAGAAGAGATGTTCTCTGAGGAAAAGAGAAGATTGAACTCCATCCAGAGTCAGAACGGGCAAGGGAATCAATAGCTGTTCCTGTCACAACAGAACCCGCATGCCATAGAGCGTTGCGGGTTCTTATTCTCATGCTGCCTTTTCAAGAATCTCCCGGAAATCGGTCGCTATACAGGAAGAGAAGGAAACGCTTAAATTTCTGTCAGAAGGTTAATAAACCTTGAGCAGCCAAATTCCATACGGGAGGTACAGGATGACCAAACATATTACAGATTGCACGATTCTGAATAATGGGGTAACGATGCCTTGGCTAGGATTTGGAACATATAGAGCAAAGGGTAAGGAAGTGCAGCAAGCGGTTGAGACTGCATTGGAAGTAGGATATCGCAGTATTGATACGGCATCTGTCTACGGGAATGAAGAAGAAGTGGGACAAGCCATAGCAAGCAGTGGGATTGCCCGCAATGAGCTGTTCGTGACCACCAAGCTCTGGAATGAGGATCAGGGTTTTGATTCAACGCTCAGAGCATTTGAGGCCAGTCAGAAGGCACTGGGATTGAATGTCATAGATCTATACTTAATTCACTGGCCGGGAAGAGACCAGTACAAGGAGACGTGGAGAGCATTCGAACGTCTATATAGCGAAGGAAGCGTACGGGCGATTGGTGTGAGCAATTTCCAAATCCATCATTTGCGCGAAATCATAGATGAAGGTGGAACGGTACCTGCGGTCAATCAGGTGGAACTGCATCCAGGTCTGATTCAGCAGGAACTGCAGGATTTCTGCGGGGAACAGGGAATTCAGCTTGAAGCCTGGAGCCCGATCATGCGAGGTAAGCTGAACAATGAATCCACGTTAAAGGGCCTTGCCCAAAAATATGGAAAGACACCGGCACAGATCATTTTGCGATGGGATATTCAAAATCAGATTGTGACCATACCGAAGTCCGTTACACCCGAACGGATTCGTGAGAATGCAGACATTTTTGATTTTGAGTTAACGCCGGATGAACTTAGATCGATTGATGCCTTGGATTCTGATAAGAGAACCGGGCCGCATCCGGATCAACTCTTTTGGGATTGAGTGAAGGTATAAGGAATATCTGATTCATACACCTAGATATAAACTAAAAGGTCCTCTTCAAGAAGGAGAGGGCCTTTTCTCCCTTTCATCCTTGCTGCCCGATTTGGATTCGAAGGATGCTGCCCAAGTGAGGCTTCTGATAAAGGAAAGCTTTTAACGCAAGTAACCGAAGATTCAGTGGTATAACGAACAAAAATTTCCTATCACAACAATGTCAATTTGGTGTATAATCTAATATTATGTGAACGTCGTCACAAAGTGTTAAAGATTTAGCATCATAGGAGGCATATATACATCATGAGTAATTGGGCTTTATTTAAAAATATGACCCGACTGTATTCCGTAACGGTAATGGTTGTTCCAGTAATACTAGGCACCATCTCCGCCTACGCCATGCAGAAAGAATTTAGTTTTCTTTTGTTTTTGCTGACGCTGGTAGGCGCGGTTTCCGCTCATATTTTTTCCAATATGGTAAACGATCTATGGGATTATCGGAACGGTACCGATACCCAAGCAACGGAGACCGAAGGCGCGATTTCGACGCACTCCGGGTTCTTGACTTCGGGAACCATGACCGAGAAGAAATTTGCGGCTATTACCTGGGGATTCCTTGTGCTGGCTGGGGCTTGTGGTCTCATTCTAACGATTGTCAGCGGTTGGCCGATCCTGGCTATTGCACTGATCGGTGCTTTGATCGCTTATTTCTATGTTGCGCCACCAATTAAATTTGGCTATCGCGGAAAAGGCTATAGTGAGATCGGGATATTTGTTTCCTTTGGTATCCTGCCGGTTTTGGGGGCCTACTATGTACAGACAGGAGAGTTTGCGCTTGCGCCGCTGCTGCTGTCCTTGCCGGTTGGCATGCTGACCACCATGCTGCTGTTTAACCATCATTTTCTGCACTGGCGTGCGGATCGTGAAATTGGCAAGAAGACGCTGGTTGTCATGTGGGGGGAAGAGCGAGCGCTTCGCCTATCCAAGCTGATGACGATCCTTGCTTATGTCCTTTTGATCGTAAGTGTGGTGTTCCATGCATTGCCCGTTTATGGTCTTGTCGCGATTATTTCCGTTATCCCCATGTACAAGGTTTACAAATCACTGGGCAAAGTTAATCCGTCCGAGACGTATCTGCCGCTTATGGGAGCTTCCCAGCAATCGTCTGTGCTCTGCGGTCTGATCATGTGCGTAGGGCTTCTGCTTTAAATGAGGTTATAAATAGGGTTCGGTCTGCGTCAGGCAGGTCGGACTTTTTATTTATTTTATATGGATGAATTTTTACGTAAGGATTAACTGGATTTAAGTTGAAAAAAAGCAGCAGGTTCAAGGGTTTGCCCTTGCTCCTGCTGCTTTTCTGTTATTTGGATGGTTTATCGGATTGCGGTACTTCGCATCCATCATCAGTGCATACACCGCCGGCATCTGCGTTAGCTGTGCTGGATTCAACCATGGTGAAAGGGGAGCGTTCATCCCACGCCTTCTGAATGGCATCCCGGAACACGTCGTCCGGCTGCGCGCCTGATACCGCGAATTTTCGGTCGAATACGAAGAATGGCACGCCGCGAATGCCTAATTGCTCGCCTTCAGCCTGATCTGCACGAACCTGCTCCGCGAATTGATTGCTGGCCAACACCTCGGCAGCGGTGCTGCGATCGAGACCCACTTCCTCGGCCAGTTGAATCAGTACATCCGTGTCACCAGCATGTTTGCCTTCTATGAAAATGGCCTTGAACAAACGCTCGCTGAGTTCAAGCATTTTGCCTTGTGTATCTGCCCAGTGGGTCAGGCGGTGAGCGGAGAACGAGTTGGTTGGAATCATCTCATCAATGTTATATTCCAATCCGGCCGTACGGGCATTGGCATTCATTTGAGCATTCATGCCCTTTGCCTGTTCCACGCTCATATTGTATTTGGCAGCCAGATATTCCGCGTTCGTTTTGCCGCTGTTCAGTTCAGCATGAGAATCCAGCTCGAAGCTTTTGAATTGCAGCTTCACTTCATCACGGTGTGGGAACTGAGCCAATACATTTTCCAAACGGCGTTTGCCAATATAACAGAAAGGACACATAAAGTCGGACCATATTTCAATAATCATTCTTTTTAAACCTCCATATAAATGAAACTATTTTAGTTACAATTATAAAGCGACTTTCTAAATAACGCAAGGCAGGTCTCGGGCTGGTCCCAAAAAAGAAGTGTTAAACATGCAGTGGGCTGCACGCTTAACACTTTTGTAGTAAATTATGATTGAAGTCTTCGATTCGAAAGTACCTGAATACTTGAAATACGTAAAGAAGCAGAACTATATCATTATTTATCCCGGTATGCCTGGGACCAGTGGTAAGGCTGGATTTCGTCCAGTCTTTTATAAATTAACCTTCCATCCGGGTCATATACAGCGGCTTTGACATCTTCACCCCAGAAAAATAAACGTTCCTGACACACCCCGCAAGGAGTGAGAACTTTGAATTCCGAATGTTCGTCATCTCGTGCCACGCAGATGGAGTGAGTAACTCTCTCGTTTAGTTTATGTGCTTCGAGGTAGGCGCCCGTCTCCATGCACAGGTGTGTGGCATCATTGATCACTTCTGGAGCAACGCTGATTAACAGCGAACCCGCTGCGGTATAAACTACTGCTGCGCCACCCCAACCCTGAGGGTAGCGATGCTTCACAAAATTCGCTGCTTCATCATATAATTTTTGTTCAATGGATAAGGGTTCTGATTGAATTGTCATGATTTTATGTTTCTCCTTTAATTGAAAACTAGATACGACGACATTGGCATTAGCTTTATCTAGGAAGCAGGTTCTGCGCTGTTTTCTTCACGGAATTGCCGGATCAGGTCATACGTTATGACGGTATCGGACACATGCAATCTCTTCGAAGCTTCATCATGTCCTGAATTGCACGCACTGATGTTTGTCTTGTTGCGGGTGGACAGATCATAACATGAACCGTTCTCGTAAATATAATCGTCTGAAGGGATATAAAATACAGAACCGTCAGTGAATGCACCGCTTCGCAATACAACGGTTCGGGTTGATCCGTCATAGATGTCATTCCCCATGTGATAATATTCATCTGGGATGCCGAGCAAATGAAGCGCCGATGGAGTGATATCCAGTTGTCCAGCAGGTTGGTCTATGGTTCCTGCCTCGGCTCCGTCCGGCAGATGAACCAGCAGCGGGACCTCATTCATGATTTGTTCCATATCCAGTTCATTCAGGGAGCGTCCAAGGAACTGCTCATACTGGGCTTGTTCTTTGATCGAATTATCGTGATCCCCATAGAACATGAAGATGGTTTTATCCCATAATCCCCGGTTCTTCAGATCCTCCACCATACTGCCCAGTGCGGAATCTACATAATGAACGGATTGCAGATAATCACCAAACATCGTGCCCTCGAACTCACCTACATCCAGCTGCTGTTTATCCTGCGGAAGTGCGTATGGATGATGACTGCTGAGTGTGATGAGGAAGGAATAGAACGGCTCGGTCACCTCGCTGTCCATCTTCTGAACGGATTGTCGGAAAAAAGACTCATCGGACAAGGACCAGCCCAGCGGATCATCCTGTTCAAAATCATTTTTGCTGTAAAATTTGTCATAGTTCATGTTCTGATACATCGTATAACGGTTCCAAAATCCGCTCTCGTACGCATGAAATACATTGGTGCTGTAACCATTGTCCTTCAGTATTGAAGGCAAAGAATCATACGCGTGGTCAGCGTAACGAACAAATGCTGATCCTACAGGCAGTGGGTGGAGTGAGATATTGGCTCCAAAATCGGCATCCGATGTTCTGCCCTGACCTGTTTGGTGATAAAAATGACTGTAATATTGGCTTTCCTTCATCAGTTCGTTAAAATGCGGCGTGATTTCCTGACCACCGATACTTTGCCCGATCATGAAATTCATGAAGGCTTCTCCTTGAACGATGATGAGATTACTATCCTTGTACTTGCCAAACAGGGCATTTTCACTAGAAGCGTTATTCTGTCTGTCAGCAAAAAAGGATTTGGCTTGCTCGACATCTGCAGGATCGGCTTCAGGGCCGGAACCGATATGGTCTTTTGCATAGTTGTACAGATCATATCCATGGAAAGCGAGAAGCCCAGTCACGTTGTACATGGAGACGTTCCACCAATTATTGTCGAACAGCCCTTTGGCCCACGTTTTACTGTAAAAATAGATTGGCCCCACCGCAAGACATAGTCCAAGCACCAAGGCGATGCCGCCTGCAGTGAGTCTGCGCATGCCTCTTTTCTTGCCGCGGTAATGGGAGTAATCCTCCAACCTGTTACTGGTTGTAGACAAATGGGAGATACGATTTCGCCTGCTGAATAGCAGGATGGCCCCATACGGAATGATGGCAAGCCAGTCTGCGAAGAACCACAAGTCACTGGCGTGTATGAGCGTAGCAATGCTGTCACCCAGAGCGTCAACTTGTCTGGCCTGCATTAACACAGGGATCGTTAGAAAGTCCTGAAAGTATCGATAATAAACCATATCGGCATAGATCAGCGCTGTGAGGAGCAGATTGAGCACGACAAGAGATAAGATCATGCCCCGTCTAGGCAACCACCAGGTCCAGAAGGACAGGAGCAGCAAAGAGCCAATCGCAATGACTTTATCCAGAAGACCCATGGTGATGTTATAGGCATGCAGGTTGTGATGAAGCCACATGAGTTTCAGCAGCATCAGCACTAGAAAAATGAGATATAACGTAAGCGGATGATTAAGAAGCCTACGCGGCGTCATGCTGCGTGTAGGCTGTGAGATGACCATCTAGGTTCCCTCCCAGTTGCAGTGTTTTGTTCATTTAATGTTAACGGAATGTAAAAACAGGGCTCCATTCATTATAGCTCTCCTTCATGGCATTTCAACTATGCCCCTAGCAGATGTGCTTCATGCAGATCGTTGGTTGCATAACCGTACAAAAAAACGCCCCAGCCATGAAGGCAGGAGCGTTCTCTTTACATCGTATCCTTACTGTTTCGGTGATGAATTCCGCGGAGGTAATGGTCCCAAGTACTGATAGTACTGGGTCTCAATGCGTCCGTTAAACAGTTTGCGGCGTTTATCCGCTTTACGGCCAAAAGCTTCTTCGAAGGATTTGGTTGAAGTGATGGCAAAAAAGGACCAAGTCGGCATCTCGAGATAACTGCGGCCTAAGGAGCGGATCAGCTTCAAGACGTCCTTCTCTTCGCTCAGGCGTTCACCATATGGCGGATTGGTGATAATTACACCATACTGCCCTTGAGGTCTTGCCCGGTGTGCAGGCAGTACGCTGACTTCAATATCCTTCGCAAATCCCGCACTCTTGATCGCTGCCTGCGCTACCTCGATCGCTTCAGGGTCAATATCACTACCCGAAATCTGCAATGGAACGTCGTCACGAACCGCATCAAATGCCTCCTCACGAGCCTGTTCCCACAGTTCTTTAGGGATGACATCCCAATTCTCGGAGTTGAAGGAGCGGCGCAGTCCCGGTGCGATGTTCCACCCGATCATGGCTGCTTCAATCAGCATGGTGCCCGAACCGCAGCACGGATCATAGAAGGGGCGGGATACGTTCCAACGGCTGAGCTGGATAAGCGCTGCAGCGAGTGTTTCTTTCAGCGGAGCCTCAGTCACGAGTTTACGATAACCCCGTTTGTGAAGTCCTGGTCCAGTCGTGTCGAGTGTAAGCAGGGCGCGGTCATTCAGCAAAATCACTTCAATGACATAACGAGCTCCGTTCTCGGGGAACCATTCGGTGTTATGCGTCAGCTTCAGCTTCTCAACGATCGCTTTTTTCACGATACCCTGAGAGGCAGGAACGCTGCTCAGTTGGGATTTGTGGGAGCGGCCTTCGACAGGGAATTCGCCGTTCGCAGGGATCCATTCTTCCCAAGGGAGTGCCTTGGTACCTTCAAACAATTCGTCAAATGTGGTTGCTGGGAATTCACCCATCTTGATAAGGACACGGTCAGAACTTCTCAGCCACAAGTTACAGCGGCAAATATCAATATAATCTCCAGTAAATACAACCCGGCCGTTCTCGACCGTAACATCCTCATACCCCAGCTGTTTCAATTCCCGAGCTACAACAGCCTCAAGTCCCATTGCTGAGGTCGCAATTAATTGCAATTGAGCCATGTGTTTCATTTCAACTCCATTTCAAGCGGAAGAGGGCGATGCCTTCATCCAGCTGTATAGTAACGGTGCGGCCTTGCCGCATTCCGTGAAAAAACTTACAATGAGAAATGCGGTGAGCGCTAGCTCGCTAAGAAGCAGGTGATACTGTAGTCTAACCGCCTGTGTTGATAACAAACATTCATTATAGAACATTGGCATCCATAAGGAAAGCAGTCCAAGTGTCCAAGGAGGATATACGTGGTGAATCTTACCCCTGACGAATATGTAAATCAATTATTTCAAGAGGATGAGCTGTTATTAAAGGTAAAAGAGGCCATCCGTTCAAACAACATGCCGGAGGTGTCGGTTGCACCGGCTTATGGCCGTTTGCTTACGTTTCTCGCCAAGACATCAAAGGCAGAGGCTGTGATGGAAATCGGCGTATTGGGCGGTTACAGCGGAATTTGCCTTGCTCGCGGCATGAGGGAAGGGGGAACTCTGACGTCGCTGGAATTGAAAGAAGAATACGCAGCGATGGCTCGTGGGCATCTGGAGGAGGGTGGCTTCGGCGAAAAGGTAGAGTATCGCATTGGCCCGGCGGCAGACAGCCTGAAGCAATTGGAACAGGAAGGTCGCACATTCGATTTCTTCTTTATTGACGCAGATAAGGAGAATTATCCGGTGTATCTCGATTATGCCATTAAGCTGGCCCGGCCGGGTGCTGTCATTGTAGGCGATAATTGTTTCCTGCGTGGTCGTACGCTGAATCCGGACAAGCAGGGTCCTGCTGTGCTTGCTGTGCGTCGTTTCAATGAGCAGATAGCGAGTGACCCGCGCCTTGTCACCACCATGCTGCCGGATTATGATGGCTTGGCGCTGGCTTGGGTGAAGTAAAAGTGGAAAAGTAATACACACATTCTGAAAACGCAAAAAAAGAGATGAACACATCCCTGATCACAGGGCCCGGGTTCATCTCTTTTTGTCATTTTATAAAATTAGATAACGGTATGATAACTATTAAACTTCAGGTGTACCATATGTTTCAAACCATTTTTTGATGGTGTCAAAATCATCACTGAATGACAGGCCGAGCATGAGCAAAATACGTGCCTGTTGAGGGCTGAGGTTGTCCCCGGCAATGACGCCGTTGCCGCCACCATATACGCTTCCTGATCCTGTACGGGTCGTGGTTACGAAGATGACGCCCTCTTCAATGGCTTTTGTACGGGCTTGTCCCATTGCTCTGGAAATACCGCCTGCTCCGGTACCGGAGGTTACGATCCCTTTGGCTCCGCCGCGTACGAAACCTTCGATCGCTTCCCCGCCAGCTTCCTGATAGGAGATGGCAATTTCAACTTTCGCCAGATCAGCCTTCGTAATCTTGCTCAGATCGAATGCCGGCTTGGCTGTGCCTTCAGGTTTTAGTGCACGTGCCGGAGCGCGGTAGATTCGGATATTCTCTTCATCGATGTAACCAACAGCACCGAGCATTGGTGTCTCAAATGTATCCGTACGATAGTCATTCGTTTTGGTTACACCACGTGCAAGCTGAATCGTATCGTTCAGCATCAATACCGTTCCGAACGAGGTAGTACGGCCGCTGCCCGCAAGTTTGATGGCATTGTACAGGTTCGCTTGGGCATCTGAACCGATAACGGTCCATGGTCGCATGGAGCCGGTAATAACCACAGGCTTATCGCTCTGCACCGTCATGTCAAGGAAATAAGCGATCTCCTCCATGGTATCCGTACCTGTCGTAACCACGACACTGTCATACTGCGCAAGCGCCTTATCTACGGTAAGGGATAGATCGTATAGATCTGCCATTGTATATGAACCAGAACCTGAGTTGCCGAATTGAAGTGTGCTAACATCTGCTATCTTCTGTTTGTCGGGAAGCGCATCAACCATTTCTTCAATGGGGAGTGTGCCTGCCTTGTAATTTTGGAAGCTGGTCGCATCCTCGGATTGACCTGCAATCGTTCCGCCTGTTCCAATGACAAGTACATTAGGTAATGCAGATTGTTTGGAGGATTGAGGCAAGGCCGGAATGGACGTATTCCGTGCTGGAGTAGTAGTTGAAGTGGACTGCACCGCACTTGTTGTTCCGCTCACTTCAACCGTAGCTGCTTGAGCGGCATAGGTTCCGACCGGGGACAAAGAGATGGTCAGAGCGGTTAGAGCAGCAGTACTCCATACAGCCCAGGGACGAAGATTTGAATGTTTACTCATAATTTGCACTCTCCTTCAGGTTAGTAACATGTGATGTTTGTTCAGAAGACTATGTAAATGAATTGAGATGATTGTATTTGATGTTAACTAATATGACAATAGTAGAAAAACAGAGATTATAAGGTTAAATCGACAGATATTCAGAGTAAAACTACTATTTATAAGGTTAAATGAATAAATATAAACTGCTAAAAGTAGAAATGAAAGGAGAGGTGAAGCTCAACAGGGGATTTTATGTTAATTAAAATGACATATAAGACTTTTATCCTGATTGAAAAATGAGGTTCGTAGGATATAAATGGCATCCCCTAGGAGAAGAGGCTCAATTATTGCCAAATATTTGTATGGCCTTACAGTAAAGTCTATAATATATGGTGTTTCATATGTAAATAAATATATATTAGCGATTGGAGGAATGACGATGAACCGAGCACCCAGAAAGTATGCCAATTATATTCCGATCCGGGAACTGGAAGGAGTAGAGCAGCAGCTATCTCCCTTCCAGGTGTACGCCGAACTTCGTGAGAATACTCCAGTCCGATACGATGAGCACCGTGAATGCTGGGATATCTTTCGTTATGAAGATGTGCAGTACGTACTGAAAAATCCCAAGTTGTTTTCTTCCGCACGTGATCGTGCAAACACCAGTATGCTTACAACGGATCCGCCCAAACACAAGCAGTTAAGGGACTTGGTTAATCAGGCATTCACACCGAAGGCCATAGAAGCGCTTGCTCCGCGCATTCAGGAGATTGCCGATGAATTAATCACTCCCCGGTTGTCCCAAGGTCAAATGAACCTGGTCGATGATCTGGCGACTCCGCTGCCTGTTATCGTCATTGCGGAACTCCTGGGAGTCCCTGCAAAAGACCGGCAGAAGTTTAAAGTATGGTCGGATGCCTTGGTTAAGGGGGCACGCGATGACAGTGATGAAGCTTTCCAGGAGCTTATGGAAGAGAAAAAACGAAATCAACAGGAACTGGCCATCTATTTTACAGCCATTATGGAAGAACGCAGGCAAGAGCCGCAGGATGATTTGATCTCTTTGCTGCTGGCAGCAGAGATTGAAGGGAAGAAGCTGAGCGAGGAGGAACTGGTTGGTTTTTGCATTTTGCTGCTTGCAGCAGGTAATGAAACAACGACCAATCTGATTACCAATGCGGTTCGCATTCTTGCTGAACAACCCGAGCTGCAGCAGCGGCTGCGTGAACATCCTGAGCACGTTGCATCAGCTGTTGAGGAGACGCTGCGTTACTACCCGCCGATTGTTGCGATTGGACGCGTAGCCAAAGAAACGGTTGAATTGAACGGGCAGACCATTCAGGAGGGAACTCAGGTTATTTCGTGGGTGGGTTCGGCAAATCGGGATAGCGAAGTTTTCGGCGATGCAGAACAATTTGTCGAGGATCGCAAACCGAACCGGCACATGGGATTTGGATTTGGCATTCACTTTTGCCTGGGAGCCCCGTTAGCCCGTCTGGAGGCGAGAGTTGTACTCCACACCATGCTGCAGCAGATGCAGGATATCAAGCTTGTTCCGGGAACGACACTGCAGCCAATCCAGAGTGCGTTCGTATTTGGTGTGAAGGAATACCCTATTCTATTTGAGCACGTTAAGCAGTCTTAACAAAGTGATAACGAAAAAAGCCGCATTCTTTGTCCCTAGGGCAATGAATGCGGCTTTTGGTGATGTGTTCCAAGTGAAGGGATGTCCTGCTCAGGATTCCCTGACGAGAGCAGGCTTTTTGTATAGTTTGAATCGAACCCATACCATATTGATTAACAGGAGTCCGCCAGATACGATAAACAATCCCTCAATGCCGATAAATCCTGCCATAAAACCGCCGATTACGGCTCCGAGCATATTCCCGAGAGCGAGCGTACTCGTATTGAAACTGAATGCACGACTGATCATGCCATCTGGGGTGTAGGCTCGAATCAAGGCGTTGACGCTAGGCAGCAAACCACCCATAAATACACCCATGGCGAAACGTACCAAAATGAGCTGCCATACCGATTGTACGAAGGCTTGTGGTATTAGCAGCAGTCCCGTGCCTATAAGAGAGAAGGTCAGTACCTTATGTGCGCCAATACGATCACTGAGCTTGCCGAGTATGGGAGACATGGCCATGTTGGATAGTCCGGTGACAGCACCGACAAGACCGGCCCAGAATGCCACATTTACATCCGATGCATGCAGCTTCTGTACATACAGCGGCAAGAGTGACATGGGACTAATCATCGCAAACTGCAGCAGGAACGTTACAGCAAACAATGCGGGCAGCTGTGGTGACTTGTTTAATTCCTTCAGTCCGGACAATACGGATTGTTCCGGCAGTTTGGCCGCTTCCTTGCGGTCGAATTTTTCCCGAACAAGGAACATGGCCAGCAGTGATGCAGCAAAGATGAGGCCGCCTGTAATGTAGAATATGGGCCGGAAGCCAACGGCATCTGCGAGCAAACCGCCGATCAGCGGACCGAGAATCGTTCCGGCTACCTGTCCGGACTGACTTATCCCCATGGCGAAACCCATGCGATCCTTGGGCGTTGTTCCCGAGATCAGGGAAACGGCTGCCGGATTAAAACCGGAGATGGTACCGTTGAGCAAACGCAACAAGAGGAGCTGCCACGGATTTTGGGCAAACCCCATGAGCGCGATCACAATCGCCATCCCGAATCCGGAGCGCAGCAGCATAATTTTACGTCCATACTTATCGGATAGTTTGCCCCACAAGGGCTGGAACAAAAATGAAGTGAGGAAATTGGCAGCAAATATAAATCCCGCCCATATGCCAATCTCGTGCTCACCGACGACGCCTAAATCCTTGGCAAGGTATAGGGATAAAAAAGGCGTAATCATGGTCATGCCCGAATTGACCAGAAACTGTCCAAACCAAAGCACGATGAGGTTTACTTTCCAAGTTTTCAAAGTGCTTTCACTTCCTTTCTGTAATTCGTGGAAAAAACACCATTCTTTCATTATACCATAATTGGCATATGGATGATTCGATGTAAGGAATGTCATAGTATTGTCATCGGAACAGAGCGGCACGTGGTTGTTACAGCTCTTCAAAAAGGGCATAATGAGAGTTATGAGTCCAAAAACTATTGGAGGCTTCTTACATGAGCTATAATGATCGTTTGATTCGAGCCAGCTTCAAGCAGCAAGTAGACCGTGTTCCTGTGTGGTACATGCGTCAGGCTGGGCGTTATGATCCTGAATATCGTAAAATTAAAGAAAAGTACTCTTTGCTCGAAATTTGCCGCAGGCCAGAGCTAGCAGCTGAAGTTACACTCATGCCGGTACGTAAACTCGGTGTGGATGCGGCTATTTTGTACTCCGATATTATGAATCCGGTTGCGTCTTTGGGCATTGATTTTGATATTGTAAAAAATATTGGTCCCGTTATTGATAACCCTATACGTTCGGCGGCAGATGTGGATCGTCTGCGTCCGATTGATGTCGAGGGGGACCTGTCACATATTTTGGAAACCATTCGGATTCTGGACAAGGAATTGGATGTTCCCCTCATCACATTTGCGGGCGCACCGTTTACCATTGCCAGTTATCTGATCGAGGGTCGTCCTTCCAAGGGCTACATTCGGACCAAAACCATGATGTACAGCGAGCCTGAAGTATGGCATAAGCTCATGCAAAAACTAGGTGATATGGTAATTACATATGTCCGTGCACACATTGCTAATGGAGGCAAGGCTTTTCAGCTATTCGACAGCTGGGTTGGAGCCCTTTCTCCAAATGATTTCAAAACGTATGTGTTGCCGACGATTACCCGTATCTTTACCGAATTATCGGATTTGAATGTACCGAAAATCTATTTCCCTGGTGTGGCCTCCGGTGAACTGCTACCGACTCTGACGGATCTGCAAGCCAATGTAATCGGTCTGGACTGGAGAGTTTCCATCACAGAAGGCCGCAAGAGACTGGGTGGCAAATTTGCCGTACAAGGCAATCTGGATCCCTATGTGCTGACAGCACCGATGGATTTGATTAAGCAGCAGGCAAAAGTCATTATTGATGAAGGTATCAAGGAGCCAGGTTATATTTTTAATCTGGGACATGGCTTGTTCCCGGAAGCTTCTCTTGAGAAATTGAGAGAACTTACGGCATATATTCATGAATATTCTGCAGAAGTTTTGAAGACGGGGGTGACGGTTAGCAATGACTAATACCGTAGGTGTACTGGTGATGTCTTATGGCACACCTGAAAATATGGAAAGTATTGAAGCGTACTACACACATATTCGTAGAGGACGTCCGCCTGAGCCGGAACAACTGAAGGAACTGACGGATCGGTATGAGGCTATCGTTGGGGGCGTTTTCCCGCTTCGTGAAAATACCGATAATCAGGTTAAGGCCCTGCAGGAGACGCTGAGCCAGGATGAACGTACGAACGGAGTTGAGTTCCGTTGTTATCAAGGTCTGAAGCATGCTCATCCATTTATTGAAGATGGTGTGGAACAGATGGCGAAGGACGGAATTCAGACAGCAATCGGTGTTGTACTTGCTCCTCACTATTCCACAATGAGTGTGGGCAGCTACATCAAGCGAGCTCGTGAAAAAGCAGAGGAACTGGGAATTCAAATGACATTTGTTGAGAGTTACCACCTGCATCCTAAGCTGATCCAGGCTCTCTCTTCCCGTGTCAGTGCCAAGCTGGATGAATTCGAAGAGGCTGGTGCGAAGCGTGGTGATGTACGAGTCTTGTTCAGTGCACACAGCTTGCCTGAGCGGATCGTAAGTCTGGGAGATCCTTATCCGCAGCAACTGCTTGAAACCTCCGAAGTCATTGCATCACGTGTTGGTATCAGCAATTGGCAATTTACATGGCAAAGCGCTGGACGTACCGCTGAGCCGTGGCTTGGTCCGGATATTTTGGACACACTGCAGGAACTGTCCCGCGAACAGGTTGAGGATGTGCTGGTTGCACCTATTGGATTCGTCTCTGATCATCTTGAAGTACTCTATGATCTGGATATTGAGGCCAAAGCGATTGCCAAGGAGATTGACATGCGCTTAATGCGGATCGATTCGCTCAACAGCGATCCTCTCTATATGGAAACGTTAAGCGACGTTATCATAAGCCAGTGGCAGCAAGGGTCGGATGTGTAATGGAAGACCAGAAACGTCGTGTTGTTGTCGTTGGTGGAGGCCTGACCGGCCTCAGCGCGGCATTTTATATTCGGAAGCATTACCGGGAAGCCGGGATTGAACCGCAAATTACACTGATTGAAAAAAGTTCGTCCATGGGTGGAATGATTGAGACGCTGCACCGGGATGGATTTGTCATTGAGAAAGGACCCGATTCATTCCTGGCCCGCAAAACGGCCATGATTGATCTTGCCAAGGAATTGGAAATGGATCATGAACTGGTAAGCCAGAATCCGGAATCCAAAAAAACGTATATTATGCAGCGGGGCAAGCTTCATCCCATGCCTGCTGGACTTGTGCTCGGAATACCAACAGAGTTGAAGCCGTTTCTGAGAAGTGGCCTGGTTTCTCCGGCTGGCAAGCTGCGGGCGTTGATGGATTTCTTTATTCCACCGCGCCGTAGCGCGGAAGATGAATCCCTCGGTTACATGATTGAACGGCGTCTCGGTCCGGAGGTGCTTGAAAACCTGACCGAGCCACTGCTTGCCGGTATTTATGCCGGGGATATGCGTCGTCTGAGTCTTCAGGCAACATTCCCGCAATTCGGTGAAGTGGAACGGGATTATGGTAGTCTGATCCGCGGCATGATGACAGGTCGTAAACCTGCGGAGACACATACGGGAACGAAGAAAAGCGCGTTCTTGAATTTTCGCCAAGGACTTCAGAGTCTTGTTCATGCCTTGGTTCACGATATGCAGGATGTGGACCAACGCCTGAATACGTCTGTTCTCTCATTGGATGTTCAGCAAGGTGGTCAAACGAGGTACAGTGTGCAGCTCAATAACGGGGAACGTATTGAAGCCGATGACGTGATTGTTACAGTCCCGACGTATGTGGCATCCGAACTGCTCAAACCGCATGTGGACACCTCTGCGCTGGATGCAATTAATTACGTATCCGTAGCCAATGTGGTTCTTGCTTTTGAGAAAAAGGATATTGAACATGTATTTGATGGTTCAGGCTTCCTCGTTCCACGCAAGGAAGGGCGGAATATTACAGCCTGTACCTGGACATCGACCAAATGGCTGCACACCAGTCCGGATGACAAAGTGCTGCTGCGTTGTTATGTCGGCCGCTCGGGTGACGAGCAAAATGTTGAACTTCCCGATGATGCACTGACAGCTCTGGTGCTCAAGGATCTGCGGGAAACGATGGGTGTAGAGGCCGTTCCGATCTTCTCGGAGATTACCCGCCTACGCAAATCGATGCCACAGTATCCCGTAGGCCACCTTCAGCATATTGCCGCACTGCGTGAGGAACTTGGCAGTAAGCTGCCGGGTGTCTACATTGCAGGTGCTGGTTATGAAGGCGTAGGTTTGCCGGACTGTATCAAACAGGCAAAAGAAATGTCGCTTCAGGCAGTTCAGAAGCTGGCTGTGCATTAATGCAATCACTATAAGGCTGCCTCTCCTGCGGAATGAATTCATTCTGTAGGAGAGGCAGCTTTTTTTCATGCAGGATATTTATTTACAAGTGAATTGAATGATGGAAATCCAGGATATGCCTGATATAATGATAAAGGATTGCTGTAGAAGAAGAGGAGCTGCCTATGTATCCCCCAAGATCAAATCGAAGTAATCAAAAGAAAAAAGAAAAACGTGCACGCAGACGTATTATCTGGATGATCAATCTGTTTCTGATTGCTGCAATCGGAGGGGTAGGCATATATTACGCAGCAGAGGTGCAGAAGCAGCAAGCGGAGCCGGCAACAAATGAAGCTGTAGTAAAAGAGCAACAACCTGAGGATCAGGAGGATGCCAAAGGTGGCGATGAGCTGAATTCGCCTGAAGCGGAGTCAGGGGCAGATTCGGATGCAGAACAAGATTCTATGGAAGTAACCAGTCCGGAGTCAGAAACTGCTGAAGATGAGAGCGTTTCATCCGGCGGTGAAACTACGGAGTCAGGCGGTAAGGAGTCTGATCAAGGGTCCGAAGAAGGGCAAAAAGGGACGGGAACAGCCAAACCATCAAATCCGAAGAGCAATGAAAGTTCCGGAGCCCAAACAACGGTTCCACAGCCTACAGGATCAGGGAAGAATGTAACCATTAATTTTGTTGGTGATATTCAGTTCTCTGGCAAGGTGGCCGAACTGCTGGAGAAGAATGGCTACGATTACCCTTATGCCAAGCTTGGCAGCCTGTTCAAGAATGATGATCTGACTGTAGGCAACCTGGAGACACCCGTCACTCTGGGCGGGTCAGCTGCTGAGAACAAAACATATGTTTACAAATCTTCGCCAAAAGCATTGGCAGCGATGGCTGCTGCGGGATTTGACGCAGTAAATCTGGCCAACAATCACATTTTGGACCAAGGTGTTGAAGGGCTCGTCGACACGCTAACCTATCTTCAGGAGTATGGTATTGCGCATACTGGGGCCGGGATGAACAGGAACGAGGCTTATGCGCCTGCCTATCTGGAACGGAAAGGCATCAAGATCGCACTGCTTGGCTTCAGCCGGGTTGTGCCGGAACCGACCTGGAAAGCGGAAGGGAATCGCGCCGGTGTTGCAGAAACCTATGATTCTACAGGGGCGGTAAACGCGATTCAAGAAGCTCGTCAGAAGGCGGATCTTGTAATCGTGGTAGCACATTGGGGAGAAGAGCGAGTCAGTACACCCAATGATGATCAGACCAGACTGGCACATGAATTTGTGGATGCTGGGGCTGATCTCGTCATTGGTGGGCATCCTCACGTGCTTCAAGGAGTAGAGTATTATAAGGGCAAGTGGATCGCATATAGCACAGGCAATTTTATTTTTTCGAAATCAACGACGGAAGAAACCTGGAAAACAGCTGTTTTTCAGGCAGAATGCAGCGCGGAAGCGAAGTGCAGCATGAAGGTCATTCCATATGAGGCAGGGCTTGGTCAAGCCATACCAATGTTAGGTGAGGCCAATAAGCTGTTATTGGAGCAGATGACTAAGCTCTCACCAGGCATTCGGTTTGACACAAATGGAGTAGCTTCAACAAGCTGATACAAGAATGAATACATCTAAGGAGTGGGAATACATGAGTAACCTATGTGTAGCACACCGTGGATTTTCTTCCACAGCACCTGAGAATACGATGGCAGCTTTTCAGCTGGCCATGGAGCAGCCTTATGTAACTTGGATCGAACTGGATGTGCAATTGTCCCGGGACGGCGTGCCTGTAGTCATCCATGACTTTTCGTTCAACCGGACGACGAATGGAGAAGGGCTTGTACGGGAGACGAACTGGTCTGACATTCAGAAGCTGGATGCAGGGAGCTGGAAGTCCAAGGCATATGCGGGGGAACGCGTACCGGCTCTCAGCGAAGTGTTGGATAGCTGCAAGGGCAAAGTACGTCTGAATATTGAGCTGAAAACGCAAGGAGACATGTATCCGGGCTTGCCGGCAGCCGTTATTGAGGAAGTACGCAAAAGAAACATGCAGGCCGAAGTCGTTTTCACTTCCTTTGAACCTGCTGCGCTGGCTGAATCTAAAAAAATCGCACCTGAAATCACGACAGGTCTCATCATTGATGCTCGTCCGGGTGATCTATTAGCGAGACTTCGTCAGCTGCAATGTGGATTCCTATCGATCGGTTATACCAACGTGGACAAATCACTGATGCGAGAAATGAAAAACGATGGCATTCAGGTCATGGCCTGGACCGTAGATGATAAGATCATTATGAAACGCCTCGCTGCAATTGATCCTGAACTCATGCTGTGCACGAATCGTCCTGACGCTTGGGATCAGGCATTGCAAAAGTCGAGCAACCGGGCTTAAAGGTTAGGGTCCATATTCGCTAATTAATCCAATAAAGGTGGTCGTATTTCGATGCTCTCAACGATTCGTAACGTATACTGTGTAGGACGCAATTATAAACTTCATGCGGAAGAGCTGGGTAACGCAGTTCCGGATGAACCGATGATCTTCATGAAGCCTTCGCATGCGGTTGTACCCATGAACGGAGAGGCAATTGAATTGCCTGCTTCCCGTGGGGAGGTTCACTATGAAGCTGAACTGGTCGTTCAAATCGGCGAGAATTATGAACCAGGGGTTGCTGTAGAGGATTTGATCGAATCGTACGCATTTGGCATCGATTTTACGCTGCGTGATGTACAGTCGGTCATCAAGAAGAAAGGCCACCCGTGGACTGCGGCCAAAGGATTCAAAAATTCCGCACCTGTAAGCGGTTTTCAGGCCTTTTCCGGTACGGAAGCTTTGCTTGAAAAAGACTTTACGCTGACCAAAAATGGTGTTGAAGTGCAGCGAGGCAACATACGCAACATGATTTTTGATCTTCAACACATTGTGGATTATGTAGGACATCACTATGGCCTTGGCGCAGGTGATATCATCTTCACTGGGACACCGGAGGGTGTGGGGCCAACCGTAGAGGGAGATGTGCTTGAGCTCGCCTGGGATGGTCAATCCGTTGGAAAATGTACCATTGCAGCTGCGAAATAATTTTTTAAGTTTCGTATGAATTATAATTATACAGTCATCCATTCAGGGGCGGGAAACCGCTCCTTTTTGACGTGATTATAGAAGATAAAGGAACACCATCTGTAAGCGATTAGGCCCACTCGTAAGAGGTACTGGCGCTATCCAGAACAATTTGTTCGATTTCCGCATGTTGTGCCTCATATTGCTCTTGGGTGATACTTCCGCTTGCCAGACGATCATCCAGCTGCTGCCTGAGTTGGTTGACCTGCAAAGCCACGACCTGACTGAAGTCTCCATCATTTTCGTCTGCAATGGTTTTGAGTGATTTGCCTGCGTACAGATCCTGATACAGATCTTCCTCGGAGGAGTGATTCAGTGCAGTCAGCAGCTCATCCTTGTTATCATCTTTGGTATTTAGACTTACGATGGACCACTCCGTTAACGGGATCGGCGAAATGGCTGATTTGCTCCAGGCGGTTCCTGCAAAAGACATGGTCACAATCATCGTACCCACAAACATTACACGTTTTATATTCATTCCTGTCATCCTCGCTTCTCTATTTAAGTACGAAGGGAATCGTAGCTTAATCTTGTTGTTTTGATCTGAGATTAGTTTAACCGGAGAAGCTGAAGTGAAACTTAAAATGGCATAAAAAATTCTAACAGGCAAAAAAGAATAAATAACTTTTAATTCTTACTTGACAGGTTGGGTTAGTAGGTTATATGATGAACTCAATTATTTTAACACTCATTAAATGAACAGTGAAATAAATTTGAATACGGATGCGAGCTGATTGGACCACCAAAGGCTCCCGGGACTACTCCATATGGAATGTCTTCGGGAGCCTTTTTGCGTACTTGCTAACGTTTCGGCTGGATAGGAGGAAATGAGATGAACGAGAGAGATTGGGATGCGTTGGAGAAAACGGATTGGCTGTTTCGCAAGATGGTCAGACGATTCGTCAAGGAGCGGGATCGTATAACGGTGGAAGGCATTAGCCTGCCGGGTATGCTCATCCTGCACAAAATCATTCGTGAAGGAGAACAGCGGCTTGGCGACCTGGCCGATCAATTGGATTTCACTTCCGGTGCCATTACTGCACTGACTGATAAGCTGGAGAAAAAGGGATTAACGATCCGCAGACGCAAGGAAGACGATCGCCGTACCGTCCTGCTCGATATAACTGCCAAAGGTCGGGAGATGTATGCCCGCAATAGCAATATCGGTGCCCGATGTATCACGCTTCTGTTTGAGGGATTCACCACTGCGGAACTGGAACAGCAAAGCCAATTGTATGAGCGGGTGATCGCGAATCTGGAAGGGTTCTCAGATACACTGCTGGAGCTTGCCGAGAGCAACACGAGAGATGAGACAGATCCGTCTGTGGACAACGACCTTGAACAGAAGCGAAAGGGGAATTCCGGAAAGAACAACTATCTCAGTTATTAATGCTTGAACTGTAGTGAATGAAATCTAACAATCCAAGGGAGAGATGAGAACGATGGGACACTCAACAATTTATCCAACAGGAGCAACGCTGTATAATCCGGAAAAGGCTTGGGGTGGTTACACCGTGTACCAGGCAGGTGAAGAAGGCGTTGTATTAATTGATATGAACGGTAAGGAAGTTCACCTCTGGAAAGGACTGCTCGGATTTCCGGCCAAGATTTTTCCTGGAGGTTATGTGCTGGGAAGCACGGGCAGAAGAGATCCAAAGTTCGGTATTCAGGATAATGTGGACCTGGTTCAGGTGGACTGGGATGGCAACATCGTGTGGAAATACAATAGCTACGAACATATTGAAGATCCAGGATACGAACCATTGTGGTACGCCCGCCAGCACCATGATTATCAGCGTGAGGGCAACCCGGTAGGGTATTATGCTCCTGGCCTTGCTCCGAAAACACAGGGTGGCAAGACACTGATCCTGGCGCACAAAAACGTAAGCAATCCGCAAATCTCGGATAAACCTTTGCTTGATGATGCCATTATTGAAGTGGATTGGGAAGGCAATGTGTTGTGGGAATGGCTTCCGAACGAGCATTTTGAAGAACTGGGCTTTGACGAGGCAGCACGCAATGTATTGTATCGTGACCCGAATACGCGTTCATTTGGTCACCTTGGCGGGGGTGTAGGTGATTGGCTGCATATTAACTCGGCTTCCTATGTTGGGCCTAACCGGTTCTATGAAGCGGGAGACGAGCGCTTTAACCCGGATAACATTATATGGGATGCCAGAGAAGCCAACATTATTGCCATTACGGACAGACAGAGCGGCAAAATTGTTTGGAAACTTGGCCCGGATTATTCCTCTCCTGAAGCGAAGCATATCGGCACCATTATCGGACAGCATCATGCGCATATCATTCCTCAAGGACTGCCGGGCGAGGGCAATCTGCTGGTGTTTGATAATGGAGGATGGGCAGGTTATGGTCTTCCGAATCCGGCTTCTCCATATGGCTTGAAACACGCGGTCCGTGATCATTCGCGCGTGCTTGAGATTGACCCGTTGACACTGGAGATTGTGTGGCAATATACCTCTGCGGAAGCTGGCTTTTCCGTTCCGACCGATTCGTATAAATTCTACAGCCCATATATAAGCTCAGCCCAACGCTTGCCTAACGGTAACACGTTGATCACCGAAGGGTCCAATGGCCGATTGTTTGAAGTTACAGCAGAGCATGAGCTGGTGTGGGAGTATATTTCCCCATACAAGGATGGGCGTAATACCAATATGGTTTACCGTTCATACCGGGTTCCATATCAATGGGTTCCACAACTGGAGAAGCCGGAAGAGGTTGCAATCGAAGCCATTGATGTATCGGTCTACAGAGTGCCGGGAGCAGCAGCCAAAGGCTCTGACTCGGTAGTCAATGTAGAGACAACGCTGCCGTTTGTTGAAGGGGCCGCTTGCGTAGCGACATCCGATGAGGGAAAACAAGGCAGTTAACGGTAGCCGAGAATAAATTGATTGAACGGGGTGCATGTTGTGAAAAAAACAGCCATTTTAAAGGGAGCATTCTTATTGCTCCTTTCCATAACTTTTATCATCTCCGGATGTTCTTCAAACGGAACAGTGTCCGAAGCAAAGGGCGGCTCCGAAGGTAGTGCCGCCAAGGTAAAGATCCGCATAGCGGATACAAGCACTAACCCGACGTTCAGGGTAGCCATTGCCAAAGGGTTCTTTGGAAGCCAAGGCATTGATGCAGAGAGCATCACGTTTGGTTCTCCGGCTGAAGGCGTGAATGCACTGTTTATCAAACAGGTCGACATTGCCTACGGTGCTGACTTCCCGGTGTTGAACGCTCTGGCCAAAGGGGATTATTCGATCATCGCTTCTGCAGGTCAGACAACGGATGAAGCAGCAGCTGCATGGAAGCTGTATGCCAAGGATGAGATCCAGACGGGTGCAGACTTGAAGGGCAAGAGCGTAAGCTTTATTCGCGGAACATTCCTTCCTTACCTGTGGGATGAGTATTTGAAGGATCAGGGGCTTGCGCTTGGTGATGTGAAGCAGATTGGGCAAGGGGCCTTCGATGAGTCCTATATTGCATTGAAGCAAGGGGAACTGGATGCCACTTGGGTTATCGGATCTGCATTAACCGACAAGTTCGATACGCTCGAAGGCTTCCATCAGCTGACAGATATGTCCCAGACTCCGGTAAGGCTTGGCATGGGGTTGGTTGCAAGCAATGAGTTCATTGAAGCGAATCCGGAAACGGTAAAGGGATTTCTTGTGGCGCTGGATCAAGCTTCAACATATGCCCAAGCTCATCCTGATGAGGTGGCGGATCTAATGTACAAGGAGACAAAACAACCCAAGGAAGCAACATTGAAGGATCTTCCCATCAATCCGTGGGTCGTTGGCTTCACCCAGGAAGCTTATGATAGTTTGGCGGGACAGAAGCAATACATGGTGGATAACGGAATCATTGAGCAGGATTTTGATCTCAAAGGCAAGTTAAATCTGGAACTTCTGAAACAGGCATTGCCGGATAAAGTTACTTATACCGAATAATCCAAAACGTACTGGAGGTGTCCTTATGTCCTTACCCGCAGATCGTCACACGATTCATATTGAACAGCTTCGAAAGACCTACAACGCTCCAACCAATGGAGAAGTGCATTACATTATCAAGGATGTTGATCTGGTGATCAGGGGCGGCGAATTCTTCGTTCTGCTTGGTCCCAGCGGCTGCGGAAAATCAACGTTACTTAATATGATCGCGGGTTTTATCTCCAAGTCGGGCGGGCAGCTTAAAGTGAATAACAAGGAGATTGACAGACCCGGAAGGGATCGTGCAATGGTGTTCCAACAGGCGGATTCCTCACTCTTTCCGTGGCTTACCGTAAGGGAAAATGTTGAATTCGGACTTCGGATGTCCAAGGTGCCCAAGTCTGAACGCCGTACGATTTCGGACCGTTACATTCAGCTCGTGGGATTGGGAGGACATGAAGGGAAGTATCCGAAGGAGCTGTCTGGAGGCATGAAGCAGCGGGTCCAACTGGCACGGGTGCTCGCCAATGACTCGGCAATTCTGCTCATGGATGAACCCTTCGGTGCGCTGGATGCCATGACTCGAAGAGTCATGCAGAAGGAACTGGTGAATATTTGGAGGGAAACTCATAAGACCGTTATTTTTGTCACCCATGACATCCAGGAGGCTCTATTGCTCGGTGAACGGATCGGAATTATGTCAGTGGGGCCTTCGTCGAACATAACGAATATTTACCATAACGTTCAGTCTTATCCGAGAAATATTGCTTCGGCTGAATTCAATAGCCTGTACGATCAGATTCAAAGCCATTTTGAAGAATAACTGAGGTGATCTGGACCATGAAATGGTTGGAGAAAAAGTGGGTGTCTGTACCGATATTGTGGGTTACAGTCATTCTGATATGGCAGCTTGGTGCATTGCTCTACGGGCCGGACGTGATTCCTGGTCCATGGGATACTGTGCAGGGTGCTCGCGAATTAATTGCGGACGGCACACTCATGCAGTATATCGGGATCAGCTTCACACGTGTACTGGCCGGTTGGGTGCTGGGAAGTGTCATTGCCATTCCGGTAGGGCTGCTTATCGGCAAGGTACACATCATCCGTCTGTTTGCCGAGCCCTTTCTTAATTTTATTCGATTTATCCCGCCGATTGCTTTCATTACATTGTTCCTGGTTTGGTTCGGCATTGGGGAACAGTCCAAGATTGCTCTAATCATGTATGCGACATTTTTTATTGTTGTACTCAATACACTGACGGGTGTCCTGTCCATTGAAGAGGATAAGATTCGTTCAGCCCGCAGTATGGGCGCGAATGAGTGGCAGATTTTACTGCATGTAGTTGT
This sequence comes from Paenibacillus sp. P13VS, assembly GCF_015143645.1. NCBI lineage: Bacteria > Bacillati > Bacillota > Bacilli > Caryophanales > Paenibacillaceae > Paenibacillus > Paenibacillus sp. P13VS. The sequence continues at coordinate 487,375 of NZ_WYEV01000002.1, read as the reverse complement.
CCCAGCTACGACCCCATACATTTTCACAGGTATTCGATTGGCGATGGGAACTTCCTATATGGCCATTATCGGTGCAGAGATGATTGCTTCCAATGAAGGTGTAGGCTATCTGATCTGGAATTCACGGCTATTTTTCCGGACGGACTGGATTTTTGTTGGTCTCATCTCCTTGGGGTTCATGGGTTTTCTCACGGATCGTTTGTTCAACTGGTTTGGTCGCCGTGTATTGTATCGGTATGGCGTCATTGGCGGGGTCAAGCGAGGCTGACACTGTACGGAGCGGACGACGCGATGACTTTTGTAAAAGGGCAGTTTCGATCCATTATATTTCCTCCAGCAGACCTGGTTCGCAGCTTTCTAAGCTGCCGGATCAGGTTTTTGTCATGCCTGCAACGGGAGTTTCGGCATTGGGCTCAAACCGTGGTATAATTGAATTTCAAAAATAACATAAACGTCATGTGGACCATAGATGCTGCCACATGCAGGAGAGATTATGGACTGGATTATCGGCGCCGTATGCGCTTTTATTGTGGCGGGTGCAGCCTACGCGAAGAAGTCGCTAACCCTGTCCGGTTGCTTGGCAGCTGTGTTGATGGGAACGATCTATTACGGGGCAGGCAACCTGTTTTGGTTTGGCACACTGCTGTTGTTTTTCATAACTTCAACCCTGTTGTCCAAGTATCGTAAGGAACGCAAGCAGGAGCTGGAGAAATTGTATGCCAAGACAGGCAATCGGGATGCCGGGCAAGTGTTTGCCAACGGCGGAATGGGCATGCTTCTATGTTTGGTATACTGGATATTCCCACACCCGGCCTGGATCTATGCTTTCATTGGTGTAATGGCAACCGTAACCTCTGATACCTGGGCTACCGAACTCGGAAGCCTGAGCCGTAAGCCACCACGTTCCGTGGTGAGCTGGAAGGTGCTGACCCCAGGCGCTTCCGGTGGTGTGTCGTTACTTGGGACAACAGCTGCGGCAATAGGCGGTGCATTGATTGGAGCAGGGGCATTTATCTTTTCTTGGATCGCAGACTTTGAAACGCTCGGATTTCTAAGCTGGACGTGTGTTGGGCTTGTAGGTGGACTGGCTGGAGCATTTGCCGATTCCTACCTTGGAGCAACAGTCCAGTTGATGTATCGCTGTACTGTATGCGGCCGAGAAGTTGAGGTCAGTGAACACTGTGGTCACAAGACCGTTCGCGCACGAGGCTGGACATGGATGAGCAACGATCTGGTTAACGTGCTGAGTTCGGTGATCGGCGGATGTGTGGCTATCGGTTTGGGTATTATTTTGGCGCTGTAGGGAGGGAGTGCAAGTGAGCACTGTGCAGGGAGACAAGTCGGAGGCTATTTTGGATGCGGCTTATGGTATTTTTGGATCAAAAGGATTTTATGAGACGAAAATGTCCGATATTGCTGAAGAAGCTGGCATTGCAAAAGGCACCATTTATTTATATTTCAAGAGCAAGGAACAACTATTCGTCGCAGTTTCCAAGCGGGACTGTAACAGTTTTATCAGCAGGCTCGATTACGCCTTGAAATCTCAGAAGAATACAGGTGAGAAGCTTGGCGCAATTGCCAAGACACACCTGACTTATTATTACGAGCGGCGCAATCATACAAAGCTGTTTTTTATGGCACCTAATAACGATCCGGATCTAATGAAATTCATGAAGGCCTTTATGAATGAGTATATGAGCATGGTGTGTGAGGTGCTGAAAAGTGCAAGTGTACCTGAGCCTGTGCTTTTGGCAGAAGCTTATATCGGGATTTTGGATCGATTGAAGATGGATATTATGCTGAATCCGGAGTTCAATGAGGAAGATCTGAATAAACGGATTGCTTTTGCAGCGGCACTATTTCTGGACGGTTGTCGTTCTTTTTTACAAGTATAAGGTTCATCATGAGCATGGAATCAAGAGACTCTTGAATCTCAATTTACAGAGAAGTGGGTAACGAGCAATGAACATAATGACGGTAGAGCAAATTTCAAAAAGCTATGGCGAAAAAATATTGTTCAAGGACGCCTCGTTTGGCATGGGCGATCAGGATAAGATCGGCGTGGTTGGCGTAAACGGAACGGGAAAGTCCACGTTTCTGCGTGTAATTGCAGGCATGGAACCGGCTGATGAGGGACAGATTGCTATCGGAAATGATGTCCGTATTCAGTTTTTGGCACAGAATCCTGAATTTAACCCTGACAATACCGTACTGCAGCAAGTATTTGAGGGCGATAGCCCAGAGATGAGAACAGTGCGTGAATACACGGAGACGATGGAACTGCTCGAATTGAATCCATCCGATCCTGCCTTGCAAGAGCGGTTGTTGCGTCTGAATCAACAGATGGAGCAGCTTCAGACCTGGCAGATGGAAAGTGAAGCCAAAAGCATTCTGTCCAAACTGGGTATTCGTCAATTTGACGCACTAATGGGAACCTTGTCCGGAGGACAACGCAAGAGGGTGGCTCTAGCGTCTGCGCTAATTCACCCCTGTGAGCTTCTTATTCTGGATGAGCCGACGAACCATATCGATAATGATTCTGTTGTTTGGCTGGAGCAATATCTGCAAAAACGTCGCGGTGCACTCCTCATGATTACGCATGATCGCTACTTCCTGGATCGTGTGGCGAATGTGATGCTGGAGCTGGACCATGGACGTTTGTTCCGTTATGAAGCAAACTACACCCGCTTCCTTGAGCTCAAGGCTGAGCGGGAAGAGCGCGAATCAGCCTCGGAGCAAAAACGGCAAAACCTGCTGCGTACAGAGCTTGCCTGGATCCGTCGCGGGGCCAAGGCGCGGACTACGAAACAAAAAGCAAGAATTGACCGTTTCGAACAGTTAAAGGATCAACAGGGGCCGAATCGTTCTGGCTCTTTGGAGGTTTCGGTAGGCTCTACTCGTTTGGGCAAGAAGATTCTTGAGATTGAGCACTTATCCAAATCTGCAGGTGGACGGAAATTAATTGAGGACCTGAACTATATCGCTGTGCCTGGTGACCGGGTAGGTATTGTGGGTCCGAATGGCAGTGGTAAATCGACTCTGCTGCAGCTGATCTCAGGTAAACTGGAACCGGATGCTGGAGAAGTCGTTCTCGGTCCAACCGTTAATCTGGGCTATTTCACGCAAGAGCATCAGGAGATGAATGAATCTCTGCGTGTTATTGAATATATAAAGGAAGTGGCCGAGAATGTGCGGACGGCAGATGGATCCCTGATCACGGCAGCCCAGATGCTGGAACGGTTTCTCTTTACTCCTGCGTCGCAGTGGACGCCAATATCCCGTCTGTCAGGTGGGGAGAAACGTCGTCTATATCTGCTGCGTATATTGATGGCTGCGCCCAATGTATTGCTGCTGGATGAGCCAACGAACGATCTGGATATTCAGACGCTGGCGGTACTCGAAGATTACCTGGATGACTTCCCGGGTGTTGTTTTCGTTGTCTCCCATGATCGCTATTTCCTGGACCGTACAGTGGATAAAGTGCTAGCCTTCGAGGGCAACGGAGCTATCCGGGTACATGTTGGCGACTACAGTGAGTATGCCGAATGGATGCTGAAGAATGCACCTGGAGCTTCTCAGGTGAGTGATACTGGGTCAGCAGCGAAAAAAGCAAAAACAGATGAGGTTAAGCCTGCTGCATCTACAGCCAAGCCGAAGCTGAAGTTTAGCTTCAAGGAACAACGGGAGTATGATCAGATCGACGAGAATATTGAGAAAGCCGAGGCTAACCTTGCGCGGATCAACACGGCGATGGAGGAATCCTTCAGTGATTCAGCGCGTTTGCAGGAACTCATGGCAGAGCAGGCTGAAGCAGATCGTCATCTGGAAGAACTGATGGAACGTTGGACGTTCCTGAATGAGCTTGCAGAGCAGATTGAGAAAAGCAAATCCTAATCGAAAAGTACAAATCGTCATCGTTTAAAATAGGGTTTAACGCCTTGTTTTGAAGGGTGGCGATTTTTTTTATATGAAACGTTAGCCATATCCATTACGTTGTAAGTAGTAAGGAAATAATTCCAGTGAAAGGAGAGAACACCACATTTATGTATAAAGAATGGAATGAACAACTGGCTGTGCTCAAGGAAAAGGGGAGAATTTACGAGAAATGGAACAATCGCCTGGAGAAGTTGAACCAGGAAGAAGCTGAGTGGAAGGCGAAAGTACAGCGGCGCCTGGAGCATCTCCAGAAGGATCAGAATGATGTGGACCGGCTGAATGGCATGACCTTATCTGCATTTTTCTATAACTTGATTGGTAAAAAGCAGGAGAAGCTGGAGAAGGAAGAAATCGAATTAATGGAGAGTAAGGCTGAGTATGATACCGCATGCCAAATGTTACAAGACATTCACGAGCAGAAGAAAGAAGTGCAGCGCGAACTGGATGAGCAAAGTAAATATCGATTTTGGGAAAATGATTACAAGGTGCTGTGGGGTAAAAAGGAAAATCAACTGCTGGCGAGTCACGATGAACTTAGGCAATTGGCGGAGGATCTGGAGCATTTACGCGGAGAAATGAAGGAACTTAAGGAGGCAGACCGCGAAGGGGAACGCCTGCTAAGTACACTAGGCCGTGCAGGGGATGCGCTCAAGTCTGCAGGGAATTGGGGAATATACGATATGATGGGCGGAGGTATGATATCCACTCATATCAAACGCGGTCGTATGGATGACGCTCAATCTGCCTTAACGGAAGCGGGAAGACATTTAAAGCGATTCCAGAAGGAGCTTGAAGATGTGAAAATGGCGGTACACGCTGACCTGGAGCTTGGGGGATTATTATCCTTTGCAGATTACTTCTTCGACAATCTCTTCGTGGACTGGATGGTGCAGGACAAAATCCGAAAAGCCGAATCCCAGGTGGAAGAGGGCCGTCTTACCGTCCGTCGTACATTGCATGTGTTAAAAAATGAAATTCGTGATCATGAGAGGCAAGTAACGCAAATCGAGCAGCAATATCGTCAGTATGTGGAGCAGGCTGATTAAGGTGGATGTCCAGTTAGGAGAACATGATAGGGTAAAAAAAGATGCCAGACAGCGATGTGAGCTGTTACTGGCATCTTCCTATACTCCTGAAGTATACAGAGAGTGATTACTTGGTTGTGATGTATGAAGCGAGCAGTCTGGCTGTATTCACAACGGCATCCTTGTGCGTGCGTTCCATCGAATGGGACGCATGTACACCAGGACCAATCAGTGCAGCACGAATGTTGTTTCCACCTCGCAAGGCAGCACTGCCATCTGATCCGTATTGTGGATAAATATCAACGACATAATCGAGATTGGCTTGTTTGGCAAGTTCAATCAGACGACTCGTCATGTCATAGTCATATGGACCTGAAGAATCTTTGGCACAGATGGATACATCCGTTTCTTTACAGCTGAGATCGTCCCCCATTGCCCCCATATCTACGGCGATCAATTCACTGATCTCGGACGGGATATACGAGGCGCCATGTCCAACTTCTTCGTAGTTCGAAATAAGCAGAGAGACGTTATGTAGAGGCTTCCAGCCTTCCCGATGAGCAGATTCCAGAATGCCGAAAAGGGCAGCCACACTGGCTTTGTCATCCAGATGACGTGACTTGATATATCCGCTTGGCGTAATCACTGCACGTGCATCGAATGAAATAAAGTCACCGACGCCGATACCGAGTTTAAGAACATCTTCCTTGGATGAAACTACTTCATCAATACGAACTTCCATATGGCTTTCCTTACGCTCAAAGGTGCGGGCATCAGGGTAGACATGAACCGAAGGGTGCAGGGAGAGAATCGTACCGGTATATGTTTTGCCATCACGTGTGTGGATCGTGCAATACTCATTTTCGATACTGTGCATGGTGAATCCACCCACAGAGGTTAGCTTGAGTGTACCGTAAGAAGTGATGGAACGTACCATCGCTCCAAGCGTATCCACATGTGCACTGAGTCCAATGGTCTTGGAGGCATCCTGCCCAGGCAAAGTGAGTACCGCTCCGCCTTTGTTATTTAATTCAAACGAAATATTCAATGATTGGGCTTCTTCCCGGATCATTTCGATAATGTGGTGTGTGTAGCCACTTGGACTCGGAGTATCCAGCAGCCTTTTCAGAAGATCCAGGACGTAGGATTCATTAATTGTAAAATTCATATAGAGTTCCTCCTCATAATCAGTGTTCCCGAACAAGAATACAGCCTGTCTGGTCGAATGGGACATCCATTCCTTATGCCAGCAGGCTGCTTGTTCTTCTTACAACGAATCTGCAGAATTTCCTTTGCGCTGCTGACTCTGGATGGAATCCGTCTCAGCCATGCGATCCGTTTCAGTTGATTCGAAGGCTCCCATCGATGCGGTGGAACCTAGTGAAGAATAGCTCGAAGCCGTGTTCTCCAGTTCGGTTACACGCAATTTCAATTGCTTGTTCTCACGCTGCAATCGATACTGACGGAAGATGCCATAGGAACCAACGATGATTCCGCCAATCAGGGTACAGCCCAGAATCAGCAAAATCAGAGGGATTTGAACCGTGTTAAACAGCAGGTTAACCTGCACGGAATCCACATTAATAACAGCGAAGATTCCGGTAAGAAGTGCAAAAACAAGACCTGCGATGAGGGTCCATTGCATTTTCATGGTGGTGCCTCCTTGTTGAACAATTCAGGAATACGAATGCATTACCCCAAAGAAGGCGCTGTGCATCTGGCTTGATTATAAAATCCCTTGCCCGAAATGGGCAAGGGATGCAGGTTGCGTGTAACAGAGAGACAACTTTATTTAGTCAATTGTTCCATCTGTTCAATCAATTCTTTGAAGACACTCATGGCTTCGCGAATTGGCTGTGGAGAAGACATATCCACGCCTGCTTTTTTTAGAATATTGATGGAGTAGTCACTTCCACCACTCTTGAGGAAGCCAAGATAACGGTCTACCGCAGGCTGACCTTCTTCGAGAATCTGTTTGGAGAAGCTCGTTGCAGCAGAGAAGCCCGTTGCATATTTATAAACGTAGAAGCTGTTGTAGAAATGGGGGATACGTGCCCATTCCATCTCAATATCCTTATCCACAGCCATGCTGTTTCCATGGTATTGGACGTTAAGGTCGTAATAAATTTCAGACAGGAGCTGCGGTGTAAGGGCCTCGCCCTGTTCAGCACGCTCATGAATGATTTTCTCAAATTCGGCAAACATCGTTTGACGGAACACCGTTGTACGGAATTGATCTGCATAATAGGTCAACAGATACAGTTTTTCCTTCGGATCCGTGGATTTGTTAAGCAGGTAATCCATCAGCAATGCCTCATTGGTTGTGGATGCAACCTCTGCCAGGAAGATGGTGTACTGTGCATCCCGATACGGAAGGGTAGTATCCGAATAATAGGAATGCAGAGCATGACCCATTTCATGTGCCAGTGTAAACATGCTGTTCAGATTGTCTTTATGGTTAAGCAGGACATATGGGTGTGTGCCGTAAGCACCCCAGCTGTAAGCACCTGAACGTTTGTTTTCGTTCTCATATACGTCAATCCAGCGGTCATCATATCCAGCCTGCAATGTATTTGCATAATCCTCGCCCAGCGGCTTCAGGCCATCTTTGACGGTCTGTTTTGCTTCCTCATAAGTGATGTCCATTTTATACTCATCAACCAGAGGAGCGAACAAGTCATACATATGCAATTGATCCACACCGAGCAATTTTTTGCGCAGATCCATATAACGGTGCAGCAGCGGGAGGCTTTCATGAATGGTGTCCACCAGGTTGGTGTAAACCTCTGTTGGAATGTTGTCACCGTATAGTGACATTTCCATTACGGAAGGGTACTTCCGGACATTCGCATAGAACATGTTTTTGGTGACATTGGCATTCAGGGCTGCAGCAATCGTGTTCTTCTGTTTGGCGTACGTTTCATACACGGCTTTGAAGGCACGTTCGCGAACTTCGCGATTAGGGTTCTCCAGGAATTGAATGTAGCTTCCGTGGGTAAGCTCCACATCGTTGCCGTGTTCATCCTTAATTTTCGGGAACTTGAGATCGGCATTATTCAGCATGCTGAAGATGGTTTGCGGCGCTTGGGACAAGTTGCCCACCTGTGCAAGCAGGGCTTCTTCCGTTTTGCTCAAGACATGCGCCTTCTCACGTTTCATCTCTTCCAGTGTGAACTTGAATGCAGACAGTTTCTCATCTGCAATGAATGCATCCAGCTGATCATCCGGCAGAGAGAGGATTTCTGGTGTGACAAAGGAAAGAGCTTCTCCGACACGCACACTCAGCTTTTGTGCTTTTTGGGACAGGTTTTGGTATGTAGGATTAGCTGTGTCTTCATCTTGGTGCATACGTGCATACACAAAAAGGCGTTCAATTTTGAGACTTACCTCATCTTCGAGTTCAAAACATGCCTTAAGCGATTCCGGCTTGTTCAGCTTACCTTGAAACTCGGAGGCTTTCTTGGTCAGAGACGTTACTTCTTCGTATTCCTGATCCCAGGCTTTCTGATCGGCGAACAAATCTTCGAGTTTCCACGTATGTTCAGTTGGCACCTCGGAACGTTTCAATAATTGACTCATGGGAATCCTCCTTTGATGAAGTTGATGTATAGACCAATCTGCTCTCGTCTCGCTCGCTTGTGCGGAGAGAGACGAAGGAATCAGACTGAGTACTAGTATGACAAACAGTGATTTTCGATATTTCAACGGCCTTCCTCCTGACTATACGAGCAGTTCGGTATAGTATGGCCTTGGGCCTGTTGAAATATTTGAGAACACTAGGCTCCCATATTGGCTAGGAAATAGACGATCAGGAAAAAAGCAAAACAAATCAGCAGCGTGGCTATAAGGGCCATTCCCCGTCGCAGCCGATCCGGGATGGAACTGCGTCCCAGAATAAGCACAACTCCCAGTGAAAAGGCAAGGATAATGAAGATGACAACATTGCTTGAGTCAAGCGTCATTCATTACACCTCTTTGAAAGCAGCCATCAGCTGACGCCATTCATCCTCGCGGTTCTCGAAATCGGCTTTTGGAAAACGGCGCTCAGCCCAGTGCATCAATGCAGGGCGACTGAGAAACGTGTGGCATTCTTCGCCCCATTCCTCTGAAATTTCACGGAGTACGAGGTATTTGCCTTGTACTTCTACCGTCATCATATTCCACTTGTCTCTTTTGTATATTTCATGTTTTTTAATCATAGATAGTCTCCAAACTTACGGTTTTGGTAAAATGATACCGTACCCTACGTTTCAAAGCAAATTTTTTCCGCATTTATTGAAAAGATAAATTGCAAAGTGGAAAGTCATACAGTATAATGAGGGTATTCGCCATAGATGGCGATATTTTTAGGAGGTTGTTCATTTGAAAGGTACAGTTAAATGGTTTAACGCAGAAAAAGGCTATGGCTTTATTTCAGTTGAAGGCGGCGAGGACGTATTCGTACATTTCTCCGCAATCCAAGGCGACGGCTTTAAAACATTGGAAGAAGGTCAAGCGGTAGAATTCGAAATCACTGATGGAAACCGTGGTCCTCAAGCAGCTAACGTAATTAAATTGTAAGATTTTTCCGTTCAACGGATTTCTTATAAATGATTGGCTTCTAGCTGAATATAAAGAACCCAAGCACAGTCCCCCTACGGAGACTGTGCTTTTTTGTGTTTATTTTATAAAAACATTTTATAAAAAGAGAGCAAGGTGTGCTCATTATGCACGTTTGGTCATACTGGATAACAGCTTCAGGATGAAACCAAGAAGTGCAGCGAGTGAGAAGGCCATGGCCGTAAGGTAGAAGACCTGTCTGCCTGCATGATCCAATATCAACCCGCCAAAGGTTCCGCTCAGCAGACCTGAGGCACTTGACCATACGATGGTGAACATAGCCATACCTGTCGCACGATACGCATCGGGTACAAGGCGGGTAATATAGCGGACCGCTGTTACGTAGAAAATGCCAAAGGTGACGCTATGCATGGTTTGAATGGCGACAACAGCCGCTGGTGTATCCGATACAGACATCAGAAATAAACGAAGGGTATACATAAGTGCAGCAAAGGTGAGTAACGGAAGCTCCTTATACCGATTGCCATACTTGCTGAGCAGCAGGAATATAGGAATCTCGCTCACGGAAGAGATGAGCAGCGACCAGCCGATCAGGCCTTCACTGGCACCGAGATCCTTCAGCGTGATGGTGAGAAAAGCTTCGTTCATCCGATGCCCTAATGCGAGCAGGAAGACACATCCGAAAAAGCTCAGCACATCTCTGCGTTTCAGGATTGCCCAGAGCCCGGAGAGATCCATTTTGCTGCTGCTTCCAGAGGGTTCATTCTGATCCTGCAACCGGAAACCGATCAGAAGTGTAATGGTCGCAAGTGTAACACACACCCACATCGTCCAACCGGGTCCAAAAGAACCAAGAAAATAACCAATGCTTAATGCAAAAAAAGCATAGCCAATGGAGCCGAAAACTCGAATGGACGTGAAATTCCGACCGTATTTGCTTGCAGTGGTAATCGCCATTGTATCGGCAAGCGGGTAGACCGGGTAGTAGAAAAAGTAAAATAACGTCACCAGGATAAATACTTGGCCAAAGGACGTTGCATTGGCGAGCATGACGCCTGTAATTAATTGTCCGCCGAGCAGAATGATCATGACTTTGCGAACCGTTTTGTAGCGGTCACTGGCCATACTCCAGAACATATTGGAGAATACGGAGACAAGTGGACCGATACCGTACAAGTAGCCAATCTCGGCCCGGCTGAATCCCAGATGACTGAAGTAGAGCTGGAGATAGGATACGACGAGCACGGTCGAACCGAAGATTGTAAACATAAGTGCTCGCAGCCAGTTTTGATCCGGGCGAGCGTTGTGACTTAATTTCATGTTGAGAGACTCCATTCTTTATTACATTTCAGTATTTAGCCTTTAAGTGAAGATGACTTGCGGGACGGTGGAGCAGACATCGAAGGTTCCTTCTGCGTGCGCCGGATGACAAGCCATACAATGATCAGTTCTGCCAACAGACCGAGTGACTGGGCGACCGCACCAATCATGCCGTTCCAAGCCGGGAAGATACTAACCAGAATGAGCAGGACGATCACGGTACAGATGGCATTGGCTGACTGGGAGCGGAACATCGTTTTGGTCTGTCCCCGCAGCAGGATTAGCCCATTGCTGAAATCAAGAAAAGGCGAAATCAGCGGAAATAGCACAAAGGCCCGCAGCGTCCATAAACTTTGCTGCAGCAGGTTTCCTTGAACGCTCATTACATTTTCCAGTACCCATGGACCTAGAGGTGTATAGGCTATGGCTGCTGTCATGGCAAACGGAATAAATCCGGTTACCAGTGCGAATTTTTTCACCAGTTTGGCATCAATCTCATAGAAATTAAGCACAATTTGATGGATATAGGTGAAAAAGCTTAACATGAGCTGCATCAAACTGCTGGCTACGGCAAAAGAAGAGATGGCCAGCGCAATACCTGTCGTTTTGCCAAGGACGATATTAATGACAGGTCCGATGAACAAGGCGACAAAACTGGATAACAGCAGCGGTTTGTAGAAGCGGAAAACGTCTCCTTTGTTTTCGACAGGATGATCCTCCAGCTTGGCTGGCATGCTCCGCTTGATGCTGTTTCCCTCAAGAAAACTGACGAGTGCTTCAATCATCATACCTGCCGCAAAAATGATAGCGCCTACACGACCACTGTTAATACTGTCTGTATAGATGAAATACAAGGATAGGCCATACATGCCTCCAAGACGGAATAACATGCCTATCGTCAGCCACTTGGTCCGATTATTCGTAATGATAATGCCTTGATAGATATTGCGAATGACCGAGAAGATACTGACGTACATCAGGATTTCGTAGACATCGATTACTTTGGACAATAAATCGGGACTCACGCCGAACAGATATTTGAAAACCACTGTACCAATGGGAGAGTATACGATAAGGAATCCGATCAGCAGTACGCAGGCAAGAAATATTTTGGTGACGAAAGTGAGGGCCTGAAAGGACAGGCGGTCCCGTACCAGCGCAGAACAGGTTTGCCGCAGCAGTGTGGAGGGGCGTTCCGTAAGGGTCAGCAGGCTGCCTGCAATAGCGTAGCTGGCAATGACCGTCTCCGGATGGGCGGATCTGGCGAGTGTACTATTAATAATTACGTGAGAAATGGTAACCAATGAGGCGGATATGCCGAGCGGTACAAAAAAAGCAAATAACCGTCTCCACGAGAGAGGCTCACTTGACATCATGTCAACGACTCCTTTGATGGATGAAATATTGTTAGTATATCACAAAGGCTAGTTGGCGGAAGCGATTTTTTCCCGTGATTATGCGGTAGATCATTTGTACAATTAAGGGGTTCATATTATAATGGGATTGGTTAAAAATCGCTCTAATACGTATTCAACCAAGTGGAGGCACATTTATTTTGAGCCAATCTAATCAAAGTCGACATCAATATCCGCGGGGACCGCTGGAATTGATGAGAAGGGTGTACAAGTACACCATTCCGGAAACGCGGAAAGAACTGGCTGAGTGGAGAGCTAAAGCTGAGAAAATTCCGAATGAGGAATTGCGCAATCAGGCTCTGGCTAGTCTCAATGACAAACAGTTTCACTGTGAAGGTGGAACGGTTTATGCTTTGCCCGATATGCCGCAGAGGCATATCTTGATTCCGCTCATCGTTTCTTATCAAACCATTAGTGATTATTTGGACAATCTGTGCGACCGCAGCACATCGATGGACCCGAATGATTTTCGGCTTCTCCATCAATCCATGCTTGATGCGGTAGATCCCGAAGCAACACCGATCAATTATTATGCGCTCCGTGAGGAGCAGGACGACGGTGGATACTTACGGAATCTGGTGACGACATGTCAGGAGCTCACACGTCAGCTGCCTGGATATGCGTCCGCCAAGCCTCAAATTCAGGATCTGGCAGGCCTATACACGGACCTGCAGGTATATAAGCACATCAAACCGGAACTGAGAGAAACGGCACTGCTTGAGTGGTGGGCAGAGCATCGCCACCGTACACCTCAGTTCCGTTGGAACGAATTTGCCGCCGCTACCGGCTCTACGCTGGGCGTATTCATGCTGTTTCTGGCTGCGAGTGATGATCAGCTGACTGAAGAGCAGGCGGCCTCAATCCATACTGCCTATTTTCCGCATGTATGCGCATTGCACATTATGCTCGATTATTTAATCGATCAGGATGAAGATCGTATCGGTGGAGATCTCAACTTCTGCAATTATTACGAAAATGTGGAGACGATGCTAGACCGCATTGCTTTTATTGTGGAGATGGCCCGCAGTGATGTGCAGAATATTCCGGGAAGTGCTTTTCACCGGATGATTATCGAAGGACTGCTTGCCATTTACCTGTCTGATCCCAAAGTCAGCGAACAGCAGGAAGTTCGCGCCATATCCAAGCGTTTGATGAAGAAGAGTCCAATGACCAGAGTTTTTTTCTTTATCTTCAGTCGCTGGATTCGCAAGCATATGTAAGTCAGGCGCTTTGTTGCGGAAGCCTGAAGTGAAACTAGAGGAGGAAGAAACATCATGACAGCAGTAAAAAAAATCGCAGTTTTAACGAGCGGTGGTGACTCACAAGGAATGAACGCGGCTGTTCGTGCGGTGGTTCGCAGCGGATTGTTCCACGGTCTCGAAGTATACGGTGTTCAACGCGGGTACCAAGGTCTGTTGAACAACGATATATTCCCAATGGATCTGCGTAGTGTAGGTGACATCATTCAGCGCGGCGGAACAGTTCTGCAATCCGCCCGTTGCAAAGAGTTCTATACTGCCGAAGGTCAGCAAAAGGGAGCTGACATCCTGCGTGCACGCGGCATCGATGGTCTGGTTGTAATCGGTGGGGACGGCTCTTACAATGGTGCTAACAAACTGAGTAAACTCGGTATCAATACAATGGGTCTTCCGGGAACCATCGACAACGATATCTCGTTTACGGATTACACGATCGGATTCGATACAGCCGTAAGCGTGGTGGTAGATGCAGTCAACAAACTGCGTGATACCATGTCTTCCCACGAACGTTCTTCCATCGTTGAAGTTATGGGCCGCCACTGTGGTGATATTGCGCTTCATGCCGGACTGGCTTCGGGTGCAGAAACGATTCTGGTGCCTGAGGTTCCATTTGACATGGATGAAGTGGCAGACCGGATGAAAGCCAACTTCGCACATGGCAAACGCCACAGTATCATTATCGTTGCCGAAGGTGTTGGCAAGGGTGAAGATGTAGCCAAAGAACTGATGGAACGCTGCCCGACATATGAGCCGCGTGTAACAGTACTGGGTCACATTCAACGTGGTGGTACGCCGACTCCGTTTGACCGTAACCTTGCCAGCCGTCTGGGAGACTTTGCTGTGCGCAGCCTGATCGCGGGAGAGACCGACAAGGGATGTGGCATTATAAAAGGTGAGCTTGTTCTGACAGACATCGATAAAGTCGTTAACACCAAAAAGGATTTCGATATGAACACCTACGAGCTTGCACAACGTTTATCTCAATAAACAACAAGCCAAAGAGCACAGCGCCGTCTACACGGGCTGTGCTCTTTTTTTGTATGAATCAACATGATGATCTGTTTATGTTCTTTCGATCGGTTTATCGGGATTGCTCGATCATGCGGACGGCCGCTTTTCGCTGAACCAGGAATAGCCTCCATAGAAGTGCTGCAGCACCGACCGCGAGCCCAGCAATCAAGCCGATCCAGTATCCAAAAGCGCCAAGCGCTGTATATGTAGCTGTAATGTATCCCACTGGAAGACCAATGATCCAATAAGCCACAAACGTAATGATCAGTGCAGGATTAACGTCCTTGTATCCCCGAAGAGCACCCTGAGTCGGTGTTGCAATGGCATCTGAAATTTGAAAGAAGATGGCGTAGATCAGGAAATGCTGAGTCAACGCAATGACCTCTTGCTCGTTTGAATACAGCCCTGCAATTTGTTCCCCGAACACGAGCAATACGACTGCAGTGAGCAGCGAGAGTACAATAGCTCCGCCGATGCCGAGCAAGCTGTACTGTTTGGCATCTTTCAAACGTCCTGCACCCGCCTCATAACCGACCAGAATGGTGAGGGCCATACATATGCTCACTGGCAGCATGTACAGCGTAGAGGCGAAATTAAGAGCAGCCTGATGCGCAGCAATCGTGATGGTATCAAATCGGCTCATCATTAATGTGACAGCTGCAAAGATTGACGTTTCAAAAAAAGTAGCGAACCCGATGGGTACCCCAATTTTCAGCAATTCTTTCCATTTGCCCAGTGATATGCCGGAGAGACGGCGGAACACGCCATACTGGGCGAAGGGTTCAATCCGGTGAACAAAGAAGATGCTGATCAAAAAAATGATCCAGTATGTACACGCGGTAGCAACCCCTGCACCCACACCTCCGAGCTGGGGGAAGCCCCAACGTCCAAAGATGAGCAGATAATTCAGCAAAATATTAACCGGAAGAGACACTAACGTAATGAACATGGTTATTCGTGTCTGTCCAAGTGCATCCATGAAACTGCGCAGCACGGTATATCCGAACAGTGGAATGATGCCAAAAGCCAGTGCGCTCAAGAAATAAAGAGCTACCCGGGCAACCCGTGGCTCCAGGGGCATCCCATTGAGAATGGGAGTAAGTACTACGGCTCCAATGGCCAAAACGGCTAGGCTCACCGCGATGCCCAGATAGAGTGCCTGGATCACACTGTGGCCGATCTGATCATTGCGCTTGGAACCCAGCAGGTGGGATACCACGGGGGTGATTCCGATTAGAATACCGCTAAGCCCGGTTTGTACCGGCATCCACAGACTCGTACCAATAGCTACACCAGCCAGATCCGCTGGGGAAAACTTGCCTGACATATTGGTGTCGAAGAAAGACATGGCAGACAGCGCAATTTGTGTTGTGAATATCGGTAGAAATATGATCAGGAATTGCTTTACTTTTTGCGAAAAACGGGTGGTTGTCATGTTCACTTGAAGTGCCTCGCTATTCATATAAGAATGATCATCAAACTATATACAACAGCTATTCATTGTAGTGGATTTTGCTGAATTTGAACAGGGAAAGGCCGGAATTACGTGGCAACATAATAAAACCCCGATCCGCGTGAGCGGAACGGGGAGATGATAGGTAGGGGAAGAGTGCTTCATTTATAGTTCACACCTGAAGTATAACGATTGGATGCATTCCAGAGCAGATACTCATCCACATCCATGTCTTTCATTGCACGAATCTGGTCTTCAACCTGCTTTTTGCCGTATTTGATGTAGTGTCCACTGCCGAGCCAGCTGGCCGTAAAGTCCTGTATCCAAGGGCGGATTACCGGCTTGAGATCCTTGGTTGGGTCGAGTTTCTTATGTGTATCCTCCATGGAGCCTTTGATCGTTGTGTAAGGGTCCTTGTCAGGATCCTTTACGCCATACCATCCGGTAGAGTAGTGACTTGGATAGACCATCGGTGAGATCACGTCCACATTTTCGGAGATTTTAACAAAGTCCTGACCGATTCCTTCTGCAGCGGGTACTGAGGCTGCATAGCCGAAAATATCAACGGAAACCCGGACACCCAGAGGCGCGAGCTCCTTGCGGGCGTATTGAACAAATTCCGCAACAACATCGACCCGTGATTTGTCGGTTTTGGTGTATTTTAATATATCCGCACGGTTCTCGAAACCTTCTGGGAAACGCACATAGTCAAATTGAATTTCCTTGAATCCAAGCTTGGCGGCTTCCTTGGCGATTTCAATATTATAGTCCCAAACTTCCTTGCTGTAAGGATTCACGAAACTGTCGCCTTTGCCATTGGCCCATACCGATCCATCCTTGTTTCGGAAGGAAAGCTCCGGATTTTTTTTGGCAAGAATCGTATCTTTGAATACAACGACCCGTGCAATCGGGTAGACCTCATGTTTTTGCAGTCGTTTCATCAAGGCGTCAATATCCCGGATAAACGGTTGGGATTTGCCCATTTTCTGTAGCGATTGGTTCTCAGTAGGGTAGGTTATGTATCCGAGGTCGTCCTTGATATCAATGACCATGGAGTTAAGCTCTGTGTTGTCAATCAGATCGAGCAGCTCCTTCATCCGGGCTCCTCCGGCACTGTAAGCTGTAACATAAATTCCTTTGACAACTGGAGCATCCGGCTGAGGGTCAATTTTGGCAGGCGGATTATCCGCATCAATGACGACTTGGTCCTTTTGGGATTGAATAATGGCGGTGTTAAAACTATTGGTTAACGATTGAAGCTGCTGGTTACCCTGATCGGCTGTTGCCGTTGCTCCACTGAAGCTCCCCAAGGCCATGGCCAGTAAAGCCCAAAACGTGTTCATTTTATTCCCACTCCCTTTATGTACATTCCATGATTGAATTATATAACAAAGCCTCTGGGCTTTTAACCATATTAACCAAGTGATGAAACATTTCGGAAAAAATGAAAACCGCTTCCTGCGAGGATAACCTCCCAAGAAGCGGCGTGATCAATCAAAAAAATATTATTGAATGTAGATGTCGTTCTGATGCTCACAAATACTGTACTGAATGATTTCCATTGCGTCTCCCTGCTCCAGAATGCCCAGCCCATCCCGGAGAACAATAAGTGAATCGAGCTCATTCGGTTTCAAGAAAGGGAGCATTTCCGGGCACCATCTGTTGACGATTTCAAACAGTTTTACCGTTTCCATATCCACAATAATCACCCTTTCCTACTCGAATTCCAAAATGGTAAGTCATTCGGCGCGAATCGGAAAAGCATATGGCCTGTGAAAGTGAAGGGCAGATCCTGCTATACATCATATTTAGGAGCCGTGCACAATTATTATACCACAATTATATAAATTGTTAACCGTACATGTGTCTCAACTTCGGCGGAAAGAACCCATGACACCGACTGTCTCAACGATATTAACGAACGCATTTGGATCGGTTTCCTTGATGATGCGTTTAATCTCAACCAGCTCATAACGAGTAGTCACTGTCATTAACATGTCCTTTTCAATGTCGGTGTATGCTCCCTGAGTTTTGATCTTGGTGACACCACGGGGACGAACCAGCAATTTCTTCAACATCGCTTCCGTCTCGTTGGTGATAATGTACAATGTCACCTTAACATGGCTGATATGGATCAGATCAAGCACCTTACCGGTAATATAGATCGAAACCATGGAGGCGAGAGCAATATTCCAGTCATTGTTCAAATAACCAGCGAGCATAATAATAGCCCCATTCATGCCCGCCATAACGGTACCGATGGGGAAATCCCGGTAACGCGTGAAAATGGAACCCACAATGTCGAGTCCTCCTGTAGAACCGCCAACACGGAAGGAGATGCCTGTACCAAGACCTACGAGCACGCCGCCAAACACACAGCTGAGCAGAGGGTCTGTTGCCACGACAAAAACAGGCAGCAACCCGATAAACCAGGATGTGGCAGCTACCGACACGATGCTTAATATAATAAATCGTCGTCCAAGAATAAACCAACCTGCGACTAGCAGAGGAATGTTGAGAACAAAGTACATTATACTAAGATTCAGGCTTGTAAAATAACCAAGAAGCATGGAAATACCGGATACCCCGCCGCTTAACAGCTGATGGGGAACCAAAAACCAGTTGAAGCCACAGGCAATTGCTGCAGCACCCAATATGATCACCAAAGAGTGCCATATTATTTTGGGCAATTTAATCACCTCATTTATATTTAAAACCAGATTGCTGGTAATCTTGAATTGTTTTGTGATATAATGATTTGTGGATATTCTTGAGTAGGGAACTTTTTCCAATTGGAACGATAAAATTTGAAATGTTTCAAACACATGTATGTAGTTTTAGTCTTATGTTGGGGACCCATTCATGAATTATGGTCATTGGTGAAAATAATTCGTGCAGATGGGATACCCTATAAATATTAACGCTACTTAAGAATACAGACAACAAAGTGGATTGTCCACCATGTCCACCCTATAGAAGGAGTATGAATAATTTTGACAAATTTCTCAGATTTCAATTTAGAACCATTGGTGCTGCAAGCCATCACCGAACTCGGGTTTGAAGAGGCGACGCCAATTCAATCCAAATCGATCCCTATTGCGCTTGAAGGCAAGGATTTGATCGGCCAAGCTCAAACAGGTACTGGTAAAACAGCTGCATTCGGTATCCCGCTGATCAGCAAAATCTCCAAAAGTGACGAAAAAATCCGCGCCCTCATCATGGCACCTACACGTGAACTTGCGATCCAAGTTGCCGAAGAGATCGAAAAACTTACCCGCTTCAAAGGTTTGCGCTCCCTGCCAATTTACGGAGGACAAGATATCGTTCGTCAAATCCGTGCACTGAAAAGAAAACCACAGATTATCATCGGTACACCTGGACGTCTCCTGGATCACATCAACCGCAAAACGATTAAACTTGAAGATGTACAAACTGTTGTATTGGATGAAGCAGATGAAATGCTCGACATGGGCTTCATGGAGGATATCCAATCCATCCTGAAACAAGTCCCAGCTGATCGTCAAACGATGCTCTTCTCAGCAACAATGCCTCCTAACATTCAAAAATTGGCTCAGCAATTCCTGACTAATCCTGAGCACGTGTCCGTTATCCCTAAACAAGTTAGCGCACCTTTGATTGACCAAGCGTACATTGAAGTGCCAGAGCGTCAAAAATTCGAAGCGCTTAGCCGTTTGCTTGATATGGAATCTCCAGAACTGGCAATCGTATTCGGTCGTACAAAACGTCGTGTTGACGAATTGGCTGAAGCTCTGCAAAAACGTGGATATTCTGCTGACGGTCTCCATGGTGACCTGTCCCAGAACCAACGTGATACGGTAATGCGTAAATTCCGTGATGGAAGCATTGATGTACTCGTAGCAACAGACGTGGCTGCACGTGGTCTCGACGTATCCGGCGTAACACACGTTGTGAACTTTGACCTTCCGCAAGATCCGGAAAGCTACGTTCACCGTATCGGCCGTACAGGTCGTGCTGGTAAAGAGGGTGCTGCATGGTCTTTCGTTACACCGCGTGAGATCGACCACCTGCACTTTATAGAGCGTGTAACACGTCACCGTATCCCTCGTAAGCCTCTGCCAACCCTGGCTGAAGCAGTAGAAGGAAAACAACGTTTGACAGCTGAGCGTTTGCTCGAAATCGTACAAAGTGGCGAACTGAATGAATACAAAGGTATCGCTATCCAATTGCTTGAGCAGTATGATTCTGTTCAACTGTTGTCAGCTTCCCTGAAGCTCCTGACAGGCGACAAAAAAGACGCTCAAGTTGATCTGACTCCAGAAGATCCGATCCGTGCAAAACGTCGTAAACCGGATGTTCGCTCTGGCGGACGTAAGCCATCCGGCTACAGCGGCAACCGCAGCGGTGGCGGCTACAACCGTGATCGTAACAGCAGTGGTGGCGGACGCGGCGGATATAACCGCGATCGCAACAGCAGTGGCGGTGGAAGCAGAGAAGGTGGTTACAACCGTGACCGCAAACCACGTCCAAGCAACAACGAAGGACGTCGTCCTGCGAAAGATTCTTCTTTTGAATAATATGCAAGACTGATTTAAGAAATGGGGCAGGCAACTGCTCCATTTTTTTTATGTCTCAATTTGTATGAACCCTTTTAGCTTTAGAACCCTTAACAAGCAGGGTTGCTGATCTGTTTTCGGGAAGTACTGGCTTTTCCTATCAATAATAAGGTATATTAATATTAGACTTCAGGTTATACGCAAGGCTGCGGAGGAGGAGAAATGTTTGGAATTTAAAGGAGCTATGGGTGGGATCTATCGGCTTACAGAGTGGATTACGAGACTGGCCGCAACCAATCTGTTGTGGGCTATTTGTTCGTCTCCGTTCTTGTTTTTCTTGATTATGAAACTGCTCGTTATGCAGCAGAACCTCGCAAATGAATCATTGCAAATGAACTGGGCTATAGCTATTGTGGCACCGCTTACACTATTTCCGGCAACATCGGCCCTGTTTACGGTCGTTCGTAAATGGAATATGGGTGACACGGATGTGCCGATCTTCCGTACATTCTTTGTAGGCTACAAAGAGAACTACAAACAAAGCTTAATCGGAGGTATATTTTATACGGTGCTGTTTGCCATCATGTATCTAGATTACACGGTATACATGACACAGTTCCGCAATATGCAGCTAGTGGGAATTATCATGCTTGTGCTGCTGTTGCTTTTGTTTGTATCCTTGTTTAACTTTTTTTCGATGGTTGTACACTATCATATGTCAATCGGACTCATTATTAAGAATGCAGTACTTTTGACTCTGATCAGACCGTTTCGTGTGTTCTCCACATTGCTCGGAAGCGGACTATTGTTTTACATTGGATTCCGGTATCCGGTATTGTTTGTCTTCTTTATTATCAGTATCATTGCCTGGTTTGCATTCTTTAACTTCTACGCAACCTTCATGAAAATGCAGGAGCAGATGGAGAAAATGCAGCAGAAGAAGGAAGAGGAAGAAGCGGCGCAAAATGATGATGGAGTAGATAAAATCGGTGATCTTGAAGCCTCTGACGTGAAAAACGAAAATCTGCAAAAATAAAACATGAGGCGTCACCATTTACTTTTTACGCGGTTAGGGATATAATAACTGTACATCCTGCGATGTACGTTTCGGTTATTCGTTGTTTTGAACCAATGATGATGTCTTCGGGAGATCTACACAGAATGTTGCTGAAACGCCCTGTCTATACGACATGGGGACTTCAAATAATACATTATTGCGGTCACCCACCTGCTAAGCAGGTTCATAAGACAATGTAGCCGGACGGCATGGCGGGTTCCATTTTACAAGTACAGCACCCTGACTCTTTCCTCTAATCCAGGAAGCTCAGGGTGTTTTTTATTTGAACTTTTATATTTTGACCAGTGTATTTGCGTTAAAAGCGCGGTACGCCCTTTTGTTACTACCTGAACAATGTTACACTAGAATACATAAATGGAACGGTTACATTCAAAGGAGGAAGGGTCTTGACCTTAAAGAGAACGCTCGTCGGTATCATCCGCAGTATGGAGGGGACCAGCGATCGAGCCAAGGATCCCAAATTAAAAACACGGTATTATAATTTATCCAAAGAAAGAGCCTGGGAAGAGGTTTCTTCAACATTGAAAAAGATTCCGGGTTATAAGGTGCTTCACGAGGTTCCTTCGGTCGGAGAGATTATTCTGGAGAAACGCACGACGTTTGGGCGGACCATGGATATTACGGTTTCAGTTATTTCGGTAAGTCCGGTTCGAAGTGCAGTAGATATGTATTCAGCTTCACGTGGTTCGCTTGGAGATATGGGTTCCAATTATCGAACGATCATGAATCTGTTTTCTGTGCTCGATAAGAAGCTCGCCAAATATAAGGCAAACGATTGAAATAGATGGATGGTAAAACAAAAAGCGAGAGAAGGTGAACCTTCCTCGCTTTTGTTCTGAACGTGGAGTCCTTTTACAGCAAAGCTTTTACTGCGGCGATGGCTTGCTCGAAGTTAGGGGATTCTGTCATCTCAGGCAGATATTCCACATATGTAATCCGGTCTTCGGTATCCACTACGAAGATGGAACGCATGTCCAATTGGAATTCCTTGATCAGAACACCGTAGTTTTCGCCGAAAGAGCGTGTTTTGTAATCGGACAATGTTACAACGCGGTCTACACCGGCAGCTCCGCACCAGCGTTCCTGTGCGAATGGAAGGTCGACGCTTACCGTCAAAACGACAACATTGTCGCCAAGGTCTCCGGCTTCAACGTTGAAGCGGCGAGTTTGGGCATCGCATACTCCAGTATCCAGTGAAGGAACGACGCTGATTAGTTTGATTTTGCCTGCGAAGTCTTTCAGGGATGCATCTTCAAGCAGATTTTTGCTCAATGTAAAATCGGGAGCTTGATCGCCCACTTTCAATTCGGGTCCGATCAATGTAATAGGGTTGCCTTTGAATGTGGCTGCGCCTGTGCGTTCTTGTGCCATAATAATGTTCCTCCTTAAATTGGTGATCCGTGCCAAAATCCATTATAATCTTTTATGAAAGGCATTGTCCAATTCGGGCGTGCAATTATGATAATGGATACGAAGTGAAGGAAGATCTGAATAGGGTGGAGTGAAAGGGATAACGTATGATATTTATTCGGTATGAAAATTGGAGAAGTTATTTGAAATTTTTCCCGCTGACGTCAATTTTGTTGGTTGCCAATGTCGTGATGTTTATAATACTTGCTGCCAATGGTGGATCGACGAATACAATGACATTGCTAAGATTTGGTGCTTTGACGAACCATGAGCTTTTCTCGGGAGAATGGTGGAGATATTTTTCGTCCATTTTTCTTCATGCGGGTTTCAGTCATTTGCTTTTTAACAGCTTTGCGCTGGTTGTATTCGCACCTCCGATGGAGCGCTTGCTCGGATCGGTAAGATATGGCTTATTATATCTGGGCAGCGGGGTTTTGGGTAACGTTTTGGCGCTTGCCTGGTATAACTCTGCAGGAGAAACAACCATCTCTGTAGGTGCATCAGGAGCTATTTACGGGATTTATGGTGCGTTTCTGTATGTTGCTCTGTTCCAGCGGATGATGATGGATGAAGCATCACGCAAAACGTTGTATACACTGCTTGCATTCGGTATTATTTTCTCATTTGCCATGTCGGGCATCAACTGGATGGCTCATTTGGGTGGATTGTTGGGTGGATTCTTTATTTACGGACTTCTTATCCGATTGTGGCGGCCGAGGAAATTCAGAAAGCAATAAACACGTATGGGTGTAATGATCTGAGGACGGAATGAAGGCAGGTCTAAGAAGGGTATAGCAGAATGGAGATGTCAGGCGAGTGGAATTAAGACAGTTGCATTACTTTTTGAAAGTGGCACAGAAGGAGCATGTGACCCAAGCAGCCGAAGAGCTGCATGTCGCACAGTCAGCAGTGAGTCGTCAGATTCATCAGCTGGAAGAAGAGCTGGGTGTTGACCTCTTCATGCAAAAGGGGAGGAATCTGCAGTTGACGGCAGTAGGTCAGCTCTTCTGCAAGCGTGTTGAAGGGATTTTAAAGGATCTGGACAAAGCAGTCGGGGAAGTTCATGAGTTTTTGGATCCGGAACATGGTGAAATTCGTATTGGTTTTCCTCATAGTCTGGGTATTCATCTGATTCCTTCGGTCGTAGCCGCATTTCGTCAGCGTTATCCCAATGTCAAATTCAGATTTAAGCAGGGCATGTTCCCGACACTCATTCGTGACGTGCTGTCTGCTGAGGTGGATCTGGCTTTCATATCACCTTTTCCGGAAAAGCATGATCAGGTTGCAGGTGATATCGTGCTAACCGAAGAATTACATGCCATTCTTCCTCCGAATCACCCGCTTGCAGGAGAAGAGGAAATTGCACTTGAACAGCTCAAAGATGATAAATTTGTTCTGTTCAGCAAAGGGTACTCATTGCGTCCAATCGTCTGGCATGCTTGCCTGGAAGCAGGGTTTACGCCGAAGATTGCTTTTGAAGGTGAAGAGACGGATACCATCCGCGGGTTGGTAGCAGCGGGCATGGGAGTGAGTCTGCTGCCAGAAATGGCACTTTTCCAGACCAATCCACTACAACCGGCACATGTGGCCATTTCACATCCCAAAGTAACACGGACCATTGGTTTAATCCATCGGGCGGATGACAAATTGCCCCTTGTAGCACAGTCATTTCGTTCGTTTTTACTTAACTATTTCGGTTTACAGCAAAACAATACCCCATCCGAGTAAACGGTGGGGTATTGTTTTTTTTGTTTCTATTAGGTTTGATTAGTCGCGGCTGTTGAAAATTCCGATGTAACGGATCAATTCAAGCAGGGAGATCAGTGCAGCTGCCACATATGTTAACGCTGCAGCGTTCAAAACCTTGGCCACGCCTTTTTCTTCTTCATTTCGAATGTAACCTTCAGAAACCATGATTTCACGAGCCCGATTGCTGGCATTGAACTCTACTGGCAACGTGATGAGCTGGAACGCAACGGTAACGGAGAAGAAGATGATACCGAGACCAACAAGGTTCATTGCGCTGAAGATGAATCCTGCAATGAGTAGAAAAGGTGCAATTCCGGATGCAAAGTTCACAATCGGGAAGATCCGGTGACGAAGTACGAGCATCGGATAGCTTTCCTTGTGCTGGATGGCATGGCCGACCTCGTGACAGGCAACGGAAACAGCTGATATTGAATTTTCATAATATACAGGTTCGGACAATCGTACAACCCGGTTTATCGGATCGTAGTGATCGGAGAGGGCCCCGCGCACGGGTTCAATTGGAACATCGTGCAGACCGTTAGCATCCAGCATATGACGAGCTGCATCATACCCCGTCATGCCATTCAGGTTTTGGACTCCCGACCAACGGTTGAATGTACTCTTAACGCGAAATTGCGCCCACAAGGAGAGCAAGAAGGCGATAATAATCAAAACGAACATACCGTTATTAAAACTCATATTCATTCCTCCGCTTTCTAATAATAAGCTACATCATGGTGTTCTCAAGCAAGATTTTCAAGGCTTCCATCGTACCGGCACTTTTCGTGAGTAGGCCTGCCATCATTTTACGTGCTTGTACAGGTTTCATCTCGCCAAGCAGCGGTTTGAGTTCATTGACCTCTCGCTCAAGTTGTTGAACATGGAGTTCAAGCGTTGTCAGTTTGCTGGCAACCTGCTCTTCTGTGCTAACCAGACTCCACTTCTCAAGAGATTGCTTAATCTCGTCGAGACTATATTTCTCTTGTTTCATCTGTACAATACGTTCGAGTCTGGTTAAAGTTTCATTACTATATAGACGATAGTTTTTTTCTGTCCGCTCTTCAGGAGCGATCAAACCAAGCTTCGTGTAGTAATCAATCGTCCGTTCACTCACACCAGCAGTCTTGGCAAGTTCGCCAATCCGAAACAATTTCATATCCCCAATGGTATTCACCTCGCTTGCAAGTTCTAATGTAGGGAATTGTAGATTCCACTTGCGGCTTTACAGACTCCGCCCCATTCTTTTCTTACTATATAGTTATGATACATGATCTTTAACCATACAGTCAAACGTTATGCTTTTATTGTGAATGAGGCATGTTTCTATGTCTATGTGCTCATGGGACATGAATATGTACTTAAGTGCAAGAAAAAGACGCATGACTTTATTCCCAGAAATATTTTTCTGATTTGATTAAAATACTCTTGTCAACTTTCCTGTCTTCTGCTTATAATGACATTAAGAGTTTCACGATATGTGAAGAAACTTAACATAAGAGGGAGTGGGGTACATGAGAAAGAAATGGTTGGTTGCGGTGTTATTAATGCTTACGTTACTGGCTTTCCCAGTCAGCGCATTCGCTTCTGCGGAGGGGCCGACGAACATTGAACTTCAAACGGGTTTGAACTCAGCCTTTACGTTTTTGGCTGTTGTGCTGGTTTTCTTGATGCAAGGGGGATTTGCTTTATTGGAAGCAGGTTCAACACGAATGAAGAATGCAGGACATATTGCGGGTAAAACGATCCTGACATTGGGTATTTCGGTTATTGCCTTCTGGGCTCTCGGCTTCGGTCTTGGCTTCGGTAACGGAAACAGCTTTTTTGGAACAACAGGATTTTTCCTGAGTGGTGACCAAATGGCTGCATCCTTCGAATCACTGGCCTTCTCCGATGTTCCACTTACCATTAAATTTGTATTCCACCTCGCTTTTGCGGCAGTATCTTTGGCCATTGCCTGCGGTGGTATGGCTGAACGTGCAAAAATGAGCGTATATATTGTTTTCGGAACACTTTATACCATTATCATGTATCCGGTTGTTGCTCACTGGGTATGGGGCGGCGGCTGGCTCGCAGAGCTGGGTATGCAAGACTTCGCAGGTTCAACTGTAGTTCACTTGACGGGTGCAACAGCTGCATTGGTAGCTACGATCCTGTTGAAACCGCGTATCGGAAAATACAACAAAGACGGAAAACCTAACATCATTCCGGGTCACAACCAAGTTTACTCTGTTCTCGGTGTTATCATTCTCTGGATCGGTTGGTTCGGATTCAACCCAGGTAGCACATTGTCTGCTATGGGCGATGGATTCTTCGGTTATGTTGCATTGACTACAAACGTTGCCGCTGCAGCGGGTGGTGTTGCTGCACTGTTGATCTCTTGGGCAGTTCTTGGTAAATCCGATATCCCTAGTATGCTGAACGGTGTGCTTGCAGCACTCGTTGCGATTACAGGTGCTTGTGCCTTTGTAGAACCTTGGGCAGCTCTGGTTATCGGTGCTTTGGCAGGTATTATCACATTCTTCACGGCTCAATTCTTCGATCGCAAAGGAATTGACGATCCAATCTACGCGTTCTCCGTTCATGGTATCGCTGGTATGTGGGGAGCGATTTCCACAGGATTGTTCGCAACTCCGGAGCTCGCTGAAAGTGTGGGTGTAGGTCAAGCGGGTCTGTTCTACGGTGGTGGATTCCACCAGCTGGGAGTTCAACTTTTGGGTCTGGTTGGCGCATTCGCCTTCGTACTGGTTGTTTCCTTCATTATCCTTGGCGGAATGAAAGCCATCATGGGTATCCGTGTAACTGAAGAAGAGGAAACCATGGGTCTGGATCTTAGTGAGCACGGTACTTATGGGTACCCTGAGCAAATGAAAAGTATTGAAGGTAAAACAAGTGGTGGCGGTACGTTCAGCTCCTAAGGTGAATGATGACTGAATCACGCTTCAAGGAGGCAGGACATGATGGAACCTATCCCATTTATAAACCATTCTTGGTCCTATCAAGGGATCGATGGTGCTGCTTCAACCGAGGAGCTGCGCCAGGCACGTGTAGTATTGCAGAATGAGCTCCAGGAATTGTTGTCCGCTTCCTTGTCGCCAATCGAGTGGTACCAAACGGTAAATGAACTGCATGACCGAATATACCGGAAAGCAGTAGAGTTATGCATCCAGGGGATGGTAGAGGATGGCTTCGGCCGGCCTCCCGTCCCCTATGCCTTTATCGTTTTTGGCAGTTCGGGCAGGGAAGAAGCTACATTATGGAGTGATCAGGACAATGGCATGATCATCAGCGATAACCCACATGAGGGAAAAGAGGAGTATTTTTCCGAACTTGGGCGACGAATGGCTGATATGCTTGAAGAGCTAGGCTATGCCAAATGTGAAGGGAAAGTGATGTGTTCAGAGCCGTTATGGCGCAAAACACTGGAATCCTGGAAGGAACAGCTTCGGGCGTGGAGGTCGGATCTGGCGTGGGAACCTGTACGCAATTTGATCATTGCTTCGGATATGCGTTTTGTGGCAGGGGAGAAAGGTCTGGCGGATGAATGGATTGCTGCCTTCTATGATGGGTTCAGAGCCGTTCCCGAGCTATCTGATGCCGTCCTGCGCAATACCGTTAAACACAAGGCAACCCTGAATATTCTCGGTCAGGTGGTCACAGAAAGGTTTGGAGAACATGCTGGCGGATTTGACGTTAAGTATGGACTATATATTCCACTGGTAAACAGTGCGCGTTTCCTTGCACTCCAGCATGGAATTAAGGAAACATCTACGCTCAAGCGAATACAGAGATTGGTGTCCCTTGAAGCAGTTCCCCTTACACTGCTTGATGCGGCAGGGCGAGCTTTTATGATAGCGCTGAAGTTTAGACGCAGTACACCAGTCGTCATTAGAGGTGGGCTGCAGCAGAGCAGTGGTTTTCTGGATGAGAAACAAATGAAACAAAAACAGATGCATTATGAATTGCGGGATACATTAGGACAGGTGCGACGTGTGCATCGCGCACTGCAAAGACAACTTCGTTTTGCAGAAAGGAGACGTCCATGAGAGAGCCGGCAAGGGGCAATACTGGATTTTGGAATTCGCTGCGTCAGGGAGGGGTTCCTTCTGCCATCGCTTCCATAATGGGGGCCCCAACGGCGCAACACATGGCGTTCATTCGCTCAATGATGAGGGAGCAGCGCAGACCGGAAGTTCTGCATACGCCACTGAATGAATTGGATGCGGTTGTATTCGATCTGGAGACGACAGGCTTTTCTCCGCAGCATGGAGATGAGATTCTATCATTTGGCGCTGTGCGCATCAGTGGTGGGGTAGTACTGGAAGGAGAACAGTTTTATACACTCGTTCAATCCAAAGCTGCAATACCGGAACACATTACCGAACTAACAGGCATCACACAGCAGATGTGCGTTGATGCACCTACTTTGCTGGAGGGCCTGCATGATTTTATGTCTTTTGTTGGAGGCAGTGTACTGGTTGCACATGCAAGTGCGCATGATCGGGCATTTCTGAATGCTGCTCTGTGGCGTACCTCCAAAGTGAGGCTGAGCCATCGGCTGATCGACACCATGATGCTGGCTCGCTGGCTGGAGCCGGGAAGACCGGGCTATGGTCTCGATGAACTGCTGGAATCAAGGGGCATACCGATATACGGACGTCATCATGCATTGGAAGATGCCAAGATGACTGCGCAGCTATGGTCCTGTTATTTGGAGGATATGACTCATAAAAATGTAGAAACACTGGGTGACTTGTATACCCATTTAAGTCATGCGTAGTTGTGCTGGCTGAAGTTCATAGCACTTTTGCCCATTTGACTTATTTGGGTCTTCCACGTTGTACAGGATCTCATAACCATTCAGATGCATACAAGGTTCAGACTTGCTTGTCAGAGCGGGTGTGCCGATCAGATACACCTTGATCAATTCGGCGTAAGCTGGAAGGGACATGAGGTCCTGATGGGACGGTATGGGACTGGTCTTCGGATGTGAGTGGAAGATACCAACGAGCTTTGGCTCGTTGAATAAGCAACGAATCCATTCCGCCTCATCCAGGCTGAAGTGATGCAGCGGGTTAGGCGCAACGTTGCGAATTGGCTGAAACCGACTGATTCGTATGCCGCCCGCTGCAGCTTCACCCAGCACAACCCCGCAGGCTTCCTGTGGCAGCGATTTGTACATGTGTTTCGACATTTCTTCCTCTACGGAAGAAGGAATGAAGATCGTGTTTTGCTGTCCGTGAAGTGCTGCCATTTTGTATTCACCCCTCTCTCTTTGGCTCCTGCTTAGGCAGGGGTCCTTTTTTTGTTTGAATTTGTATGATCCCTGATTGTAAAATTTTAAAGGAAAAGGGTACAATATTAAAGAGAGTATTTTACAACATGTAATAAGACATCACCATGTGCAAACGAATCAAGTGGTTAGGGCCACTTGCGTTGAGTGACAGTAATAAAGTCATACCGAAATGCTGATTCTACAAGAAGGTGGCTGGCCATGAAACGAAACATATACATACTGCTTGGTGTTGTATTGCTCATTGGGGTTGCACTGGCTCAAAATGCGGATAGCGGAATCGCTGCCGTGTTCAAGCAGGAAGAACCGCTTCCAACCGAAACAGGACCGAGAGCGGGATTACTGGCCCCAGGGTTCTCTCTTAAAGGCATGGATGGAAAAACATATACCGCAGGTGGAGCGAAGGAAAAGGCTGTATTTGTCAGCTTCTGGGCTTCCTGGTGTGAACCCTGCAAGGAGGAAGCGCCAGCGCTTAATACCTTGGCTGCTAAATATAAAGATGAAATGGATATGTATGGAGTGAATGTAACCCCTTACGATAAGCTGAAAGATGCTAAAGCTTTTGTGGAGGAATACAAACTGACGTTCCCTATTTTGCTCGATGAGGACGGGGAAGCCTATGCCAAGTATAATGGTGTCGCTTTTCCTACAAATGTGCTGATTGACAAGAATGGGGTGATCCAGGAAGTCATACTTGGCATTTTGCCCGAGAAGGAATTGGAGCGTAAAATCAAGAAAGTCATCAACTAGTGAGTCAAATAAAAAGCGCCTGTCCCATTGATTTTGGAGACAGGCGCTTCGTTTATTTTCCGGGAAATAAGCGTTAATGGTTGCTTAATCCATGCATGGCTGTGTGGACGACATTCGGCTCGTCCTGTAACTTTTCCTGAAGCAGGGCATAACGGAAACTATGAACAAGGGCTTCCCAGCTGGCTTCAATGACGTTTTCGGAAACGCCGACCGTATTCCATGTATTCTCTGTATTTTTGGATTCGATTAATACCCGTACTTTGGCTGCCGTGGCATCCTTCTCATCAAGTACACGAACTTTATAGTCAGAGAGATGCATGTTAGCAAGTGAAGGGAAATACTGGACAAGTGCTTTACGAAGGGCGTTATCGAGAGCATTCACCGGACCATTACCCTCTGCAGCGGTATAAACGCTTGTTCCAGCAACATTGAGCTTAACAAATGCTTCGGAAACAACGGATTTGTCGGCTGCTTTTTCCACGAGCATTTTGAAGGATTCAAATGTGAACAGTTCCTTCATATCTCCGTTTGCTTCGCGAATGAGCAGCTCAAGGGAAGCATCCGCACCTTCAAACTGATAACCTTGATGCTCCAAATCTTTGATTTTTTCAATGATCTGACGTGAATTGGCGCTGCTTGGATCGAACTCCAGTCCGAGTTCCTGTGCCTTGGAGACGATATTGCTCTGTCCAGCCAACTCTGAAACGAGTACACGCTGTTTGTTCCCGACAAGTTCGGGTACGATATGTTCGTAAGTACGGGAATCACGCAGGATAGCAGAGACGTGAATACCGCCCTTATGAGCGAAGGCTGCATTACCGACATAAGGCTGATTGATCGGCATGTTCACATTGGCAATTTCGCTAACATAGCGGGCTACGTTAGTAAGCTGTTTCATCGAATCTTCGGACACGCATTGATATCCAAGCTTGAGCTGTAGGTTCGGAATAATGGAAGCCAGGTTGGCATTGCCGCAACGTTCTCCATAACCGTTCATCGTGCCTTGAACCTGTCTGGCACCAGCTTGTACAGCACTTAGCGTATTGGCCACAGCCAGTTCACAGTCATTATGTGTATGAATTCCGAGATGAGCATGAGGGAGACTTCCAGAAAGTCTGGATACGATCTCGTATACTTCATGCGGCATGGTTCCGCCGTTGGTGTCACACATCACGAGCCAGTCTGCACCGGCTTCATGAGCTTTCGTTAACACAGCTTGAGCGTACTCCGGGTTATGTTTGAATCCGTCAAAGAAGTGCTCGGCATCGAAAATAACTTCCATTCCATTTTGCTTCAAATAAGCAATGGAGTCATAGATCATGGATAGATTCTCTTCCAAAGTGGTTTGCAAGGCAGTATGGACGTGGAAATCCCAAGATTTACCGACCAATGTTGCTGCTTGTGCACCGGATTCGATCATCCGTTTCAAATTGGCGTCTTCACTGGCGATGCTTCCTTTGCGACGTGTACTGCCAAAAGCAACGACCTTGGCATTGAGATTTAATTCTTTCACTCTTTTGAAAAACTCAATGTCCTTGGTGTTGCTGCCGGGAATTCCGCCTTCAATATAATGAGCACCTAGGTCGTCGAGTTTCTTGGCAATTTTAAGCTTGTCATCTGCCGATAAACTGACACCCTCCCCTTGTGTGCCGTCACGTAAAGTCGTATCGAAGATGGAAATGGCCTTTGACATGAAGATCCTCCTTTGAGATAAAGCGCTTTTTAAAAAGTTAAGTGTTGTGTTGGAAAAGTATTCAAATAATTTAGGATGTGAATCCTTCGGTTCTTCAACGCTACACTGTGTTAAACTCGATGCGTTGATTTGTCCTAAAGTCGCGAATTTGTATAATTAATTATTATAGCACCATTATGGCCAAATGCTACACAGAAATCGCAGTTTCGTGTAACAAATTTTTTGTTTCTCCATGATCACATAAGTGAATGATATCGAAAGGTATGTTATATTGAATTTTGACTGGTAAATGGGATTTATGGAAAATAGGAGGGTTATAAATGAATTTTGTATGGGAAAATACAATTATTTTCTTGATTGCTTTAGTCCTTTTTGCAAGTGTAGGGTGGCTAATTATTCGATCGATCATCCGATCCATTCGGAAATAAAACGTAACTGATTTTACATAACGAACTTGATATAATAGGGTGAATAGATATTTAAGCTTCATTAACTAGAGTACGAAAGGGCGGAGGTACATGTCTGGGGATGGAACCCGTCACACGAATGTGGATCGATACTACCCTGCCGCCGGAAGGGTCATTTTGCATGTCGACATGAACGCATTTTATTGCTCGGTGCATGAAGCCGAAGAGCCGGAACTATACAGAGGTAAAGCAACAGCTGTTGCAGGCAGTAGTGAAGTGAGAAAAGGCGTTATCGTAACGTGTTCATATACGGCTCGAAGAAAAGGCATTTCAACAGGCATGGTCGTACATCAGGCGATGAAAAAATGTCCGGAATTAATCGTAATTCGTCCTGATTTTCACCTATATCGACAATATTCAAGAGCATTTATGAAAATAGCCTACAGTTATACACCGCTGCTGGAGGCAACCTCAATAGATGAATGTTATCTGGATATCTCAGGCTCTAAACAGTTCGGCACACCCATGGAAATTGCGGAGAGCATCCAGCAACGAATACGGGAAGAGCTGGGGCTTCCATGTTCCATCGGCATTGCACCCAACAAGCTGCTGGCAAAGATGGCTTCCGATCTGAAGAAACCTAACGGTATTTCCATCTTGCGAATGAGGGATGTACCTCAGATTCTCTGGCATAGACCCTGCAATGAGTTGTTCGGTATTGGCAAAAAGACGGCTGAAAAACTGAAAAAGCTGGGCATCGAAACCATAGGACAGCTTGCAAAATCAGATGAACGGATGCTGACGGATGTATTCGGAATTAACGGTACCTGGTTGAAGAATTCAGCCAATGGCATCAATCATTCGATTGTTCAGCCAGAGCGGGAAGCGAACAAATCCATTGGGCATACAACAACATTACCAGCGGACATTACCGAAATGGACGACGTACACCGGGTACTGCTCAACATTAGTGATCAAGTGGCCAGGCGTTTGCGCAAGCACGAGATGCTGAGTCAGGGGATTCAGATTACAATCCGAACACCAGATATGAAAACGATCACCCGTTCACGGATGATGGAAGTTCCTACGGAGGATGCAACGATAATCTACCGAGAAGCCTGTGCTTTATTTGCCAAGCACTGGAATGGTGGGAAGCCTGTACGCATGCTGGGAGTTACCCTTCAGAATTTGATTCCACGTGAGGAATCAGTTGTACAGCTGGATCTGTTTGAATACGAACAGAAGCCGAAAAAGGAGAATCTGATTCGCATTATGGACCAGCTGCGTGACAAATTTGGAGAGAATGCTGTTGTAACAGCGGGCATGCTTGGGGATGATCCATCCGTTTTGCTCCGTAATCACAAGGTGAGGGGCACGTCTCTGCAAAAAGATAACTTGCAAAGTCTTGATTAAATAGGGCATAATATACTCTTGATGTTGTCAAAATAATTTGAAATTACTTTTACTTTGGTTTAATATGTTTTTTAGATAAAAACACTGTACGTTTCGAATTTTAGGAGGAGAGATTGTAATGAGTAAGTACACTTGGGTTGAAAAAGACACATGTATTGCATGTGGTGCTTGCGGAGCAACGGCGCCTGACATCTATGACTATGATGATGAAGGTTTGGCAGAAGTAATTTTTGATGGCGACGCTAACCAAGGAATCAAGGCTATCCCGGACGACCTGTTCGATGATATGCAAGATGCTTGTGATGGCTGCCCAACAGATTCCATCAAAGTAGCGGATGAACCTTTTAACAAAGAAGGCTAATTATACACCATATAACCAGGAAGAAGCACATTCCTCTGTCTTAGGCAGTGGGACGTGCTTTTTTTAGTGTCTAGAGATTCATGTTGACAAGGGTTTTATAGTTTACCAGGTTGTGATATTTTGTCGAATGCTTTGCGTTTCATCCGGGTACTCAAGTCCTATGGATTTCATTCCGTCCTCTGCCGATATAAAAGATAGTAATGGAAAAAGAGAAATCAAGCGGAGGATCGGATGCAGAATACTCACCTAAGAACATATGTTAAGAAACATCCTGATAATAAAATGGCCTGGTATTTGCTCGGTAAGGAGTATGTACGTGAAGGTCAGGAAGGCAAGGCCAACTATTGTTTTCAGCAAGCGGGCGAAGTTTACGAAGCATTTGAACGGAGTAAGGCTCCTGCAGACATATGGGTGGATTATCAAAACAAGCTGGTGGAGATGGGAGAACAGAAGGAGAAGAAACAGCGCATTCGCAAAATGTGGCTGACCCTGTTGATGCTTCTTGTGTTAGCTCTGGTACCGCCTGCAGATGCTCCAGGATTCAATCGTGATGCAGCTGAAGCGTTGGCCTCGGCTTTGGAAACCGGGGATGATGACTGGGCGGATGGCCCAATCTCTGATGATCGTGAAGCTGTTTCAGCTCCTACCACCAATTCGAATGTTTTTACAGCTGCGAGATTCGGAGGGAACCATCAGGGAGAAACTGCGCTCGCTGCTGCATGGTCTGGTGCGGGATCCAAGGTGGAAACATCGGCTGTTCTGGGCATGCAGACTTCTGACGATTGGGCGTTATGGAAACGGAACATGCCGGTAAAATATATTGTGCAAACCAATAGCAGTGGCAGATTAACAGCCCAAAGTTATGATGCCGACCAGTGCAACTGCGAACCGCCGGAAGTTTCAAAAGACATCAAGCCGCTTGCACAAGCGTGGACAGCCAAACAAGAAGCAGCCGCATCGTTGTCCAGTGCAATCCATACATACTACAAGCAAAACAAAACCTGGCCCAAAAACGTAAGTCAGCTTGCGCAGCCTTTTCCAAACAATATATTGGGTGAGACGGCACCGGGGATGAAAGACATGTTTCCGGCAATACTTGCGATGCAGCAGCAAGGAAAGAAAGAGGCAGGTCAGGAACAAGCAGGTCAGGAACAAGCCGGGCAATCACCTGCTCCGCAAGCGGGTGGTCCATTTGCAGACACGCTTGGAGGGGAACTCTTTTTACAGGATCCATTGGAGATCGTAGTCGATAAAAGCAACCACAGACTTGCATTGATTAGCGGTAATACCATTATTCGCAATTATGAGGTCGGGTTAGGGGGAGGGCGAACACCAGAAGGCAGTTTTGTCATTACGGACAAAGTCGTGAATCCAAATGGTCGCTCTGATGGAGAATTTGGGACAAGAGGCATGCAGCTGTCGGATACGAATTATGCCATCCATGGGACCAACGAGCCTGACAGTATTGGGCTGGATGAGTCCCTTGGATGTGTGAGAATGAGTACTGGGGATGTGGAGGAACTGTTTGCACTCGCACCTCAGGGCACCCCTGTACGCATTGGAACGAATCTGCTGCCAGAGACCATCCTTGTACCGGAAGCGAAGGATCGCTATCAGCATACGCTTGTTCCCAAACAAAACAATCCAAACAAGACATATCATTGGCTGAACTAATCGATTCCTGCAATCTGTTACGATGGCGTGTACCCCAGCTGAAACATTATGTACTGGACTGGCAGTCGGTTTGACCGTTTACATATTGGCGATAATGATGAGTGCGCCGATAATAATGATCAATCCGATGACGCTGGCCGCTGTCCAAGCAATGGCTTTCCGATTGACTTCTTCTTTCTTTTGCTGCAAAGCAGGCGGTTTACGTTTGGGAGCCATGGGTTGTCCCTCCTTCGTTCATTGGTACTGGTATATCGTTGCCATGCTCCCATTGTAAAGAATTCACCTCGTCATTTCCAGTATGCGGGATTATTTCTTCCATAAGGTTTAAAGTGGCTTGCAGACTTGGCTAAAATGAGGATGTCTATGCGCAAACTACTTTCCTTTTGATGAAGAAACGGATAGACTTGTGTGTAGAGTGTTTTTTTACATATGAAAAAGACGGGAAAGCATATTTACGGCGTACCGGACGAGAACGGAGTGAGTGATTTGTTATATAGAAGTCTTGCTAAACCCTTGTTGTTCAAAATGGACCCTGAACAGGCCCATCATCTAATTATTGGCGGCCTTAGCGGCATGGGCAGTATTCGTCCGGTGCCTTCCGGCTTGCGGGTGATGTATGGCGTGCGTGAAACGGAAGATCTGGCTGTCGACATGTTCGGCTGTCATTTCCCTACCCCAGTGGGCCTTGCAGCAGGCCTGGACAAAAACGGACAGGCCGTAACGGGTTTCTCATCCATTGGATTCGGGTTCATGGAAGTCGGCACCGTAACACCGCTGGCGCAGCCAGGCAATGATCAGCCGCGTCTGTTCCGTCTGCCTCCAGATGAAGCTTTGGTGAACCGGATGGGGTTCAACAACCTTGGAGCGGAAGCCATGGCAGGTGAATTGGCACGTCTGAAGGAACGTCGTATTCCCGTTGCAGTCAACATCGGCAAAAACAAGGCTACACCTAATGAAGAAGCACACCTGGATTATGAAAAATGTATTCGGGCGCTGTACGATTATGCAGATTTGTTCGTCGTGAATATCAGTTCACCAAATACACCGGATCTGCGTAACCTGCAACATGGGAATGAATTGAAGGAACTGCTTGCAGCAGTGATGAGTGAAATGGAAGCACAACGCACAAAAGCAGGCGGATCGGTCAAATCGGTTCTGGTCAAAATCGCACCGGATGTCAACGACCAGGAGCTTGAATATATGGTCAGCACGATTGCGGATAGCGGCGTTGCCGGCATCATTGCCACCAACACGACGGTTAATCGGGATGGTCTGTCCCATCAGCATGCCAAGGAAACCGGTGGACTTAGCGGTAAACCGCTTCGGGATCGTTCCACGGAGGTTATTCGGCGCATCTATCGTCAAACCGAAGGGAAGCTTCCGATTATCGGTTCCGGAGGTATTTTTACAAGCGAAGATGCATACGAAAAAATTAAAGCCGGTGCAAGTCTGGTGGAAATATACACAGCTCTGATTTATGAAGGACCTGAAGTGAATCGGCGTATCCATGCCGGATTGCGTGAGTTATTGCGCAAAGACGGCTATCGTCATATCTCTGAAGCTGTCGGTGCAGAGCACAGATAAGAACATAAAGGATAAGAAATTCCCCGGAGCGAAAATATAGAAGCTTGGAAGAGGGGATTGCGTACGGGACTCTTCCCCCCGCTGAACATCATGTATAATAAACTAGAACAGGGGACGCTATAGAGACAGGAGGCATAAGCATGGACGGTAGAGACTGGGGTACATTTTTACTTCCTTATGAACAAGCGGTAGAGGAATTGAAAGTCAAATTCAAGACAATGCGAGCGGAACTGAAGAAACGGGAAGAATACGCCCCGATTGAATTCGTTACCGGTCGTGTCAAAAAAATATCCAGCATTCTGGAGAAATCCAGACGTCTGAATGTGCCACTAGATCAGGTAGAGACGGGAATTGAGGATATTGCGGGAATTCGTATTATGTGTCAATTCGTGGATGATATTCGAAGAGTGGCGGAGTACATCCGCGCACGTAAGGATTTAACGGTATTGATTGAGAAAGATTATATTACGAACTTCAAAGAGAGCGGTTATCGAAGCTTCCATATGATTATTGAATATCCTGTTCAGACGGCTCTGGGACAGAAGAAAGTGCTGGCCGAGATTCAGATCCGGACGCTGGCCATGAACTTCTGGGCTACGATTGAGCACTCGCTGAGCTATAAATATCGTGAAAGTCTGCCGGATGATATGCGGGCAAGGCTGAAGAAAACGGCAGAAGCCGCTTTTGTATTGGATAATGAAATGTCAGCTATCCGGCTGCAGATCCTCGAAGCACAGAAGGAGTTTGAAGATGATTCAAACATCGTCTCCAAGACACTGTCCATCATACATCAGTTGTATTTCTACCATCTCGTCAATGAGGCCATTGAGGCTCAGAAGCGCTTTAACGACTGTTGGGAGCGTCATGACATGGAAGCACTTAAAGATTTGTTGGATGATGTGAAGGCTCTTCTGAATTCGGCTAGGAAGGGTGAAAATCCCGATGAGCAGCTATGAGCCGCTGTATATTGATTATTTGATCTATTTTAACCGTGATCAGGACTACTTCGAATGCCATGAGGTATTGGAAGAGTTATGGCTGGAACAGGATCGGGACCCTTTCTATAAAGGCATGCTGCAGATTGCAGTTGGCTTATATCATTTCAGAAACAAAAACCTTCGTGGAGGCCGGATGATGTTGCAGAGTTCGGTCGAACTGCTGGAGCATTATCCTGCTCGTACAAAAGGGATTGAACTCGGAGAATTGGTCGAGGAAGTGAAGGAACTGGCCAGCGGACTAGCAGGTCCTGAATCGCAGCATTTTCCATACAGGGATCTGACCATACGGATCTGGGATGAGACACTGACTAGTGCATTTCAAGAACGATCTAGGGAACTGAAACCCAACATTCCACAGCGTCGCAGCCCGACACGGGGACGCATCTATGAAGAGAAAATGAAAGCCATGCAGCAGGCGAACAATTTCGGCGAAAATCAGAATTAGTATAGATGGCATGATGCATATTGTATATAACATAAATCACCCCGGCTAAACCTTGGATAAGGATTGGCCGGGGTGATTTTTTGGTCTGCGTTTATTGGCTATGAAGCTCTGAGTAAAAAGGGAAGAGCAGCTTGAATTGAGATGTTAATTTATAGTCAATGATTATATCTTAGCTTGCCGAAGCAGCAGAGCTGCCTTTGTACTTGTCAAAAAATTGTCTGTAGTCATCCAGCGTATAACCGTTCTCACTACCGTTCTCCTGAAGTCCGCCAACCATGCGATCCTTCTCTACGCCATCTTGATAATAAACCAGCGTAGGTGTAAATTCGATATTATAATCTGTCCAGCCTGAATCGAACTCACGCAGATTGAATTGTGGCAGCTCAATACCTACTTCGTCTACAAGCGGCATCAACTGTGGTGTCGTGGCCCGGCAATGGGAGCAGTCGGAGGCAAAGAAATAAACGAAAAAGCTTTCCTTATTGTCAATTTTGGATTTAAGATCATCCGGCAGAATAATCTGTTGATAGTTAGGGTCATCGAGCAATTCGCGTGTAGCTGGATTAAGCTTGGAAGCTGCAATACCATAAGCATTCTCCACAGCGTCCATTTGTTTCTTGGATTGTTGGTTTACGACGACAAGCGCTGCGATTAGGACCACGAATATACCCAGGAAAATCAGGATTGAGGCACTTTTCTTTTTCTTCGATTTCATTGGACATCCCCCATCGATCATATCAAAATATAGTTTTGGCAAAAATAAAGGTTGGGATAATATACATAAACACCCGTTTTTTGCACGAGAATCAACCTACTTGTCATTATACAACATTACACGCTGTAGTGGAATATGCAGTGAATCAATAGGAAAGCTGCACCGGGATATGATAACATAGAACAATATGCATTTTAACAGGACAGGATGAGTGAATATGGCTGTACAGCTACCTTCAATCTTCGAAGAGCGCATGAAAAACCTGCTCGGAGATGAGTTTGAACAATTTATGAAATCATATGAACAGTCTCCGCATGCGGGACTTCGAGTGAATACGTTAAAAATATCCATGGAGCAATTTGATGAATTGGCTCCGTTTGATATGCGGCCCATTCCATGGTGCGGGACGGGCTTTTATGTGCCGCATGGCGTGAAACCAGGCCTACATCCGTACTATCATGCAGGTCTATATTATATTCAGGAACCAAGCGCGATGGCTCCGGTGGAGCTGCTAAGTGTTCAGCCAGGGGATCATGTACTGGATTTGTGTGCAGCACCCGGCGGCAAGTCTACCCAGATCGCAGTAAAGCTGCAGGGTAAGGGTGTGCTGGTGACCAATGATATTCATTCCGAACGGACCAAAGCACTTGCCAAAAACGTGGAGTTGTACGGTGTGCGAAATGCTGTTGTCCTGAATGAGTCGCCGGAACGGATTGCCGGTGCTTTTCCGCATTATTTTAATAAGGTACTCATTGATGCTCCTTGTTCAGGAGAGGGAATGTTCCGAAAAGATGAAGACATGGTTAAGTCATGGGAGCATCACTCGGTAGAGAAGTGTGTGCTAATGCAGCGGGATATTCTGGAGACAGCTGCGAAGCTGCTCGCTCCGGGAGGAACGATCGTATATTCCACGTGTACGTTTGCGCCGGAGGAGAATGAAGCCATGATCGCCGAATTTCTGAACCTCAATCCAGACTTCACTGTTCATGATATTCCGGAAACAGCTGGATTCGCTCCGGGAAGACCGGATTGGGTACGCCAGATGATGCCTGAAACGGCAGAAAAAACAGGTGCTGTACTGGATCAGACACGTGGTACAGCGAGATTATGGCCTCACTTGTTGGAAGGCGAAGGACATTATGTAGCTGTTTTGCAGCATCGTCCTGAGACTACTGCGGAGCGGATCAGCAGCGTTGAGGATGAGAAGGAGACGGTATCCAAGATCGCCGAGGATCAAGGAATTGCTGTAACTCAGCCGCTCAGCAAAGCGGACCGAAAACGTGAACGTTTGATGAGAACCGAATCGAGAGAACGGACTGAAAGACCAGCTCGAGGCGGAAAAAATGAGGGAAGAGCCGGAAGAAACAACGAGCGTGATGGGCGTAAGTCCAATCGTGGAAAAGGTCGAGGAACGGATCCAGTAAACATTGACCCAGGGACCGTGTATCAACAATTCATAGAAGAGCATCTGGAACTTGAGCTCCTTGGGGAAACGGTATTTTACGGCGACCGTGTATATCAATCGTCTGTTGGCGCATCGCGTCTTGAAGGGCTCAAAGTGATTCGGCCCGGATGGTTTATGGGTACCGTGAAAAACGGAAGGTTTGTCCCGTCTCATCCACTGGCCTGTGCGTTGAACAGCTCTGAGGCGAAAAGGGTTATAAACCTGGCTTCTGCAAGTGGAGAAGCGGTAAGGTATCTGAAGGGCGAAACGCTGAATATCGAAGAAGCGCGCGTCGAGTGCAAGCCTGGAGCAGCAGCCAAAGGTTACGCGCTGGTATGCGTGGATGGATATGCTCTTGGATGGGGGAAATGGCTGGATGGCGTACTGAAAAATGAGTACCCTGCTGGCTGGAGGTGGACATCGGTATGAGTGACAAAGGAAAGAAAACACAGCGTCTCGACAAAATACTAAGTCACATGGGTGTAGGCACCCGGAGTGAACTCAAGAAAATGGTAAAGCAGGGAAGAATTTTTGTCGATGGTAAAGCCGTGAAGGATAGTGGTATGCAGGTGAATCCGGAGACCAATGTCATTGAAGCCGATGGAGAGCGTGTCGTTTACCGTGAAACGATTTATTTAATGCTGCATAAACCTCCGGGTGTTGTGTCGGCAACGGAAGACGCCAGGGATAAAACGGTTCTGGATCTCCTACGCAAAGAGGACAGGGTATTCGATCCGTTCCCGGTAGGGCGGCTGGATAAAGATACAGAGGGATTGCTCATTCTGACGAATGACGGTCCGCTTGCGCATGATCTGTTATCTCCACGCAAGCATGTACCCAAAACATACGAAGCCCGTGTATTGGGGAACGTGGATGACGAGGATGTTCAACGTTTCAAGTCTGGCATACAGCTGGATGACGGTTATGAAGCCATGCCAGCCGAATTGACCGTGCTTCATCATGAGGAGACGGAGGAGGGAGTGATCTCTTCGATCTCTCTCATTATCCACGAAGGCAAATTCCATCAGGTAAAACGGATGTTCCAGGCCGTAGGCAAAAAAGTGGTTTATCTGAAAAGAGTAGCCATGGGCGACCTTCAGCTGGATACGGAGCTTCCGATCGGCAGATACCGCGAACTAACCGCAGACGAGTTGGCCTGTCTGCGTAAGTAAAGCTCCCGCCCTTCGCGTAGCGGAGCGGAGCAGGGAGCCCTGGCAGAGAGCGAAGCCCTGCCCTCCAAGCGGCAGGCGCAAGCTCCCGTCCTTCGCGAAGCGGAGCAGGGAGCCGGGCAGGGGGCGAAGCCCTGCCCTCAAGCGGCGCAGGCGCAAGCTCCCGCCCTTCGCGAAGCGGAGCAGGGAGCCCGGGCAGGAGGCGAAGCCCTGCCCACCAAGCCGCAGGCGCAAG
The DNA here is from genome assembly GCF_015143645.1 of Paenibacillus sp. P13VS. Classification (NCBI taxonomy): domain Bacteria; kingdom Bacillati; phylum Bacillota; class Bacilli; order Caryophanales; family Paenibacillaceae; genus Paenibacillus; species Paenibacillus sp. P13VS. Next base: position 444,446 of record NZ_WYEV01000002.1, on the reverse strand, counting down.
CTCCCGCCCTTCGCGAAGCGGAGCAGGGAGCCGGGCAGGAGGCGATGCCCTGCCCCCAAGCCCCACAGGCGCAAGAAGCTCCCGTCCTTCGCGAAGCGGAGCAGGGAGCTCGGGCAGGAGGCGAAGCGCTGCCCGAAATGGTCGCCCTTAAGCTTGGCCTGGATTCCGCGTAAGCAAGCGGAGATCCAGGCAGACAAGCGCTCCCACGCCCACCGTCACATAGCAAGACCCGCCACCCCGCCGATCAACAGACGGGAGTCCAGAGGGCAGAGCCCTCTGGGGCCCTCCCTCGGAAGGGAGGGTTTGGGAGGGTGCGATTACCTTAACAGTTGAGGAGTGAAGACCCGATGACAATCAAATTAATTGCGCTTGACGTAGATGGTACGTTGCTTAACGATCATCATGAGCTTACCGAATGGACCCAAGAGATTCTGATCCAGGCTTCCCGGCAGGGAGCCGAGATCGTTCTGTGTTCGGGCAGAGGTCCGGCCAACACCATTCCTTTTATGAAGCGAATGGGGCTTGACGGTTATGTGATTACACATAACGGGGCCGTGACGGCCGAAGTGGAGAGCCGTGAAATTGTGCACAGATTTGCTATGGACGGTCAGGGACTGGAGCCCTTTGTCACGTATTGCCGTACAAATGGTGTGCATTTTGACATCAACACGGCATTTGGATTATATGTGGATCAGCCGGAAGGATTGGAGTTACAGGTTCGGGAGATGTACAACAACTTCATGATGGAGCCCTTGAAGCTGCCGCAGTGGGCAGACCTGTCAGAACCGCTTGCCAAATTCACCGCGTTTGGCCCCTTAGAGCAGATGGACAAGGTCCAGCAGGAATGGGGAACTTGGAATTTGCCGTACTACATGACTCGCAGCGGAGACTTTTTCATTGATCTGATGCACCCGGAAGCCTCCAAGGGAGCAGCGCTGAAGAGACTGGCCGAATCCAAAGGTATTGTACCTTCTGAAATTTTGGCAATCGGCAACTATTACAATGATATTACGATGCTGACTTATGCAGGCAAAGGAATCGCAATGGACAACTCGCCGGAAGAGGTGAAGGCTGCTGCGGATGAAGTGACACTCTCCAATAACGAGCAGGGTGTTGCGCATGCTGTCCAAAAACACGTCCTAGCGGTCTAATGACAACCACATTTTTCATTTTCAAAGGCTCCTGCTTCATAATCTACTGGCCTCATGGGTAACCTATGAGAATACCATTAGAAATGGAGGAGGACAGGCACATGAAACAGAAAGTGGAGCTGATTCCGGATCTGCGTACATCAGGTGGTGAAGTGCTCGATATAATGGTGAATGATCAATACGCGGGTTCACTTCTGCTGGTATATAGAGAAGGAGACCGTTTGTCTGGCAGTCTTCAGATGGAACGGGAATTGGTTTCAGCGGATGAGGAAAAGCACATCATTGATCAGGTTCATGCCTATATCCGGTCCCTTACGGATGCAGTGGAGGCGATCTATTATGAAGTGCTGGTCAGCTGTGGCACATTGCATTCGGTTCTGCAAAACCTGGAGTTTGATCCTGAGCGTGAGTCGGATGATATGCATTACGAGTCTGATGAATACTTGGATGACATGGATGTGGATGATTCACGCGTAATTCCGGATGCAGCTGATGAAGCTTTTACATATGAAGATCGGGAACATGTGCTGGAGATGGAGCTTGTAACTGCCGGACGAAGCATATCGACCTATGTTTTTAACGATGCTGATGGAACTGAGCTGGCAGAAGCTTCATTGAAACAATATGGGGCCGACATTCAAGGCGAGATACACTGGTATGACGTGCCTCTCGAGAGCCAGCTTGATGCAGCAGCAGAGCTGCTCGTAAGAGAACTCGACGAAGAAGTGATCGACACGATTACTCTTCGCATGTGGCATCAGGGGAATGAGCTGGAGTCCATGGAGTGGGTACACCGCGACTTTGTGGATGACTCAGAGGAAGAGGAGTTTACCGAATATGAGGACTGGGATGATTCTGAAGACGAGATAGACGAAGCAGAGGATTCCTGTTATGTCATGTTGATGCGCAAGGACCGTGAATTCAGGGTCTATGAGCTATTTCTGCAAGAACGCGGCGGATTACCTGTGGGGACAGCGACCATTGATACATCTCATGCCGACCTGACGGGTTATATGGATTATCAGGTACCCGGAACCAGTGCACAGCGGCGGGATCTGGTTGAGGTGCTGCTTCAGGAATTGGACAAGGACCTTGAATTCGACACATTGCACCTTACCATGCTGTACCGGAACCAGATTATAGATGAAGCGAAGATCGACGGGTAAGAGGCTTAGGCCTTTTACCTTTTTTGCATTTGTTTTGACGAAAAATTCATTTCCGGGTATAGTTCCAATAGTTCTAACGAGATCTGGAATTGGAGGAGAACCATGAAGCACTCATTTAAAATCATTACCGAATATATTAACGATGATTTCAGAGCGATGCAGGCTCAGCCGGAAGACACGGAAGATGTACTATCCTTGCTTAGGGAGACAGCTGAATGGTTACGCAGCCAGGGATCTTCCCAGTGGAGTGCGCTTTTGAAAGGTGAAGATTCCCACGATACAGCAGGGGCTATTCGCCGGGGTGATGTGTTTGTGTTCAAGAAAGAAGGCGATGTGGCAGGGATGGTTATTCTGTTGCAGCAGCCAAGTGCTTGGGATTTCGAGCTATGGGGACCGAAAGCACATCAAGCGGATGGCGCCGTTTATTTGCATCGTTTGGCCATTCGGAGAAAGTACGCCCGCACCGGACTGGGTCGGGACATTTTGGGTTGGTCCAGCAGTGGAATCCAATTTGACAACAAACACGTCATGCGATTGGATTGTGTGGGTGACAACGAGAGGCTGAATGAATTTTATCCACGCAACGGATATACCTTTGTGGGGAAAATCAATGGATATAGTACATTTGAGAAGCCACTTCAATCCTAAATGAAATTAAAAAAACAGGACATTTCATCAACCTGTTAACTCCATAGATAAATAGAAAATAAAGCCGGGAGCACTAATGCTCACCGGCTTTGAGTCGTGATAGGGCTAGACTACTGCATACGTCTAAGGCCTTTAGGTAAACGGTTTTTTAGCTGTCCTGCACTGGCTTTTCCCCATCCAAGCGGGAGCCCGTTGAAAGTCACAAGCGTCCATCCGGTAAGTCCGCTTTCGGCAGGGAGGCTCTCACCGCGAAGATATGCCGCCACTTGGCTGGTCTCTGCATCTAGTGCTGCATGCTGTATGTTAACAGCCTCCTGTTGTCCCAGAGCCAGCGCGAGTGCATGCGCAGGCTCGAAGCGCCCTTTTTTCCAGTCCCCGACATGAAGTCCTGGACGGGGCAGCTTCAATCCGTTTAACCGATCATCAGTCAGCAGCTGGGCAGCACGCTCTGGCAATACATATAAAGCTTCACCAAAAAGCAGAGGTCTGCCGGTTCCGTTAGCTACCGTGTCTGTAAGGTCCGAACTCCAGGCCAGATATGCATTCCAGGCAGATTCCACTTCCTTGGATGCCCCCGTTTGACGTGGATTTCTGCCTCTTTTATCTTTGCGTTTGCGAGGTTGTTCTTCCTGCTCTTGGGATGCATGAGCTTGGGATTCTGCTTTGGTCACTACAGCTACAAAGTGTCCCTCACCCTGGGCCAGGTGAGGCCAGATTCGTTCAGTCCGTACAAGAGTCAGATCTGGATAAGCAGTAACGAAACGTTCCATCATGCCTTCATTCTCTTCGCGATTGAAGGTGCAAGTGGAATAAGCCAAAGTCCCGCCTGGTTTAAGCATGATATAGGCATCCTGCAAAATGTCCCATTGTCTGTTCACACACAGTGTGACCAGATTATCGCTCCACTCCGTGACCGCATCCGGATCTTTGCGGAACATACCTTCGCCAGAGCAAGGGGCATCCAGCATAATCCGGTCAAAGGCTGCAGGAAAGCGGGCCGACAATTCTCCCGGAGCTGCACTTGTAACAACGACGGAGGAGAGTCCCATTCGTTCCACGTTCTCTGCCAATATTTTGGCTCTGGCCGGATGAATTTCATTGGAAACGAGCAGTCCTTGGTCTTCCATGAGTGAGGCAATGTGGGTTGTTTTGCCGCCTGGTGCAGCCGCGAGATCCAGAATGATCTCACCCGGTTGTGGGTCCAGCATTTCCACCGCCGACATCGCAGAGGGCTCCTGAATATAGTACAGTCCTGCCGCATGATACACATGTTTGCCAGGACGCTCATTCGATTGGTAGTAGTATCCCGTCTCACACCAGGGAACCTTGGTCAGGTTAAACTGCTCTATCACCTGTTTTTTGAGCTCTGGTGTAGCCTTAAGGGAGTTAAAACGCAACCCCTGTACACGAGGCTGATCATAGCTGTCAATAAATGCTTCTGCTTCTGAGCCGAGCATTTCCCGAATATGATGTATATACGACTCAGGGAGTGAAGGCTTGCTCATATCTTGTTGCTCTCCTTTTCATTAGCTTGTCCGCATGACCCTTCCCGGATAACCCTCAGGGTCTACAAGCTGCAACGTTGTTGTTAAAATGCTGAGGAATAAACAGTTATTTCTTTACTGAAACATACGTTCTAATATATCATGATTGAAGATGTACTGAAAGACTGAAGCTAGAAAGGGGGAAACTAACGGTGAAATTGCTGCAGGCGCTTTTCTTTCCTCCGGAGCAGCCCGGAGGTGTATCCTCTATGATTCCGTATATGCAGGAGAGGTTTACTTCCCCGAGGTGGGAGATGGACTTGTTCTCTCTGCCGAAGCGAATTCGCAACAAGGGCAGGGAGGACGTGCAGTTCGAAACGTTCGATTGGACCAAGTATCAGGAGAGTCCTGTCGTTCAAAAATATATGCAGACTTACCGTGATTATTTATGGTGGACGAAGCTGCGGATTCAGAAGCCTTATGACTTGATTCACGCTCACCATCCCATTGCAGGTCTTGCCATGAAAAGTGTTTTTCCAGATACACCGCTCATTCAAACCATTCACTCCAGTTATGAGCGTGAGTTGATTTTAAATGGACGAATTGAGCCAGGCGGTCTGGATCATCAGTTTTTGATTGCCATTTACGGCGAGCTGGAGCATCAGGCAGAGCGGTTGTTAACCGTCTCCGAGTCTTTTCGGCAGTATTTAACTCCTTACGTGAAGCAGCCTGACGTCATTGGCATTATTCCAAACGGATTTGATGAGAAACGTTTTAAACCTATTCCTCATGATAATGCGATCCCGCAGCTGGTTACGGTGTGCCGCCTTGTCCCGGCCAAAGGACTGGATATTTTGTTCAAAGCCTGTGCGGAACTCAAAGGTCGAGGGCATGACTATGTTTTACATATTATCGGGGATGGACCGATTCGACCTGATTTGGAAGAGTTGGCTCAGCGTTTGGGTATCTATAACGAGACTATTTTTTATGGATACACCCTGCATCCGGAAGAGTTCATGCCATTTTTCGATATATTTGTACTTCCTTCCAGGGCAGAGGCGTTTGGTTCCGTGTTTGCCGAGGCAGCACTGAGTTGTCTTGCACTTATAGGTACGGATGTGGGTGGAATTCCTGAACAGATTGAGAACGGCAGCAACGGGCTGCTTGTTCCCCCTGAGGATCCTTCGGCACTTGCTGAGGCGTTGGAGAAAGTTATGGTTGATCCCTCGTATCGTTACGAACTTGCACGCTCGGCGTGTGAGAAGGCCAAAACGCACTATTCTTTGGGCAGATCGGTTAATGAACTGAAAAAGCTGTACCTGCAATATGCGAGCAAAGCCTAGATTCATTCCTGAAAATAAAATAAACAGAAGAAGCCGCTGGAAACAGCGGCTTTTTGATTGCGAGAATATGGTTTTGAAATGTAATACATGTTGGAACGCAGTATAATTTACAGGTTTTTATGTCTCGTACGAAAGCTTCCCCAACGGTCGATTACCAATCTGCCGGCCCAGACTAGGGCAAGGGTGCCGAAGATTGGATAGAGAATGGATAGGAGAGAACTGAATCCAAACTGGCTGAGTGAGTAGCACAGCATCATAATGGTTAATGTAATTAATCTAGGGGGCACTTGTAAGTGCTGACCAAGCTGAAGAGTCATACCATAGATGTCTGCGACGAATGTTGTGAATATTTCCATGAAGATCAAAGTTACATACACGGATTGAACAGCCCATCCAAGTTGGAAGGCGATGCTCCCCATCGGAATTTCGAACTGCATGATCCCTGGCATCTGGGCTGACATGGCGAAATGGGCGGCTAACAGCATGAAGCCTACACCGATTCCGCCGAGTACACCGCCCCATTTCAGGACATTACGATCACGGATCTGATTGCCTACCGGCACCAGAACAGCTTGGGCCAGTACCAGATTGAAGGAGGAATACAATAGTGGAGACAGCCACACCTTTATAGGATTGGTATCTGTAGTCAGCGTAACGAACCGTAAGGCACCGGGATGGTGTATGGTGCTTGTAATCATGAGGATGGACAACAGGAGCATCATCGGCACCACAATGCTATTCATTTGCAATATGGCTTTGATGCCTCGTCCAAGAAGCAGGTACGTTCCCACTATCGTAATAATCAAACCAGTCTGGTAATGCAGTCCAAGATGCTCCACGAAGACAGAGCCTGCTCCGGCGAGCATTACACTGTTTACACCAATAAGTATCAGAAGCGTTATCCAGGTAATCCACTTTCCAGCCTTATGGCCAAATAGGTGCTTGTTCAGGTCCTCGTAAGAGCGGGAGCCGGTATCATGGGCGATGAGCATCATTTTGGTGCCCAGCCAGACAAATAGTATGGTCGATAAGCCAATGGTGATGGTGGCCCATTTGCCATACTGGGTAAAAAACTGCAGTATTTCCTGCCCTGTCGCGAAGCCTGCTCCTACAACCGTTCCGATGTATGTAAATGCGATCTGCAGCACCCGGAATGCCTGTTTCATGCGTTTCCCCTCTCAGGCCCCATAATAGTTTGGACATGCGGGTACCATGGTACAAGGTATGCTTGACCCTGGTAACTCATGACAATTGTAAGAAGCTTTCGTTCTCAGAATCGGTCAATGATGGAGGAAAGCCGATTTCGCTTGAACTGACAGCCTCATCTATGATACTTTTACCTCATAGGATAGGCTTGGGAGGTCGAATGATGGAAGTATTAAAACAACGAATATTACAAGAAGGCGTAGTCATCTCGGATCAGGTGCTGAAGCTGGACGGATTATTGAATCACCAGATTGATCCTGCACTGACAATGGAGATGGGCCGCGAGTTTGCCGCTCGCTTTCGTGAAAGTGGAGTGACACGGGTCATAACGGTGGAGTCTTCAGGGATCCCGGTTGCTTTTGCCGCAGCACATGAACTTGGGGTGCCGCTCGTATTTGCCCGTCGAAAAAAGACACTTCTGGCAGATCCCGATGCCTACTGTGAACGTGTACCTTCCTTTACCAAAGGGATCGTAACCGATATTATGGTATCCCGCGAATATATTCATGAGAATGACCGTATTTTGTTTATAGACGATATTATCGCCAACGGAGATGCAGCTCGCGGTGTCATTAAGATCATTGAACGTTCAGGGGCGGAGCTCGTCGGATTCGGTGTCGTGGTCGAGAAATGTTTTCAGGCCGGTGCACGTACGATCCGTGAGCAGGGCATTCCGGTGGAAGCCTTGGTGCGCATTCGTTCACTGAATGATGGAACCGTGCAATTCGACGATAACCAAATGTGACAGTTTAAAGGAAAAAGCCTATTTTTTGAACAATGCCTTTGCATGACCGCGAATTTCATTTATAATGGGGTTATGTTAGGGAGAGGAGGCAACACCATGGGGAACCAACCGGCATCAGAACAATTTTTTATTGAAAAGCTGGCGGAGTCGAAAGTTCATTTTGAACGTGCCCTGGATTGTAAACATACGGAATTTGATGACCTTTATCCCTATATGATTGAACATCCTCAATTTTTCTGGTACAAACGCTATGTTGCCTGGTCAGAGTTGCTGACCATTGTAGGCTTGTGTGAAGAGTTGTCCTTCGCTTGGAAAGAACAATTTACACCACATCAAGTGGAGTACCTTGAAGAACGTGTGATGTCCGCCAAAGTGCTTGATTTTTGGTTCGAGAAGAACGACAGCAAAGAGCACGCGCAGCGGTAACTTTCAGTCGGGATATTTTTCGAATGACATAACAGTCCAATACAGTCACGTGAGACCTAAATGACTCTTCATTTAGGTCTCTTTTTGTAAATTATTTTGAAACATAGGAGCCATAGACATGATTAGTGATGCAGAATTAGATGCACTGCGCTTATCGGGTGAAAAAGTAAGAGTGGTACGGGATGGTCTGGAGTCCAACGATGTAACAGGGATTGTCGTTGCTTGGGATGGGGAACAGGTGCTTATCCGTCGCCAGAACAGACGTGTGGTCAAGCTGGACCGCAGTTATCGCTATCAGCTCTTTAGTGAACCACGCCAAAGTCCGGCTGAATGAATAGAGCCGCTCTGGAGTCGGAATGCATGGAATTACCATGGATGGTTTGGCATAATTCCGCCACTCGGGAGAGAAGATAGATACAGCGAGAATTCGTAAACTTATCAGCCGAGAGGATGTGCGGGTAGCCATGACATTGATGAATGATAAGGTACATGCCTACAAGGATCAGATTGGAGAATTAAGCGATGTGTTGCCTGGCGTAGTCAAAGCGTATCACGATTTTACAGGTGAATGCTTTCAGTCAGGTGCCATCGACGCCAAAACCAAGCAGCGGATTGCCCTCGGCATCGGATTGTTTGCCAATAACGAAGTATGTACGTTTTACCACGTAGAAGAGGCCCGTGCGAAGGGCGCAACCGATCAGGAGATTATGGAGACGGTTGCGGTAGCTGGAGCGGTAGGCGGCGGTCACGCGCTGTCTCAAGGCGCAATGCGTGTGCAAAAAGCGTTGCACTAAGGTTTTTCCTGCAAGTGAGTCTGAATAACCAGACAGCAAAACAGGCTCTGGATCATTCCAGAGCCTGTTTCTTGTGCAACTTATATTTTTCCAAGCATCTTGTTATACATAAATTGTCCGGTCACCCGGCGCGCTGTTACATAGCGGTCACTGAAGTATGGATTCGACATTTTGGTGATGCTGACACCTTTACTGCTGGAAGCATGAGCGAATTGCCCGCCTCCGATGTATACGCCTGTATGCGAAATGCCGCTGCCTGAAGTGTTGAAGAATACCAGATCACCTGTGCGGATATTGGCTTTGGATACCGGAGTACCCGCCTTGGCTTGCTGCTGTGAAGTACGTGGCAATTCAATGCTATATTTTTGGAAAATATATCTCATAAATCCAGAGCAATCAAACCCGGCCAGCGTCGTGCCGCCCCACTTGTAAGGTATTCCAGTCATGTTGTTAACGACGGTGTTGATACTGCTCGCCTCAGTGCTTGCTGCACCAGATGTAAATAGAACGGCTGCGCCAAAAATAGAAATGATCAGTTTTTTCAAAATCAATGTTCTCCCTTCGATGCCTACGGAGTTAGCTAAGGGTTCGGTAGAAGGTTCCCTATATTTCCTATGTATAAGAATAATTCACCCAAAATGGTTCCCCCGTTTTCAAACATGAAACTCGGCAAATGAATAATTAATATTTTGTAACCTTTTGAAACTATATTGCATAAATGCGTAATTGTCAAACCTTTCTTCCTTCTGCAATGTTAACGGAATTCAAGACTTTTTGTGGAAAGTAGTAGTTCTCCATGTTTATTTATGATGACAAAAACGTAATTTGTGTTTCATCAGCGCAAAAATTGGACAAATAAGTAAATTGGAGTAGTAGAAGAGAGCGTGATTCATTTTTAGCAGGGAAAGTCAGTTCTCAAGTAGATTTTATACCTTTTAGTCATCTTAGTTTTATACTAAATCATTTAAGTGTTGACACACGGAATTTCACATGATATATTATTTCTTGTCGCCGCGATAGATTATCTCGGAGATATGCCATATGCGGTCGTGGCGGAATTGGCAGACGCGCACGGTTCAGGTCCGTGTGGGCTAACCCCCCGTGGAGGTTCGAGTCCTCTCGACCGCATCATAAGAAGAAAAGGTTTCTCGTTAGGCTAACGCCTGCGGGAGACCTTTTTTTATGTCTTTTTACTTGACCATAAGACCATAACTACGATACACACATCGTTACTTAAACAACGTCCTCCGAATCGATCTGATGGCAGCAGTTTACTTGCAAAATCTCCGGTGTAAGGGGGAGAAATGCCTGTTCTATGGCTGTGGTACCCCCGCTTTCATGGTGAAATGTACGCAAAATTCCGAATTGTACCTACCCTGAGCATAATACATCCACTATTCTTTTCACGTAAGGTAAGCGCTATCATTATGGATTTGAATTCACTATTTCAGAGGGGGTAGGGATGATTTGAAGCGAATGGGTAAACGGATGGCGATGGTTTTTCTGGTGTTCATCTTTGCGGCAGTTCAGTTTGGATTTACAGGGACTAAAGGTCGTGTGGTTGAAGGGGCTGCAGAGACAACATTAGCTGAGAAACCTTACATGGGCTGGAGCAGTTACAGTATGCAGGTGTATGACCCTTCCGTAAAATGGACATCAGCGGAGAGCATCAAGAAGCAATCGGATGCCATGCGCGAGAAGTTACAGGCTCATGGCTATGAATATATCAATATTGATGCGGGATGGAACGGAGATAATGATGAATACGGAAGACCGATTCCTAACCAAGAACTGTATCCAAACGGATTCCAGGAGGTTATCGACTATGTTCATAACAATGGTCAGAAGATCGGGATCTATCTGATTCCCGGATTGTCCATTGATGCATACAATAAAAACCTCGAGATTTACGGGACGGGCGGAGCTTGCCGAATGCAGGATATTGCTTATCAGCCACTTACCGTGATGGATGCTTGGAATGCGTATACCTACAAGATTGATTTTTCGAATCCATGTGCTCAGAAATACATCGATTCCATTGCAGATCTTCTGGGCGAGTGGGGCATTAACTTTGTCAAATTCGACAGCGTGACTCCAGGATCAGGCATTAACAATCTGAGCCGGGATGCACGAGGCGATGTGGAGGCTTGGTCCAAAGCTTTGGCAAGGCATAATATCTGGTTCGAGCTTTCATGGGCACTGGACCATAACTACGTGGATTTCTGGAAAAAGCACGCTAATGGCTGGCGTATCGATTGGGACGTCGAAGCATACGACAGCAATGTGGGATTGACGCAGTGGGCTAATATTGCTCGATTGTTTCCAATCGCTGCGCTTTGGTGGCGTGATGCAGGACCTGGCGGGTGGAATGATTTTGACTCGCTAAACGTGGGCAATGGTTCCATGGATGGGCTCACCAAGGATGAACGGAAGACAGCCATGACATTCTGGGCGATCTCGTCTGCACCGTTGTATACAGGGAATGACATGACCAGGCTGGACAGCTATGGACTTGAACTTCTTACCAATGATGAAGTGATCGCTGTCAATCAGGCTGGACGTCCGGCTCATCCGGTATCGATGGATACTCAGCAGCAGGTATGGTACGCCAATAACGGAGATGGAACGTACAGTGTGGCTCTCTTTAATCTGGGCAACCGGAGTACTGAGGTCAAGGTCAATTGGAGCGATATCGGTCTGGAAGGACCTGCATCGGTCCGTGACCTGTGGAGCCATTCCGAACTGGGTACGTTTAACGAGGGATTTAGCAGTGGTTTATTGGAACCTCATGCTTCCCGCATGCTGAAAGTCAAGGCGCTGAGCGGAACATCGACGGTGAATGACGATGATACAGGCATGCGGTATACCGGAGATTGGAAGCGAAATGGAGGCAAGGAACAATTAGAGGGTTCACAGGACCTGACGATAGCGATTCAGGATTCCACAGGCAATGATAGAACGATTGCTGATCCAGCGAGCGATTCCAATGTAGCAGATGAACCGACTGCTGTACCAGCCGTTTCAGGAGACGATACCACGGTTACCGAGGTGGTCTACGTTAACGATGACGACAGTGAGATACGGTACACAGGTTCATGGAATGCGAATACTGGCAGGGGTTTCGGTGACTTCAATGACGATGTGCATTATACGGAAAAAGACGGCGATTATTTTGAATATACGTTTACAGGTACAGGCATCGAGCTGCTGACAGAGAAGCATCAAGAGCAGGGGGACATGAGCATTATTCTCGATAATGGTGAGGCAGAACGGATAAGCGCTTATACCGATGGAGAAAGGGAAGCCCAGCAGGTGCTGTTCAGCAAAACAGATTTGCCAAGTGGAACACATACCCTGAAGGTTGTTAAGGCATCGGGCCAATACATGCTTCTGGATGCACTCAAGGTAACCAGGGAAAAAGAATCTGATAGGCAGAACAGTGGAATCAGCCCAACCGCTGCAGACTTTGATAAGGCAGTGGATCAGCAAGCGGATGTGAAAATCACGTTAAACCTGAACGGTAATACGTTAACTGGTGTGGAATACAACGGGGACGATCTCGGCGAAGATGACTACGATGTCCTTGACAATACGTTAACGATCAAGAAACAATACCTCACTCAGCTGCCCGTGGGCACAACGAAGTTTAACGTGGTATTTAGCGCGGGGGATCCGCAGACGCTCACGATTAAGGTTATTGACACCTCCGGAATCCGATTCTCGATGATTAACAATGACGATCCCGCGATCAAGTATAGCGGAAACTGGTCACGCAGCACGGGAAGAGGATTTGGCGACTATAAGGATGATGTGCATTACGCCGAGCAGAACGGCGATTATTTTGAGTATGAATTCAGAGGAACGGGTATTCAGTTTTTTACGGAAGTGGATCCGTCCCAGGGCGACATGGATATTTACGTGGATGGTGAGTTTAAGGAAACGGTAAGTGCTTACCGTGACGGACGTTTGGCGCAGCAAAAGGTCTATAGTGTCTCAGGGCTGCCAGATGGGCTGCACACGCTTAAAGCCGTGAAAAAGTCAGGGCGGTTCATGCTGCTTGACTTCCTCAAGGTGGAGATTCCCAATATCATTCAGCCGGTGAGTGCTGTTTTTGACAAAGCTGAATCTGCTCAAGCCGATATTGAAGTGACACTTTTGCAGGAACCGGAAAGTTTCAAGAAGATTATGAATGGCTCACTTGAGCTGGTTAAGGGAACTGATTATGAGGTAACAGGGGATAAGGTGACGCTTAGAAAATCCTACCTTGCTGCGCAGCCTCTCGGCACGTTGAACCTCCGTTTTATTTTTGGCGGCGATTATCTCAATGATGTTCATTATTCAGCGGTAAACGGTGATTCCTTTGAGTATGTCTTCAAAGGTACCGGCATCCGTATGATTACTCCGACTGGGCCGCAGCAGGGTGAGGTGGAGATCTACATTGACGGAAATCTGGTGCAAACCGTAGATACGTACAGTGAGGGACGTAAAAATAGACAGGAAATCTACAGCATAACAGGCCTGACGAGTGGTGTGCATACGCTGAAGGCTGTCAAAAAGTCTGGTGAGCTCATGCTCACGGATCAACTGAAATTTACGATAGCTGCTGGGGACAGCGGGCCAACAAATCCAACAAACCCAACAAATCCGAGCAATCCATCAGGACCTTCTAATCCAGGGGGACCGTCATCTCCTGTTGTACAGCCTCCAGTTACTCCGGCTCCGGAAACAGAATCGGGAGAGGAATCCTCCGGGAATACGGAGACGACTCGGCATACGGCGTACATTAACGGTTATAAGGACGGATTGTTTAGACCAAATAACAAGATCACTCGCGCAGAGATGGCAATCATACTCGCCAAAGTCGTTGAAAAAGATGCTGCATCAGCAGATGTGACGTTCAGTGATGTGAGTTCTTCCCATTGGGCTGCAGCAGCTATCGACAAGGTTGCAAAAATGGGATTGATGCAAGGCTACAAGGATGGCACATTTAAACCGAATCAGTCCTTGACCCGTGCAGAGATGGCGAGTTTGGTTGTGAGCCTGGCTCCGGATACGACCAAACCAGGCAGCGGGTTCTCTGATATTGGCAGTCATTGGGCTAAAGATGCGATTCAAAGAGCCCAAGGCCTGGGAATCCTGACAGGTTACAAGGTCGGAACCTTCCGGCCGAATGCTGAGCTGACAAGAGCAGAAGCCGTTGTTGTCATTAACCGGGTGTTGGGAAGAGGCCCGCTTAAGGGAGTTTCACAGCCTCAGTGGAAGGATGTATCACCTTCCCATTGGGCTTTTGGAGACATTGAAGAAGCGTCAGTTAATCATAGTTCGAAGCCTGCTGCAAGTGGTGGAGAGCAAAGGGTTGAATAGCTGAAAATAGTGCTAATTGAGAAGGGGACCACATAGGTCCCCTTCTTTCTGAATCCTTTTAATAAAGGGTGGGCTGTATTAATAAAGCGCAATGAATGAGCTGCTGCACAAGCAAGAAAACAATTGACTAAGCCAAAAAATGATATAATCTGTGATTATGATAGCGCTACCAACAACTCGGCGATGGAGGGGTTGCCCATTCGAAATTCCAGTGTTTTTCGGAAATTTCTCATTTCGTATGTCATCATTTTGGTCATACCCAGCATAGGTGGCTACATGTCTTATCTGACTTCCATTTCCGTAACGCAGTCCATCTCCATTGAGAATGGGGTTACACAGCTTGAGAAGGGCCAAGAAATATTGGAACGGCGCATGGCTGAAGTCGAAGGCTTCACTAGACAGCTTGCCGTGAATCAGGAACTGAACGTCCTGATGAATGAAAGGGATAACGAAACGAATGTATATGGCATATGGCGAGCCATGGAGAATGTGCTGACATTTGGGCAGACGAATGATTTCCTGCAAAATTATTATATTTATTTAGCCAATTATAATCTAATCCTTACCCCGGGTTCCTCTTACAGGCCGAATCATTATTATGCCGATTTTCATTATACCGATCTATCCCTGGAGGAATGGATGAAGCAAGTATTAAAACAAACGCATCGTAGTGAAATTAAGCCGCTCAGTTCCTATGTCAGCAGAGGCCAGCAAACGTCGGTCATTACATATATGCAATCACTGCCTTTGGACAGCTTCAACGATTCCTCACCGGCGGTAGCTGTCGTCGTCATTGATGAGAAGATGATCGTAGGACTACTGTCCAGTATGACGGACCGATATGGCGGCTGGGTTCACATTAGCGATGCGGAAGGGAGAACCATTGCGCTGAAGGGCAGCGGAGAACCTGAGATGGCCAAGATGATCGCCGATCCGAAATTCGATCCGAGCAAGGTTAGTCAGTTCTATGAGGATGATCTGGTTATCACTACGCAATCGGATTCTAACGGCTGGGTATATCAGGCAGGGATTCCGCGTGACCTCCTTCTGGAAAATGCAAACAAGATCAAGAAGATGAGCATGCTCATTACAGGTGGAACACTACTGATTGGACTGCTCGTTGGGCTGGTGCTTGCCTACCGTCATAGTGCCCCAATCAATCGACTGCTAAGTGTGATGAAGGAGCAATTCGGACGAGAGGACGCGACTTCCAGGAATGAGTTTGATTTTCTAAGCGGAAACATCTCGGATATGATCACCAAGAACAAGCTGCTCGAGACAGAATTGAATCGCCAGCTGCCGCTTGTAAGGGATGCCTTTTTGAAGCGTCTGATCTCCGGTGAATTCAAATCACGGGACGAGATTTGGTCTGCTGCCGAACAGGCGGATATTCATTTGCATCAGGGAGCAGGATATGCGGGTCTCGTTCAGATCAAAGGTTATGGCAGAATGGATAACGTTGATATCCTGAATGAGCTAAATGCTTCTCGGCTGCTGTTGAAGCAGGCGCTGAGCGAGCTTGGCGCTAATGTACAGATGACCGATTGGGGATCGGATAAGGTGGCCGCTTTGTTTTTCTCCACGGATGAGGAAGCTGACACACAACGCACCGTAGAAGATATTACGCAGACGATGGATGAATTGGCCCAGGTTATGTTTCATGATTACCGGATCACCATCCAGTCGGGATTCGGCAATCACTTCTCGTCCGTGACGGAGGTCAGTAATTCCTTCGACCAAGCCAATCAAGCTCTTGAATATGCCATCTACATGAACGCAAGGGGCATGGTGTGGAGCAGTGAGACGCAGACCGAGAACACAACCTATTATTATCCGCTCGACTCCGAGCAGCGACTGATTACAACGATCCGGGCCGGAGAACTTGAGGAAGCCAAGCGGATTGTTGAAGCCATCATGGTACAGAACATGGAGCAGCGTGAGCTATCCATGGAAATGAAACATCAACTGATTGGCGAGATGAAGGGAACCTTTATCAAGCTGCTTGATCAAAAGGCATTTACGGAATACGATTCCATCGAAAACGTCAAACGGCGGGTCATCGACATTGGATCCGCAGAGCCGCTGGAGACCGTTAAGTCTGAATTGTACGAAATCATGGAAGAACTGTGCGGACTGATTGCGAACAAGAAGAAGGATACCCATAGTCAAATCGTTAAACAGATCAAAGCATATACCGCAGAGATGTATTCGGATGCCGAGCTAACCCTATATCGCGTTGCTGAGCACGTTGAGCGGCCTGAAAAATACATTTCTCAACTGTTCAAGGAGTATACAGGGGTTAATTTTTCCGATCATCTGATCAAAGTGCGAATGGATCAGGCGATGATCCTGTTAAGGGACAGTAATTATACCGTGGACGAAATAGCAGCAAGAGTGGGGTACAACAGTTCACATTCCTTCCGGCGTGCTTTTAAACGATTGAATGGTATCTCTCCAAGTGTGTATAGACAGACTCCCTACGAATGAATTCATTCAGGTCTTATGGCCGTGGCCGTGTTGTCCCAAGAGGACGATGCGGTCTTTTTGTTGCAATCTAGCGGTTTATATGGAGAAATGGCCGGTCTGTTGCCGGTTTGTGCCCTCGAAAAAGGGATAACTGTACGCTCTACAGCTCAATTGTACCTGTTAAGAAGACATCCCCATCCACTATGATCAACGTGTAGTAAGCGCTATCATCATTGAACATCACAGACTATAGTCAGGGGGGGTTGTTCTGGAAAAGGAAGTCGTTGTGAATCACAGGTCATTGCCACAGAGAAAAGAAACGAGCTTATGGAGCAATGCCCGCAGGAAAATGAGGAAGCACTGGCAGCTGCATCTGCTGGTGATTCCACCCTTGCTGTTTTTTCTTATTTTCAAGTATTACCCAATGATTAATGCAGTCCTTGCCTTTAAGGACTATAACGTCATTAAAGGTATATGGGGGAGTCCCTGGGTGGGGCTGCAAAACTTCCGTCTGTTCTTCGAAAATCCGTTATTTTGGACACTGGTGAAGAACACGATCCTATTGAGTGGATATTTGCTGCTGGCGGGATTCCCGATTCCAATCATCTTAGCTCTTATGATTAATGAGGTGCGGAGCACGAAGTTTAAAAAGTTCGTACAGCTCGTATCGTTTGCGCCCTATTTCATCTCAACCGTCGTAATGGTATCCATGATCATGCTGTTTCTGGCACCGCGGCTTGGCTTTGCCAACATTGCCCTGAATTTTTTCGGGCTTGAATCGGTCAACTTCCTCGGTGAACCCGGAATGTTTCGCTCGATCTATGTCTGGTCGGATATATGGCAAACCGCAGGATACAGTGCAGTAATCTATTTGGCAGCTCTCGCCGGAATTGATCCGACACTGTATGAAGCGGCCAAAGTCGATGGAGCTTCACGTTTTCAAAAGATCAGACACGTCGACCTCCCAGGCCTTGTGCCAACCATCGTCATTATTTTGATTCTCAATGTAGGAAATGTCATGGCCATTGGCTTCGAAAAGGTCTACCTGCTGCAGAATCCGCTTAATCTAGCCAACTCTGAAATCATTGCAACCTATGTTTACAGCATCGGCTTGTTGAATGCCAACTATAGTTTTGCGACCGCGGTCGGACTTTTCAACTCGGTGATTAACCTCGTTTTGCTGGTTACCGTGAACGGTTTGGCGAAACGAGTGACCAACAATAGTATCTGGTAGGAAAGGAGGGTCCTCAAGTGGCAGCAACGGTACCAAAAAGGATTAGGGAATCTGCCGCCGATCGAGCGTTTCTGATTACGATCTATATCGTGCTCAGTCTCGTTGTACTGGCGGTGATCTATCCTCTGATTTTTATTATCAGCAGCTCGTTAAGCAGCCCGGCAGCCGTTACTTCTGGCCGTGTATGGCTCTGGCCTGTAGATATTTCATTCAGTGGTTACAAGGCACTATTCAACACACCTGAAATCTTAAAAGGGTACGGTAATTCCATCTTTTATACGGTAGTAGGTACTTTTATTAGTGTGGTCCTGACCATCATGATTGCCTATCCGCTATCACGCAGAAGCTTTTTTGGCCGAAATGCCTTAATGATGATCATCACCTTTACGATGATTTTCAGCGGCGGGTTAATTCCGACGTATATGGTTGTGAAGCAGCTTCATCTGATCGACACACGCTGGGCGCTGCTGATTCCTAATGCCATTTGGGTATGGCAAGTCATCATTGCCCGTTCCTTCTTCAAATCCTCCATTCCCGAGGAATTGCTGGAAGCCAGCGAGATGGACGGCTGCAGTGACATGCGCTTCATCTGGAGTATCGTTCTCCCTCTATCCAAGCCCATTATCGCCGTGCTGGTACTCATGTATGCGGTTGGACAGTGGAACGCTTATTTTGATGCTCTTATTTATCTTAAATCGGCTGATCTGTTCCCGTTACAGCTCATTCTGCGCAGCATTATTATTCAGAACAACAGTGCAGGTGCAATGGATGCGGCGAAAATGGTAGAGAGACAGCAGCTTGCCGAGCTGTTAAAATATTCCTTGATTGTGGTGGCTACATTGCCTGTGCTGGTGATCTATCCGTTTGTACAGCGTCATTTTGTACAGGGAATGCTGGTTGGTTCCATTAAGGGTTAATTCACAGCTTGAGTTAGGGAATCATTTTCTTCACCGGTAAATTACTATAGGGAGTGATCCATTTTGAAGAAAAGTCTGACAATCATACTCATGCTGCTCATGGCGTTCACAATGGTAATGAGCGGATGCTCAAGTGACAACTCATCAAGCTCTGAATCAGGAGAGCCGGCTGCAGGAGACGGTCCGGTGAACATCAGTGTATTTTCCGTACAAGAATCGGGGATCGATATCCCGACCAACCAATTCACCAAATTCGTGGAAGACAAGTTCAACATCAAATTCAACTGGCAGATCAATCCGTCGGACGGAGCCAAGGAGAAGCGCCAGATCTCACTGGCAAGTGGTGACTATCCTGATGCCTACCTGCTTACTCATTACATTGACCAATTCTCACAGGCGGATCTTTTGAAATATGGCAAACAGGGCGTCCTCATACCGCTCAACGATCTGATTGATCAATATGCTCCCAACATTAAAGCAGCGATGGAAAGCAACTCAAATTTGAAAACGCTTAACACAGCACCGGATGGCAATATTTATGGCCTTGTTGCTTATACGGAATGTTTCCACTGCTCCTATCCGAGCAAGATGTGGATGAATACGGAGTGGCTCAAAAAACTCAATCTGGAGATGCCCACCACGACGGAGGAATTCAAAAATGTGCTGCAGGCGTTCAAAACGCAGGACCCGAACGGAAATGGAAAAGCCGATGAAGTACCTCTTAGCGGTTCCATCGAGGAATTTGGTGTGCGCATCATTCCATTCCTCATGAATGCCTTTGTGTACGATGATGACCGCAACTATCTGCAAATGGACGGAGGAAAGGTTCAATCCGCAGCCATTACCCCAGAGTGGAAGGAAGGATTGACCTATATCAAATCGTTGTACGATGCAGGTCTCATTGATCCAGGAGCTTTTACACAGAACGCTGAAGCCTTTAAGAAAATTGGGGAAAATGCAGATGCGGAAATTCTCGGCGTCGGGGCAGGAATGCATCCCGCAATCTTCGTAAACATTGATCCTGGTAATACACGATCGGCACATTATAATCCTGTACCTCCGATTACCGGACCGGGCGGCGTATCGTACGCAACGCATGATGGGGGAGGCGTCTCTCCAGGAGCCAAATTCGTCATCACCAACAAGGCAAGTGAAGAAGCGCAGATCGCTCTAATTAAAATGGTGGACTATATGTTTACTGCCGAAGGTCAAACGAACGGGGCGAGTGGTCTGAAAGGGATCGATTGGACCGACCCGGGAGAAGGCGATGTGGCACTCGGCAAGGATTCCAAGCCGATGGTTAAACAGATTCCGATGGCTGAGGGAGAAGCACCGCGCAATGCGGGCTGGAGCGGAATGGCTCATTTCTATATGCCGAAGGAGTATCGGGATACCTTTGTTCAAGGCACGGATATCTATGCTTCCGACGGTTATGAGCGCAGACTGTATGATGCTACGCTGCTGTACGAAGGACATGAGCCAGAAGAGCTGTTCCCGATCTGGTCCGTATGGATTGATCCTACCGAAATTGATGAAGCAAGCTTGCTGCAAACCAATATCCGGAACTACATTGAGCAGAACCAGCTTCAATTCATTACAGGCAACAAGGATCTGAACAAGGATTGGGATGCGTATGTTAAAGGTCTGGAAAACCTGAAGCTGGACCGTTATCTCGAAATTTTGCAAAAGGCCTACGAGGCGTCCAAATAGCAGATAAAAATTCAAACATCAGGTGCCTGAGTTGGACCAGGCACCTGATGTTTGCTGTATCCACAGTCTAAGGATGATGAGAATTGTGCACATAAGTTGATATTTAAGGCAATACAGTCAGTAGCAATGCCAAAATATGATAAGGGAGAGAACCCATGAAACTTCAATATGACAAACCCGCCAGTGTATGGACTGAGGGACTTCCCATTGGTAATGGTCGTCTCGGTGGCATGATTTTTGGAGGAGTAGAGCAGGAGAAAATCAGTCTGAACGAGGACACTTTATGGTCGGGCTATCCTACAGACGGTAATAATCCGGGCGCGAAGGAGGTTTTGCCGAAGGTTCGCAAGCTGATACAGGAGAAACGCTACCAGGAGGCAGATACGCTGACGAGAGAGATGCAGGGACCCTATACGCAATCCTACTTGCCCTTCGGAGATCTGCTTCTTCGTTTTGAGCATGGGGGCATTCATCATTCCTACAAACGGACGCTGGATATAGAACAGGCACTGCACAGCGTTGAATATCAGGTTGGGAACGTTATCTATAAGCGTGAGATGTTTGCTTCGAATCCCCATCAGGTGATGGTGCTGCGTCTGACCGCAAGTGTACAGGGGAAGCTCCATGTGCATGCCGCCCTGGACAGCCCGCTTCGGCATACACTTCAAGCAAAGGAAGACCGTTTCGTATTATCAGGAACCGCTCCGGAACATGTGGATCCCAGCTATGTCACAAGCGATGAACCCATTAGATACGGTGAACCGGGAGCCGGGAAGGGCATGGTTTTCGAAGGACAGCTGGCCGTGACAGCAGAGGATGGACAGGTGATTGTGGATAGTCAAGGAATACATCTGTTGGGGGCAACGGCTGCCACCTTCTATTTCAGTGCAGCTACAAGTTTTAATGGCTATGCCAACATGCCTGAAGGGGAGGGAAGAGGTGTCACAGCGATGAATGATTCACGACTAAACATGGTTACAGCCCAACCATATACAAGTCTGCGGGACGCCCATATCTCGGATTATCGCTCCCTGTTTGACAGAGTGAAACTGCAGCTCGGTACGCCGCTCGCCCCGGAAGGCATGTCTACAAGCCAGCGGATTACGACCTATGCTGCCGAAGATCCGGGACTTGTGGAGCTGCTCTTTCATTATGGACGCTACTTGCTGATCTCAAGTTCTCGCCCTGGTACACAGGCCGCCAATCTTCAGGGAATATGGAATGCACTTACCCGTCCGCCATGGAGCAGCAATTATACCTTGAATATTAACACGGAGATGAACTATTGGCCGGCTGAGGTCTGTAATTTGGCGGAGTGCCATATGCCTCTGCTGGATCTGATCAGTAATCTGGCAGAGAAAGGTGCTGAGACTGCAAAGGTTAACTATGGTACCCGTGGCTGGACGGCTCATCATAACTCGGATCTATGGGCGCATACAGCCCCGGTTGGAAATTACGGAGATGGAGATCCAAGCTGGGCGTATTGGCCAATGGGTGGCGTATGGCTGACTCAGCACTTATGGGAGCATTACGCCTTTAACAGAGACGAAGCGTATTTGAGAACAACTGCCTATCCGATCATGAAGCAGGCGGCACTCTTTGCACTTGATTGGCTTATTGACGATGGAAGCGGAGATTGGACTACAGCCCCATCCACTTCTCCAGAGCATAAATTTCGTACAGCAGAAGGTGTAGCAGCAGTCAGCTCGGGTTCAACAATGGATATTTCCCTGATCTGGGAGTTGTTCACGAATTGCATGGAAGCCGCGGACCGACTTGGAACAGACATGGAATTCAGGGAGGAGCTGAAGAGTGCACGAGAACGCATGCAGCCGCTGCAAGTCGGTAAGTATGGTCAACTTCAGGAATGGTCGGAGGATTTCGAAGATGAGGATACATACCACCGGCATACTTCGCACCTAGTAGGCGTATATCCTGGACGGCAGTTGTCCGAGGAGGAAACACCGGAATGGTTTGCCGCGGCAAGAAATTCACTGGAGCGTCGGGGAGACGAAAGTACAGGCTGGAGCCTGGGCTGGCGTGTTGCTCTCTGGAGTCGGTTCCGGGATGGTAACCGTTCCTTGCGACTGCTCTCCAATATGCTCCGCCTGGTTCAGGACGGGGACACGGAGCAATACAACCATGGCGGAGTGTACGCCAATCTGCTTGGCGCGCATCCGCCATTTCAGATAGACGGTAATTTCGCCGCATCCGCCGGCATTGCCGAGATGCTGGTGCAGTCTCACCTTTCGTATCTTGAATTGCTTCCGGCCCTGCCGGATTCGTGGCAGAAGGGCTGCGTATCCGGGCTGCGTGCCCGAGGCGGTTTTGAAGTTAGCATCTGGTGGGATAGGGGACAGCTCGCCGAAGCGCAGATCACCTCCATGCTGGGTACGGATTGTGTACTCCGTAGTGATGTCCCGCTCATCGTAACTTCGAATGGCACTCGGCTCGACGCCATCCGCATCAAGGCATCGACACTGAAATTTCCGACATCAGCTGGACAAACGTACAGTATTTCAGTGGAGGGTGACCAGTAAACATTTTGCCAAGAAAAGTGTGTTAAATCGCGATATGGATCGGAAGATCGGTGCATGGATTACGGTCTGTCCTGTCTTTATAATGAGGGCAGACTTGAGGGAGGGGATGACCGCTCCCGCCAACCAACCATGCAACGTCGAGGAGGCATATGATGCTAACGAACGATACAGCTGTTGAAGTGCAGCAGAATGACACGCGGATCCAAGTGAGTAACGAACATGTGAATCTGGAGATTCATCTTGAAAATGGTGAGGCTTCTTGCAATAATAACCGCTCTTGTCTTGTTAACGATTTCCGCAGTTCTTTTCGCTGGCAAGGTCGGGAATACAGCACGGAGCACTACGAGAGACATGAGCTGAAAAGCAAGGAAGCCATTGTCCGGGAAGGATTCGGCAAAGGAGTGCATTTGGTGATCCTGCACCAGTCGTCCAAGCTTCCCCAACTAGAACAGCATTTCTATGTATACGAGTCTGTACCATTTGTGCTGGTACAGAGCACAATTCAAAGTGATAAAGAGATCAAGGTCAATCGCTTCGCGGTCGTTCAATCCAAACAGGTATCGCTTAATGCAGGAAATCAACAGGAAGAGCTCAGCATCCTGCGGATTCCTTATGATAACGACAAATGGGTTCGATACACGGTTGTCAAACCTCCAGTGGATGTCGAAAGCTACGAAGCAGCAGTCGTGTTCGAGCCGGATAGCCGCCGGGGAGTGATTCTGGGTTCACTCACGCATAAGGTATGGAAAACGGGTATCCGATTTAAAAGCGAGAAGAGCGGCCGCATCGAAGAGCTGGATCTCTATGGTGGAGCTGTCAGTGGGCTGACCCGCGATTCCCAGCCGCATGGATATGTGACAGGAAAAATCATTGAATCACCACTCGCATTCATCGGATTTTACGAAGATTATAGAGATGGACTCGAAGCTTACGGCCGTGCCAACACTTGGGTGGAGGCCCCACTGCCATGGAAGGGCGGCGTTCCGGTCGGCTGGAACAGCTGGTCTGCAGCGATGAGTACACTCGATTATGACTTGTATACGTCGACTAGTGATTTTTTGAAGAAGGAAGTGCAGCCTCTGGGTTTCCAGAACGAAGAGACCTTATACGTTAACTTTGATGCCTTCTGGGACAACTTTACACCTGAACAGATGAAAGACGCGCTGGACCGGGTACGGAAAAATGGACACAGGGCGGGAACCTATTGGACACCATTTACATTCTGGGGGAGCCCGGAACAGTTCAGCCAAGTTGTGGAAGGGACGGATGGTCAGTATACCTACGGGGATATTCTGCTGAGAGACATGGAAGGCGAGGTTTTGCCCGATGTAGATGGCGGTTTGGCTATAGACCCGACGCATCCTGGTAATCTGCTGAGAATGGACTGGTTTGCGAACAAATTCATCTCGGAAGGATTCGAGTATATTAAGCTGGACTTCCTTGCACATGGTGCCCTCGAAGGGCAGCATTACGACCCAGAGATCACAACAGGGATTGCAGCTTATCGCCATGGCATGTTTTATTTACAGCAAAAGCTCTCACCTGTGGCCATTGGCCGCCCGTTCTTCATGAACCTGTCCATTGCGCCGATCTTTCCGTACGCCTTCGCTCACAGTCGCCGCATCTCCTGCGATGTCTTCGGTACGCTTCAGGATACGGAATACCTGTTAAACTCATTGACCCATGGATGGTGGATGAACAATACGCTGT
Source organism: Paenibacillus sp. P13VS (assembly GCF_015143645.1). Lineage (NCBI taxonomy): Bacteria > Bacillati > Bacillota > Bacilli > Caryophanales > Paenibacillaceae > Paenibacillus > Paenibacillus sp. P13VS. The sequence continues at coordinate 419,542 of NZ_WYEV01000002.1, read as the reverse complement.
ACCGCTACAATGATCCGGATCATTCGGTGCTGTACAAGAGCTTCAACCAGGAAGCAACTGGCTGGCAGGAAGGAAGAAGTCGTCTTACCGCCTCGGTGATTGCAGGTACGGTATTGCTGCTCGGAGATGATTTCCGTCAGGCAGAGGCTGCGGAGCGGGCAAAAGACTGGCTTGGAAACAAGGAAATCATGAATATCGCCCGGCTCGGCCGAACGTTCCGTCCGCTGGAAGGAGATTGCGGGAAGCAGGCATCAGACGTATTTGTACTGGAATCGCCTGAAGAAAAGAGTTTTTATTTGGCCGTTTTTAATTTTGATGCTGCGAATGAAGCACATAGAACGGTTTCCCTGGAGAGAGCCGGACTGGATGCAAGTGCCGTGTACGGTTATCAGGATTTATGGGAAGGGGCACAAGGGGAAGCCATTGGCCATATGAGCGTAACGCTGGAACCAGCAGAGTCCAAAATATTCAGATTAACGGTGAAAAGAAGCTGACAATCTGCATCAACCTATAAGAGGCGCGCTTATGTTGGACACAGACAGCGCGCTTTATTTTGTTTTCGGCGATTATAGATTAGATTATCCATTTGAACAGGAGGGCGTGAAATGGACGATTTTACATTATGGTACTCCACCCCAGCAGTGAATTGGAATCAAGGATTGCCGCTCGGGAACGGAAGAATGGGAGCTGTGGTCATGGCTGCACCGCATCGTGAAGTGTGGAGCATGACTGAGGTGACCTACTGGTCCGGTCAAGCAGATCCAGAACCGGCTTTTGCAGGAGGGAAGAGGGCGCTGGAGGAGATGCGGCGTCAGCTCTATTCCGGCAATTATGATGAGGGTGATCGTCTTGCAAAGCAATATTTGCAGCCCGACAAGCAGAATTTTGGCACCAATCTGGGGTTGTGCAAGGTTGTCATACAGTTTGCCGAGCAGGGCCCTGACAGAACGCTAGAGGAAAGCTTCCGGCGTGAGCTGGACTTAAACCTTGCGCTGGCCAAAGCTGCCTGGAGGAACAAGGATACAACTGTGTATCGTGAGGTTTTTGCATCGCATGCTGACGACCTGATTGTTTCCAGGGTATGGAGTGATCGCTCTGGGGGCGTATCCTTTTCGCTTCGTCTGGAGGGAGACACGGGATCGTTCCGCACCACAATAATGGATGACTGTACATTGAAGTTTGGGGGCCAGGCTACCGAGAATGTTCACAGCAACGGCAGCTGTGGTGTATCGGCCGAAGGGTACGTGAAGGTCGTTGTCGCTGGTGGTGCGGTTACCGGGAGAGACGGAAGATTGACCGTCCATGGAGCGGATGAGGCCTACATTTACTTTACTGTCAGTACCGATTATCGCAAAACGGGACCGGAGTGGAAACAGGAGAATAGCGTAACACTCGATAAGGCACTAGGCAAAGGATATTCCCTTCTGCGAACGGATCACATCGAGGATCACGCAGAGCAGTATAACAAGTTCGATATTCAGCTTGGGACTGCAAGCAAAAGTAATCTGACGACAGATCAGCGCATCCGGCTGCTGGCTGGAGGTGGGGATGATGATCCCCAGCTTTTTGCGCTATTTCTGCAATATGGCCGGTATCTGACCATTGCCGGTTCGCGTGCCAATTCTCCGCTTCCACTTCATCTTCAGGGAATATGGAATGACGGAGAAGCATGCCGTATGGGCTGGAGCTGTGATTATCACCTGGATATCAATACCCAGATGAATTATTATCCGACAGAGATTACGAACCTGGGAGACAGCCATCTTCCGCTCATGAGGTATGTTGAAGACCTGGCAGCAGCCGGCAAGTCAACGGCACGTAACTTATATGGCAGTGAAGGCTGGGTTGCGCATGTCTTCTCTAACGTCTGGGGATTCACACTTCCCGGCTGGGATACATCGTGGGGGCTGAATGTTACCGGAGGACTGTGGCTCGCCACTCACTTAATGGAGCATTATGAATATAGCCAGGACCGTGCTTTTCTGGAGAGTACAGCGTATCCTGTGCTCAAAGAGGCCGCAGTATTCTATCTGGACTATATGGACATTCATCCCGCATATGGTTGGCTGGTGACGGGTCCATCCAATTCTCCAGAGAATCATTTCTATCCGGGTACAGCTGGCCGTACTGTGCATCAGCTCTCGATGGGAACGACATTAGATCAGATTCTGGTGCTTGAGCTGTTCGAATTTTGCCTGAAGTCGATTGAACTACTGGATCGGGACCAGGAGTTCGGTGAACAACTGAGAGAAGCTGTTGATATGCTGCCACCGCTGCAGATTGGGAAGAAAGGACAGCTCCAGGAATGGCTGGAGGACTATGAGGAAGCACAGCCGGAGCATCGGCATCTGTCACATCTATTCGCCCTGTATCCAGGGCATCAGATCACGCCTGAGCGGACACCTGAGCTTAGTGCGGCAGCAAGAGTGACGATGCAAAACCGGATGCTGCAAGAGGAACTGGAGGATGTGGAATTTACGGCTGCCCTGTTTGGACTTGGTTTTGCGAGGCTGCATGATGGAGAAATGGCCTACAAACATGTCTCGCATCTGATTAGTGGACTGTGCTTCGATAATCTGTTTACGTATTCCAAGTCAGGCATTGCCGGTGCGGAAACCAATATTTTCGTTATTGACGGAAATTTCGGAGGAACAGCGGTCATTGCGGAAATGCTGCTGCAAAGTTACGAAGGCGAAATTCATCTCTTGCCAGCACTGCCGCAGGCTTGGAATAAAGGGAAGGTAACCGGGTTAAGAGCCAAAGGCAATGCCGAAGTAGATGCAGTCTGGGAGGATGGGGAGCTGACATCTGCCACCATCCGTACGTTTACGTCTGAAACGTACACCGTATGCAGAGGAGAGCGGAGAACGACTTTTCAGGCCGAAGCGGGAGGAAGTTACACATTTAATCGTGAGCTGGACTTGATTGATCAATGAATCATGCCAATAAGCAATTGTATCATAACCGATCTGGTCGAATGGGAGAGAAGCCATATAATAGAGACAGAGACAGCTTAAATGGAGGGGACTTCAATGTACAGTATTTTTCTCGTAGACGACGAAGAGCTCGGGCTTGGGATGATGAGAGATTATATTCGCTGGGAAGAGATGGGGATCTACATTATTGGGACAGCGAGCAACGGCAGAGAGGCTTTGGAGAAGATCGAGGTTATTCAGCCTGATATTGTACTTACCGATGTGCAGATGCCCATTTTGAACGGGATTGACCTGGCTCGAAAAATAAATGAGTTGTATGATTCCATTCAAGTGATGTTCCTGACGGGACATGATGAATTCCATTATGTGAAATCGGCGCTTCATGTCGGAGCTGTCGGATATTTGCTTAAACCACTTGATTTGAATGAAATTGAAAGCGTTATTTCGAAAGTGAAACAGCGCTGTGAAGAAGTTGCAATCAAGAAACGTTCCACAGAGGCTGCTAAAGCCACGATTCTAAAGGAGCTGTCCTATGAAAAAGATATGACTCGTGCTGCGGAGCTGGCATCCGACTATAACAGATTGACCCGTCTGCCCGTGACATCAGGGTATGCCTTGGCCTTGTTCAGCATCGATCCCATCGAAGCGGAAGAAGAGCAGCAGAGTCTGGAGGAATGTACCACCCGGCTGGTATCTTATCTGAATTACTATTTCCAGGCGAAGAATCTGAAGGCTACCTTTGTTGATTACAAGGAAGGCGAGACAGGAATATTTATGGAAGCAGACCAACAGCCAGGGTATTACGCCTGGGAGGACTTGGCTGTGGCCATGCGAAGTGCACTCGATTTTACGGTGACTGCAGCGGTAGGAGCCGAAGCTGCCGAATTGTCCAATCTCCACTATTTATATGAGCAAATGCGTGTGATCCTGAACGAGCGTTTCTACGAAGGAACCGGAACGATGATCCATGCAGAAGCTGTATCGAATCAATTGTACAGCGAACATATGCCGCCTTTTGAGAAGAAAGAATGGTTTGAAGCGATACATCAACTGGATTTTGAGTGGGCAGCACAGAAGCTGCATCAATATATTGAAGCCCTGGCTGCTATGCGAATCAAGAAAAAGATGATATGTGACTGGTCCATCGATCTCGTCGATGAGCTGCTTGAGCAGGTGCAGGAGCCCTTTTCGAAGGGGGTTCAACGAGCAGAGCTATATCACTCCATTTATAATGCATCGACATTGCATGAGATCGAGGGGCTGATTCTGGATGCAGCAGGTCATGCCGTGAATCTGCTGGGAGAGCGATTTATGGATAAAAATGAAAAGCTGATTCATAAGGTACGCACCCTCATTGATCAAAATTACAATCATCCGGTTACGATTAACAGCCTCTCTGAACAGGTTTATCTGTCACCTAACTATTTGCGGTCCATTTTCAAGGAAAAGACAGGAATGACCATCCATGATTATTTGACGCGTATCCGGCTGGGCAAAGCAAGGGAAATGCTGGCGGATGGCTCGCTCAAGATTCATGATATTGCTCAGAGAGTAGGCTACGAGAGCACGTCCTACTTCATTTCCCTTTTTCTTAAGAATGAAGGAGTAACACCGAATGAGTACAGGAAAACGATCTGAACGTTTATAAATCGCCCGATTGTTTTGTAAAAGAGAGAAATTCAAATATGAATCGTAACATTGCGATATGGATCAATCCTGTCGCTCTTTTTACAATTAGGCATGTAACCAATATGCAGCCCTTATCCCTTATTACACCGAAAGAACAAAGGAGGTGGAGAAACTAAATTATAAATTGAAAGCGATTACACTGCGTCATTCACTGCTTCATCATCCATGTAAATCTAACGTTAGCCTAATCATTGAAGTTGGAGGGATGTTATGTTAGTGCGAGTATTGCAAAAATCCTTTATATTCCTTTTGATCTTCTGTCTGGTGACAGGTATCGGTCCAACGGCAGCCATGGTAAGTGCCAGTGATCCTAACAGCTATGAAGCCGAAGCGGAGGGAAATACTCTGAGCGGAAATGCGAGTGTATCGGATAGTCCATCTGCATCGGGGGGCAAGAAGGTCGGAGGTATGTACCAAGGCAGTTCGCTGCTATTCAATAACGTGATCGTAAACGAGTCGGGAAATTATAAAGTTGTCGTTTATTACATTTCAGGTGATCCCCGGCCGTTCAACATAAGCGCCAACGGCGGAGCAAAACAATTTGAAGAACCACCGAAGACAGCAGATTGGGATACCGTAGGCACATATGATGTAACGCTGCCCTTGAACGCAGGCAGTAACTCAATTCTGATCGATGACAACAATTGGTATTCACCTGATATCGACAAAATTGTCATTGCCGGACTAGATGATAATGAGACAGAGCCCGGGATTCCCGGTGAAGAAGAAGACCTGGGCACACCAGGGGATACACATCAATATGGAACGATCTCAGTGACGGATTATACGTACGGATTTCTCGTGGCAAACGATCATTATGAAGTAACTTATAATACCCAGTCAGGATTGGTTGGTTACAGCTGGGCTGACGGGCAGAAGCTGCGGGGCGTATATAGCAGCATGAAACTCGGTGAAGAGTCTTTCGTGCAGAGCAAAGATTATGAAGAACATACCACTGCTGGCGCACCACGGGAATTGGAAGACGGATTCGGCAAAGGAATCGAGCTTTCATTTGTCCACACATCTGCTGGCAAACCGACGTTGAAGCAGGTGTATCGTTTCTATGAAGATAAGGCTTATTTTCTGACCGGTTTGAATGCTATTGGGGAAACGGAGATCCATACGAATTACATGTCCCCGATTACGGTGACCCGTGCAGGTGGGGTGGACATTGGTGATAGCTCGGACAATCGTGTACTCACCGTGCCTTTTGACAATGATGCATGGATCAGGTATAAATCTCAAACCATGAACCGGACAGATACAAGTTATGAAATGACGGCCATCTTCAATAACGCAACACGTAACGGATTGGTGATTGGTTCGGTAACCCATGATACTTGGAAAACAGGGATTGATTGGCAAGGCTCTGCCAACCGAATTCATGAGCTTTCCGTATATGGCGGAGCTGCCACTGATGTGACAAGAGACACCCAGCCGCATGGCAGTCTGACGGGAACCGAGCTGTCCTCGCCGTTGATTATGGTGGGAGGGTTCAGGGATTACCGGATAGGTCTTGAAGAATATGGTAAGGCCAATGCAGTCATCACGCCACCACTGGAATTAAACCCGGAACTTCCGCAGGGCGTTCCCTTTGGCTGGAATAGCTGGGGCGCGTATGGCAGCACACTGTCTTATCAGAACGTTGTGGATGTCTCCACCTATTTTAAGAACAACTTAGACAAATTTAACAACGAGGGAAATGTATTTATCAACATGGATTCCTACTGGGATAACCTGAGCGATGAAGAACTTGCACAGGCTGTATCCGTTATAAAGGGCAACGGTCAGCATGCGGGGATCTATTGGGCACCATTCGTGTATTGGGGAAACAATATGAGTCAGACGGTGGAAGGCACCAACAACCAATATACCTATGGCGATATCGTCCTTAAGGACTCTACTGGCAAACCTCTGCCTACCCTGGACGGGGCGTATCCCCTGGATGTGACACATCCCGGAGCCAAGATGCGGATGGATTATTTTCTGGATAAGTTCAAAAATCTCGGTTTTACCTACATCAAACTGGATTTTCTGACTCACGGTTCGCTGGAAGGGGTGCATTATGACGAGGAAGTAACCACCGGCATCCAGGCCTACAATCAAGGTATGCGTTATGTGGAAGGGCGATTGGACGGAAAAATGTTCATCAGTGCATCCATTGCACCGATCTTTCCAAGCCAATATGCGCACAGCAGACGCATCTCATGCGATTCGTACGGCAGCATTAACGAGACAGAATACATGTTGAACTCGCTGACCTACGGCTTCTGGCAAAATGGAACCATATATTCCTATACCGACCCTGACCATCTGGTACTGGCCAAAGCATCAAGTCTGACCGAAGCCCGCAGCCGAGTGAACTCGGGTGTCATTGCGGGAACGGTCATGATGGCTTCCGATGATGTGCATGACCCCAAGGCTCAGGAGTACATGTCTGCACTGTATAACAATACGGATGTTTTAAATGTTGCGAAGAAAGGGAAAGTATTCAGGCCTCTTGAAGGCAACACCAATGCGAATGCTGCGGATACGTTTGTGTTGAAGGATGGAGATGATTATTACCTTGCCTTATTTAACTACAGCGCGACCAGTTCCGCTGAGCGAACGATCGACTTGGAGCGTGCCGGATTGAATGCTGCCCAAACGTATTCGCTAAAAGATCTCTGGACAGGCGAAGTTTCGTCCGTATCGGGTTCATGGTCGGTTACACTGGAAGCAGCTGAATCCAGACTGGTGAAATTGACGGAAATGAAGGATACTCCGGGCAATCCGGGCAATCCGAGCAACCCGGGGAATCCAGGAAACTCAGGAAGCACTGGCAATACTCCAGGCAGCAGCATCAATGAGAACAATGGGAGTCAAGAAAGTGTGACGACAACCCTGTCCATCACAGCAGATATGCTGAAAATGAACAAAGAGTCAGGTCAAGCCGTCGTGGAAATCAAGGCTGAAACGCAGGAAGTGCAGTTATCCTCAGCTGTTGTCAAGCAGCTTGGAAACAACGCACTGGTGTTGAAATCGAGCAAGCTAAGCCTTCACATTCCTGCAGAAGTGCTTCAGCAGCTTATGAATAAGCTGCCAGAACAGCAGCAGGAAGGCAGCATCGTCACGCTCAAGATGGTTCCACTTGGCAGTGAAGGTAACAAGAGCATTGCCGCAGCACAGGATATGACACAAGCGAGAGTTTCATTGAAAAGTGAAATTTACGCATTCAGTATATCCATTCAGAGCAAATCGGGGTTCAACGAAACACTCTCCAAGCTTGATAAGCCTGTCGTGTTGAGTCTGCATGCGGTGGAAGGTTTTGAACCGTCTAAGGGTGGCATGTATGCGATAGGAGAACAAGGTAAGCTTGAATTTGTCCGAGGAGAATATGCAGCGAATGTGCTGACAGGGGAAATCAGTGAATTCGGCACATATGCTGTATTGGAGCTGGAGCGCTCCTTCACAGATGTCCCTGCTTACCACTGGGCGAGCCCTGTTATTCATGAGTTGGCAGCCAAGCTGATTGTCCAAGGTACACATGGAAGCCTGTTTGAACCAGGCCGTGAGGTCACAAGGGCCGAGTTCGCTTCAATGCTTGTACATTCCCTGGGACTAACCACAGCCGGGGAAATGGAGTTTCGCGATGTAGCGGCAGATCGCTGGTACGCTGCGCCGATTTCCATCGCGTACAAGGCCGGGATTGTAAGCGGCAAAAGCCGGGATGCCTTCGAACCAGATCTGCCGATTACTCGCGAGGAAATGGCAGTCATGGTCATGAAGGGCTATTCCTTGGGGAAGGATAATGAGCCTGTTGATACCAACGGTATCATATTCGGAGATATGAATCTGGTTTCACGATGGGCAGCTGATTCAGTAATTGAAGCAGCCAATCGGGGCCTGATTCAAGGAAACAGACATGCCAAGTTTGAGCCCAAAGGGATTGCATCGCGGGCAGAAGCGGCACAGGTCATCTACAATTTAATTCAGAAGTAAAACGTCAAGGGCTGCGGAGCGATCCGCAGCCCTACTTCTGTATTTTTGTATCAAACGATGTCATTCATGATTGCATGATTGTTATAAAAGGGCATTTTGCGGAAGGGTGATCTGAACAGTCGTGCCCGCACCTAATCTGCTGTATACATGGACACCGTAATTCTCTCCGAACTTCAGCTTAATCCGCCGGTCCACGTTGGAAATACCATATCCCCGTCCTGGTTTGTCTTCAAGAAGAGATAGAAGGGTTTCACGCGACATGCCCATCCCGTCATCCATGACGGAGAGGATGATCGAGTCATTTTCGAAGGCCCCTTTGATATGAATGTTGAGCGGCCTTTCCTGATTCCAAACGGCATGAATAATCGCATTTTCAACAAATGGCTGGAGAGCAAGCTTAACCGTGGAGTAGGGTAAAATCGCCTGATCAATGGTATATATGAAGTTTAACTGCCCCTTGAATCGGATCAGCTGAATGGCATTATAGCTTTGCGTTAATTTTAACTCCTCGTTAATGGTCAGAACACTTTTTCCTTTGTTCAAGGAGATCCGATAAAACTTGGCGAGATGTAATACCATATCCTGAATTTGCGGATCCTGATGTTTAATCGCGAGAGAAGAGATCGAGCCCAGTGTGTTATACAGAAAATGAGGATTAATCTGGGCCTGCAAAAGATCGAGTTCTGCTTCCTTGCTCTGCAGTTCTTTTTGATATACCTCGGTGATGAGACTTCTCAACCGGATGGTCATCTGCTGGAATGCGAAGTGAAGCTGTCCAATCTCATCACTGCCCAATTGTTCCTCATGTGTTGGAGTGAAGTCTCCGCGCTCAATCCGGCGAATCATACGGATTAAGGTCCGGATTCGTTTGCTGAACAGTGAGGCCGTAATATAAATGAGCAGCAGGGCTACACCAATAAAGGCAAGGGACACTTTGATAATCAGCTGCGACAGTGATTTGGCATCTTTGATAATACTTTCATATGGGAAAATGGAGACGGTCTTCCAGCCATTTTTGAGCGTGTTATAGACGGCGAGTGCCTTGAAGCCATGATAGGTTGTGTCGAATCTGCCGGAAAGAGAGTCATCAAAATGTGTATCAAGCAGTTCCGGCAGCCGGGTATTGATTAATTTTTTGTCCGCGGAAGATAAAATTACGCCTTGGTCATTCATGATAAAAATATCTTTGCCTCCCGCTTCCTTCTCCATTAACGAATAGATAACCGACTCGGAAATTTGGAATACCAGCATCCCGTACGGATATTGATTGCTATTATTATTCAGCAGCCTCGCAAGAGTAAACATGGCAGGTCCATCCGCCGTTTGCGGGGAGGAGAGGTGAATGATATTCCCATACGACTGCTGCAGCTTTTGGACTAGCTCAGTCTCCTGAACCTCGGGTGTAATAGGCTTGATATAGTAATTATCTTTGGGCAGAGACGGATTGTTCGAATAAATGAATGCGCTATCAAAATCAGGGTAGGCAGCCATAATGGTATGGATGCGATTGCCAATGTAATTATAAACATCCAGATAGGAAGGATCATCCTGATACTCTGTCGTCAGGTAATTGGCAAGTCGATTATCGAGATAAATGGAGGCCGAAATATGTTCATAGCTATCGAGTTTATTTTCCAGGTTTTTGGCAATCTGGGCGGTTGAATTCATCATGTTGATGTACAGCTGTTCCGTTAGCTTGGATTTGGTAAGTTCAAACGAGAAATAAACCAGCAGCATCATCGGGATAATGGTGACCAGTACAAAAACAAGAAAGAGTTTGGATCTGAAACTTAAATCAACAAAAGGCATGTAAATGTATTTTCTGTAAAATGGACGCATACTGCAGCCCTCTCTCAATTGAAAGTGTTTACATAGAGTTCATCATAGCAGACCAAATATCGAATTCCAATAACGGTTTTCACCGAAAACATCTTTAAAAAGCGGCATTTATCGGAGAATTGAAGTATGGAAAGCAAGCGCTATCAAAATTAAGATAAAAAGGTAATCAGCTGAATCTGAATCAGGCCAATCATGATGGTATAAAGAAAGGGGAGGGCATCTGATGCATAAGGTAAGCGCTATCAAAACAGTCAGGAGCAATAATCTGATCAGCAGACTAAAAGAACAAAAATGGTTATTCGTACTTATGCTGCCTGCCTTCGTTGCAACCTTGCTGTTTTCCTATGGTCCCATGTTCGGACTGTATATGGCATTTACGAATTATCAGCCGGGAGGGGAGTCTTTTTTTAGGCAGTTTTTTCATGCGGAGTTTGTAGGCTTCCGGTGGTTTGAATATTTCTTCACCACAGGTGATTTCTATCGGGTTATGCGCAATACACTCGCAACGAGCCTGCTCACACTGTTGTTTGGGTTTCCTGCGCCAATCATCCTTGCGCTTGTCCTGAATGAAGCCAGGCAGGGATTTTTCAAGCGTTTTGTACAGACGGTATCCTATTTGCCCCACTTCATCTCGTGGGTTATTGCGGCCAATATTGTCATTACGCTCCTGGCTTCAGACGGGATGCTCAATAATATTCTGGTGCTGCTGGGTATTGTGGATGATCCGATCGCGTTCCTGCAAAATGGACCCTTGTTTTGGTGGATTATCGCCTTGTCCAACATGTGGAAAGAGATGGGGTTCAGCGCCATTATGTATCTTGCAGCCATTTCCTCCATTAACCCTGAACTTTATGAAGCTGCAAGGGTAGATGGGGCGAGCAGATTTAAGCAAATGTGGCATATTACTCTGCCGGCTTTGCGTCCAACCATTGTCATACTGGCTATTCTTGCGGTCGGCGGAATTCTGAATGCAGGCTTTGAACAGCAGTATCTCCTGCAAAACAATACGGTACTTGAGTATTCGGAAGTCATCGATATTTATGCCTACAAATACGGCTTGCAGAACAGCATGTTTTCATACGGAGCTGCTGTTGGAATGTTCAAATCTGTCGTTGCTTTCATACTCGTTGTTATTGTGAACCGGATCTCAAGAAAGGTAAATGATCAGGCGTTATTCTAACCAAGAAGGAAAGGAGTGCCTTAAGATGTTATTAAACCGATTCGGTGACCGAATATTTAAGTTTTTTGTATATCTCATTCTGGTCCTGGTTTTACTGGTTACATTTCTGCCTTTCTGGAATATACTTGTCCTTTCCTTGAATAGCGCGGAAGATACGGTTCGGGGCGGTGTCTACTTGTGGCCACGCGTGCCAACCTTGGACAGCTACAGCCAGATTTTGAAAGACAGTGAGATTTTGAATGGGCTGTGGGTCACGGTCAAACGAACGCTGATTGGTGCGCCGCTCTCAGTACTGGTCATCACGATGCTGGCATATCCGCTGAGTCGGCGGAATTTGGTGGGGCGTAAGGGCTGGAATTTGTACTTCATCTTCACGATGTATTTCAGCGGCGGATTGATTCCCTATTACATGGTTCTCAAAGCGCTGAACATGATTGATACGTTCTCCGTCTTCATTCTGCCCAGTCTGATGAATGTGTTTTACATGATTATTGTTCGAACGTTCATGGAGCAGCTTCCTCATGAGATTGAGGAATCAGCCAAGGTGGACGGAGCTAATGATCTTACGATTTTTTTCCGAATTGTCATGCCGCTGACCACGCCTGTACTCGCGACAGTGGGATTATTTCAGGCTATTGGACACTGGAACTCATGGTTTGACTCTTATGCATTCACGTACAGCTCAGACTTAAAGACCTTGCAAGCCGTACTTGTCAAAATCCTGAGTCAGTTTCAGACCGGCGGAATGATCTCGCAAACGCAGATGCTGGCCAATTCAGCCAAGCGGAATGCTGTTTCGAGTGACACCATACGAATGGCTGCGACCATGGTTGCAACGCTGCCGATCATTCTGGTCTATCCGTTTTTGCAGAAGTATTTTGTCAAAGGCATGACGCTCGGTGCAGTAAAGAGTTAGTTAATTGTTGCTGGTCTGGCTGCCAGAGGAAGGCTTCTCGGCAGGCACTCCTTCACTCCTGAAAGGGGGTGGTACAGATTCGTCGGTTTACTCCATAATACACGCAAGTCACTTCATTCATTGGGAGGAATTAGGGTGTCAATGAAAAAGACAAAAAAATGGATGGTTATGGGTATTACTGCTGCATTAGTCGTGGGCTTGCTTGCGGGATGTTCTTCGAGCAAGGGGACAGGTAGCGCAGGTACAGATGAAAAAGGAGCTGAACAAGGCCCGATCACGCTGACCTGGTTTGATGGCAATACCAAAGGTGAGCCATTCACAGATGCGGTTGCCCAGCAAATCACCGAAAAAACCGGTATAGAGATCTCCATACAGCAGCCGACGGGAAACCCCACGGAGAAGCTGAGCTTGATGCTGGCGAGTGGAGATTACCCCGATGTTGTGGTCATGAGCCGGGGAGATGCCTCACTGGACAAATATATTTCTAGCGGAGCCTTCATTCCGCTTGATGAGTTAATCGAGAAATATGGAGCAGATTTAAAGCAAATGTACGGGGACACGTTGACCAAGACACGTTATACGGACGGCAAAAACTATTATCTGGCAAACTGGTACGGACTCGACAGTGATCCCGTCTTCGGTATGCTGATGAGGCAAAGCCTGCTGGAAGAGCTTGCTCCTGAGAAAGCGGATGGATCCGAGCCACTCACGACAGACGAGTTTGAAGCACTGCTTAAACAGTTTAAACAGAAATACAGCACGATTGATGGTAAAGAGTCGGTTCCCATGACGATGAATGGTGAGAATATGGGGGCGAATCTGGGTACCTTCAAGGGCATGTGGGGGTTAAAAACCTATTACGATAATAATGGCAGATTGCAATATGATGTCAAAGATCCGAAGTATCGTGAAATGCTGTTATATATGAACCGTCTATATCGAGAAGGACTGATCGAGAAGGAATTCGCCATTAGCAAAACACAAACATGGATTCAGAAGCTCACAACAGGTGCGGTATTCTCCACACCAGGCGCATACTGGGATCCAGGCAACGGAAATGCCGCGTTGAAGAAGGATGGCGGAGAGAAAAATCAATTATTCGCATATAAAGTCGTAGCTCCTGGTGTGGACCCGGCCCAAACGACCTTTGGTCCGAGAAGCTCGCTCGGCTGGGATGCCATTGCCATAACCAAAAATAATAAACACCCGGAAGAAACGATGAAGCTGTTCAACTATTTGGCGAGTGATGAAGGTCAGCACTTGCTCCTATGGGGTAAGGAAGGCGAACAATACACCATGGCCGATGGCAAACGTCAACCTGATCCCGCATTCCTGCAGAGCTTCAAGGATAACTGGGATGAAACAGTGAAAACAAGCGGGGTTCGTAAATGGCTGTGGTTTATCAAAAATGGGTTGGATCCAAATGGCCAGCCATATGACATGGCTGTCAAATATCAGCGCAGCGAAGTGGATGAACTGGCCATCAAGAGCCTGGGCGATTCGGTATGGGATACTGCTGAATATGATAACCTCAATCCGGATGGGGGAACACCGGAAGCCCTGACGGCACAAAAGGTCAAGGATATTATGGATCAAAGCATTACCAGAGCCATTATTGCCCCGACTGAAGCAGAGGCCAATGCCATTTTTGACAAAATGCTAGAGGATATGAAAAAGGCAGGGGATGAGAAAGTGGAGGAGATTATCAACCAGAAATACGCCCAGCGCATGGAAGTATGGGGAACCAAGTAAGCCAGATTGATATCAAGTTAAGTAAATGGGCTCTCCTAAAGGAGGGCCTTTTCTTATGCATGGAACAGGCTTTTTTTGTCTAACATATTCCTTCTTCATTGTTCAAATAATGAGGGAACAGAACGAAGGAGGGAACCATGGATGAAAAAGGTCGAACGAACAGGATGGTCCAATACGTGGACGATTCGAACTGCATTATTGCTGGTGAGTATGCTGTTTATCATTAATGGAGTGAACTCGTTAACCTGTAGTGCAGAATCACTGGTCACAGAACCTGTGCAGGCAGCAGTAACGACTCCATCCCAACCACAGCCCAAACGAATGGCGATCATCATTGATGATGCGGGCAACGATATGAAAGGCACGGCGGAAATATTGGACATGCCAGTCAAGCTGACGCTTGCCGTCATGCCGTTTTTGTCCACCACCAAAAAAGACGCTATCGCTGCACATGAAAAAGGGATGGATGTCATCGTACACATGCCCATGGAACCCAAATCAGGAAGACCTGAATGGCTCGGTCCGGGTGCGATCACATCCAGTCTAACGGACGATGAGGTCCGCGAACGAGTGGAGAAAGCCATTGATGATGTTCCGTACGCCATCGGCATGAACAATCATATGGGCTCTAAAGTTACTTCAGACAAACGAATCATGTCTATTGTGCTTGATGTTTGCCGGGAACGAGGACTGTTTTTTGTAGACAGCCGTACCAATTTCCGTTCGGTTGTGGGTGAACTCGCAGCATCCAAAAACATGCCTCCGGTTGGCAACGATATTTTTCTGGACGACCAGAACTCGAAGCCGCATATTCGCCATCAGATGGAATTGGCAGCCAAGCGAGCTGTCGAAAAGAATATGTGCGTTGTCATTGGGCATGTGGGTCAGACAGGACTAAACACATCCAGCGTTGTTCGCGAGTCCGTCACCCGGCTGAAGGGTGAGATAGAGTTTGTTGGCATCGGTGATCTGGTGCGTGAAGTTTGGCACTGGCATGCTGCCCCTACACTACCGACAAATAATAAATAATGCCGTCGGCAATAGACTGGGCAATGCGTTTCTGCTCTGCCGGATCACTCATCATAGCCCTGTCTTCTGCATTGCTCAGAAATCCGGTTTCCACGATAACGGCTGGATGTTTGATCTGATTCAGCAGGTAGAAAGGCTTGCCCCACACAACCCCGCGCCGAGTGCCAAACAGATGATTAAGCTCGGTCTGGATGGAGTCTGCCAGAAGGTAGCTCCTGCCTTCATTCTGGTAAAGGACAACCGGTCCCCTTGTAGACGATTTGGGACTCCAGTTTCCATGGATGCTGACCACGATATCCGTGCTTACTTCTTCACTGAGACTCTTGCGCTGTGCCAGATCCCTGCGATGACGGGATCTGCTGTTCAGCCAGCGGTTTTCGTCACTAAGGGCATAGTCCCCAAGCCGGTTGATGATGACAGCATATCCTTTGCTGCGAAGCAGGAGATACACCTTTTGGCTGATAGCCAAATTGATGTCTTTTTCAAGTACCCCTTGATCTGACGTACCCCCATCAATACCGCCGTGTCCCACATCCAGCAGGATGACTGGAGCTGCAAAAGCATGGTGCGTGGAACGATAACTGTCACCATCCGTTACAGGCAGCAAGGAAGGACTTACTGATTTTTGGTTAGGGTGAGATGAAGCAATAACCGCGGAGGTTGCTTGCGCAGGTGACATAAGTATTGAATTGAACCCGATCAGCGATGCCACTAACGCAGCTAACAGCTTAACCATGAGTATGCACGCTCCTTTTCATTATAGGCATCTCATGCAATAGCGTATTCGGATGGATACCTTTGGCATTAGACTGTGCATTCTTGGTTATTTCATACTATCAGCAGTAAAAAAAATGTTTATGCATGGACCGTTCTGCACACAATAGATGTATCGTAAGCTTGCGCATTACAGTTGAGCAGCTCGTATAAATGCTCAGGTAAAGAAGGAGGCAGAGATGGATGGCCAAAAGTGATGAGCTGGTGAAGTATATTACGCAGCGGGTTGTTCATTTTATGGATACACCGAAGGAAGAGCGTAAAGGGCGTTCCAAGGTAAAAGAGCCTTGGGCGATGAAATGGTTTGGCATGCTCCCCTTTGCCGTATCATTGTGGGTAGGAAAAAAGGAAAAAGCACTAGATCCACGCGGGGAAATGCAGAAACGAAGCTCCTCTGGAAAGGGATAAACGGCTTCTAGCCACAAAATAAAAAGACGCGTTCCTGATTTTGAAATCAGAGGAAGGCGTCTTATTTGTGTTTGCTTGAGACTATACAAAACTCACGGCCTCACGGCTTAAAAGTATAAAAATGACCGTCGTTCATCAGCGTGTCGATCGGAACGAAACGTCTTACGGAAGAATTCCCCCCAATCGCTACATATTCCATTTGCTCCGAACCGTCATCCACTCTCCAGACCTGATATCCGGTAACAGGAAGAGGGCCTCCATATAATACATTGCGCTCATCTGCCGAAAAGACGATGGCCTGATGGTTTTTCCACTGCTGTATCAACGGCTGCAAACTTGTTACAGGGACGGCTTCCGAAGTAATCCACAAGAGATTATCGGCAGGATCGAAATCCGGTTGCACGTAGAACTGATCTGCTGAGAAGGATGGAACCTTGGGTAGTTCATCTGTTCTGGATTGGACTTGTACATACACGGATAGCGTGGGAGAAGGCGGTCGTGTATGTTCAGCCCGAGATTCACGCTCAATGGCCTTTACAGCACCATTCGGTAAAGTGTCACCGTTGGTTGCATCGATATAGATGGTTTCAGCACCTGATTGCTCCACTTTCCAATAGGCAAGAAGAGGGGAGGCATAACGTAACTGGATGTCTTCTGCATGTGACAATTCGTTCAAATTCACATGATGTCGTTGAAGAGACTGCTGCAGTAGAGAAAGGTCATAAGGATGATGTTCTCCCTGTCCGTACTCACTTAGCTGCAGTTTCCCTGTACGGTTAGCTGTAATGATCATATATCCAACAGGTGTTCCATCGATATGAGCGTTAACAAGCCAGCTGTGCGTTCCGGGGCCAAGAGGCGAATAGTCTAGCTGCGCCTGGTTCCAGCCTTGGTCCATATGTTGTAAGGAGCCCAGGGCCTTAACCTGTTGAAGAGCAAACTGCTGAACAGCAACAGGAGCAAACTTATTAGATGAATGGGAAGCATCGCTTTTTGCCGTCGTTAACTGGTAGGAAAGTTCTGTGGTGGCTGCTTGCAAACCTAAGACATCTTCTGCCTGCAATGTTGTGGACAACGTAGTTAAACCCAAAAGGCACATGACGCCCACGCCTGCTGCCCGGCGGATGACAAGCCATGGCCTATGGAAGATTCGGTTCATAATTAACACCTTCTTTTTCTGGAGTACATTATGACGAACAGGGACGATTATTCGCTGCACGATCACTTCTAGATTCATTCTAGTGGACAAGCCATGCAAAGGTTGCTGCAACCTGTCGGGTGGCTGCTCATGAATAAACACTACTTTTGCCGTCATTTGCTGGAAAAGTAGTGTCTGCGTCTATCTTAAATGAAACATGCCGGTGCTTATGGCCGTGACCTTCACTTTGGGCTCATACTGCCAGATCATTTCTGTCCGGCGGGTTTCGTATTGCAGTTTCATCGCTTCACGGTCCAGAACCGCCTGGCGTGTCTTCTCCTGCTCGGTATCCGTTTCCTCATCCAAAGGGACAGCCTGTTCAGCAGCAAGTTCGGCATCCGAATGTGTCTCCAATTTAGCCATGCCTGCGGAGATTCGATTCATAGGAGGGACACCGGAGTGATCCCCCGCAGTAGACTGAATCCTCATGGCGTTTGTCACGGGCTCTTGCTTGGTGGAAGCAGAATGATGACCAGCTCCTGTGGAGTTGTCGTCTATCTCAACCTCAGGCGTATCCTCTCTCAGTACGGCTTCATAATACGCATCAACCACAGCAAGTTCCAGGTCCAGTCGTGCCTTGGCTTGTTC
Organism: Paenibacillus sp. P13VS; assembly: GCF_015143645.1. Taxonomy (NCBI): domain Bacteria; kingdom Bacillati; phylum Bacillota; class Bacilli; order Caryophanales; family Paenibacillaceae; genus Paenibacillus; species Paenibacillus sp. P13VS. The sequence continues at coordinate 401,252 of NZ_WYEV01000002.1, read as the reverse complement.
AGCCCAACCATAATCCAGTTCCAGCAGACGCCTGGTAAGGTGTTTCTCGAGTGCTGCTCCAGCATCCGACAGCGTTACCTTGGCTGTCTGGACATGCATGTTCTCAGCCAGCCTGGGGCTGAGGTCTCGCCGGTTCAGCTTGGAACCGAATTGTTCAATAATTTCACCTGTGCGAAGGGAGATGCCAAGAAAATGGAGCTCCTCCCGTTTCAAATCACAGGCAAATTCCACTTTGAAACATACACCAAGCCATGGTTCATATACAGCTGGTACGGCAGCGCGCAGCTGACGCTTGGGTGCCTGCTCAAACAGGTTCACGAATGCGCCGCCTTCACGGGCTGCCTCGAAGATCTGCTGCAGTCTGCGACTGCCATAGACGACGTCTTCACGCAGGATGCGGCCGGGCCCGAGCTGCGGCAGAGCTGGAGTAATGCCGAAATAGCGGCCAAGAATGGTTTCTTTAGGTGCATCTGGTCCGGAACCAGACCCGGCGCTGCCTGTGCCGACAGGTCCGCTCTGACTTGCAGAGATAGAGGGAGATGCCTGAGCGGCTCTGGCTTCTGCTGCCTCAGTGGCTTGCTGATGCGCTGCCGGATCAAATACGAACGTAAAGGACATCGTCTCCGCTGGAGCTCCAGTGCGCTCAACAAATCCCCAATAGTACGGACGGTTGGTTAACGCCTTGTCCGCTTCCGGCGATAGTTTAACGGTTAGATGTGCAGGAGAACGCTCCATGATCTGGCATTCCATGGCTTCAAGATAGGTTGTCACATAGGCCTGAACTTCTTGGGGTGACATGGTCATGGTCAGTGTCCTCCTTTGCCCAGATCCAGAAGGGAGACGGACGGCACTTCATCGGCGACTTCACGCTGAATGGAATTCAGTGATTGTCCAAGCGAATCCATTTTCCGGCGAATGTCATCTTCGTTCTGGGATTCGAGCATGATTTTATAGAGACTCTTTTCGATGGACTCCTTTTTCTCCAGCCGTTCGAGAATAACATCGAGTCCGCCGATGACCATCTCGAACATGTTGATCTTTTCATGCAGCAGATTCAGGATATGTTCCTCAATCGTACCTGTCGTCGACAAATTGTAAATGTTGACGTCATTTTGCTGTCCCAGCCGATGTACCCTACCAATTCGCTGCTCTACGCGCATCGGGTTCCAGGGCAGGTCGAAATTAATCATGTGATGGCAAAATTGAAGGTTAATGCCTTCGCCACCAGCTTCGGTTGCTATCATGGCTTGAACACGGCCTCGGAACAGGTCCATCATCCAGTCCTTTTTCCCCCGGTTCATGCCGCCACGATAGGGAACAGCCGTGAGTCCGTTGTTGCGAAAATAATTCAGCAGATACTCCTGCGTGGCCCGGTATTCGGTGAAGATGATGACTTTCTCATTCATGTTTCGAATTAGTTCCATCGTTTTCTCGGCCTTCGTATTTTCCTTAATGGCCTTGATATGGGCAACCAGATCCCAAATTTTGTCCCGGAGCGGAGAGTCTAGCGGGAGCTTCTTGGACAGATTGACCAGCGTAACAAATACTGCATCCCGGCTGCTGCACACTTCCCGCTGTAGCGTAACAAGTGAGAGCATGCTGCTCAGGTTTCCACCAGCCTCCTGATATTGATCTTTAACAAAGGAAGTTACCCCGTCATAGAGTGCCTGCTCTTCAGGAGATAGCTGCAAATTCACATTGGAAACATTCCGCTTGGTGAACTGCACTGGTCCTTCACCGCGGCGGTTCCGGATCATGACTTTGGACAATTCGTCCTTAAGCTGTTCCTGGTTTTTAGGGATTCGTTTATCCACGACAAAGTTGGCGCTAAAGTCACCTTGACGACCCAACTGGCCCGGCTTCAGCAAGTTTATGAGATTGAACAGCTCGCTCATGTCATTTTGTACCGGTGTTGCAGTCAGCAGCAGACAATATTTTTTCCGCAGTTTCAGCATGAATTGATAGTTAGTCGTTTTTTTATTTTTGAGTTTGTGGGCTTCGTCAATAATGATCATGTCATAGTCCGTACTCAGCAAGATGTCCTTATGCGGATCTCGCTTAGCCGTATCCATGGAAGCCACAACTACTTCATTTTGCCAGGAATAGGCTTTTTTCTGTGCAACTGCGGGAATGCCAAACTTTGAATTCAGCTCTCGTACCCATTGAAGTACAAGGGATGCAGGCACGAGAATGAGGACCTTGGATACGAGACCGCGGACCATATATTCTTTTAAAATCAGACCGGCTTCTATGGTTTTTCCCAAACCGACCTCATCGGCAAGAATGGCACGGCCTGACATTTCAAATAATACTTTGCGTGCAGTGTCCATCTGGTGCGGAAGCGGGGTCAGTCCCTGCAGGTGCTTCAGACACTGTATTTCATCAAAATTGGGAATCAGATTGGTCTCTTCGGCTTGAATGCCAAGCTGAAAGAGTCTGTAATCTCCCCAAGGACCGCCTTTATCGAGCCGTGACTCCAATTGGGTCAGCCAGCTGCGATCGAATTCGAGCGGAACGGGCAGTTCTGCTGCAGGTTGATTCATGTGAAGCGGATGTTTCCGGTTCATGGTGATGCCTCCCCTGCCATACATGATGACGTTTTATTCGTAGGTCATAGTATGGACGAATGAGAGGCAGTTCATAACCAACCTCCAAATAAGGTGGGAATTCGAACCTTTATGTCTAAAAAAATTCACAAATTTCGAATGAGAGAGTCTGATGGCGTAAGAGTGAGCTAGTCCAAGTACAGGGCGAATAGAAAGGGTAGCTGTGACTAAAGTCACATGGAAAATCAATATATGGTGTACTATACTGAATATAAATCACTATATGTGGTGTTTTGGCATATTTTAAACACATAATAGAAATGTAATGGGATTTTTGGGGAGGCTGTTAAACATAATGAATTCGAACAAATTGTCGCACAATTCGAACAAATTGTCGCACAAGTTGGAAGGACTAAGTGAAAAAATATTTTTGGACCGCTATGCCTGGAAGGATGCCGATCCAAACCATGCCAAGGTAGGAGATGTTGTACTCGTTCTGACGAAAGATGACCCGAAGTTTCCGACAAAGGAAGTGGGGGAAATCATGGAACGGCAGGGTCAGACGGTGAAAGTGAGGACTCGCAGTGGAGAAACGATCCAGACGGAAGTTGAGAAGCTGACACTTAATATAGAAAAAACACCGGAGGAGATGTGGGACCGGCTCGCAAAAGCGATGGCATCTGTAGAATCCACTCCGGAACAACAGCAAAAGTGGCAATCCAAGTTCCGGGCTGTACTGGACGATTGGAAGCTGGTTCCGGGAGGCCGAATTGCTGCGGGTGCGGGTGCTAGCGATGAGCTGACCCTCTTTAACTGTTATGTCATTCCTTCTCCGCAGGACAGTCGGGGTGGCATCATGAGAACGTTGACTGAAATGACGGAGATTATGGCTCGTGGTGGTGGCGTTGGCATCAACCTGTCGTCACTTCGCCCACGTCGTGCAGTTGTTAAAGGGGTCAATGGATCATCCAGCGGTTCGGTATCCTGGGGTGGATTGTTCAGTTATACCACTGGACTGATTGAACAGGGAGGCAGCCGCCGGGGAGCACTTATGCTGATGATGAACGACTGGCATCCGGATGTGATGGATTTTATTACGGTCAAACAAACGATGGGTCAGGTCACCAATGCCAATCTGTCCGTATGCGTGAGCAACGCATTTATGGAAGCCGTCAAACAGGACGGGGACTGGGAACTTGTTTTTCCGGATACGAGCGATCCCGAGTATGACAACGAGTGGAACGGGGATCTGCAGCAATGGAAGGAAGCCGGGCACCAGGTTATCCATTACCGCACAGTAAAGGCCCGGGATATATGGCGTACGATTATCGAATCGGCCTGGAAATCAGCAGAGCCGGGTGTTGTCTTTATGGAGTATTACAATCAGATGTCCAACAGCTGGTATTTTAATCCGATTATATGTACCAATCCATGCGGTGAACAAGGCCTGCCAGGATGGGGCGTCTGCAATCTCTCGGCTATCAACTTATCCAAATTTTACGATGAAACCAGTCACGATGTAGCATGGCAGGAGCTGGCGGAGACAACACGCATTTCAGCCAGATTTTTGGACAATGTGATTGATGCAACCCCTTATCATTTTGAGGAAAACCAGAAGAATCAGCAGCGGGAGCGCCGCGTTGGACTTGGAACGATGGGTCTCGCAGAGCTGATGATTAAACTGCGCATCCGGTACGGCAGTCCGGAATCGCTTGAATTTCTGGATAAACTGTATGGCTTTATCGCAAAAGAAGCATACCTCGCATCAGCAGAGATCGCGGCCGAGAAGGGATCGTTCCCTGCCTTTGAAGTGGAGCCGTATTTACAGAGTGGATTCATGAAAAATCTGGTAGGGACTTATCCGGAAGTAGGAGAGGCCATCCGCAAGCATGGCATTCGTAATGTAACGCTTATCACGCAGGCTCCAACAGGAAGTACGGGAACGATGGTGGGTACGTCGACAGGGATTGAACCATACTTTGCGTTTAAATACTTCCGTCAAAGCCGGCTCGGTTACGATGAGCAGTTTGTCCCCATTGCCCAGGAGTGGCTGGATGAACACCCTGGCGAGGAACTTCCTGACTATTATGTAACGGCGATGGATCTGTCAGCAGAAAATCATATTCGGGTACAGGCAGCGATTCAACAGTGGGTGGACAGCTCCATCTCGAAGACGGCTAACTGCCCGGCTGATTTTACGGTTGAAGATACGGCACAGTTGTATGAGCTTGCTTTTGATCTCGGTTGTAAGGGAGTCACCATCTACCGGGACGGCAGCCGCGATGTTCAGGTTCTCTCCACGACGAAGAAGGAAGAGGCGAAGAGCGAAGTAAGTGAACTAACAAGTGTGACAGATACGGTAAAAGAAACAAGTGCCGCAAACGAAACGACAGCCTTCTCGTCCGCACCTTCGGAGACAGATAACGAGGTCAAAACAAGTGTGGCGGCTTCGCCCTCTGCCAAAGTACTGGATAAACAGTACAAGAGTCGTCCACAGGTACTGCGGGGAGCAACGTACAAAATAAATACTCCGTTTGGTATGGCTTACATTACGATCAACGACCTAAATGGCATTCCGGCGGAGATCTTCCTGAACGTGGGCAAAGCCGGTTCAGATGTATTCGCCATGGCTGAAGCGCTGGGAAGAGTGTGCTCCCTGTTCCTGCGATATGGTGACCACGGACATAAAGTGGAGCTTCTTATCAAACATCTGAAAGGCATCGGTGGTTCGGGAGCGATTGGCTTTGGTGTAAACCGGGTAGAGTCCATCGCAGACGCAGTAGCGAAGGCGCTCGAAAGTCATGTACAGAGCACCCCTCAAGAGAGTGCATCCTCCACTAATGAAGAGGCAGACCAAAATGTGAATGGAATTTTTGAATCGGTGATTGTGGACGAACCGTCAGTAACCTATACAGCATCGAGAGATTTGTGTCCTTCCTGTGGTTCAGCTTCATTAATCAATATTGAAGGCTGCAAGACTTGCAGCCAGTGTGGATACAGCAAATGTAATTAGAGGTTAGAAGACATCAGCCAGGTTAAAGTGCTGAGAAGAATACTGTAAGGGTGACCAGCACTTTGGTCGCCCTTTTTGTATGAACTGACATAGAATTAGCGGGCTTCAAAGGATGATTTCAACTACAGGATTCCCGGAATATAAGAGGTTTTGTCCTTTTCACCTCCAGAGTCCTAGGCATCTAGAAGCATTTATGGGCAAAACTTTCAATCCGGTTGGGGATAGGTTTATAATGGATTGTGGCTGCTGAGGAAGTGGGCGGTCTTTTTGTTTTGATATGGCAGTGAGGTAATATTACCCAGCCCAAGAAAAAGACTGTATTAAACGACAATTTTGGAGTATGATTTTACAGCTATATTAGCTGGCAGGAAAGATTACATCGTTTCACCACTTTGTAACTACTACTGTAATTTATCTCACTGCGCTTGAGCGTATAATGCTAAACGTGAGTGTTGATCGATATATTGGAAATGAATGACGAAAGGTGCAATACGTATGTTAATGACAACCAGAATCACGATGCGAAGCCAAGTTGATTTGCAACTGCCCCAGACATCCACGATGCCAAACCGAAGCAACAAGGAGGGGCGCGAATGTCACAAACGCTAAACAACAGGCGCCATATGAACGGACTGGATGGCCTGCGGGCCATTGCCGTGCTTGCTGTGATTGGATATCATCTTAATCTGAGTTTTATTCCCGGCGGTTTGCTCGGTGTAGGTATTTTCTTTGTCTTATCAGGTTATCTGATTACAGATATTCTTGTGTCCCAATGGCAGGAACATGGACGCATATCACTCGGTGATTTTTGGGTGAGACGAATCAGACGTCTCGTTCCTGGCATGCTTACCATGACAGCAGTGGTAATGATTTGGCTTCTCTTCACAGATCCTTCCCGGCTTGCTGCCCTGCGTGGGGACGTTATATCGGGTGTATTATACATAAGCAATTGGTGGTATATCTTCCACCATGTATCCTATTTCGAGAGTTTCGGTCCTCCATCACCGTTCGGACATTTCTGGTCGCTTGCCGTGGAAGAGCAGTTTTACCTGGTGTGGCCGCTGCTCCTTATCCTTTCGATTAAGCTGTTCAAAAGAAAGGGATGGCTCGTTGTTTTCATTGTTGTAGCCGCTGAGTTATCTGCTGGTGCAATGGCTATTCTATATAATCCGAATCTGGACCCAAGCCGTGTATACTATGGTACGGACACGCGTGCTTTTGCCTTGCTGGCCGGGGCTGCACTGGCTGTTGTGTGGCCAAGCCGCAAACTGTCCTCCTCCCTTGCGAACCTTAATCGAGCCGTGCTTGATGTATCGGGCTTGGCAGCGCTGGCCCTGCTGGTCTACATGATGCTGAACAGCAGTGAATATGAACCGTCGCTCTACCAAGGGGGGATGGTACTTCAAGCCATAGCTACTACGCTGCTGGTCGCTGTGTTGGCGCATCCCTCTTCGATGCTGGGACGTTTGATTGGTGCAAAACCGCTGCGGTGGATTGGGGAGCGTTCCTATGGGCTCTATCTCTGGCATTATCCAGTAATTATCCTGACAAGTCCTGTGGTCGATACGGGAGGTTTACATCCGGTTCGAATGATTCTGCAGGTGGCAGCAACGGTAGTGCTGGCTTCACTATCATTGAAGTTTATCGAAAATCCAATCCGCTATAACGGATTCCGTGATACCTGGTCCCGGCTATGGGGTAGAGGGCGAAACGGTATTAGTACCCATCAGATATGGTTGAAGCGGGGCGGAGTGGTGATGTCAGTTCTGTTTATGTGCTTCACCGTGTCACAGATGATGATTTCCTCTGCGGCGAACTCCGACTCACATTCTGTATCGATGTCTACCACATTGAATGGAGAACATGCAGTGCATGAAGAGATAGGACAGGATGTTCTTCCGGCTCCTGTTGATACTGCAGGTTCCGGCCAGAAGCCGGCACCGCAGAAGAATGACAAGCCTGCAGATGATGGTGGAAATCAGCAAGACAAGCCAGCAGAGCAGACGTCGAAGCCAGATACGCCTTCCAAAACGGAAGAACCGGCATCCGATGAAGGAGATGGAACGGCTGCTGATGAGCCCAACCAGACTGCTGGAGGTGCTGCTGGAAATCAGGATCATGCAGATGATAACGGGAATGATACTGCGGGGAACCCGGATCAGCCGGGAGATGCTTCGCAAGAGGGTGAAGACAAAGCTCCTCCTGCTGAAGACGGCAAGATCCACTATACCGTGATAGGGGATTCGGTCATCTTGGATGCCAAGCCTTATTTGGAACAACATATGTCCGGGGTACACGTGGACGGTCATGTTGGCCGTCAGATGTGGGAGGCAGCCGATGTCCTGGATGGGCTCAAACGAAATGACCAACTTGGCAATCAGGTTGTCCTGGAACTGGGAACCAACGGTTCATTCAATTCCAAAAGCCTGGATTCCGTGCTGGATTACCTCAAGGATGAGAATCATGTATATCTGGTTACTGTCCGGGTCCCTCGTCCTTGGGAGCGAACGGTTAACAGAGCACTGAACGAAGCAGCCTCATCCTACAGTAATGTTTCCCTCATTGATTGGAACAGTGCAAGCGAAGGGCACGATGAGTACTTTGAAAAAGATGGCGTACATTTGACGAAGGAAGGCTCGGAAGCTTTTGCGGCACTTATCAAAAGCAGCATGAAATAAATTGAACTTATTCTTTTTCATATGAAATAGATTGTTTGCTTAAAGAGCTCTCAGGTTGAGAGCTCTTTTTGTTCTAATTACAAGTAACAAGCTATTGAGGAATCCGATATTTTTCACCCCACCATCCGTAGATCGTCACCTTACGTTATGATAGCGTTACCATTTACAATGAGGGTATTCAAACAGCCAAGGGGGAGTATAGAGATGTTAAGAAGATGGCTTTCGGGTTTTGTGGCAATTGCCTTGTTTTCGATGGTACTCGCTGCCTGCAGTGGCGGTGATGGTTCGGAGGGAACGGGCAGCAGCGATAAAGTCACGGTTACGCTGTGGCATAACTGGACCGGACAGGATGCAAAGGCAGTAGCCATGCGAAAAATTATTGAAGATTTCCGGGCAGCACATCCAGATATTGAAGTGGTGGATGAGGGCTTGCCGACAGACGGCCTTAAAACAAGGCTCCGTACTGTAGCAGCTGCAAACGAAATGCCAGATTTGTTTGTTATGTGGCCGGATGCCATGACGAAAGAGTTTGTAAAAGGCGACCTGCTTCAGCCCATTAACTCAGAGCTGGATGCGAAGCCGGAGTGGAAGGACAACTTTATCCCGAACGCACTGGATGGATATACGGTTGACGGAAACATCTACTCCGTGCCGATGAATCTGGCGCCAAGTTCCTTCATTTATTACAACGAGGCACTGTTTAAACAGTATAACGTCAAAGTTCCAGAAACGTGGGCTGAATTGGAACAGGCCATTGCAACGTTTAATGAGAACAAGGTTATTCCAATGGCCCTGGGGAACAAGGCAAACTGGGTTGCACAATCGACGATCTTCAGTACATTGGCAGACCGGATTACGGGTACAGATTGGTTTCTGAAAGCAGCAGCCCAGGATGGTGCCAGTTTTACGGATCCGCAGTTTATCGAGGCGTTAAACAAAATGCAGGAGCTTGGTAACAGCAAAGCATTTCAGGATGGGTTCAACAGCATTGACGAAACCCAGATGATGCAGCTGTATTTTCAGGGGAAAGCAGCCATGGTCATGAATGGTGGATGGGCCCTGGCGAACCTGGTGAACAACGCACCTGCGGAGGTATTGGACAACACGCATATTACTATTCTTCCCCCGGTAGATGGTGGTGAAGGAGAGCCAAGAACGACATCAGGCGTGGTAGGTACCGGTCTGGGTGTAAGCAAAAAGCTGAGCGGTGCCCAAAAAGAGGCAGCCATGGAGCTGTTCTATGCCCTGGCAGGACCTGACGGACAAAAAGCTACGCTGGACAGCAGTACACTCGTTAGCTACAACATTGAGCTGGATAAATCCAAGGCACATCCTTTGTTCATCGAATTGTACGACTTGATGCAGGAAGTGAAGATTAATCCGGTTTACGATTCCAAGCTGGGGTCTGCAACGGTTGAAGTTATTAATAATGGATTGCAGGAACTGCTGATGGGAGGCAAAGCGGAAGATATCGCCGCCAAAATTCAGGCTGCACAGGCCAATGCCGCTGGCAACTAACAGAATGGATGAGGAATAGGTTGTAGATTGAAAACACTCGGTGATTCGTACTTCCTGGGATTAACTGAGCAGTATAGCCCCTTCCCGGCAGGGGAGGGGTTTTACGTTTCATTTGCAGGCTTCAATGTGTGAAGGGGATATGTAAGGCATTAAAGAAGGGAAGTGAAGGAATGAATGCACTGCGCAGTCGTCGTTTTATCATGCTGGGGCTTGCTCCGGCAGTCATCATATATGCATTGTTTGTATTTGTTCCGGTTGTATGGTCAGCCTATTACGGCTTCTTCAACTGGTCCGGCATCGGGGAGTCCAAATATATCGGTCTGAATAACTATGTGGAGATCTGGCATGACCCGGTATTCTGGCGGGCACTAAAAAATAACGTCATTTTTGTACTGGCCTCCGTGTTCGGTCAGATTCCGTTAGCGCTGATGCTCGCGGTCATTTTACACAAAAGCAATCCGCTGCAGCGTTTCCTGCGCTCTGCTGTCTTCCTGCCCATGGTCTTGTCTACCGTCGTTATCGGCATGATCTGGCAGTATATCTATCATCCGCAGATCGGGATCCTGAACTTCCTGCTGGATGCGCTCAGCCTGGAGAGTTGGAAACTGCAATGGCTTTCTGACGACAAAATTGCCATCTTCTCTCTCGTACCGCCACTACTGTGGAGCTTCGTTGGTTTGTACCTTATTATTTTCATCTCTGCACTGCAAAACATTCCTGGTGAAATTCATGATGCTGCCAAAATTGACGGCGCTTCGGGCATCCGTAAGCTGGTATCGATCTCACTGCCCATGATCTGGGGAACCGTGCAGGTTGCGATCATTCTGTGTATTTCGGGCAGTCTGAAATCGTTTGATCTGGTGTACATCATGACCAAAGGTGGTCCGGCTCATGCAACCGAGCTGCTCGCTACGTATATGTATAATTCGACCTTTACAACCTACCGTTACGGTTTCGGTAGTGCAATCTCGACAACCATCGTATTGATCTCCTTGCTGCTTATCGGAACAAGCCAGTGGGTGACCAGTCGCAAAAGAAAAGAGAATTAGAAGAGAGGGGGAACTGTAATGAGTACGACACCTGTAACGATGCCATCACCAGGAAGAGCTTCAGGCCATCCGGTTCGCCGGCTGCGCAGCGGAATTGTTTGGACGCTGCTGACGGTGTATGGTATTTTAACATTGTATCCGTTTTACTGGCTTGTGATTAGTGCGTTCAAAACGAATGAAGATTTCTACAGCAGGCCATTTGGTTTGCCGGCCCAATGGAATGTAGCTAATTTCACCAATGCATGGGAAAGCTCCAGATTGGGTACGGCATTTGGCAACTCACTCGTGGTATCATTGGGATCATTGATTTTGACTTTATTTATTGCAGCTCTAGCCTCATTCATACTGGCACGATTCCAGTTTCGCTGGAAAGGGCTGGTCATGACCTTTTTCGTTGTAGGCATGCTGATTCCCATTCATAGCACACTGGTGCCTTTGTTCATTCTGATGAAGCAGATGTCTCTATTAAATACGTATTGGGCATTAATCCTGCCGTATACGGCCTTTGCACTGCCAACGGCCATCTTTGTACTGACGGCATATCTGACAAGTGTACCACGTGACATTGAAGAGGCGGCGTTTATCGATGGAACAGGTCTGTGGGGACTGTTTACCCGGATCATGCTGCCGATGTCAGTGCCTGCCTTGTCCACGGTTACCATTCTGAGTTTTTTGCATGCTTGGAATGACTTTTCGTTTGCACTTGTATTCATTAACAAGACAGGATTGAAAACGTTACCGCTGGCGATTGCAAATTTTGCGGACGGATACCAGACGGATTATGGATTAACACTGGCCGCCATGACACTGTCGGTTATTCCGACCATAATACTATATCTTGTTTTTCAGGAACAGGTTATGAAAGGCATGACGGCTGGAGCGGTTAAGGGGTAAACGAAGGCGCATCCAGAGGAGGAAAAGCATTGGGAAGCTGGCTCACATCATCGCTGCAGAGGAAGCTCTCGGTTGTCGTAACTGCCTCCATGATCGTGCCGCTGCTTGCGCTGGGTCTGTTCGCATTTCTGATCTCTTCCCGCATTACCGAGCAGAAAACGAAGCTGTCCGGTATGGACACGCTGAAACAGGTGGAAGCCAATCTTCGCTACATGCTGCAGGACGCGGAGAATATATCCATTTTCCTGATTGGAGAGCGCGATATTCAACAGTATCTGAGCAGAAATGAAGATCATGAACTGGACCGCGTGGATATTGTCGGCAGGATGACCAATCTGGCGGCATCTAAAAAATATATTGCGAATATAGCGATATATCCGGATCGGTTTGATGCTGTTCTGACAACGGCTACCTGGTATGAACCGGGTACTTCCGATCCGCCAGCTCCTGCTGGCGATGCGGTAAAAATGTGGACCGGCGTCTACCCGGTTCGCAACTATGCAGGCATACAAAATGTGATCACGTTGGTGCGTCCCATCCGCAGTATTCATGATTATCGACCTATCGGATGGCTCGCGATCAGCCTGGATGAAAAGGCTATTTCCAAAGACTGGGCTGCGCTCGGACTTGGCAGAGGTGAAGGGCGTCTAGAGCTGGTCGGACAATCCGGAGAGATCCTGTCCTCCATGGATAAATCCCGGCTTGGGCTGACGCTGGAGCAGGTCGAACCTGAATTGCAGACGCTGATTCGGCAGAGTGAGAGCGGGACGACTACGTATGGCAGTGGAGAAAACAAACGAACGCTGCTCTATTACCCGGAACAGCTGACTGGATGGACGTTGACTGGAACTGTTCCTTACGACCAATACAAGTCGGAGAATGGTTATATTCTGATTCTTACGGCTGTAGCCGTGGTCACTTCTGCTGTAATCTGTGCAGGGCTGGTCTGGTTCACCGTCCGCCGCGTGACAAGGCCGCTCCGTGTGCTTACCAGGCATCTGTCCCGAATTGACCCGGATCGGCCGCTGCCCTTGTTTCGATCGGAGAGTGATGATGAGATCGGAAGACTGGGAGAGAGCTACAATCTGCTCGGTGCACATATCGAGAGCCTGAAGGAAGAGGTTATACAAGGTGAAGCCCGCAAGAAAGAAGCTGATCTGAGGGCACTTCAGGCACAGATCAATCCCCACTTTCTGTACAATACCCTTTCGTCCATTCACTGGATTGCCCTGATGTCAAAAGAGAGCCGAATTGCGGATATGGTCGAAGGTTTAAGTGATTTCCTGCGCATCAGCCTGAATAACGGCAAGGATTTCTGTCCTGTTGGGCAGGAGATTGCCCATATTCAGCATTATGTACGGGTGCAGTCCATCCGCTTCCCTGATAAATTTTCGGTGCACTATATTGTGGATCCTGCACTGGAGCAGCGGATGATGCTGAAGCTTCTACTGCAGCCGCTCGTTGAGAATGCCATGGTACATGGTATTCAGCCCAAGAATGGTCCAGGAACGATAACCATCATGATTCGTCAGGATCAGGATGAAGCACGGATGAACGTATTGGTGCTGGATGATGGTGTCGGCATGGAGCAGGAGAGGCTGGAACAGCTGAAGGAAAGACTGCCGGAAGTGAATCCCGCTGCTGGTGGCTACGGGATCCACAACGTTAATGAGAGATTGCTGCTCCATTATGGGGCAGCTTCTCAACTTGAAATAGACAGCCGTGTCGGTGGAGGGACCCGTATTTCATTTTCCATACCCTTTCTGGAGGAATCGCCATGAGACTACTGATTGTCGATGATGAAGTGATCATTCGCACCGGACTTGCCAGTGTTATTGCCTGGGGCGAGCTGGGGATTGATCTCCTTACACCAGCAGCCTCGGCTGAAGAAGCGTTGTCCCGGTTGGCTGAGGAGCGTCCGCACATTCTGATGACTGATATCCGCATGACAGGCAAGACAGGGCTTGAACTTGCAAATGAAGGACTGCAATTGCTGCCTGAGATGGAAGTCATTATTTTGTCAGGCTACGATGACTTCTCTTATGCACAGCAGGCGATTCGGCAGGGTGTGACGGATTATCTGTTAAAGACAAGCAAACCGGAAGAGATCATCAAAACGGTTCTTCAGGCCAAGCAAAGAGTTATGGACCGCTGGACAGAAAAGTCCAAGGAAGGGCGCCTTTTGCAGGAGAATAAACAGCGATTGTTTGAACGGTGGGTTATCGAAGGTGATGTGATTACAGGTTCGTGTCCAGCATTTTTGAAGCCGGGCGCGGCGGAGTCTGCTGGTGTAACATTGGACGGCCGTCAGGTCTATCAGCAGGTTGTATTTGTTATTCGTGCGCAAGGATGGAGTCGCTCTTCTGCAGCACTTCTGAGATTTGCCGTGCAAAATATGCTGGAGGATATGCTGCCTGGTGCAGCCGCTCATATTCACAAGGAACAGATTATTGGGGTAATGCAGGTAACGAGCAGGCAGCAGGAATTACTGAACACACTGGGAACGGTAGTTAATCATATGGAGCAGCTTCTGAAATGTACGCTGCGTGCAGCTGTAGGGCATCCGGTTTGTGGCGAGGTATACCTTCACGAAAGCTATTTAACAGCATCTCAAGCGTATCAATATATGAGTCTGCTTGACGATAAAATTTGGAGCATCGAGCATGTAAAACACCGCAAGGGTGGTAAAACATTACTTACGCATGAAGAGGAAACCGTGCTGGGGACCCTATTGCTCGATAATGACCCTGTCGCGCTCACCACATGGACACGGGAGCTTGTAAAAGAACTCATGTTAGACCCGGAAGTAACACCAGAATCGTTCAATGCCTGTTTGCATTCTGCGGTCATTGCAGGACAACGCTGGCTGGTTCGAACGATGCGTGCAATAGGAAGAGAAGAGCCTGTACGATATGATCCATGGGTGCCGGAATCTGATGCAGATGCTGCGGACCTTCAGGATATGCTGTTTCACCATTTATATGGTCTGATGCATACATATTACAGTCAAATGGGCCAAGGGCAGGCTTCACATGTGCAAAAGGCCATTGCCTACATGGAATCCGGATTGGCACAAGAAATCAGTCTACAGCAGGTGGCTGGTCAAATCCATTTGCACCCTGGACATCTCAGCGAACTTTTCAAGAAAGAGACAGGTACAACGTTTGGGGATTTTGTAACGAATATGCGTATTCGGCGGGCGATGGAGATGCTGGCAGTCTCTCCTGCAAAAGTCAGTGAAGTGGCTGCCATGAGTGGGTATGAAGACGTAAAATACTTTAGCAGGCTGTTCAAAAAACATACAGGCAAGACCCCGAGTGAATTTCGCGAAGAGGCGTATGCATTCAAGCCTTCGGGAAGTTAGCAGACATGAATGGTTGTACTTGTTTCTGCAAACGTTTTCGATCATGTGGAATGATTCAGGGATCTGGGGAGCGAGGCATATGATGAAGAAGAGTGATTCAATTCAGGATCTGTCAGGTCAATGGAAGATCCAGCATTTTGAAGCCTTGGAAAAACGGACGATGGACATTGCAGCTGCTGCACTGGATGACCGTTTCTGGATCGGGGCCGAAGTGCCAGGGGATGTTCATTCGGCCTTGGTGGCGAGGAGCATAATTGATCCGCCATACTACGGGCATAACGATGCCAAGAGCCGCTGGATTGAGCAAAAGGAATGGTGGTATCGTACCAACTTTAACCTGGTGAAGGCGGAAGAGGATCAGGAACATTTTGAGCTTGTCTTCGAAGGTTTGGATACGTTTGCAACCGTCTATGTGAACGGACATGAGGTGGGGAAAACAGCCAATATGCTCATGTCCCATACCTTCGATGTTACGACACTGGTCCACCATGGGTGGAACGCCATTGCAGTTCGATTCGATCCGCTGTCTCTGCACAACCGGGACAAAGAGACATTCGACTGGTCATCCTATACGAAGGAACGGCCATGGCTGCGCAAGGCAGCGATGAATTTCGGCTGGGACTGGGGACCGCGCATGGTTACTGTCGGCATCTGGGGTGAAGTCTGGTTGAAGAGACACAAGATAGCGAAGCTGGATAGTGTGTATGCCCGGACCAAGTCTGTCAGCCAAGAACAGGCGGTTATTGACGTTACGGCAAAAGTGAAATCGGTGATGTCCTTCCGCAGCAGACAGCAGCTGAAGCAAGCTGTGGTCACGACATGTGATGTTCGCTTGTTGGATGCTGGCTGTGAGGAAGTGACTCAAGCTGCTGCGCTGACTGTCCAAGATGGACAGGCGGATACAACACTGGCTGTGCCTTCACCGCGATTGTGGTGGACGCATGATCTGGGTGAACCGTACATGTATACACTGGAGGTAGTCTTATACGCAGATGGAATTGAAGTAGACCGTTATCGCGAGCCCTATGGGATAAGAACCATTGAACTTGCCCTCCATAATGAACAGGGAGAAGACGCATTTGCTTTTATACTGAACGGAATCAAAATGTATGCCAAGGGGGCCAACTGGATACCCGCTGATCATCTAATTGGTGCTATTCCCGACTCGAGATATCGGGAGCTCATTGAGCTGACCGTCGAAGGAAACATGAATATGCTGCGAGTGTGGGCAGGCGGCATCTATGAGAAGAATGTCTTTTATGATGAGTGTGATCGGCTAGGGGTGTTGGTGTGGCAGGATTTTGCTTTTGCCAATGCATTATTTCCTGACTTTAATCAAGATTTTATGGAGAATGTCAGATGCGAAGTTGAAAATAATGTGATCAGGCTGCGGAACCGGGCATCCCTTGCCCTCTGGTGCGGCAATAACGAGATTGACTGGCTTTATGATATGAAGTCTGCCAGCGGAGACATCACGAGTCCATTCTATGGGGAGCTGATCTATCATGAGCTGATTCCTGAGGCTCTGGAACGTCTGGATCCGTCCCGTCCGTATTGGCCGTCTTCACCGTTTGGAGACAAGGATGGCAATGATGCCAATGATCCGGATGTTGGTGACCGTCACAACTGGCAGGTTTGGCATGGTTCTGTTTATCCAAGAAAACACGGTGAACCACCGCTGCTTGACTACAGTATTGAGGGCGTAACATTTAAAAATTTTAAAAAGGATTATGCCTTGTTCAGCAGTGAATTCGGCATGCATGCTTCGGCCAACCGTTATACGCTGGAGAAAAATATGCCTGAAGGGCAGTTCTACTGGGGAAGTCCGGAGATGGCCTATCGCAACAAGGATACCAATCACCAAAAGGGCATTCTTCTGATGGAAGGCTACACGGGCATTCCACAAACGATTGAAGAATATATGAATTATTCGATGCTGACTCAAGCGGAAGGCTTGCGGTACGGAATCGAACATTTCCGGAGGATCAATCACCGGAACAGTGGTGCGCTTGTGTGGCAGCTGAACGACAGCTGGCCGGGAACGAGCTGGTCTATGATTGATTATGAGCTGCTGCCTAAGGCATCCTTTTATTATGGGAAGACCTTCTTCCATCCGGTTCTACTGTCTCTTGAGCATGAACCAGGCGATCCGCTTGCACTATGGGTCGTGAACGATAAACTTGAGGGGTTACAGGGCCATCTTCGAATTAATGTATATCAGCTAAATGGGGAGAAAGTTTACTCGGATACACTGCAGGTGGAGGTTGAAGCCCAATCCTCTTCCAAGGTTGGAGTATTAAGTGAAGCAGCAGTGCTGCAGGGCAGACGTGCCGAAGAAGTCATGATTGAACTTGTATCGGAAGGATTTGCTGCGCCGCTTAACCGATATTTCCTGCGTGATCCGAAGGACATCGCGCTGCCGTTGTCTCAGCTGAGTGTGCATGTGAATGAGGAGGAGCAGTCTGTTACCGTTACAGCCAGCGGTGCCATCGCAAGAATGGTTAAACTGGAGCTTCCGCTGGGACGTGTGCGGTTCAGTGACAACTATTTCGACCTGCTTCCAGGAGAGAGCCGAACGGTGTATTTGCGCCATCCAGAGATGGAGTCGCTGCCCCTGAATGAGCTTCGTGTAAGTGCAATGAACGGTCGCGAAATATAACTGCAAAATGAAGCAAAACATGCCGATGGGCTCTGAACAGAAGCCACCCGGCATGTTTGATTTGAATTAAATGCTATTGATTATATGAACGGTTGCTAGCGCAGGGATTCGTAACGCTGTTGGAAGGAGGATTCCATCTCCAGCTGGCGAGCAAGCTGTTGTTTCACTTTGCTGCTCCGAATCACCTGAAGCTGCTTCAATAGTTCTATCGATTGAGATTGATCAGAGGCCATCCGAATGATGATCTCGGCAAGTGCATCGGCATCTTCCAGCGCTGCATTAAGCCCAAAGGCTCCTGTAGGTGTCATGGTATGAGCCGCATCGCCAAGCAGAACCACATTATCTTGAGTCCATGACTCGCTGTAACTGCTCTCTACGGATAACAGTACAAAATCGCTCCAGGTCTGAATATGTGCAGCGACCGATTCCGCGAGACACGGGAAGGCTTGCACGAGTTTCTCCACAAAAGGGGCAAAGGGCTGCTCACGCAGCTTGGAGAAGGAACCCTGCGGGATATTCCAGCCAATCTGTACATACCCGCCGTATTGGGAGAACAGCGCCAGCTGCTGACCGTTCATGCTCGCCATACGAACGGCTGGTTCCCAGCCTGCAGGCGCGGGAATTCGGGCCCATAACAGATCGTACCCATGCTTGCGTATATCCGGGGTGAGGCCAGCGTATTTTCGTACAGCAGAATATCTCCCGTCCGCTCCGACAATAATGGCTGCTTCTATAGAAGCAGGAACACCATTTTGCCGAACATTGATGCCTACTGTGTTTCCTGTCTTATCTCTAAGCAGTCCGGTCATCACCGTATTAAATAATACCTTCTCGTGATTGTGCGGTAGCGCCTGTGATTGTGAAACAATATAATCCAGCAGGTGATCCTGTGGTACGTGGATGCCCACATGCGATTCTCCCTCACCAGGGTACACCGTGTGGATAATCTGTCCGTTCTCCCAGTATTGAATCTGCTCCAAGGCCATGGCTCCAAGCTGTGCTACACCTGAATAGAGTCCATGCTTGCTCAGTACAGCTTCACCGTCCTGGTTAAGCAGTTCACCGCGAAATGATTTGTGCAGATGAGGCTGACGCTCAATTAGTGCTGTCGATATTCCTTGGCGGTTCAACAAGTAAGACAGGAGGGCCCCGCCTGGTCCGGCTCCAACAATACAGACATCTACTTGTAATGGATTATTGTCATTCATATATAAAATTCCCTTGCTATGTTATTATATTACTTTCTGATAACAAATTTATAAAAATTATTAAGTAACTAAAAGTAACTTTAAGATACTAGTTATTATAAACAAACACGCTTCAATTTTGCAATAGGCAGTTGTGACTTTGCTTCGAAGTTGACTCAAGCCTGCGCTGTTTTCTCGCTTCTTGAAGGGAGGGCAGGCTTGAGAAATAGAAGGAAAAATACATCCGCCCGAATGAAACACGGTCTAGGTGATCAGACGATTGGTGATTCGGGCGACACGTTCTCCAAGGGCTTTGCCAAGAGCAATTCCTTGATCGCTCAACAGAACATCACTATCCACTGGGCAGGTAACTCCAACGCCATAATAAGAACCATATAAGGCGTTGTCAGCAAAGTTTCCTGGCAGCCCGGCTATAATCATTCCCTGATGCAGCATGGGGGTCAGCAGATGAAGTAATGCTGATTCAAGCCCTCCGTGTTCTGTGGCAATCGTACAGAATACAGCACCTACTTTATCCACGAGTTTCCCTTGAGCCCATAGGTAACCCAGCTTGTCGATCCATTTTTTCAGACCGGAGCTGATGGAACCGAAATGACCTGGACATCCCCAGATAATGGCATCCATTTCCACCAGTTTGTATACATCTGCTTCCTCGGTGGAGTGCAGATGAACAGTGGCCCCGTGCACACTGGCAGCACCGGCTGCAATCGCCTCAGCCAGCGCCTGTGTATGACCGCCCTCGCTATCGAAAACAATATAAATATTCAAGCTTCATGACCTCCTCAAAATGCATCATTTATCATGCTATGAGGTAGCTTGTCACATGTATCGCAAAAATAAGCATGAACTTTACAAACTACAAAGGATTCATGGAACAATCGGATTTTTCACAAACAAAAAAGTACAAATATGTTACAATGTTAGGAAGGTTATGATGAAAGGCAGGAGGAACGTTTATGAGCCTGGATACGGAGCAAAACTCTCAATTGGCAAACATTGATCAATTGTTGGAGGCCTTCTTCAGATATAAAAATAAGGTATTGGACCAGCAGCAGAAAACAGAAACAAACTGCAAACTGAATCCGACTAAGAGTCATATATTGGGCATGCTTTTAAGGGAACAGCGCTGTATGGCTGTCGATGTGGCAAGGCAGCTCAGCTTATCATCCGGCGCTACGACCATTGTATTGAATCAGCTGGAGAGTGAAGGGTTGATTCAGCGGGTACGCAGTGAAGAGGATCGAAGAATCGTGTGGTTATCCCTGACGGAAGATGGAGAGCAGCTGGCCAAATCCCTGACTGCAAACCGTGGACGTATGACATGGGAACTGTTACAAGCGCTTACGGAAGAAGAACAGCAGCAGATGATAGGCATGCTTAAGAAAATCGAACTGAAGCTGCTCGAAAAAATGAAGGTTTTGGAGCAAACTCATCGTTAAAATGGCACTGAAGCGTCAGTCTTCAAGGTTCGCCCCGGGTTGGGACGAATGTTGAAGGCTGACGTTTTTTCATGTTTTAAGCTGACTATTACAGATGGAATCGTTCAATATGGTCCAGTAGGCCAATCTCCATCAGAATTTCTTTTTGCTTCTGTCCAAGCAGGTCAAAATGCGGAAAAGGCTGACGTCGATGAATATAGCGCGGATCAAGACCATGTTCCAGACACCATTGTTCAAGGCATTCCAGATTCGAGCAGCCTACCTTGGTTACGCTTGTAATGCCCGGGAAACGTGGGTCTATCCAAAAATGAGTGAGATAAGCAAGCTCGCCGCGTGATACACGGTCTTTCCATTCTGACAGCTCCTGCCGATTAATTCCAAATGCCATAGATATTAAGTTCCTTTCCAAACGGGTATTGTCCTGAGCATATTGTAACATCTTATAAACAAATCCAAACTGAATTATTACTCTGAGCTACTTGTCTTCACTATCGGGGTAATGGATATGACAACATTTTTATAACAAAAACGGATATATGTTAAAATAAGACTACTCCAATTGGATTTATTACTTCATTTAGAGAAAGGGATTACCATCATGGAATTGTTTATTGCGGTACTTGTATTGCTGGTACTCATCGGTTTATCAAACATCCTGAACCGGTTTGTACCTTTCATCCCGGTTCCGCTCATTCAGATTGTCCTCGGGGTAGCCATTGCGCTTCTTCCTGCAGGGGTACATCTGCCATTGAATCCGGAACTGTTTTTTGTGCTCTTTATCGCGCCATTGTTATACAACGATGGCAAACGAACACCAAGGCATGAACTGTGGAATTTAAGGGCTCCCATTCTGCTGCTGGCACTCGGTTTGGTTTTTGTTACCGTCGTTGTGGCTGGCTATGCCATTCACTGGCTGATTCCCACTATTCCGCTGCCTGCCGCTTTTGCTCTTGCGGCCATTCTGTCCCCGACTGATGCGGTCGCCGTTGGCGCCATGGCAGGGCGTGTACATCTGCCCAAAAGCATACATAGACTACTCGAAGGCGAAGCTTTGATGAATGATGCATCCGGCCTGGTTGCATTTAAATTTGCCATAGCAGCAACCGTTACAGGCGTTTTCTCATTGGCGGAGGCCTCATTCAGCTTTCTTATCATTGCCATTGGTGGTCTGCTGGTAGGTGCGCTATTATCCTTTCTGCTCATTCGGCTCGGTGTATGGATCAGGCGTTTGGGTATGGAGGACGTTACCGTGCATATGCTGCTGCAGATCCTTACGCCATTCGTTATTTATCTGGTGAGTGAAGAAATTGGCGTCTCAGGCATTTTGGCCGTTGTGGCGGGAGGGATTATCCATGCCATTGAACGTGACCGAACGGAATCGGTTCAGTTGAAGATGCAGGTGGTCTCTGCAAGCACATGGTCCGTTATTCTATTTATTTTGAATGGCTTGGTGTTTGTCATTCTGGGTGTCCAGATTCCGGATGTGCTGAATACAATCTTCAAGAATGTAACCTTTAACAATTTTCAAGTGCTGGGGTATGTCGGATTAATATCCGTGTTATTGTTACTGCTTCGTTTTGTCTGGATCTATTTGTTCTGGCAAGGGAATGAATGGTTCCGCAAGAAGTCCCCGATTGGAAAACCAAGGTTAAAAGAGATGACCATCATCTCCCTGTCGGGTGTGAGAGGCGCGGTAACCCTCGCGGGTGCATTCTCCATCCCGTATGTGCTTCAGGACGGATCGCCTTTCCCGGAACGGGATTTGATCATATTCCTGGCAGCCGGAGTTATTCTGTTTACGTTAATCGCAGCAAGCGTGTTTCTGCCCGTACTCGCCAAGAATGATGAAAAGGCTGCTGATGGCTCTCAGCAAACGACAGAACGAAAGGCACAGGACATCATGCTTAATGCGGCCATTCGGGCAGTCAAGTCCGAGATGACCGACGAGAACAAAGCCGCTGCACTTGCTGTAGTCTCTGATTTATCGAAATACATCAGGCAGGCTGCAGGACAGATGACGGCCGGCAAACGCAAGGACATCATGAAGCAGGAAACGGCCATTAACCTGATTGGCACGCGTGCGGAGCGCAAGGAAATTGAAAGTATGATGGATGAGAACGTCATTGCATCCGAAGCGGCGTTTAAATGTAACAGCTGGCTGGACCGTAAGGAAATGATGCTGGCTAACCGCACCAATACGCAGATGATGTTCTCCATTAGTGAGATCGGACGCGTGCTCGGTCATCTGTTTACGAATCGCTCGGAGAAGCCCGAGCAGCCGTTCATGTTAGAAAATGCAGATCAATTTCGTCAGGTTAAGCTTCGTACTTCGGAAGCGGCTATCAAAGCCATACGGGCACATATGAACGACGGCAATCGGCCTGTGGCTCTGTTCGTGATTGCCAAGTATGAGCGGGTAATCGCCAGACTCAGAAGCTGGAATCAGGGGAGAACCGAAGATCCATTCAATCAGGAGAAGCTTGAGCTGCAAATGGTAGCCATTCAAGAGCAGCGTAACACGGTTCAACAGCTATATGAGAATGGTGAGATCAATCGAGACGTGGCTGCGAAGCTCCGCCGATTTATCAATGATGTTGAAGCGACCGTACTGAAAAATAGCTAACCCGATAAATCCGATATTTTAAATGCGAATACGACTCTGATATAATGGGTTCATCGCAGGAAGAACTGCTACGATAACCATGAAGCCAACGCTCAGGAAAAGGAGATGGATGAATTATGGCACAAAAGCAGACTCGCTTGGGGAAAACCGATTTGCTCGTTAACCCCGTTGGACTCGGGGCAAACGCAGTAGGGGGACATAATATCTACCCGGATATGCTGAACGATGAAACAGGCAAGGAAGTGGTTCGTACAGCGCTGAAACAAGGCATTAACTTTGTGGATACGGCTTTCATCTATGGACCTGAACATTCAGAGCGTTTAATTGGAGAGGTACTTAAGGAAACGGGGCAGCGTCAACAAACCATTATCGCCACCAAGGCAGCTCACAAATTTGTGGATGGCAGCGTGGTGATTGATAACTCTCCTGCTTTTCTGAAAGATTCTGTGGATGAAGCCTTGAAACGTCTTCAGACGGATTACATCGACTTGTTTTATATCCATTTTCCCGACGAGCAGACACCGAAGGATGAAGCTGTAGGTGCATTAAAACAACTGAAAGACGATGGCAAAATCCGCGCGATCGGTGTATCCAACTTCTCCGTCGAACAGCTGCGAGAAGCGAACCGGGATGGTTATGTGGATGTGCTGCAATCCGAATACAATCTGTTCAAACGAGAGGCTGAGAAAGAACTGCTTCCGTACACGGCAGAGCATGAAATTTCTTTTGTTCCATACTTTCCGCTGGCAGCCGGACTGCTGGGTGGTAAATATAATCGGGATACGACATTCCAGGATGGACGGGCCAAAAATCCGCTGTTCACGGGTGAAAACTTTATCCGCAATCTGGACAAAGTGGAACAGCTCCGCAGCATTGCTGAATCCAAAAATGCCGAGGTTGCACATCTTGTGCTGGCCTGGTACCTGACTCAGCCTTCGATTGATGCACTCATTCCAGGGGCGAAGAAACCGGAGCAGGTCATCAACAATCTGAAAACCTTGGATGTAACGTTGTCTGCCGAGGAGATCGCAGTGATTGACCAGATTTTCCGTTAAATAGTTCCGGCATTTCGGGAAATGCTAACAGGGAGTTTACGTTTGACGATAAAGAGAGGACTTAAACATGAACCTGAAGGCAGCCCGAACGATCGGATTGTTCACCCTGATTCTCATGCTAGGCACCAGTTCTGCCTATGCGAAGCCGGTGCAGAAGAATCGTCAATATTACGAGGAACGAGGAGAGATTGTCTGGGAGGTCCCTACCCATGACAAGCTCATTGCGTTGACCTTCGATGATGGTCCTGACCCGGTACAGACCCCGCAGATTCTGGCTCTGCTTAAGCAGTACCAAGCGAAAGGCACTTTTTTCGTACTGGGTAAATGGGCGGAAAAGTATCCTGAGCTGGTCATGCAGGAACAGCATGAAGGACATGAAGTGGCCAATCATACTTATGCACACACTTATGCGGTTAAATCCACTGCTAAGGACAAGTTTACGCAGGATATGGTGGCTGCCGAGCAATCCATTATGGATGCTGGTGTCCCACGTCCGCTGCTGTTCCGTCCACCAGGGGGATTTTACAATGACATGGTCATTGATGTTGCCAAACAAAAAGGTTATACCATTGTATTATGGTCCTGGCATCAGGACACACGGGACTGGGCTTCCCCTGGGGTAGCAGCCATTACGAACAAGGTATTGAAAAACGCGCGCAATGGGGATATCGTGCTGTTCCACGACAAGGTGGAAGGAAGGAATCAGACCGTTGCTGCGCTCAAAACAATTCTTCCCAAGCTTCAGCAAGAGGGATACCGCTTCGTCACCGTCTCAGAACTGCTTGCAGTGAAGGCAAAAGAAGCAGCGAAGGATGGCGTTTCCTTTAAATAGCGCTCCTAATACAATTTTAAAAGCCGCCGGTTTCTCTTAGGAGAGACCGGCGGCTTTTGTTAAGTTTCGGAATAAGATTATTGTTCTGTCTTCACCGCACGAGGGCGGGCTCTTGCCCGCCGCAGAAACAGCGACAGGAGTAAACCAATAATGGAAATCCAGGTGGCAACAATAAAGGCATCGTTAATGCCTTCAATCGTCGAGGTTTGAACTGCGATACCGTACAGCTGCTGTAACGCCAGTGTAGAACCCTGTTCAGCTGGCACGCCTGCTATGGCAGCCATCTGCGACCCCAGGAGCCCGACTTGTTCAGTCAGGGGCACATTGGTTGTCGTGACCGTATTGCTGTAGTCAGCCAAATGAATGCCTGAACGTGTAGCCATAACGGTAATTAGCAGAGCTGTTCCAATCGAGCCTGCTACCTGCCTTATTGTGTTGGACATGGCTGTACCGTGACTGGTCAGATGAGGAGGTAACTGGTTTAGGCCCTCGGTCTGCACGGACATCATCAGCATGGACATGCCGAAGCTCCGAAGAGTATACAGCATCATAATGTGGCCATAAGGTGTTTCCCCGGTCAATTTGCTGAATTCATAGGTAGAGAATGCCGTGATCAGCAGGCCTACAATGGCTAGTGGGCGGGAGCCGATCCGGTCGAATAGCGCTCCTGATATGGGTGACATCACCCCCATGAGCAGTGCACCTGGCAGCAGCAAGAGACCCGATTGCAGAGGGGAGAATCCTCTTATATTTTGTAGATAGATGGGTAACAGAAGCATCCCCCCGAAAAGTGCCATGTTGATGGTGGCACTGACCAGTGTGGAGATGGTGAAAATATCGTATTTAAACACACGAAATTCCAGCAGGGGATGTTTCATTGCTGTTTCCCTGAGAACAAAGAACGTGATGAACAGAATACCGATGATCAAGGTTAACAGCACAACGGCACTGCTCCATCCCTTGTCACCGGCAGAGCTGAAGCCATACAGCAGAAATCCGAATCCGATCGTAGAAAAGAGCGCACCATATGCATCGAATTTGGGAGAACTGAGCTTGGACACATTTCGCAGCCAGAGAAAAGCAAACAGGATATCGAGCAAAGCCAGCGGGATAACCATGTAGAACAGAATGCGCCAGGTGTAGTGCTCCACGATCCAGCCTGACAAGGTAGGACCAATAGCTGGAGCAAACATCATGGCGATCCCCATGGTTCCCATCGCTGTTCCCCGTTTTTCGGGTGGAAATACGGTTAAAAAGACGTTCATGACCAGCGGCATGATAATGCCGGCACCACTGGCCTGTACGATACGCCCAATCAGCATGACTGTAAATCCCGGACTGATTGCGCAGATAGCAGAGCCAACGGTGAACAGCAGCATCGCTGTGGTGAACAGTTTACGGGTCCCGAATGACTCAATCAGATAGGCTGTTATGGGGATGAGAACCCCATTCACGAGCAAATAGGCAGTCGATAGCCATTGCACGGTTGTTGCCGAGACGTTGAAATCATTCATCAGATGGGGGATCGCCACATTAAGCAGAGTCTGATTCAGAATGGCGATAAAGGCGCCGAGCAGCAGGACGGCAATGGTTCTTCCGAGCGGCAATTGATTATCCATCGGCAGCCCTTTATATATGAACGCGCACAGTGGCGCTCATGCCTGGGACAACACCCAGACCTTTGTAACCCTCAATCGTAATAGTAATCGGGATAACCTGCGTAACTTTGGTGTAATTGGCATTGGTATTGGACGACGGCAGCAGGGAAAAAGAGGAAGCCGTAGCAAGCCCAATCTGATCTACTTTGCCTGTTAGTGTGGTATCTGGAAATGCATCGATGTATACGTCAACGATTTGTCCGCTTTTGATTTTGTCGATGACGGTTTCTTCCACATTAGCGGTCACATACAAGTTATTAAAATCATAGGCTCTAGCCAGTGGATTACCTGCAGAAACCAATGAGTTCTCCACTGCGGTCGCCTGGACAACGGTGCCGGCAACAGGCATGGTAATGGGAGTTGATTTACCGCCTGCAGAGACAGTCCCGATCGTATCCCCTTGATTGTACGAGGTACCTACTTTGCCTTTCCACGTTTGGAGTTCACCGCTTACGGTGGAAGCAATAGAGATGGGTTGACCCGAGACTAACGCATTATCCGTTTTCACATAGCTGGTGGATTGGTTGTAGTAGTATATGCCTGCGGCACCTGCCCCCAAAATCACCAGAATGACAATGATATTGATCAATATGGCACGAGAGTTCATGTGGATCATTCCTCCTAATATGTTCTTCTGCTGACAATCCTGTTTGGAGCATTCCCGGTACTCTGCTGCTCTATACGAAACAACATGAAATATAATTCGCAGATTGGGGAACCAATATATTGATAAGTTGCCACAGGCGATGACAAGGAGGATGCTCAGATGTTGATTATATTGGCCGTAATTGTTTTACTTGGGGTTATTTTTCTCATGATCTTTAACTCAAGATCGACACGCAGAGCTGCAGAAGCCAGGGCTGCCCAATCCGCGGAGACAGAACGAGAGCCTGTCCTTCTGCAGGGGGACGATCAGGTAGAGGAACAATTGCTCGATTCTTCAGACCCGGTGGTTTATACGAACCCGGATGGACTAACAGAGACGGAAACGGAATTGCGGGAAAACAAGATGGAAGTGAGCCACCAAGCCAGGCAGCAGGAGACTCAAACAAAAGGAAATGATAGTGAGTACCGTCAGGCTCTGCTTCAGTTTCGCAAACCACCTGAACCCCAAGAGGAACCAGTCGAGTCCACCTCTAATGAAGTTGAAAAGAGTGCGGATGAGGTCTACCGGTCCGCTCTGCGGGACATGAAGAGCAAATCCTCCCCTCCCAATTCAGATCCGAAATAAGGCTGCTGCACGTTTCCATGCAGCGGGCATGGCTTTTGTTTTAAATCCAAAAGATTTACAATAGATGAAGCTTTGCTCTAACATAGCTGAATGGATTGACGTTGCAAAAGAGGAAGGAGAGGATTGAATAATGAACGGACAACAACGAGTGAACATTAAACCTGGTCTGGAAGTGGATATCGTACTGAAGCAAGATCAGCCTACAGGTAAACTGACAAGGGGAATCGTCAAGGATTTGCTGACCAAATCACCCACGCATCCCCATGGCATCAAGGTTCGTCTGACAAGTGGGCAAGTTGGTCGTGTAAAACAGGTGATTACAGGAGCGGCGGAATGATTCGGCTGCCTCAGAATTCATGAAGACAACTGCTGAGGTTTTGGCACATCTGGCATCCGGGAATGAACGGCAGCGGGATGCTCACCGGGTGCTTCTTCAGAGTGGTTTGTTCTCCATTTTGGAGGCATATAATCCTTATCCGGCAGGAACCGTACCCATTGATATAGACATTCCTGGCAGTGATCTTGATATATTGTGTGAAGTTCCCGATCTGAACTCGTTCGAGAGGGTAGTGACTCAGCATTTTAGCGGAATGGAGCATTTTTCGTGTAAACACGGAACGGGGCTAGGTATGGATATCCCTAGTGCCTACATGACTTGTACTTTTCAGATTGAGGGCTGGCCATTGGAGATTTACGCCCAGTCGTTGCCGATCAATAAACAAAATGCCTACCTTCATATGTTAGTCGAATGGGAGCTGCTGCAGCTCTGGGGTGCCGAAGGTCACGCCGAAATACGCAGACTGAAATGGGCTGGGTTGAAGACAGAGCCAGCCTTTGCCGCAGTGCTGGGGTTACAGGGTGACCCTTATGTGGAGCTGCTGCATCTAGCCCATTGGAGCAGGCACGAGCTATGGCTCTGGGCCAGGCAGCGTACTTCTTTTCAAAATACGTAAAAAGATTGCACTAATTATAGTAAGAAGATGGCGACGATCGTCGTGACCGTTAAACCAAGCAGTACCGGCTTCAGGTTGCGACGCGCCAGTTCAAATGGACTGACTCCGCAGATGGCAGCAGCTGGAAT
The DNA here is from genome assembly GCF_015143645.1 of Paenibacillus sp. P13VS. NCBI lineage: Bacteria > Bacillati > Bacillota > Bacilli > Caryophanales > Paenibacillaceae > Paenibacillus > Paenibacillus sp. P13VS. Next base: position 372,404 of record NZ_WYEV01000002.1, on the reverse strand, counting down.
TAAAGCCCAAGGGATTAAGGTACCACCGCCAACCCAGATGGCTGCAACCTGACCGAGTGCTGTTAATACGGGGGCTGAATCTGCTGTGCCGGCAAACATCGAAGCGATGGACCCCACCAGGGATATCCCTGAAAACCCCGAACCATCCATTCCTGTAACGGCTCCAATCAAGGTCATTGTGATCGCACCTACCGTATCATTCAAGGGAACCAGCCCCGCAAGAGCAACACCAAGATCATTGACTATCCCGTGTGATCCATCGGGTAGAGGGTTACTAAACAATTCAGTGATGGCTGCATCTCCCAGATAAAAGAAAGCTGCGATCGGGATAACGGGACCGAATACCTTGAAGCCGAACTGAAAGCCTTCAATTAAATAATTCGTTGTCTCTTCAGGGCCTTCATGCCGATGTGCTGCGAGAGTAACCGTGATAAGGATAAGTACGGCGGTGCCTCCGATTAAGGCTGTAGCGTCCCCGCCCTGAAGCTTAAGAACAAACATCAGAATCACATCCACTGCGAATAACAATGGAATAAGTATGGCGAATGCCTTTTGTAGTCGTATCGGTATCGCTTGACGTTGTTGTACAGGTACAACCCCTGACCCAGGTAAGGTTTCGGAAGGAGAAGAAGCCCCAATTAGAGGTTCACCTGGGATAGGAGAACGCATCTGAGTGCCGACGCCACTTTTCATCTCATTTCGTAACATCCAAAAGGCCGTCAGTGTGGATACTGCACCCATCACGAGGACGAGCGGTATGCTTGCGGTCATGACGGAAGTAACCGGAAGGCCAGCTGCATCTGCTGTCAGTTTGGGAGCGCCTTGAATGATATAGTCTCCCGAGAGGGCGATCCCATGTCCGAACAGATTCATTGCGATAGCAGCTCCAATGGGTGGAAGTCCTACACGAACGGCGACGGGAAGCAAAACTGCCCCGACCAATGCTACCGCGGGCGAAGGCCAAAAAAACAGGGAGACCGTCATCATGATGAGCCCAATTCCCCAATAGGCCACCTGCGGAGAACGAATAAACCGGGTTAGTGGAGCAACCATGACTTCATTAATACCTGTGCGAATCAGTACCCGGCTCATGGCGACAATGATCGAGATGATAAAGATCGTGCTGAGCAGCTCTTTGGCTGCATATACAAAACTATTAAAGATTCCTGACACCGCACCGCTTAACGTCTCTGTTGCCAGTAATCCAATCGTCATAATCCCGGCAACACAGATAATCATCGTATCCCGGCGCCGTATCATGACAGCCACAATGAGCACGATAAAAGCCAGATATACATAATGTAACGGTACCAATTGAATATTCACACCGCATACCTCCTTCCACCTTAGTCCTAAGGCGTGATATATCGTATGCATGTCAAGACCGGGCGTTCATGGAGAAGAGGAGGGCAGAAAGGCTTTATTTTTTGTGTAAAAATGTGTGCGTGTGACAACCAGCAGGAATTTTTTTGCAAATGGAGAATTGGTTAGACGGTACATATCGAATGAACGACGTGATTAGGTCACCAGAGCTGACAGAGAAAAGTCACTTCATCATATATACAGCACGTAATAAGCATGATTACAATGAACATGCCGTCGTTAAGGAAGAAATATGGAAATTTAACGGTAGGTCGGAGTAGAAACAGAATCGTAAGTTGTTTGTTTTTGATAACGTTTACAGAGTAGAGGGACATTTAAAACATTGAGAATAAGAGGGCTGGAACCCATGAACTTTATCCGTTCACTGCGCTTCAAATTCATGGTTGGCTTGACGCTGATCATGCTGCCGCTGTTTCTGCTGTTGTATTACAACAATGTCTATGCAATTCGAGTCGTCAGAGACAAAGTATCCCTAACCAACATGAACCATCTGGCGAAGAGTGTGGAGCAGAATGAGCGAGTGCTGCAGGAGACCAATCGGTACCTATACAGTCTGGGCGAGCGGGACCCGGATATTATTTCGCTTTTTTTCCTGAAATACGGCAGCGGGGACTATATCATTGCGAAACAGCGGATCATGAACAAATTCATGACCGATATCGGATTTTACAATCTGATTGATTCTTTCTTTCTATATGATGCGGTAAATGATGATCTGCTGCTGGCGACTTCGGGCAGTTATGACATCAAAATGTCACTCGTCCGGGAGAGCATGCCTGTACAGATGACACAACTAGATGATGAGACTCAGCGGCCAGAATGGAGCATTGTTCGCGGTGGTGGATGGAATGCACTGGTCAAAACGGTCCGAATTAATCAGCAGTTCTACGCTGGAGCGCTTGTGGATATGAATGCACTGAACCACCCCGAACAATTTACTGAGTCCGGTGAACGGGGAGGTGCCGTTATCGTGGATAGCAATGGGGGAGCACTGTCCGGTTCAGCCCTCAGCTCGGCGCAGATCAAGCTGGCTGCAGCACATCTCTCCGGTTTGGAGAATCCTTACCAGGTCATATCGGAGGTTACATCCAAGGGGGATGAAAGGCAGTACCTCATGCTCGGCCTGCCTTCGGCGATGTCCGACATGAACTATATTGTCCTGCTGCCGGAAGAGGATATGCTTCGCAACCTGCCGTTCTTTCAGCAGATTATTCGTCTGCTGCCTATTGGTGCAGCGGTCATTTTGATCACGGCCCTGATTTTCCTTCGTCAGCTGCTGTTTCGACCTATGAATACGCTAATCAAAGGAATGAGACGGGTCAGTCGTGGAGAGCTCGACGTGAGACTTGATCCGCCGACTTCATCGGAATTAGAGTTCGTCACTCACAGCTTCAATCAGATGACCAGCCAGATTCAGCATCTGAAAATCGATGTCTATGAAGAACAGCTGCGTACCAGGGAAGCCGAATTCAAGCAGCTTCAGATGCAGATCAATCCACACTTTTATCTGAATTCCCTGAATATTATTCATAGCCTGGCTTCACTGCAAAAACATGAACTGGTCCAGCAAATGGCCGGACATCTGGCCGATTATTTCCGGTTTAGTCTCCGGGCAGGCAAACGTGTTATCCGGCTGGATGAAGAACTCGAGCACATTCGTCACTATCTGGAGATTCAAAAGCTCAGGTTCCCGAATAAATTGGATTTTTCTCTGGACGTGGATGAAGGTCTTGGTCATTTTGTACTGCCGCCTTTGACCCTCCAGCCTTTTGTGGAAAATGCAATCATTCATGGGTTTAGGCGACGTACGGAACCATTTGTCATACGCATCTCAGCCAACTTAACGAAAACGTTATCCAGTCCACATTCTGAGGTTGAAGCTATACAGCACAACACTATATTAAGGGTTTCGGTCGAGGATAACGGTGTCGGCTTCGAACAAGACATGCTTGTGCGTCTCCAGCGGGGAAAGTATGCGGAAGACCCGAGTGGACAGCACATCGGGATCTGGAATGTTGCTCACCGATTACTGGTGAAATACGATGAATCAGCCAAATTGGAGTTCCAAAATCTGAATGCTGGCGGAGCGGCAGTGATCCTGTATCTGCCCGCGCAAACGGAAGAGGAAGAAGGGGGGGCTTGAACGGATGCGAAATCTATTAATCGTGGACGATGAGGTTTATGCTCTTCAGGCCATGGTAGAAGGGATTGATTGGCGTTTGGCCGGCATCGATCGGGTATTTAGTGCGGGTGATGCGGAAGAGGCACGAATGGTGCTTCAGAGCCAGTCCATCTCGATCATGATCTCTGATATTGAAATGCCGGGAGAGACGGGTTTGGATCTGCAGAGCTGGGTATTGAAGCATGCTCCGGGAATCCTGACGATCTTTCTGACTGGTCATGCCCTATTTGACTACGCCCAGACAGCGCTCAAGTTAAACAGCTTCGATTATGTACTAAAACCTGCCCAGGCTGATCAACTTCTTAAGGTGGTTACGCAGGCCGTAGATAAACTCAAGGCCGGAGAGCAGCGTTCGCGTACCAACGAAATATATGAGTCGGTATACAAGCGCTGGCAAACTCACAAACCACTGCTGACGGAGCGGTTCTGGAAAGATGCCATTTCCCAGCGAGTGACTCTAACCAGGCCAAGGCTGAAGGAGCTGGCCGAAGTCTATGGTGCGGAGATTGACCCGCACGCCCGCATTCTGCCGATTGTCATATCAGTAGAGGAGTGGGTAAGGGAATTCGATCTGCGTGATGAGGAGGTACTGGAATATGCTCTTCGGAATGCAGCGAGGGAGATGATCCTTGGGGACCGGCCAGGAGAAGTATTTCAGGACCATAGCGGTCTGAATATTGTACTTGCGTATGAAAAGGATGGGGTCGTACCTGCTGCTAGCCAGGCGGCACAGAATTGTCAGCTGTATATTCGGGAATGTGGGACGTATTTCTACTGCCGCTTGTCCTGTTACGTAGGTGCACCCGTGGCCGTAACCGAATTGCAGGGTTTGCTGAATGAACTGATGGATATGGAGCGACGCAATATCAGGGAGCTTGAGGGAGTATTCGTATATGATGAGCAGGGAAAGAAACCGGAGGACCGATTTCTGCCAATCCCCTGGTTTTCGGAGTTGTCGATTTTGTTTGAAACCGGCAAAGTGGATGATCTTCGGGAACGCGTGGAAGAAATATTCGAGCTGCTGGCTGCACAGGAACAGTTATCTCCAGAGATTCTGCGCCTGTTCTATCATGCCATGCTGCATGTGGTCTATCCCTTGCTTCATCAGAAAAATGTATCCGTACGCAGTCTGTACCCTGGTGAGCGTGAGCCTGAAGAAGGTATGGTTACACGCTCCTTGCCGCAATTAAAACTTTGGTCGCTAGATCTGATTGACCGTGCCATACCGATCCTGTATCCGGATGATCACAGTCCGATGACGATTGTGGACCAACTATGCGTTTATATCGAGAATCATATTGGCGAAGATCTGATGCGTGAGGAACTGGCGTCGTTTGCCGGCTTCAATCCAGCATATCTGTCCCGTCTGTTTCGGAAGGAGAAGGGAATGTCTCTCTCTGAATTTATATTGCAGCGGCGGGTAGACAAAGCCAAAACCTTGTTGTCTGAATCCACCGTAAAGGTCACCGATATTGCTGGCAAAGTGGGTTACTATAACTACTCCCATTTCACGAAAATGTTCAAAAAGTGCACGGGCATTACGCCGCAGGAGTTCCGTAAACAGTCCAAAACGGTCTAGCGTTGACGCAGCATGCTGCGTCTTTTATTTTGTTTTTATTTTTTTTGGTATTATGCCAATGTCATCATTTGATAAGTGAAAAGGTCACCACAGCCGATATTGGGCCAGAGCGCCCGCGGTTATACTTGAACCACAGGATACACAGCGGTGCTTCATCCTGAGGAAGGAAATCAAGAGGAGTGAGGGAGAAGAGGTTATGAAGACACAACCCCAGGCGGGTAAGGGTGTACGGGTAGCGGATATACCGGATAGATCCGTCCGCAAGCGAAAGTCTGTTTTGTACAATCTTGGTAAGTTCAAAGTCTTGTATCTCATGTTTTTGCCAGGGATTCTGTTTCTGCTGGTGAACAACTATATGCCGATGTTTGGCGTCCTGATTGCATTCAAAAATGTGAATTATGCCGACGGAATTTGGGGCAGTCCCTGGAGCGGTTGGGATAACTTCAAGTACCTGTTCTCAACAAGTGATGCTTGGGAGATCACACGCAACACACTTGCGTATAACACGGTATTTATTGCGCTGAATCTGTTTGTAGGGGTAGGACTTGCGATCCTGCTGAATGAAGTAAAGAACAAAGCGATGTCCAAACTGTATCAATCTTTGATGCTCCTGCCTTACTTTTTATCCATGATCGTGGTTAGCTATCTGGTTCTGGCGTTTCTCGGCAAGGATTCAGGTTTTATGAACTCGACGATCCTTCAGCTCTTTGGCGGGCAGCCCATTGACTGGTACTCCGAGCCGAAGTATTGGCCGTACATTTTGCCGATTGTGAACACCTGGAAAAACATCGGATACTATGCCGTCATTTATCTCGCAGCTGTCGTAGGCATTGATGAGGAGTACTACGAAGCCGCCGTGCTGGATGGAGCAAGCAAGTGGCATCAGATCCGGTTTATCACGGTTCCGTTTCTCGTTCCGCTCATTGTCATCATGACCTTGCTGCAGATCGGCCGAATCTTCTATGCGGACTTTAGTCTGTTCTATCAGGTTCCATTGGAATCGGGGGCATTGTTCCCTGTAACGAACGTTCTGGATACCTATGTCTATCGCACATTCCTCATTGGTGGCGACATTGGGATGTCTTCTGCGGCTGGACTCTATCAGGCTGTTGTCGGATTTGTACTTGTGCTTGTATCCAATACGATCGTCCGAAGAATGGATAAAGATAATGCATTATTTTAGAGAGGAGGCAAGTCTGCTGTGAAATCACGTGACCCACTTGCTGTATCACGGCGTTCCGCGTCAGTTATACACGCGATGTTCATCTTTTATGCCATAGCCTGCATCGTTCCGATTTTGCTTGTTTTCGCCATTTCCTTCTCGGACGAGACAACCGTCATTGCGAATGGATACAAGCTGATCCCTGAGAAGTTTAGCCTGACCGCTTATGAGTTTCTGTTCAAGGATATGGATCAGATTATCCATTCCTACGGCATTTCCATCATCGTAACGGTGGTAGGTACCATTACCAGCGTAGCGTTGACTGCACTATATGCCTACCCGCTTTCCAGAAGGGATTTGCCCTACCGCGGATGGTTTGCTTTCTTTATTTTCTTCACGATGCTGTTCAACGGGGGGCTCGTTCCCTGGTATCTCGTATACGTCAATGTCCTGGATCTGAAAAATTCCATTCTGGCCTTGATATTGCCGTTATTGTTATCACCGTTCTTCGTTCTGGTGATGCGGACATTCTTCGCCAATTCCATTCCGGTATCCATTCTTGAATCGGCTCGAATTGATGGCGCAGGTGAGCTCCGAACGTTTACACGTATCGTACTGCCGCTTTCTTTACCGGTTATGGCCACCGTGGCATTGTTCAGCACACTGAACTACTGGAATGACTGGTACCTCAGTATGATTTTTATCTCTGATAACCGGACGATCAGTCTTCAGTACCTTATGTACCGAACACTGCTCGATATTCAATATTTAACATCCAACTCCAATGTTTCTTCACAGATTTCATCACAGGGCGGATTGTTGAATCTTCCTAACAAAACGCTGCAAATGGCGATGGCTGTCGTGGGCATCGGTCCGATTGTGCTGGCCTATCCGTTCTTCCAAAGGTACTTTATTAAAGGTCTGACGGTGGGTGCTGTGAAGGGATAACTCCGTCCCGGTCAGCGGGGTAGTGGATGATCCCAAGATAGAATGAAAGGGCATATATACAATGCAGTGAAGGATCTGAGTTAGATCCGGGTTACATGCGAATTGGGGAAATCGTGTGCGCAAAAGTTCAACATTATTGGGAGGGGTTCAGTTGATCAAATCAATGAAGGTATGGACGCGACTTACGGCAGCCGTGATGGCATTCAGCCTGGTGCTTGCCGGATGTTCATCAGACCAAGGCGGAACAACGCAAGGGGCAGAAAATGGAGGCTCAGGGGAAAGTGCAGCCAAACCGTATGAGGTAACGTTGTACTACCCGGGGACACCACAGAAAGACGTGGCACTGGTGGAAGCCGAGATTAACAAAAAAATGGAGCCCAAGATCGGAGCTACGCTCAAGATTAACGCAATCGACTGGGGACAGTGGGATAACAAGCTCAACCTGATGATCTCTTCTGGAGAAAAATCGGACATTATTTTCACGGCGGCATGGCAGAACTATACCGTCAACGTGGCCAAAGGTGCGTTCCTGCCCCTGAATGACCTGCTTGATCAGTATGGGCAGGATATCAAAAAAAATCTGGACCCTGCTTTCCTGGAAGGTTCCCAGGTGGATGGTGTAAACTACGGCGTTCCGACAAACAAGGAATTGGCAGCTACACGTGGTGTTCTGGTGCGCCAGGATCTCGCGGATAAATACAAACTCGACCTGACCACGGTAAAAACGTGGACCGATCTGGAACCTCTGCTGAAAACAATCAAGGAAAATGAACCATCCGTTACTCCATTCTATATGTCGAACACCAATGGTAACGGACTGCTGGAAAATCTGGATTGGGATTATCTCGGTGATGCATCCGTACCTGGAGTCATCTCCAAGACAGCTGGCACAACAACTGTGCTGAACGAAGTGGAGACACCTGAATTCAAGGAGGCCGCTGCACTGGCTCGCAAATGGTATCAAGCGGGGTACATCAATAGCGATGCGGCAACTTCCAACGTCTTCCCGAAAGATCAGGCGAAGGCAGGCAAGGCGTTTATGTGGACGGACGGCATGAAACCGGGGAAGGACAAGGAAGAAGAAGGGTACGTCGGATACCCGCTGACTCAGATTGAAATGACAGAGCCGACCATCACAACCGGTGATGCTTCGGGTGCCATGCTGGCCATCTCACGTTCTTCCGAGCAGCCGGAAAAAGCGATGCAGGTCATCAACTTGCTCCACTCGGACAAGGAAATCAATAATCTGTTGAATTTCGGAATCGAAGGCAAGCATTATGTGAAAAAGGATGGTCAGGACAATATTATCACGCTGCCTGAAGGCGTGGATGCAAACAGCCGCACATATAATCCTGGTGCACAGTGGCAGCTTGGTAACCAGTTCCTGAACTTCCTCTGGGATAATGAAGATCCTCAGAAGTGGGAGAAGTTCAAGGAGTTTAATGCCAAGGGAGTCAAGTCGCCTGCACTTGGTTTTACCTTCAACAGCCAGTCCGTCAAAAACGAAATCGCAGCGGTTAATAACGTTAACAAACAGTTCAAACCAGGCATGACATCCGGAGCAGTGGATCCAAACGAAATGATTCCCAAGTATCTGGAGAAGCTGAAGGCAGCAGGTATCGATAAAATCATTGCAGCCAAACAGGAACAGCTCGACGCATTCCTAGCCAAGTAACGATACTTCTTATGATCAAGGTGTTTTCGGCAATAGTCGAAGACGCCTTGATTTATTTTTTTGATATGGATTGTACACCATAATTAGGAAAATTATGATATAATCAGGTGGCTAAATAGGGGGTGTTCCTGTGTCGAGGACGAAATTAGCGTTCTCTGCGATTTTGCTGCTTTTTGCAATCATTTTTACGTTTAATCACCACCTCGGTTACTCGGTGGGAGATCAGATGTTATCCAAAATAGGGTTATCCCCCTATACCACAGCGTACGTGAGCGGTGTACATATTACGCTATTTATAGGACTAGGTTTATTAGGATGCAGTTTTTATCTAACCCGCAAAGAAATCAAGTCTTCGTATCCTCGGCTGGCAAGACAGCTCTGGCTGATCGTCGTGGTCATTATTTTAAGTTATTCCTACATAACAGATAAGGTGATGTATGTCGCCAAATGGGGTTCCACAGGCATCCATAGTGTCTCATATCTTCAGAATGATAGCACCTGCATGTACCAAGTGGCTCTGGATGGAAATACTAGAGTAAGCTGTGATCTCACACTTAAAAATTATAGCAGGCAGCCCGTCGCAGCTGTGATTTTGCCCGACTTGGCGAGAAGTTACAGGCAGCAGGATGATCCTCTATCCGAAGCTCTGAAGTCTGTTGAACTCCAGCCGGTCCATCTCGAGATCATGCCGCATGGCACGTTCACCGGCAAAATTGCATTTTCAGGCTCTGCACAGTCACCGCTTCAAGTAAGGGGAAAGCTTAGGGATATTGTGCTGGATGTAGAGGTAGAAGGTCAGAATATTGTATTCGATTATGCCAAACCATAAGTTTTCAGCAAGGAACAATACATATAGAATCAGATTTTAAGAAGCATGCAATAGCGATGTTATCCGCGAAGAGCTGGCCAATAGGCTGGCTTTTTTGTGTTGTGGAAGTTGCATTTAGTGCAGAAATATTGGTTTTGTGACCTTTATCCTCAATATGGTAACGCTTACGCTATAAATGAGCCGGTTTGATTAAGTCTGATGAATGGGTGAAGGCAGAGAACTGTGCGGATAAAAAAGTGATTGTTTTTACCGCTTACATCATTACAATTAATGTCACGACAATTTTAGACAAGGTGAGATGAATAATGTCATACCGGACCAATCTGTTTTCCAAAATGGTGATCTTAATTCTGATTATGCTAATCCCCGTTGTATTGCTCTACTGGTACTCGAATCATAAAACGACGGCTGTACTCAGGGATGAATTGAATCGTTCCAATAGCAACCAGCTTGAGTTTTTCCAAAATCAGGTGAATACGCACATTGAGCTGTTATCGTCCTGGCCTAATCTTCTCATCCATGATCCGGATATTGCGAGCTTCCGCCGGATTTATACCGATAGTCGGTATTTTGACCTTGATGCAATCAATCTGGTCAAGCGGATCCAGAACAAGCTGAGCATCCAGGAAAGTTCGTCGAACTGGACAACGAAATTATATTTATATTCCCCTTCCATGGGCAGGGTTGTCTCCGAAAGGGATGCCCGTTTTTATGACAAGCAGGCACTTAGGGAAAGTATGGTTTCGGGCTGGGATGTCCGCAAGATTGTGGACGGGAAAGATGAGAAATTCATGTTCAGCTGGATTACTGCTTCTCCGTATGGGATTAAGGACCCCGCTGTGAATGCAGAGACCATTATCAAGTTGGAATTCGACAGTGATAACATTCGGGATATGTTGGACAAGTTCAAGGACGATGGAAGACATGATCCTTTCTATTATCGAGAGGAATCCGGTGTCATCTATAACCGAACCTCGGATCGTGAGCTGACCAATCGGCTGATGGACCAGCTGGCGATTCATACACTTCAGGATGTGGACAATCGAACGGTGGTCATTGACAACGAACCTTACATGGTGAATACGGTCAAATCCAGCACGACAGGCTGGTATCTGGTGGATTATATGCCGTTATCCGATATATTGAAACCCATTCATCAATCGAATGTGCTTTTTTATTCCTCAATGATATGTTTGCTCGGCATGAGTTTCCTGGCCGCCTATCTGTTGTACGTTCAGGTACAGGTACCTGTGAAGCAGCTTATTCGCGGATTCCAGCGATTGAAGCAGGAAGATTATTCGGTACGAATTAAGCCCAAGGGCCGGAATGAATTCAGCTTTTTGTCTGAGCGATTCAACTCCATGGTGGAACAGATTCAGCAGCTGTTTGAGCATGTGTATCTGGAACAGATTCACGTACGTGAAGCCAGGTTGAAGCAATTGCAATCCCAGATTAACCCGCACTTTTTCTATAACTGTTTCTCTTTTATCACAAGTATGGCGAAATTGAAACGTGTGGATGCCGTAGTAGCCATGTCACACAATTTATCCAGATACTATCGCTATACAACCAGACAGGAACGTGATGTTGTGCCGCTGAACGAGGAAATCGAATTCGTGAACTGTTACCTCGAAATCCAGCAGATGCGCATGAATCGGATTCGTTACCGCATTGATCTGCCAGACAGCATGATGAGGCAGGAGGTTCCACCCCTTATCGTGCAGCCTTTGGTTGAAAATGCGGTCATTCACGGCATTGAAGCCGATGCAGATGCTGGAGAGATTAGGGTATCCGGAGAAAAACAGAATGGTGTCATGATTCTAAAGGTCGAAGATGACGGTCAGGGCATGACCAGTGAGGAACGGGATAAGCTGCTGGACAAGCTCAGGGGCACAATGGATCAGGATATGGGTTGTGGTCTGTGGAATGTGAATCAACGATTGCAGCTGCGGTATGGAGAACAGGCAGGCATTCACATAACCGAATCCCCACTGGGGGGGGTCTGTGTAGCTTTGTCATGGCCAGCAGAAGATGAAATAGATGAGGAAGAGGCAAGTGCCGATGCAGAGTGATTAACGACCATTGATTGTTTTTAGAGAGTGAAAATATATTGCAAATGTAGCAGACAAGGAGTGACGAACGTTGATCGATATACTGCTGGTGGATGACGAAACGTATGTAACGGAGAGTCTGGAAATGACCATTCCGTGGGGAGAACTTGGAGTAACGACGGTGCTTCGTGCAGCGTCCGGCAAGGAAGCGCTAGAGATCATGGAGGAAAATGCGGTAGATATCGTCGTAACCGATATTCGTATGCCCGGTATGAGCGGATTGGACCTGATTGAAGAGGTGAGCAGCAGATGGTCTCATATCCGCTGTATTCTGCTGACCGGGCATAGTGATTTTGATTATGCCAAAAAGGCAATTCAGCTGCAGGCGTCCGATTATATTCTGAAACCCGTGAATGATGAGGAATTTATGGAATCAGTCTCTGCTGCGATTACGTCTCTCCGCGGGGAGTGGGATGAGTTCGATAAATATCATAGGCTCCTGTACAGCCGGAAATCGGATTATAAAATTTTGCGTGAAAATCTGATGCATGATCTGCTGCTTGGCCGTGAAATTACAACGCGTGCCCTTCGCGAACAGCTTCAGCAATATGAGATTGGACTTGAACCCGAACAACCGGTGGTTATGCTCCTTATTCGTCTTACAGGTCGATTTTCTTCCATGGATCAGCAATCACTCGACCTGATGGACTTTGCGGTGGGGAATATAGCAGAGGAAGTTCTCGGAGACCAATTCAGAGTCTGGTTTGGACGAGGGCCGCATGAATGTCTGGTCATGTTTCTACAACATCAGGGACAAGTGGAGGAAGCGTCCATGACCCAGGAGACATTGACCGGACCGGTGGATACTTTCCGGGAGCATGTCATTCGTTACCTGCAGGGTGATCTGTCCATGGTGGTTACACCTCCGTTTCCGTTTCAAGAAATGACTGCGGCTTATCGCAGAAGTCTGGGATCGCTGGTTCTTTCCGGACCGGAAGAGAACAAGATTATTTTCATGGACAAGGATAGATCCCTTCGGATGGAAAATGATGCAGCGCACGCGCTGGAAGAACTCTATAAACCTCCCGTGTTGCCCCAGTTACTCGAAACGAAGCAGTGGGAAGCTGCAGCAAGCAAGCTTAATACTGTATTTGACGCGGCAGATCGGGTGTGTTTGTCCAGAGAACACGTGTATGAGATGTATTTGTCTGTGACCAATGCGTTTATGTATATCGCCCACAAGCAGGGTCACCTGGTGCACGAGATCGATCATGCAGGCTTTGACCTGCTGCTGGCACATCAGTTGATCCAATCTCCCGAACGGTTGCGACGCTGGGCTACGGAAATGCTTGCGAAGCTGCAGGAAGAGTTGTCCGATCAGGCGGGAACCCAGAGCCGCAGGCATGTCATTAAGCAGGTTCAGGAGATGGTTACTCGAGATACGGGACAGGATCTGTCCGTGAAGATGATTGCCGACAAGGTATACCTGCATCCCGTGTATCTGTCGAAGATTTACAAAGCCGAAACGGGTGAAGGACTTGGGGACTATATGATTCGCATGCGTATGGAACGTGCGCTGTATCTGCTGAAGAACAGCAACAAGAAGATATACGAGATTACGAGTGAACTAGGATATCAAAATCCGCAATATTTTAGCAAAATGTTCAAAAAGCATTACGGCATGACGCCGAATGAATTCCGTGACCAGGCATAATTTCATCCTCCATTCCAATATATAGGTTGTCAAAGGTGCAGAAATCTTGTTTTCGTGACATAGGCTGAAAGGCCTGGCAGGCCTATAATGAAAGGGTAACCAAAACGATTGATTGAGGGGGAACAACAATGAGAGCGAAATCTACAAAAAAGAGATGGCTGCCGCTCCTGGCTACGACAACATGTTTGGCTGTCATTCTTGCTGCATGTGGTGGAGGCAGTGGCGGTGAGAGTGCTGGTTCCAGCACGCCAGCCGTTGAAAACGAATACAAAGAAAAATATGATCCGGCAGTAACGATTACAACAGCATGGGGAATCGACCCTGAGCTGAAATTCAAAAATGGCGAATCGATGGAAAATAACGTGGCAACCAAATGGGCCAAAGACAAATTTGGAATTGAAATCAAATCCTTGTGGTCTGTGACAGATACGAACAACGCATTCGCAACAAAACTTCGTCTGGCCATGTCTTCCGGTCAAGAGATGCCGGACGTGGTAACGGTAGGAGATAACCTGCTGGCTCAGGATTTGATTGATTCCGGCATGTATCAGGAAGTCGGTCCACTTTTCGATAAATACGCATCCGATACTTGGAAGAAAGCAATGGAGCAGGACCCGAACGTATGGAACCAGTACAGCCGTGATGGCAAAAGAATGGGTATCCCGGTACTCGACTATGCCTACAACAATGACTACCTGCTCTGGATCCGTCAGGACTGGCTGGACAAGCTGAACATGAAAGCGCCAAAAACGATTGACGAACTGGAAGCCGTAATGGAAGCGTTCAAAAATAATAACCCGGATGGATTGGCTCCAGACAAGGTCACTCCACTGAGTATCGGTTTCAAAACATCCATGAACACCTGGATGGGTGATCCATCCTGGATCTTCGGTGCATATGGTACACTGCCGTTCCAATGGAATCTGGGTGCAGATGGCAAGCTGGAGTATGGCTCCATCAACCCTGGCATGAAGCAAGGTTTGACCAAATTGAGCGAGTGGCTCAAAAAGGGTTACATTCCGCAGGAAGCAGCTTTGTGGGATGAGAACAAAACGGCAGAGCCTGCCGTGGCGGGTACGGCCGGTATTATTCCAGGCCCTTACTGGATGAGCGGATGGCCGCTGCTGGATACGGTGAAAAATGTGCCAAGTGCCGTTTGGAAGCCGATCGAAATTCCAGTAGGACCTGAAGGTAAAGCCATGCGTCACGGTACACAGTTTGTTAATGGTGTTATCCTGATCAAGAAAGACATGGAGCATCCTGAAGCCTTCTTTACTTATGAGAACTACCTGTTCGACAACTATGCAGATCCAGCACCAGGAAGCCCTTATGATAACGGTCTGTTTGAAAAGTATGACTATCAATTGGATGCTGACGGCAAACAATTGCCGATTGATCAAATTGAGGGCGGATATGTGAACGTTGTCCGTTATCTGCTTGTGCGTGATGGTGCCCGTATTCCGGATGCCCAGATGAAAGCACTGTTGAATCTGGCAGACGGCAAAGAGCCTGAAACGAAGCTGGAGAAGGATGTGGCGGTTAACTATGGACCAGAAACTCCTGCTGCTGCAAAAGTTTTGCTCAGTCAGGAAGAAATCTCATACAAAAACATGTTTACAGGTCCTACAACAGCGACGATGAAATCTAAGCTCGACTATCTGAACAAAATCGAGAATCAAGCATTCAACGAAATTATTTATGGTAAAAATCCTGTAGATGCGTTCGATACATTTGTACAAACGTGGAAATCGGGTGGCGGTGACCAAATCACACAAGAGGTCAACGAATGGTATGACAGTGTGAAAAAATAAGGATACAAGGAGCGTGCAGACCATCCAGGGTCTGCACGCTTTTTTGTCGTTAGGAGAGCATAATTTGCTTGCGGGAGATACGTGTCTGCAGTGAATGAATGACTCGATAGACAGCGAGTCCAAAGTGGTTGCTTTTGTGCCATTTATATTGCTTTTATGTGCTGTTTGACCTATGCAAACGGTTGATATAATCGCATTATAAGCCACTCAGGAAGCCTTGAGTAGGAAGAATTACAGGGGGAGCAATCATGAGAACTTTGAAACGAACTTGGCCATTTCACGTAATGCTGCTGCCAGCCATCATCTTTCTGATTATATTCAGTTATGTGCCTATGGGCGGAATTGTTATGGCATTTCAGAACTACAAACCATGGCTCGGCATCAGCGGCTCGGAGTGGGTCGGGCTTGATAATTTTAGATATTTGTTTGAACGCGAGGACAGCCTGCAGGTCATTTGGAATACATTGATCATTGCTGTGCTAAAACTCATCTTTAACTTGTTTGTCCCGTTTGTGTTTGCAATTCTGCTCAATGAGGTTCGCAAGATGGCGATCCAGCGAACGATTCAAACCTTGGTGTATCTGCCTCACTTCTTGTCATGGGTCATCCTGGGCGGCATTCTGATTGATCTGTTATCCACCGGAGGACTGGTGAACCGGGTACTCGGGACATTCGGACTTGGGCCATATTTCTTCCTTGGCGATAACAGCTTGTTCCGACCAACGATCATTCTAACGGATGTGTGGAAGGAATTCGGCTATAACATGATTGTTTTCCTGGCTGCCCTTGCCGGCATCAACCCGGCGCTGTATGAAGCAGCAGAGATTGACGGAGCGGGTCGCTGGAAGCAGACGCTGCATATTACCATCCCGTCTCTTGTACCGATGCTGATGGTGGTTGGAACACTGGCACTGGGCAACGTGCTTAACGCCGGGTTCGATCAGATTTTCAACCTGTACAACCCGCTCGTATATCAAACGGGCGACATTATTGATACATTCGTATATCGCTCTGCGCTGGAAAATGGAGAGATGGGCTTCGCGACCGCGATTGGATTGTTTAAATCGGTCATCAGCATGGTCTTGATCCTGGTATCATACAGCCTAGCCAAAAAATACGCCGGATATCGTATATTCTAATCGAATGAACGGAGAAAGAAGGGACCACGATGTATCATAAATCAACGCCTTATCGCGTGTTCAACGTCATTAATATTTGTTTTCTCATTTTGGTTGCCATTATGTGTATTGTACCGATGATTCATGTCCTGGCTGTATCCTTCAGTAACAAGGCTGCCGCTGACGCCAACCTCGTCAGCCTCTGGCCGGTAGGATTCTCACTTGAAGCATACAAAAAAACGATGAATAATCCGATTTTCCTAAATTCTCTCTGGATTTCCTTGCTGCGGACCGTTATTGGTACGGGAATTACGTTGCTGATTACCTTTTTGGCGGCGTACCCGTTGTCGAAAGAAAATAATGAATTTAAAGGAAGAACCGTCTATTCGTGGATTTTCGTTTTTAGTATGATTTTCAATGGGGGACTGGTTCCCTTCTATATGGTTATTCAGAAAATCGGCCTAATGGATTCCTTCTGGGTGCTGGTGCTGCCGGGAGCCGTTAATACCTTCCTCGTTATTCTGATGTTAAACTTCTTCCGGGGTATTCCGAAAGAGCTTGAGGAAGCGGCGCTGATGGATGGAGCGAATCACTTCAGAACGTTGTTCAGTATTTTCCTGCCGATCTCCATGCCATCGATCGCAACCATTGCACTGTTCAGCATGGTATTTCACTGGAACTCATGGTTTGACGGACTGCTCTACATGAACAATGCTAAGGATTATCCGCTGGCTACGTTCATGCAGACCGTCATTATTAAGCGTGATATGAGTACGATGGCCATGAACCCGAAAGAGATGGAGACCATATCTCAAACCACGGTAAGAGCTGCACAAATCTTTATCGGAAGCGCCCCAATTCTGATTGTGTACCCGTTCCTGCAGCGTTTCTTTGTTAAAGGCATGACACTGGGTTCAGTTAAAGGCTGAGCCTGGTTCTAAATCTAATCCAATGGAGGTTGAACAAGTGAGCAACTTGGAGAATAAGCCATTCATTCTTGGGATGGATGTGTCTTTTATGGATGAAATCGAACAGCATGGAGGGAGCTACAGCGACACGGACGGCAGGGAACAGGACCTGCTGTCCATCCTGAAGCTGAACGGTGCCAATGCGATTCGGCTGCGGATCTGGAACGATCCTGTCGGAGGATTCTGCAATCTGGAGCGAACCGTAACGATTGCCAAGCGGATCAAAGAACAAGGGCTGCAATTTCTGCTCGACTTCCATTACTCGGATCGCTGGGCAGACCCGGCCAACCAGTGGAAGCCCAAGGCGTGGGAGAATCTGTCTTATGAAGAGCTTCAGCGGGCGGTGTGCACCTATACAGCAGATGTGCTTCGCACGTTACAAGAACATGACGCGCTGCCTGACATGGTACAAGTCGGGAATGAAATTACCCCTGGCATGCTGTGGGATGAAGGACGAGTGAGCGGTGAAGAGCATGACACTGACGAGCAGTGGGAACGTTTTGCAGGCCTGGTGAAGTACGGTATTGCTGCTGTTAAATCCGTTGATTCCAATATCAACATCATGATCCATATTGATCGTGGCGGGGATAACGTGGAAAGCCGGAAGTTTTACGACCGTTTCGAAGCACTTGGCGTGGAGTTCGATACGATTGGACTCTCGTACTATCCATGGTGGCATGGAACACTGGACGCGCTGCGTGACAATTTGCATGACCTGGCCGCCAGATACGGCAAGCCCATTAACGTGGTTGAAACCGCTTATCCCTGGACACTGGAGCAACCCGAAGATCACGAGTGGATTCTGAATCAGGAAGATCTGCTGCTGCCAGGTTATCCGGCAAGTGTGGAAGGCCAAGCGCGCTACCTGCAGGACTTACTTCAGATTATTCGTGAGGTTCCGGGAGGATTGGGTCAAGGTTTTTACTACTGGGAGCCTGCATGGATTCCGAGTAAGCCGGAATGGTCTGTTGGACATCCGAACAACTGGGGCAATTTGACGATGTTTGATTTTAAAGGCCGCAAATTGGAATCGTTTACAGCTTTGAAGGCTGATGTAACTTCGGAAGAATCCGAAACGGATACGCCGAAGGGCTCAGCATTGATCAGATAGAGAGCTATTCAACATAAGGATAAGGAGAATCGAAATATGACTTATAAATATCCACCTGTAAGTACGAAGGTGCCGCACATGCTGCATGGTGCAGATTATAACCCGGAGCAATGGCTTAAATATCCTGAGGTGCTGGAAGAAGATATCCGCCTGATGAAGCTTGCCAAGTGCAACGTGATGTCCATTGGCATCTTCTCATGGGTATCCCTTGAACCAGAGGAAGGTGTATACACCTTTGAATGGCTGGATCGTGTGTTGGATACGTTTGCAGCGAATGGAATCTACGCCTTTCTAGCAACGCCGAGCGGTGCAAGACCTGCCTGGATGTCCGCCAAATACCCGGAAGTATTGCGTGTAGGAGCCAATCGGGTTCGCAACCTGCACGGTTTCCGTCATAACCATTGTTATACATCTCCCGTATACCGGGAAAAGGTAACGGCGATCAATACCAAACTCGCAGAACGTTATTCGCAACATCCTGCGGTTATCGGCTGGCATATTTCCAATGAATTTGGCGGCGACTGCCATTGTGACTATTGTCAGGAGGCTTTTCGCGGCTGGGTGAAAAATAAATACGGCACGCTTGATGAATTGAATCATTCCTGGTGGACTACGTTCTGGAGCCATACGGTTACAGACTGGAGTCAGGTGGAATCCCCTTCGCCGCATGGTGAGACACAGGTACATGCCATGAATCTGGACTGGCGCCGGTTCGTTACGGATCAGACAGCAGACTTCATCGTGCATGAAACCAAGCCGCTCAAAGCAAGTAATCCGGATCTGCCCGTCACCACAAATCTGATGGAATTCTATGAAGGGTTGAACTACTGGAAGTTTGCCGAAATTCTGGACTTCCTGTCCTGGGACAGCTACCCGACATGGCATGATGCGGACGAGGAAGATAAGCAGGCCTCCAGAATAGCAATGATGCATGACATCGTTCGTTCGATCAAAGGCGGGCAGCCGTTCCTGCTGATGGAGAGTACGCCAAGTTCTACGAACTGGCAGGAGACCAGCAAGCTGAAACGTCCAGGCATGCATCTGCTGTCTTCTCTTCAAGCGGTAGCGCATGGTTCGGATAGTGTGCAGTACTTCCAATGGAGAAAGAGCAGAGGCTCCAGCGAGAAACTGCATGGCGCTGTCGTGGATCATGTTGGACATGAACACACACGTGTGTTCAAGGATGTGACGGACGTAGGCACAGCTCTTGAAGGAATGGAAGCAGTTGTAGGCACGTCCGTACCGGCAGAAGTGGCCATCATTTTCGATTGGGAGAACCGCTGGGCAGTGAAGGATTCCCAGGGACCACGTAATATTGGCGTGAAATATGAGCAGACGGTAGAGTGGCATTATGATGCATTTTGGAAAAAAGGAGTACCTGTGGACGTGATCGATATGGAAGCGGATCTCTCCAAGTACAAATTGCTGATCGCACCGATGCTCTACCTTGTGCGGGAAGGTGTAGGCGAACGGATTGAGCGATTTGTCGAAAATGGCGGTACATTCGTCGGAACCTATTGGTCAGGGATCGTCAATGAGAATGACCTATGCTTCCTGGGAGGTTTCCCCGGCCCGCTTCGCAAAACGCTTGGAATCTGGTCCGAAGAGATCGACGGATTGCATGACCGGGATCAGAATGGGGCGATTCCTGTGAGTGGAAACGAGCTCGGTCTGCAGGCTGAATATGATGCCATCGAATTATGTGATCTCATCCATCTGGAAGGGGCAGAGACGCTGGCAACCTATCGTTCAGACTTTTATGCCGGTCGGCCGGCATTGACCGTTAACCGATTGGGATCGGGTAAAGCGTATTATATCGCAACACGTTTCACTGCACCATTCTATGATGATTTCTACGGCAAGCTCATTGCCGATCTGGGAATTGAACGTGCAATCGATACCAAACTTCCGGGAGGAGTCACTGCGCATCTGCGGACGGATGGTACATCCGATTATGTATTTGTACAGAACTATACGCCGGAAACCAAGCAGCTTGAACTGGACAAGCAATCTTATACGGACCTGCTACATGGTGATGAAGTTAATGCCCAGTTGGATCTGCAGCCGTATGACATTCGTGTCTTGAGAAGACAGGCCGCACGAAAATAAGATACATGAGAAAGACCGTCCTACACGTCAGGTCAGACGTAAGGGTGGTCTTTTTTTGTATAAAGTCATGTAGCAGTTGTCACTTTTTCTGGACAAGATAAAGGAAAAGAGTGCATGTACAGCGAAGAGAAACAGGTAACGTGCAACTCAAGACTTTCAGTCTGGGAGGAATTGGAATGAATCAGAGAAATCTGGACGGCAACAGCATTATTATTCGGCTGGAAATGACAACGAAAGATATCAAGTTTGGCGAAGTGGCCTCGGCCATCTCGGAAGCTGGGGGAGACATCATTGCCATCGACGTGATTTCGACCAATCAGGATGTGAGTGTGCGCGACTTGACAGTTGCGGTAACGGATGCGCAGGATAACAGCAAAATCATAGAAGCGGTACGCCAGCTCAAAGGTGTATCCATTATTAACGTGTCTGACCGTACGTTTCTGCTGCACCTTGGCGGCAAAATCGAAGTCACTCCCAAAACGCCGATTCATAACCGGGAAGACTTGTCTCGTGTTTATACACCCGATGTGGCTCGTGTATGTTCGGCGATTGCCGATGAACCGGGCAAGGCATTTTCGCTGACCATCAAACGGAACACGGTGGCCGTTGTATCCGATGGCAGTGCCGTGCTCGGACTGGGGAACATTGGACCTCGCGCAGCGATGCCGGTCATGGAAGGAAAGGCAATGCTGTTTAAGCAGTTTGCCGGTGTGGATGCATTCCCGATCTGCCTGGATACACAGGATACCGAGGAGATCATTCGAACGGTGAAAGCGATTTCACCTGCTTTTGGTGGTATTAATCTGGAGGATATATCATCTCCGCGGTGCTTTGAAATTGAACGAAGACTGAATGAAGAACTGGACATTCCCGTGTTTCATGATGACCAGCATGGTACCGCAGTTGTGTTATATGCGGGTCTGATTAATGCGCTCAAACTTGTCGGCAAATCCATTAACGATGTGAAGATGGTTGTCTGTGGTATTGGCGCCGCAGGGGTGGCCTGCAGCAATATTCTCCTGTCCGCTGGAGCAAGCCGGTTAATCGGTGTTGACCGCGAGGGAGCTATAGTACGGACACAAACCTATGAAAATGAGGTATGGAGTGATTATGCTTCGCGAACCAATCCGGAGCTGGAGTCGGGCTCATTGCGTGATGTCATTCGCGGAGCTGACGTGTTTATCGGATTATCCCGTGGCAATCTGTTAACCCGTGAAGATGTGCAATCCATGGCTGAGAACCCTATCGTATTTGCGATGGCAAACCCGGTACCGGAGATTATGCCGGCAGTAGCGGAGGATATCGTGGCCGTCATGGCTACAGGCCGTTCGGATTATCCGAATCAGATTAATAACGTGCTTTGTTTCCCAGGGATGTTCAGAGCCGTTCTGGACTGCCGTGCGACGGAGATTAATGAAGAAATGAAACTCGCAGCCGCGAAGGCCATTGCTTCTGCCATCTCGGATGAGGAACGTACACGATATTATATTATTCCAAGTGTATTCAACGAGAAGGTGGTCAAGTCGATCCGTAAGCGTGTAGTTGAAGCTGCAGTGAGAACTGGAGTTGCCCGGCGTGTGCCGCGTGAACAAGCCCGAGAAGGCGGGGAAGAGTAATCGTGGACGACAATTCCAGTCTGACAATGAATATATCCGGACATCCTGAGCATGTAGATGGTACATCTGCCAGAGAGGCTATCCTTGGCGCCGCACGAGCCTTTGTCCAAGGGGATGCCGGGAAGCACACGGACGGTCATGATTGGCCGCATATTGAGCGAGTTACGGCTCTTGCTGTTGAGCTAGCCCATCGAATGGGAGCAGATCCATTTGTATGTGAGCTGGCTGCACTGCTGCATGATGTGCCGGATGAGAAGCTGAACGAAAGCCTGGAAGCGGGGATGAACAAGCTGAACGACTGGCTGGACCAGCAGCAGCTTGAGCCAGGCACCCGGGAAGCTGTGGTTAACATCATCAGTACAATCTCCTATGCGGGAGGGCAGCGCCCTGCTGTATCATCGCTGGAAGCGCAGGTGGTGCAGGATGCCGACCGGTTGGATGCAATGGGGGCCATAGGTATTGCACGCACGTTTGCTTTTGCAGGTGCGCGAGGCCGTGAAATGTATGATCCATCCCTTCCGCCGCGGGAGCAGATGACCCGGGAGGAATATCGGAATGGACGGAGCACGACAATTAATCACTTTTACGAGAAGCTGTTTAAACTGAAGGATCTCATGAATACATCCTATGGCAAGGAACTGGCCGAGCAGCGCCATGCGTTTATGGTAGAGTTCGTGGAGCAGTTTAAGCGGGAGTGGGAAGGGACAGATCGTTAAGCACCCTTGTACATGGTGAGCGATAACCAAAGCAATATACTAGCAAACTTTTGGTGGTGGTAAATAACACATTCCAAAGGTTTGCTTTTTTTTGCAAGAAAACAGGTTATATAATCTTGTGAAATAAACATTATGAGGAATCACATGGTAACCACATAGCGTCCGTGGTAAAATAAGTCGTTCTGATAAAAATTATGTTGAAGTTACATGGCTACGGAACATTAAAAGGAGCTGCTGTTATCGTTAATGGATGAAAAAGTGGAGTATTGGATCAAAATAATTCAACAAAAAAAGAAATACGGGGTAATAATGATTATTAATGGTTTCGTTCAAAATGAGAGTACAGGTAAGGAGGGGTTACCGTGTCGTTTGGAGCACGCGTGCTTAAGACAGGAATTGCGGTAACGCTTGCTCTGTACCTGAGCATGTTCTTGAATCCGCAGTCACCGGTACCGGCTGCCATAGCTGCCATCTTCGCGATGCAGCCATCAATCTATCGTTCCTGGAAGTATTTCCTGGATCAATTGCAGACAACGACGCTTGGAGCCATTGTTGCCCTCTTGGGCGGTATGGTATTGTCCAATGAGCCAATCGCAGTGGGATTGATCATTGTGCTTGTTATTATGATTTGTCTTAAACTGAATATGGGTGAGACCGTAGGGCTGACTCTGGTTACCGTCGTTTCCATTATGGAAGCTTCAGGTGACTGGCACTTTGCATTGAACCGGTTCCTGCTGACGCTTGTTGGTATTGTATCTGCGTTTCTTATTAATATTACGGTATTTCCGCCTAAGCCCAAGGTGCAGTTTGTGAAGCAGATCCAGAATGTATTCAACAGCATGTCCCTGCTGTTACGCACGTCCATCTCGGATGAGATCAAGGAAGTCGTTTTCAGGGATGAGAAGGGCAGTCTGGGTGGTTCCATCAAATCGCTCTCGGATAAGTACAATTTGTTTGAGGAAGAACAGAAGAAAATGAAGCGTTCCAAATTCAGCGAGACCCGGCAGATGGTTGTATATAAACAAATGCTGCTGAGCCTGCAAAAAGGGTATGATGTGCTGGATTCCGTGGAGCGGCATTATTTCCAGGCACAGCGGACGCCGGAGATGGATCAGTTTTTTGATACACATCTTGAATTGGTCATTAAATTCCATGAGCACGCCCTGCTCAAGTTTGAGGATAAGTTGAAGCCGAACGGGGAAGAGGCAGCACAGTTCATATTGGATAATGATCGGTTCATGGAACAAGCCATATCCCAGTTTGATATGGATCAGGAAGGCATGCTGAGACTATCTATCGTTGCTGCAGCAATATACGATTACGGATATCAGCTGGAACGACTCAACAGGCTTGCTGAACATGTGCATAGCTCCACGGAAGACAACGAGTCACAGGATAAAATGCTGAACTGGCTTAAGTGGCCTTAACAGCAATTGCACACAGGCTTCTCCATCAGATACAATAGAAAAACAACGTGTAGCCCGGACGACTGTGTCCGGGTTGTTTTGTATACATAACCAAGGGATGAAGGTCATCTTAATGAACCGAGGGAGAATAATATGAACGATAAACATCTTAATACAGCATTTGTTGAATGGCTGAGTGGAGATCAATTGGAGGAGAAACAGCATGATGCCATGCAGCTGCTAACCGTGTCAGAGGATGGATGGCCGCATCAGGCCATGATTAGTGTGGGTGAGATTATCGCTATGAACCCAAATAAACTTAGACTCGCATTATGGCCAGGGACACAAACAAGTATGAATATGAACAGAACAGGCAAGGCTACCTTGATTGCCGTACATGAGCATAAGTTGTTGTTTGTGCGCTTGGAGATCAGGGCTCTTCCTTCGTTGAAGGAAGCCGTTCATCCTAGAGATCGATATGAGGCTCAAGTAGCAGGCGTACGCGTGGATCATGCTCCGTATGCTGATATCACAACAGGAATCACGTTTCAACTAAAAGACGAAGCAGCATCCATATCAAGATGGAAAGAGACGATTGCAGAATTGCGTCAATAGAAGACAAACCATATCTATATTCATCCATTTCGAGGGTAATAATAAAGAGGTCTATGGGAACGATGACCTTCGTATATGCGGTTCGTATTTAAGGGTAGAAACAACAAAAAACGCCTCCGCTTGCATCGGGACGCTGTCACTGGTACAATAAAAAATGGTTTTCAGAAAATTAGAACTAATTAACATAAAATTAAAATGTTTACTTTCTAATTAATTATACCATAGCCTTTTCGGGCTTGTCAAATGGGCTTTTGAGGACACAATCCGGGGAAAGAGGGGCGTATTAACATATGAGTACTGACCAGCAATGGAGCGAGGAGCAGCGGAGAGTAGACATCGTAACCGATCAGATCGAGCGGAAAATAACCGAACTTGAAAAGGAGGTAGGTTCCTTCCGGGATGAAGTTGTGGAAATGAGAAAGGACTTCTGGGATGAAGTCACCATGAACTTCAGTGAGGCGGATGATGTTGGGGAAACATCCACCAGCATGCGGCAGCAATCGCAGGTCCTGTCGGATCGGGAACGCAGTCATCTGAATACGGCAGCGGCGCTGGATAAAATGAAACGACTGCATCACTCGCCCTATTTTGGACGTATCGATTTTAAGGAAGACGGTTATCCGCAAGCAGAGCGGATTTATCTGGGTATTGCTTCACTGCTGGATGAGAAGGAAGAATCCTTCCTGGTCTACGACTGGCGAGCGCCGATATCCAATCTGTATTACGATGGTGCCCCCGGACCAATTACTTACCATACACCAAGCGGGGAAATCAGTGGCGATATCGAAATGAAACGACAGTTTGTCATTCGGGATGGTCGTATCCGTTTTATGTTCGATACTGGGGTTACCATTGGAGATGAACTTCTTCAGGCGGTGCTGAGCCGTACATCGGATGCGCAAATGAAAAGCATTGTGGCGACCATTCAAAAGGAACAAAACCGAATTATCCGCAATGACCGTACACGTATGCTGATTGTGCAGGGAGCAGCCGGCAGCGGCAAAACGTCAGCTGCACTGCAGCGTGTAGCCTATCTTCTATACAAGTATCGCGAGCATTTGCAGGCCGATCAGATGGTACTCTTTTCGCCGAATCCGATGTTCAACAGTTACGTATCCACGGTACTGCCTGAGCTAGGGGAAGAAAATATGCTGCAAACGACGTTTCAGGAGTACCTGGAACGCAGGCTTGGCCGCGAATATCAGCTGGAGGATCCATTCATTCAGCTTGAATACGTCCTCTCCAATATGGAGGATCCAGGATACACGGCGCGTATGTCAGGCATTCGCTTCAAGTCTTCCGAAGCCTTCCTGAAAGTGATTACGCGATTCAAGGACAGCCTGATGTCGGAAGGCATGAAATTCAAACCGGTGCGGTTCCAGGGACAGGCGGTTGTCACAGCGGAGGCGATGGCTGAGAAATTCTACAGCTTCGGATCATCCGTGAAGCTGGTAAATCGTCTGGAAATGCTTCGGGACTGGATGCTGAAGGAATTGTCGGCCTTTGGCAAAAGTGAATTGGAAGCACCTTGGGTTGATCAGCAGCTGGATCTGATGGAACCGGAAGATCTGCAGCGTGCTTATCAGCGGCTGAAGCGCAAACAAAAGGGGAAAGTGGATACCTTCGATGATTTTGCACAGGAACGGGAGATCCTGGCCCGCATGGTGGTTAGTGATCGGCTCAAGCCATTGCGGAAGTGGATCAAATCGCTGCGATTCGTGGATATTCGCCAGTTGTATGCGCATCTGTTCCAGGACCAGGCACAGATGATTCGACTGCTGGAAGGCGAGGCACTGCCTGCCCACTGGGATGAAATCTGCAGCATGACTCTTCGCCGAATGAAAGTACAGGAACTGGCGTATGAGGATATTACCCCTTATCTGTATTTGCGGGAGCTGCTGCTTGGATTCCATATCAACTCGAATATAAGACATGTGATTATTGACGAGGCGCAGGATTATTCTGCGTTTCAGCTGGCTTTCATGAAAAGACTGTTTCCACGGGCGAAAATAACGGCCTTAGGTGATTTTAATCAGGCGATCTATGCCCATTCTTCAGTACTTCGTGGTACTGGACCACTAACAAACCTGTATGGACCAGAGAATACGGAAGTGATCGAACTCACGCGGAGCTACCGTTCAACACAGGAGATTGTGGAGTTTACAAGGGGGATGGTTCCCGGTGGGGAAGAGATCATTCCGTTCAATCGCAGCGGCGAGAAGCCGTCAGTCATTGTGTCATCCAATACGGAGGAGCATATGAACAAGATTGCAGCGGATCTTAGCCATCTCATTCAGGAAGAGTATGAATCGGTTGCGGTAATCTGTAAGACGGCGGAAGAGAGCAAGGAAGTTCATGAGGCGTTAAGCCGCGTACTGCCTGCTGCACCGAAATTGATCAAGAAGACAACACTTGCCTTCGAACGGGGTGTGCATGTTATACCGGCATACCTTGCAAAAGGGGTGGAGTTTGATGCGGTGCTGATCTATGACGGTTCGGCAGAACAATATGCGCAGGAGCACGAGCGCAAACTGTTCTATACGGCGTGTACCCGAGCGATGCACCTGCTCCATGTGTATAGCCTTGGTAAACCAAGTCCGTTCATAACCTCACAGCCGCAGCAGCTATATGCCATTAACCATGTATCTGCGGCTCAAACAGATTAAACAAGGTGATCCTTTTATACGAGAAGACTTCCGTTCCCGCGAACGGGAGTCTTTCTATGTAGGGTAAGGTTTTGGCTATGATAAACGGAATGGAAGAGCTGGTCTGGATAACTATTCCTGACATGAGAATGAATGTGTTTAGTTCGGTGGATAATTATGGAGCTTGAATTTGTACTCATGCACAATTGGTGGGAATTTTCTTTACACAAGCCTTGCGGACTCATATAATCGTAACAATATATTTTTTTTGGATCGTTAATGAATGAAGGAGGCAATGGGATGAACAAACCATCTTTTGAACGGCCATTAATGGCAGATTGTGTGCCTGATCTGGTAGCAACAGCGCGAGGAGATAAGAAGGCAACATTAGTCATTCGGGGAGGGACGCTGGTTAATGTCATCTCGGGTGAAATTTTGCCGGATATGTCTGTTGCGGTGCAGGGAGCTCGTATTGCCTATGTTGGCAAAGATGTGAGTCATACCATCGGAGAACATACACGCATTATTGAAGCAGAAGGGAAATACATTGCTCCAGGATTACTGGACGGACATTGCCACATCGAGAGCACGCAGATGAAGGTGACGGAGTTTGCGAGAGCCGTACTGCCTTCCGGTACAACCGGTGGTTTTTTTGACCCGCATGAGATTTCCAACGTACTTGGACTCAAGGGTCTGCGGCTTATGCTGGATGAAGCGAGAACCACGCCGCTCGCAGCCTATATGCAGGTGGCTTCCTGTGTGCCTTCAACACATCCTGGTTTGGAGACGACAGGAGCTTATATCGGGCCTGAGGAAGTGGCTGAGGCCCTCTCCTGGGGCCCTGACATGATTGGGCTTGGTGAGGTCATGAACTTCCCGGGTGTCGTATACGGGGATGAAACGATGATTGGAGAAATTCAGGCTACGCTGCGGGCCGGCAAGGTGGCGGACGGTCACTTTACCTGGGCAGCGGATGACTGGCGTTTACCTGTTTATGCGGCAAGCGGTGTGACTGGAGATCATGAATGTGTGACGAAGGAAGATGTCGTGGAGCGTCTGAGACTTGGCATGTATGCCAAAATGCGTCAGGGATCAGCTTGGCATGACGTGGCAGAAACCATCAAAGCCTGTACCGAACTCGGGCTGGATACCCGCCGAATGATGCTGGTGACCGATGATCGGAGTTCCGAATCGCTTCTCAAAGAAGGACACATGGACTTCGTCGTCCGACTGGCCATCTCGCAGGGTGTCAAACCCGTGACTGCCTTCCAAATGGCAACGATAAACACAGCTGAACGTTTCGGTGTGGCTCGTGATATTGGGGCCGTTATCCCGGGCAATATAGCTGATATTATCTTACTGGATGGCCGACTGGCAGATGTGCGTGTGGGCATGACAATTGCTGCCGGGCATGTTGTCGCAGAGAAGGGGAAGATGACGGCTGTCTGGGATAGCTTCACTTATCCGGAAGAAGCGTTGAATACGGTGAAGCTGGAAG
This sequence comes from Paenibacillus sp. P13VS, assembly GCF_015143645.1. Classification (NCBI taxonomy): domain Bacteria; kingdom Bacillati; phylum Bacillota; class Bacilli; order Caryophanales; family Paenibacillaceae; genus Paenibacillus; species Paenibacillus sp. P13VS. The sequence continues at coordinate 343,268 of NZ_WYEV01000002.1, read as the reverse complement.
CTAATATTCAGCCAAAAGATATGGAACTGCCAGCACCGATTGCCGAGGGAGCCATTGGGGCCAAAATCATTCATGTGACTGAAAACCATGTGGATACCAAAGAGAAGCATGTTCCTGTAACGGTGCAAAACGGTAAGGTAGCTGTGTCCACGACGGGGGATATCTGCAAAATCGCAGTACTGGAACGGCATAAGCAAACCGGAAACAAGGCAGTTGCACTTGTCGGCGGCATTGGATTCACACGCCCTTCAGCCATTGCCATGACCGTAGCTCATGACAGTCACAATCTTCTCATTATCGGTAACGATGATGCCTTGATGGCGGAGGCAGGTAATCGGGTAATCCGCATGCAAGGCGGGGTTACCGTAATTACGGACGAAGGTGCAACCGAGTTTCCGCTTCGGATCGCAGGATTAATGTCCACCGAGCCCTTTGAAGAAGTTGCTGCACAATCTGCTGCAATCAGTGAAGCACTGCAATCGGCAGGCTGTACTCTGAATAATGCCTTCATGACACTTTCCCTGCTTGCTCTGGTCGTTATTCCCGAGCTGCGTTTATCCGATAAGGGGTTAGTACGAATCTCGGCAGAGGGAATTGAGCTGGTGACGCTATTCGACGAGACAACGGAAAGCAGTCCAATTACACCTGCCGGGACATAAAATGAAAGCATGTTCTCTTATACTGGCTTGTTTGTAAAAACGTGATGAACAAAAATGACCACATATAGATGGATGTATGTTTCTATGTAAGATGGAAGTCGCCTTTATGGCGGCTTTTTTTGTTTCTTTTAGAGAAAACGCTTCATAGGTCTTCTGTTGGTCATTCATATATGGCAATAACGACTGAAGTTGTGGAAATTTTCTGTGTAAATTAAAATATTTTTAATAAATGAGACTTAAGAACTATGAATACAGAAGTGTGAATTCCCGAAATAATCTTATATGATCCTTTTGTCGTAAGTCTAGAAGATGATATTGCATATGAAAGCAAATGCATAAACGAATTGTTTATCTGATTCATAAAATGAAGGGTAAAACGACAAACATTCTTCCGGATTACGACGATGGAGCGGTAAATTACAAGGGGAGTGTACAAATATGCAAAACAAGCGGGGGTTTCATTTTATCAAAATCATCAGCTGTCTGGTCCTGATTGCGGGTGTCACATTCTCATCCAAGACCATTGCACAGGGCTCTGTAGAAAGTTATGAATCGATCCATGGCAACGTGGAAGGGCCGATTAGAGCGACCTGGGTATGGGATACGACTCAGATTGAGAAGAATCCGCAAGAGATTCTGAAATTTGCCGTAGATCACGATATCAACACGATCTATCTGCAGATCAATCGCGATGTGAAGATCCCTTACTATACAGATTTCATTCGTAAGGCCAGAGCTTATAATATCGCTGTCGATGTGATGGATGGAAGAGCGGCTTGGGGACTAACCGAAAGCAGAGATCAGATTGCTAGTTTCCTCGACTGGATTGAAGCCTATCAGGATTCCGTAGAACCCAACGAGAAATTTGCCGGGATTCATCTTGATATTGAACCGCATGTGCATCCGGAGTGGAAAACGAATCAGGCCAGCGTCATTACCCAGTGGCAAGGGAATGTTCAATACATCGTTGACCGCGCTGCCCTGATGAATATGCCTGTGGCAGCAGATTTGCCTTTCTGGCTGGATAATTACAAGATTCCGGGATCAACGATGGCTGTGAGCAGCTGGATGATCCGCCAATTTGATTCGATCACAATTATGGCATACCGCGATACGGCTGCAGCCATCTATAACGTGGCCAAAGACGAGCTTGCAGAGGCTTCCCAGCTGGGCAAAACGATCTCGATTGCCGTAGAGACGAAGCAGAGCAAGGAAGGTGAATTCATTACATTTTATGAAGAAGGTGCAGTGTACATGGAATCTCAACTGAAGCAGGTGGAGAAGTTGGCGGCAGAGCACTCCTCATTTAAGGGATTCTCTATTCATGAATACACTTCCTGGAAAACGCTGAAAGAATAATGCGCTACTAGGCATAGTAAAAAAATAAAAGGTGCTTGCAGCTTAACCGCTGTAGGCACCTTTTTTGCTTCATATAAGTGCAGGCTCCATAGCCACCTTTTCATAAAACATTTTCCGATACTGCGAGGGGGTTGTATTTTTGTGTTTTTTGAATGTGGTGATGAAGTAGCTCAGATGTTCAAAGCCAACATCCATGGCAATATCCACGATTTTGTGATCCGTGTTCTCGAGCTGGTAACAGGCCTGCTGCACACGGTAATAGTTAATATAGTCGACAGGACTTTTCTGTACCATCTGCTTGAAAAAACGACAAAAGTGTCCTTCACTCATATTGGCCTCATCGGCCAGCTCTTTCAGCTTCAGCGGCTCAGGGTAGCGCTTGTGAATGTAGCCAAGGACGGATTTGAGCCGCTCCACCTTGTCATGGCTGCCTGTCGGGACGGTACCTTTCACAGCTGCAGGGCGCATATGTTCAAACATACGGGCGAAAATGAGATACAGGTAGGCTTTGGTTGTCATCTCACAGGTTTCAGAACCGTTAGCATGATCCGCAAAAATACGCTGGAGATGCAGCAGGATCTCACGCCCCCAGTCATCCTCCGGCTTCATATGAAATGGAGGGATAAGTGTCTTGTGAACGAGCGGTCTAATGAACTTCTCCTGCACGGCATCGAAGGTTCGGCTGCCCAGCAGCTCCGGACTAAACACGATAGAGGAAAACACGCAAGGAAGGTCGCTTTTCAGATAGCCTGCATGAATTTCGCCCCGGTTCACAAAAATCGCCTCGCCCGCTTTCACCTCCACGGTATTCATGTCAATCTGGAACACAGCACTGCCTTGAGTAACCATCGTAAATTCCATCTCATCGTGCCAGTGACAATCCAGAATGCTGTCTCCATTAAGCTGTTCAATATCCGGATAAACACTGACGGGATACATCGCATTACCGTGGATTCGGTCCTCCCGTAATCGTTCGCGTTCCATAGAAGGTCCTCCTTTAGGGTATCATTATTAATGTAATCGTTTCCATAGATTGGTGATCTTGCTTGAGAATCGGATAGAAAATATCAAAATCGTGATATATTTGGTCAAAATATCGGAAGAAAACCAGGTTTAATATCAATATTATTATAGTATAACCGAAGGGGGAAAGAAAACATGAAATTTACTGATGGATTCTGGATGACTCGTGAAGGATACCACATTCAAAACCCGACTGACATTCGTGATATTGTGCAAAAAGGGGATTCGTTGACCGTATATGCGGCAACTAAATATATTCGTACCAAAGGGGATACGTTGAACGGTACCTTGCTGAAAGCAACGTACAGCTCACCTATGCCTAACGTAATTCGTGTAACTTTGAATCACCATAAAGGAAGAGTAAAAAAGAGTCCTGAGTTTGAACTCAACTATCAAGATGTGAATGTTGACATCACGCAAAATGAACAAGGAGCTGTTTTGAAAAGCGGCAATCTTGAAGTTCAAATCGACAAAACCAAAGGCTGGGACGTCAGCTTCCTGTATGAAGGAAAACGGATTACGGGCAGCGGTCAGAGAGCGGCTGGTTATATTACAGGTCCAAGCAAAGAAGCATACTTCCGCGAGCAGCTTGATCTTGGCGTGGGTGAATACGTTTACGGTCTGGGCGAGCGCTTCACACCATTTGTTAAGAATGGTCAAGTGGTTGACACGTGGAATGAAGACGGCGGTACAAGCAGCGAGCAGTCCTATAAGAACATTCCTTTCTATTTGTCCAGTAAAGGATATGGTGTATTTGTAAACCATCCTGAACGCGTATCCTATGAAATTGCATCTGAAAATGTATCTAAAGTGCAGTTCAGCGTAGAAGGCGAGACGTTGGAATACTTCATTATCGGCGGTGCCAATCCGAAGGATGTACTTGATAACTATACAAAATTGACAGGTAAACCAGCCCTTCCACCGGCATGGACGTTTGGTCTGTGGCTGACAACATCATTTACAACCGATTATGATGAAGCAACCGTTAACCATTTTGTGGACGGCATGGCTGAACGTGATCTTCCACTTTCCGTATTCCACTTTGACTGCTTCTGGATGAAGGAATACCAATGGTCTGATTTCGTATGGGATGAAGCGATGTTCCCGGATCCGGAAGGCATGATTCGTCGTTTGAAAGACAAAGGCCTTAAAATCTGTGCTTGGATCAACCCATATATTGCAGAAAAGTCCTACTTGTTCGATGAAGGTATGGAGAACGGTTATCTGGTAAAAACAGCTGATGGCAGCGTGTGGCAGTGGGATATGTGGCAAGCAGGTATGGCTCTGGTTGATTTCACGAATCCGGATGCTGTTAAGTGGTATAAGAGCAAGCTGGAAGTACTGCTTGATCAAGGTGTAGATTCATTCAAGACAGACTTCGGCGAAAGAATTCCGACGGATGTTGTCTACTTTGACGGCTCTGATCCGGTTAAAATGCATAACTACTATACACATCTCTATAACAAAGCTGTATTTGAATTGCTTGAAGAGAAAATTGGCAAGAACGAAGCTGCCCTGTTTGCCCGCTCGGCAACAGCAGGTGGTCAACAGTTCCCGGTTCACTGGGGCGGAGACTGCTCTTCTACTTATGAATCCATGGCTGAATCGCTTCGCGGCGGTCTGTCACTCGGACTTTCCGGTTTCGGATTCTGGAGTCATGATATCAGTGGATTTGAAAATACAGCAACACCTGACGTATACAAGCGCTGGGTACAATTCGGTCTGTTGTCTTCCCACAGCCGTCTACACGGAAGTACTTCGTATCGTGTGCCTTGGCTGTTTGACGAGGAATCCGTGGACGTTGTTCGTGACTTCACCAAACTTAAAAACAGCCTGATGCCTTACCTCTATAATTCTGCTCAGGAATCGACGGTGAAAGGTATCCCGATGATGCGCGCCATGGTGCTGGACTTCCCAGAGGATCCTGCAACATACAGCCTGGATACACAATACATGTTCGGGGATTCAATTCTTGTAGCGCCGATCTTCAATAAAGAAGGCGATGTAACTTACTACTTGCCAGAAGGAACATGGACAAACTTCCTGACAGGCAATAAAGTTCAAGGCGGCCGTTTCGTACGTGAGAATCACAACTTCCGTACATTGCCAATGATGATCAAACCAAACAGCTTGATTGCAGTGGGTGCAACCAACAGTAAACCGGATTATGATTTTGCCAATGAAGTTTCCCTGCACTTGTTCGAGCTCGCCGATGGCAACACGGCGCAAGCGGTTGTTGTGAACCAACAGGCTGAGCAGGAACTGGTTGTGAACGTAACCCGTAATGGATCTGTTCTGGAGGTGCGTGCTGAAGGTGCAGGCAAGCCATGGAATGTGGTACTTCGCGGCATCGAAAGTGTATCCAGTGTTGAAGGTGGATCTCAGACAGCTGGAGAACAAGGCATCGTAGTAACTGCAGCAGCAGGCGTAAGCTCGCTCACGATTCAATTGTAATTAGCAAGCATGACTTAGAGGACGGTACCGCAAGGTGCCGTTCTGTTTGTCTACAGCGGAAGCAGACAGAAGTAGCTGCAGCCAGCAAGTTATCGTATGATTGGGGATAGACAGCAATAGATAGGAGATTGAAGAAATTGAGTACCATTACTACAGGCTTACACCAGGCTATTCCAACCGAGACGTTATATCAATTGGTGGAGAAGGATTTTGGAACCGCTACCAAAGTAAAAGAGTACTCCCTCTTGCAGGGCGGGCTTTTCAATACAACTTACCGGATACTGCTGGAGCATGCAGCTTATTCGGATGTGATTTTGCGTTTGGCCCCAGAAGGAATAGATCCGCAAGCGGAGAAGGCCAGTGATCCGTTGTTTTCCTTTGAACGCACGATGATGACAGCTGAACCGGTTGTTTATGATTATTATCAGAAGGCAGGCATTCCGGCTCCCCATGTCATTGTGTGTGATAACAGCGGCTCGATCATTCCGAGAACCTATATGTTTATGGAGTTTATTCCTAGCAAGCAGCTGAATCACCCGTCGATCTCGTTACCCGAGAAGGATAAGCTCTACCGCGAGCTGGGCAAATATACTGCCGCCATGCATCGGATTCAGGGTGAATCCTTCGGCTGGCCACAAGGAGATGGCACCATCCAAGGATCGGATCGCTGGTCCGAGGTACTGATGACTTTTGCTGAAGAAATAGCATCGAAAGCCGAGCAGGTTGGATACATGCCGGGTGTCGGCGAACAGATTACGAGCATGTTCCGGGATTACTGCGCTTTATTTGATGAGGTGACCGTTCCCGTACTTGTCCATAACGATCTGTGGGAAGCAAACGTGTTGATTCATGAGGATAAGAACGATAAGGATACTTTGGACATTGCGGCTATCATAGATGGAGATCGGTCTATGTTTGCCGACAGGGAGTTTGAAGCCATTCTGTCCACAGCGCAGCCTGCATTTCACGAGGGTTACGGTCAAGCGCTGGATATGTCTGATCAGGGACTGGCACGCCGGCTGGCCTATAGAATATTGTCCTCTTATTTTAATGCTTATGTCCATGAATATCAGGTTGATCAGCCGCATGACGGAGAGAAGTTTCGTCAACGTACGTTGGAACTCATGGAACAATGGAAGATGATGATGGAACCATACCAATAACTAGGAGGCGTTAGTATGAAGGAATATGAACAATACCCCATGTGGGATGCAGCTTTGCCACTCGAACAGAGACTCGATGATCTGATTAAACGTTTGACGATAGAAGAGAAGATCAGCCTGATTCCTACACGCGAAGCAGCTGTTCCGCGGCTGGGGATTCCTGCATACAACGTTGGAGGAGAAGCGGCCCATGGGGTGGCTTGGAAAGGGGAAGCAACCGTTTTTCCACAGCCTCTCGGACTCTCAAGCACATGGAATACAGCACTCATGCGTGAAATAGGTTCAGTCATTGGGGATGAGGCCAGAGCCTACCACCATCGCGAACCTGAACGCCACGGCTTGACCCTGTGGGCACCCACCGTTGATCTGGAGCGTGACCCGCGTTGGGGAAGAACGGAAGAAGGGTATGGTGAAGACCCGTTACTCACAGGGGAGATGTCGGCAGCTCTCGTGCAGGGCATGCAGGGGAATCATTCATTTTATTTGAAAATGGTAGCTACGCTGAAACACTTTTTCGCCAACAATAACGAGAAGGACCGGCTGAATTGTTCATCCAGCATAGATCCGCGAAATTTGCGCGAGTACTATCTTAAGGCATTTGAGGCACCGTTTGTTGAAGGTGGTGCCTTGTCCATGATGACAGCCTATAATTCCATCAACGGTACCCCTGCAATAGAAAGTCCATATGTGAACGACGTGGTTAAGGGCGAATGGGCAATGCCCGGTTTTATCGTCTGTGACGGAGGAGACCTCTCTCAAACCGTAAACTATCATGGATACCATGCGACGCATGCCGAATCTGCGGCAGGTGCCTTGAAGGCAGGTGTGGATTGTCTGACCGATGAAGTGGATCTGGTGGTAGCTGCATTGCAAGAGGCCCTTGATCGAGACTTGCTGAAGGAAGAGGATCTGGACCGGGCTATTCGCAACATTTTTGGTGTTCGCATGCGTCTTGGACAATTGGACCGCTCGGGTCTTAATCCATACGCGTCTATACCGGAGTCTGTCCTGTGTGCGCCGGAGCATGCCAAATTAAGTTATCGAGCTGCGTTAGAGTCCATCGTACTGTTGAAAAACGACGGGTTGCTCCCATTAAAGCCGGATACACTTCGTAAGGTGAGCGTCATTGGACCTCTCGCGGATGCCGTATTCACCGATTGGTATAGCGGTACGCTGCCCTATCGGATTACCGTATTAGATGGTTTACGGAACCGATTGACTGATGCTGAGATCCTCTATGAAGACGGAAATGATCGTATCAGTCTCCAGACACAGGAAGGGCAGGTAGTATCCATCGGAGAGGAAGGAACTGTTGTAGCCGTTCCGGAAGGCAGTGCGGAGAAGGCTGTGTTCATTCATCAGGATTGGGGATGGGGAAGTCACACGCTGCGAAGCGTGAACAATAATCGCTATATTACATTAACCGAACAAGGCAAATATCAGGCGATTGCACCAGAGATCGGGGGATGGTTTGTTAAGGAAGTTGTGCAATTTGATCCCGAGATCGATAACAGCAGTTTATTGCGTACGTGGAATGGTCTTCCTATAGGACTTGCTGAACATCAGGGCAAGCATGTTTTGGCACCCATTGCAGATTCATCAGAAGCTGGAGCGGCAGCATCGAAAGCAAATGAGTTGGTGATTGGAGCGAAGGAGCCAGTACGACTGGTGAAGCATGTTGAGAGTGATGGTATCAAGCGAGCAGCAGCTTCTGCAAAAGCCAGTGATCTATCTGTAGTCGTTGTCGGCAACAGTCCCTATATTAACGGCAAGGAAGAAATTGATCGGCCTGGTCTTACTCTCCCGTCCGAGCAGGTCCGTCTGGTCAAGGAGGTTTGCAAGGCAAATCCGAATACCGTAGTCATAATCGTGGGAAGTTATCCATTTGCACTTCAGGAATTAAAGGACATAGCTCTAGCCATTGTATATTTGACCCATGCAGGACAAGAACTTGGTCATGCGGTTGCGGATGTGCTGCTTGGTACCTATGCACCGGCAGGCAGACTGAATATGACCTGGTATGAGGATGAGTCACAGCTTCCCGATATTATGGATTACGATATTATTAATAACGGTACGACATATATGTACCATGATGGTTCCGTCCTGTATCCATTTGGACATGGTTTGACTTATTCGCCATTCGAATACAATGCAATTCACGCTCAGCGGATTAAAGGAGTATCCGGAGCTGATGTATTAAAAGTTGAAGTGCAGGTTCGAAATGCGGGAGACGTTGCAAGTGATGAAGTAGTCCAGATCTATGGGCATCCGCAGACATCCCGGGTGAAGCGGCCCTTGAAGCAATTAATTGGCTTTAAGCGGATCCATTTTACACCTGGCGAAGTGAGGACGGTTTCTTTTGAAATTCCTGTTCAAAAGCTTGCTTTCTGGGATGTCACACGTGACCGATATTGCATAGAGACAGCGACCTGGTCCATCATGGCTGGACGCTCCTCGGAAGACATTCGCCAGACAGTCGATATGGAGATTGAAGGGGAGGTTGTACCTGCCCGCCAATTGGACTTGCCAACATTTGCAGAGAATTTCGATGAGTATGCAGGTGTGCTCCTGGACGAGTGCTTGGAAGGACGATCAGCAGTTCGAGCGGTTGTTCCTGGAGAACCACTGTATAAGGACGATCAGCAGTCCTGGATTGCTTTCCTGAATAACGGAACACAAGGAGCGCATACATTTGAAGCACGGGTTGCTGCTTTTGGAACAGATGGCGAGCTGCAGATACGTTCTGGAGGGCCAGATGGGGCGCTTCTTGGAACATGTCCCGTGCCCATGAATGTTTCTGAATCTACACCGGGCCAAGCTCGCTCTGACATCCAGTGGACAACGGTCCAGTGTGCACTTCAACCTGAGCAAGAACTTGAGCGCTTATATATTGTGTTCCAAGGTGGCGCTGCCATTCAGCAGTTCAGATTAAAATGTTAATCATTGCTGCGGAGTGAAAATGATCTGTTTCAACATGACTAATGATACACACAGACCGTTCCGGATTATACAACCCGGAACGGTTTTTTATCATGCTGTAACTGAACTTTTTTACATATCCCGTATAATCATTTGACGAACGAACCACACTAACAGTGTTGTTTTCCGATCTCGTAAAGGTGGTTAAGGCATGAAAGATAAAAAGTGGGACCTCGTCGCACTTGCTTCCATCCCGGTGATTATGACGTTGGGTAACTCCATGCTGATTCCGATCCTCCCGCAAATTGAGCGTGAACTGAACGTTTCGTCCTTCAAGGTCAGCATGCTTATTACGGTATACGCAGTGGTTGCCATACTGCTTATTCCAATTGCAGGGTATCTGTCTGATCGGTTTGGCCGTAAAGCGGTCATCATCCCCAGCCTTATTATTGCTGCGGCAGGGGGTGCGGTAGCAGGCGGAGCTGCGTTAATGCTGAACGGAAGCATAGCGTATTGGACTATCCTTGGCGGAAGGCTTCTGCAAGGAATAGGCGCAGCTGGTGCTTTTCCCATCGTCATACCCCTTGTTGGTGACATGTTTGACGACGAAAAGCAGGTCAGCAAAAGTTTGGGTATTATCGAAACCTCCAATACGTTCGGTAAAGTCATAAGTCCTATTTTGGGTGCTGCGCTGGCCGTGTGGCTGTGGTACCTGCCGTTTATGGCCATACCGGTGCTCTGTTTGCTTTCCCTGGTACTCGTTATTTTTCTGGTAAAAACGCCGAAGAAAAAAGAGAAGCCACCGACCTTCTCGGAGTTTGTCTCATCTGTTCGTAAAGTGCTCAAAGAAAAAGGCCGCTGGTTATATTCACTTTTTGCCATCGGTGGAATTTGCATGTTTGTTATTTTTGGCGTGCTTTTTTATTTGTCGGAGACGCTGGAGTCTGAGTACAAGCTGAAAGGTGTTCTGAAAGGTCTGGTGCTTGCGATTCCGCTGGCGGCTCTGTGCTTGTCATCTTTTCTCGCAGGTAAATGGATTGGAAAGAGCAAGGTTCGCATGAAGTGGGTGGGTTTTACGGGACTTGTGATTCTGACCGGATCTTTGATCATTATGGGGCTCTGGGATAACATCTATCTGGTGGTGGGATTGTTCACTCTGGGTAGTGTAGGGATTGGTGCCACGCTTCCATGTCTTGATGCACTCATTACTGAAGGCGTTGACAAAGCGCAGCGCGGTACGATTACAGCCTTGTTCAGTAGTATGCGCTTTATTGGCGTTTCTTTGGGGCCGCCGGTGGTATCCCTTCTCCTTGGTACTTCGCATTTTGTTCTTTTTATTGTAATCGCAGCTACCGGAGCGGTAGGTGGCCTGCTCACATTATTTGCGGTTAAGCCTGAAAAAGGAAAACAGGCCAGCTCGGGGGAAGCCCCTGACAAGTTGGAACAGAATGGGGAGACACATCATGTACCTAGACGGGTACCCGTTAGGCGAAAGAAAAGTCCATTTTAAATGAACTGCGTTAATGCGTAGACACAAAAACGCGCTTGCTGGCGAGAACATCATTCTCACCTGGCAAACGCGTTTTTTATATTTGACGAGAATTTTTTTATTTTTCAGCGGATGAGGTTGAACTTGACTCTTTGGAGTCTGAATCCGTGCCCGATATATGTGTATGGGCAAGTAACGGATGGACGGAGACTGCGAAAGTTCCACTTCGTTTACCTTGGATAAGATAGATCAGCAAGAACACAATCATGAAGATGACAGAATATCGGTACATGTCCGTGTAGCTTGTCATGGAGGCGATCGCACCAAGCAGCAGAGCACCGGTAGCAATCCCCAAATCAAGTGTATTCAAGAACATGCCATTCGCCATCCCGCGCTGGGTTGGAGCTACAATCTGAATCATCCAGGTCTGCAGTGACGATTGCATGGAACCATACCCAATGCCATAAATGAATGCTGCGACAAATAAAATCGGCATGGACGTTGCAAAAGAGAGGATAATCAGTCCGATTGCCACAAAAATCGCTCCAGGAATAAGCAGCGCTTTGGGTCCCTTGTTGTCATACAATCTGCCTGCAAATGGTCTGACTAGCAGTACAGCTAACGCGTTGAACAAGAAAAATAAAGCAGGGTTGGCCAGGTTGGCCTCTTTGCCATATAACACAATGAATCCGACAAGTCCACCATAGGTGATGGATAACAAACAGTTCAGCACACTGGGCAGGATCAATTTTCGATTAAAAGGAATTTTCTCCTTCGTTCCGGAAACATTCGCTGTAGCCCCAGCTGAAGTTTGAGGTGCTGCTTGTGAACGTGCAGCCTTCTTACGTGTTAACGAAAAACTGAGTGGATAGATGACCACGATCACGGCTGCTGTACACAGCATAAGTGTCACGAATCCTGAACCCTGCAGCAGCGTAACCCCGATAATGGGACCCATGGACATGGCAAGACTGGTAGATAACCCGAAGTAGCCCATACCTTCTCCCATACGTTTAACCGGAATAATGTCAGAGGCCATGGTTGGGAACGCGGTACTGCTCATTCCGAAACCAACACCAAAAATCATGCGCAGCAGCAGCAGGACAGCTATGCCGGCAGCAAAATAATACCCGAGTGTAGCAAGAAGGGCTACGGACAGGCCGATGTAGATCATGGCATTGCGAAGGCCTTTTTCGAGTGCTTTGGCTGAGTATAGGCGTGCTGCAATTGCACTAAGCGCAAACAGACAGGTGAATAAGCTGACTTCAAATGCATTCGCGTGGAATCGTTCCTGTACGTAGGAAGGAAGAGGAGAAACAATCATATGCAGCTGTAGGAAAAGCAGGAAGTTACAGAGCATGAGCAAAATAAAATCGGTAGTCCAAAGTTTAACCTGTGTAGAACGGTCTTTCATATGAATTCATTCCCCCTTGAGATGTTCAGTTCTTTACAAGTTGCGATTGATGAGGGAAAGAGTATGTTTAAATGCTTCCATCTGGTCTTCAGGTATACCTTCAGCAAGTTCTTTATTCATTTCTCTTTCAATGGGAACCAGAATATCGATCAACGCTTTTCCTTCCGCAGTCAGATAGAGGAGATAAGCTCTGCGATCCTGTTCACTGGTCCGACGTTCAACCCATCCCTTTTTCTCGAGTAGATCAATAATGCGTGCAGTGGTGGGTTGATCCTTCAAAACGCGACTCGCCACTTCCTTTTGGTTCACGCCTTCTCCCTTATCGATATTGAACAGAACAGAGAATTGCTCGGTTGTTATATCATAAGGTTTAAAACGGGTCGCAAGTAAAGCAGCGGCTTTGCGATATGTGAAGCCCAGCATAAATCCGACAGATTGTTCTAGCGAATAGTCCATACGAACGTCGTTCCTCACTTTCCTGTAAATCATCTTCAAACAAATTACTTGTTATAACAACTATATGTGATGCAACCAATTTTGTCAAAGTAAATTGGATATCAACCGCTTTCAAATTGGATTGTGCGAATTTAGCAAATCCTGATAGAATGGAAGTGAACTGCATAGGTGGAAAGTTAAGGATGTCATCTTGGAATACCGAAGGTCATTTTTCTCCATTCAATGTGGAGCTAACAAGGAGAGCTGAGTATGCTGAAAAACATTCCTGCAATAATTTCTCCAGAGCTGCTTAAGATTATGTCCGAGATGGGGCATGGAGACGAATTGGTGCTTGCTGATGGCAATTTCCCTGCAGCCAGCCATGCCAGGCGTCTTATCCGTTGTGATGGGCTGGGAACCGTAGAATTACTGGAGGCCATTTTGAGGTTGTATCCACTTGATACGTATGCAGAACGGCCTGCAGCCGTCATGCAGGTAGTCAAGGGAGATCAGGTTGTTCCGATCATATGGGAGGATTACCGCAGGCTGATCTTGGAGCATGAAGGCATCACAGACGCCTTCGATCAAGAAGAGCGATTTTCGTTCTATGAGAGGGCTTCCCGTGCCTATGCCATCGTTGCTACCGGTGAACGTGCCCAGTATGCCAATCTCATCTTGAAAAAAGGGGTCATTTTCCCTGATGTAAGTCCTGATCTGCAAACTCAACGTGTGGAATTAAAGTGATTTTCATTGATGCAGATACACTATAGACATGGCGATGGAGCAGCTTACGCTCTGTTCGCCTTTTTGATTTTTAGGCCACGAAGCCAGTGTACAGCCACATACACGATGGGCATCGATTCAATGAGTACGGTATACGCAGGTACTGCATAGGAACGAATAGCGAGTTCATAGGAGGCTGCGTCTTTTGCATATTGAAGCACCATGGCTGCGGCTGTTCCACCAAGCAAATATACAAAGGATTTCTGTCGTTCAACGCGAAACAATTTGGAAAGACATACCGAGGCGACATACAGTAGAAAAGAGCTGCGCGTGAACATGGTCGTAGACCAGATGGCAATCAAGACAGGGTCCAGATTATCCAGAAAGTCTCCATAGCGGGCGAATCGGATCATCTCCAGCAAAGGATACCGCAGGCTTGCAGCCACATATGGCCCAAAATTCATGATTGTGAACATCCAAAAGAGAATGATGAACACAACGACTGTAGCCCCGGCGAAAAACATACTCTTGAGCAGAGGCCTCTGGAACATGATTGCAGGTGCAAGAAACAGGAACAACATCCACTCTGAAAACCACGGCATGGTTGAGAGGGAGCCGAACAGGATTTCGGACGGGTTGTGATGGGTCAGCATAGACATTAATATCCCCGGATTGCCACCGCCTCCCACAGTCGGTATCAGAAGTGTAGACGTAATTAGCTGTACGACAAAAATACCTTCTGACATAAACACAATTGTGATTAATCCGGAACGAGCGGAAAGACAAACACACAAAACGGTTATGCCTGCCGTTAACCATATCGGGGTTTCAGGAAGATACATCGATTGAAGAAACACAAGAAAATTTTCCACATCGATAGATAGCAAGTAAATACACAGCATGGCGATCAGCCCAACATAAATTTGATGCACATATTTGCCGACAATTCTGTCTCCAAATGAAATCCAGGGCTTATCCGGATGAAGTGAGCCCAGCTTGTAAGTAGACAGAAGGAAGATCAGGCTAATGGTGAATCCGCCAATGGTGGACAGCCAGCCCTGATACCCGCTCATTTTAAATAATCGTTGTAAGAGAAAGGCGACAGGCTCTGAATACAGGTAAACAAACATGAAGCGATAGGCTTGTCCGGCAGTGAGATGGTTCATGGGAGTCCCCTTTCCTTATTGGGATATTCGGTCAGCCCAGCCAAAGACCAGAAGGATCATGTCATTGGGAGTTGGCCATCCAGGCCAGCTCACCGCCAGTGTATTCCACACGAGATAGCAAAACAGCAAGATGAAGTAGCCAACTTTCATTTTCTTATTGCTGGAGCGTATTGAAGACCAGTCCAAGAAGTAAAGTCCTGCAAAAACTAGTACCACGATCATGATAACCTCCTGGGAAGTTGGACGGTAAACAGCTGTCGAATCCAGTTAGAAGCTGGACTCCGATCCTACAAATTGAATATTGATGTCAGTAGTGATCTTGTACTGCAAATCGTTTTTTACATAAGTGATCCACTTGGGCCGGAGTTTTTTCCACATTTCGGGATACCTCCATTCCAATCTGTATCCGAGCCTCAAAATATCAGCCCCTTGGTTCTTTCCAGTCTGGATTGCATTTCTCAGATGAGCACTTACCTTTTCGCTGGCGGCCTGCTCGATACCCCTCACTGCCACGATATCTTTTGCTTTAAGCACAGGAATGACCGAATTGAGTTCTGCCTTCCCGTTCAGTTTAATGTCAAAAATCGGCTCGCCTCGTTCCAATCGAACGTGAACGTCCGAATGCATGTCATAGATCGTCATGCTTGCTTTTTCTTTTTTTGTTTTGACGGATATGCTCAAGGAGTCGAGGGTTCGCTCTGCCCAGGCAACCGCACGTGCTTCATCGTCAGAGAGCGAGGCAACCATTTTCATTTGTTTGAACAGTGCACCGCCAGATTGGCTTACCCACTTTTTTAACTCGCCTTCTTCACTTGCCATATGACGTTGCTGGGCAGTCAGGATCGGGGATGCAAATCCCTGATTCATTTTATCTGCAGCGAAGACGTTAAGCACCTGAGTCTTTAACAGGTTTTCTTCTGTGGAAAATTCACGCAGCACGTCACTGGGTGTTTCTTCAAACACAGGCGTAAGGTCGGAGACATCCTTGGCTTTGCCTTTGGCAACCATGATGTAGCTGCTTAGATGAAAGAGGGGTTCACGTGCTATCCATGCCAGCGTATCCTGAATGCCTTCCTTGGCATAGGCCTCGCCAAATACGACTACCCGTGTATGTCCCCAAGAGATTTTGCGTGTTAAATCGGTCTGTATTCTCTCCAGTGCATCTGCTATCGTCGGTGCGTTGGCAGAAACGATGGCATAAGGTGATTTGCTTGATCCGCCGCCTTCGGGTGCAAGCCGATTGGGGAGGGGCATGCTGAGCGTTAACTCAATATCGCCTGGTTTCTCGCCTTTGTCGACGTACATGGCTGTAATGAAAGTTCTCTCGTTGATCTCTACTTTGGACCAGCATCCGGTGCAAAGGAAGAAGCAAAGTAATACTAGTCCACTTTTAACAAACCTGTTGCAGGCACTCATGGTGTCTTTTGCCTCGTTTCATTATCCGCAGCGTAGGCTTTGGTTCTTTTTTTCATCCGAAACCATGGAACCCGTACAAAGGTATCTTTGAAATCCCGAAGCACCAGTGGGGCAAACGGCTGCATGTAAGGAACACCAAAGGAACGCAGGTTTACCATATACCAGTAAATCAGATAGATGGAAATGACCACACCGAATAATCCTAACGTTCCACCCATGAGCAGAACCGGAAAACGAAGCAGCCGAAAAGCTAGGCCCAGCTCGAAGTGCGGGATAATGAACGCGGCAATGCCTGTAATGGATACAACGATGACCAGCGGAGCAGAGACGATACCCGCTTGTACGGCAGCTTGTCCAATAACGATTCCTCCGATAATAGATACGGTCTGGCCTAAAGGTTTGGGAATCCGTATGCCTGCTTCACGCAATCCTTCGAAGGTGATTTCCATGATGATTGCTTCAACTAAAGCTGGAAAAGGGATGTTCTCCCTTGCGGCAGCAATAGTGATCAGCAGGTTGGTCGGTATGATTTCCGGGTGAAAGGTCGTCACGGCCACATAAATGGAAGGCAGCAAAAAGGCGATTAACGAAAAAAGCAGCCGGATGATCCGAATGAACGAAGCAGAATGAAAGCGCTGGTAGTAATCTTCCGAAGACTGCATCAAGGAAAAGAAGGTAACTGGAAGCAGCAGTGAGAAGGGTGTCCCGTCCTGCATCACTCCAATGCGCCCCTCCACCAAAGCTGCAGCGACGGTATCCGGCCTCTCCGTGTACTGATATTGCGGAAAAGGAGAGAGGGGATGCTCCTCCAGAAACTCGGACAGATAGCTAACTCCCAAACTGCTGTCCATGTCAATTTCGCCAAGGCTGTTCAACACATTTTCAAGAATATCCGTTTTGCAAAGTCCTTCGATGTATACGACATAAACTTCTGTTTTGGTATATTTGCCGATGGTGAACTTGACTAATTTGAAGTCAGGATGTTTGATTTTGTGTCGAAGCAGCGACATATTTACGTTGATATCCTCTATAAAGGCTTCTTGAGGACCGACGATGACAACCTCATTTGTGGATTCTGGAACAGAGCGTTTTTGATAATCTTGTATGGAAAAGGAAAGCATGCCTGACAAGCCCTCCAGATACAAGGCTGCTTTACC
Source organism: Paenibacillus sp. P13VS (assembly GCF_015143645.1). NCBI lineage: Bacteria > Bacillati > Bacillota > Bacilli > Caryophanales > Paenibacillaceae > Paenibacillus > Paenibacillus sp. P13VS. Next base: position 325,888 of record NZ_WYEV01000002.1, on the reverse strand, counting down.
CGAAACAATGTCGTCCACCAGCTGCTCCACGGAATCGGAACGGTTGGATTCCAGTGAGAAAAACTCGCCGCTGATGACATGTGATAAAAAGAGAGGCTCCACTTCATGATGAGAAACCTTTTCGAGCAGCGGTTTGATAATGGCTTCTCGCATGGTCACTGTATCTACGATGGACTGAATATAAATGAGAAAACCGCCCACCGGGCCTATCTGTAAAGGTTGATAGACGATATCGGAGATGCCGGTAAGGCGCCGTTTGAGCTGTCCGAGAATTGTCTCCGTGTCCATAGTTAGCACTCCTTTAACTGCGAACTTCGAATAAGTCCGGGCTTAAGAGTATAGTTTGCATAGGTTGGTTTAAATTATTCTTCTTGGACAACGATTGCAAACTTTGATGCAGATGATGAATGGGTGGATGGTTGTAATTGCCTTAAAATAGATAGAGTATATGAGAAATCATTCCGTGGTTAGGGGGAAGAAATAAATGGAGTACCGAGTTAGACGGGCAGGGCTTGATGACGCCCAGGAGATAGGTGAATTATTTAACCAGTACAGAATGTTTTATAACCAGGTTTCTGATACGGAGAGGGCCATAAAGTTTATTCAGGAGCGGTTGAGCAAGGATGAATCTGTTATTTGGATGGCAGAATCGGATACCAAAACGGAACCTGGTTCAGGGACCATAGCCGGGTTTGTTCTGTTATATCCAAGCTTCAGTTCAGTGTCCATGGGGTCCATATGGGTGTTAAACGATTTATTTGTACATAGGGATCACCGCAAGCAAGGTATAGCTCGCAAGTTGATGCAGGCTGCACAAACCTTCGCCAGCGAGACAGGGGCGATTCGAATAACCTTATCCACAGCGATTAACAATATACAGGCACAGGCTTTATATGAATCAGAGGGGTATGCGAAAGATGACCACTTCCTGTATTATGAACGTAATGTGTGATTAACCTGTAGTACGTATATTCGAAGTAGAGATAGATAGGGGAGGGATTAACGCACAATGATGCAGTGGATCGCCATGATCACGATGTTGATCGATCACATAGGGGCTGTCTTTTATCCGCAGGTTGATGAACTGAGGATTATTGGACGGATTGCTTTTCCCATATATGCATTTGCTGTCTATATCGGGTATAAGCATACACGTAATGTACAAAAATACATCTGGCGTCTTTTTTGGATCGCTGTGCTCTCCCAAGTCCCTTTCATGGCGGCATTTAATCACTTGTCATTAAACGTCGTATGGACCCTGTGGTCGTCCCTGCTGGTTTTGCTGGTACTGGACAAACTGCCAAACCGATTACTGGGTATCCCGATTGTTATTGGGGCAGGTATCATTATGGAGATATCTGCGATGGATTATGGCATGTATGGACTGCTGCTAGTACTGTTATTCCGGTACTTCCAGGGACCCATACTTGTGCTGGGGCATGTTTTGTTAACGGCTCTTTATATCCAGCTCCACAGCAGCTCGGTGCAAATGTACAGTGTAGTGGCTACGTTAGGCATTGCCATTGCGCAGTATTACGGGGCAGGTTTTCGTTTGAAAGGACCAAGGTGGATCTGGCGTTATTTTTACCCGGCTCATCTTGCCATTATTGCTATTATTCGCTGGACATAAAAACAAACAAGCCACCTTGCTGTCAGAAGTAACGGCCAGGTGGCTTGTTTGTTTTTTTATGAATGGTCCTACTCCACCATATGAGATGGGGAAGAGTCAAGCTGCGGCTGATTAGCAGCAGGGAAATATCCAATGTTAACTGCATATTGCAGCATGCTGGAGATGAATGAGTCATCTGCTTTTGCACAGTGAATTCCTGCTGGTTCTACATACGCTGTTGTTACCGGGCAAGCATATACATAGGCTGAATCCTTCGCACCGTCACCTTCCAATTGGGCAATGGCGAGCTGCAAGGCCTCTGGATCCTTGCTGATGGATGAATCGAATAACCAGCTGGTATATTCATCAAAAGGCAGCGTTTCGACTTCATATCCCGCACGATTGATGGAAGCAATCAAACTATCGTAACGGATCGACTCGGGATTACAAATGTGGAATACCCGTCCAGCCGTGTCATCACGCAGAGCCAAATGCACAATAGCCTGGCTTGCATAATCGATCGGTGTGAAATCAACCAACCATTCGGCAGCAGGAGCTTTGCCGAGAAGGAGCATCGCTTTGATCATCCGGTAGAAGGCATTGCTGTCGATGTTGGACTGGAAGCGTCCCGTTTCCGAATGACATGTCAGGTTACCCGCACGGTAGATGCTTACCGGTACTCCTTCCTCAGCTGCAATCATCAGTACTTTCTCCGCTTCAAGTTTGCTGTCAGAGTACAGGTTCTCTACATGCAGATCTGCCGGGAAACGGTCATACTGAAGGGATGATTCCCATTGTCCACTGAGCGCCAGATCTTCCGGTATGCCCATGGTCGAGACATGATGGAAGGAAGCGCCCGGTTTGCTGCGAACCAGATTCAGCAGGGCTACTGTACCCTCTACATTGGTTTTGGCAAACTGTTCAGCATCTCCAAAGTGTCTTACGTCTGCCGCACAGTGAATTACCCGATCAATTCGGGCTTGTACCTTACTGGTTTGTTCAGCGGTTAAACCGAGGTTAGGCTTCTCCAGATCTCCCTCGATAATCTCCACACGTGAAGGGAGAAGTGCACTGATCTCAGTGCCGAAATATCCCTCCATAACCTTGCTTAAACGCTCCATGGCTGTATTACCGTCAGACGGACGACGAACAAGCGTATGGATTGTCACATCCGAATGAAGAAGGAGCTGCTGCAGCACATGTGAACCAAGGTAACCTGTAGCGCCTGTTAGCAGAACATGCTCCGGCTTAAGAATCTCAGGGTAGCCCAGTTGGGATGCCAATTCTACCGGATGCTCCGCCAGTTGGGTCATTACGCCAGTGTGTTCACCGGATGGGGCCGTTTGTTCAGTAGTCTGCGCAAGTGACTGTACACGGAGTGCCAGGGAACGAATGGTTTTCTCTGCAAAGAAGTCGGCAATCTTCAGCTGCGGATAGTGCGGCTTGAGAATAACCAGGACATGGATTACTCGTAAGGAATCGCCACCGATCGTAAAGAAGCTGTCTTCGATTCCAAAGTCGCTGTGTCCCAGAATTTCTTTCCATGCATTGAATATAATCGCCTCGGTCTCTGTCTCAGGCATGACCCGATCCGGCCGATTTTCATGTCTTTCCTCGTTTGGTAGGGATACCATCGCTTTCCGGTGAATTTTGCCGGTAGGTGCGATAGGCATCTCATCAAGCTGACAGATCCATTTCGGTACAAAATAGGATGGAAGCTTGTCAGCCAATTGGGCTTTGATATGATCTACGGATAGAGTCGTGCCATCCTTGGAAGTGAAATATCCCACAAGCATGTTCTGACCGTCGGATTCTTTCTTCGGAATGACCACCACATCCTGAATCCCTTCAAGGCGAGCAAAGTGATCCTCAATCTCACCAATTTCAATCCGATGACCGCGGATCTTCAGCTGTGAATCACTACGTCCGACGTATTCCAGCAAACCGGTATCAAGCAGCTTGGCAATATCACCGGATTTGTAGATTTTCTCATCAATTGCAAAAGGATTATCAATAAAGGCTTGCTCTGTACGTTCTGGTTGATTCAAGTAGCCTTTCGCCAGTGCTGGGGTAGCAATATATACTTCACCAGGCACGCCTACAGGGCAGAGCTGCTGCTCTTCATTGACGATATACACTTTGTAGTTATGGATTGGTTTACCAATCGGAATGTTAGCCACATGATCCGGGACCTGTTCACTGATCCGGTGTGTCGTTGTCGCCACAGTACATTCGGTAGGCCCGTACACATTGACAATATCAATCTGGTTACCAAATTTGCGCTGGAAGGCGCGAACCTGTTCTCCGTACAGGGCTTCGCCTGCAACGGTAATAATTTTAACCTTGGCCAGCTTGTGGAACCCTTCGTCTGACAGATAGGATGCAAGCTGGTTAAAGAAGATCGTAGGCAGGATCGTAATAATCGTTGTACCTGTACGCTCAATTGCTGTGGCGAACTCCTCTACAGATACACGTTCCTCGGCAGATAACAGATACAATTCTGCTCCATAGAACAGTGCACCGATCGTATCCCAGACGGAAGCATCGAAGCTGTATGTAGCAAACTGAGTCAAAACGTCCCCGGCTTGAATGTCACAATCGCGCTGCACGACACTTCCAAGGTTCACAACCCCGCGATGGGCGACGAGTGCACCTTTCGGTTTGCCTGTGGATCCGGAGGTGTAGATGATGTAAGCGAGATCGTCTGCCTGAATATCCAGATTCGGATTACTTGCTGCAAACCCGGCCAGGCGTCCATTCACAGCCAGAATTTGACGTACGGTCGGAATACCCGAGAATAACCGTGAAGCTTCTTCTAGAGAGGACTCCTTGGTTAAAACAAAAGAAGAAGCCGTATCTTCTACGATATAACTGTTGCGTTCCTGAGGATGTTCAGGGTCAATCGGAACGTAAACACCGCCTGCCTTCAGAATGCCGAGCAGGGAGATAATCGTTTCCAGACTGCGTTCCATGAAGATGCTGACGAACTCACCCTTTTGCAGTCCGTTGGATAACAGTACACGTGCGACTTGATTGGCACGTTCGTTCAATTCTCTGTAGCTATACCGGCCGAATGGGGACGTGATAGCAGGCGAATCGGGATACTCGGCAGCCGTAGCTTCGAACCAGCCGTGGATGGTCTGATGCTCGGGTTGAGACACACAGGTATCATTCATCTCGCGGTACAGCGTCCGGTCAGAGGCGGACAAAATATCCACGGAGCCAATGCTTGCGTCTTCATCCCGAATCATCGAGAGAAGCAGAGTTTGATAGTACTCAGCATATCTCATCACGGTTGCTTCTTTCAGAAGGGATGCATCAAAGAACAAGTCGAGCGTGTATACATTCTGCTCCTCACGGATACTCCAATTGAGCACCTGCGGAGCCTGAGGAAGCTGAACACTATTAAACATAAACAAGGTTTCCGGGTAGGCACCTGGCTGCATCGAATCTTCTTTTTCTTGCAAAAGGGTAATTTGACGAATTAGCTCACGGAAGCTCATCTTGCCATGTACCTGCAGCAGCAGAACTGATGCAGAACGATCCGGATCAAGCGTGCCAATGCCTAATTCCTGTTCTCCTGATAACCGGAACAACAAGGCAGCATATGCCGACAGAAGCGCGTTATAAATTGACGTTGAGCCATACTTCTGAGTGAGTTCACGGCTCTGTGTTGGCTGCAGCTGTATATGAGCTGATTCATACGAAAATGATTGTTGACGGCGCCCAAAATCCAGTGGAATCTGGAGAACTGGCAACTCAGATTCCACTGTCTGGGAAGATGAAGAGTGATGATCGATCACGTCTATTTTCCTCCTTAATTATAACGTTCGTTTTATCGTTTTTTAGGACTTGCTTACATTAAAGTGAGAGATCAATTCCTGTAATTCCTCGGACATGCTGTTCAAACGGGTAGAAGAATCAACAAGGGTGGACAGGGAAGCTTTCTGGTCATCAACGGAAGCGGCAATACGCTCACTGCTTTCTGCTGTTTTGCTAACGCTGGCAGACAGATCATCTGCGGTAGCAGTCATTTCCTCTGTACTTGCAGAGATTTCTTCTGTCGCACTGGAAACTTCCTGAATCTGATTCGATACTTTCTTCGCAGCTTCCAGAATATCTTCAAACAATTTTCCTGTCTGATCTGCAACGTCAAGTCCGGTATCGACTTCTGCCGTACCTTTTTCCATTGCGCGGACAGCTTGTTTGATCTCGGTTTGAATCTCTTCAATTAATACGGCGATCTGGCTAGTGGATTGTTCGGATTGTTCAGCAAGCTTACGAACTTCACCAGCAACGACGGCAAATCCTCGGCCCTCTTCACCAACACGAGCTGCCTCAATGGATGCATTCAAAGCCAGCAGGTTGGTTTGGCTGGAAATGCCGGAGATGATGTTCAGGATATCTCCGATTTCCTGTGAACGGCTCTCCAGAACCTGGATTGCTGAAGCCGTATTCTTCACGGATTCCGTAATCAGTGTCATTTGCTGAGATACTTGGCGTACAACCGTGTTACCCTGTTGGGAACGGCGTTCCATTTCATAAGCTTCATCAGCTACATTCGCGGAACTGCTGGCAATCGTCTGAATGACAGTCGCCATTTCAGCCATGGCACGGGCGCTATCAATACTTGCCTGTTCCTGTCCACGGATGTTGGAGGTGATTTGCGTTACATTGCTATTGATGGTATCAGCGTTCTCGCTGTTTTTCTCAGATACCTCATACAGCTCTTTGGCTGATTGGTTAACCTCTTGAGAGGTGACTTGCACTTTAACGATAGTGTCATTGATTTTGCGAACCATCGTGTTGAACTTCTCGTTTACAAGTCCGAGGTCGTCTTTTCCTGTCGGAATGTTAACATTCAAATTACCCCGGCTAACGTCATCGATACCTTTGATCAGGTGACGAATTGGGGATAGCGTATTTTTAACTACAAGGTATTGGATAATCAGGAACAACAGAAGGAATGCAACCAGAATGATGATACCGTTTTTAAGCAGTGATTTCAGTCCGGCAGGTACTGCTGTTGCATCTGCATCGACTGCAAAGTAAGAGAAGATTTTGCCGTTGCTGTCCTTGATCGGATAAGCAATAGTTGTCCATGTGCCAAAATCATCTGAATAGAAAGTCGTGAAGGTTGGACGGTCCGTATTAAGCATTTCTTTGAGGGCATTCGCCACAACAACAGGTTGTTCATACATGTCGCCAATATTAACATTATCGCTCTGGAATGCTTCTCTCAGATTGGTTGGCATGGCTACGAGAGAAGTTTCTCTTTTCGTATCTCCGCCAAGCTCTACACCAAAGATATAAGCTTGGGCAATATTCGGGTAGTATTCTTGCATTTCATCAAAATAAGCACGCAACTGGGTTTGCACTTTTCCATCATAACTGCCTTCTGCAATAGCTGCCTCTACGTCGGCTGGGTTGATTCCCTCTGCCCACTTTTTAGTGATTTGTTCTACTTGTCCATGCAGCTGGTCTACGAGAACCGTCTTTTGGAAGTAATAGCTGCTCGCAATAAGTGCTACCCCGATAATAATGATGTTGGTGAATGAAAGTAATAAGTTTTTTGAGAAAAAGGACATGCTTTTCCAACTAAATGATTTCACTAAATTCCACTCCTGATCTTCTTGTAATTAACAAACCTTTTATTTGCTTGCATGAATGCAGCCAATCAAGTCATTTGTTGATCCCCCTCCAGAGCTTATGTATGCGACCATGGTCTTGGGTTCGCAGTCTTAATGCAGAGACTTTTGTACCTCATAATCCATAGGTGTCTAATTATTAAAACACATCTATACTTAATATGTCGTATGAAATGTGGTTAAATTGAATAGTTTCGTTAAAACTTTTTTAATAATTTACATATTTGCGGACATGACACTTAATACATAGGTATTTAGAACTGTTTATTTGGAGGAATTTCCATTTTCTAGTCTCCGTCTTTATTTTATAACAGGCTGATACAAAAAAACACTTTAAAACTTGGAAATGGATCCAAAGATGACAATTAGTGTTAAGAGCAGGAACGGCCCTTTGTCTATGAAGGAGAACGTAGGATGCAAGTTTTCTTATACCATTTTAACTAACCATAAACTTACTTAGCAGGAAATGGCGAAATCCGGGATTTGTCGTTAGATCAAATTTCCTGCTGCATGGCATTCGGCATGGATATACATCGGAAGTGGTTTTATCTATAATAAAGACAGTGTGCATTTTTCAAATCATAAGCAGGCGGGGGTTTATTTTAGATGAATCTGAAAAAAATTGCAGCAGAGCGGGCGGCAGAATACATTCAGGATGGCATGAAGGTTGGACTCGGAACAGGCTCGACGGCATATTTTGCGATATGCAGACTGGGAGAGCGTGTACGCGAGGGGCTGCAAATCCAGGCTGTGGCGACTTCGGAAGCTTCGGACAAGCTGGCTCGCGAGTGGGGAATACCAATCATCCCATTCGACCAGATTGGCAGACTGGATATTACTATTGATGGTGCAGATGAGGTCGATCCTGATTTCAATCTGATCAAGGGCGGGGGCGGAGCACTTTTACGTGAAAAAATTGTGGCGGCTAACAGTGATAAACTCATCATTGTTGCTGATGGCAGCAAGGCGGTTCAACAATTGGGTCAGTTTCCACTGCCGGTAGAAGTAGTTCCTTTTGCATCGGAATGGACCTTCCAGGCGCTGGAGAAGCTGGGCTGCCGACCAGAATGGCGTATGAATGAAGATGAGCGCTACCTTACAGACAACGGAAATCTGATTGCGGATTGCCGGATGGAATCCATCGTCAACGCGGCTGAGCTCAATGTACAACTCAACATGCTGCCAGGCGTAGTCGATAATGGTTTGTTCGTTGACATGGCCGATACGGTGATTCTGGCCAAAGATGACGGTAGTATTGATGAGCGCCATCGTTCCTAAGATCGATCAGATGACTCTAGGATACATGTGTTTGGCTTATTGATTGTAATGATTTGTTCTGAGAAGTGCTGTGTGAGGGATGAAAACGCTGCTTGGCATCGAAGCACAGCCTGAATTTGCAAACAATTGACGGAGGATTATGGAAATGCCGAATACGGAGGACAATCGGGAACTATCTTTGCAATTATTCGTGGTTCTCGCCCGAGCATACAATTCTGTTACATCAAGGTCCAATCGTGACATTCAGAGTCATGGACTGAATACGACAGAATTCGGGGTACTGGATTTGTTATATCACAAGGGCCCACAAGCCTTGCAAAAAATCGGTGAGAAAGTGCTAATGTCCAGCGGGAATATAACCTATGTAGTGGATAAGCTGCAAAACAAGGATTTGCTGTTTAGACGTGCATCCAAGGAAGACCGCCGTGTGATTTACGCGGAACTGACGGAAAAGGGAAGAAATCTATTCACCCAAATATTCCCTGGGCATCATCAGGTTATCATTGATGCAATGGAAGGTTTAGAGCCAGCCGAAAAAGCGGATGCGATTCGCTTGCTGAAGAAACTAGGACTTGCTGCTGAAGGAAAAACCGACTTGCGTCCATAACGCAGGCCGGTTTTTTTATGTGAAAAAAAAGGGCATGAACTGGCTAGATGACTTGCAGGAATGCTCATAATATAGGAAAATTGTTCTAATATGCAGCTCCGAATGAAATGTTTCTCCTTGGAGTTCATGTATAATATATAATGCATTTCCCGATCAATAGCTGATTGAAATCGAATCGACTCTTATCGTGGATATACATGATGGTTGATACGATTGCACAGCAAGAGGAGGGATAACGTAATGACCCATCAGGAAGCTGGGGAACGCTTGCTGAAAGCAGCAGGTGGGCTGGCTGATAAAATAACGGAGAAGCAGTATACGCTGCAACCTGAGTTGCTTGAGCGTTTTGGTGAAAATGGCAGAATGCGGACTCAACAGGATTCGCAATATAGTTTGAATTATCTGGCTGAGAGCGTTCTGGTTAAGAGTCCTAACCTGTTTACTCATTATATATCTTGGCTCAAAACATTGCTGGCAGGTTATCACGTTTCGGCGGATGATCTGGCCATTAATTTAAATCTAATCAAAGAGACGTTGGAAGAAGAGTTTGATGATGCATCCAAGTCACTTGTTCTAGATTATCTGAAAATGGGAATCTACCAAACCCAGCATCATGAGGTAGCACAAGGATTCGTCAACGAATCTTTTCCCTACGGCCATGCTGCCAAATCTTATTTGCAGGCGCTTCTGGATAGCAGACGCCAAGAAGCTTTTAGCATTGTTGAAGCCGAGCTGGAAAGCGGAGCAAGCATTCGTGATATTTATCGTTATATTTTTCAACCCACTCAATATGAAATAGGCCGCTTGTGGCAGCTTAGCCAGATTAGTGTCGCTCAGGAGCACTTCTGTACGGCAGCCACGCAGGCTATTATCTCGCGGCTGTATCCCCGCTGGTTGATCCATGAGCCGCAGCAGAAAAAGCTGGTTGCAGCCTGTGTAGGCAGTGAGCAGCATGAGATCGGTTTGCGTATGCTTGCTGACGTGTTTGAGATGGAAGGTTGGGATACGTATTATTTGGGGGCAAATGTTCCGAATGGCAGCCTGCTTGAGGCGATCGAGCGTCATCAGGGTGATGTGGTTGCTATTTCAGTAACGATGACATTTCATCTTCATCTTGCCAAAGAACTTATCCAAATGATTCGTAATCACCCGGCTACCTCGCATGTGAAAATCATGGTAGGAGGTTATCCATTCAACATTGATCGGGAGTTATGGAGGACCGTTGGGGCAGATGGTTATGCTCCCGGAGCTGATGAGGCTGTTGCCGTTGCAGAACGTCTGCTGGCTCAGCAATCTGCCAACTGCAACGTTGGTATGATTCGCGAATAGAGAGGAATGACGCAATGTCTAATGAAGCTGGCGAGATCGAAAAGCTGCGTAAAACGATTGAGCATTTATCTGATCAGATTATTCGCAGTAAGGAACAGGAAGAGCGAATTCTTAGTGAATTCTCCGAAATGAACAACGAACTGGTGACGCTACAGCGTCTGCTTGCTAAAAATAACGTAAGTCTGGATGCCGCTCGAAAAGAAGCCGTATCCGCAGGGGAATCCAAGAGTTCATTTATAGCCGTAATCAGCCATGATTTCCGTACACCCTTAAATGGAATATTAGGCATGGCTGAACTTCTGCAGCATTCTCCCTTGTCCGAAGAGCAGCAGCATTCGGTTCAAGTGATTCAAGAAGCAGCGAGACTTCTGCTGAAGCTGATTCAGGACCTTCTGGACTTTTCCAAACTGGAAGCAGGTCAGATGCGTCTTGAAATGGGAGATGTCGAACTGGAGCCTACGTTTAACTACATCGTTCGTTTGCTGGAGCCCAAGGTGATCCAAAATGGGAACAAACTGGCCGTGGAATGTGATCCCCGAATTTCGGGGGTTCTTGAGGGAGACTCCACACGAATTACACAGGTTTTGATGAACCTGATTCAAAATGCCAACAAATTTACAAAAGATGGATCAATACGCATTCAAGTTGCCCTGGTTCGGGAAGATGAGAACACCCAATGGATCCGGTTTGAGGTGAAGGATACGGGTATCGGAATTGCTGAAGAAGATCAGGAAACCTTGTTCCAACCCTACGTTCAAACGGAAAAAGGCCGTTCCAAGGAATACGAAGGAACAGGCCTGGGGTTATCCATATGCCAGTCTCTTGTGAGGTTAATGGGCGGTCAGATTGGAGTCATTAGTCAAGAGGGCCAGGGCTCGACATTCTGGTTTGAAATTCCAATGGGACGCAAGACAGAACCGGTAAAAGCCACAGTTCCGACGGGACAAGATACATTGCATGACTCTGGCGCTTTGCTACAGGAACCCTATTCTCGACCAATCCTGCTCGCAGATGATAATCTGATTAACCGCCAGGTTGTTTTGATGCAGCTTAAGAAACTTGGGATCACCGAGGTCGATTCGGTATGCAACGGAGAAGAGGCTGTTGCGGCCTTTCTAAGCAAGAGGTATGGAATCATACTAATGGATAACATGATGCCGGTTATGGATGGACTTGAGGCAGCACGCAAAATAAGAGCCATGGAGCAGGATGAAATGCGTCATCCCATTCCAATTATTGCAATGACAGGCAACGTCATGGACGACGAGAAAGAAAAATGTTTTGAAGCTGGAATGAATGATTTCATTGGCAAGCCGTTTACACTGGAATCCTTAAAAAACGTCATTCAAAAATGGCAGCATCCCTCGGATCCTCGGGAAGTGCTGAATATGAGCATAGTCAAAGAGATTGGCGAATTGAACAGCGACGGTGAACAGTCGATCCTTGAAATGCTGCTGGACATGTATCGTAACGAAACACCTGGTAAAATTGAAGTGCTTCGGAGATACGTTGTCTCCGGAGACCATATTGCAGCTGCGGAATGTGCCCATGATCTGAAATCCAGCAGCTTGAGTCTAGGAATAGAATACTGTTCGACACTTTTTGCAAGGATTGAACAGCTCGCTAAAACTGGTCAGGTGAGGAAGGCTGAGCCATTGCTGGGTGAATTGATACCCGCATACCAGGAAGCCTGTGAAGCTTTGGAGAAGGTAATCATTTAAAGGGTTTGCTGTCTTAACGAATTAGGTTAGGGCAGCAAGCCTGTTTTTTCGCCTGAAAACGAGTGTACATAAGAACATGTATCCTTAACTGTGTTAGGGGTAGAAGATCTTGAGTGGGGAGAGAGAAGCATACATGTTAATATACGGGATTCCCGCACTTATTCTGGTCATTCTTATTGTGACTTGGTTCGGAGGACTATACTTTTTCAAAACAGCTATTCGCCGAGCGCCAAAACCATTTCTAATCGATAATCCGAATCTAATGCCTGAACCGGATAATGAATTGATCAGCAGTGCTTCAGACCTGGAGTGGTTGGACATGCAGGATGGTGAAATGGTAAGCATCACCTCTCATGATGGGTTGAAATTGCAGGGAATATGGTTGGCTTCAACTGGGAAGTCGAGTCAGACGGTAATTCTGGCGCACGGGTATTCCGGGAGAGGCAGAGAAATGGCTGGTTTTGCAAGGTACTATGTAGAGAAAAGAGGCTGTAACGTACTCATGCCTGATGATCGAGCTCATGGTCACAGTGAAGGAGACGTCATCGGATTCGGCTGGCTGGATCGGAAGGATTACGTCAATTGGGTCCAGTGGGTGATCAACAAGGTAGGCAACCAGACAGACATTGTGCTGCATGGTATCTCCATGGGCGGTGCAACGGTTCTTATGACAGGCGGGGAGTCTCTGCCGGATCAGGTAAAAGCCATCGTGTCAGACTGCTCCTATACATCGGTGAAGGATGAGCTTACGTTTCAGTTGAAACAATTGTACAAATTACCGCCCTTTCCATTTATCCCTGTGACAAGTCTGATCTCCAAATGGAAGGCAGGGTATTCCTTCGGGGAAGCATCGGCTCTCAAACAGCTCACCAAGGTGCGGGTTCCTGTTCTATTTATTCACGGAGAGGCGGATACCTTTGTCCCTACAGAGATGGTGTATCGGCTTTATGAAGCTTGTCCTACGGAAAAAGAGCTGCTGACGATTCCCCGTGCAGGTCACGGTACAGCTTTTCAGGTGGATCGAGTGCGTTATGTGGAAGTCCTTGATGCCTTCTTGAACAAGATAATGATGCAGCGCGCAAATTAGTTTAATATCGTGGGTAGTTAATAGTAGGTGCTTGTAACAAGGAGGTGCAGCATGCCGCGATCACGAAGAGTTTGTTCTTACTGTCAACAGGAAATGGGAGAAGACGAGTTCAAATGCAAAGCATGTGGCAATCTCGTTGAAATGAAGACCGTTCCTGCAGAGACAACACAAATGGAAGAATACGAGGAAGATGTATTGGATCGTTACTCCATAGGTCTGCTCATTCTAATTGCGATTCTTCTTCCACCGATAGCGATTGCCATTGGCGGGGTAATGTTATTTAATGACGATCCTTACAAAAGGGACGCCGGGAAAATGCTTGTGACAGGTGCCCTGCTCGTGTTAGTCATTTGGGCCATCATTCTAATTTCGATCTCAGGAACGCTGACAATTCAATTCTAGATTATTACGGGGGTGCCTTTCATGGGAAATGAACAATTCGAAGCAGCGCGCAAAGCGGAGGCAGGTTACCATTCGAACTTTTATCAGAATAATGAACTATTTGAAGCCGGAACGTGGATGGCGAGACCGATGCCAATGGTGATGGAGATGCTGGAACGTTTGCTTGCACACAAATCGGATCTGCGAGTGCTTGATCTGGGGTGCGGAGTAGGGAGACACACCATTCCAATTGCACAGCGTCTGCAGCAAACGAACAGCGAGGTTATTGGTGTGGATCTGCTGGACGAAGCCGTTGAAGGACTTCGGAAATATGCGAAGAAATATCAGGTTGATCATATGGTAAAAGCCGTGAAAGCAGACGTGGAGCATTATGATATCAGGCCCAATACATTTGATTTTATTGCAGCTTGTTCCTGCCTGGAACACGTATCCGATGAAAATGCTTTTCTGAAAGCGCTAAGTCGTCTTCAGGCAGGCACACGCACAGGTGGAATTCATTGCATCACGATGAGTACAAGTGTAGAGGAGCAGGAGATTAGCACTGGACGGCGAATTGAGCCTTTGATCGAACTAAATCTGTCAACAGCCAAGGCGACCGAATTGCTTGAAGAGGCATATGCAGGATGGAATATCCTGCTTCAGGAACACGTAACTCAGACCATTGAAGAAGAAAAGTACGATGAGCCGACACAGTTCCGCTGCGAATTGCTTCGTTTTGCCGTACAGAAGCAATAACAGAACCTGCCGGGAAGTATGAGGTTATGCATCCCGGCTGTTCTGCTTTCTATGACATAAGGAAACGTCGTGAATACAGTCTATTATCAGAGTATGGGGGATACGATGAATACATATGTGGTAGGTATTGATGGTGGCGGAAGTCATACAAGAGTGGCTGTAGCCGATGGAGATGGACAACTGTTGTCCTATGTTGAAAAGGGAGGTTGCAATCGTTATCACGATTCCAATGCTGAGCAGCATGTGCTCGGAGGCATAGCAGAAGCGCTGGAGCAGGCTGGCATTAAAGGAGAACAAGTGGCTGCCATTCAAGCGGGTATGGCAGGTCTGGACCGGGAAGAAGAATTCACCTGGGCCGAGGGTGTTCTTGCCAAAACAGGCATCCTTGGGAGGAGAAGTGCCGTAAACGATACACATATTGCTCATACAGCTGCCTTTAACGGTAGGCCTGGAATCGTGGCAATTGGGGGCACCGGGTCTTTGATCCTTGGCAGGACGGAGCAGGAAATCTGGCTCCGAAACGACCAATTTGGTCACTATGCTCCCACGGCAGCGCGTTTTCTGTCCTACGATACGGTGCATTCCGTTCTGGCAGGCCGATATGAGCCAGAGGATCATCCCTTCGTCGAACAGATTCTTGCATATTGGAATGTGCGTTCAGTGCCGGAGCTTGCAGCGCTTGGAGCCGCAGGGTTTGCTGATGATAAACAGGCAATGAACCGCAAATTCAGCCAAATGGCACCCTTGGTGACGGAAGCTGCCGCTCAGCAAATTCCACTTGCGATGAGGGTATGTGACTCGGCAGCAGATACAGCTGTTGTGGGTATTCTTATGCTGGCAAGCTGTTTTCAATCTAAACAGGTCTCTTACACACTGACGGGAAGCTGCCTGACCTCATCTTATATGAAGGCTGCTGTTCAGAAAGGGTTAGGACAAAACCATCCATCTACAAGTAGAGAGTTCGTTTACATATCCAGCGAATTGCCAGCCGTTGGCGGCGCAATCCTGGATGCTTTTCAATTGGCTGGTATTCAGGTGAATCAGGGCACCCCCGCTGCACTTCGGAGTCAGTTACAAGGGTATGGGACTTGAACTTTGACAGGCTAACGACTACAATACGATAACGGAATGAAGCAAGTCATAGGAGGAATATAAGAGTGTTGATTAATCTAAAATCACGCATACAGGAGCCGGAAGTGCAGGAATTGCTGTCCTACTCGGTTTTCCCGGACCCGGAGCAAGTCGGTCATGCGCTGCAGCAATATGTGGATAAGGACGAGCTTCTGCTGGATGGATATGAGGATGAGGGACAGTTGGTCGGCTTGGTTGGGTATGAGAAAACGGGAAACAGCGAGATTACCATCCAGCATATTGCGGTATTGCCGGAGAACCGTTTTAAAAACTATGGCCGTGGCATGATTGCACAGCTGCTGGAAAAGTATAATCCAGACAAGCTCATCGCGGAAACGGATCAGGAAGCTGTGGAATTTTATCGTAATACTGGCTTTGTCGTATACAGCTTGGGTGAGTTATATCCAGGTGTCGAACGATTCCGTTGTGTACTGGAAAAAGACGAGGATGCAATCGAAGAATAGTTCATGGATCACCTTTATCATGGGGACCCTCGTAATTTAAACAAGAAACAGGGCGTGTGACTTGGCCGGGAGCTAAGCCTTACGCCCTGTTTTTTGTCGTGAAAACACAAAATAACAGGAATAAAGTATTGCTTTGTATTATAGTTTCAATATAGAATAGTTTCATTGAAGAATAGTTCGATAAGTGAACTATATGGACAAAAAGGTCAGAAAGGAGAATAAACATGAATACACCGGATGCCAAAAGTTTGGTGAACCGTTATCTGGATGCATCGTTCCTGGTATCCAAACAGTTTGATACGCGAATCCGTGAAAAGGTGGGGCAGACCATGACAACAGACCAGTTCTGTGCTCTTCGTTTGATTGAGGAGAAACCATCCTGCACACCATCTGATCTGTCAGAGCTTCTCTGCGTCGGGAAAAGCAGCATCACGGCATTGGTTAACAAGCTTGTTGATCGTGATCTGGTCCATCGGGCGGGAGATGAGCGGGATCGCAGAGTGGTGTATCTGACTCTGACAGATACCGGCCGTCAGGTATATCGCGAGACAGAACGGGAAATACAGCAGCTTCTTGAGCCGTATCTGGTCCACTTTAAGCCGGAAGAAGTACAGAATTTTATTGAATCCTTTGAGAAGTTGGCGACCTTGCTTACGAATGAGGGAGGACAGGAGAGCGAATGAGAACGATTTTGAAAGCAAGATGGTGGTTGATGGGGTTATGGGTTGTTGTAGCCGCCGTATTGATGTTCACAGCCCCCAATATGAGTGAACTGATTCGGGAAAAAGGACAGTTTTCGGTCCCGGAAGGATACTCATCCACCCAGGCAGCTGCCATCCTCGATGAAGCTGCTGCACAAAAAGGCGAACAGCAGGGCAGTCAGCTGGCGCTTGTTTTTTATAACCCGGATGGTTTGGGTACAACAGGCAAACAAGAGGCCGAAAAGGCTGTAAAGCAGCTGGAGTCGAAGAAAGAAGAACTCGGCATTTTGTCCATCTTGGAGCCTTTCTCCCAGCCAGAACTTTCTGACAAAATGATCTCTGCTGATGGAAAGACGATCCTGACATCCCTGTCTATCGATCAGGGAGATCGTACCGTCAAGGAAATGCGTGAGGATCTCAATGAAACGCTGGACTCGGTCAATGTGGAACACTACATAACCGGTAAAGGATTAATCGATGAAGATACGGTAGAGAGTTCTCAGGAGGGACTCAAGAAATCGGAGTATATTACGGTTGTATTTATTTTGCTCATATTGTTCCTTGTATTCCGTTCGTTTGTAGCTCCATTTGTCCCTCTGCTTACCGTGGGTATCAGCTATATTGTATCGCAGCAGATTGTTGCATTTCTGGTCGATGGGGTGGATTTCCCGATCTCGACCTTCACGCAGATTTTCATGGTTGCCGTCATGTTCGGGATTGGTACCGATTACTGTATCCTGCTCATCAGCCGATTCAAGGAAGAATTGGCCCATCATGAAACGACGTGGGAAGCGATTATTGCAACCTATCGGACAGCAGGCAAAACGGTATTCTTCTCTGCTCTTGCCGTGCTGGTTGGTTTTGTCGCCATCGGTTTTGCGCAGTTTATGCTGTACCGTTCCGCAGTGGCAGTCGCCGTCGGCATTGCCGTAATGATGCTCGCTCTGGTTACCATCGTTCCGTTCTTCATGGCGGTGCTGGGCAAGAAGCTGTTCTGGCCTTCCAAAGGTTCACTCGAACATGCGGAGAGCAAGATCTATGGAGCAGCGGGTCGCTTCTCTCTAAAACGTCCATGGGCTGCGCTGCTTATCGTTGCAGCTGTCTGTGTGCCGCTTCTGGCTACTTACGATGGTAAACTGTCGTTTAACAGCTTGGATGAGATTGGTGAGAAGTATGATTCGGTAAAAGCGTTCAACATTATCTCCGACAGCTTCGGTCCGGGGGAATCCCTGCCGGGTCAGATTGTTATTCAGAACGATGAAGCCATGGACAATGCCAAATACATGGCCGTGGCGGAGAAAATCAGTCGTGAAGTGGAGAAAGTTCCAGGAATCTCCGGGGTACGCAGCATGACAAGGCCGACTGGTGATGAGATCAAGGATTTCGAAGTGACCCAGCAAGTGGGAACCTTGTCGGACGGACTCGGGGAAGGGAAGACGGGTCTGGATAAAATCCGTGATGGTTTGAGCGAGGCGAGCAGTCAATTAAGTAAAAATGAACCCCAGATCAAAGAAGCTGCAAGTGGTGCGGGTGAACTGAGCAAAGGTACGTCCCAGCTGCAATCGGGAATTAGCCAGTTGTCCGAAGGCCTTCAGCAGATTGAGCGAGGAATTCGTGACGGCTCGGCCGGTGCTGGTGATTTGCAAGCAGGGCTGCGGCAGGCGAAAACAAGTGCTGACCAGCTGGCTCAGGCGAGTAATCAGCTGCTTGACGCTTACCGTCAGGCTGGAGCAGGCGTAGCTGCGCTTGGCGAGGGTACCGGGGAAATTCAGCAGCAGCTCACAGGCATATCTACGGCGCTGACCAATCTGAATGAATCATTTGCAGCGCTTGAAGAAAGATACCCTGACCTGCTGCAGGACGCAGACTATCTGCGGGTCAAAGGTACACTTGGTGAAACGGGAACAGGCACAGCCCAGCTTGCCCAGGCACTGGGACAGATTCAAAGCAATCTGAGTCAAGCTGCTGCAGGGATCAACCAGGCTAACGAAGGCTTCGCTTCCGCTGCATCCGGACAACAGGCTCTAGCTAGTGGGCTGGGTCAGATTGTAACCGGAATAGGACAGCTTGAAGCTGGGCTTAAGCAGGCAGCGGATGGTCAAGGTAAAGTGATCAGCGAGATTCCTTCCATCCAGGATGGACTCAGCCAGCTTCAGGGTGGTCAGGAGAAAATTAGTCAAGGCTTCTCGGACCTGAGTGGTCAGCTGACCCAATTAACAGATGGTTTGAATCAGAGTGTGGATGGAATCGCGCAGGTGTCTGGAGGTCTCGACTCCGCACAGGATTATTTGACACAGCTGCAGAATTCACCGGATTCCGATCTTGCCGGCTGGTATGTACCTGAAGAAGCATTGAGCAACAAAGACTTCGCACAGGTATTCGACACGTATCTGTCCCAGGATCGGAAGACCATGACGATAGATGTTATTTTTGCTGAAAATCCGTACGGTATTGAAGCGATTGATCGCGTACCGGATATCGAAGCTGCGGTTCACCGTGCTGTACAGGGTAGTGCGCTGGAAAAAGCAGACATCGCTGTCGGCGGGGTAACCAGCACGTTCGCTGATTTACAGGAGATCTCCAACAATGACTACACACGAACGGTTATGCTCATGCTTGCAGGCACATTTATCGTTTTAGTCCTGCTTCTAAGATCCGTGATCATGCCGATATATTTGATCGTTTCCCTGTTGCTGGCCTATTTCACATCCATGGCTCTAACCGAGGCGATATTCGTGAATATCCTTGGTTTTGCGGGCATCAGCTGGGTTACGCCATTCTTCGGATTCGTAATGCTGATTGCGCTTGGTGTGGATTACAGTATCTTCCTGATGGATCGATTCAATGAAAATAAAGGCATGAAAGTTCAGGATGCAATGCTGTATGCCATGAAAAACATGGGTACGGTCATTTTGTCGGCAGCCGTTATTCTGAGCGGAACTTTTGCTGCCATGTATCCATCCGGAGTTCTCTCCATGATGCAGATTGCTACCGTTGTTCTTAGTGGCTTGGTCCTGTATTCATTGCTGTTCCTGCCGTTCTTCGTGCCTGTCATGGTGAAGATGTTCGGCCGGGCCAACTGGTGGCCTTTCCCTAATAAGGATCAGAGTGATTCGGCGGATTCGGACCGTACAATGAGCATGTAGCTGAAATCATATCGCCCCTACGAAATATGAATATTTTCGTAGGGGTTTTCTATTTTGAGGGGATATGTGCATGTCGTAAAAAATAAAGGTGTGCGCCTACGGACACCATCCCGCGCCTTGTCTTCGGTTCTTTCATATAGATATAGCAGTCAGTCATAAGTTAGCAGAGAGGGGCGACGGTGATGGTATATCGATATGCGGCCATAGGAGACTCGTTAACGGTAGGCACAGGCGCGCTGCTGGGCACTGGCTTTGTTCCTTTGTACCGCAGAATGGCAGAAATGAATGTTCGCACATTTGTCTCGATGGATAATATGGGGGTCAACGGATTAACCTCAGGTGAACTGATGCAAATGGTATCCTCCAACACGAGGGTAAGACAGTCTCTGCGTGAAGCGGACATCATTACAATATCCATTGGTGGGAATGATCTCATTCGCACACTCAAGGCGAGTGGAGGCATTCCAAGTGCCAGTAAAATGACACAGGTGCTGGGAGATACCCGCAGTAACGTTTCCCAAATCATGAGACATATTCGTCAGTTAAAAGGTAACAGTGCCTATTTGGTCCGGACGATCGGATTGTACAACCCGTATCCTCAAGCCGCAGAAGCAGCGTATTGGGTTCGTCAGTATAATTCCTTTCTGAATGGTGCAGGGTCGGGGAACTATGCCTGTGCTCAGGTGTACGACCGTTTTGAAGGGCATGAACGGGAATTGTTATTCTGGGATCGTGTTCATCCCAATGCAAGAGGGTATCGTGTCATTGCGGACCAACTGAATCGTATGGGGTATAGACCTTTTAACTGAAGAACTCATTAGGACATTACGATATGGCTGTGGGCATACCTGATTCAGACTGGACCCGCATAGGGGCATACGTTAAGATGGGGAGAATAAGGGATTTTATCTTGTCGATCGATATAGATATTACAGTTGAAGGAGTATTAATCGGTGCACAACATTCATTTACGTCCTCATGAGGATCAGGAACGGCAGCTGATACAGGAAGTGATATCCGTATTTCTACCTCAATCCTGCTGGGAAGCGGAACGCGGATACGGCGGCATGAACAACACAACGTATATGCTTAAACGGGATGGCGAGCGTTATGTTCTCAGAGTGTACGAAACACATACGGATCTTGTGAAAATTGCTTTTGAGCACCATGTGTTATTGGCATTGAGAGAATCGGATTTCGGACTAATGGTACCAGCTCCAGTCAAAGCCATAAAGGGGGATGGGAGTACGTTTCATTCCATATACGATCCGAGGAATGGACAGAACAAAATCGCAGCTCTCTTTACGTATAGTACGGGCCAGAACCCGGTATGGAATACGCCAGAGCAGCTTGTTGAACTGGGATGTGCGGCAGGTTTGCTGTCTGTGGCTCTTGCAGGACTGGAAATATCTCTTGAGCCTGTATACCCGCCTTATTATCAAATTCAACAGGCGTATCCACTCTGTCCGCCAGAGAAATTGATACAGTTATGTACGTCACCACCTAGCGAGCTCAAAACGTGCGCAGAAGAAATGCAGGATCTGCTGCCTGTGCTTCCAGCTTTGTTCGAGGCTTTAAACGGAATGGAACGTCTGCCACATCAACTGGTTCATGGAGATGTGAATGCATCAAACGTCTTGTCGGATGACGATGGCCGAATCTGTGCGATTCTGGATTTTGAATTTGCCACATGGGATCTGCGGGTTATGGAGCTGGCTGTTCTCATGTCGGACCTGCTAACTTTGGACAAGAGTGATGAATGGATGTGGGAGGCGCTGGAAGGACTGATCCGAGGATTTCGGAAACAGGTGATTCTGGAGCCGGATGAACTGCTGGCTATTCCGCAGCTTATTCTGCTGCGCAGTCTTGATGTGGTTATGCATTTTATTAGCCGAATGTTTGAAGGAACGGATGAACCCGAAGTTGCCATTAACCAGATCATTAAGCTGCGAGAGCGGATCCTCTGGATGAATCACAATGAAGAGCGTCTACGCAAATTATTAACGTGATCAAGCGGCTGCCAGTGTTTGACATCAGAAACAAAAGAACGCCGATTCTGTTTTGAAACAGAACCGGCGTTTTTGTTATGGCATTTGACTCTACCTGAGCGTATGCCAAACACCTGTCGACATATCGGGCTGCCTACAATCCGCGCTTGCGGAACCAGCTGCGGACAGCCCACCGGCGTTCCTGGCGCTTCTTGTATTTTGGCAGGGAGCGGTAGACGTTCAGGGATTGCTCATAGGCATGCTTGGCATCTGCGTTGCGTTCCAGCGAACGGTAGACGGTACCCAGCAAATAATAAGCTTCACTCGAGGATGAGTGGATATCCTGAAAGTGTTGTACATATGTCACTGCCTTGTCTCGATCTGACTCCTTAAAGGCATTGGCTAAGGTTAGATACGGCTGACCGTACTTAACTCTTGGATTGATGTCAAGAGCATGCAGGATATGCCGCTCACCTGCTTCCATGTGACCAAGGTGAAGTTCTGTCGTTCCCAATGCCTCCCAGTATTCGGCTGATTGCTCATAGGGACGTTCAAGCTCCAAAAGCAGTTCATACGCTTCGTTATACCGTTTGCGTTCGATCAGAAGTCTGGCCAGATCAAGCTTGGAAGAGACTTCATTGGGACTCATCGCAATCTGCTGACGCAGCCGTGAGATCGTACGCATGCGTTTGATCGGTTTCATGAAACTGGGGAACACCCCGACATAGCGACGATCCAGAAAATACAGAATAATGAGAAGAATCAGAACAGCCAAAAACGGATTGCCAACAATCCGCCATAGTAGGCCGAATATCAAAAATTTAATCAGCACAACACGTTCAACTCCGTTTATGATGTTATCGCATTACGAACGCTTAAAATATATTTGGATTGATCCAGCGGATTCACGCCCCTGCGCTTGCGCATCGGTTTCACATCCGGAGGGCAATCCTGATATCCGGCAAAAGAGGTGACAAGTACACCCCGTCCCCCGGTTTCAGAGCGGAGCTTCACCGGATAATCCATGGAAGAGGCTAGCGGAATCTGCCCTTCCACAATACATCTCCCGCCGCCAATAACAGGCGCTTCGAACGTTGCACGCATATGCACAAGATCGCTTAGTGCCTTGCCTCCGTATTCTTCCGGTACCGTCAAGCGGAATTGCAGAAGCGGCTCCAGCAGTTTCGTTCCTGTACGAACCAGGCCATCCATGATTCCCATCGGCGTAGCAACGACAAAGTCCAGCGGATGCGTATGCCAGACATGATGCTCTCCTTCAACAAGCGTGACTTTCAGATCGGTGACTTCCCAGCCGAACATGCCTTGAGACAGGGCTTCTGGTACACGGCGCTGTACTTCATTTTGATACCGCAGCAGCAGTTGGTCTGTTCGAACGGTGGATTCATAGATCAACCCGCTTCCGCGAGGCAGAGGCTCCATATGGAAACGAAGAATCGCCCAGCAGGGTTTAGGCATCGTATAAGCGATGAAGCCTTCACCTGAAGCGTTTAGCGTTTCTTTGTAAATGACAGAAGGCGGGTCAAAAACAACTCCCAATCCAAAACGACTGCCTAACAAGCTCGACAGAATCTCAAGCTGAATGGTTCCCATGACTTTGAGGTGCAATTCCCGATCTTCCGGAAGCCATTGCAGATCAAGCAGCGGGTCCTCATCGGTTAACTCCTGCAATGCAGCAACAAGGTCGGGGTAACGTGCCGGATCCTGGCCGTGTACCTGTACTGTCAGCAAAGGCACCGCCATATGGGGCATGGGAGGAACGGTGTCTGGACTTCCTATAATGTCACCTACATTCGTTTCGCTTAGACCGTAAAGAGCGGCAATCTGCCCGCTGTGTACTGCTCCGGTATCTGACCATTTGCGACCATCCATCTGGCGGATTTGAGTCACTTTTTCTTCCAGTCCCCTGGTCGTGTTATAGATCGTGTCCCGGTTGTGAATGCTGCCTCCGTACATGCGGACGTAAGCGGTTCGTCCCATCGTTTTGTTTCGTTCAATTTTGAATACAACCCCCGAAACTGCAGAATTCTCTGTGATTGCAGGAGGTGGGAGGAACCGGGTAACCGCATCAAGAAGTTCGGATACTCCAATTCCTTTCCCCGACGCACCAAAACAAACCGGAAATATCTCTCCTTGATGAACCAGCTTGCGGAATGTTGAATCGATCTGCTCTGATGGCAGAGGGACTTCATTAATGTAGGATTCCATGATCCCTTCATCCAGCTCAGCAATCATCTCAAGGAGTCCGGGAATCGTTTGCTGATTCGCCTGATCACGCCATAAGGAATGGACACCGATGAATGAATCCTCGTCCTTTACGCAAGATTGTACCGGGCATGCGAATGGAGAGAACGTGGAGTGAACCTGTTCCATAATGGCTGCTGCAGATGCGCCAATCCGGTCCATTTTATTGATATAAATAATGGTGGGGATGCGAAGGGATCTCAGGGCGTGCCAGATGGTCTCACTCTGGGACTGAATCCCTTCCACAGCTGACAAAATGAGAATGGCACCGTCCATTACACGTAGGGAACGTTCCACTTCAGAGCTAAAATCGATATGTCCTGGGGTATCGACGAGGTCGATCACGGTATTGTTCCATGTAAGGGAGGTCATGGCTGCCTGTACGGAAATTCCGCGTTCTCTCTCAATGTCCAGGGAGTCCGTAGCTGCCGTACCGTCATCTACCCGGCCGGGGCTGCGAACAATACCGCCATGATATAACATATGTTCTGTTGTGGTTGTTTTGCCTGCATCTACGTGAGCAAAGATACCGATATTTCGGCGGTTGAATTCGTTTTGCATGGGATGTAAAGCTCCTCTGACCGAAGAAACGTATCGTTTCTGACATTGTTATTCCGTATTATCATACCACACGGACCGTATGGAAGAATATGTTACACTTTTGCAAATCAACCATTCCTCGTTCTGCGGTAAGCGGCAGGCGTGGTGCCCGTAATTTTTTTGAATTGCCGATAGAAATGGGGCAGGCTCTCAAAGCCGCAGGCATCCGCTACAGATGCCATGGTGTCATCGTTCCGAAGCAGATGCTCCTTCGCCATGATCACCCGGCGGGCCAGAGCATAGTCGGTTAGGGTCATGCCCGTATACTTTTTGAATGCCCTGCTGAAATGAGCTGGAGATACTGCTGCCTGCAGAGCGAGCTCGGATAAGGAAAGTCCGCTCCGCAATTTATCATCAATATTGGACAGCGTGGCTGACAGCCAGCTTGGACCGGAATTGGAATGAACAGTGCGGGCAGGACCGGCGTCTTCGAGCCGCTCAAGAAATATGAGCAGCAATTGAAGATGAAGCAGAGCTGCATGGGCGCTTAGCTGATTCTCCATTTGGAATTCGGCATGGATTTCTTCGATAAACGCAGTCACTTTGGCTTGTTCCTCAGGCGTCAGCTGTCTTTTATAAACCCTGCGTCTGCGGCATCGCTCGAACAGGGAGAGCAGGGCTGAAGCACTGCCTCCTGCAGCCGCAGTCAGTAATCCGGGACTGAAAAACAAAGCTGAAGAGGTTACAGGATTAATCTCATCCGGCAAAGCCCGGTGTAATGTACTGCCAGGAATGATAAATAAATCCCCTGTCTGCATGTCTTCAAGATCTGTATCGATAAAAATGGTCCCTTGACCACGATATACGTAAATGATTTCATGCCAATCATGCAGATGATCCGGCAGTTCATTGTGGGGTGCTTTCGTATCTGCATAGACCAGTCGAAAGGGAATGCCTGAATCTGACTGGATGGTTGTGCGAACGGGCGAGCGTACCATAAGGACTCCTTTCTAATGCTAATTCATACACGGTGGACCACGCCTGGTCATGAAAGAGTATATTTAACGCAATATAAGCAATTTAATTTCCTTTTTTTGATGATACAATGAATTTAAAGCGTTTTCAATTCATGGATATACCAGAGGAATCTGACTCGGATGATCACAAATAAATGATGAGGTGAGTGTGCATGTCGGCGAGCACCAAACGACCAAGATTGAAGCTGAATCTGTTGGGAAACGACGGGCAGCGCAAGTGCAAGGAAATCATGGATCGTCCCGTAAAGGTACTGCAGATTGGCGAAGGTAACTTTTTGCGGGGATTTGTGGACTGGATGCTTCATGAGAGTGCTAGACAAGGCAAATTCCATGGCAGTGTGGTGGTTACCCAGCCAAGGCAAGGGGGAAAGGCGAAGCTGGAGCAGATCCGGGATCAGGATGGATTGTATACCATGATTACCCGAGGTCTTTCTCAAGGTAAAGCCGTGGAGCGCACCGAGATGATTTCGATCTTTTCCCAGTGCATGAATCCTTATGAAGAATGGCAGGCATTTTTGGAACTGGCCGAGCTTCCTTCACTGGAGTTTGTTATCTCCAATACGACGGAGTCAGGATTGAAATATATTCAGTCGGATTACGTGGAAGGAGAGCCTGTTTCTTCATTTCCAGGCAAGCTGACCGTGTTTCTCCATCGGCGTTATATACGGTTTGAGGGTGATCCTTCCAGAGGATTGATTCATCTGCCATGTGAGCTGCTCGAAGGAAATGGTGATGTACTGCGCAGCTGCGTATTGCGTCACAGTGAGGACTTTGGCTATTCCGATGCATTCCGTGATTGGATTAAAGACCATAACCTGTTCCTGAACAATTTGGTTGACCGGATCGTGACGGGTGCGCCAACTCAGGAAGAAGCTGACACGCTGGCAGGGCGCTGGGGTTATGAGGATCAACTGATTAACACGGCAGAGCCTTATCATTTCTGGGCCATCCAGGCTGATGAGGGACTGGACAAGAAACTGCCGCTGAAGCAGGCTGGACTTAATGTTCACTGGGTCAAAGATCTGAAGCCCTTTCAATTACGAAAGGTTCGCATTTTGAATGGCGCGCATACCTTGATGTCCTCCATTGGCATTCTTCAAGGCAAGCAGTATGTGAGGGAAACGATGGAGGATCCGCAATTCGGAACATGGATCAGGGAAGCCGTGCATCAGGAAATTGTGCCTGCGCTGGATATGCCGGATCATCAACTTGACCAGTACGCTGAAGAGGTATTCGAGCGATTCCTCAATCCCTATATCAATCATAAGCTTCAGGATATTGCGTTAAATACCATTGGCAAATTCAAGGTACGTGTTCTGCCTACCTTATTATCTTATGAACAAACTCAGAACAGCTGGCCGACACGCCTGGTTCGGGGGTTCGCCGGACTGTTGTTATTATACCGCCCGGTGAATACGTTAGACGGATACCACGGACATCGCTTCAACGGCGAATCTGTTGTGCTGAAGGATGACCCGGATGTTCTTGCAGCCCTAACTGCACACTGGGAGAGCTATGATTCACTCCGAAGGGACCGGCAGCAGTTGAACGACAGGCTGGCTGCCGTATTGTCGGACTCTAGCATTTGGGGAGAGAATCTGAATGAGCGAAGAGGGCTGCGCGAAGCGCTTCTTGATGAGATCGTTTTACTGGAAGGTGAGACGGAATGAATACAACAAGTACAACGCATGACTGGATTGCCATACAGCCACAGGATGATGTGATCATAGCTCTTCGTGATTACACAAAGGGAGAAACGGTCCACCTCCCTGACGGGGTTTCATTTACACTGCTTGATGATGTGCCCAAAGGGCATAAAATCGCTGTACATGGAATCGAACCAGGTGACGATGTCCTGAAATATGGCTTCTCCATCGGTATTGCCAAGGAACGGATTGAACAAGGGAACTGGATTCATAGCCATAATCTGAAAACAGGGCTGCATGGCTTGCTGGAATATGAGTATCAGCCTGGTGCATCCGTTCAAGCAGATATGCCCCCGGAACATTTACGGACATTTGAAGGCTATTTACGCCCTAATGGGGAGGCAGGCATACGCAATGAAATATGGATCGTTAATACGGTAGGATGCATCAACAAGGTATGCGAGGCACTGGCACGTATGGGGCAGTCACAGTTCGGAAGCAGAGTGGACGGCGTGTACCATTTCCCTCATCCATTCGGCTGCTCGCAGCTTGGCGATGATCTGAAGTATACCCAGCAGCTGCTGGCTTCCCTCGTCGAACATCCGAACGCAGGCGGAGTATTGGTTATCGGACTGGGCTGTGAAAATAATCAGGTAGACCAGTTCCGTGAATGCATCGCACCTGAATATCAGGGGAAGGTCCGTTTTCTCAAGGCACAGGAAGCAGATGATGAACTTGAAGAGGGTTTGCGTCTGATGGAAGAGCTGGTGGAGATTGCCGAGCTGGAACAGCGCCAGCCGCTTCCACTGAGCAAGCTCAAAATCGGATTGAAGTGTGGCGGTTCAGATGGTTTATCCGGCATCACTGCCAATCCGCTAGTGGGGTCGGTTGCCGATATGCTGGTTGCGGCAGGAGGGACGGCCATTCTGACCGAAGTGCCAGAGATGTTCGGGGCAGAAACCATTTTGATGAATCGGGCTGCCAATGAACAGGTTTTCGGTGATTTGGTGGATTTGATTAACGGATTCAA
The DNA here is from genome assembly GCF_015143645.1 of Paenibacillus sp. P13VS. Taxonomy (NCBI): domain Bacteria; kingdom Bacillati; phylum Bacillota; class Bacilli; order Caryophanales; family Paenibacillaceae; genus Paenibacillus; species Paenibacillus sp. P13VS. The sequence continues at coordinate 297,527 of NZ_WYEV01000002.1, read as the reverse complement.
GCAGTACTTTGTAAATCATGGTCAGAACATATATGAGAATCCTTCCCCTGGTAACAAAGCCGGTGGCATTACGACACTCGAAGAGAAATCATTGGGTTGTACTCAAAAAGGCGGCCGTTCTTCCGTCGTTGATGTGCTTCGTTATGGCAAACGTGTAACCCAAACCGGCTTGAACATTGTAGAGGCGCCCGGCAATGACTTGGTGTCAGTCACGGCCTTATCAGCTGCAGGTGCTCATATTGTACTGTTTACTACAGGAAGGGGGACCCCATTCGGAGGTCCGGTACCTACGGTCAAGATTGCAACGCAATCGGATCTGGCGAATCGAAAAAAACACTGGATCGACTTCAACGCAGGTCAACTGCTCGAAGGACGGACGATGGATGAGGTGAAAGTCCAGCTCTTCAGCCAGTTGATTGACATTGCCTCAGGACGTGCTCAGACACTTAGTGAGCAGCATGGGTTCAGGGAAATTGCCATATTCAAAGATGGTGTAATTCTATAGTTTATACATTCCTTGATTCCTTGGCATAGCATATCTTTATTAACTTATTCAAAATCCCGGTAGGCATTGGTGATGTGGCCTCCGGGATTTTCGTTGTGTACAGGTATGCATATTCGAAATCTCAAATGGCCTGTTTCTATTGGCAGAGTGTATCTTAAGTGCAAGATGTCGGTCTAAACGATGCCAAATGCCTTTTTGATTTTTACCAGTCCAGCTTCAGTCGTATGCTCAACGAGCTTGTCCAGTAAAAGGTCACGGGCTTCTGTGATGCTGCCGTTAAAAGGTTCGATACCCTGACGGCTCATCCAGTGACCTGCCGTCTCATAGGAGGAACTGTTCCAAGCCACTGTGCCTTCTGCGAGACCTTCCTTTTCCTTGGTTCCGCTAATGACAATGGCTATACTGCCCTGAAGATCCAATAGCCCTTGATCGAATGACTTCTTATCTTCCTTGGCGCCGAAACCAGCCTGTGCACGAAGTGCTCGTCCATCAATGCCTTCCTGATCTTCGATTCGCTCATAGAGCTTGAATGCGTCACGGGAGAGCAGGCCGGCATCATACTGCTCATGGATGGTTCTGCTGTCAGATAGCAACCGATGAACCCAAGGGAAACATTCACGGGAGATGAGGATCGCTTTCTTTTTGACAAATTTGCCGTATGCAGCAGCGCCTTCTTCAGCCAGGCGTGAACGCCAAAGCCAGGGATCGAGAGGAGAATCGGTATGCCAATTTTCCGATGGCGTTAACGAAGATAGAGAAGGGAAGTCAGGAAATAACGGTGCGAGTGGAAGCAATCCCGCAGTCTGTATACGCTGGACAGCTTCCTCATAGGTTACAATCGGCTCGGTAATCACGGTTAAGGCATCTCCTTTTATGTAGTTGTACTGGAATTAGGGTTAGCACTCACATACAGTCGATACACGTCCTGGGCATGCTGCCTGATCTCGCTGCGGAGTTCCTCGGGTTCAATGACTTCGGCTTCACGACCCAGACGATAGAAGAAACGAACAGCCCAATCCCATTGGTCTGCTGGACAGAGGAAAGAAAGCTCCCAGAGATCTGGGGCAATCTCTGTCAATTTCTCACCAATGTGCCTGTCTTGTTCTGCCTCGACCATGGCACTGTAGCTTAAACGTGCTCTGATACGAACGGCAGGTTTTTCAAATTGGCGAGGCTGGCTCAATTGGCGTTCGGCATCTATCGTTAACTGTTCGGTTTTGGAGAAGTCAATAGACTCAGCTTCCAGAATTCGGTCCACTCGAAACACACGCTGTTCCCCATGTTCCTCCGAATATGCATCACAGTACCAGAATCCTGCAGAAGCATAAATGCGATTCGGACGGATCTGGATCCAGCGCTGGCGTGCAGCCGAACGATACAGGATACGCAACCAACCGTGTTCAGGAATGCATGCAAGGAGCGGTTCCAGATGATGAAGAATGTAGCTGCGCTCCGGGATACAGTGATTCAGCTGTTTGAGCATGGGATCGATTCGAGCCATGACATCATCCGGAATTATGCCTTTGATTTTATCCATAACCGTCCAGCGTTTCTCTTGAAAAGGTGTATCTGCATAATGGCTAATTCCCTCAAGAGCGAATATGAGCGTTGCGGCTTTCACCGGATCCAGCTGCAGTGGAGGGAGTACATAACCCTCCATAAGCCGAAAGCCACCGCCAGGGCCGGAAATAGCAATAATCGGCACGTTCATCTCGGAGAGGGACTGGATATCTCGCAAAATGGTACGACGGGACACTTCAAACTTGTCTGCCAGTGAATGTGCTGTTTCCAGTCCGTGCTGTAACGCCATGACGATGGCAGCAAGCCGATTTATTTTGTTCATGTCAGCCACTCCGTTTCGAGAGTTAGGCCGCCGGAAAGGTTGCCGGAGTGCTAAATCCATTGTAACAGCCCATTAGTGACATCTTGGGTGTCACCAATCATATGTATGTCTTTAAATGTGCTGAGTAATGGTGAATGAAGGAGCGCTTTTCCGGCAGGGGCCCTTATAATATGTGTCTCGTCCAAATTCGCCTTATGGAGTAATATTTCCTTCTGACCAAAACTCCACAAATGTTGGCAAAAAACCGTATCCGGTTATACGGATACGGTAAGTAGCATCTTGTATGATGAAAAGAAGCTTATATCTAGTTTAATCGATTGAGATTTACGTAATTTTTAAGAAAAAGCAATCTTGTTAAGATGAATTCGTAACAGGTTGTATCAAGTGATCTAATCGTTTTGTTTTGTTGTCTTTTTCAACAAAGATAGGGTCACTGCAACTCGAACTCACTTCATCTCAAGCAGCTGAACACCGCGACCCTCAATCTCCACACTTCCTGAAAGTTCACGATCCGTTAAGAGGTCCTGTGCCTTATCATTTCCAAGTTCATACGACTGAGTGGTCGCATTGTGGTTCATGACGAAGAGATACTGCTTGCCGTCTTTTGTACGTGCGCTTACTTCCACACCATCTGGTGTTTCGAGCAAAGGGTGGATGTTTTTGGCTGCCGCAAGCTGTCCCAGCAGGCCATCCAGGAAGCGTTCTTCCGGATCGGAAGCCACATACCATGCTTCACCCTGACCGAACGTGTTGCGGGTTACGACAGGCATGCCTTGATAGAAATCATCTCCATACTCGGCGATCACTTCAGCACCTTCACTATGCAGCAGGTCACACAGCATGCCGCACTCATATTTGCCTTGAAGATCACCATATGTGTCTTTCAGCACGATGCTGTTCTTCTGCTCAGGGAGCAGAGCGTCGATCTCTTCGACCCAGATTCCAAGCAGCTTACGAAGTTCACCTGGGTAACCACCTGTAGTGACGAGGTCACTCTCATTGACAATGCCGCTGAAGAATGTGGTCAGGAACGTTCCGCCGGCTTCAACAAACTTCTCCAGTTTGGCTGCAAATCCCGGTTTGACCATATAAAGTACCGGAGCAAGAACAATATCATACTTGCTAAGATCGGTATCCACGCTGACAATATCCACTTGGATATTGCGGCGGAAGAAGGCAGCGTAATATTTGTGAATTTGATCCACATAATTCAGGGCAACGGTAGGACCGCTGGATTTCTCGATGGCCCACCAGTTATCCCAGTCAAACACAATTGCCACTTTGGATTCTACCGTAGCATCCAGTGTTTTGTCCCCGAGCAATTGCAGCTCCTTGCCAAGCTGGGCGACTTCGCGGAATACACGAGTATTCTCGTGTCCGACGTGCTCGATGACTGCACCATGATACTTCTCGCATGCACCGATGGAGCGGCGAAGCTGGAAGAACATAATGGTGTCTGCGCCATGTGCAATCGTCTGATAGCTCCACAGTCGCATTACCCCAGGACGCTTCAGCGAGTTGTACGGCTGCCAGTTTTGCTGGCTTGGTGTCTGTTCCATAAGCATGAATGGCTGACCATCTTTCAGCCCTCGCATCAGATCATGTGCCATGGCGGTAAAACTGAATGGTGTGGCAAGGCCCGGATAGCTGTCCCAAGAGATGATATCCATATATTTGGCCCATTTGAAATAATCGAGCTGCTTGAAGAATCCCATCAGGTTCGTTGTTACGACGGAATCAGGGACATGCTTCTTGATCGCATCATATTCCAAACGGTAACAGTCAAGCATGCTGTCGGAGTTGAAGCGGGAGTAATCAAGGGAGATGCCTTGGAACGTCGAGTTGTTGTTACCCCAGTGCTCACTCAGATTGCTTGGCAGAACGATTTCGTCCCAGTCATAGAAGGTATGGCCCCAGAAGTTGGTGTTCCATGCTTGATTGAGCTGATCCAGCGTCTTGTAACGCTCTTTCAAATAAACACGGAAGGCTTTCTCGCAGTTGTCGCAATAGCAGTCTCCACCGTATTCATTGGAGATGTGCCATACCAGGACAGCAGGATGGTCTTTGTAGCGTTCTGCCAGTTTATCGGCAATTTTCTCGGAATATTTGCGATAGGTTGGGCTGTTTGGACAGGAATTATGGCGTCCGCCGAATTTGCGTTTGCGTCCGTCTGCATCCACACGCAGTACATCCGGATATTTTTTGGCCATCCACGCAGGATGGGCAGCCGTGCTGGTGGCAAGACAAACGTAGACACCGTTTTCATAGAGACTGTTAATTAATTGATCCAATTCTTCAAATCTATAGGTTACCTCATCAGGCTGAATTAGAGCCCAGGAGAAAACGTTAATCGTGGCGATATCAATCCCTGCCAGTTTAAACATGCGCAGGTCTTCAAGATGGGTCTTGTGATCCCATTGTTCAGGGTTGTAGTCACCGCCATAGAACATTTTGGGTAATTTGCTGCTAATCAATATGTTCACCTCTTGTATAAGAATAATTGTATATTATATGATTCAAATAGCTTTTAAAATATAAGAAAAGTAATGATTCATATAAGAATATGGAAATAAGAGAAGCAGCTGAGTATTGGCTGAAGCTTACCGATCGAGAGGAGAACACCATGTTAATCTCACCAACCCATCGAAGATATTTCATGACGCCGCGCGAAGAACCGCTCCCCCTGTATATTGAAAGCATTGGTTATAACGGTAATCAGGAGAATGTAATTAGGCCGGCAGGCTACCCTTGTTATCACTGGCTCCAGACAGTGAAAGGAGCAGGGGAGTTCCATTTTGCTGGTTCAACTGTCGTTCTTGGTGAAGGCTCCGGAATTCTCCTGCCTCCGAATGAGCCGCATGAATATGTACCTTCATTAGGGGAGTGGGAAACGCTCTATATTACGTTTGGCGGATCCCAGTGTCCGGCCATTGCCGAGGCACTTGGACTTAGAGAGGCGGCACTTCATCAATGGGATGCTGGAAGCCCGCTGGAGAACTACGGCAGTGAGGTGCTGGGTTCCATCAGTAGCGACCAGGACTTGTCCGGTCTGGAAGCTTCCGCCGATATGTACCGCTTTTTGATCCTGCTCAAAAAACACGGCAAGACTGGCAGCCGATCATCCATCTCGCATGCCGTGGAACGGCTAGCACCGCTCATTGCATTCATGGACCAGCATTATGCAGATCCCGATATTGGCCTGGAACAGATGGCTGCCGTGCCAGGAATTACACCAAGGCATTTGAATACGTTGTTTAAACAATCATTCGGCATGACGGCCTACAGCTATTTTATTCTTCTGCGGATTCGCAAATCCAAGGAATGGATGACAGGGAACAGCAAATTGACCGTGAAGGAAACGGCTGCGCGCGTTGGCTTTCGCGATGCAAGCCATTTTGTAGCGACATTCCGGCGAATTGAAGGTGTAACACCTGAGCAGTTTCGAACGTTATATTTATAGCGAAGCAGGGGGAGTAGGCTTTTGAGACTTTTGATTACCGTGTCTGGTCGTGTTTTTCCGCCCTAGATGGCCATATGAACAAAAGTGATGCCAGGAAGGTATTGATGCATGGGGGCAGTTGCCGTATGATGATATCGATTCCTTCAATTGGAAAACGAAAGCGGATGATCGTATCCGTTCTACTAAGAGAGGATGATAGAAGTTGACAACAACAACCATTCCATTATGGGATCACGAAGCACCTCATGCGGCTAAAGGGCATGAAGAAGAGATGCCTCATCTCATACCTTTTATTCAGCCTGGTTCCGAGAGCGCTGTCATTGTGTGTCCCGGCGGCGGTTACGGGTTTCTCGCAGATCACGAAGGAGCTCCAATTGCCGAGTTGCTTAACCGTGCAGGTATTAGTGCATTTGTACTGAAATACCGGGTAGCACCGCACAAGCATCCTGCACCACTATCCGATGGTCAGCGTGCTATCCGATATGTACGCGCCCATGCCCAGGAATTTGGGATCAATCCTTCCAAAATTGCTGTACTTGGTTTCTCTGCAGGCGGCCATCTTACAGCTACACTGGGTACCTTGTATGATAAAGGACAGCCGAATCATGAAGATCCGATTGAGCGTGAAAGCTCACGTCCGGATCGGGTTATCCTCTGTTATCCTGTTATCACGATGGAGTCGTATGGACATGCTGGTTCGCGCGAAAATCTGCTGGGCCCGAATGCCTCGCCTGAACAGATTAGAGCATTTAGCGCAGAGCAGCAGGTTAAAGCCGACGCACCTGAAGCATTTATCTGGCATACAAGTGACGACGAGGCCGTGCCGGTCGAGAACAGTTTGCGTTATGCACTTGCATTGGGTGCCCAAGGTATTCCTTATGATCTGCATGTATTCGAAAAAGGATCGCATGGTCTGGGCCTTGCTGAAGATGATCATGCTGTTCGGGCGTGGTCGGATCTGTTGCTGACTTGGCTCAAAAATCAAGGATGGTAACCGTTTACCCCTCATTTTAATGCGCTACAAGGCGAAGGAGATACGACTATGAAATTGCAAAAGAATGACAAGCTTCTCTTTATCGGCGATTCCATCACGGACTGTGGCCGTGAACATCCTGTAGGTGAAGGCAGTTCAGGACTCGGACATGGTTACGTTGCACAGGTATACGCACTTTTGCGTTCCATTTATCCGGAATTGATGCTGCGTATTCAGAATGTGGGTAATAGTGGGAATACCATTCGCGATCTGAAGCAGCGCTGGGAACGCGATGTTATTGATCTGAAGCCCGATTGGTTGACGATCATGATTGGCATCAACGATGTATGGCGTCAGTTCGACCGTCCGCTTTCGGCAGATTCTCATGTGTTTTTGGAAGAGTATGAGTCCACTTTGAGAGAACTTGTGGCTTCTGTTCGCCCCAATCTAAAGGGACTTGTTTTGATGACCCCATATTACCTGGAGGCCAATCCAGAAGATCCGATGCGCGCGACGATGGATATCTACGGCGAAGCTGTGCGTAGGGTAGCGAATGAGTTTGATGCCATTTTAGTGGATACACAGGCAGCCTTTGTCCCATTCTGGGATCATTTCTATACGTCAGTCCTGACTTATGACCGTGTTCATCCAGATGCAACAGGCCACATGATTTTGTCCAAAGCATTTTTGGATGCCATCGGTTTTGAATGGTCAGGCGGCGCCAAATCATAAAAGGATGTGATTGCTTGAGCAAGCTCAACATTGCAGTACATACCCCGGCACGGCTGGGGGAAGGTCCAAGCTGGGATGCAGAACACAATCGTTTATTATGGGTGGATATCGAAAGTTACAAGGTACATGTCTATGATCCTCAAACAGGCCAGGATCAGGCTTACGACGTAGGTGAACATGTGGGAGCGGTTGTTCCCTATCGCGGCGATGAGGTTGTTGTGGCACTCCGAAGCGGTTTCCATACCTACCATCTGAGCACGGGAGAATTGAAGGCAATCGAGGATCCCGAAAGCGACAAAGCCACCAATCGATTCAATGATGGGAAGTGTGATTCCCTTGGTCGGTTCTGGGCGGGTACTATGAGTTTGCATGATGAAAGTAAAGCAGGCTCATTGTATTGTCTTGAGGAAGGCAAACCGGTTCGAACCATGGTCCGAGAGGTGTCTACCTCCAATGGACTTGGCTGGAGCCCGGATGATCAAGTGATGTACTATATCGATACCCCTACACGTTCCATTGACCGATTTGATTTTGATCTCGCAGCAGGTGAAATTACGAATCGGACGAGTGTTATTTCGGTACCGGAGGACTTTGGTTTTCCAGACGGAATGACAGTGGATAGCGAGGGCATGCTGTGGGTTGCTCATTGGGGCGGCGCAAGAGTGACACGGTGGAACCCGAATAACGGAGAATTACTGGAGCAGATTGAAGTGCCTGCAGACCAGGTAACCTCCTGTTGTTTTGGCGGGCCTGACTTGGAGGATCTCTATATCACAACCGCGCGAATAGGCATTAGTGAGGAACGTTTGGTAGAGACGCCAGATGCCGGTTCCGTCTTTGTGATTAGGCCCGGTGTTAAAGGGCAGAAGACCCATGCGTATGGCCGTGTACATCAGGTCGATTAAATCACAGCAGGAATTCAATGTACGATGAAGAGTTTTGGTTTGTTCAAGTAATCATTAAACTTTAAGTAGATCGTAAGATATGATAAGAAGTCCTGGAACACCGATGGTCTGTAGGTGAACCAAGGCTTCTTTTTTTGTCGAAAAATAGTGTAAAATGAATAAGTGGGATTTTCGTTCAGGTATACGTCTGGCTTTCAATTTCCATTGATTTAACAACGATTATGGGATATAAAGAGAGAACCAAAACTTTAAAATTGTTGTAACCGCTAACACGGGGGACCCGTTATATCCGATATAAAAAAGGTATAACCTGTAGAGACATAGAGGAAAGATTAGACAAGGGGGTCGCGATCATGAACCGGTTGTGCAAGGTGCTGATTGTTGACGATGAGTTTCTGGTACGCCAGGGGATCAAGCATCATATGAATTGGGAATCGGAAGGATTCCAGATTGTCGGAGAAGCGTCCAATGGCGAAGAAGGCCTGGAACAGGTACGTTTGCTGAAGCCTGACATCGTCATAACCGACATTGTGATGCCAATCATGGACGGTGAAGCGTTTGTACGAACGCTTAAAGCGAGCCAGCCGCAGGTTGAAGTCATTGTGCTCAGCAGCTTCAGTGAATTCGAATATGTGCGTTCAACGCTTCAGCATGGAGCTGCAGATTACATTTTGAAACCGAAGCTGGACACCGACGAGCTCCTGCAGGTACTTCAGCGAACGGCCGGAAAAATTCCCGAACTGCAGTATGAGCCGTCAAATGAAGGGTGGAAGCTGGGACAGTTTATGGAGAAGATGCTGTCCGGTTTTGCATTGGAAGACGAAAAAGATATGGCTATGGTCAGGGACACGTTTCCACATCATTGTTTTCGCCTCCTTGTTTCCGGGAAGCATTCGCACTTGGGCCAGAAGGATACCGAAAACAAGCTGCTGAATTATCTTGCCGATGTGGAATGTGCCATGGTACCGGTGGAGAGTGAAATGCCTATATTCCTTCTGAATGTAGACCCTGCCAAAGAGGAATGGATGGTCGGGCGGATCAAAGAGATGGCCGTTGAAAATGGAGCAGGCATCAAAGAACCCAGCTGGGTTTTAAGTGACAGCTTTACATCTTTTGACCAGATGGGTGAAGTGTACCGTAATCAACTCATTAAACTCATGGAATATCGTTTTTATTATGAGGATCGTTCAATTCTTGTCTTCAGCGAACTTCCACCTCTGCATACGGCAGGTTACCAGTTTAATGTGAATATGTTTTTGCAGCACGTGAAGCGGAATCGTACCGAGTCAGCCAGGGAGTATCTGAAAGAGCATGCCCTTACCCTGGGACGTGACTACATTGCGGATGTGTTCGAGATCAAATCCTTTTTGGGCAATCTGATTTTCAACGTAACGATTACCCTTGCGGATATGGACGTACAATCTTCGGCACTGGAAGAGAGCAAATATACTTATTTCAAAAACGTGGACGGAGCTTCAAGTCTGAATGAAGCCATGCAGGTGCTTGATCAGTTCATGCTTGAAGTGGAAGAATGCACGGCTGGTGATGGAGGAAAACGCAGTGACCCGAATATGAAGATGCTGCTTGAATATATGCATGAGCATTTTGATCAACCGCTCGGTCTCGCTGAAGTTGCGAAGCATTTTCATTTTAATCCATCGTATCTATCCAGTTATTTTTCGTCACATAAAAAAGAAGGATTCAACGAATATCTGAACAAAATTCGCATTGAGAAGGCAGAAGAACTCTTGCGATCGGATGATGTTACCATTTCCGAAATCAGCAGCATGGTAGGCTATTCGGATCACAGCTATTTCTGCAAAGTGTTCAAAAAATTTACCGGACTGTCACCAAGCCGATATCGTCGGAAATTCTGGGCATAAAGTCAGAAGGAAAAGATCATGAAGAAATGGATGAACGGATTATCACGTCTCGGATTGTTTCCCAAGCTGTTTCTCGTCATGGTGATAAGCATCGTTCTCGTTTCCGTACTTATTTTATGGACTACCGTCCATATGTCGACGAAGCTGTTTACCGAGACATTTAGCATCACCAACTCCAAGGTGCTTAGTCAGATTAAAACCACCTTCGAATCCTTTAATGATGCGATTGCGGCCGTCTCCAACAACGTAAGCCAAAGCGGGGCAATTCGCGGCTATCTGTCGGAGGGAGAGGGGGACTCTCTCACGATGGCCAAGTCCTATTATAATATGAGGGAATCGATGGACCGTATCCAGTCCATTATGGAATCTTATGAGGTCGGCATTACGATCAGCGGAATTAATGGGCGCACCTATTCTACGGATCGGTCCCACCTGAGGATGTCGCTGGAGGAATTGAGAGAACTGCCGATTACGATCGACGCTGTGAAGACACCGAATCGGTTGATGTTTGACGATTACCAAACGGACACCGACGTTGGCACGCAGCAGATGATCTCAGCTACCAAAGCATTGGCGGATCGGACCCAGAGCCGGATTTACGGAACGCTTTATGTAACCATCAAAGAGAGTGTATTCCGTCAGTTCTACAGCAGTTTCACGAGCAGAGGCAACGATGTGGTCATTCTCAATGAAAACGGGGAAATTGTGTCTTCCAACCGGGAAGAATGGATTGGTACGAAGCAGCTGGATCTTCTATCTTACGCCAGACAAATGGCCACGAAGAGCGATAATAATGGTATAAACGCAAAGGTAATGGAGCAGGACAGCGTAGTCTTGTCCGAATATCTGCCTTTTTACCGTTTCTATATTATTAATGTGGTTGATAAGGATCAGGCTGTGGGACAATTGCTTGATCTCAAAACCATTGCCTTGATTTGTGCCGCCATTGTGGCTGGGGCGCTTGTACTGGTGTTTCTAATCACCAATCAGATTACCAAGTCGCTGCGCAGGCTCGTGAAGCAAATGTCCAATATTACAAAAAGCGATCTCGATAACTACATTCCGGTTAGTGGAAGTTATGAGAGCAGGCAGCTTGGTCATGCGTACAATTACATGCTTGATGAGCTTCATGACTATGTGGATCAGCTCGTATTGACCCAGCGGGAACAGCGCAATGCAGAACTTGCGGCATTACAAAGCCAGATCAATCCTCATTTTCTGTATAATACCCTGGCTTCGGTTAAGGTACTCGTGCAGCAGGGGAACAAGGATCGGGCAGCAGAGACGATTAATGCATTGATTGCCTTACTGCAAAATACGATCAGTGATGTAAGCGAGACGGTCACGGTAGAGCAGGAAGTGGAGAACCTGAGGAACTATGTCTTCATCAATCATGTCCGTTATGGTGGACGAATCAAAGCGGCCTTCTATGTAGCACCCGACTGTAATCACTACCATGTACCCAAACTTGTCATCCAACCGTTTATTGAAAATGCCTTCTTCCACGCCTTTAACCGCAAAGAGACCGGCACCATTCATGTTCTCGTCTCACGGGCAGGGGAAACGCTCATCTGCGAGATCATGGATAACGGAGATGGTATTGAAGGGTTTGCAATGGGCGAATCATTACCTAATCCCAAAAATAATCGGCAGCTGTTTAGCGGCATTGGTATTCGTAATGTACATGACCGGATTGAACTGCTGTATGGTGCCCCTTATGGTGTGACGATTATGAGTACCCCAGGCGAGGGGACAAGAGTGACGGTTACACTTCCGCTCATTACAAGCTGAAGAAATGGCACAGATGCAATACGAGTTTATAAACTAACATGGATCAAAAGTCTTTCTGTGGAGAGTTCTCTACACGAAGGGCTTTTTTTATTTTGATAAATGAAAGCGGTGTTTTTGCTTTAATGGTAAAATTTTTGGCTCGATTTACTCCAAAATCAAAAGGAATTACCAAAAAACAAATTTAATGCAAACGGTTTCTGTAAAGGTTTTCATTGTGGCAATAAGATGACAAATCCGTACAAAATTATTACTAACGAATGCCGATTTGGGAATGATAAGATGAATACATCGAAAGCAACCGCTTTCAGAAAACGCAAACAAATTACACACAAAGAGGTTGAAGGGGAGTTGAATGATTTGAAAAAAATGTGGGTATTGATGCTCGTTACTGTCCTGCTGTTGTCCGCATGTTCTTCCGGAGGAGGAGGCAACACGGCTAGCGAGGGTGAGAAAGCATCCAATGAGATTACGATCTGGGCATGGGACCCATCGTTCAACATTGCTGCATTGAATACAGCAAAAGAAGCTTACGCTAAAGATCATCCTGATGTAAAAATCAACGTTGTTGAATACGCACAAAATGATATTATCCAAAAACTCAACACAGGTTTGAACTCGGGAACAAGCAACGGTCTTCCAAACATCGTACTGATTGAAGACTACCGTGCACAAAGCTTCCTGAATGCTTACCCAGATGCCTTCAAGGATCTGTCTTCCAACTTCACGGCTTCTGACTTCGCCGATTACAAATTGGGACCGACAGCTTATGACGGCAAACAATACGGTGTTCCATTTGACTCTGGTGTAACGGGTCTCTACTACAGAACAGACCTGCTGGAGCAAGCTGGTTACAAAGCTGAAGATCTGCAAGACATCACGTGGGATGACTACATCCAAATCGGTAAAGATGTTAAAGCAAAAACAGGTAAAGATCTGATCACTCTGGATCCGAATGACCTGGGTCTGATTCGTATGATGATTCAATCCGCAGGTTCATGGTACTCCAAAGAAGATGGAAAAACACCTAACCTGGCTGGCAATGAAGCACTGAAAGAAGCATTTGTTACTTACAAAGCAATGATGGATGCCAATGTGGTTAAACTGAACTCCGACTGGAGCCAGTTCGTAGCAGCATTCAACAATGGTGACGTAGCCACGATCCCAACAGGTAACTGGATTACACCATCCGTTCGTCAAGAAGCATCCCAATCCGGTCAATGGGCTGTAGCTCCTCTTCCTAAAATGGCTGGTCAACCAAACTCTGTACATGCATCCAACCTTGGAGGCAGCTCCTGGTATGTCATGAACAATGTTCCTGGTGCAGATCAAGCAGCAGACTTCCTGGGCAGCACGTTTGGTTCTGACAAACAATTGTATCAAGATCTGCTTAACGGTATCGGCGCAATCGGAACATACAAACCGGCTACTGAAGGTGAAGCATTTGACAAAGCAGATGAGTTCTTCGGTGGACAAAAAATCTTTGCAGACTTCGCAAAATGGACTGAAGAAATCCCTAGCGTAAACTACGGTGTTAACACATATGCAATCGAGGACATTCTGGTTGTTGAAATGCAAAACTTCCTGAACGGCAAAGCGATCGACGACGTTCTGGCTGATGCACAAAAACAAGCTGAAGCTCAATTAAACTAAGATGATCCACGGTAACTTATAGAACCCAAGGAAGCATCGGAGCCGTTCCACCGTCTGGCGAAGCACACTGCCGACCGGACATGGTGGAAGGCTCCATGGGTTCTATCCATGTTGCATGGAGAGAGAGGAGCCATACTGTGAAAGCCATGAATACAGGAGACAGTCTCCAAAAGAAAAATAATTTGACTGGATGGGCTTTTATTTCCCTCGCTGTCATCGGGATCGTTGCATTCTACTTTTATCCGATGCTGCAGGCACTGCTCTTATCTTTCAAGTCTGGCGTGGGTGCCAATCTTGAATTTACGGGGCTCGATAACTATAAAAGGTTGTTTATTGATACAACATTCCGCACAGCCGTATCGAATACATTTTTGTATCTGATCATTCAAGTCCCTGTCATGATCATTCTCGGATTGTTCATTTCCGTTCTGTTGAATGACAGCACACTGCGCTTCCGCAGCTTTTTCCGTACTGCAATCTTTTTGCCTTGTGTAACCTCACTGGTTGCCTACTCTGTTGTATTCAAGTATTTGTTCTCTGCAGATGGAATGGTCAATCAATTCCTGATGAATCTGCATGTCATTGCTGAACCGATTCAATGGATCACCGACCCGTTCTGGGCTAAAATTACGATCATAATCGCCGTTACTTGGCGTTGGACCGGATATAACATGATTTTCTATCTGTCTTCTCTGCAAAATATTGACCAATCGATCTATGAAGCAGCGCGTATTGATGGAGCGAATGCATTTACTCAATTTTTCAAAATTACAGTACCATTGCTTAAACCGATTATTCTGTTCACATCCATTACATCAACGATTGGTACCTTGCAAATCTTTGATGAGATCATGAACATCACCAAGGGTGGACCGGGTAATGCAACGATGTCCATCTCGCAATACATCTATAACCTTTCGTTCAAATATTCACCGGACTTCGGATATGCGGCAACCGTTTCGTATTCCATCGTGCTGATGATTATTGTTTTGTCCATCATCCAGTTTAAAGTGGCAGGTGATAAAAATGGCTAAGAACAAAGTGAAACGCATTTTCACCTATGTATTCCTGTCCCTTGTGGCCTTCATATCGATCTTCCCATTTTTCTGGATGCTCGTCAGCTCCACGAATGCTTCGGTAGATGTCACCAAAGGCAGATTGTTACCCGGCTCGGCTTTCATGGATAACTTCACAAAGCTGCTGGATACGACCAATCTGGTACAGGCACTGGGCAACTCGGCCATTGTGTCCATTATTTCAACAGTGCTTGCCCTGTTGATTGGATCCATGGCTGGTTACGGCTTTGAAGTGTACCGGACGAAATCACGTGACATCGTCTTCAACATCCTGCTGCTTTCCATGATGATTCCATTCGCAGCCTTGATGGTACCACTCTATCGGATGTTCGCAACGATCTCGGGAATTGCACCGTTTATGGGGATCAATACGATGGCCGCAGTGATTTTGCCAACCATCACAACAGCTTTCCTGATCTTCTTCTTCCGTCAGAACACCAAAATGTTCCCGAAAGAGATGCTGGAAGCAGGCCGGATCGATGGTCTTAGCGAACTGGGTATCTTCCTGAAGATCTACATGCCTACAATGAAAACAACATATGCGGCAGCAGCGATCATTACATTCATGAGCAGCTGGAATAACTACCTGTGGCCACTCGTTGTGCTGCAGACACCAGATCAACAAACGATTCCATTGCTGATCTCTAATCTCGGCTCCAGTTACTCGCCGGATTATGGGGTGATCATGACAGCGATTGTCATCGCCACGCTGCCTACAGCATTAGTGTTCTTCATTATGCAGAAACACTTTGTCGCTGGTATGGTTGGTTCTGTGAAATAAAGGAATAGTGGATGTCATCTGAAAAGACTGATGTAGAAAAAAACGCAGAGGACACCAGCAATGGTGTACCTCTGTCTTTCTGTTTGTTATTGGAAGAGGAAATACAGGTTTGAATCTTGAATAATTCATACTATACATTTCGCACTAGAGGGAGAGAGAGCCGATGAAAGCAACACAAGCAGATATCAACTGGCTGGGAAATGTAAGCGTTTTTGAGGTCAACCGTCTAAACGCTTACTCGGATCATCGTTATTACAGCACTATGGAGGAAGCTCAGGCTGCAGGAACCATGAAAATGCGTTATGACCTGAACGGAACCTGGAAATTCAATTATGCCATTCGTCCGGATTGTCGGCCGGAGCTGTTCTATCAATCGGATTACTCCAGTGAAGGCTGGGATGACATCGAAGTGCCTGGTCACATTCAGCTTCAAGGATATGGCCAAATTCAATATGTAAATACACAATACCCTTGGGATGGACTGAACGAACTGCGTCCTCCAGCACTGCCACAGGACAAAAATGCAGTTGGAAGCTACATTCGGACGTTCCACCTGCCATCAGGATGGCAGAACAATCCGGTATTCATTTCCTTTCAGGGAGTGGAATCCGCATTCTATGTGTGGCTTAATGGACAGTTCGTGGGATACGGTGAAGATAGCTTCACTCCATCGGACTTCGATCTGACACCGTTCCTTCAGGATGGAGAGAACAAACTGGCTGTGGAAGTATATCAACGCAGCACGGGCAGCTGGCTGGAAGACCAGGATTTCTGGCGCTTCTCCGGCATTTTCAGAGATGTATATCTCTATACAGTACCAGCAGCACATATCCGTGATCTGCGTGTGGTAACGGATCTGGACCCATCTTATACCAACGGCACGCTGAACCTCGATCTGAAGCTGGAAGGTCAAGCTGCTGCGGGAGCACGAGTTGAAGCTGAGCTGCGTGATGCTGAAGGGAACATCTTGAGAACATTTGGTGGTGTGGAAGTTACGAATGGTCTGGTTAGTCTTCGGGAAGAGTTCGGCAAGGTAAACCTGTGGAGTGCGGAAATACCGTATTTGTATCGTTTATACATCCGTGTATATGATGCTGCAGGTCAGCTGGTTGAAGTGGTTCCCCAGTCCGTTGGTTTCCGCAAATTTGAAATGATCGATAAAGTGATGCATATCAACGGTAAACGCATTGTATTCAAAGGAGTTAACCGTCACGAGTTCAACCCGCGCCGTGGCCGTGCCATTACCAAAGAGGACATGCTCTGGGATGTGCGTACCATTAAACAGAACAATATGAATGCGGTTCGTACATCACATTATCCGAATCAAAGTCTGTGGTATGAATTATGCGATGAATACGGATTGTATGTTATTGATGAGATGAACCTGGAGACACATGGTTCCTGGCAAAAGCTTGGCGCCGTAGAGCCTTCCTGGGTCATTCCTGGAGACAAACCAGAGTGGCATGACATTGTCATGGACCGGGCTGTATCCATGGTGGAGCGTGACAAAAACCACCCGTCCATTCTGATCTGGTCCTGTGGTAACGAGTCACATGGTGGTGAAGTTATCTATAAAGTGTCCCAATACTTCAAATCAGCTGACCCAACGCGTCTGGTGCATTATGAGGGAGTTTTCCATGATCGTCGTTTTAATGAAACAAGTGATATGGAGAGCCGCATGTATGCCAAGCCAGCAGACATTGAGGAATTCCTGAATGCGAATCCGACCAAGCCTTACATCAGCTGTGAGTACATGCACGCCATGGGTAACTCCATCGGTGGCATGCACAAATATACGGAATTGGAAGACAAATACCCGATGTATCAGGGTGGATTCATCTGGGATTACATTGATCAATCCATTTACAAGAAAGATCGTTACGGCAAGGAATACCTCGCATACGGTGGAGATTTTGGCGATCGTCCTTCGGACTACTCGTTCTGTGGGAACGGCATCGTGCATGCGGATCGCAAAGTAACGGCCAAAATGCAGGAAGTGAAGTACCTTTATCAAAATATCAAGCTGTTCCCGGATCGTGAAGGGGTCAAAATCGTAAACGGCAACCTGTTCGCAGATACATCAGCATTGGAACTGGTGTACAGCCTGGAACGTGAAGGACATGAAGTGCTGCGCGGAACGTTGGAAGTCAATGTACCAGCACAAAGCGAGAAAACAGTAAGTCTTCCGCTGGATGCAGATACTCTGGCTGGTGGAGAATATGCAGTTAATACTGCGTTTGTTCTCAAAGAGGCTACCCTCTGGGCGGATAAAGGAGACGAAGTTGCATTTGGCCAATTTATCTTCACACAAGATTCTGCTGCAACCGCTGCAGAGGATCTGAATCTGACAAGTGATATTCAGGTGGTTGAAGGGGATGTGAATATTGGTGTCCGTGTAGGTCAAACGCACGTGCTGTTCTCCAAAGCCTTCGGAACGTTGGTATCCCTCAAACTGTCCGGCCGTGAGACGATTGCTCAGCCTCCTGCACCATTGTTCTGGCGGGCAACGACGGATAATGATAAAGGGACTGCCATGGGCTTCGAACTGGGTGCGTGGTATGCCGCTAGTCTGCTGCCAAGATGTATGGAGTGGAAGGCAGAACAGAAACCGGATCAATATCGCATTGAGTTCACGTACAAGCTCAACATTTCTGCAGATGTACAGGTAAAAGTGGCTTATACTGTGCGTGCTGATGGAAGCGTGCATGTTCATAACGCCTACAAAGGTACAGCAGGCTTGCCTGACCTTCCGATTCATGCCTTGTCTTTCAAAACGTCACCGGAATATGGCAACGTGGAATGGCTGGCTATGGGTCCAGAAGAAAACTATGCGGATCGTGCATTTGGAGCTCGCCTGGGTATTCATGGCAGTAAAGTGGCGGATACGGTTGCGCCATACCTGGTACCACAGGAATCGGGCAACCGCACAGGAGTACGCTGGGCGAAACTGACGGATGATGCAGGTCGCGGCTTCAAAATTGAGGCTTCTGCAGCTCCAGTTGAGCTGAACGTATCGCCATATACGGCATTCGAACTGGAAAACGCGCAGCATGTATACGAGCTGCCGCCAGTGCATTATACAGTGGTTACTGTAGCTGGCAAACAGATGGGTGTTGGCGGTGATGATAGCTGGGGTGCACCGGTTCATCCGGAATATCGCATTGCCTCGGACAGCGAACTTGAATTTGAATTTGTCATTCGTTCACTGTAAAAGTCATATCCTAAATAAATGTAGAACAGGGGTCTCCGTGTATCGGAGGCCTCTGTTTTTTTATTGTGGGAAGAAAGTAAGGAACTGCATTTGGTGAAACCGCTATCGAAGCTACTTCGTACTATACGGGAACATGGAACAAAGGGAGGGGCTTCATTATGAGCAGAAAGGCAAAAGCAGGTGTGTGGGTTACCGTACTGGCTGTACTCGGCATCTTGGTGGGGTGTTTTATCTGGTATTTCAATACGGCTTCGGGTGAGCGGGCGCTGAAAACGATGAGATCCAACAACTCCGGGGGGCTGGAGCGGATCGTTAAAGTGTACAGTAACTCTGGGGAATTGATTCAGACCTATGAGGGGAAAATCGATGTGCAGGATACGGAATATGGCAATAAAGTGTTATTTGATCTGAACGGAAAACGTGTTGTGATCTACAACGCAACGGTTATTACGGAAGAGAAATAACATTGAAACGCAAAATATGTCTTGGAGTCTAAGTTGAGATACACTTTATCTTATATGGATAAAGGAAATTAAGGTAAACCAATTTGGAGGTGAGAGGAGCATGTTCATGGAAATGTTAATTGCTCTAGTCGCAATCCTGGCTATGGGTGTGTTCTATGCTGTACTCGTGTATTACCTCGTTCGTCTCATCTCCAAAAAAGCGTTTAAGCTTACGCTAACCAAGGCTGAGTCTATTGAAATTCTGGTTTGGCTGGGGATAGCGTTCTTCGGTATTGTGATGATTGTTAAGCAGAATTGGAATCTATTCATACCGGTAGTTCTTCTGCTGGTCTCCATGGTTAACTTGCGGCGCTCCAATCGGAAATACCGGGAGATGGAGAACCATGAATAATCAAAAAATCAAGGAGCTAGGTTACTGTGAAAATGGGCAAAACATCCGATACGTCCGGGTCAACATACGTCGCCTCCTTATCTGACGAATTACAACCTGTTTTCGAACAAGCTGAAATGAAGTATCCGGCATGTGATATCGAGCTGTTTTTTGTTTTTCGCTGCCTGCCGGAAGAATATGAACGAAAGTCTTCGGTCAGATATGCCAAAAAGGAGCAGGTGATTTATTTTGACATGACGGTCAGCGAGGACCGTTACAAAGAGTTCAGTAAACGAAGACAACGGGTTGAGTTAAGTCATTCCTTTTATGCATACAGTCGTAATGAATGGTTTCCAGTTTCCATACATCATAGAAAGTAAATAAAAACAGGCCCTCTTTCGAGGGCCTATTTTTCATGGGAGAGGAGAAACCGGACGAAGAGCTTATGGGGAAACGTAAGTCTTCTCCGCGGTTGTCTACGACACTTGTGATGTCGATAATTATAGAATGGCCGAAATGTTTCCTTTTTATACATATGCGTCAACAACGGGTCAACAATTTTTTGAAATGATTGAAGACAGACTATTTTTCAAACTGAACCCGAGTGTGGTACGATAGCTGTATCAATAAACTTACATAGAGAGAAAAGGTGACTCATCAGTGAGAGTGGTATCCGGGAGTGCGAAAGGCAGACCGCTGAAGGCTGTTCCTGGCAATGGAACACGTCCGACCACCGACAAGGTGAAGGAAGCGCTGTTTAGCATGATTGGCCCTTATTTTGAGGGCGGTACAGCATTGGATTTGTTTGCGGGTAGTGGTGGTCTCGGAATTGAGGCGCTGAGCCGCGGCATGGACAAGGCTGTTTTTGTTGATTTGGAATCCAAAAGTATTGAAGTGATCCGCGCCAATCTGAAGGCAACCAAGCTGGAGGATCAGGCAGCTATATACCGTAATGATGCAGGTCGTGCGTTAAAGGCGCTTGCCAAGCGAACGACACAATTTGATCTGGTGTTTCTCGATCCGCCTTACCGGATGAAAAACGGGGATGAGCTGATGCTTACGATGCATGAGCTTGAACTGCTTAAACCGGAAGCGACGATCGTGCTTGAATATGAATCCAAATATAGTTACCCTGAGCAATTCGGCCCGTTTGAACAAACGCGCAAGGCTGTGTATGGGGAGACAGCTGTGTCCATCTATGATTATGCACCTGAGGCATCGAATGATGGAGAAAACAGCATAGCAGAAGAGGAGGCTCCTCATGACTGAAATGATACACAGGCAGGAACGGATTGCCGTATATCCCGGGAGTTTTGATCCTGTAACAATGGGCCATCTGGACATTATCGCCAGGGCGTCCAAGCAATTTGACCGCGTCATCGTGGCTGTACTGAATAATATGAGCAAAAATCCACTGTTCACGGTGGAAGAGCGCAAAGCGCTCATTACGGAAGTTACAGGCCATCTGTCTAATGTGGAAGTGGATAGCTTCCGTGATCTGACAGCCAATTATGTTCGGCAAAAGGAAGCTCAGGTCATCGTTCGTGGCATACGCTCCGTGACTGATTTCGAATATGAGCTGCAGCTTGCTTCCACCAACAGCAAGCTGAACCCGGATGCGGAAACCATCTTTATGATGACCAATCCGAAATATTCGTATTTGAGCTCCAGTATCGTCAAGGAAATTGCTCATTACCATGGAGATGTAACCGATCTGGTGTCCCCGGAAGTGGAAACGGCACTACGCCGGAAAATCAGCGAGAAAAACGGCGGTTAAACCAGTGGGTCAAGCCCGACAGGCTGATCATAACGGCAAGAATGATCGCAAGTCCGATACAGACTGCCGGGAAGCTGCTCCATAAAATCTCTGCCGCAGCGGTGCTGCCTTCAAGCTGGGATTGCAGCGGCAGCAGAGTTGTCTCATCCGCGCCTGCAGAAGGCCAGAACGGAGCCCATACCTCTGCACTATAGCGGCTGAAGGGTATCCAGAGGAAAACACTTAATGAAAAGGCAGTCAATGCATGAAGGAAACGTACAGCAGCAAAATAGATCATGCTTTTGCCTGCCATTCCGGCGGATTTCATCACAGCTGAGACTTGTAAATGGGAGCACAGTCCACCCCAACCAAGAACCGCAGCTATGAGGGAAATCGTAAGTAAGGGAGCCCATGGCGTTTGACTTAAATGGTATGTGCCCAAATGCACTTCCAATACAGAAGGCCAGAGGGCAGCCGAACTGCCGGGTGTGATGTATAGGCCCAGAAGTCGTATGAACACGGCAAAACCGATGATGTAACCACCAGTCATCATTAGCGTCTGAACCGCATGAGACACGGTGTCACCCAGCAGTTTGCCGAACCCGCGGCCATCTCGGGCCTGGGCTTCACGGGCTGCGTTCATCATTTGAAACCAAAGCCCCTGGTGCTGGCTGTGCTTGGGGGGACTGACTGTAGTGGACTGTTTGTGATGACTGCGATTGAAACGAATGGCAATGATTGCAGCAATCCATCCACTGAGCCAATGAATCATAAGTAGAAAGTATCCGGCAGCAGGCTGGTGAAGAAAAGCGGCACCTATGACCAAAATGATCATCATCGGATTGGTGAAATGAGCTGCAGCGACCAGAATAATGGCCTGTTTGCCGGTTATTTGTTGATCCCGAACCAAACGGGACGCTGTGTCCGCCCCAGCAGGAAATCCTCCGCACATGCCGACCGCAAGGGCTAGTCCTGCTTCGCCGGGGAGGCGAAACCAACGCTGCATCAGTGGTCCCAGCAAGACGCCGAGAGCGTCTGTAAAACCAAATGCAGTGAGCATTTGCGACAGCATCAAAAATGGGAGCATTGCCGGGAAGATAATTTTCCACCAGATGTCCAATCCTTGAATGGAGGCATCGAAGGCATCTTTTGGAGATACAACTACAGCGACGACCAGTAACAAAGCGCCGGTACTAAGTAGTACCGACCTAATCGGGTTGGATCCTGTAACCTCGGTCTGCATTGTCATCGTTTCACCTCATATGAAATAGCGCCGATTCATTCGGCTGCAGTAATCGGATTGGACGGCCGAATGACGTCCAGGGGACGCTTCGGCCTTGACCGGACAAGCGACAGAATACTGCGGCCTATCCGGCCTGTACCATTGTATGCGTGAGATTGAGGATGTTAGACTTATAATTATAGAAGAAACGCAAAGAACGGGGGCTCATGCGATGAATCGGATTCGAAAATCTGGCGGCTTCAGAGCTTCGATCTTTGTGATCGTGGTGGCTCTGGTTGTCTATGTTGCAGTGTATATGCCAACGCCATACATCATCTATATGCCTGGCAGCGCGGATGAAGTAAAACCAATGGTTACGGTTAAGGATGGGGACCAGGAAGAACGTGGTGTATTCATGATGACGACGGTGTCGGCAACGTATGCCAATGTGTTTTTGCTGGGTACGTCCTTGTTTAACCGAAATATGCAGATTGACAAAAAGGAAGACCGCCTGCAAGGAAAAACGGAAGCAGAGTACTCTGCCGAACAGGTATGGTTCATGAGCGATTCCCAATCTTCCGCCATGGAAGCGGCTTACGAGCAGGCGGGGGTTAAGTATTCCATCGTTCCTGAACATATCTTCGTGTTTGGTTTATCGGAGGATCCGAAACCCCAAGGAGATATTGCTCCTGGCGACATTATCCTCGGCGTGAATGGCACAGCTACACCGGATAACACCGTATTATCGGCCCAGTTGAAGGATAAAAAAGTGGGAGATACGGTAGAAATGCAATTGGAACGCGAAGGCGAGACGATTAGCCGTGATGTGAAGCTGATTGAAGTAAAAGACAACAAAACGGGTGCTACCCGGCCTGGGTTGGGTGTAATGATTGGAACCGTACAGAAAGTAAAACCCGAAGATTCGAATAAACAAATTACGTTTACGGATACTCAGGTTGGCGGTCCTTCCGCCGGATTGATGTTTACCCTGGAAATTTATAATCAGCTTACTCCCGGGGATCTTACCCAAGGTCACCGAATTGCGGGCACGGGCACGATCACCAAAGAAGGCGTAGTCGGTCCCATTGGTGGTGTGGTGCATAAAATCGTTGCTGCGGATCGAAAAGAGGCGGAGATTTTCTTCGTTCCAAAACAGAATTATCAGGAAGCTGAAGCCAAAGCCGAACAGATTGGCACTAAAATGAAGCTGGTTCCTGTGAATACGGTAGATGATGCCCTCGCTTATCTAAAAACACTATCCGCCAAATCATAAAAGCTTGATATGGATAATGTGATTAGGAGCAAGCGCGTTATCAAGGAAAGAATGAGCAGACCAATTGAAATCCCCTATGCGATCGTTTGAATAAACGACACGGCATAGGGGATTTTTGGATAAGAACATTTATGAACAATTTATTTACAATACAATATTTAGCAAAGAACTGGCGGCTCATAATAGTCGCTGTACATGGTCCGTGTGTCCGTCTGCTCATAAGAGAGGGCATATGCTGCTTGTGCCTGCACATCAAGCTCCAGCTGATTGTGAGTAAAGGCAGACGGTTTCAGCACAACAGGCAGGGACGAGGCCGTTTTCATCTGTTTCAAGAGACTTTGTCCCCGTGAATTGAATCCAAGGACACGAAGATAACCAGGTCCTTCCGCAAGCTTGTCCGGGGTAAATTCAGCCTTGGCATGATTCAACAGAATATGGGTCAACATTCGCTGCAGCTTGGTGCGCGTGTACCGCTTGGTTTTGAGTGCATCCAGCAGCGATTCGACCGTTGGCTCCGGAAGCTGGGCCAGTGTGCGGAGCAGCCTGTGCTCCAATCCTTCCGTGACTTCGGCGACATTTGCCAGCTCGGAGGCACGGCGGGTCGCCGCGGTGTGCAGCAGCGGCTGGGCGAAGCGCTCCCAGTGCACGGGAGCGCGCCCTGCTTGCCATTCGCGCTGCAGAATGGCAAGTGTTGCCGCCGGCACATACGGCGCGGCGGCCTGGGGGCCGTCCGCCATCAGCAGGCGGCGGACGGCTGTTGCACTGGCGATCGCCCCCGGTCCGGGCGTCGCCTCATGATACGCGGCACCGGTGCGTGCCGTCGTCAAGGGCTGGATCGCGCTGCCGAGTCGTTCCAGCGCGATCAGGTAGTGCAGCCCAAGCGAATTGTTGGGCTGCCCGAGCAGTTCGGCGGCGGCAACTTCGCTCACGCCGCCGGGCGCCAGCGCTGCCGCCGCGCCAGTGTATGCGGCGGGGTAGCTGGCGCCTTCCCGCAGGCGGCGCGCGATGTCCTCGCGCAGCCCTGCGGGCTCCACAGCCAGCACGCGCGCAATGCGCTGCAGGCTGTCCAGGTCGCCGGACTCGCTGCCGAAGCAGAGCGAGTCCACAACCCCGGTGCGGTGCAGCAGCGAAACCGCACCGAAGGCAAACCATTCCGCCGGTTGTACCGCATAGGCAACCGGCAGCTCAATCACCAGATCGGCGCCTGCGTGCAGCGCCATCTCCGTACGAGCCCTTTTGCCCACAATGGCGGGTTCCCCGCGCTGGAGAAAAGGGCCGCTCATGACGGCCACAAGGGCATCTGCTCCGCTTAGCCGTCTGGCCTCATTTAAGTGATAGACATGTCCGTTATGCAGCGGATTATATTCAACAATTACACCTACAGCTTTCATCACGTGCACTCCTTTCAATAACAAGGTTATGTATGTACAATACCTGAATGGGGATTTTGTTCGAATGGGTCGTTTAATGTTATTACTGCTTCACCGAGCAGAAACGTCTTGCTTAATAATAGGGGATACGAGCGTCGTTATTCAAATAAAAGCGTTAAGAAAACGCCAAAAAAGCACGGTGTCGCATTCAGATGAATACGGTCCGTGCTTTCAGGGGAGTCATGGATGGTCCATTATTATTACTTCTGGAGATAAATTAAATGGCTTCCGATGCAGGAATCAGGTTTGTTTTGGGTCCAAAGAACTCATAATGAATATTCTCAGGTGAAACGCCAATCTCGCCCAGGGCCGCATACATCGTCTGCATAAAGGGGACAGAACCGGTCAAATAGTATTCGGATTCCAGGGGCTCGCGGATCAGCTGTGACAGCCAGGCTGCGTCAATATAACCCTCTCTGTGAAAACGCGATTGCTCGCGGTCATCTGGGTTCGGTTGTGCATAACAATAAAATGCCTGTATGTTCTCATGCTGTTCAGCCAATGTATTTACATGATCTCGAAAAGCATGAACTTCGCCATTCAGGGCAGCATGAACAAAAGTGACGGAACGCTGGACATGACTGTCAACCAGCGTGTTCAACATGCTGATCATCGGAGTGAGCCCAACGCCACCACTTAATAATACGACATTGCGTGAATCCTCCGTGTTCAGTGTGAAATCGCCCGCAGGAGCAGACAATTCGACCAAGCTTCCTTCTGTGATATGATCATGCAGATATGTCGATATAACACCATCCGGTCGTTCCATCCGAGCACTCTCACGTTTAACGGAAATGCGATAATACGGTTTTCCTGGAGCTTCCGAAAGGCTGTACTGTCTAATTTGGGCATATGCATTCCCCTCGGGTTTCATCCGGAGGCTGATATACTGTCCAGGTAGAAATGTGGCTATGGGCTTGCCGTCCGTTGGCATTAGATAAAAGGAAGTAATCAGGTCGCTTTCCTTCACCTTTCTAGCAACCCGGAATGATCGGAATCCTTCCCAGCCGCCGTTTTGGTTCTCGCTCGCTGTGTACAGGTCCTTCTCTAATCCGATAAAGACACCAGCAATGACATTGTAGGCGTCTGCCCACGCAGCAATAATCTCCTCGGTCGCAGCATCACCCAGCACATCCTTGATCGCTTTCAGCAAATACGTGCCCACGATTTCGTATTGTTCCGGGGCGATGCCGAGGCTGCGGTG
Organism: Paenibacillus sp. P13VS; assembly: GCF_015143645.1. Taxonomy (NCBI): domain Bacteria; kingdom Bacillati; phylum Bacillota; class Bacilli; order Caryophanales; family Paenibacillaceae; genus Paenibacillus; species Paenibacillus sp. P13VS. Next base: position 270,998 of record NZ_WYEV01000002.1, on the reverse strand, counting down.
TTTATGCGCGACTTGGCGCACGGCTGGCAGGACTGCGGCGAGATTATCAATATGAAGGGCAGCGGCGTATACCATGTTGGCAAGAGCGGCCTGCTGCCGTCCCTGTTTTTGGTTAGCGTGATTGAAAATATTCAGCAGTTCGGGATGATGTGCAAACATCGTTTTATAGAAATGGCTGGTAATGGCTTCGCCGTGAACTTCCAGTACAGGTACGGTGGATTTGATCACTCGAATTGTATTTTCGCTTAACATGGATTTTTCCTCCCATAAATGGATTTACAATTTAGATGGGTACCCTTGCGCCATGTATCTATTATGCGTGGCACATAGCAAGTATAGATAGGGTCTAAAGGGGGACGTGTGATCTACATCACACGAATAATTAAGGAAATGTGTCCGTCAAGCAAGTAAAAGGATTAGCTTGTCGTATGGCGGAGAGAAAGTTTATAATGCGGAAGAGTGTTTTTATCGTTCGGGTATCTTTCTTTTCCAAAAGGGTGTAAAGTTAAAAGTGTTGACAAACGTCTTGGAAAATCGGTATAATGATTTTTGTTTGTTAAGTCAATTTCATAATACTTTTAACGATGAATCGTCAGAATACATACAGTCAAGATATGAAGTGCATAATGATCAGACTTGATCTGTATAACTGCCGTATAGCATTTAACATGAATTATGAAATTGGTTTCGTTTGGAGTGATGGGAAATGTTATTGCCATTTCGCAAAGTGGCTATCAGTGACCGACCCCTGCAGTTCAATGAACAGTGGGATATTCAGGAACTGATTTCTAACCGACAAGATATCACAGCCGTTACCCCGCTGACTGCGGATTTATCTGCAGAACAAGCAACGGGGGGCGTGGTGGATGTTCATGGCAAAGTGTCAGCAGGAGTGGACATGTTGTGCTCACGTTGTCTCAAGCCGATTAGTGAACATCTTCATATTGATTTTCATGAGCAATTCAAGCAGGGAGAACAGCCGGAGGACTTGCCTGAAGAAGATGATACTGTCTATGTGGATGGAGAGGACATCGATCTGAAGCTATATGCCGAGGAAGCTTTTCTGCTGCACCTACCGTTTATACCGCTATGCAGCGATACATGCAAAGGGCTATGTCCAAAGTGTGGCCATGAGCTGAACGAGGGTGACTGCGGTTGCGATAACGAAGTTATCGACCCGCGGCTTGCAGGGCTCAAGGATTTTTTTAAATGAGCAAATGAAAATCTAGTGTAACAACTACCTGCAAAGGTTGATTTTGATAAGGAGGTGGGAATAATGGCAGTACCTCAACGGAGAACGTCCAAGACGCGTCGCGACAAACGTCGCACTCACTTTAAATTGGCTGTACCGGGCATGGTGAAATGTGAACAATGCGGCGAATTGAAGCTTGCTCACCACGTGTGCAAAGTGTGCGGAACGTACAAAGCAAGAGAGATCATCTCTCAATAATAGTTAGACATCAAGTAGTACTTCATTTCGATGAGGTACTACTTTTTTTGAATGTTCAAATTCATGTTTGTGTTAAGGGCCGGGATGACTTCGGTTGATTGTTTCAAGAAGAAAGATTCGTAGAATGCAGGAGAGCGGCTGTTTAGCAGAGAGTGGTTTTTGCCCGCCCAGTCTTTCTTTTTGACACAGGATGAGATATACTATGCTTTAGTACCAGGTTCTAAGATTTGGGGTTACATAGAGAAGAACCATGAATTCGTATGTTGAATGACCTCTGAAGATCAGAGGCTCCATTATAGAGAACGAAGTGAAATGATAGAACGGACCTGCAGGGGACGCTTTCTTATACGATACAGCGGGGGGTGTCAGGCATCGAACGTGTACCGAAGAGACAGAGGCAGCAGCAATTGACCAAAATGATCGAAGACAATCCGTTTGTGACGGATCAGGAACTTACGCGCCAATTGAAGGTGAGTATTCAAACGATTCGCCTCGACCGTCTGGAGCTGGGAATTCCTGAGCTTCGTGAACGAATGAAACTGATGGCAGAGCGTTCGTATGACCAGGTACGCTCGCTGCCTCTGCATGAGATTATCGGTGATATTGTAGATTTGCAGCTGGACAAAAGTGGAATCTCCTTGTTTGAGATCAAGGAAGAGCATGTATTTTCGAGAACAGGAATTGCTCGTGGTCACTATGTATTTGCCCAGGCTAACTCCCTGGCCGTCGCTGTCATTAATGACGAGATTGCATTGACGGCTTCGGCCGATATTCGATTTGTTCGTTCGGTTCATCTGGCCGAGAAATGTATTGCGAAAGCGTATGTGAGATCGATCTCGGGTCAAAAGGGTAAAGCAAAAGTTGAAGTGTTCACCTATGTAGGTGAGGAAATGGTGTTTCAAGGCAACTTTGTCATCTACCGTTCGGGTGGAGACGACAGCCTAGAGGGAGGTCATCTGGAATGAAAATCGTCATAGATGCCATGGGAGGCGATCATGCACCCCAGGCAACGGTAGAAGGTGCAATAGCTGCCGCCACGGAATGGGCAGATACACAGATCGTGCTTGTTGGCGATGAAGCCAAGCTGGAACCACTTTTGAATCAGTCAGCGATCAAGCCGGCTAACCTGTCAGTCCGTCATGCTTCGGAAGTGATCGGTTCGGATGACGAGCCTGTTAAGGCTGTTCGTCGCAAAAAGGATGCTTCCATGGTGGTCGCGGGCCGCATGCTTAAGGAAGGCGAAGCGGATGCCATGATCTCTGCAGGAAATACCGGAGCGCTTATGACAACCGGCCTGCTCGTGGTGGGCCGCATGGAAGGTATTGAACGGCCGGCACTTGCCCCGATGATTCCAACAATTGATGATGTTGGCGTGCTTGCGCTTGACCTGGGTGCCAACATGGATGCCAAGCCCGAACATTTGGCACAATATGGACTTATGGGCAGCTTATATCGTCAGAAAGTACAAGGAGTCGACTCACCCCGCGTGGGATTGCTCAATGTCGGAACGGAGCCGGGCAAAGGGAACGAACTAACGAAGCACGCATATCCGCTGCTGGAGCAGCTTCCGATTCGATTTGTTGGTAATGTGGAAGCTCGCGATGTACTTACAGGTGCATGCGACGTGCTTGTCTGTGACGGATTTGCCGGTAACATATTGCTGAAATCGCTGGAAGGCACAGCAGGTGCCATCTTTGCATTGCTTAAGGAACAGTTCTCATCTTCGTTCAAAAGCAAACTGGCTGCAGCGGTGCTGATGCCTGAGCTGCGCGGACTGAAACGGAAACTGGATTATACCGAGCATGGCGGTGCGCCGCTTCTCGGGTTGAGCAGACTGGTAGTGAAGAGTCATGGATCAGCGGATGGCAATGCGATCAAAAACGCTGTACGCCAAGCTAGAATTGCAGTGCAGAACCAATTGGTGGAAAGCATATCTAAGGAAATTAGCGGGAAGTGAGTGACGACATGAATAATTTGCGCCCGGTAGGGGTTATTGGTACAGGGAAATATGTACCGGAGAAAATTTTGACCAACAGTGACCTTGAGAAAATGGTAGATACCAATGACGAATGGATCGTTAGCCGCACTGGAATCAAGGAACGTCATATCGCAGCTCCGGATCAGGCCACTTCGGACCTGGCATACGAAGCAGCGATGAAGGCGCTTGAATCTGCTGGAATGACAGGCAGTGATCTGGATCTGATCATCGTAGCCACAATTACGCCAGACTCGGCATTTCCGTCTACGGCCTGCATTTTGCAGGATAAGCTCGGCGCTAAAGGCGCTGCGGCGTTTGATTTGTCCGCTGCATGTTCAGGATTTGTATATGGCCTGGCAACAGCAACCAGCTTTATCCAAAGCGGCATGTACAACAACGCGCTTGTTATTGGCGCGGATTGTCTATCCCGGATCACGGACTATACAGACCGCAACACATGCGTATTGTTCGGTGACGGAGCGGGCGCGGTCGTTATTGGTGAAGTTCCTGAAGGTCGCGGATTCAAATCGTTTGACCTTGGAGCGGAAGGTGCTGGTGGCGGCCTGCTTCAACTAGAGGGCGGCGGTTCCCGTCTGCCTGCATCCGCAGAGACGGTTGAGAATAAAAAACACTACATTTACATGAATGGCCGTGAAGTGTTCAAATTTGCGGTGCGTGTAATGGGTACAGCAACAGATGAAGTTCTGCGTAAAGCGGAGTTGGAGCGCACGGACGTGGATCTGTTTGTTCCTCATCAGGCAAATATTCGTATCATTCAATCCGCTATGCAGCGACTTGAGCTTCCAGAAGAAAAAGTGGTTGTCAACGTAGACAAATACGCCAATACTTCGGCAGCATCCATTCCGCTTGCCTTGGTGGAGGCAGCAGAAGAGGGCCGCATGAAAGCCGGCGACACCATCTTGATGGTTGGGTTCGGTGGCGGACTGACTTGGGGTGCATCTGTACTCGTTTGGTAAATTAGATAGCTGGGAGAGATAAATCTAATGAGCAAAATCGCATTTGTATTTCCCGGACAGGGATCACAGGCTGTAGGCATGGCCAAGGACGCGTATGAGTCTGTGCCTGCGGCAGCAGAAATATTCCGTACAGCCGATGATGTGCTGGGCTTCTCGCTGAGCAATCTCGTGTTTGAAGGACCAGAGACTGAGTTGAAACAGACATCAAATACACAACCGGCTCTGCTCACTGCGAGTATTGCATTGCTTGAGGCTTTTAAAGAAAAAGGGATTGAGCCCGACTATACGGCTGGACACAGTCTGGGTGAATACAGTGCGCTCGTTGCAGCGGGCGTGCTGACATTTGCTGACGCCGTGAGCATTGTACGGGCACGTGGTCAGTATATGGAGCAAGCAGTACCAGGAGGGCAGGGAGCAATGGCTGCAGTTCTGGGTGCGGATCGGGAAGCGCTGGGGGTGCTTTGCCGGGACGTATCCGAAACGGGTCACGCGGTTGAACTTGCTAATATGAACTGTCCGGGTCAAATTGTTATTTCCGGTGTCAAGGAAGGTGTGGCTGCTGTAGCGGAACGGGTGAAGGAAGCTGGCGGCAAGCGTGCTATTCCACTGGAAGTTAGCGGTCCTTTTCATTCCTCATTGATGAAGGAGGCTGCTGGGAAACTGGCAGAGAAATTGGAGACTGTAACATTCTCGCCAGCCAAGGTTCCTGTAGTCGCTAATGTGACAGCAAGACCTGTGGAAAATGGACAGGTTCAGCAATTGTTGACGGAACAGGTCTATTCTCCGGTTTTATGGGAAGACAGTGTGACATGGCTTATTGAGCAAGGTGTAGATACCTTCGTTGAGATTGGTTCTGGAAGTGTATTGACCGGATTGATTAAAAAAACAGATAAATCCGTAAAATTGTACAATGTGAACAGTCTTGAAACGCTTGAAGCTACTGCAGCTGCATTAAAGTGATTAAATGACAGGTTATTTGGAGAAAGGAGGAATTAGGTTGTCTAAACCGTTAGAAGGTAAAAACGCACTGGTTACAGGGGCATCTCGCGGAATTGGCCGCAGCATTGCACTTGCTCTGGCTGAAGCTGGTGCGAATGTAGCCGTAAACTATGCAGGCAGTCAGGCTGCTGCTGAAGAAGTGGCGGAAGAGATTCGTGCCAAGGGAGTTCAGGCCATCACCATTCAGGCCAATGTTGGAGTAATGGATGAAGCTGAACAAATGGTCAAGACTACTCTTGAAGCCTGGGGCAATGTTGACATTCTGATTAACAATGCAGGGATTACACGTGATAATCTGATCATGCGCATGAAAGAGGAAGAGTTTGATCAGGTTATTGAGACCAATCTCAAAGGGGTATTTAACTGCCTCAAAGCCGTTACTCGTCCAATGATGAAACAACGCTCGGGCAGAATTATCAATATCTCTTCTGTGGTTGGTGTTCTGGGTAATGCCGGACAAGCCAACTACGTTGCTGCAAAGGCAGGGGTCATCGGTCTGACTAAGGCGTCGGCTCGAGAGCTGGCTTCCCGTGGCATCACGGTTAACTGTGTAGCACCGGGGTTCATTGAGACGGATATGACCAAGGAATTGTCACAGGAACTCGTAGATGGTATGCTGAGTGGCATTCCACTGTCCCGACTGGGTCAGCCGGATGAAATTGCCGGAGTTGTTACATTCCTGGCATCGGGAGCTTCATCGTATATGACAGGGCAGACATTGCACGTCGATGGCGGCATGTACATGTAAAACATCCCGGACTTAAATTAATAGTCGGGGAACAGGCGCTGGACGATCCGAAATGCCGGAAAAAGGCCGGATTCCCCGGCCGGGAGCCGCATATGTCTTCTATGGCATTTTGCCTGCGATTCTCGTATAATACCAAGGAGGAGGTGAACCGGATGTCCGATGTATTGGAGCGTGTAAAACGCATCGTCGTCGACCGCTTGGGCGCAGACGAAGCTGAAGTTACACTTGAAGCATCTTTCAAAGAAGATTTGGGTGCTGATTCTTTGGATGTAGTAGAATTGGTCATGGAATTGGAAGATGAATTCGATTTGGAAATCTCTGATGAAGATGCAGAAAAAATCACGACCGTAGGTGAAGTTGTAAACTACATACAATCTCATACCTAAAGTCAATTCAGTCCCGCACCTGTTTTCGAACAGGCGGGACTTCTCATCATTCATTGGTTTTTCTCATTCCGCAGCGATGCTGATCCAGCTTGATTTTCGAATCGGGATGGGTGAGCATCCGCTTGCGGATATTCCCACAAAATAATTGCGCAAGCAGTCGATATAGAGGTGAGTCGGTTTGAAACAAAGAGTAGTAATTACCGGAATGGGCGTAATGACATCGCTCGGAAAAGATTTGGAAACGTTCTGGGGAAGTTTAATGGCAGGCAAGTCCGGAATCTCTCAGATTGAGGCCTTTGATGTGAGTGAATACACGACACAAATTGCTGCCGAAATTAAGGATTTCAACCCGGATGAATATATGGATCGCAAGGATGCTCGCAAAATGGACCGTTTTGTTCAATTTGCTGTAGCAGCTGGTTTCAAAGCTGTTGAAGACAGTGGCTTGAAAATTAATGAGAACATCGAAGCCGAGCGCTTTGGCGTATCTATCGGTTCAGGTATTGGCGGATTGGGAACTTGGGAGGACCAGCACAATGCATTGCTGCAAAAAGGTCCAAAACGGGTTAGCCCATTCTTCATCCCTATGATGATCTCTAATATGGCTTCTGGCCAAATGTCGATTTCTCTCGGAGCTAAAGGTCCGAACACCAACGTAGTAACAGCCTGCGCTACAGGAACGCATTCCATCGGGGACTCTTTCAAGATGATTGCAAATGGTGATGCAGACGCGATGATCTGCGGTGGTGCGGAAGCGACAATCAGACCAACGGGTCTGGCTGGTTTCTGTGCAATGCGCGCGATGTCTACACGCAATGACGAGCCGGCTAAGGCAAGCCGTCCTTTCGATACAGGACGTGACGGATTCGTTATGGGTGAAGGAGCAGGTATTCTGATTCTGGAATCCTTGGAGCATGCTCAAAAACGTGGTGCACGTATCTATGGTGAAGTGATCGGTTACGGTCTGACTGGCGATGCTCATCATATGACTGAGCCGGATCCGGATGGAGCAGCACGCTGCATGAAGATGGCTCTTCGCAATGCCGGAATTGAACCGGAAGAAGTGGACTACATCAACGCACACGGTACATCAACTCCTGTGGGTGACCGATCCGAAACGCTGGCAATCAAAAAGGCATTTGGTGATCACGCGTACAAGCTTGCAGTAAGCTCCACTAAATCCATGACAGGTCACATGCTGGGTGCAGCTGGTGGCGTGGAAGCCGTAATCTGCGGACTGTCTCTGACTCATCAGACACTCGCACCTACGATCAATTTGGAAAATCAGGATCCGGAATGTGATCTGGATTATGTTCCGAATGTTCCGCGTGAAACCAACGTGAACGTAGTCATGTCCAACTCGTTTGGATTTGGCGGTCACAATGCTACCATTATCCTCAAAAAATTTGAAGCATAAGGGGCTAGTTCGTTTGAGTGAAGATCTGAAGCAGTTACAACACAAACTTCAAATCAAATTTGACAACAGGCAGCTTCTAAAACAAGCGTTTACCCATGCTTCCTATGTAAACGAACACCGATTCAGTCAGCACCAGGATAACGAACGTCTGGAGTTCTTGGGCGATGCGGTGCTTGAGTTGACTGTATCGGAATACTTGTATCATTTGTATCCTAACCGTCCGGAAGGTGAATTAACGAAGCTGCGGGCATCTATTGTCTGCGAGCCTTCCCTCGTCAAATTTGCAGAAGCACTTGGTTTTGGTCAGTATGTACTTCTTGGTAAAGGTGAGGAACTGACGGGAGGACGAACACGGCCGGCTTTGCTGGCTGATGTGTTTGAATCCTTCATCGGTGCATTGTATCTGGATCAGGGACTGGAGCCAGTCAGAACGTTTCTGGACCAGCATGTTTTTCCGTTGATCGTACTGGGCGGCAAGCTTCAGATGAGCGATTACAAGACGGAACTACAGGAACTCACTCAGCATCACAATATGGGAGCTCTTGAGTATCGGATCGTCGAAGAACGGGGCCCTGCCCATGAACGTGAGTTTGTCTCGGAGGTCCATATGGGTCAAGAACGGCTTGGCAGAGGTACAGGACGTTCCAAAAAGGAAGCCGAGCAGCAGGCTGCATCCGCAGCGCTTGATCGATTGAAGCTTCCGGAGGCCTGAGCTTTACCGGGTAGCGCATAGACAAACGAAGAGCAAAGAGCAGCCCCTCGGGTCCGCCCCGGCGGAAATTATCGGCCGGACTGCTTTTTGCTCTTTTTTTTGTAAAGAGAGGATGGGGAAAAAAGATTCATTCCTAATCCAAGTTCAGCGCTGAAGGAGCACATGAAATAAGCAAGAGGAGGTGACGGGATACCCTATGTTTCTGAAACGAATTGAACTGGGTGGATTCAAGTCATTCGCCGACAAAACAGAGATGGAATTCGTTCGCGGCATTACGGCTGTAGTGGGTCCGAACGGAAGTGGCAAGAGTAATATTTCAGACGGGATTCGCTGGGTGCTCGGGGAACAAAGTGCCAAATCACTACGGGGCGGCAAAATGGAAGACATCATTTTTGCTGGCAGTGATGCAAGAAAAGCCGTCAATTACGGTGAAGTGTCGTTAACGCTGGATAATGAAGATCACGCGCTTGCCCTTGATTTTGGTGAAGTGACAGTAACACGTCGTGTACATCGCAGCGGAGACAGTGAATATTTTATTAACAAACAGTCCTGTCGGCTGAAAGATATAACGGAATTGTTTATGGATACCGGGATCGGTAAGGAAGCGTACTCCATTATCGGACAGGGTCGTATCGAGGAAATTTTGAGTACTCGTTCTGAAGATCGCAGGGGTATCTTTGAAGAGGCATCCGGTATTGTGAAGTATAAATCCCGTAAGCGGGATGCCACACGCAAGCTGGACGAGACGGAGCAGAACTTGCTGCGGATTCACGATTTGGTTACAGAGCTGGAGGACCAGATTGGCCCGCTGAGAGAGCAGTCGGAAAAAGCGATTCACTACAAGGAATTGCGTGGACAGCTCAAGTCGAAGGAAATCTCCATGTATGTCTACCAGATCGAACAGATTCATGCGTCCTGGAGCAAGGCGAATGAACGGTTACAGTCGCTAAAAGAAGAAGAAGTTGGTCTTGCCGCCATTGTTTCCACACATGATGCCAAGCTGGAAAGCGACCGGAATGCACTGCGAATTCTGGAATCGGAGACAGAAGAGCTGCAATCTGCCTTGTTGCAGTTCAGTGAAGCCACGGAGAAAAGTGAAGGTCTGGGCGAATTGCTCAAAGAACGTTCTCGTCATCTGCAAACCAATCATGAGCAGCTCACGGTTACACTTGCTGCGAGTGAAGAACGACATCGGGAACGTGAGGCTGAGCTGCTTGCATTACGCGAGAAGTTTGGCAAGCTGGAGCAGGAACTGGGTGACGTGCGAAACCGTCTGTCTGAAGAAGAGGCGAAGCTCATTGGCGTTACGGGCGGTATCAGTCAGCAGCAGGAAGAGAGCCTTAAGGGTAATTTGCTGGAATTGATGAACCAGATGGCTCAGACGCGCAACGAGATCCGGTACGCCGATCAGCAGAAAGAGTCGCTTGAACGTCGCATGAACCGTGCATCCGAGGAATCCGGCAAGTGGGAAGAGCAGAAGCAAACGCTCGAAGCTCGAAAAGCCGAGATTGAGAAAAAAGTAGTCCGCTTGGGTAAAGAAATCAGTGACTTGCGCGGCGGATATATAACTGAAAGTGAACGACTGCAATCTTTGCAAAAGCTGCTGGAAGAGAGTCGCAGTACGGTTCGGAAATGGGAACAGAAGCGCGAAGCTCAGGTATCCCGCCGGGATACGATGAAAGAGATGCAGGATGATTTTGACGGATTTATGCTTGGGGTCAAAGAAGTCCTCAAAGCTTCTCGCAAAGGTACGCTTAGTGGTGTACTTGGAGCCGTGGCGGAGCTGGTTAAAGTTCCTGAAAAAATCGAATTGGCTGTGGAAACGGCAATGGGTGCTGCACTTCAGCATGTCGTTATGGAAAACGAGTCGGTCTCCAGACAGGCCATTGCATTCCTGAAGCAGCGTCAGCTCGGTAGGGCCACATTCCTGCCGCTTGATGTCATTCGTCCACGTACCGTTGGTTCCAGTGAGCGTTCCATGATTGAAGGCATGGATGGTTTCGTAGGAATTGGTGCGGATCTTGTACACTTCGATTCCCGTTACGCGAATATCATTGGAAGCCTGCTCGGGAATGTCATCATTGCCGAAACGCTGGAATACGCCAATAAAATCGCGGCACGCTGTCAGTACCGTTTCCGCGTTGTGACCCTTGAAGGGGATGTAGTCAATGCGGGCGGTTCCATGACAGGGGGAAGCCAGCACAAGAAAAATGTAAGTCTGCTCAGCCGGAAACGGCAGCTGGACCAACTGGACCAGGATATTTTGGATACCGAAAACCAGATTGTGAAGCTGCACCGCAGTGTTGACGATGTGAAAACCCAGTTGGAGCAATGCCAGGACAAGCTGGATGAGCTGCGTCAATCGGGTGATGATACACGAAATGCCGAACAGCAGGCATCGATGGAAATGAAACAGGTTGAGCACGAGCTGCGTCACGTGTTGGAACAGGTTGCGGTGGCTGGCCAGGAGAAAAGCGGATTTACCGAAGAAATCAAAGAGATGGATACGGCACGCGAAGCAGCTGTGCAGAAGCTGGAGCAGCTGGAAGAGGAAGAGAAGGCAACTCACCGTGCCATTCATGCTGCAGAGTTTGCCCGCAAAGCGAATGAGTCTGCGAAGGAAGAGCTGCAGAGCCAGTTGACCGAACTGAAAGTCAGAGAGGGTAAGCTGGATCAGGAACGGTTCTCGAATGAGGAGCAGCTGCGCCGATTGGAGCGGGAAGTGGAGTCGCTGGTCAAAGATTTACGTCAAAACCGGACACTGCTGGCTTCCATGGAAGCAGACATGAAGAAAACGCAGGTGGAAAGCGTCAAACAGATTGAAGATCTGAACCAGTTCAAGCTGAAGAAAACGGAAGCCTCCGAGCAGCTGGATTTCAAGCGTGCTGCACGAAGTGAGCTGTCGAAGAAGCTTGAACTTGCGGAGAGTGAAACGAAGGAACAGCGTACACAGTTAAAAGCGGTAGAAGAACAGATGCGTCAAACGGAAATTTCCGTAAACAGGCTTGATGTTGAACTCGAAAACATTCTGCGTAAACTGATGGACGACTATGAACTTGGATATGAGCTGGCGAAAGAGCGATACCCCGTACCTGAAGATGTAGAGAGCACCCAGGCAGAAGTACAGAAGCTTAAGCGCAGCATCTCTGCTCTGGGTGAAGTCAATCTTGGCGCGATTGAAGAATTCCAGCGGGTTAACGAACGTTACGAGTTCCTGAATGAGCAGAAAAATGATCTGGTGGAAGCTAAAACGACGTTGTATCAAGTCATCCGTGAGATGGAAGATGAGATGGCTAAACGTTTCAAGACAACGTTTGATGCAATCCGCCGTGAGTTCGGTACGGTATTTACCAAGCTATTTGGCGGTGGTCGTGCGGATCTGGTTCTGATGGACTCGGAACGGCTTCTGGAAACCGGAATTGATATTGTTGCCCAGCCGCCAGGCAAAAAACTGCAAAACCTGCAGCTCTTATCTGGCGGAGAACGCGCATTAACGGCCATGGCGCTGCTATTCGCCATCCTGCACGTGAAGCCAGTACCGTTCTGTGTGCTCGATGAAGTCGAAGCAGCGCTGGATGAGGCCAATGTGGTACGTTTCGCCCAGTATTTGCGGGAATTCTCCGAACAGACACAGTTTATCGTTGTTACTCACCGGAAGGGCACAATGGAAGAAGCGGATGTACTATATGGTGTCACCATGGAAGAGGGCGGAGTATCGAAGCTCGTTTCGGTTAGACTGGAAGATGAGGAAGCCGAAATAGCCAGTGCTTAAAGAAATCAATTCTATATGCATCAGGAACTTGTTAATTAAATAAACAGCACTAAGATTACGTACACGATGGAGGGGCTTTATGAGTTTCTTTAAGAAGCTGAGAGACAGCATTGCAAGCAAAACGGAGTCGGTAACAAAACAGTTCAAGGATGGACTGGAGAAGACTCGTAAAGGGCTTGTGGAGAAAGTATCGGATCTCGTTATTCGCCGCAAAAAGATCGATGAGGAATTCTATGAGGAATTGGAAGAAATCCTGATTGGAGCAGACGTTGGGGTCAATACCGTCATGAACCTGATCGAAGACCTGCGTGTTGAGGTCAAAAAACGCAAAATTGAAGACGCGGCTGAATTGCAGCCTGTATTGTCCGAGAAATTGACAGACCTCCTGCGCGGTGAACAAAATAACGAATTGAAGATGAATCCGGATGGCATTACCGTTATTCTGTTTGTCGGTGTCAACGGCGTAGGTAAAACAACAACGATCGGCAAGCTGGCACATCGTTTCAAACAGGAGGGCAAAAAAGTCATTATGGCTGCTGGTGATACCTTCCGTGCCGGTGCAATTGAGCAGCTCGAGGTATGGGGACAGCGTGCCGGCGTTGAAGTCATCAAGCAGCAGGCGGGATCTGATCCGGCTGCGGTTATGTATGATGCTGTGCAAGCAGCGAAACAGCGTGGAGCTGATGTTTTGCTTTGCGATACGGCAGGTCGTCTGCAGAACAAATCCAATCTCATGGAGGAGCTTAACAAGATCTATCGTGTTATTCAGCGTGAAATCCCGGAAGCTCCGCACGAAGTATTGATGGTTCTCGACGCAACAACTGGACAGAATGCATTGAACCAGGCCAAACTGTTTGGGGAGAAAAGCGGCGTGACTGGACTCGTGCTGACGAAGCTGGATGGTACGGCGAAAGGTGGTATTGTTGTTGCCATTCGTCAGGAACTGGATCTGCCAGTGAAGATGGTAGGTCTTGGTGAGAAAATTGACGACCTGCAGCCATTCGATTCCGAGCAATTTGTACATGCCTTGTTTGCCGGATTGATTCAGGAGCAGCCAGCTCAAGGCACAGAGGAAGAAGAAGCGAATACCTAAAAGTTGATAAAATGATAAGCCCTATTGCCGTTGATGAGCGTGTACATACATGTTAAGTCACCGGCAATAGGTGTATAATGGAAGAATGTAGATATCTTAATAGGGTTAGAAAGGACGGTTGATATGGCCAATACCTACACCTATTCCCGCCGTGAAGAAGTCGCTAATGCAGTGACTCATGGAATCGGCGCTGCGCTCAGCGTTGCAGCACTGGTGCTGTTGATTGTTTTTTCGAGTATGAAAGGTACAGTCTGGCATGTCGTCAGTTTCACGATCTACGGGATCACGATGCTGCTTCTTTATACGAATTCGACAATGGTTCATGCATTGAAAGAAGGCAAGGCCAAGGATCTGTTCGAGTTTTTTGACCATTCCTCGATCTATTTGTTTATTGCAGGTACGTACACGCCATTCTTGTTTGTAGCTGTTCGCGGCACGCTCGGATGGAGTCTGTTCGGAGTCATCTGGGGCATTGTAATCGCAGGAGTGATTTTCAAAGCCTTCTTTACGAAAAAATTCCTGTTTATGTCCACGATCTTCTACATTGCCATGGGCTGGCTTATCGTCATTGCCTGGCAACCGCTCGTTGCGGCGATCCCTTCTGGAGGAATAGTCCTCTTGGTTGCAGGTGGTCTGATGTATACACTTGGGACACTATTTTATGTATGGCGCGGCTTTCCATACCATCATGCGATCTGGCATGTATTTGTGCTCGCTGGCAGTATTCTTCATTTCTTTGCCGTTCTGTTGTACCTTACGCCGCTCAGATAGAAACGTAAAAACGAATCGACTTCTCAACGGAGACGTATTCGTTTTTTGTTCGTTTTGGAGGTGTTGGATATGAAGAAAAAAGCCACAAATCAATGTTTTGGATGCTTCAAATAGATGTTTTTTTCGTGACAAGTATTTTTGCTTGACATCCTGATTTGTTTTCGGTATTATTAGGAACGTTGCAAGAGTGTAAAGTGTTTTTCCTTGACGAAGGGAGTGCCCTGATATGAGTCAAGAAAACCGGCTTGAGAAGACAAACCGGATTAACTTGCTGTTTGCTTTCTATGAACGTTTGCTTACTGAGAAACAGCAAACATTTCTGAAATATTACTTTCATGATGATTTCTCGCTTGGTGAAATTGCAGCCGAGTTTGAGATCAGCCGCCAGGCGGTATATGAGCATATCAAGCGTGCTGAGCAGGTGCTGGAAAATTACGAAAGCAAGCTGGGCTTGCTGGAGAAGCACGAGCGACGCAGCCGCAATCTTGAAGAATTGCAAAATGCACTGGAACGCGCAGGCGTCTCCATTGATAACAACAAACAAATAAACGATATTGTTCACCAGCTCCGGGAATGAGGAAATGGGATGGAACGTATCGGTTCTAAAAACAGTATTACAGCTTAAGGAGGTGGGATCATGGCATTTGAAGGATTAACGACCCGATTGCAGAATGTGTTCAGCAAGCTGCGCGGCAAGGGCAAGGTGTCGGATGAAGATGTTGCCGAAGCTATGCGTGAGGTACGTCTGGCATTGCTCGAAGCGGATGTAAACTTCAAAGTGGTCAAGGAATTCATCGCCAAGGTGAAAGAGAAAGCTGTCGGCAAGGAAGTTATGGAAAGCTTCACGCCAGGCATGGTCATCATCGACATCGTAAACAAGGAACTGACGGACTTGATGGGTGGAAGCCAGTCGAAACTGGCTAAAGCGAACAAGCCGCCTACGGTGCTGATGATGGTCGGTTTGCAGGGTGCTGGTAAAACCACGACATCCGGTAAGCTCGCTAAAATGCTGCAGAAGCAGAACAGCCGACCATTGCTGGTCGCGGGGGATATCTATCGTCCGGCAGCGATCAAGCAATTGCAAGTACTGGGTGAGCAGATCAAGGCTCCGGTGTTTACATTGGGAGATCAGACAAGCCCGGTAGAGATCGCACGTCAGGGTCTGCAGCATGCCAAGGATAACGGCAATGACTATGTCATCATCGATACCGCGGGACGTTTGCATGTAGATGAGGAACTGATGGAAGAGCTGCGCCAGATTCACAGCGTAGTGAATCCGGACGAAGTCCTGCTTGTGGTCGATAGTATGACAGGTCAGGATGCTGTTAATGTGGCGGAACACTTTAACCAGCAGCTTGACTTGACCGGAGTCGTTTTGACCAAACTGGATGGCGATACGCGCGGTGGTGCTGCCCTTTCGGTAAAAGCAGTCACTGGCTGCCCGATCAAGTTTGCGTCACTCGGCGAGAAGCTCGATGCTCTTGAACCTTTCCATCCGGAACGGATGGCTTCACGGATCCTCGGCATGGGGGATATGCTTTCCCTGATTGAGAAAGCACAATCCAACATTGACACCGAAAAAGCCAAGGAAATGGAACGCAAAATGCGTAATGCAGAATTTACGTTCGAGGATTTCCTGGAGCAAATGGATCAGGTGAAGAAGCTGGGACCTATCGATCAGATCATGGATATGATTCCCGGCATGGGCAAGATGAAGCAAGCCAAGGACTTGAAAGTGGACGACAAGCAAATGGGCCGGATTGAAGCGATTGTGTACTCCATGACTACCGAGGAGAAGCGCAACCCCGACATGATCAATCATAGTCGCCGGAAACGTATTGCTACAGGTAGTGGTACATCTCTGGCTGAGGTTAATCGTCTAATCAAGCAGTTTGATGAAATGCGCCGCATGATGAAACAGTTCTCGGATATGATGGGACCTAAAGGCGGCAAGAACAAGGCAATGAAGCAGCTGAAGGGTCTTGGTAAAGGAATGAAGTTTCCTTTCCGTTGATTACAAGGGTTGCTGAGGAATATACAGATTTCATTGAAGGAGGTGAATTTTCAAATGGCAGTTCGTATTCGTCTGAAACGTATGGGTGCTCACAAAGCTCCTTTCTACCGCGTAGTGGTATCGGATTCCCGTTCCCCACGTGACGGTCGTTTTATCGAGGAGATCGGTTACTACAACCCGGTTGAACAACCGGCTGTTGTTAAGATCGATGAAGATAAAGCATTGCAATGGCTTCAAAACGGTGCGCAAGCATCCGACACTGTCCGCAACTTGCTGAGCAAAGCGGGCGTGATGAAGAAGTTCCACGAGTCTAAATTGACTAAATAAGGTGCTGATTCGGAGGGTCATCTATGGAAGAATTAGTAAGCATAATTGCTAAGGCTTTGGTCGATCATCCGGAAGATGTGGCGGTTCGGACGGTTGAGAAAGACCGGCTTGTCGTTTACGAGTTAACTGTTCATCCTGACGATGTCGGGAAGGTTATTGGTAAACAAGGGCGAATCGCAAAATCTCTTCGTACGGTCGTCACATCAGCAGCAGTTAAGATGGATAAACGGGTTACCGTCGATATCATATCTTAAAGATATACGAAAGGGGGTTAGGATGCATGTCCTAGCCCCTTTTCGTGCATGCTGAAACTTAAATACTATGATTGACTAGCTCGTCAAACATGAATCACGCTCACGCTTGCCTTTATCACTGAATTTTAACCTTTGAATCATGAAATTTAAGATTAGAGGATTATAGCGATTGGATAACGATCTATTACCGGAACGACTGTAGGAAGATCATAACTACGAACAATATTGAATGAAATGCAGGAGGAACGTATGGCAGAGTTTATGAATGTAGGTAAAATCGTCAATACACACGGAATTCGTGGTGAGTTGAAAATCATGCCTTTAACCGATTTCCCGGAAGTACGTTTTGCAAAAAATGCGGAGCTGTATTTGTTTACACCCGACAACCACCCTGTGCTGGTTCATGTGGAATCCGCGCGCTTGCATAAAAATATGTATATCGTCCGATTGAAGGAATACGGAAACATTAATGAAGTGGAAAAGTTCAAAGGCGGTATAGCCAAAGTTTCCAAAGAGAACTTGGCTGAGCTGGAGGAGAATGAGTATTACTTCCACCAAATCGTTGGATGTACTGTTGTGACTGAAGAAGGTGAGAACCTGGGAACCATCTCCGAGATTCTTACACCTGGAGCCAACGACGTATGGGTTGTTAAAACGGCGGCAGGCAAGGAAATTCTGTTACCCGTTATTGACGATGTAGTGCTTGATGTCGATGTGAATGAGAAACTGGTAAAGGTTCATCTGATGGAAGGATTGCTGTAACATGAGAGTAGATGTACTAACGTTATTTCCAGAAATGTTCGAAGGTGTATTCGGGACAAGCATTCTTGGCAAAGCTCAGACGAAGGGGCTCGTGTCACTGAATGCAGTAAACTTCCGGGACTACGCTACGAATAAACATAATACGGTTGATGATACACCTTATGGCGGAGGCGGAGGGATGGTATTAAAGCCTGATCCGATCTTTGCTGCTGTAGAGGATGTTCTTGAAAAGCACAGCGAAGAGTCAGCCGCAGCATCGAGCAAACCTCCTCGCATTATTCTAATGTGTCCGCAAGGTGAGACGTTTACACAGAAAAAAGCAGAAGAGCTGGTACAAGAAGATCATCTGATTTTTATCTGTGGACATTATGAAGGCTATGATGAGCGTATTCGCGAATTTCTCGTCACCGACGAATTATCCATTGGAGATTATGTATTAACCGGAGGTGAGCTGCCTGCAATGGTTGCCATTGACAGTGTTGCTCGTCTGATCCCGGGTGTACTCGGAAACGAGACGAGTGCTGTGACGGATTCGTTCAGCACAGGGCTGCTCGAATATCCGCATTATACACGACCGCCTGAATTCAGAGGCATGAAGGTACCGGATGTGCTGTTATCTGGACATCATCTGAATATTGATGCATGGCGCAGAGAACAATCTCTGATTCGTACGTTGGAGCGCAGACCGGATATGCTGGATACTGCTGAATTGACCGAAAAAGAACGGCTATGGCTCGATAAACTTCGTTCTGAGATGGAACGGACTTCCGAGTAGCTGCACATATTTTAAGATCGCATGGTAAGTAGCATTGCTATGATTACAAGATATACAGGCCACCCTTAGGTAATGAGGTTGGTCTTTTTTGTTGTTGTGGAAGTATAGGGTGGAAATTTCGTGATGTTCGAAAATGTAAAAATATGGATTAAATAAGCAAACTATTATAAAATGTAATTATGAAACGTTGTTTCACTAAATGAAACTTGGAGGGGTTACTGAAATGAATTATAGCTTTTATGGTCTGGATCATGTCCAACTTGCGGCACCAGAAGGATGCGAAGCGGAGGTACGGAGTTTTTTTCATAACCTTATGGGATGGACAGAAATTCCGAAACCTGAAGCTCTAAAAAAACGTGGTGGCGTATGGTTTCTATGTGGAACGCATCAGGTTCATATCGGAGTACAAAAAGATTTTGTGCCCGCTACCAAAGCTCATCCGGCATTTCACGTTCAGAACCTAGACTTACTTAAGGAACATTTAAGCAGCAAACAGGTTCATATCATAGATGATGATGCGAGAACGGATGAAGGAGTAAAACGCTTCTATGTTCACGATCCTTTTGGCAATAGGTTGGAATTTTTGGAATGGACTAAATAAGATGAGGCAGCGTTCATATCCTGCAGAGTAAACCATGTGAATGTTTATTTTTTCAGGAATTCAGAACAAGAGCTATCAAAAACAGATGAGATCTTTATGTTAAATTTAGGGTGAGCAATCTATAACGATTAAACGGAGGAGGAAGATGATGAATCATCAGCCTTACGAGATCGGCAGAATAGATATAAGTAAAGCCGGGGAACGGTGCAAAATGCTTCTCGGGGATCTGAATGGGGATGGACGATTAGAGTTACTGCTGGTTCAAGCTGACGGCGGAATCGATGACCGTTATGTTCCGCACCAGGTATCCTGTCTGACCGCATATGATCTGGATGGAGAGCTCCTCTGGCAAGTGGGAAAGCCTGATCCGGATGCTGGTGGTCCTGGATCGGATTACCCCGCTCAAATTGCGGATTGGGATGGAGACGGGAACATTGAAGTCATTTGTATTATGGGTAAGCAGTTTTTGATTTTGGACGGTAAAACCGGAGATATTAAAAGAACACATTCTTTACCGGGTGACGAGGCACATGACTGCATTATTCTTGCGAATCTGACCGGAGATGAACAGAAGCTGGATGTCCTACTCAAAGATCGGTATAAAACCTTATGGGCCCTTGATCATGATTTCAATCTTCTATGGAAGCACGAAGGCAATGTAGGACATTTCCCATGGGTATACGATATTGATGCAGATGGGAAGGATGAGGTAATGGCAGGCTATGACATGCTTGATCATGACGGAACATTGCTATGGTCTTGCACTGATCTGGACGATCATGCCGATTGTATCTGGTTTGGAGATGTGAACGGAGATGGTCATGTTGAAATAGTTATCGGCGGCAGTGTAACGGTAATGATGGACCGTTACGGCCACGAGATATGGCGCTATGCCGATTCTATTGAATCGCAGCACATCGCGTTAGGAAAGTTTTGCGACGGGCTGCCCGGTTTGCAGATCGCTGGTCTTGATCGTATCATTCGCGGTGATGAGCATGGAAAAGACGGAATGTTTTTGCTGGATTACGAGGGGAAAGAACTCTGGAAGGAAGATCGCACGACACGTGGCTGGCTGACGATTATAGAGCCTGTACGGGACTGGGATGATAGTGGACTGGATTATATATTAGCTTATCGCAGAGGCGGAGGGGTACTGCCTTCTTTGGTAGATGGACAGATGCAATCGGTTGCAGTATTCGAAAAAGAAGGATATGCCGTACATGCGGATCTCTGTCAGACCGGGAAGGAACAGATCATCATCTATGATGCGAATGAAGCTGTCCTGTATTCCAGCTCCAAGATTGAACTGACTCCGTGGGCCTCAAAAAAAGCCGAGCCACAGTCCAAAAGACTGTACAGCTCGACTCTATATCCTGGCGGAGAAGTGTTGATTTAATTACTATTGACTAATGTCGACCAGAGGGAGTATATCTGACTGATCTGCCTCCGGGTTAAGCAACTTGGCTAAATCCGTTCCGGTGGTCACCGTTAGTCTTGGGAGCTTCATCGGGTTATCTCCCGGATGAACAAAACCTGAGCGAACCGAGAAAGCCATGCGATACCCATTTTGCTGCAGCTGATAAATCATCTGCGTGCTGGTGTAACCGAAAGGATATGCCAAATAGGGCGTGTCGATTCCCTTTTCCTTCATCATCCTGATATCATCGTTCAGCAGGCTTGTATCAAGTCCTACAGGCACGCTCTCACCGCAGCGCATAAACCCCTTGTGGTGCAAGTTATAGGTGTGGCTGTTAAACTCAAATACATCTGCTGCAGCCTTCATCTCCGGTTCGGAGATAAACGTTTTTTTGGCGGGATCAAAATCAGCTGGTTGATCCTGAATCTTGCTGCCGATGACAAAGAGAGAAGCATGAAAATTATATTTTTTGAGCACGGGATAGGCAAGTGTATAATTGTTCTGATATCCGTCATCAAAAGTGATGACAATGGACTTCTTGGGTAGTGAGATCAGACCATTTACGTAGTCTTCCAACTGCTCCAATGTAATCGTATTGTACCCTTCATCATGCAAGTACTTCATATTGTCTTCGAAATCCTCAAGATTAATAATGGACTTGTTACCTGTTTCGTGATTATTCACTTTGGGCTGTATGTAGTGATACATGAGTACAGGAACTTCGGTAGCTGTACCAGGCGCAACTTGAAAGGTAGCCAGATTCAGACCGGTCTTGCTTGAGTAGTCCGTGTGTGACATCAGGAACGCTTTACGCTTGACCATGTCCCAGGATGTGCATGCTTTGTGTGATAGTGCATTTGTCGGATGATTAACAGCATAGGCATACAGCGTAATGATGCAAGTGACTGCAGCTAGTGAAGCAAGGGTAAATCTTTTCCAATGTTTCATAGTTCGGTTGTTTCTCCTTATACAATTTCATTTCTTAGTGCAATTCAGACAGGTATTCAGTATTCTACCAAGCTATATCATAGACGAACATTCTTGACAGAAAGTTACATTATTTTTTCCGTAATGTGGTTGACTTCAGGTAGATGAGTTGTTTGTGATATTATGTTTATTTTTCCTTGTGTTTTGATATAGGGCATGGTACAATAATTCTGTTGTGTGGAATACGGCGGTCCTCTATGGATAATGAAGGAGACAGGGAGTTCTCCGGAAGAAGTATGAACGCCTGTACGGAAGGAGGGAGTCATAGATGAATATCGTTCAAGCGATTACTCAAGAACAACTTCGCAAAGATATTCCGAGTTTTCGTCCTGGTGACACTTTGAAAGTGCACGTTAAGGTTATCGAGGGAACTCGTGAGCGTATCCAATTGTTCGAAGGTGTTGTGATCAAGCGCCGTGGTGGTGGAATCAGTGAGACTTTTACAGTTCGTAAAATTTCTTACGGTGTAGGTGTGGAAAGAACTTTCCCGCTTCATTCCCCTAAAATCGATAAAATCGATGTGGCTCGCCGTGGTAAAGTGCGTCGTGCGAAGCTTTATTATCTTCGTGAACTACGCGGTAAAGCAGCGAGAATTAAAGAAATTCGTTAATATAACGGATACCGGAGAGGGCTTGGAGACAAGCCCTTTTCGTTTTTGTCCGGGAAAAGTTGAACCGGAGGTACACTTCCGAGTAAAATGGTATGGCGGCACACGCGTGAGAGTCCGGGAGGCTTGTGTAATCAGTTAGAGCATAGGTAATATGCGGATCATTTGTACTAAAATGAAAATGCTCGTGTAGAAGTACATAACTGATTTAGAGAATTTTGCATGAATTCAATGAAATGAATGATGTGAAAAGCTGGATGTGTAAACTGCTATAACATGTACCGTGAAGAGAGGAAGATCAATAATGGAACAGGACGTTCAACACCAGGACAATTCTGCCGAAGAGAAGGGCAGTCGATCCAAAAAAGCCAAAAATGAGATTGTCGAATGGCTCAAAGCGATTGTGATCGCATTGGTGCTCGTTATTTTAATTCGATGGTTATTATTCAAACCGTTTGTCGTGGACGGACCTTCCATGCAGCCGAATTTCCATACAGGTGAACGTGTGATCGTAAATGAAATCCTGTACGATATCCGGGAACCACAGCGCGGAGAGGTTATCGTATTCCATGTTCCTTCAGAAGGACGTGATTTCATCAAACGTGTCATTGCTGTAGCGGGTGATACTGTTCAGGTGACTGGGGATACGGTTATGGTAAACGGGGAGAAAGTGAATGAGACCTACATTCAGGGAGCGATTGACGCAGCCGAAGCGAATGGCGGAACCTATAATGTGAAGGACTTCCCGAATGAGCAATTCCCGGATGGCAAGGTGCCAGAAGGGCATGTGTTTGTAATGGGCGACAATCGTCCGAACAGTACGGATAGCCGAATGATTGGTTACGTGTCTCTAGAGGATATCGTAGGACGTGCAGATGTTATTTTCTGGCCGATCGGTGATATCAAGTGGATTAACCACTAATCAAGTTCAGGATATATAAGCTAAATATATCGTTTACTCCATACCAGAGAGGGCAAAATAAGAATGGGGATACCCGTGACCGGAAATGTGTTTTGCCAACAAAGGGATCAAATGAATTGTAGCTTTAGCTTATATATCATTAAATAATGAGGTGAAGACAAGGTGACGATACAATGGTTTCCAGGTCACATGACCCGGGCCAGACGCCAGATTCAGGATAAGTTAAAGCTGATTGACGTGGTCATCGAACTGCTGGATGCCCGTCTGCCTGTCTCCAGCCGAAATCCGATGATTGATGAAATTTTACAGGGTAAACCTCGCATGATTTTGTTAAACAAGTCTGATCTTGCGGATGCCAAGGTGACACAGGAATGGATTGCCTATTTCAAAAATGAAGGAATTACTGCGTTCCCTGTGGATGCATCCACAGGGACCAACGTAAAAGACATTCCGGCACAGGCCCGGTTGCTGCTCAAAGAGAAAATTGACCGTCAGCTGGCGAAGGGTATTAACCCGCGTGCCGTTCGTGCGCTCATTGTAGGTATTCCCAACGTAGGGAAATCCACATTGATTAACCGGCTTGCTGGACGAAATATTGCAGCGACGGGAGATCGCCCTGGTGTAACGAAGGGTCAGCAATGGATTAAAGTAGGTAAAGAGATGGAGCTGCTCGATACGCCTGGTATTTTGTGGCCCAAATTCGAGGACCAGAACGTAGGTTATCGGCTTGCGGTCACAGGAGCCATTAAGGAAGAGATCCTTAATGCCGAGGATATCGCCTTCTTTGCAATCAGCTACCTGATGCGCTACTACTGGGATGCTCTGGAGGAACGCTATGAGCTTCAGGAGTTCTCCAAGGATGCAGATGATTCGGATAGCGTTATAGCCATCATGGAACAGGTTGGTCGTAAACGGGGCTGTATTGTTAGCGGTGGGCGTGTGGACCTGGAAAAAGCATCGCGTGCTTTTCTGCGTGAATTGCGTGCAGGCAAGATGGGACGCTTCTCTATGGAAGCTCCATATTAAAAGGAATTTGCATATGCAATATTGAGCCGAAAGAAGCGGCCGTTACCGGATTACCGGGAGCGGTCGCTTTTTTCATTTATACAAAAAATAACGAACTTATGATAGAGCAGCGAATATAAAACAGGAATGAAAGATGACCACAAATAGGAAAGGATGAGATAGTCTTGTGTATATATCTGAGGTGTAAAAATCGTGCTATGATGAGAGTTCAGGCAATTGGCCTGGTTGACCACAGGATATCTTCAATTTAAATCTTCAGATACCGATAAATGAAGAAACAAACTCTTATTATTATATATGCATATCACGGTGCTAATGAAGACGAAGTAATTTTTGCTAATTTGAAAACAAAGAGCTAGAATCTGCGTCTATAACAAAGTACCACGTTCAGGGTGTGATCAAGAGAGTAAGTAATTTACTTGGACTGAACATATTAGCGTGTCAAAAAATTGGGACTTCCCGAGCCGTGCTTAGGGACACGAGACATGGATGACTTATAGAGAGAAACATGTTAAAGCTTGCGTGGGTAGAGGAGATGAAAGCAATGACTGAACATAATGAAATGAATGAACTGATACCAATGGAACCTTCTAAATCCAAGAAGAAAAAAGCAGAGATTGAACCTCGTGATCTGCTGATTCATGAGAGGGAGTATTGGGAGAGTGGTTTTGAGCGAATTGCAGGCATTGATGAGGTGGGCAGGGGATGTCTATTCGGAGATGTGGTGGCCGCTGCTGTCATATTACCTCGTGATCTGATACTGGAAGGTGTTAATGATTCCAAAAAACTAACAGAGAAGAAGCGTGAAGCTCTGTATGACGTTATCATGGAAAAGGCTTTGTCCGTAGGTGTTGGTTTTGCGGATGCAAAAACGATTGATCGTCTCAATATTAAACAGGCTACCAGACTGGCAATGAAGCGTGCCGTGGAGGCCCTGGATGGTGTACCTGACTATCTATTGGTTGATGCCGAAAAAGTGGACGTAAATGTACCTCAGATCTCCATTATCAAAGGCGATGCCAACAGCCAGTCCATCGCAGCAGCATCCATCATTGCGAAGGTAACCCGCGATCGGCTCTGCAAGGAGGAATGGGAGACGTTATATCCGGAGTATGGTCTGTCGATACATAAGGGATATGCAACAAAGTTTCATCGCGAACAGATCATGGCTCTTGGAGCCACACCGATGCACAGACGGAGCTTTCTCGGCAATCTGCTAGGCGAGCAGCATACTTTATTTTAACCAAGACGTACAGGAAGGAGGGAGAGAACTGTGAATATTAGCTCGATGATTCGTGGTCTCCTGGGGGACAGCAAGCCGGGGAATGCCAAGCCGCTGGAGCTTAAGGAGGGTCAAGTTGTACGTGGATCTGTCGTAAGTGTCTCAGAGGATGGTGGAGAGGCTGTTCTGCAAATTCAGGGCGTACAGGTACGTGCCAAGCTCGAGACACCACTTCGCCCAGGGGAAACCACACTACTTCAAGTGCAGCCGCCTGGAGAGAATGGTGTGACCGTTATGAAGCCGCTGGCCGGCAATTTGTCTGAATTGCCGCAAGCATCCTTGAATAATCTGCTTCAAGAGGTAGGTTTACCGGATACCAAGGGAAATCGGGAACTACTGCTTGCTATGCAGCACAGTGGTGTGCCGCTTACGAAGGATAATGTGGCCATGGTTCAAAGTATGATGACTGTCAAACCAGCTCAGGTACCTGTGGAAGAGTGGGTGCAGGCAACGGGGATTGCTTTTCAGCGTGGTCTGCCGATTACGGCGGAAACGGTAAAAGGATTGCATCAGACGGTATTTGGTCCACCCCTTCATCAGCTGCTAAATGGGTTAACGGAGCAGCTGGAAACATTTCTTACTCAGAATGCGGGCAAAACCGTGGTCATGGGCGAACAGGCAGCCACACCAAAGCTGTCAGCGTCGGGTGGTTTGCCTATAACAGCACCCTTAGGGCAGCAAACGGATGATTCGGGAATGTCTCAGGCAGGAGGACGTCAGGCGGGAACCTCTGGCCAAACGGCACCATTGCCGCAGGGGGCTACAACAACGCCGGCAGGAGCTGGAACAGGAGCTGTTCTGATGTCAAACAGCGGCGAAGCGACAGACGTGCGAGGTGGTGTGCAAACCACCACAGGCACAGGGCATCCTGAGGCTGGGATAAAATCTGGAGACGGACAAGCGGAAATGGCTGGAAAAGCTGGGCAAGGCATTCAGGCGGGGACGGGAATCCCTGGAGAGAGCCGGCGCTCCACGGAAGCGGGCCGCCCGGGTATACCTGGGGCGGCAGCGGATGTAGCAGCTGGACGAGGGATTGCCGGCCAGCAGGAAGGAAGCGCGGCTGGGCGACCAGATGGCCGCGCGGAGACGCCCGCAGCTGCGAGTGCTTCGCCCGCAGCTGCGAGTGCTTCGCCCGCAGCAGCGCAAACAGGGGCAGCAGCACCAACGGCGGCGCAGCTGGCGCCGAAGCTGCTGGCCCTGCTGGACGCGCTGCGCAGCGCGTCCACTGCCGCACCGGCACAGCCTGGTGCGGCAGCACAGGCCGCCCCTGCACCTGCGGGCGGCCAGGCGGCTGCGGCTGCCGGAGGCGTGCCGCAGCCTGTACCAGCCGGCGCTGATGCGCAGCCGGCTGGGGGAAATGCGGCAGCACCTGCGGGCGCTGCCGCACAGCACGCGCCTGTCACCCACGAGGGGGACCCGTGGGTGGGGCGCGTGCTGAAGCTGCTCGGTGCGGAGCACGAGCAGCATGCAGTGCACGGCGCGGCTGCGCAGGCGCGCGTGGGTGAGGCGGCGAGTCCGGGCCCCGCGGACTCGCTGAAGGGCTTGCTGCTGCAGCTTGCCAGCAGCGACAGTGCCCCGGCGGCCCTGAAGGAAGCCGCCGGGCAGGCTGTGCAATATCTGACGGGTCAGCAGTTGCTGCTGACAACAGACCGGGGCTCTACCTTTGCCCAGATGCACTGGTTCATCCCGATTACCGGACCCAATGGAGAAGAAACGGCTTCGGTACAGATACAATCCCGGCGTGGCCAGCGCGGTGAACTGGATGCATCCAATTGCAGGTTGTGGTTTGATCTGGACATGAAAAGTCTCGGACCAACACTGGTAGATGTGCATGTCGTCAACAATATTGTCAGCCTTCGGGTTCTCAATGATCGGGAGTGCATGGGTCCGCTTCTGGATAGCGGACGGGAAGTGATTCAAGAGGCGCTGGACAAGCTGGGCTATCAATTATTAACCTTTAAGACAGAGCCCTGGCCAGTTGGCCAGGAGCCGGGTGCCGAACGTAAAATAAATGCGTCCGACTACAGTCCTGATCGCTACAAAGGGGTGGATATGCGAGTATGAAAGATGAGCCGCAGCCAGATCTTCTTTCCAAAAAGGCTGTTGCCTTAAAATATGTACCCGGCGAAAGTGAAGCGCCGGTCGTCGTGGCCAAAGGCCGCGGTAAAGTCGCGGAAGCTATCCTTGATAAAGCTAAGGAAAACGGAGTTCCTGTTCAGGAGGATGCTGCACTGGTGGAGGTTTTGTCCAAGCTTGACTTGGACGAGCAAATTCCGGCAGAGCTCTATCAACTGGTGGCTGAGGTGTTAACCTATATTTACCGAGCAGACCGCCTCGCTTCCGGAAGTGAGGGAGAGGATACATGGTGAGCCATTCACCTGGATCTGGACATAACTCTACTCCCAAACTTACGCGTCAGCAAAAAGGCAAGTTGGGTGAAGAAGCGGCTTGCAGGTGGCTGCGTGAGCAAGGTTATCAAATAATTGAACAAAACTGGCGTTGCCGCCGTGGTGAGATTGATATTATCGCTTCACATGGTGACTTGCTTGTCTTTGTCGAGGTACGAAGCCGTAGTGGAGCAGGGAAGTATGGTACACCGCAGGAATCGGTAGATCTCCGTAAGATGCAGCAGGTTCGTTCCACGGCTGCCGTATATTTGCAACAATCAAGAGGGAGAGAATTACAAATTCGTTTTGATGTGGTTGCTGTGATGCTTGATCCGGCAGGTCAGATTGTAACTGTTGAGCACATTGAAAATGCGTTCTGAATTAATAAACTGAATCAGTTAAACATGGTGTTGTCTAGAATGAATGGATTCTCTCGTGAATTCAAATTTTAGAAACACCTTTTTTGTGTAAAACATAGCCAAAACTCATTCCATGGGCGTCCTTTGAATCTGAAGAACGGTTCGTTGTATAATCAAGAATGTAACCAAGCGTATTGCATTTTATTTATTATAAAAGTCCGTTAACAGCGCAATGGGAATTTGCTGTGATGGAGAATTTTCCATAGGGAGGTAAGTTCAGTGACCAAATCTACACATATTGGTACAGTCAATGAAGTAAGAAGTGCCATTCAAAACCGGCGTACCGTTAAAAAGTTTAAGAAAGAAGCTGTGCCTACAGAACAGATTATCGAGCTGTTAGATACGGCAGTCTGGGCACCAAACCATAAATTGCGTGAGCCTTGGAGATTTTTGTTATTTACCGGAGACGGGCGGAAGAAGCTTGCAGAAGCGATTGAAGCAGAGATGGGCGAAGATAACAAATTTTCAGCCAATGTTATGCAGGTACCATCGATCATGCTTGTGGTTCTGGAAGAGGATCCAAGACAAAATATATGGGATGAGGACTTTGCTGCAGTAAGTGCACTGGTGCAGAACTTTATGCTGGCTGCATGGAGTGAAGATATTGGAACCTTTTGGGTAACCAAGCCTTTCCTGTATGCACCGAAATTCCGCAAACCACTGGGGATTGAGGCTGGCGAGAAAATTGTCGGTATGGTCTACATGGGTTATCCGGAGGTCATTCCTTCTGCGAAAGAACGTACACCGGCCAAAGACAAACTTACCCTTTTTGATTGAGTAAATAGAATGCCCTGTCCGTGTCTTAACCAATAAACCGTTCAAGGTCTCCTTTCAGTGAAATGAGGGAGATAACTTGAACGGTTTTTTTAGTGATTGTCATTAAAGTGAATTTATATGTTATGAGCTGGAGTTGCTAAGGGTCTAAAACAAATTCAGATCCAACTGCCGATACTGAATCGCCTCAGCCACATGAGCCGTTAAAATTTCGCCGTTATGATCCAGATCAGCAATCGTCTGTGCCATCTTGATAATGCGATCGTGAGCACGCATGCTTAAGTTAAGGGCCTGTAGTGTGTTCTGGAGCAGATGCTCGGCTTCCGCAGGAAGACGTGCAGTTCGGCGGAGCAGTCTTCCGGATAACTGACTATTCCATCGCACAGAGCTGCTCGCATAACGCTTAGCCTGGATATGATGAGCGTGGACAACTTTGGCTTGCATCTCGGCAGAAGTGGGGGAAGGTGCTGCCTTTCGCCATTCGCCAGGTGGAGGAACCTCGACCTGTAAATCTATCCGATCCAGCAAAGGACCTGAGATTTTGGCCCGATAAGCTGCAACGCGGGAAGGGCTGCAGATACAGCGCTGACCCTCGGATTGAGCGGACAAATACCCGCACGGGCAGGGATTCATGGAGCATGCAAGCATAAACTGTGCAGGAAACGTAAAAGCAGCTCTTGCCCGGCTTATGGTGACCGTATGATCCTCCAGCGGCTGCCGTAAAACTTCAAGCACTTGACGATGAAACTCAGGAAGCTCATCAAGGAACAGAATACCGCGGTGTGCAAGGCTGACTTCACCCGGCTTCGGAATACCGCTCCCACCAATTAGGCCGGATGTGGATATCGTATGATGTGGTGACCGGAAGGGGCGTTCCGTAACCAAACCGTTGGACGTTTCTTTCAGTTTCCCAGCAGCACTTAGCACTTTGGTAACTTCAAGTGATTCTTCCTCGGATAACGGAGGGAGAATAGTGGGCAGACGTTTGATCAGCATCGTTTTGCCAGTCCCTGGTGGACCCACTAGCAATATATTATGCATCCCGGCTGCGGCAATCATCAGTGCACGCTTCACATGATGTTGGCCTAGGACGTCACTGTAGTCATCGCTTAACGAAGCCGGAATAAGAGTATTGGCATTGGGGTTGGAGAGACCCTGTTCAGATGCAGCTGGTTTCATAAGGTGAGCGAAGTTATTCAAAACAACCGTTCCCGCTTTGGACAAGACCCCATCTTTTGTCTGGGAATCAGGCTTATCTGGCGCAATGTCTCTTAGATGACTAATTCCATATACGTTAATACCGCTAATTAACGAAGCTTCTGCCAGATTATCAACGGGGAGGAGAACGGAAGTGAAGCCTTGACGCTTAGCCAGATCCACCATGGCAAGTACACCTGGTACGGATCGAACTGAGCCATCCAAAGCGAGTTCGCCGAGTAAAAGTGTTCTTTCCTGGGATGGCAGCACGAGCTGCCCACTAGTCATTAGCAAAGCTACGGCAATGGCAAGATCAAATGAAGAGCCTTCTTTACGCAGGTCAGCAGGGGCTAGATTAATCGTAATCCGTTGTAATGGATATTGATAACCGCAATTTTTGACAGCAGCACGAACACGCTCTACTGCTTCACGAATGGCCGAATCCGGCAAGCCGATAATGGAAGTTTGGGGCAATCCATTGGATAAATCCGTTTCCACTTCGATTAGTACCCCGTCAATCCCATATAAACATGCGCTATATAATTTTCCGTACATAATAAAAAGAAACACCTCACTTCGTCCTTGGCTGCGCATAATGCGGGCCAGTGTGCGAATTAAGGTGCTTCCTCAGCTTCTAATAAGCATTGTATATAAAAGAAATCAGGGCGTCAACCTGTCTTCATCATCGCTGCAATGCTAACCCTGAATTCTGAATTTTATTAATCAACTCTCATGGATATCATCAGAAAATCATTGTCTGAATAGGGTATAACGTTAATAATACTAACCGCCTCAAGGTAGAGGAAATGAAGCTGTTTTACGAATTGAATTAAAGTACGTTTAGTTCAACATCAATATTGCCGCGTGTTGCACGGGAGTACGGGCAGGCTTGATGAGCTGCTTCTACCAGCTTCTCAGCTGTAGCCTTGTCTACGCCTTTTGCAAGAACGTCAAGTGTTGCCGCGATGCCAAAGCCTCCGTCTTCCACTTTTCCGAAATGAACGGTAGCTGTGACTTCAGTACCTTCTAACTTGATTTTTTGCATGCGAGCAACCATATTTAGTGCACTATCAAAACAAGCTGCATAACCTGCTGCAAACAGTTGCTCTGGGTTGGTACCTTCACCACCTGCACCGCCCATTTCTTTCGGTGTGCGAACATCTAAACGAAGTTCCGGACTAGAGGATTCTACATAACCATTACGTCCGCCAACTGCTTTTACTGTAGTTTCATACATTTTTTGTTGAATAGTTATCATGTCAATTCGCTCCTTCATGTTCACAATTATATTTTATACAATTTAATTTAACACAATAAGATAGAAAAGTAAAATCCCTTGTGCTCAATTATTCTGTTTTTTTTCTAATTTGTGATAATATATAGAGAGAGAGTTTTTAGGTTGTGCAAATAAGCATGCAGAAGACAGGCTTAACACAGAGCTTTCTATAAGAAATTAAATGTACAATAGGCAGGTGGGATTAATATTATGCAAACGGATGCTTTGAAGCTGGATAACCAATTATGCTTTGCCATATATGCTTGTTCACGTGAAATCACGAAGATGTACCAGCCATATCTCGAGGTTCTGGGTGTCACCTACTCGCAGTATTTGGTCATGATGGTATTGTGGGAGCGAGAGGAATGCACGGTTAAAGAAATCGGAGAGGCGCTCTACTTGGATTCGGGAACGTTGACACCGCTATTAAAACGCCTGCAATCTGCCGGACTCATTCATCGTGAACGTTCTGCACAGGATGAGCGTAAAGTGCTTATTACGTTAACTGATTCAGGTAAGGAGCTTCGCAATAAGGCTCTGTCCATTCCGGATTCTATTCAGGGGGATGCTTGCCTGAGCAGTACGGAATTTGAATCGCTGCTTGGTCAGTTTAAAGGGCTTCTTCAGAAGGTACATGAAACGAATATGAAAGAAGCTAGAAAATAACCTGGAAATAATCTTGATATAACGAAAAGGAGAAACCTTAGACATATTAGTCTGAGGTTTTTTCCATTAATATCCAAGCATTCACAATATGGGATGATATCCATATCAAAAAGCTGTCTATTAACCATTACTTTTTTAAGGAAAGCGTTTTAAAAACGTGTTACAATGAATTGGGTTTAAGTGAAAATAGTCAACATTTGTCTTTTGGTAGTCAACCAACCCGCCTTGTTGCAGTCATGTTGATAGGAGGATTCGAGAATGAATATCCATGAATATCAAGGAAAAGAAGTACTGAAACAGTATGGAGTTGCCGTTCCTAATGGGAAGGTTGCTTATACAGTCGATGAAGCGGTTGCGGCCGCAGAGGCACTGGGCAGTCCGGTGACTGTAGTCAAAGCGCAAATTCACGCAGGTGGCCGGGGAAAAGCCGGCGGCGTAAAGGTAGCGAAGAGCGCAGACGAAGTTAGAGCGTATGCTTCCGAAATTTTGGGAAAAGTATTGGTGACACACCAGACCGGACCGGAAGGCAAGGAAGTCAAACGTCTTTTGATCGAAGAAGGCTGCGATATCCGCAAAGAGTACTACGTGGGTGTTGTAGTTGACCGTGCAACGGGCCGTGTCGTGATGATGGCATCCGAAGAAGGCGGTACGGAGATCGAAGAAGTGGCTGAAGCTACTCCTGAGAAAATTTTCAAAGAAATTATTGACCCTGCTATTGGATTACAAGTGTTCCAAGCACGTAAATTGGCCTACAGCATTAATATTCCGAATGAATTGGTGAACAAAGCGGTCAAATTTATGCTTGCATTGTACACTGCATTTGTGGAAAAAGATTGCTCCATTGCCGAGATCAACCCTCTTGTTGTTACTGGAGATGGAAACGTTATCGCACTGGATGCGAAACTGAATTTTGATTCCAACGCATTGTTCCGTCACAAGGATATTTTGGAACTTCGCGACTTGGATGAAGAAGACGAAAAAGAAATCGAGGCTTCCAAATACGACCTCAGCTACATAGCACTTGATGGCAACATCGGCTGTATGGTTAACGGTGCGGGACTTGCGATGGCTACGATGGATATCATCAAATACTACGGTGGAGACCCGGCCAACTTCCTTGATGTTGGGGGCGGTGCAACAACGGAGAAAGTAACAGAAGCTTTTAAAATCATTCTGTCTGACGCCAAAGTGGCGGGCATCTTCGTTAACATTTTCGGCGGAATCATGCGCTGTGATGTCATTGCAAATGGTGTGGTTGAAGCAGCGAAGCAGCTTGGCCTCACTAAACCGCTGGTTGTTCGTCTTGAAGGAACGAACGTGGAACTTGGCAAACAAATTTTGGGTGAATCCGGCCTGAATATTGTACCTGCTGATTCCATGGCTGACGGTGCACAAAAAATCGTTGCCCTCGTAAAATAAGTTCATTCCTGGGCCATTTATATCAATCCAAAGAGCGGTCGCAATCTTCATGAATTATATCGGAATGCTTCAGTCGTCTAATTCATGTTCCCGCCAGCGATGGAATCGAATGATATAAATTGCTTTCTTAGTGCCGGAGCTGTCCGGAACTTGAAAAATAACCGTAAGGATGTGAAGCAACGTGAGTATTTTGATCGATAAAAATACAAAAGTCATTACGCAAGGCATTACGGGTTCAACGGGAATGTTCCACACGAAGGGCGCATTGGATTACGGAACCCAAATGGTAGGCGGTGTAACACCAGGCAAAGGCGGGACTAATGTTGATATCACGCTGGAAGATGGCAAAGTTGTTAGTCTTCCGGTATTTAATACGGTACAAGAAGCGAAGGAAGCTACAGGTGCAACAGCGAGTGTTATTTATGTGCCACCTGCATTCGCAGCGGATTCCATCATGGAAGCTGTTGACGCAGAGCTTGATCTTGTAATCTGTATTACAGAAGGCATCCCTGTCCTTGATATGGTGAAGGTAGACCGTTTCATGGAAGGCAAAAAGACGGTATTGATCGGACCGAACTGTCCTGGTGTTATTACACCGGGTGAATGTAAAATCGGGATCATGCCAGGCTATATCCACATGGCTGGACATGTTGGCGTCGTTTCCCGTAGCGGAACGCTCACGTATGAAGCTGTTCATCAACTGACTACACGTGGCATTGGACAGTCTTCAGCGGTAGGAATCGGGGGAGACCCGGTTAAAGGTTCCGAATTCATTGATATCCTCAAACGTTTCAATGAAGATCCTCAGACTCATGCTGTCATCATGATCGGGGAGATCGGTGGTACAGCAGAGGAAGACGCTGCAGAGTGGGTTCGCGACAATATG
This sequence comes from Paenibacillus sp. P13VS, assembly GCF_015143645.1. NCBI lineage: Bacteria > Bacillati > Bacillota > Bacilli > Caryophanales > Paenibacillaceae > Paenibacillus > Paenibacillus sp. P13VS. Next base: position 236,697 of record NZ_WYEV01000002.1, on the reverse strand, counting down.
ACCAAACCGGTTGTTGGATTTATTGGTGGTGTTACTGCGCCTCCAGGCAAACGCATGGGTCATGCTGGTGCCATTATCTCTGGAGGTAAAGGTACAGCCAAGGAAAAAATCGCGAAGCTTGAGTCCTGCGGTATCAAAGTTGCGCCTACGCCTGCCGAGATGGGCTCCACACTTGTAAGTGTACTGGAAGAGCGCGGTATTTTAAATTTGTGCACGACACATTAATTCTTTTCCATTATAATAGTAGAAACGGTGCGGAGATGTTATTACTCTTGTAACCGACTATTGTGATACGGAAAAGGTAAGCAACCTTTTGCCCTTAAACGGGGTGAAAGGTTGCTTTTTTTGCGTTGAATTACTTACCAAATGGGAGAGCTGAATTGCTCTCTTTAAAGTAAACGCTTGCATTCTGTCGTCACAACCTACACAATATGAGGGAAGTGTTCTTCCCACTTGGGAGGCTTACAGTATGGAGAAAAGCTTGATTCTGTTTGGTTTGCATGAAATGGATGGTATTGGGAAGAAAACGATCTCGAAATTAATGATAGGGGGGCACAACCTTCCGGATTTGCTTCATTATGACGAAGGAGATTGGGTTCAAGCCGGGCTGCGTAAAGATCAGGCCACCAGGCTCGTGAATACTTTCGATGCAGACTGGATTGAGCAAAGGCGTGAAGCCGTTTATAAACAAGGAATTCAGGTTATTACCTATCTGGATGAAGATTACCCCATATTAATGAAGGAAACCGTTCAGGCACCTTGGGTTATGTACGGCCGTGGGGATATGAATTTGTTACATACAAAGGCAATTGCCATGGTAGGAACTCGTATGCCAACAGTATATGGTCGCAAAGTAGGCGAGAAGCTGACAACAGAATTTTGTCATGCAGGGTTGACCATAGTAAGTGGTCTTGCCCGTGGTATCGATAGCACTTGTCATGAGGCTGCTCTTCGCGCAAAAGGTAAAACCATTGCCGTTTTTGGCACAGGAATTGATAAGATCTACCCACCTGAGAACAAAAAACTAGCTGAGCAAATTGCTGAAACAGGTCTATTGCTGTCGGAATATCCACCAGGCACCCGTGCTCATCAAGGACTATTTCCGGAGCGTAATCGAATAATTGCCGGTTTGACACTTGGAACGCTGGTTGTAGAAGCGGATATTCGAAGCGGCTCACTTATTACTGCAGATGCAGCGCTGGAGGCAGGAAGAGATGTATTTGCTGTTCCGGGCCCCATTACATCACCCAAGAGTCGAGGGTCACATAATCTGATCCGTCAGGGGGCAAAATTGGTCACCTGCGCGGACGATCTGCTTGAAGAGTACCGAATGGACTTGCCAAATCCCGAACAACTTCCTTACAATAGAGGACGTTCCCCAGAAAAGGGAGCAGGTAGTCACCCGGATATGTTTCCTAAGGTGAGTCTCTCATCTGATGAGAGAAGGATCATCTCCCTGCTGGAGCAGGACGAAAGATCTTTGGATCAACTTGTAGAGCAGCTCGGTTGGGATTTTGGACATTTGCATTCAGTTCTGTTATCTTTAATCATAAAAAAACAGATTAGCCAATTACCTGGAACCAAATATGCAAGGGTATGACAATGCTGTGACTACGCGGCATGTGAAAATAGATTATTAACGGAAGTTATTTAATTGCTGACAAGGATAAAAAGGAACAAGCAGTTTCATGACTGAGAGGAGGATGAACCTATGGCGGATTCACTCGTAATCGTGGAGTCGCCCTCAAAGGCGAAGACAATCGGCAAATATTTAGGCAGCAAGTTCATCGTGAAGGCTTCGATGGGACATGTGCGCGATTTGCCGAAAAGTCAGATCGGCGTTGAGGTGGAGAATGATTTTAATCCGAAATATATTACGATCCGCGGCAAAGGTTCGATTTTGAAAGAACTGAAGGATGCACGAAAGAAAGTGAAAAAAGTGTACCTCGCAGCTGACCCGGATCGCGAAGGCGAGGCTATTGCATGGCACTTGGCTCATGCACTTGAACTGGATGACACGGAGGATTGCCGAGTTGTCTTCAACGAAATTACGAAGCAGGCAGTCAAGGATGCGTTCAAAACACCACGCAAAATTAACATGGACTTGGTTAATGCACAGCAGGCCAGACGAATTCTGGATCGGCTTGTCGGATATAAAATCAGTCCTTTATTATGGAAGAAAGTCAAAAAAGGATTGTCCGCTGGACGTGTACAGTCGGTGGCAGTCAAAATCATTTTGGATCGCGAAAATGAAATCGATGACTTTATTCCAGAAGAATACTGGAGCATTACAGCGAGGCTGACTGCTGACGGCAACCCGTTTGAAGCGAAGTTCCATCAATTGAATGGTGCAAAAACTGAACTCGGAAGCGAAGCCGAAGTACAAGCAATCTTGAAACAAATTGAGAATGCGGATTTTACCGTCAAAGAAGTGAAAGAGAAAGAACGCAGCCGGAATCCATCCGCTCCGTTTACGACAAGTTCTTTGCAGCAGGAGGCTGCACGGAAATTGAATTTCAGGGCTTCCAAAACGATGTCGGTTGCTCAACAGCTCTATGAGGGCGTAGACCTCGGAAAAGAAGGCACAGTGGGTCTAATTACGTATATGCGTACAGACTCCACTCGGATTGCGGCATCAGCTCAGGAAGAAGCCAAAGAATATATTGTTAGCAAGTACGGTGAAGCTTTTGCACCTGAGACGCCAAGAAACTATTCCAAGAAGGCTGCCAATGCGCAGGATGCTCACGAAGCTATTCGTCCAACATCCATTTTGCGTGATCCCGATTCCATCAAATCATTTATGAGCCGTGATCAGTTCAGACTGTATAAACTGGTATGGGAGCGCTTCGTGGCTAGCCAAATGTCCTCTGCTGTCCTCGATACACTCTCTGTGGATATCGCAGCTGGAGATACCATTTTCCGTGCAGCAGGCTCCAAGGTTCGCTTCCAGGGCTTCATGAAGGTATATGTGGAAGGGAACGATGATGGTACCACGGAAGAAGATCGTTTGCTGCCTCCACTAAAAAATGGAGATCGGTTAGAGAAGCAGGAGATTGAACCGAAACAGCACTTCACTCAACCGCCGCCCCGGTATACGGAAGCAAGACTTGTACGTACGCTGGAAGAGCTGGGCATAGGGCGTCCAAGTACATATGCACCAACCCTGGAGACCATTCAGAAGCGTGGATATGTGGCAATCGAAGAGAAAAAATTCATGCCGACTGAGCTTGGAGAACTGGTCATCGAGCAGATGGAGGAGTTTTTCCCTGAAATTCTGAATGTAGAGTTCACTGCCAATATGGAAGGTGATCTTGACCATGTGGAAGAAGGCTCGGAAGACTGGGTCAAAGTGCTTGCTGAATTTTACGAATCATTTGAGAAAAGACTCGAATTCGCAGAAGAAGAAATGAAAGAGATTGAGATTGAAGATGAGGTCTCGGACGAAATCTGCGAGAAATGCGGCAAGCCGCTTGTATACAAACTGGGTCGGTTCGGCAAGTTTCTTGCGTGCTCCGGATTTCCGGACTGCCGGAATACCAAACCGATTATTAAGGATATTGGCGTAACTTGTCCGAAATGTAAGGAAGGGCATGTGGTTGAACGTCGTAGTAAAAAAGGACGTATCTTCTATGGCTGCGACAAGTATCCAGAGTGTGATTTCGTCTCGTGGGATAAACCGTCGTCCAAACCTTGTCCAAGTTGTGGTTCTCTCATGGTTGAGAAACGAAACAAGCAGGGGACGCGTTTGCAATGTACATCCTGTGATCATCAGGAACCGGTAGAGGAACCGGAAGAAGAAACAGCGGATTAGCATATATGGGGGTAAATGATTTTGACGAATGAACAGGTAGTAACGGTAATTGGAGCCGGGCTGGCAGGAACTGAAGCCGCTTGGCAAATTGCAAGTCGCGGTGTACGTGTAAAACTATATGAGATGAGACCGGTTGTAAAAACACCGGCTCATCATACCGATAAATTTGCAGAACTGGTGTGCAGCAATTCGCTGCGTGCCAACGGTTTGACCAATGCAGTTGGTGTGCTGAAAGAAGAAATGAGAATGCTGAACTCCCTGGTACTGGGTGCAGCCGATCGAAATGCAGTTCCAGCGGGAGGAGCACTTGCTGTTGACCGCGATGGATTCTCGGGAGAGATTACTTCCACGCTTCATCAGCATCCACTCATCGAGGTAGTCAACGAAGAACTGACCTCCCTGCCAGAGGACGGTATCGTTGTTGTTGCAACCGGTCCACTGACTTCGCCAGCATTATCCGAACAAATCAAGGCGCTGATGGGCGAGGAATACTTCTATTTCTACGACGCAGCTGCTCCGATTATTGAAAAAGACTCCATTGACATGAACAAGGTGTACCTTGCATCTCGTTATGATAAAGGGGAGGCAGCCTACCTAAACTGTCCGATGACAGAAGAAGAGTTTGATATTTTCTATGATGCTCTGATTACGGCAGAGGTTGCCCAATTAAAAGAGTTTGAAAAGGAAATTTACTTCGAAGGCTGCATGCCGATTGAAGTCATGATGAAGCGAGGAAAACAAACGGCTCTGTTTGGTCCGATGAAACCTGTTGGTCTCATTAACCCGCATACAGGGGAATTACCACACGCAGTAGTACAGCTCAGACAGGATAACGCAGCAGGAACCCTGTATAACCTGGTTGGATTCCAGACACATCTGAAATGGGGAGAGCAGAAACGGGTATTCTCGCTAATCCCTGGCCTGGAAAATGCGGAGTTTGTACGTTATGGTGTTATGCACCGCAATACGTTCATTAATTCTCCCAAATTGCTGCGTCCGACGTATCAATTCAAGGAACGTCCAAATCTGTTCTTTGCAGGACAAATGACAGGTGTTGAAGGGTATGTTGAATCTGCTGCTTCAGGTCTGATTGCGGGGATGAATGCAGCCAAAGCGGCGCTTGGACAGGAACTTGTAGTACTGCCAGTAGAGACAACGCTAGGCAGTATGGCACAGTATATTACTACGGCTGACTTCAAACACTTCCAACCGATGAATGCAAACTTTGGCTTGCTGCCAAAACTGGAAACGAAGATCCGTAACAAAAAAGAAAAAAATGAAGCTCTTGCACAGCGCGCACTGGATGGAATTGCCCGTTTTGCAGCTGCAGAAGGTCTAACCGTTCCGGGAGGCGTATAAATTAGTTTCGTGGGAGGAGGCTGAATCATGGATATGTCATTTCATGCTACAACGATCTGTGCAGTTCGTCATAATGGCAAGGCAGCGATTGCCGGAGATGGTCAGGTGACCATGGGACAAAGCGTTGTGATGAAAAATACGGCCAAAAAAGTAAGACGTCTATACCGCGGACAGGTTGTGGCTGGTTTTGCCGGTTCAGTAGCGGATGCCATTACACTATTCGAGAAGTTTGAGGGTAAGCTGGAAGAGCATCATGGCAATCTGCAGCGTGCCGCGGTGGAGCTTGCCAAGGACTGGCGGCAGGATCGCATTCTGCGCAAGCTCGAAGCGCTTCTTATCGTTATGGATAAGACAGGAATGCTGCTCATCTCTGGCGGAGGCGAAATCATTGAGCCGGATGATGATGTCATTGCGATCGGTTCTGGTGGGAACTTCGCTCTGTCTGCTGCACGTGCATTAAAACGTCATGCAACTAACCTGGAAGCCAAGGACATTGCCCGTGAGTCGCTGCAGGTTGCAGCAGAGTTATGTGTGTATACCAACAATAATATCATTGTAGAAGAACTGTAAGATAACCCCGCAAACTGAAACATAGAGCATGGCCGTTAGGGCTATTCCTATCAATTTGCGGGGTTATCCCTAATTTTGATAACATATTTCTATGCAGGATTTTTAAGTAGACTGGTAGGAGGGAAGCGAAATGCAAACACAAGCGTTAACACCAAGACAAATCGTTGCAGAGCTTGATAAGTATATTGTGGGTCAGAAACAGGCCAAAAAATCGGTGGCGGTTGCCTTACGCAATCGATATCGCCGCAGCCTTTTGCCAGAGCATACGCAGGATGATATTGTCCCTAAAAACATATTGATGATTGGACCGACAGGTGTTGGTAAAACGGAAATTGCCCGCCGTCTGGCTAAACTGGTGGGAGCCCCTTTTGTTAAGGTAGAGGCAACGAAATTCACGGAAGTGGGTTATGTTGGTCGTGATGTTGAATCCATGATCCGTGACCTGATTGAAACGTCCATGCGGATGGTTAAGCTGGAACGCACCGAAAAGGTAAAAGACAAGGCTGAAGAAGCTGCCAATGAACGTATCGTACATATCCTGGCTCCTTCCCAATCCAAGTCCAAAAATCAACGTAACCCGTTTGAAATGATATTTGGCAATAACGGAAACAATACGCCCGAGCAGGAAGAACCAGAACCTGACACCAATGTCGCAGAGCGGCGTCGCAAGATCAAATTCGACTTGTTATCCGGTAAACTGGAAGAAGACATTATCGAGATTGATGTTGAGGATACAGCTCCGAATATGATGGATATGTTTGCAGGGCAGGGAAATGACCAGATGGGCATGAATATGCAGGAGATGTTTGGAAGCCTGCTGCCGCGACGTACCAAAAAACGCAAGCTGGCAATCAAAGAAGCTCGTAAAGTTCTGATCCAGGAAGAAGCGAGCAAGCTGATTGATATGGATGACGTTACGCAAGAGTCCATTCGCAGAGCTGAACAGACGGGTATCATTTTTATTGACGAAATTGACAAGGTGGCCAGCCAGGGACGTGGCAGCGGACCGGATGTATCTCGTGAAGGGGTACAGCGGGACATTTTGCCTATCGTGGAAGGTTCTACTGTGATGACCAAGTACGGACCTGTCAAAACCGATTATATTCTGTTTATGGCGGCCGGAGCGTTCCATGTGGCGAAACCTTCGGATCTGATCCCCGAGCTTCAAGGACGTTTCCCAATTCGGGTTGAGCTGAATAGCCTATCTCTGGAGGAATTCGTATCGATCTTGACCGAACCTCAAAATGCGTTGACAAAACAATATGTCGACTTGCTGCGTACTGAAAATATTGAAATCGAATTCTCGGATGAGGCTATTCGTGAGATTGCCAAGCTTGCTGAATCCGTAAACCAAAATACGGAGAATATTGGCGCTAGGCGTCTGCATACTATTCTTGAGAAACTCCTTGAGGATCTGTCCTATGAGGCGCCTGAGCTCACGCTGGAGCGAATGGTGATTACTCCGGAGTATGTGCGAGAGAAACTGAACGATATTGCTCAGGATCGTGACCTGAGTCAATATATTCTGTAATAAGACTTTTCAAAGTATTCAGAAGAACTTGATTATATTGAAGTTTAATGGTGGTATTCACTGTTTAATAGAAATAAGATGAACTACTGTTGAAGGAATAATCCTGATCGGTTGGTGATTGCTTATCTTTATGGCAGATGAATGCTGCCTTTTTTTGTTCACGACTAATGAATTTTCACAGAAAAGCCGATAAAAAGATTGAAGTTACATTTAGAGTAGTAAAAAATAGGACTTGTGCCGCAGTTGTCAGGATCCGGGGTCATACGAATCCGAAAAAGATCATGTTTACGGGTGGAATAGATTCCAATATAAGGTTGTCTGTTTTATCCAAGTCTGGTTATCGGTTTAATTACCTTACCGACAAAACTTGCGCAAATGCGCAAAAAGTCGATCGGAGTAATACGCTGCTGCAGTAAAATATTTTCGTTGACTTCCAAGTATAACGGGATTTTTAATTGTTAAGAAAGTGTTGTGTTATATCAGGGTAAACAATTAAAGCTAGAAGACCTGCTTGTCTATTATTTAATATATTGAATGCTTCCTTCTGAAATTATGATGAATAAAAACCTTGTTGCAACGGCAAATATTGCTAACACAATTAAGAGAGATTTTCCCAATTGTAAATGAAGCTGATGAAGTGAAGGTAGGAATGAGATGGAAGTTCCTGATATAAATTTTAAGAATGTTTAAGTGTGTGTTTTGTAGATGTGAACTCCAATTTGTTTTGGGCCTCAACATTTGCGAAAAAATTCATAATTTGCAGAAAATACACAAAAAGCCCTCTCTTTCAGAAAAGATAGGGCTTTTTTCTTATTGTAATAAATGCCAATCTCGAAGAAACTTATGTTATACGACAACATCAGAGTTAATTCTACTTAAGTCCTAGAAAAACGCGAAAAGGCGAATGTTTTTGTCGAAAAACATAAGCGAATTTAAAGGAAAAAGATTGAATTTTTTTCCATAATTTCTAAGGAGAGGAGGGAAATCGTGAATCTTTTGAATGATATTAGCTTTAAAAGATTACAAGGTGCACTCGATGCGTCCAACACTAGACAACAAACGATTGCAGACAACATTGCGAATGCGGACACCCCGTACTACAAGCGTTCTGACGTATCTTTTGAAGAAATTTTAAAGCAGCAAACGGATGGAGATATGCCAGTTCTGAAGGGAAAAGTAACGGACTCAAGGCATTTTGTCATAGGACCTTCCTCTTCCGTTCCTACACCTGTAGTAACAATGGATCATTCGACATCCATGAATAATAACCAGAATAATGTCGATATCGACAAAGAAATGAGCCTTCTGGCGGAGAACCAGTTGCGTTACAACGCTTATATTCAACAAGTGAATGAACAAATTAAAATGATGCGTGTTGGAGTGGAAGGGAGATAACTTAGGTGAATATCAGTAACAGTTTTAACATTAGCTCATCGGCCCTGACAGCCCAACGCTTGAGGATGGACGTAATATCTTCAAACATCGCTAATGCTGAGACGACTCGCGCCAGTGTATCGAATGGCGAAGCCGTTCCCTACAAAAGAAAAATGGTAGTTCTCGAACCAAACAAAGCTTCGTTTAGCAGTATCCTCCAGAATCAGATGGGGAATAAGTCCTCGGGTGAGGGAGTTAGAGTATCTGAGATTCGTGAAGATCAATCTCCTCTGAAACCTGTATATGATCCTTCTCATCCAGATGCCAACGCTGAAGGGTATGTGTATATGCCAAATGTGGATATTGCGAAAGAGATGGTTGACATGATATCAGCTTCTCGGTCCTACGAGGCCAACGTAACGGCGCTAAATTCAACCAAAGCAATGATAACAAAAGCTTTAGAGATCGGAAGATAGATTACGGTAATGTCAATGAGGTTTTTAACATGAATAATGGGATAAAGGGGAGACATTGATGATTCAGAACAACATGTTTAACACACAGGTAGTTCAACCGTTGCAGATGCAAAATGCTTCCGTTAGCAAAACATCAACACCAGCCGAAACCATTCAGAGCTTCGGTACATACTTACAAGAGGCATTAGGGTCCGTGGCAACACAGGAGACTCAGGCACATGAAATGTCCAATCAGTTTCTATTGGGTAATGTGAACGTGGATCAGGTAATGATCGCTTCAGAACAGGCCCTGTTGAGTCTGCAACTCACGTCGCAAGTCCGGAACAAAGTAGTCGAAGCGTATCAAGAGATTATGCGTACGCAAATGTAAAAAGAGCATGATTGCGCTTCGATACCAGCGCTGATCATTACAACAAGCAGCTGCGATGCTGCTCCTGAGGCAAATCTTGTACTTTGGTAATAGAAGTACTTTGATGGCTCGGGACAGACTAAGCAAAGTTTCGGATGGGGTGACAGAGTGAATGAGAGAATCGCCCAGTACAGGGATAAAGTAACCCAGTATTGGAATAGCTTCAGCAAAAAACAGAAAGTATTACTGGTTTCCACCTTTTTATTTTTAATTCTGGCAGCGGTTGTACTAACTATGCAGCTGTCCAAAACAGAATATGAAGTGGCATTTACTGATTTGAATTCCAGTGACTCAGCAGGAGTCATTAACTACCTGGATTCATCCAATATCCCCTACAAATTAAGCGCAGACGGGAAAACCATATCGGTACCGAGCACGGACGTTGCACTTGCAAAAGTCAACATAGGATCACAAGGGATTATTCAGAATGGTTCATTGGGGTATAAATCATTTGAGGATTCTTCATCGCCGATCGGGATGACAGACAAGGAATTCGATGTTAAGTACAACAATGCCATTAACGGAGAAGTCGAACAGTTACTCCAGCGCATGCAGGGTATTCAAGATGCAAAAGTCTTGGTCAATATGCCAAAAGATAATATCTTTGCCGGCCTGGAAGAGCAAGACAAAGCATCCGCTTCCGTAGCGTTGCAGTTTAAACCGGGATATCATCCGAATCAGGCAGCGGTGGATGGATACTTTAACTTGGTGAAAACGGCTATTCCCAACCTGCCGATTGAAAACATTACGATCACCAACACAGATGAAGCCGAGTTGATTCCAACTGCCCGTGGAGGCAGTGGTGGATTATCTTCCGAAGTGCAGGAAAACATGGCTTTGCAGAAGAAGTTCGAAAATGACGTACGCAACAATGTAAAACAGTTTCTGTCTCAAATCGTAGGCGAAGACAAAGTAAATGTACTCGTTGCTTCCAAGCTTAACTTCGATAAAGTGACAAGCAAAGAGAATCTGGTTACACCAGTGGATGAAGAGAACATGAAGGGCATCGAAATCAGTGTCCAGGAGATTCAAAAGAGTTATACAGGTGCAAGTACTCCAACAGGCGGTGTCGCAGGTACCGGTCAAGAAGAAGTTCCTGGGTATCCTTCAGCGGATGCAACGGGGAATTCTACTTCTGAGGAATCATCAAGCACTGTAAACTATGAAGTCAATCGAATTGCCAAAGATATCATTTCTAGTCCTTATACTGTAAAAGATTTAACCATTAACGTAGCTGTTGAACCACCTGAAGGACAAACAGAATTACAACAACCTGTCCAGGATGCAATTGAAAATATATTGGTGAATATCGTTCGTGCTTCACTTGCAGATTCAGGTAATGTAATTACAGACGCTGATCTGACCAAGAAAGTTTCGGTTATATCCCAAGGTTTCCAGACTGCAGCCGCTGCAGAAACAGGATTCCAGCTATCAACAGGTATGATGTGGGGCGTAGGAGCATTGGTGGCCGCGTTAATCGCAGCAGTCGTTATCCTCCTCGTACGCCGTCGACGCAAACAAAACGAAGAGGAAGAAGAAGAGATTCCTCTCCCAGTAGCAACAGAGTTCCCGTCCATTACGTTGGACAGTGTAACGAACGAAAGCCAAGTGCGCAAACAATTGGAGAGTTTGGCGAAGAAAAAGCCGGACGAATTCGTCAATCTGCTGCGTACGTGGCTGGCTGACGAATAGAGGTGGACGTATTGGCAAAGGCAAGCAGTCAAGGTTTGACTGGAAGACAAAAAGCAGCAATTTTGTTGATTACACTAGGTCCGGAAGTGTCGGCGCAAATCTTCAAACATCTGCGTGATGAGGAGATTGAACAATTAACATTGGAGATTGCCAATGTTCGCAAAGTGGATGCTTCCGAAAAAGATATGATTATGGCGGAGTTTCACCAGATCTGTCTGGCTCAGGAATACATCTCTCAGGGCGGTATTACTTACGCAAGAGAAATATTGGAGAAAGCACTTGGATCGCAAAAAGCACTTGAAGTTATTAATCGTTTGACAGCTACGCTGCAGGTGAGACCATTTGACTTTGCACGCAAAGCGGATCCAAACCAAATATTAAACTTTATTCAAAACGAAAGTCCACAGACGATTGCCTTGGTACTATCCTACCTGCAATTCGAGCAGGCAGCAGCAATTCTATCCTCACTGCCTCAGGAGAAGCAGGCTGATGTTGCACGAAGAGTCGCTGTCATGGACAGCACATCCCCTGAGGTTATCTCTCAGGTGGAACGTGTATTGGAACAAAAGTTGTCGTCAACGGTTACACAGGATTATACAAACGCTGGCGGCATCGAGTCGATCGTACAGATTTTGAATGGAGTCGACCGGGGTACGGAGCGTACCATTTTGGATTCTCTGGAAATTCAGGATCCGGAACTTGCGGAAGAAATCAAAAAACGCATGTTTGTATTCGAAGATATTGTCAACGTGGACGATCGTTCTATTCAACGTATCATCCGCGATATCGACAACGCAGACTTGCAGCTTGCACTCAAAGTGGCGAGCGAGGAAGTTCGCGATGCAGTGTTCCGCAACATGTCCAAACGGATGTCCGAGACATTCAAGGAAGAAATGGAATTCATGGGACCTGTTCGGTTGCGTGATGTGGAGGAAGCCCAGACTCGTATCGTAGGAACGATCCGTAGACTGGAAGAAGCTGGTGAGATCATTATCGCTCGCGGCGGAGGAGATGATATCATTGTCTAATTTGATCAAATCTTTCCAGTATGTGCCGGTTGATGACCGCAAACGCCTTGAAAATCATCATCATTATGGTGGTCCTGAAGCTGAAGGAACAGATAGTGGAGTAGAAGGTGCAGAGACAGAGGCATTACAGGCTCGTGTAGACGAAGAAACTAAACGTCTGACTGCGGAGATGCTGGAGGATGCCAAGGAGTTTGCAGAAAAGCAGGTACGTGAAGCTTCCGAGGAAGCGGAACGCATGCTTAAAGAAGCCCGTGAGCAGATCGATAGCTGGTGGCAAGAACAGCGTCAGCAGGATGAACATTTAATTGAAGCGATGCGCTCACAAGGTTTTCAGCAGGGTTTTGATGAAGGCAAAGTACAAGCTGAACTGGATCTCCAAGTGCAGATCGAACAGATGATGAAAGAAGCCCAGGAAGTACTGCAAGAGGCTTATGTAGCAAAAGATCAAATTATTCAGGAAGCAGAGCCTTTCCTTGTAGAGCTGGCATGCGGAATTGCAGAGAAGGTTATTGATAAGCAGCTCACTGTTGAACCAGAGCATACTCTCGAATTGATCCGGCAGAACCTCGCAAGGAAACGTGAACAAGGAATGATTGCCTTGTGTGTAGCTCCAGAACAGTTTGCTTTTGTACAAGCTGCGCGTGAAGAGTTGTCTTTATCCATCGACTCACAAGCCGAACTTCAAATATTGCCGGATGCAACGGTAAAAGACAAAGGGTGTGTCATTCGCTCGTCTTTTGGAAGCGTGGATGCCCGTATTGATACACAACTTTCTGAAATAAAAAAAGAACTGGTCCGCATAGCACTTGAGGATGAGGGGCGAAAAAATCAACATGAAGGTTCTTAGTTCACAGCGTTACATGGAGCACTTACGCCAATTTGATCCTGTTCGGGTTAATGGTAAGGTCACACAGGTTATCGGGCTGATGGTTGAATCCGAAGGTCCTGACGCAAGCATCGGTGACGTATGCTACATCTACCCCGGGAAATCGGAGAAGCCGATTCAAGCAGAAGTCGTTGGTTTCCGGGATAACAAGGTGCTGCTGATGCCTTTGGGTGAATTGCAATCGATTGGTCCGGGGTGCGATGTCGTAGGTACCGGGAAGCCGCTTGGAGTTCAGGTGGGTTCAGAGTTGCTGGGCAAAGTGCTTGATGGACTTGGTCAACCTCTGGATGGATCGCTGCTGCCTTCAAGGATGCCGATGTTCTCTACATCGAATAAACCTGTGAATCCGATGGAACGACCGCGTGTACTGGAAACTATGGGTGTAGGCGTTAGAGCAATTGATGGTCTGTTGACTGTTGGTAAAGGTCAGCGGGTGGGTATTTTTGCCGGATCGGGTGTTGGTAAAAGTACATTGATGGGCATGATTGCCCGTAATACGGCCGCAGATGTGAATGTTATAGCCCTTGTAGGTGAACGGGGACGTGAGGTTCGTGATTTTATTGAACGTGATCTTGGGCCGGAAGGGCTGGAGCGTTCGGTCGTTATAGTCGCAACTTCAGATCAACCGGCATTAATTCGAATTAAGGGGGCAGTCATTGCCACCACGATAGCGGAATATTTCAGGGACAGAGGCATGAATGTCATGTTGATGATGGATTCCGTTACTCGTTATGCCATGGCTCAAAGGGAAGTTGGACTTGCTGTGGGTGAACCCCCAGCGATGAGAGGTTACACACCTTCCGTATTTGCGAGTTTGCCTAAATTGCTGGAACGTGCGGGAACTGGACCAACCGGTTCCATAACAGCATTTTACACGGTACTCGTTGATGGTGACGATATGAATGAACCGATAGCAGATGCGGTCAGGGGGATTCTGGACGGTCACATTGTGCTGAATCGATCCATCGCGAACAAAGGACATTTCCCTGCAATCGATGTGTTAGCGAGCATAAGTCGTGTCATGAAAGATATCGCGCCTGAAGAGCAGCTGGAAGCCGTTAATAATATGAAGCGATTGATGGCCGTGTACAAGGAATCGGAAGATCTGATCAACATTGGGGCTTATCAAAGAGGGTCGAATGCTGCTATTGATGAAGCGATGGATCAGATCGAAAGCATATGGAACTTTACCAAGCAAAAAGTGGATGAAAAAGTAACACTGAGTGAAGTGCAGGAACGTTTGATTCTTGAATTTGCAAGGAGATGAAAGGTTAAACGATGAAATTTCGATATCATTTCCAAAAGGTAGTTGACCTGAAGAGCAATGAAAAAACACAAGCGGAGTGGATGTTATCCACAGCAATCGGCAAACTTCAAACAGAAGAAGAACACCTTTTACAACTTATGAATGATAAAAACGAACTGATTAGTGTCATTCAATCCGCAACGGAGAGCACTGCTTCTGTATCCAGCCTGCAAGAAATGCAGCGATACGTGTATCACCTGGATGAGTGTATCACCAAAAAGAATACGGATGTTAAACACGCTCAGGTCAATGTGCAGCGAAATCAGACGTTCTTGAACGGTAAGATGGTTGATGAAAAAGTGTGGCTTGAAGCGAGAGACAAAGCCAAAATCAAATTTCAGCAGGAGATGCTCCTCCGGGAACAGAACGATCTGGACGAGATGGCTACTGTACGCTTCGCTGCAAAGGCCGGACGCGCAATCTGATGGGCTTCGCAAGCGAAGTTGTCTCGTGAAGGAGGAATGAAATAATGGCTGTTAAAGACACAGATATCGAGAAAGAATCAGGTAGCGGTTGGGAAAAGTTTCTAATGATTTCGATCCCCATTGTCTTCACCGTCGTACTGCTCGGTGTGCTGCTCACCTTATTTAATGTAGATATACGCAATAACATGCTTGAACTAGCTAACAAAATTCCGGTAGTCAAGGATTGGGTGCCTGATCCTGTACTGGATCCAGAAAAGGAAAAGCTGGACGAAAGCGAAAAGCAAGTGGAAAGTGCTGAAGCGACAATTGAAAAGTTGAAGTCACAGGTAGCGGCTAAAGAAACAGAGCTTCAGGCAGCAAAAGAGGCTGCTACGACTGAAGCAAAAAAGGCAAGTGATCTGCAAACGAAATTGGATGAAACGGAAAAAGCAGCGGAAGCTGCAGCCGCTGAGGTTCCGGAGAGCGAGTCTGATTATCAGAAACAGATTAAGGATTTGGCCAAAATGTATGCGGATATGAGTCCAAGCAAAGCGGCACCTATTTTACAGAACATGACTAATGAAGAAATGGTGCTTCTTCTGAGTGCGATGCAGTCGACTGCCCGTACGAAAGTGTTGGAGAAAATGGATCCGAAAACGGCGGCAGATGTCACGATGATGATGAAGGATGCAAAACCATCCGGAGATCTGGCACTCGATGCGTTGCAATCCAGATTGAAGAAAGAAACGGCTGCGACCACAACGACGTCTACTACCAATTCGAAAAACCTGGACAAAACCCAGCTTAGCCAAACGTTCTCTTCAATGTCAGCCTCAAGCGGCGCAAAATTGCTGCTAGAGACGTATAAACTCAGTCCAGATAAAACGTTGACCATTTTAAACTCGGTAGACGATGCTACACGCTCACAATTACTTGAAAATATGTCTACAGAGAATTCAGCTGAAACAGCGAAAATCTTAAACCGGTTAATGGGAAATAAGTAGGTAGAACGCTCTTCATCCGAAAGGAGGTGAAACAAATGTCAATCGTATACCAAATGACCTCAGTATCCACATCAAAGACAGCAGGAGCAGCGCAAACTTCGTCTGGAACGCAGTCTAAAGGTGGGGTTACAGGGACGGATGGTGGATTTTTGCAGACACTGGCACAGTCATTGAATAGTAACACTTCGGAAGAAAACAACTCGGCTACTGCTGGAGGTTTAACGGTTAATCCGTTAGCTATAACCCTAGCAACTAGTGAAGAAGGGGAAGAAACGTCTCTTACAGCTGTTCTGGATTCGTTGTTTGGTGGCTTGGATTCGCTAGATGAAGTTCTGGAGAATGACCCGACATTACTGGCAGAAATGCAAAATCTGATTCAACAGCTGTATGCCCAATTAAACGGTGCTTCCGTTGAAACGGAAAAATCGGATGGGACAGAAAAAGCGGATGGAACATTAAATGCGCCGACAACCGTTAACGCTACTGCGGTGATGGATCTCACTGAACACCCAGCTGCAGTTCGCTTTGTGCTGCAGGATGTGCTTACTCAGTTGGTTGCAACTATGACTGAACCAGATAGTCCTATAGCCAAAAATACAGCTGAGTTTAAGCAGTTGCTTCAAACCCTCCAGAATCAGCTGCAGGAGGCTGGAGTTGATCTGAGTAACAATAAAGGTTGGACAGAACTTAAAACGATCGTTGATTCCATGGATTCATTAAAGGATCAAGGTGTGCAAACCAAAGCTACTCCAACTACGGAGAAAGAATTGACTGCGATTCTGTCTTCTACCAAAGAGCTTAAAGTGACAGGTGAAACAGATGTGAACACTTCGTCGACTGCAATTGAAGGTGGAGAAATGGATCATTCGAAAGTGATTACAGCCGGTGAGTTATCCCTGCGTACGTCGGGCACAACGGTAGCTAAGCCAGCTGAACCTGTAATGCAGGCATCACAGTTTGCCAAGGAAATGACGCAATTTGTGGTGAATAAGCTGGATATCGTGCAGCAAAAAGGCTTTTCAGAAGCTACGATCTCACTTCGACCAGAACATCTGGGTAAGCTGGATGTACAGATTACCTTGCAGAACGGACAATTGGTTGCACGCTTTATGACTGAACATGCGATGGCGAAGGATATGCTTGAACAGCAAATGACACAGCTTCGTACCTCGCTTCAATCCCAAGGTATACAAGTGGTGAGAATCGAAGTCACTCAGAGCAGTTCCCTTGGTTCAGAAATGTATCATGACGATGGACGTCAGCAAGGAAATAACTCGCAGGATCAGCGCCGTTCACGGGAACGTGAAGAGCAAACAGAGGATGCAATAACTACGGCAACCCTGCAGGAAGAACTGCGAAATTGGCGCAGTGAAAATGAGGAAGGAAACGACTTCCAAGGAGGCTCGTTTACTGCTAAAGCTTAATAAGAAATGAGGTGAAAATATTGGCTACTGAAATTGTTTCTACTAATAATACATGGCCGAACTACTCGGCTTCGAACACGGCCACAACTAGTGCAGCTACCAAGGAGTTAGGGAAGGATCAGTTTCTTAAGATACTAATCACCCAACTTCAAAATCAGGATCCAATGCAGCCTATGGAGGATAAGGAATTTATTGCTCAAATGGCGCAGTTCAGTTCGGTTGAACAGCTTGTTAACATCTCATCGCAACTCAAAACGCTCAATCAGTCACTTGGTGCGGTTTCAAGCATGATTGGACGAGAAATTAGCTGGCTTTCTTCTAATAAAGAGGACAGCGGAACCCTTCGTCAGGGGATTGTAGATTCAATCATTGTACGGGATGGTGTACAGTACGCTAAAGTGGGCGACGACGAGATTGAGTTGAATGAAATTATTCAGGTTTCGAATCCTGCTCCAATTGAAGAGGAAGAAACCCAGGCTCAGAGTACTGCAGATGCTTCAGCACCAGTGAATGAAAGCGAGGAAGCTGGAACAGCTGTTCAGGATAGTGGGAACACGTTATGAGTGAACGAATAACGGTAGGACAACTATATACAGGCCCGGTAACACCTAATTTGCTTAATCGTGCTAAACAGACTGAAACAACAGCTCCTGAACGACCTTTTGCCCAAGTGCTTGAGGACAATCTGTTGAAGCTTAGCAACCATGCTGCCAAAAGATTGGAACAGCGGGGGATTGAGCTGAAAATCGAACAAATGCAGCAGATTGGAATTGCACTCGACAAGGCTGCGGCCAAAGGTGCAAAAGAATCTCTGATCCTGATGCAGGATATGGCCTTTATCGTAAATGTTAAAAATCGAACTGTAGTCACAGCGATGGATAGCGAAAGCATGAAGGATAACGTTTTTACACAGATTGATAGTGCAGTAATCATATCATAACCGGCTGGCCCTTCTCGGGAGCCGGAACACCGCTGACCGACTGATGCGGTAACCAAATTATGGCTGGGAGGATTTATAATTATGTTGAAATCGATGTACTCTGGCGTTTCCGGGATGCGGGGTTTTCAAACGAAGCTGGATGTTATTGGTAATAATATCGCAAACGTAAACACCGTTGGCTTCAAGGGAAGTCGTGTTATGTTCAAAGATATTATGAGTCAAACTACTTCTGGTGTCACTGCACCGACTGATACTCCAACTGGTGGTGTAAATGCCAAGCAAATCGGATTAGGTGTGTCTGTTGGTTCTATAGATACATTGCATCTCGCAGGAAGTCCTATGACAACAAACAATCCAACAGATTTACGAATTAATGGAGATGGCTTTTTCCTGGTTCGTTTGAGCGAAGATCAAGAAATCCCCTACCTTACTCGTGCAGGTGATTTTCATGTTGACGCAGCACGCAACCTGGTGACTTCAGACGGTCTTTTCGTAGTAGACAGTGGTGGTGGTAATATTACAATTCCTGATGATGTTGTTTCATTCACAATCGGACAGGATGGAACGATTAACCAGACAATGGCTGACGGCACAATCGAGCCAGGTCCACAGATTGGAATCGGTAAAGTAGTTAATCCAGAGGGGCTTGAGAAAATTGGTGGAAACTTGTACCGAATGACTGCAAATGCCAATCCGGATGGTGCGCTTGAACCTTTAACAGCTAATAGTGCTGAAGATGGGACTGGTTCAATCATTGCAGGCCAACTGGAAATGTCCAATGTGGATCTAACAGGTGAATTTACGGAGATGATCGTCGCTCAACGTGGTTTCCAGGCGAACTCACGGATCATCACAACATCCGATGAAGTGCTTCAGGAAGTTGTTAACCTGAAACGTTAATAGCTGATTAGTAAGTTTTAATGCGTGGAGGAGCTAGCTCCTCCACATTGATCGAGAGGGGGCTTAGCATGATTTCGGTGACGCGGTTAAATGGTTCTCCTATGTGGTTAAATGCGCTGATGGTAGAGATTGTAGAAGAAACGCCGGATACGTATATTACTCTGGTAACTGGTAAGAGACTGATTGTTCTTGAAAGAGCAGATGAAGTCATTTCCAAAATCAAAGATTACAACCGTGAAATCGGGGTTCAGGCAGCCACTATCAAAGTGCAGCAAACGGAGGAATCCTGATGAAGAAGATGATGCCTTGGGTGGCAACGATTTTGCTTGCCATTACACTCATTGTGGTGGTTGTGTTTGTATTTATGCAAGGACAACCGGGAAACAAAGCCGATCAAGATGTAGCTTTGGCTGCTGAAGCCAAGAAGATGACAGCTGACGAAATTGTCGAAGTTACTTCTGAAATAACAGACATTAAGACCAATTTGGCTGACACTAATCACATCGTACAAGTAAACTTGGCTTTCAAAATGACTGATGCTAAAGCCAAGGAAGACTTTGAGAAAATAAAAGAGATTACTGTGAAACCAATCATTGTTCAGACTTTTGCGGATGCACAGCCAGATGAACTAAAGACAGCCAAGGGGCGGTCGCAGTTTAATGAAAAGCTTACAAAACTGATCAATGAGGCCTTGCCAGAACCAAAGCTGAGTAGTACGAACTTTACTTATTTTTTAATGGCATCGATGTAATAGAGCGCGCTGTACAATGGTAAGGGGGTGAGAACATGGTGGATGTATTATCACAAAATGAGATAGATGCCCTATTAGCAGCACTCTCCTCAGGTGAGATGGATGCTGAAGAACTAAAAAAGGAAGAAACTCAGAAGAAAATTAGATCATATGATTTTAAAAGGGCAGTCAGATTTTCTAAGGATCATATTCGAAGCTTGACCAGAATTCACGAAAACTTTGCTCGTTTTCTCACCACTTATTTTTCAGCCCAATTGCGGACCTTTGTTCAAATTAATGTCGTTCAGGTGGAACAGCTGCCTTATGATGAATTTATCCGTTCAATCCCTAAAATGACGATATTAAACATATTTGAAGCAGAACCATTACAAGGTCGAATGGTCATGGAAGTTCACCCCAATGTTGGTTATGCGATGTTGGATCGATTGCTGGGTGGTACGGGAAGTGCGCCGACTAAAATAGCTTCAATGACTGAAATAGAAACGACAATTATGGAGCGAATCTTCAGCCGAGCGTTCGAAAGTTTGCAGGAAGCATGGAAGACAGTGCTAGACATATCGCCGAGAATGGAAGCACTGGAGACGAATCCACAGTTTATGCAGATCGTATCACCCAACGAAACGATTGCCTTGATCTCGCTGAGCACCAAAATCGGTGACACTACGGGCATGATCAATTTGTGTATCCCGCATGTCGTTCTTGAACCTATTATGTCAAGGCTGTCGACACATCAGTGGTTTGTTTCAGAGAAGAAAACAAGAGCCCCGGAAGAATACGATGCCCTTAGAGAACGTGTGAACAAAGCCAAATTGCCAGTTGTTGCGGAACTGGGTGAATCCAGAATTTCGATCTCGGAATTCCTTGGCCTTTCGGTCGGCGATGTCATAACGTTGAACAAACCGGTTGATGAGGGGTTATCCATCAAAGTGGGCGACAGGTTGAAGTATATGGGCAGTCCGGGAACGATAAAAGACCGTGTGGCTGTACAAATAGATAAGATTGTCACCGAAGGAGTTGAAGAATTTGACGAGTAAGGATTATTTGTCCCAGGAAGAAATCGATGCTTTGCTCCGGCAATCCGAATCGATGGGTAGCACGGAACCTGCTGAAAAAACAGTTGATGACTTTTTGACTGAACTGGAACAAGATGCATTGGGGGAGATCGGTAATATTACGTTTGGTAGCGCAGCGACAGCACTGTCCACGCTACTGGGATTAAAAGTAGATATTACAACACCGAAGGTATCCATTATCAGCCGTTCGCAATTCGAAGAAGCGTTTCCCAAGCCACATGTTGCAGTACATGTCAATTATGTGGATGGATTTGAAGGGATCAATTCACTAGTTATCAAAAAGCGCGATGCACAAGTCATTGCTGATCTGATGCTTGGAGGCGAAGGCAATCCTGCGGATGAAGAGCTGAATGAGATCCATATTAGTGCAGTGCAGGAAGCCATGAATCAAATGATGGGTTCATCAGCAACCTCCATGTCTACGATTTTCAACCGATTTGTGAATATCTCTCCGCCAGGCATTGATATTCTCAATATGGAAAGTGGCGAGGGTGTAAGCAGTCTGCCGCACGACGAAACATTGATTCAAGTATCGTTTCGCCTCCTGATTGGTGATCTGATTGACTCCAATCTGATGCAGCTTTTGCCTGTTGATTTCGCCAAACACATGGTGGATATGTTGATCGGCGGAGCACAAGAATCAACGGCTAATGCGCCAGTGACAACACCATCGCATGCAGCACCAGTAGCGGCAGCTCCACCTGTGGCGCCGGAGCAACCACCGGTTCAACAGCAAATGCCTCCACAGGCGCCTCAACAGCCTGCTCCAGACTATAATGGATATGGACAGGCACCAATGGGGATGCCGCAAGGAATGCCGCCACAACAGCCTTACGGGATGCCACCACAGCAACCGTATGGTGCACCACAACACTACGGCGGTATGCCAAACAGGAATGTGAATGTACAACCCGTCCAGTTCGCCAATTTGCAAAATGGGGCTTACGGTCAGGTGGACGAAAATAATTTGAATTTATTGATGGACATTCCCCTTAAAGTCACCGTAGAATTAGGAAGGACCCAGAAGCAAATTAAGGATATATTGGAACTCTCACAAGGTTCAATTGTCGAGCTGGATAAACTGGCCGGCGAACCTGTCGATATTTTGGTCAATAACAAACTGATCGCTAAGGGAGAAGTCGTCGTTATCGATGAAAACTTTGGTGTTCGTGTTATAGATATCGTAAGCCAATGGGACCGAATTCAGAAATTACAATAAGCACAATTTAGGGAGGACTTGAATCAAGATGGCAAACCGAATTTTAGTCGTGGACGACGCTGCATTTATGAGAATGATGATCCGGGACATTTTGTCCAAAAACGGATATGAGGTCGTTGGCGAGGCTCAGGATGGAGCACAAGCAATTGAGAAATTTAAGGAACTTCGTCCTGATCTGATCACGATGGATATTACCATGCCTGAGATGGATGGTATTGCAGCACTGAAAGAAATCAAAAAAATCGATGCGAACGCTAAAGTCATTATGTGTTCAGCTATGGGACAACAAGCGATGGTAATTGATGCGATTCAGGCTGGTGCCAAAGATTTCATCGTTAAGCCATTCCAGTCTGACCGAGTCATCGAAGCGATCAGTAAAACGCTGGGAGTTTAAGACACATGATGATGGCGCAGGGTGATACTCCTGGAGGAGCTGACATTGGGACCAACTATTATTTTCAGCTTGTATGGGTGATTGTCGTCCTGGCCGTCATCCTGGTCCTTATCGTCTACCTGCTCCGCTTTTTGAACAAACGGAATCAGCAGTGGTTCCGAAGTGGTACAGTCCGCATTTTAGGTGGTGTGGGGCTGGGACCGAACAAGTCACTTCAGATTATAGAAATTGGTGGCAATGTTTATCTAGTCGGTGTTGGCGAAAATATACAATTGCTAGACAAAATTTCAGATTTGGATGAGGCACAGAGAATTGTTGAATCATTTGAGAGAGAAGCTTCTTCACAACAGGGAAGCCGTTCACCTTTAATCAACAAGCTGGCATCCCGCTTGCGTAAGAAAGAACCACCAAGGGAAATGGAACTTGAGGATACTGCCTCTTTTCACGAGCTATTCGAGTCGAAGCTGCGGCAGATGCCTAACCGAAAGGAAAAGATGGACAAGCTCCTGGAAGAAGACAATACTACAGATCGGTCGAGGGATTCATGAAGAAAAAGATTTGGCTAGCATGTTGTTTGATGGGGCTTATCAGCCTGGCATCTGTGACGGTTGCCTTTGCCGAACCGATACCGAACATCGATATCCAAATCGGAAGCGGAGATGGGGGAACACCAAGTACAAGTTCTCTTTCCATAATACTGTTAATTACGGTGTTAAGTATAGCGCCCGCAATACTGGTGTTAATGACCAGCTTCACCCGAATTGTTATCGTTCTCGGTTTTATACGGACATCCTTGGGGACGCAGCAAATGCCACCCAATCAGGTGCTTGTCGGTTTAGCGCTCTTCCTGACACTGTTTATCATGTCACCGACGCTGTCTTCCATTAATCAGGTAGCTCTTCAGCCTTATCTCAAAGGAGACATTACGCAAACGGAAGCGCTTGAAAAGGCACAAGATCCAATTAAGAAATTTATGTTCTCCCACACAAGGGAGAAAGATTTACTGCTTTTTATGAAATATAATCAGACCGAAAAACCAGAAACATATCAAGACATACCGATCACTGTCATGGTGCCAGCGTATGCAATCAGTGAATTAAAGACAGCATTCCAGATGGGATTCATGATTTTCATTCCGTTTCTAGTCATAGACATTGTGGTTGCAAGTACTCTCATGGCTATGGGGATGATGATGCTACCACCGGTCATGATCTCATTACCTTTTAAGATATTGCTATTTGTCCTTGTGGACGGTTGGTATCTTGTAGTGAAGTCACTGCTGCTGAGCTTTAACACATGAGCAGGAAAGTTGAAGGAGGACG
This sequence comes from Paenibacillus sp. P13VS, assembly GCF_015143645.1. NCBI lineage: Bacteria > Bacillati > Bacillota > Bacilli > Caryophanales > Paenibacillaceae > Paenibacillus > Paenibacillus sp. P13VS. The sequence continues at coordinate 212,824 of NZ_WYEV01000002.1, read as the reverse complement.
GTCATGACTTCAGAATTTATTATAGGTCTGGCCGGGAAAGCAGTATATACGTCGCTGCTGGCCAGCGCACCCATGCTTATACTTGCTCTAGTTGTAGGTCTCATTATCAGTATATTTCAAGCAACGACCCAAATTCAGGAGCAGACATTAGCCTTTGTACCGAAAATTATTGCCGTACTTTTGGCAGTGCTCTTATTCGGACCTTGGATCTTAAATATTTTGGTAGATTTTACGTATAACATTCTCGATAATTTATACAGATATATAGGGTAGGCTTTCGCACATGGAGACATTGTTGCAAAGTTTTCCTGTCGCTCTGCTTATGTTTTGTCGAATTGCATCATTTTTTGTAACAGCTCCAGTATTCTCAGCTCGAAATGTGCCGAATTCCATTAAGGTTGGTCTTTCGGCATTTGTAACATTAACGGTTTATGTCGTTTATGGCATGAATCAGGAAGTGCCTACTGATCTAAGTTACATTCTGTTGATTATCCGGGAGATATTAATAGGATTGCTGCTAGGTTTCGTAGCCTATCTGATTATGACAGCCGTGCAGACGGCGGGAACATTCATTGACCTTCAGATTGGTTTTGGTATGGCGAATGTATTTGATCCGATGACTGGTGCTTCTGCACCGCTGACAGGTAATTTCAAATATGCTTTTGCTATGCTGCTTTTCCTGACGATGAATGGACACCACTACCTTTTGGACGCCATTGTGTACAGCTATCGCTGGATACCCTTATCCAATGCCTTTTTCATACGATTGGCCGACGGTAGTATTGCTGAGTTTCTCGTTCGTACGTTAGGTGAGGCCTTTATGCTTGCCTTCCAAATGTCCGCACCCATTGTAGTGGCTTTGTTTTTGACGGATGTGGGATTGGGTTTCTTGGCTAAAACTGCTCCTCAATTCAATGTGTTTGCTGTCGGTATGCCGTTAAAGGTCCTGGTGGGAATCGCCATATTGCTTTTGATGGTTCCGAGCTTCGCCTTTGTATTTAGCCAATTGTTCGAAGCGATGTTTAGATCTATGGAAAAGTTGCTTGGAACGATCGGACAAAGGCCGGGCTAAAGGAAACGGAGGACAGGATTTAAATGAAATTTCAGCTTGACCTTCAGTTATTCGCAGGGGAGAAGACGGAGAAAGCCACCCCGAAAAAAAGGCAGGATACACGCAAAAAGGGACAGGTTGTTAAAAGTATGGAGATCTCCGGAGCATCCATTCTCCTGTTCACCTTTTTAATCATGATGGTATTCAGTGATTTTTACAAAGAACGCATTGTTCGGTTATTTACAGATATCTTTATGAATCGGCTGAGCTTGGAGATTACCGGCGAGAATGTAATGGCCCTTATGATGCGCTACGGCATTGAAGTTATGCTGCTGCTGGCACCCGTACTGATCGGTGCTGCGGTTGTTGCCTTGATCGTCAATTATATGCAGGTTGGTTTTCTGCTTGTGGGTGAAGGATTGAAGCCAAAGCTTGAGAAGCTTGATCCAATCAAAGGTTTCAAAAACATTTTCTCACTCCGTTCATTAGTGGAGTTTGCAAAATCCATCTTGAAAATGTCGATTATCGGTTATCTTGTCTACAGCACGATTACAAGTTATCAATCGGATATTGCTTCACTTTCTCATTTTTCTTTGGATGCCATATTACATTTTTCGGCTTCAATCACCCTCAATCTGGGTGTCAAAATTGCTGTGGCCTTAATGGTACTCGCAGTGTTCGACTATATGTATCAGAAATATGATTACGAGAAAAACATTCGAATGTCCAAACAGGACATCAAGGACGAGTACAAAAAAATGGAGGGTGACCCACTGATCAAGGGTAAAATCAGGGAACGTCAGCGTCGCATGGCTGTACAGCGCATGATGCAGGAGGTTCCAAATGCAGATGTGATCATCACAAACCCGACGCACTTCGCAGTAGCGCTGAAGTATGAAGGGTCTGAGATGGAAGCACCTCAGATTATTGCCAAAGGTCAGGATTACGTCGCCTTGCGCATCAGGGAGATTGCCAAAGAGCACGGTGTCATTACAATGGAAAACAAGCCGCTGGCACGGGCATTGTTCCAGAGGGCCGAGATTGGCGACGCCATACCGGCTGATTTGTTTCAAGCGGTAGCCGAAGTGCTGGCTTATGTATATAAATTAAAGGGCAGAACGAAATAAAAGGGATCGGAGGCCGTACATTCATTGAAAACAAAAGATATTGCTGTCCTTGCGGGTATCATTGGCATTGTGTTGATGATGATTCTCCCGATCCCAACCTGGTTGTTGGACATGCTGCTTGTTGTCAACATTTCACTTGCATTGATGATATTGCTCGTAGCGATGAACAGCAAGGAAGCGTTGCAATTCTCCATCTTTCCGGCTTTATTGTTGATTACTACACTGTTTCGCTTAGCGTTAAATATTTCAACAACAAAGCTGATCCTTGGAGAAGGAGACGCCGGGTCTGTCGTAGCCACCTTTGGTAGCTGGATCGCAGGCGGTCAAATTGCTATTGGTTTTATCGTCTTCCTCATACTGGTCGTTGTTCAGTTTATCGTTATCACCAAGGGTTCAGAACGTGTAGCTGAAGTTGCAGCACGGTTTACACTCGATGCGATGCCTGGTAAACAGATGAGTATTGATGCGGACTTAAATGCAGGCTTGATCAATGAACAACAGGCCCGTGAACGTCGTTCCAAAATTGAGCGAGAGGCTGACTTCTACGGTGCAATGGACGGTGCGAGTAAATTCGTAAAGGGAGATGCGATCGCGAGTATTATCATCTTGCTGATCAATCTCATCGGTGGATTTATTATCGGTATGACCGTACATGGTCTCTCGTTTGCAGATGCGTTGTCCACCTATTCTGTATTAACAATCGGGGATGGATTGGTCAGTCAGATTCCTGCACTTTTGATTTCTACAGCAGCGGGTCTTATCGTCACTAGAGCGTCATCCGAAGGTAACTTGGCAGATGATATTACGGGGCAGTTGTTTACATACCCGACGCTCATATATATTGTAGCTTTTGTAATAGCAATGCTTGGTTTCTTCACTCCAATTCACGCCATTACGACCATACCTTTGGCAGGTATACTGGCTTTTGCCGCATGGAGGATGCAAAATACGCTGAAATCCAAACAAGAGGCAGAAGAACAGATGGAGGAGGAACAACAGATCGAAGAGGTTAGAAGCCCAGAAAGTGTAATTAACTTGCTTCAGGTAGATCCAATCGAGTTCGAGTTTGGTTACGGTTTGATTCCTCTGGCTGATAACCAGCAGGGTGGAGATCTACTGGATCGGATTATTATGATACGTAGGCAATGTGCGCTTGAATTAGGGCTCGTTGTCCCTGTCATTCGGATTCGAGACAATATCCAATTGAGACCTAATGAGTATGTCATTAAGATCAAGGGTAATGTGGTGGGTGGCGGTGAATTGCTGCTGAATCATTATCTGGCTATGAGTCCTGGGTACGAGGAAGAATCTGTGACAGGAATTGAAACTACGGAACCGGCTTTTGGTCTTCCGGCTCTATGGATTGACGAAGTGACCAAAGATCGAGCTGAGCTTGCTGGTTACACGGTTGTGGATCCGCCATCCGTAGTGGCTACCCATCTGACGGAACTGATTAAGAAACACGCACATGAGCTTCTTGGCAGACAAGAGACGAAGGCGCTTGTGGACAATCTCAGAGAGAACTATGCTGCACTTGTCGATGAACTGATTCCATCGATTTTGGGCATTGGGGACGTACAGAAAGTGCTGGCAAAACTTCTGCGCGAGAAAATCTCCATCCGGGATATGGTTACAATCTTCGAGACACTGGCTGACTACGGGACGTATACCAAAGACCCGGATGTTCTGACAGAGTACGTAAGACAATCGCTTTCCCGTCAAATTACCCAACAGTTCTCCCAAAAAGGTGAAACACTGAGAGTGATTACCGTTGGGCCTGGATTGGAAAAGAAAATTGCCGAAAGTGTACAACAATCCGATCAAGGAAGTTACCTTGCACTGGATCCTGCGTCTACACAAAGTGTGTATCAAAAATTGACCGAGCAGGTCAATCGATTAATCCAATCAGGTCAACAACCTGTCGTATTAACTTCTCCAACCATTCGTATGTACCTGCGTCAAGTCATTGAACGTACCATGCAGGACATACCGGTGCTTTCTTATAGTGAGTTGGAACCGAATGTTGAAATCCAAAGTGTCGGAGTGGTGAACTTATGAGAGTAAAACAATATATTGTTGAGACCATGCCCGAAGCTATGCTTCAAATTCGGAAAGACTTGGGAGGTAACGCTGTCATTCTGTCCACCAAAGAAATTAAGGTGGGCGGAATGATGGGAATGTTTCGCAAAAAGAGAATTGAAGTTGTAGCTGCGGTTGAAGCGGAAGATAAAAAAGAAGCCAAGAAGCAGATACAGAACCAAGTTGCGTCAGTGCCTCGTTCGTATGTTCCTGAAGCGTACAGGCAGACGGCCCGTTCATTTGTGAACGAAGCGAGTGAATCGGAATCAGCAGCCCAGGTTGTTGAACAATACGCCGATGAAAAACGTAAGGAAACCGCTGCTCATGCTGAATCGATGAACAATGATTCAGTTAGAGGGCGCGGTAAATTTGAGTCAAACACGGATCATAAACCGCGACCGGAAGGGGCGGATTTTTCGGGTTCATCGTCTGCCGTGCAGGAACCAAACAAACAGGGCCAACAAGAACTGATGTCTGAACTGAAAGAACTTAAAAAGATGATGACTCAATTATCTAGACAGAATGAATTGGCTGACCCTGTACCTGAAGAGTTTCTTTTTCTTAAAGAGAGACTGAGTAATCAAGAGGTGCGGACGGAAGTTTTTGAGTCATGGTTCGAAACGGTTCAGAGCCAGTTAAATGCGAAAGAGCTGGACGAAAATGAGATTGTTCAATCCGTTCAGCAACAGATTTTAACGTTCCTGGAGGAACGTATCGATGCGGGGATATTGCCTGGCACTCGTATTGTTTATGTTGCTGGACCCACAGGTGTGGGGAAAACAACAACCATAGCCAAACTGGCTGCTGAGCAGATGTTTAAGCATCATCGGAAAGTGGGATTCATTACATCGGATACGTACCGTATATCAGCAGTAGAACAACTTAGAACCTACGCTTCCATTTTGAATGTTCCACTTGAGGTTGTACAGTCTCCAGGAGATACACAACGAGCCATATCACGTTTGCAGGATTGTGACCTGATCTTCATGGATACGGCTGGAAGAAATTATAGAAACGAGTTGCTTGTTTCGGAGTTGCAAAGCCTGCTTGCACCAGTAGAGAACAGTGAAACCTTTCTCGTCATGAGCATGACATCCAAAAGCGCGGACATGTTTGAAATTACCGAACATTTCAGCAAGTATGGGTTGGATAAAATCATTTTCACCAAGATGGACGAAACGGGCACTTGTGGTCCAATGATTAATCTGCTGCATCACTTCCCGTTGAAACTTGCCTATGTGACCAATGGACAGAATGTTCCGGATGACTTGCTCAAACCAGATCCGGCTTCATTGACTAAACAATTGCTGGGAGAACTCGCGAAATGAAGGACCAGGCAGCCTCTCTTCGAAGTTTGGTGTCAGCACCGAGTGCATTGGACAAAACCCTGCGCAGTGGACGCTCTTCGAAAATCTTAACGATTGCCAGCGGCAAAGGTGGGGTAGGGAAATCCAATTTCACGTTAAACTTTGCCCTTGCGCTGCAAACGCTAGGCAGGAAGGTACTCGTATTTGACGCAGATATCGGTATGGCTAATATTGATGTCCTTATGGGGACTTCATCTCCCTATAATCTGTATCATTTATTGTATCGGCAGAAGTCCATTCAGGAAATCATTCAGCTTGGTGCGAATGGACTACCTTACATTGCCGGTGGTTCTGGCATGAAAGAGTTATTTTCGTTGTCGGACCGTGATTTGGAATTCTTTGCAGAGCAAGTGGAAATGGTTGCCCAAGAAATGGACTATGTCATATTTGATACTGGAGCTGGGCTCTCCCGCGAGAATATGAAGTTTATTGGTGCAGCTGACGAATGTATGATTATAACCACACCTGAACCCACTTCCATAACAGATGCATATGCACTGGTCAAAGTGATGCATGGTCAGGAAAATGCTACACCTTTTCGGATGGTCGTTAACCGTGTTGAAAATGAACAGGAGTCGGAACAGGTGGCGGACAAAATAGCAGGAGTAGCCAAGCGTTTTTTACAAACGGATATCCCCCTGCTTGGGTATGTTTCTGAAGATCCGAATGTTGTTAAAGCGGTGAAGAGACAAGTGCCTTACAGCTTGGCTTATCCCCATTCAAAGGCTTCCAGAGATATACAGCGGCTAGCCCTTCGCTATTTGGCTGAACCAGCGGTTAACGAAGCCGGAACCTTGACAGGAATCAGGGGATTTATGAAAAAGTGGCTTAGGAAGACAACATGATTCTTGAATAAAGGAAACAGAGGTGGACAAAACATGGCGGTGTATCAAGTATTGGTTGTCGATGATTCCGCTTTTATGCGCAAAATTGTTACGGATTTAATTGAAGCTGATCCGGAATTCAAAGTTGCGGCAACGGCTTCAACCGGCAAGGAAGCAATAGAAAAAGCAGTGGATTTAAAGCCTGATGTAATTACGATGGATGTAGAAATGCCTGAGATGAATGGGCTGGATGCACTGAAATCGATCATGCAGAAGTCATCGGTGCCTGTAATTATGCTATCAGGTATCAATGAGCAAGGAATGAAGGAAACCATCATGGCGCTTGAGGCAGGAGCCTTTGATTTTATACGTAAGCCTTCCATTTCACATGATCAGGATATTGCTCAGGTGGGCAAGGCCCTCGTCGAGCGGATGCGGGCGGCCATGAACGAAATCAAGCGAAAAGCAGAGCGCGAGGAGTCTTTAAAACAGACGAAAGAGATTCAGGAACATCTCCTGCGTCAATCTCAGCGAGTACAGCGTGATGCTCCTGCACAAGTTCGCAGAGAACCTGCTCAAAAAAGGATTGAGCCTGTTCAGCCAGTTATACGGCCAAACAGTGAACCTAGTGATCGACCCCAGCCTAAAGTGCTGCAGCGAAACATGCCGCTGGCGGATCAGAAAAAAGAGCGGTCAGACAAAAAACTGGAAGCAGGAAAGAGCCCAGATCGTGTTCCTAATACAAGAGAGGCTAAGGTACCTAAACCGATTAAGCCTCTTCACACTCCGAAGGAGTTGCGGAATGCGGAGCCAATACGGTCGGCAATGGAGCAAACGGCTGCATCCTCAAGTCAACCATTACCAAAAGCAGTAACGGGGACTGATGGTACATTCAACAAAATTGTCGCAATTGGCTGCTCTACGGGAGGCCCAAGGGCCCTTAAAACGTTGCTTGAGGAATTGCCTGCTGATTTGCCTGCACCTGTCATCATTGTGCAGCACATGCCGCCCAACTTTACAAGGTCTCTGGCACAACGGCTGAATACCTTCAGTCCGCTGCATGTCGTTGAGGCTGAAGAAGGTATGGTTCTCAAGAAAGGTTCCGCTTATATCGCGCCTGGTGGATATCACATCGTCGTAAGTAAAGCAACCGATGGAAAGTATATCCTGAAGCTTACGGAGCAGGATCCGGTGAATGGCCATCGGCCTTCAGTGGATACGATGTTTGAGTCGTTATTGCCTTTTACGTCGCTTCAGCGGCATTTGGTTTTGCTGACGGGTATGGGCAGTGATGGAGCGAGAATGATGAAGAAGCTGTATGAAGCGGGTGTAACGTCTACCTTTGCGGAAAATGAAGAGACCTGTGTGGTGTATGGAATGCCGCGTTCTGCTGTAGAGCTGCAATGCGTACGTCATCTTCTGCCTTTGCAGGAGATCGCCCCAAAACTTGTTCAAGCAGTGAAATAAACGGAGTGTAACTCATGGAGGAGGTGCCTCACAATGGACATGAACCAATACTTATCCATGTTTATTGATGAGTCTAATGATCATCTGCAATCCCTTAACGACAACATGCTTCAACTCGAAGGCAATCCGGAGGATCTGGGTATAGTCCAAGTCATCTTCCGCTCTGCTCATACTTTGAAAGGTATGGCCGCAACAATGGGCTTTGAGGATTTGGCATCATTGACACACAAAATGGAGAATGTGTTAGATCTTGTGCGTAATGAGAAATTGAAAATGCAGGACTATATTTTTGATACTTTATTTAAGAGTTTGGACGCGCTTGAATCCATGGTTCAGGATATTACCAGTGGTGGAGAAGGTAAAGCCGATGTTTCCGCAATTGTCGCTTCCCTTCAAGCCATTGAAAGTGGAGAATGGACAGGTGGTGAAACTCCAGCTGCTACAACAACGGCTAAGCCGGTAGAAAGCATTTCATCGGCTGTTGATCTGGACGAATTCCAATATTCTGTTCTGGATCAGTCTATCGCGGAAGGGCATCGAGTTTTCTACATTGATGTGCTTGTTAGCGAGGACAGCCAGCTGAAGGGTGTACGTGCCTACATGGTCTTTGATCTCTTGGAGCGTTCGGGTGAAGTTGTGAAGTCTTTCCCTACGGTTCAGGATATTGAGCAGGAGAAGTTTGAGCGCAGTTTCTCGTTGTATTACATAACAACCAAAGAAGCGCAGGAACTTGAAAAAAGCATTTTAAGCATTTCAGAGATAGAAAGTGCCAAAGTCATTCAGCTGGATCAAGAAACTCTTCAGCAGATGACCAATCAGGCTGCAGCTGCAGTTGAAGCTGAAACAGTCGCCATAGCAACAGCCGTATCACAAGAGATCGCAACTGAGGTCAAATCTGAAGAAAAACCAGCAGCCAAGCAACCTGCTGCACCAACTAAACAGGCAGCCGCGCCTTCGCGTACGATCCGAGTGGATATTGAGCGATTGGATGTACTGATGAATTTATTCAGCGAATTGCTGATTGATCGGTCGCGCCTGGAGCAGTTGGCAAGTGAAACGGGTAATAATGATCTATCCGATACCGTTGCTCATCTTAGCAGAGTCAGCTCAGACCTGCAAAATATCGTTCTCAAGCTGCGCATGGTACCTGTAGATACCGTATTTAACCGGTTCCCACGAATGATTCGTGACCTAGCCAAAACCTTGGACAAAAAAATTGACCTGGTCATTACAGGTGCAGAAACCGAACTGGATCGTACGGTCATTGACGAAATCGGTGACCCACTGGTGCATTTGCTGCGTAACGCTGTGGACCACGGTGTCGAATCCATCGCAGAACGTGTTGCTGCCGGAAAACCGGAAATGGGTACAGTTAACCTTCGAGCTTTCCACAGTGGCAATCATGTTTTCATTGAGATTGAAGATGACGGCAAAGGAATTTATCGTGAGAAGCTTTTACAAACAGCCATTAAACGCGGTGTCGTGACGGAAGAGCAGGGTGCGAAGATGAGCGACGATGAAGTTAATCAGCTTTTATTCGCTCCTGGTTTCAGTACAGCTGACAAAATCTCGGATATCTCTGGTCGCGGAGTAGGTTTGGACGTTGTAAAATCCAAAATCACTTCGCTTGGCGGTAATGTAACCATCCATTCCACACCAGGCAAAGGCACTAATTTCTCGGTTCAACTGCCATTGACGTTGTCAATTATCGCAGCAATGCTTGTACGAGTTGGTTCCGAGAAATATGCGATTCCGTTGTCCTCCATTGTGGAGACGGCCATTGTGCAGCGTGAACAAGTTCGTAATATTCATGGTAATAAAATGATTACGTTCCGTGAATCCCTCATTCCGTACTTGTCGCTAAACGAAGTGTTTGGCGTACCTGATTTCAATGATGAGGATGAGTCGGAAACAGAAATCGTTGTCATCCGTAAAGGAGATCGTCTAGCAGCGGTTTCCGTGGAAGAGTTTATCGGACAGAGCGAGATTGTTCTCAAATCCATGGGAACCTATCTTCCTTCCATTGAAGGAATCTCCGGAGCAACCATCCTGGGAGATGGACAAGTAGCTCTCATCGTCGATCCTAACGCATTTATTAAATAAGCAACTAAGCCTTACACTTATAGGGAGGTTTTATTCATGGAAGAATTGAAAGTCATCGTCTTTAAACTAGGATCTGAAGAATACGGTATTGAGGTTGAAAAAGTTCAGACGATTGAACGCATGATGCCAATTACTCGTGTTCCTAAGACATTTTCCTTTGTAAAAGGGGTTATTAATCTTCGTGGGGTTGTTATCCCTGTTATCGACTTGCGTGGTCGGTTCTCTCTGCCAGAAACAGAATATACGGATCAAACCCGAATTGTCATTGTAGCTGTAGGTGACATGCAGGTTGGATTCATCGTGGACGCTGCCAATGACGTAATTGACATTAAGAGCAGCGCAATTGACAGCCCGCCGGAAGTAGTGGGTGGAGTCAAAGCGAGATATCTGCGCGGAGTGGCTAAATTGGAAAATGAGCGTTTGTTGATCATGCTTAATCTGCATGAAGTATTGAATAAAAGCGAAGTAGTGCAGCTGGAAAGTGTCGAGGGCTAACACGTGGAGATGTTCAACCGATTTGAGGGATTCCAAATGGATGTGCTCAAAGAGGTCGGTAACATTGGAGCAGGCAACGCCGCAACGGCGTTGTCTCAACTTCTAAATAGACCGATTGACATGGGCGTGCCGACAGTACAGATGCTCCCTTTTGAAGAAGTAGCTGAAAAAGTGGGCGGGGACGAACGAATCGTGGTGACTGTCTTTTTACGTGTTGAAGGAGAAGCGCCAGGTAATCTGTTCTTCATGATGACCCCGGAAGCCGCCAAAATGCTGCTGAACCGGCTTGCTGGTTTTGATCTGAAGGAAGGTCTCATGTTTACGGATATGGAACAGTCTGCGTTATCGGAAATCGGTAATATTCTGGCTGGATCCTATCTTTCATCACTTGCAGATTTCACCAAACTGTCGATGTATCCAACGGTTCCCGGACTTGCCATTGACATGGCAGGGGCAATACTCAGCTATGGGCTGCTGCAATTTGGAGAAATGGGAGACGATGCACTTTTGATTGACACATCGTTCTTCGAAGGAGAAGATCAGGTGGAAGGTCAATTTTTCCTGATTCCCGATCCATTGTCATTTGCCAAGATATTTGAATCTTTAGGGGTGCCTCTGGATCATGATTGAAGAAAAAAGCGTCGTTAAAGTCGGTATGGCGGATTTGAACATTGCTCACCTTCCTGGCATAATCCGCACGACAGGGCTTGGCTCTTGTGTGGGGTTAACGATGTATGATCCGCATTTGAAGCTGGCTGGAATGGCGCATGTGATGCTTCCTTCTTCAGAGATTGCAAGAGAAGGGAAATTGAACACAGCTAAATATGCCGATACGGCGTTGCCTGAGTTATTAGAAAAGATGTTAAAACTCGGTGCATCTCGTTCACGTATCGTGTCCAAAATGGCAGGTGGTGCTCAGATGTTTGCTTTTTCAGGAGCTGGAGATACCATGCGTATTGGGCCGAGGAATGCGGAGTCATGCCGGGAATGGTTGCAAAAGCTTAATATTCCTCTTCTTGCTGAAGACACTGGTGGAAATTATGGTCGGACCATTGAAATGGACTGTGAAACAGGGATTTTAAATATTAGAAGTGTACAAATGGGTGTAAAGGAATTATAAAACTATGATAGGAAACTACCGCATTAATCTTGGAGCAGGCATAGTCGGATTTATTCTGACTTTTTTTGTAGCATACAGCAGCAATTTGTTGATGACCAGTTTAATTCGCGGGTTAATCGGATTCGTAGCCTGGTACGCCCTTGCTTTTGCTTTACGCTGGGGGCTGGGGTTGCTGCTGACCCCTCCCGCAGGAAGTAAGGGTTTCGATTATGATCCCCAAATTGGTCCAGAAATGAGAGGTTCGCAGGTTGACATTAAACTCGAAGACGATGGACAAGAGCTGAACGACTTGCTCAAGAATGGACAGAACGCCTCCTCTGGGGAAGAGATTCCGCCATCTGAGACGAAAGCTCCAACGGGTTTCGCCCCATTGGATCCGCCTAAACTGGTCCGGACCAAGGATCCGGAAGAATTGGCGCAGGCCGTTCGTCACCTGACAGACAAATAAGGAGGGTGAAAGCAATTGGACGAGCGTAAAGCTTCACATTTGAACCATGCTGATCTGTGGGAAAAGTGGAAAGAGCACGGAGATCTTGAAGCCAAAAAAGCTTTAATTGAAAAATATCTTCACATCGTGAATTATGTATCCGGTCGTTTGGCTGTAGGATTACCTAAAAATGTCCCAAAAGATGATCTGGAAAGCAACGGGGTTATGGGACTAATCGATGCTCTTGAGAAATTCGACTATGAACGAGGCCTTCAATTTGAGACATACGCCTCATGGCGAGTTCGTGGAGCGATCCTGGATGGTTTGCGTCAAGGAGACTGGGTTCCCCGTTCCGTGCGAGAAAAGGCTAAACGAATCGAAGATGCTTATCAGCAGCTGGAGCAAACCTATCTACGGTCAGTAAGCGATGAAGAAATGAGTCAGTATCTAGACGTGTCGACAAAGGACTTCCAGCATATGCTCCAGGAAGTAGCGGTAATGTCACTGTGCTCTCTTGAAGACCCGATTCGGGAAGAAGAGTCAGAGACTCGTCTTTCTTTAATGGTCGATGAAAAGGCCAAAAATCCAGATTACAAAGTGAACGAGTTTTATTTGAAAGATGCTTTGGTTCAGGGACTAGATAAGCTGACAGTTAAAGAGAGAACGGTAGTTTCCCTCTTGTATTATGAAGACTTATCGCTTAGTGAAATCGCTGAAGTGATGTCTCTTTCACCATCGCGTATATCTCAGCTGCATTCCAAAGCCATTTTGAGACTTCGTGGAACGCTCGAAAAACAGAAGGATCTGTTAATGCGCAAAGATTAATAGAAAGCTTGATGACATGGATTTCGGGGAGTGGAAAGTTTAAAAGGAGGAAGAACTGCATTGACACAGCGAATTGCTTTGGAACAATGCCTTAGCGTTGTTTTATCGGAAGATAAAAGTACGGCCTACCTTGAGTTTTCCAAGCAGGAAGAAGGTTTCACCTGCACGCTGGATGAACTGGAACAGTTTATTGCGGGTCAGGGCATTAAGTATGGGGTGTTGCGTGAGGCACTGCTCGTGTTTGTGAATCAACCTGAAACATATATGAATACGCAGTGGAAGATCGCCGAAGGCATCGCGGCTGTTCCTGGAACAGACGGGTACATCAAGGTATTGGTTGGTATGGACGATGCGAGTGAACGGCGGCCTCTGGAAGCGGAAGATGGCAAGGTGGATTACAAAGAAGTAACTCGGTTGAATAATGTAAAATCAGGTCAAATCATTGCCGAGCGCATTCCTCCAGTGGATGGTTCAGTAGGTAAGGCTGTTACTGGTGAGGAAATTCCTTTTCGACCAGGGAAAGACGCACGATTCAAAGTGGGGAAAAATGTTGTTATTAATCCGGATGGATCTGCCATGTATGCGGCCTTGGATGGATTGGTGACCAAAACGGAAGGGAACAAACTGAATGTGTTCCCGGTATACGAAATAAATGGTGATGTAGACTACAATATCGGTAATATTGATTTTGTAGGTACGGTGGTCATACGCGGTAACGTACTGACTGGTTTTAAAATAAAAGCTGCGGGTGACATTCGCGTTGTCGGCGGTGTCGAAGGCGCAGAGCTTGAAGCAGGAGGCTCTGTTGAGATCACTGGCGGTATTATCGGATATAACAAAGGGCTTGTTCAGGCGGGTCACAATGTCAAATGCACCTTTATTCAGGAAGGTAACGTAGATGCAGGTGAAGATGTTCTCGTCTCCCAAAGCATTATGCATTCCAATATCCGTGCAGGCAGGAGCGTAATTTGTGCCGGTACCAAAGGCCTTATTGTTGGTGGATCCATTCAAGCCGGTGAAAATGTTTCAGCACGAATTGTGGGGAACAGCATGTCGACAGTAACCTCGATTGAAGTTGGTGTTCTACCCAAACTGCGTAACGAACTGAGTGAATTGCGTAAAGGGCTCAGGGAACAGATGGATTCCTTGGACAAAACGAAAAAGCATTGGTACTGCTGGATCAATTAGCTGCTGCTGGACAACTGAGTCCTGACAAAATGGCAATGCGAGTTAAGCTTACGGCTACACAGAAGTCGGCACTTCGTCTTAATGAGGAAACGAAGTCACGCATATTCGAAATTGAAAAAGTTTTGGAAGATACGAGCAGAGCCCGGGTGGACATTCTCAAGATGATTTACGGAGGCTCTAAGATAGTTATCGGCAGATACACCAAATTTATTAAAGATCCTGTGAGTAGAATTTCATTTTATTATCATGACGGGGACATTACGATGACTCCATTCGTTTAAGTACGCATCAGGCACAGATAGAAAACCATTCGAAACCGTGAGGTGAGCGTATGAGTTTTAAGGCAGTAGAGTTGCAGATTGCAGTACCACGAACAAGTGAAGCCGGCCGGTATCAGAGCGAATATCAGCAGCGGCCGGTTACGGACCAGAATTTACTCGCAGTGCAGACGGCCAAGGAAGCAGAAGAGGCAAGACAGCGCAGTGAAGCGATGGAAGAAACAGCACATACAGGTGTACGAGACGGTCAATCTAGTAATGAAGAGCACGAAAGGGGTTCTCGGGAGCAGGAGACGATCCAGATGTCAGAGCAAGTCAAACCTGCGGAGCATCCGTACAAAGGAAAGCATGTGGATCTGTCATTGTAACCCTTTCCGTGTTACGTAAATGAAGACTTGAGCTTTGAAGGCGATATCCAAAGGAGAGGAACCAATTTGTCACCATGGGTTATTATTGTCATATTAGGTGCCTGTGCCATTGCATATGCATTCATCATGCCCAAGAAAAATAAGACGCCAGAACCGAGCCAACAATTAGTGCAAGAGATGGAATCCACACTTGAGCATTATATGGCTGAAATCGAAAGTGATAATGATGCCCTTATTCAGCGTGTTGCTGAAATGAAGGGAGAGGCGGCAGCTGCAGATCAACGCATGCAAATGCAGCTTGAAGAATTGCAGAAGCGTCTCAATGAACTTGAAAAAAGCAAACAATCCGAAACCCATCATGTTTCAGATATTTCTAAGGATGAATTCAATGCGTTGCAGGCTCAGGCTCTTGTGGCCAGCGTGAGAGATGACGCCGCAAAGCAGATTTCAGTAGCTGAGCCAACACCAAGTGGCCAAGAGCCTGTCAATGAGCGAGAGTCAATTAAAGATCGGTATTCAGAAGTGTTTCATCTGTATGGTGAAGGCAAATCTGTGGATGCGATCGCAAAACAGACTGGCATACAACGTGGAGAAGTACAGCTGATTCTTCAGCTGGCAGAACGGGAGGAAGGCTAAGAGATGGACAAGCGCTCCCTATGGATTGGAATTGGAACAGGCATGATCATTGGAGCAGTACTGCTTCAGCTTGCCACAGTGGGACAAAACGCCCTAACTGACAGCAGTTTGGAAACGGATCCGGCTGCAACTGCAGCCGATCTGACGAAGGAAGAGTTGGAGTTGGCTGCCAAAAGCATGGATTTGAAGCTTGTGGGTACAGAGGAAGAACTGTATACGGAAGCCGAATGGGTACAAAAGAAGAAACAGGAGAGCAGTGAAATGCAAGGGGAAACAGCTGCTGCTCCGGAGAAGGCAGAGGATACAAGTGATCCGGAAGCTCCCACGGAGCCTCAGCAGCCCGCTTCAAGTGGCAATGAGAGTCCGAATAATGTGAGCGAGCCAAAAGCATCGGAGCCATCGTCACCGAATACGCCTCAAAAGGCAACAGTCACATTTAGAGTGCGTTCTGGTAACAGTTTGGCGATTGTCGCTGGAAATCTCGAGAAAGCTGGCATAGTAGATGATGCCCAGGCCTTCATTAAGGCGGGAAAGGCAGAGCGAATCAACACCAAGATTCAGGTGGGAACGTACACACTTGAAAAAGGGGAAAGCTTCGAATCCATCATCGCCAAAATTACTCAAGAACCGTCAAGCTGAGTACACTCAGGCAAGACGGTTCTTTTATTTTATAGTCTAATTGGGCAATAATTATAGTTGCAGATTTCACATAACATAAAAACGTTGTGCGACCAGGTATTTTTGCTTTCAAAGACTGTTGCATCAGCCAAACAGTTATGCTATATTAGATAACGGTGTTAAAACACACGCATGTGCTAATTTTGTTGAGGGTGCTTTCCTGATGGAGAGTCTTGGCGAAAAATGATGCCGGCGGAGGACACAATAAAAACCATATTAGGAGGTGTGTGAAGA
The DNA here is from genome assembly GCF_015143645.1 of Paenibacillus sp. P13VS. Lineage (NCBI taxonomy): Bacteria > Bacillati > Bacillota > Bacilli > Caryophanales > Paenibacillaceae > Paenibacillus > Paenibacillus sp. P13VS. The sequence goes on along the minus strand of NZ_WYEV01000002.1, from coordinate 196,557 downwards.
TGGCAGTAATCTCCATGAAGCAGCTTCTCGAAGCTGGGGTACACTTCGGTCACCAAACTCGTCGTTGGAACCCAAAAATGGATCGTTATATCTTCACTGAAAGAAACGGAATTTACATCATCGATTTGCAAAAAACGGTGAAAAAAGTCGAAGAGGCTTACAACTTCGTTAAAGGAATCGCAGGAGAGAATGGTACAATTCTTTTCGTGGGTACTAAGAAACAAGCTCAAGATTCTGTTAAAGAAGAAGCTGAACGCGCTGGTCAATTTTACATTAACCAACGTTGGTTGGGCGGTACTCTGACTAACTTCCAAACCATTCAAAAACGTATTGATCGTTTGAAACAACTGGAAGCTTGGGAAGAAGACGGTACATTCGCTGTACTGCCTAAAAAAGAAGTTATCTTGCTTCGCAAAGAAAAAGATCGTCTGGAGAAATTCCTCGGCGGTATTAAAAATATGAAAGGCCTGCCAAGCGCCCTGTTCATCATCGATCCACGCAAAGAGCGTATCGCTGTTGCTGAAGCTCGCAAATTGGGTATCCCAATTGTAGGTATCGTTGATACAAACTGCGATCCGGACGAAATCGATTATGTTATCCCAGGTAACGACGATGCAATCCGCGCTGTTAAGTTGTTGACAGGTAAAATGGCTGATGCCGTGATCGAAGCTAACCAAGGCGAAGAAACTTCCGCTTAATAGATTCGAACATAACGAATGAACTAAATGAAAAGGGTGGTTGGTAGGTGGATAACCTCTCACTGCCCTTTTTTTAGAGTGTACGTGTACGTACAATACTTATTTTGGAGGGAATTAATAATGGCAGTTAACGCGAGTGCAGTAAAAGAACTTCGTGAAAAAACGGGCGCTGGTATGCTCGATTGCAAAAAAGCACTGGAAGAAGCAAATGGTGATATCACAAAAGCGGCTGAAATTCTGCGTGAAAAAGGTCTTTCCGCAGCTGCAAACAAAGCAGGACGTGCAGCTACTGAAGGTACTGTAGAATCTTATATCCACGCTGGTGGCCGTATCGGTGTCCTGGTAGAAGTTAACTGCGAAACTGACTTCGTAGGTAAAACAGACCAATTCAAAGATTTCGTTAAAGACATCGCTATGCAAATCGCTGCAGCTAGTCCGAAATTCGTAACTCGTGAAGAAGTTCCTACAGAAGAGCTGGAAAAAGAAAAAGAAATCTTGAAAGCTCAAGCACTGAACGAAGGCAAACCAGAAAAAATCGTTGAGAAAATGGTTGAAGGCCGTATCGGTAAATACTACGAAGAGTACTGCCTGATGGAACAATCCTTCGTTAAAGATCCAGACAAAACAATCTCCCAATTGCTGAACGAAAAAATCAGCCAAATCGGTGAGAACATCTCCATCCGTCGTTTCGTTCGTTACGAGCTGGGTGAAGGTTTGGAGAAAAAAGTAGATAACTTCGTAGAAGAAGTTATGTCCCAAGTGAACAAATAAGACGGTTTTATACCGGCAAGCAGAAATTGGTTTTCGAAGATATAAGAATGATAAAACTTCGAAGCAGAGCTCCCTTATATCTCAGGAAAACAGTGCCTAACCGGTTAAACGTTTTTCTAAAAGAGTGGAACACAGTCGTGTTCCTTTCTTTTTAAGCAGGAGGCCATGCGCGAGAAGTTTTGTTGATTGAACACCGAAGGTGCTCAAGTTTAAAGTGGAGGGTGAACAATTGGAACAGCCAGTATTCAAACGCGTTGTCTTAAAGGTTAGTGGGGAGTCCCTATCCGGTCAAAACGGCTATGGTATTGATGCAGAGACGATCTCGTCGATTGCTCAGCAGGTAAAAGAAGTTGTTGAACTTGGTGTGCAGGTTGCCATCGTATGTGGTGGCGGAAACATCTGGCGTGGAATCGCCGGCAGCGAAAACGGCATCGATCGAGCAACAGCCGACTATATGGGAATGCTAGCTACAGTAATGAACTCGCTAGCACTGCAAGATGCATTGGAACAGATTGAAGTGCCTACCCGTGTACAGACTTCAATTGCCATGCAGCAAATTGCAGAGCCATATATCCGTCGCAGAGCCATTCGTCATCTGGAGAAAGGCCGTGTCGTTATTTTTGCAGCAGGTACAGGTAACCCGTTCTTCTCCACGGATACAACAGCAGCACTGCGCGCAGCGGAGATCGAAGCAGAAGTCATCCTGATGGCTAAAAACAAAGTTGATGGCGTATACTCGGCCGATCCGTTCAAGGATAGTACAGCTGAGAAATATGAGCAATTGACTTACCTCGATGTACTTAACAAAAATCTTGGTGTAATGGATTCGACGGCGTCCTCACTCTGTATGGACAACAACATTCCGTTGATCGTATTTGCCATTACAGAACAAGGTAACATCAAACGTGTAGTTCTGGGTGAACGTATCGGAACAATCGTTAAAGGGAGTGTAGATTAATGCCAGAAGCGGTTAAAAAACATGCCGAAGAACGTATGGATAAAGCAATTCAAGCGTTACGTCGTGACCTTGCCACTTTGCGTGCAGGACGTGCAACTCCAGCTCTGCTGGACCGGGTTCAGGTAGAGTACTATGGAGCAATGACACCACTTAATCAACTCGCGAATATTAGCACACCAGATTCCCGTACGCTGATGATTCAGCCATGGGATAAATCTTCTATGGGCGAAATCGAACGTGCGATCATGAAGTCGGATCTGGGATTAACACCGGCCAACGATGGTAACATGATTCGTTTGTCCATTCCGCCACTTACGGAGGAGCGCAGAACAGAACTCGTAAAACTGACGAAAAAGTTCGGCGAAGAAGGAAAAGTTGCGATTCGTAACATTCGTCGTGATGCGAATGATGATATCAAAAAAATGGAGAAGTCAGAGATTTCCGAGGACGAGTCCCGGAGACATCAGGACGATATCCAAAAATCGACCGACAAGTTTATTGCTGAAGTCGATAAGGTACTCGCTGCCAAAGAAAAAGAAATTATGGAAGTGTAAGACAAGCGCAGCCCCTCCAATACGGTGGGGTTTTGTCTCTTTTTCTAGTCTTCAGGTGAAGAAACTTCAGGGATTTTGGAGGAACAGGAATGATCAAACGGGTTCGGTCGTGGTGGAATGGGGCTGAAAAGCAGGAAACGCTGACTATATCCGAGGATAATATCCCGCAGCACGTTGCTATTATTATGGACGGGAATGGTCGATGGGCCAAACGTCTGGGTCTGCCACGCATAGCTGGGCATCAGAATGGCATGAAGGCAGTAAAACGTGCAACCATCGCGGCGGATGAACTGGGCATCAAATATCTGACGATGTATGCTTTTTCGACAGAAAACTGGACACGTCCAAAAGAAGAAGTGGATTTTCTAATGAGACTTCCACAAGAATTTCTGGCGATTGAGTTAGATGAACTTATAGAGAAGAATGTCCGCATACGCATGATGGGGCAGGAAGAGAAGTTACCTTCACATACCGTTAATGCCCTACGTGAAGCAATTCGTCTCACGGAACACAATACGGGGCTTGTACTGAATTTTGCAATGAATTATGGAAGTCGACGAGAAATGACGGACTGTGTGAAGCAGATTGCGCTGCAGGTCCAGTCGGGGGAACTCTCGGCAGAAGACATTACACCTGAGCTCATAGACAAACATATGTTGACTGTGGATATGCCTGATCCGGATCTATTAATCCGGACAAGTGGAGAATTAAGGCTCAGTAATTTTATGCTTTGGCAGCTTGCATATAGCGAGCTATGGTTTACGGATATATACTGGCCCGAATTTGGCAAACAGCACTTGCTTGAAGCAGTAGCCGAATATCAGCGCAGAACAAGGCGTTACGGCGGTTTGAAATAGATGGAGGATGAAGCCGTTGAAACAGCGATTAACGACAGGGATAGTAGCAGGTGTGTTGTTTTTGGGTTTTTGCATGCTGGGCGGACCATGGTATCATGGCCTGGTACTGCTTATGGCTCTCATCGGTTATTATGAATTTGTGAAAATGACGGGGGTACAACCTTTTTCAGGTGTAGCCCTGATTGGATATGCAGGTGTTTTTGCACTTGTCTTTCCATGGGAAATGGTGTGGGAAGGCAGACCGCTGACGCTGTTCCAGATTAGTTGGCTGGTTATGCTTGTTTTAATGACGGCCTCGGTGATAACCAAGAACAGGATTCCTGTGAATACAATAGCCATGCTCTTTTTGGGTGTGCTGTATATAGGCATCGGTTTTTATTATATTGCTGAGTCCAGACATCTTCATCACGGGCTATTTTGGACATTCCTATTATTAGGCTCGATCTGGGCCAGTGACGCAGGTGCCTACTTTGTTGGGAAGCTTATGGGGAAGAACAAATTATGGCCATCAATAAGTCCTAACAAAACAGTGGAAGGCGCGTTGGGCGGTATTGTGATTGCTGTTGTAACATCTGTTGTGTTTGCGATGTTATCGGATGGCTTGTTATCTTGGCAGAGAGCAATATGGATTGGCCTCGCCTGTGCTGTAGTCGGCCAAATGGGAGACCTAATCCAATCCGCTTACAAACGTGTGTACAATATTAAGGATTCCGGCAACCTTCTTCCTGGGCATGGAGGTATTCTGGATCGGTGCGACAGCTGGATTGTTGTGTTTCCATTTGTACATATACTAATGCTTCTGCCTTACTAATGTTTTGAACATAAGACGTGTATAACAAATGGATTCGAAATTATGCACGCAATGGATAAATAAAGATGAGGTGCAGCATGAAGAAAATAGCAATTCTCGGATCCACCGGTTCGATTGGAACTCAAACATTGGATGTCGTTGACATGCATCCTGCCCTTTTTCAGGTGGAGGGTCTGGCTGCCGGAGGAAATACTGAACTTTTAATCGAACAAGCCAATCGCTATCGGCCAAAAAAGGTATCGGTAGGAACCAAAGAATTGGCTGAGACGGTCGCCCCGCACTTACCTGCGGGAACGCAGCTCTTCTATGGAAAAGAGGGCTTGGTAGAAGTAGCAGCCGGGACAGACGCAGATACTGTAGTGACAGCTGTTATGGGGAGCGTAGGGCTCGAATCAACACTGGCTGCCATTGAAGCAGGCAAACAAATAGGGCTTGCTAATAAGGAAACACTGGTGACGGCAGGACATATTGTGACGGCGCGAGCTGTGGAAAAGGGTGTCTCTCTGCTGCCGATCGATAGCGAGCACTCTGCGATATTTCAATGTTTGAACGGAGAAAACCGTAACCGGGTAGCAGGTATTACCCTTACGGCCTCAGGGGGTTCTTTCCGCGATTACTCACGTGAACAGCTGCAGAATGTTACGGTTGAAGATGCACTGAAGCATCCCAATTGGTCGATGGGCTCCAAAATCACGATTGATTCCGCAACGATGGTGAATAAAGGCTTGGAAGTGATAGAGGCTCATTGGTTGTTCGGGTTGACCTATGACCAGATTGACGTGCTGCTTCACCCAGAGAGTATCATACACTCCTATGTTGAATTTGAGGATACGAGCATCATTGCTCAACTTGGCAATCCGGACATGCGTGTTCCGATTCAGTACGCGTTAACTTATCCGGACCGGCTGCCTTCACCAGCACAGCGACTATCTTTGGCCCAAGCAGGCAAGCTGCAATTCCGTGAGATGGATATGGAACGGTTCCCTTGTTTAAGACTCGCTTATGAGTGTGGTAAAATGGGAGGGACTGCAACTACGGCATTTAATGCCGCGAATGAGGTTGCTGTAGCACGCTTCTTGCGCAAAGAGATTTCGTTCCTTAAAATAGAGGATATTATTGCTTCCGTGCTGGATGCACACCGCAATGTGGACAATCCTGATCTCGAAGAAATTGCAAGATGTGACCAGGAAAGTCGTAAACATGCTTTTAGTCTGTAATCCTTTTTTCATCACAAATATGGAAGAAGTGATTCTCTTGTGCGGCACCTTGGAATAATGATAATCTAAAGGGACAGACTTCGGTTCGTGCCGTGAAGGAGGATGGATAGGGATTGGAAACCATACAAGTTGTATTTCTAACGGTGCTCATGTTCTTTGTCATCGTGACGGTTCATGAATGGGGGCATTATTATTTTGCCAAACGCGCCGGTATTCTTGTAAGGGAATTTGCGATCGGTTTTGGTCCCAAATTGTTCTCATATAAAAGAAACGAGACCCAGTTTACATTGCGTTTGCTTCCATTTGGCGGATATGCACGTATGGCTGGTGAAGACCCCGAGCTTGTAGAAATCCAAGAGGGTCAGACCATTGCGGTTAGACCGTCGGATGATCAAGTGAAAATGATTTATTTGGACCAATTGGATAATCGTAAAAATGTAATACGTGGCGAAGTGATCTCCATTGATATGGAGAATGCGTTGAAAATGCAATTGGATGTTGATGGAGAGGTACAACAATACCGCATACATCCACAAGCAATGCTCGTTAGTCGCGGTAAACAAACACAAATTGCTCCGAAAGACCGGCAGTTTGGCAGCAAGACGGTTGGACAACGGGCGATGGCGATTTTTGCTGGACCATTGATGAACTTCATTCTGGCTTTTGTCTTGTTTGCTGTGTATGCACAAATGGCCGGAGTTCCGGTGGAAAACCCTAAAAATCTGCAAATCGGTGAAGTACTTGAGGGCGGCGCTGCCGACCAGGCCAACCTGAAAGAAGGAGATATCATTGAGACTATCAATGGTACGGCTATAGGTACGGATTCGCAAAAAATGGTGGCTATGATTGCTGAGTCGAAAGACAAGCCGATGGAATGGACCCTGCGTCGGGGAGAAGAAACATTCAATATAACGATTACCCCCCGTACTGTAGAGGGGCAAGAGGGTGGTAAGGTAGGAATCGTGCCAACACTGCCAACCCGATCTGTTGGATTTGCAGAAACGTTCAAAGTATCAGGTTTAGCCATGGTGGATACCACAAAAGTCATCTTTGAAGGTTTCAAACATCTGATTAATCAGTTTAACATGGACGACATTGGCGGACCGGTACGTACATTTGAAGTAACAGGTCAGATTGCCAAACAGGGCATTGAACAGCTAACAAGATGGGCTGCTATTTTGAGTTTGTACCTTGGAATCTTCAACCTGTTGCCAATACCTGCGCTGGATGGCAGTCGATTGGTATTCCTTGGAATTGAAGCGCTAAGAGGACGCCCTGTTGATCCTAACCGTGAAGGTATGGTTCACTTTATAGGCTTTGCCATGCTGTTTGTACTGATGCTGGCTGTAACATATAATGATATACTACGTTTAATTAACGGATAATTATGGTTTGACTACACTCTGAATTTGCAGAGCGGGTCGTTATGGGAGGACGCTGGAGTCTTATGTCAAAGGAAAATGATAAACAATTCGTGACTGAAATCACACCACAGGGCGAGGATTTCTCCCGTTGGTACATTGATGTTATTAAAAAGGCCGATCTGATGGATTATTCACCGGTTCGCGGATGTATTGTGTTCAAGCCGGATGGATTTGAGATCTGGGAACATATCAAGGATGAACTTGATCGTCGTTTCCGCGAAACGGGCCATCGCAACGCGTATTTCCCGATGTTCATTCCAGAGAGCTTTTTCCAAAAAGAAAAAGAGCATGTTGAAGGGTTCAACCCGGAATTGCCTTGGGTTACCGAAGCTGGTGGTGAAAAGCTGGAAGAACGTCTGGCAATTCGTCCAACTTCCGAAACCATCATTGGTCACATGTATTCCAAATGGATTCAATCCTATCGTGATCTGCCTGTTCTGATCAACCAGTGGGCTAACGTTGTTCGTTGGGAGAAAAGAACATTGCCTTTCCTACGGACAAGCGAATTCCTCTGGCAGGAAGGTCATACGGCTCACGAAACGGAAGAAGAAGCACGTGAGGAAACGATGCGCATGCTTGAAATCTATCGCGAAGTCGTGGAAGAGTATTTGGCTATCCCGGTTATCAGTGGTCAAAAAACGCCTTCAGAGAAATTTGCAGGTGCGGTGGATACATACTCCATCGAAGCGATGATGAAAGATGGACGTGCCGTACAGGCCGGAACTTCTCACTTCATGGGTACTAACTTTGCCAAAGCATTTGAGATTCAGTATCTCAGCCGTGAAAATGTACTTGAGCATGCTTATACGACATCGTGGGGCGTAAGTACACGCTTGATCGGTGCGCTGATCATGGTACACGGTGATGATCGTGGTCTGGCACTTCCTCCAAAAGTGGCACCAACCCAAGTCGTGATGATTCCGATTGGACCGCCAAAAACGCGTGATGCCGTTGTGGGTCGTGCGGACGAACTGTTCGCTGAACTGAAAAAAGCAGGCATTCGTGTTAAAATGGATGACCGCAGTGACGTTCGTCCAGGCTGGAAATTCAATGAATACGAGATGCGCGGAGTTCCAGTTCGTCTCGAGATTGGTCCTCGCGATATGGAAAATGGTGTATGTGTGCTTGTGTCTCGGATTACTGGTGAGAAAAAAGTAGTAGAGCAGGCGAATCTGGTGGAAGAAATTCAGAATATGCTGAATCAGGTTCAATCTGATATGCTGGAACGTGCACGCACATTTATGTCGGACAACTTCTACTCTGTAGATACGCTCGATGAGATGAAGGAATTGATGGAAAACAAACGTGGCTTCACGCTGGCCGGCTGGTGCGGCTCCGAAGCTTGCGAAGATAAAGTAAGAGAAGTAACAGGTGCAACAAGCCGGAACATTCCGTTCCAGCCTGCGGAAGAAAAGCATACGTGCCTGGCTTGTGGTGAAAAGGCGAAGAACACAGTCGTGTTTGCAAGAGCCTACTAGGTCATCATTAACATCAGGACTATTCACCGTATGAGTAAGTAATGGAAGGCTTCTGTCGGATAAAATGAGTCGGTGCGGGTTCGGATCGGGGACATTTTTGATTGCAGAAGCTTTTCATGTTTTAAGGGGGTACAAGGAGGAACACGATGAGTGGATTCGAGGAGAAACGAAAACGGTTTGAATTGTTGATGAAACAGGCAGAGCTGCCTGCAGGTCTGACCGATCCCTATTTTTTAGATGGATGGATTGAACAGGTAGAGACGAATCGCAGCAACCGGGAATGGCATATCCTGATCAGTAAGGATACGTTGGTTCCTGCACCGATTTATCGTACGTTTAGCCTGCATATTCAGGAGAAAATGAATCATATCGCCAAAATTACATTTGGTTTTAAGTATACAGAGCAAGTGCAGCCAAGTGATATTGTAAGTGAATATTGGAATCTGTTTCTGGAATGGGTCACTCGCGAGATCCCATCCGTAAATGGATGGATGAACCGGACTACCTTTGAATGTGAAGCAGATTTGCTGCAATTGACCATGAGTGATTCTACATCGATGGAGCTGGCGCGCAAGAAACAGATTGATCAGGCGATTACAACATTCTATGAAAAGTATTTTCATCTCCCGCTCCGCATTAAACTACAAGTCGGTGAAGTGGGAAGCAATAAGGAAGCGATGGAGCAGTTCCAGGCGCAGAAGAAGGTTGAGGAGCGACAGGTCATTGAACAGATGATGAGCGAAGTGACCGAAATGGAAGCTCCGGAAGACGAGGATCAGGGCGATGTACGCTTGCAGATGGGCTATGAGATCAAAGAGCCAGCTGTACCGATGCAGGACGTTCAGGATGAAGAGAAGAAAATTACGCTTCAGGGCTCGATCTTTGGTCTGGACCGCAAGGAGCTGCGGAACGGAAATACGCTGTTTACCTTCTATCTGACCGACTTTACAGATTCGATGCAGATGAAGATGTTTGCGAAGACAAAAGAGGATGTTAAAATCTTGAGCCTTCTGGCCAATGGGAAATGGGTCAAGGTTCGTGGACGCGTAGAGTACGACCGATTTATGCAAATTCCTGAACTGGCCATGATTCCTTCGGATCTGACCGAAATCAAGGCACCTCCATCACGAAAAGATACCGCGCAGGAGAAACGGGTGGAATTCCATCTGCACTCAACCTTGAGTACCATGGATGCTGTAACCTCCATCGATAAATATGTGAAAACTGCTGCAGAGTGGGGACACACGGCAATTGCCGTCACCGATCACGGTGGAGTACAAGTCTATCCGGAGGCAGCCAAAGCAGCGAAGAAAAACGGCATCAAAATGATATACGGCCTAGAGGCCAATGTAGTGAATGATTCCGTTGCCGTTGTTCTGGCACCACAGCCAATTGAACTGAAAACAGCGACCTACATCGTATTCGATATCGAGACGACGGGTCTATCCGTTACACAGAACAAGATTATTGAGATTGCTGCGGTCAAAGTGCAAGAGGGCAAAGAGATCGACCGGTTTGCCACATTTGTAAATCCACACGAACGAATTCCGTACAACATTCAGCAATTGACCAACATTACGGATGAAATGGTCAAAGATGCACCGGAGCTTGAACCGGTCATTCGTGACTTTGTTGCGTTTGCGGGTGATGGTGTGCTGGTCGCGCACAATGCACGATTCGATATGGGCTTTATCCAGGCGTCCCTTAAAAATTTGGGCATGCCTGAGCTGCCAAACCCTGTACTGGATACGCTGGAATTGGCACGACTTTTGTATCCAAAAATGAAAAACCACCGACTCAACACACTGGCTGATAAATACAAAGTCGCACTGGAAAGCCATCACCGGGCGATTGATGATACGATTGCCCTTGCTGGAATCCTGAATGGACTCGTGAATGATGCAGCCCAGTTAAAAGGCTTAACCATGCTGGACCGGTTGAACGATTACGTCGGGGTTGATCTGTCGAATACACGTCCATTCCACTGCGGGATTTACGCATTGAATGATGTCGGCAAGAAGAATTTGTACAAGCTGGTCTCCTTGTCTCATACGGAATACTTTAAGCGTGTCCCATGTATTCCGAAGTCCAAACTGGTCGGCTTGCGCGAAGGACTGGTTATTATATCCGGTTGTGAAAAAGGAGAGTTCTTCGAGGCAGTTCTGAATAAATCACTGGAAGAGGCCGAAGAAATCGCCGAGTTTTACGACATTTTGGAGATCCAACCTCTCACGATGTATATGCATCTCGTGGACAAGGGACTTGTGGCCACACCGGAGGAACTGAAACTTGCGGTTCGCAAAGTAGTTGATATCGGAGCCAAATTGAACAAGCCGGTTATTGCTACAGGCAATGTGCACTATTTGGAGCCGAGGGACAAAATCTATCGGGATATTACCATCCACGGAATTACCGGTTTCAGTCCGCTGAAAGATCAGCGCAAACCGGATGCCCATTTTAGAACCACAGCAGAAATGCTGGAGGAATTTCAGTTCCTGGGTCAGGATAAAGCCTACGAAGTTGTCGTCACGAATACGATAGAGCTTGCTGATCGCTTTGAGGAAATCAAGCTGTTCCCGGACAAACTGTTTACGCCAATATTGGAAGGTGCAGACGAAGAAATTCGGAACACCTGCTACAATACGGCAAAGTCGATATATGGGGAAGACCTGCCTGAAGTCATCGTGGCACGCCTAGAGAAAGAGCTACAGCCGATCATCAAATACGGTTTCTCTGCCAACTATCTGATCTCGGAGCGTCTGGTTAAAAAATCGAATCAGGATGGTTATCTGGTAGGCTCCCGGGGATCTGTAGGATCATCGGTTGTCGCAACCTTCCTTGGCATCTCCGAGGTTAATCCGCTTCCGGCTCACTATATCTGTGTAAACTCTGAATGTAAACACAGCGAATGGTTCCTGGACGGAAGTGTACCAAGTGGATTCGACCTTCCAGAGAAGGAATGCCCCGACTGCGGAGGCAGACTAAAGGGAGAAGGGCAAGATATACCGTTTGAGACGTTCCTTGGCTTCAAGGGGGACAAGGTTCCCGATATCGACTTGAACTTTTCGGGTGATTACCAGCCACATGCTCACAACTACACGAAAGTACTCTTTAGTGAAAAAAGCGTGTTTCGGGCTGGCACCATCGGTACCGTTGCCGAGAAAACAGCCTTTGGTTTCGCCAAGAAATATGAGGAAGAGCATCATAAGAAATGGCGCGGAGCAGAATTGAATCGACTGGCTTCAGGTTGTACAGGGGTCAAGCGGAGCACGGGACAGCATCCCGGGGGCATTGTCGTTGTACCGGATTATATTGAAGTGGAAGATGTTACTCCTGTTCAATATCCTGCGGACGACGTTACTGCAGAGTGGAAAACAACGCACTTTGATTATCACGCATTTGAAGAGAACTTGTTGAAACTAGATATCCTAGGACACGATGATCCGACCATGATGCGTATGCTGCAGGATCTGACCGGGGTCGATCCAACCACCATTCCGATGAATGATCCAAAAGTCATGAGCATGTTCAACTCTACGGAAGCACTGGGAGTAACTCCTGAACAGATACGTTCACCTGTTGCAACCTTTGGTGTGCCGGAGATGGGGACGAAGTTTGTGCGTCAAATGCTTGTCGAATCCCAGCCGTCGTCCTTTGCCGATTTATTGCAGATTTCGGGGTTGTCCCACGGAACAGGGGTATGGCTTGGAAACGCACAAGAACTGATCAAAAATGGTACATGTAACATTAAAACGGTAATTGGTTGCCGGGATGATATCATGTTATTCCTCATCTATAAAGCAGGGATGGACGCAAGTCTGGCCTTTAAGATTACAGAGAGTGTTCGTAAAGGGCGGGGGTTGCCTCAGGAGTGGATTGATGAGATGAAAAACTGTAAAGTGCCACAATGGTACATTGACTCTTGTCTCAAAATCCAGTACATGTTCCCGAAGGCCCACGCGGCCGCTTATGTTATTTCGGCAGTTCGTACTGCATTCTTCAAGCTGTATCATCCGATTGAATTCTACGCAACCTATTTTACAGTTCGTGCAGATGAGTTTGACATCGAGCTGGTGTGTCAGGGGTACGATGCGATCTATCGGAAAATTGTTGAAATTGAACAATTGGGATTCCAGGCACCGCCAAAAGAAAAAAACATGCTTCCTGTGCTTGAAATGGCTCTGGAAATGGCAGCTCGTGGATTCTCACTCAAGCCGATTGATTTGTACCGTTCTGAAGCTACAAAATTTATCGTGGACGGAAATGCACTGATTCCTCCATTTTCCGCACTTGCGGGAATCGGTGATAATGCAGCACGTAATATTGCGGCGGCAAGAGATCATGGTGAGTTTCTGTCGATTGAAGACTTTCAGCAAAAATCCAAGGCAAGTAAAACGATTGTCGAACTATTGTCGGGGATGGGCTGTTTCCGGGGGCTGCCGGAAAGCAATCAATTATCCCTGTTTTAATGGAAGCTTAACCCGTCAAAAAAGCACCTGTCAGAAGGTTGCGTAATTTTTTCTTCATTAGTACGCAATTGACCTGAAAGATCGCTTACTTGTCACTATTACCAGACTATGTTATAATTTCTGAAGTGAACGAGATAGTACGAATTTCTGAAGAGTGGGGAAACCCACTCTTTAGTCTTTGGTATACAAGAATCTTGGGTATTACGAATTTGTCGGCTTAACATGTCGGCGTAACCTAAGTTGGAGGTTATCGGTTTTGAGCACAACGAAGATTAAATCTACCGTGGAAGAAATGATCCAACCCTACTTGAATGAACAAGGCTTCGAGCTGGTTGACATCGATTACGTCAAAGAAGGCAGCAACTGGTTTTTACGGGTGTATGTCGACAAAGAGGGTGGCATCGACATCGATGATTGTGTCTTGATCAGCGAACAGCTGAGCGCCAAGCTGGATGAGAACGATCCGATTCCAACCGTCTATTTCCTTGAAGTGTCTTCTCCGGGAGCTGAACGTCCACTGAAAAAAGCGGAGGATGTTGCAAAATCCGTAGGGAAAAACGTATTTGTTACGACCTACGAAGCAGTGAATGGAATGAAGGAGTTTGAAGGTAAATTGCTTTCCTTTGATAACGGGGAACTTGTGATCGAAGCAGGCAAGAAGCAGTACACGGTTCCTTATGATAAGGTAGCCAGTGCGCGCTTGGCCATTCTGTTTTAAGTGCCTTGTTCACTTTATTATTGAAAAAGACACATCTCACGATAACGGCAAGGTGCTCATGAGTTTTGAGCCTTTCGCCGTTTTACGTATGAGATGCCATGTTTGAAAGGGGGATCAACATTCATGAGTATGGATTTTATTGAAGCAATGAATGAATTGGAGCGGGAAAAAGGGATCAGCAAGGATGTGCTGTTTGAAGCGATTGAGGCGGCATTAATCTCCAGCTACAAACGTAATTTCAACACCGCTCAAAACGTGCGTGTTGATATGAACCGCAACACTGGAGTTATTCGTGTATATGCACGTAAATTAATCGTGGAGGAAGTACTCGATTCACGCACTGAAATTTCGTTGCCTGCTGCACGTGAAATTAACCCACACTTCCAGCTGGAAGATATTGCGGAGATTGAGGTTACGCCGCGCGATTTCGGACGTATCGCCGCACAGACTGCCAAACAGGTAGTGACCCAGCGGATTCGTGAAGCCGAACGCGGCCTGATCTACAACGCTTTCGTGGACAAGGAAGAGGATATCGTTACGGGAGTGGTGCAGCGTCAGGATTTGCGCAATATCTACATCGATCTGGGCAAAATCGAAGCGGCATTACCGTTAACTGAATTAATGCCGAATGAAAAATTTGTTCATGGTGACCGCATTAAGGCATACATCACCAAGGTCGAGAATACGACCAAAGGGCCGCAAATCATCTTGTCCCGTACACACCCGGGTCTATTGAAACGTCTCTTTGAACTGGAAGTTCCTGAAATCTTTGACGGAGTCGTTGAGATTCGCTCCGTTGCACGTGAAGCTGGCTTCCGCTCCAAAATTGCCGTACATTCCCGCAATGAGGAAGTTGACCCGGTTGGATCATGTGTAGGCCCTAAAGGCATGCGCGTGCAGACCATTGTGGGTGAGCTGCGCGGTGAAAAGATTGACATCGTTCGTTACTCCGAACAGGTAGACGAATATGTGGCTAATGCATTGAGTCCTTCCAAAGTGTTGGAAGTTCAAGTATTTGAAGAAGAGAAGATGGCCCGTGTCATCGTACCGGACTATCAACTGTCCCTGGCTATCGGCATCAAGGGGCAAAATGCCCGCCTGGCAGCGAAGCTGACCGGCTGGAAAATCGACATTAAGAGCGAGAGCCAGGCGGAACAGGAATTCGGCAGAGAAAAAGATTCTTCTTCAGAAATGCACCAAGATTCCGTCTCCGTCGATTAAAGTAAAGCACGGGGGGGCGCTAACGTATGAAACAGAAAAAAGTGCCGCTGCGCAAATGTGTGGCGTGCCAAGAAATGATGCCCAAAAAGCAACTGATCCGTATCGTTAAAACGCCAGAGGATGAAGTGCTGATCGATTTGACTGGCAAAAAGTCCGGACGTGGCGCTTATTTATGCGGCAAGGAATCCTGTTTTAAACTTGCACTCAAAAACCGGTCTTTGGATCGGGCGTTGAAAGGCAAGGTTTCACCTGAAATTTACGAGCAATTGGCTGCTGATTTCGCTTCGGTTGAAGATGATTTCATCGCAGCGCAGGAGCGTGATCATGATGAATAACAAAGCGTTGTCTTATCTGGGACTCTCCATGCGCGCAGGCAAACTGGTGACAGGTGAAGAAATCGTGCTCAAGGCGATCCGTTCTTCCGAAGCTAAGATGGTTATTGTTGCGGGTGACGCCTCGGCCAATACACAGAAGAAATTTCGCGACAAATGCGGAACCTACAAAGTTCCGCTAGTGATCGGATTTGACCGGGATAGTCTGGGTTCAAGTATCGGTAAAGAAACGCGGGTTGTTCTTGCGGTAACGGACCGTGGGTTTGCAAAAATGATCTCCAAGCAAGTCGGTATAATGTCGGAGGTGGAGTATATTGAGTAAACAGGAAAACAAGGATAAATTGCGAGTTTATGAATATGCGAAGTCCCTTAATATGAGCAGCAAAGAAATTATAACCATTCTTAAAAAACTGGATATTCCCGTAAACAATCATATGAGCGTCATGGAGAATGGTTCAGTGGGTAAGGTGGAACAATTTTTTAAAGATATAAAATCCACTGCAGCATCCAAACAGAGCAGCGAGGCAAAATCAGTCGCTACTTCTTCCGTGCGCAGTGAAAAAACAGTGGACAGCAACAAGCCGGCCGGCGGAGCGAACACGCCGAACAACAGTAATTCATCCGGTAGTCCCGTACAAACAAAAATACAACAGGAAAAGCAGGTAGGTATGAACAATAGACCAAATTCAAACAATAACAACGGCTCCCAAAGACCCAGCGGCCAAGATAGCCGCAACAGAACAAACTCTTCCCAAGGCTCCAGCCAGGGCGGACAAACAGGTAATCGCTCCAGACCTTCGCAAGGCGGACAAAGCAGCACAGCTTCACGTCCACAAGGTTCAGGACAGCGTACGAACAACAGTGGTGGCGGTCAAGTAAGAAGTGCTGGACCAAGCAACACTGGCAATAGTGGCAACCGCAGCGGTGGCCAAGGACAGAACCAAGGTCAAGGTCAGCGCAGAGGCGGGCAAGGAAATTCCGGTAATAACAACGGCAACCGTTCAAACAGTGGCGGCGGAGGACGTCGTTACGATGACAACCGTGGCGGCAACTTCCGCGGTAACCGTGGTGGCAAGAACAACCGTAACAGAAACCAGCAGCAGTACCAGCAACGTGAGAAAATTGATAACACACCTAAGAAAATCATCGTACGTGGTGATATGACTGTGGGTGAAACAGCGAAGCTGCTTCACAAAGATGCTTCTGAAGTTATCAAGAAACTCATTGGTATGGGTGTTATGGCTACAATTAACCAAGAGCTCGATATCGATACCATTCTTCTGCTTGCAGGCGAATTCGGTGTTGAGGTTGAAGTGAAAATTGTGGTGGAAGACGATCGCTTCGAGACTGTCGAAGAAAATGATGATCCTGCAGATCTGCAATCCCGTCCTCCAGTTGTAACGATTATGGGTCACGTTGACCATGGTAAAACAACCCTGCTTGATGCCATTCGTTCCACGAATGTAACGGGCGGCGAAGCTGGCGGTATCACGCAGCATATCGGTGCGTATCAGGTAGAAATCAACAACAAAAAAATTACGTTCCTGGATACACCGGGTCACGAAGCGTTTACCGCGATGCGTGCTCGTGGTGCACAAGTAACGGATATTACTATCATCGTTGTTGCAGCTGATGACGGCGTTATGCCACAGACTGTCGAGGCTATTAACCACGCAAAAGCAGCGGGGCTTCCAATTATCGTTGCGGTTAACAAAATCGATAAGCCAGGTGCAGATCCGGACAGAGTTAAACAGGAATTGACCAACTATGAACTCGTTCCAGAAGAGTGGGGCGGAGATACCATCTTTGTTAACGTTTCGGCGAAACAAAGAATGGGTCTGGAAGGTTTGTTAGAAATGATCCTGCTCGTTGCTGAAGTGAACGAGTACAAAGCGAACCCGGACAAACGTGCCCGTGGTACAGTCATTGAAGCCGAGCTGGACAAAGGACGCGGCCCAGTTGCCCGTATTTTGGTACAGCATGGTACGTTGAAAGTTGGAGATGCCTTTGTAGCAGGTAACTGCTTCGGTCGCGTTCGTGCAATGGTGAACGACAAAGGTCGTCGTCTGAAAGAAGCTGGACCTTCTACTCCTGTAGAAATTACAGGTTTGACTGAAGTTCCAGGTGCGGGAGATCCGTTCATGGTATTCGAGGATGAGCGTAAAGCTCGTTCTATCGCTGATAAACGTGCGATTACGCAGCGTGAATCCGATCTGGGTACTAACACACGCGTAACACTGGACGATCTGTTCCAACACATCAAAGATGGCGAAATCAAAGATCTGAATGTCATTATCAAAGGTGACGTTCAAGGTTCTGTTGAAGCATTGAAGGGTTCACTTGCCAAAATCGAGGTTGAAGGCGTACGCGTGAAGATCATTCATAGCGGTGCTGGTGCAATTACTGAATCCGACATTATCTTGGCAGCGGCATCGAACGCCATCGTGATCGGTTTCAACGTTCGTCCTGATAATCAGGCGAAAGTAACTGCAGATCAAGAGCAGGTAGACATTCGTCTTCACCGTGTCATCTATAGCGTAATCGAAGAGATTGAACAGGCGATGAAAGGAATGCTTGATCCGATCTACAAAGAAAATGTTATCGGTCATGCTGAAGTTCGCAGCACGTTCAAAATCAGTAAAGTGGGTACCATTGCAGGATGTATGGTTACCTCTGGTAAAATTACACGTTCTGCTGAAGCACGCTTGATTCGTGATGGCATTGTTCTTTACGAAGGTAAGCTTGATTCACTGAAACGTTACAAAGATGATGCCAAAGAAGTAGCTCAAGGCTACGAATGTGGTATTACTCTTGATAACTATAACGATCTCAAAGAAGGCGACGTTATCGAAGCCTTTGTTATGGAGACGGTACAACGATAAGCAAGGAAGCATGAGGTGAACAATTATGGCCAAGATTCGTACAGGTAGAGTGGGCGAGCAGATCAAGAAAGAATTGAGCGTGCTCATCCAGTCCGAACTGAAAGATCCACGTATCGGCTTCATTACCGTAACAGGTGTCGACGTGACTAACGACTTGTCGCAAGCCAAAGTTTATCTGAGTGTCTTCGGTGAACAGGAGCAAAAGGATAACTCGCTTAAAGCACTGGATAAAGCAAATGGATTTTTGCGTTCCGAGCTGGGCAAGCGAATTAGACTTCGCCATGTACCTGAATTGATATTCAAGATCGACGAATCGATCGCTTATGGTAGCCGGATTGAGAAGCTGCTTGGCGACATCGGTACCGACAAGAACGAATCCCAGTAACAGCATAAAGGAGACGGCAATGCACACTTATGAACAGGCGCTTCAGGCAGGAAAGCAATTCCTGCTGGAGCATGATGATTACCTGGTCGTGTCGCATGTACAGCCGGACGGTGACGCAGTCAGCTCGACGGTAACAGTGGGCTGGCTGCTGTCATGTCTGGGGAAGACATTCACGATGATCAATGAAGGTGAGATCCCGCAGCGTATGCGTTTTTTGTGGAATGCAGACGAAATCGTGAACATGACCGAACAACCACCGCAGCGTAAATATAAAGCAGTGATTTGTGTAGACTGTGCAGACTTTGCAAGAGTGGGCCTAACTCGCCATTATTTCGAAGAAGATGCTGTTATTCTAAATATTGATCACCATCCCACCAATGATGCTTATGGAACGGTTAATATCATTAAGCCGGATGCAGCAGCTACTGCCGAGATCCTGTTTGATTTTGTAAACTTGTTCCCGGTGACGTTGAATCAAGATGCTGCAACGGCTATCTATACAGGGCTGCTTACGGATACAGGCGGGTTCCGGTACGCGAATACCAGTCCCAATGTAATGACAACAGCATCCAAATTGCTTGAGCATGGTGTAAATGGACCGTACCTTGCGCAAATTTTGCTTGAACAGGTTACGCTTCCCCAAGTTCGGATTTTGAATCAGGCGCTTTCGAGTCTGCAGATGACAGCGGATGGAAAAATTGCCTGGGTGGTTATTACGCCGGAAGATATGATTGCTTGTGGAGCGGCTAACGAGGATCTCGAAGGCGTTGTAAACTATCCCCGTAATATTCAAGGTGTAGAAGTGGGGATTTTTTTCAAAGTCATCAACAATAACGCGGTAAAAGTGTCTCTTCGTTCGGCAGGTAAAGTTGATGTTGCTGCGCTTGCACAGACATTTGGCGGAGGAGGCCACGTACTGGCTGCCGGGTGTCGTGTAGAAGGTGAGTTGGAAGAGATTGTAGCCAAAGTGCTGAAGCAGGTGAATGCGCAATGGTAAAACCACTTGAAGGGATTTTGCCTGTATACAAGCCGGCAGGATTCACCTCGCATGATGTTGTTGCCAAAATGCGACGCATTCTGAAAATGAAGCGTATTGGACACACCGGAACGTTGGACCCACAAGTTACTGGTGTACTTCCGCTCTGCCTCGGACGGGCCACACGGGTAGTCGAATACATGCAGGAACTTCCAAAAGAGTACTTGGCAACACTACGCTTGGGCCTGTCTACGGACACGGAGGATCTGACAGGTGAGGTTGTTGAACGTTCGGAAGATCCAGTCCAAGTTACCGAAGAACAGGTGCTTGAGGTCCTGAAACAGTTTAAGGGTACAATTTCGCAGGTTCCACCCATGTATTCAGCGGTAAAAGTTGACGGTAAACGTCTGTACGAGCTTGCACGTGAAGGCAAAACAGTGGAGCGTAAGAGCCGTGAGGTTACGATTTACGAGATTGAACTGACCGGAATCGAAACGCATGGGGATACGACAGATATTTCCTTCCGGGCATTATGTTCCAAAGGGACATATATTCGAACATTGTGCGTAGATATCGGCCGAGAACTGGGATACCCATCTACCATGGTACAGCTTGAGCGTACCATTTCTGCGGGAATTACAGCGGATCGGTGTTTGCGATTTGAGGATGTGGAGCAGCACATGGCCGCAGGTACACTGGCTGAAGTGCTGATTTCAGTAGATGATGCCGTTGACTACATGCCTGCCCATAAAGTTCCAGAGGATAACACCAAAGGCGCTCTCCAAGGTCAGAAATTGTCTGCACGTTTATTGGAGCCGCCCGTGGAACAGCCAGGGCTTCTGCGGTTATATGCTCAGGATGGCACATTTCTCGGTATTTTCGAACGGGATGAACATAAACCAACAGTTCGAGCTGTTAAGGTTTTTTTACCGGAATAAAGAGGCCTTGAGTTTAGGTTCATGTGATGTTAAGCTCGGTCTATCAAGTGAAATGCAGGTGAATGATTGTATGAAAACCGTAATGCTAACGTATCCGCAGACATTAACTTCCGATGAATTGCGTAGACAACCCCAGGTGCTGGCCATTGGCCAATTTGACGGAATGCATCTCGGACATGCAAGCGTCATTCTGTCAGCTGTCCGTATTGCTCGTGAAAAGGGCATGCAGTCAGCGGTAATGACATTCCATCCGCATCCGAAGGAAGTCATGCGCAAAGGTGATTATGAAGGTTATTTGACGCCCCTGAGAGATAAGGAAGATATCTTGGCAGAGATGGGCGTTGACGTGTTATATGTTGTGGAGTTTAATGAAGAATTTTCACATTTGACACCGGAGCAGTTTGTACATGATCTGTTGATTCCGCTTCAGACACGAACAGCGGTCGTTGGCTTTGACTTCCGCTTTGGTCACAAGGGAGCCGGTAATGAACAGATGCTTCGCTCGCTCGGCGGCAGCGATATGGCTGTAGAAACTGTACCTCCATTCCTGCTTAATGGGGAGAAGGTAAGCAGTTCTTTAATTCGGGGTTTGCTTAAACGAGGAGAAATGGATGAGGCAAGTCAGTGGCTTGGACGTCCGTACAGTATCAGAGGAACCGTTATCCACGGAGAGAAACGCGGCCGGACCATTGGTTTTCCTACTGCCAATCTCGAATTGACAGATCATTATGTGGCACCAGCAAAAGGTGTGTATGCTGTACGTGTATATCATGGGGAGCAGTCGTTGCGAGGGGTAATGAACCTCGGTGTGAAGCCTACGTTCCACGATAGCGGGATGAAGCCTACATTTGAAGTGCATGTGCTTGATTTTGAAGGGCATCTCTATGATGAGGAATTGAAGGTAGAACTGGTTCACTATATTCGGGAAGAACGCAAGTTTGACTCCATCGACGCTCTGATCAGCCAGATTCGGGAAGATGCCTTGACTGCAGCAAGACTCTTAGGTTGAAATTCTGAGTAAAATGTATGTTTACATTTACTTTGGTTAGGCAACTATGATATAATGTACTACGTTGTCGTTTGAGACAACAGACAACCTTGGCTTGGTTGCACGCTCTCACCGGCGGTAACGAGGCTAATGGCGATTATAATGAAGGAGGTGAATAGGATGGCATTGACTCAAGAACGTAAACAACAACTGATCGACGAGCACAAAACTCATGAGTCCGATACTGGATCACCTGAGGTGCAAGTTGCTATCCTTACGGAAAACATCAGAAGTTTGACAGACCACTTGCGTACGCATAAGAAAGACCACCACTCACGTCGTGGACTTTTGAAAATGGTAGGTCAACGTCGTAAGCTTTTGGCTTACGTGAAAAACAAAGATGTTAAACGTTACAGCGCACTGATCGAGAAACTCGGATTGCGTCGTTAATTATCGTACATGTTTTCAAAACCAACCTGGCTGTTTTCCGTCGTTCCTCTATGGACAAGCGGAGTTTACAGCCGGGTTGTTTTGTAGATGAACATGTTGCCATATATTTGTAGATGACAGCTCCGCAAGGAGCTTTTGTTTTGCAAGTTAATGAATGCAGGACAAGCAGGAAATACTGAGAAAATGCAGAATCCATTGTGTTAGGAACGATTAGAAGGAGGGATTTCATGGAAAAGCGTGTTGAAATGCAGCTTGGTGGAAGAACGCTTGTGCTTGAAACAGGACGTTTGGCTAAACAGGCAAATGCTGCTGTTAAAGTAACATACGGAGATACGGTTGTTTTGTGTACCGTTACCGCATCAAGCGAACCGAAAGATCTGGACTTTTTCCCACTCACGGTGAACTATGAGGAAAGATTGTATGCTGTAGGTAAAATTCCAGGCGGATTCATTAAACGGGAAGGAAGACCAAGCGAGAAAGCCATTCTGGCTAGTCGTCTGACAGACCGTCCAATTCGTCCATTGTTCCCTGAAGGTTTCCGTAATGATGTACAAGTTCTTAATATCGTTATGAGTGTTGATCAGGACTGTGAACCACAGATTGCTGCCATGATCGGTACATCGGCTGCACTGAGCATTTCGGACGTACCATTCAACGGGCCAATCGGTGGCGTAAAAGTTGGACGTATTGATGGCGAATTCATTATCAACCCAACCATTGCCCAGCTTGAAGTCAGTGAAATTGAACTCGTTGTTGCAGGAACCAAAGACGCCATCATGATGGTAGAGGCAGAAGCAAACGAAGTTCCGGAAGAAGTCATGCTTGAAGCCATCATGTTCGGACATGATGAAATCAAGAACATTGTGGCTGTCATTGAAGAACTGGTTCAAGTGGCCGGCAAAGAAAAAATGGCTGTAAAACTGCACGCTGTAAATGCTGAAGTGAACAGTGCTGTACGTGAATATGCGAGTGCTCGCTTGGTAGAAGCGGTTAAAATCGCTGAGAAGCATGCTCGTCAAGATGCGATTGATGCAGTGAATGACGAAACTGTTGCTCATTTTGAAGAGCAATACATCGAAACTCCAGAACTGCTCAAAGACGTGAAAGAAGTGCTGCACGACATCGTCAAAGAAGAAGTGCGCCGCTTGATCACTCATGATAAGGTTCGTCCGGACGGACGTGGACTTGCTGAAATTCGTCCAATTGAGTGTGATACATCATTGCTGCCGCGTACACATGGTTCCGGTTTGTTCACACGTGGTCAAACACAAGCGCTTAGCATTTGTACGTTGGGTGCATTGGGTGATGTTCAGATTCTGGACGGAATCAGCTTGGAAGAAACCAAACGCTTCATGCATCATTACAACTTCCCGCCATTCAGCGTAGGTGAAGCTCGTCCATTGCGTGCTCCGGGCCGTCGTGAAATTGGACATGGTGCATTGGGTGAACGTGCTCTTGCTAAAGTTATTCCTTCGGAGACGGACTTCCCGTACACCATTCGTCTGGTATCAGAAGTATTGGAATCAAACGGATCAACTTCACAAGCAAGTATCTGCGCAAGTACGCTTGCCATGATGGATGCTGGTGTACCAATTAAAGCTCCGGTTGCAGGGGTGGCTATGGGTCTGATCAAAGATGGAGAGCATGTATCCATTCTTAGTGATATTCAAGGTATGGAAGATCACCTGGGTGACATGGACTTCAAAGTGGCAGGAACACCTGAAGGTGTGACAGCGATCCAGATGGATATTAAAATTGATGGTATTGATCGTCAAATCTTGTCCGAAGCTTTGGCTCAAGCCAAAGAAGGCCGTATGCATATCCTGGGCAAAATGACCGAAGTAATGAAAACACCGCGTGAGCAGCTGTCTCAATATGCGCCTAAAATTACGACTATGCATATTAATCCGGATAAAATCCGTGATGTTATCGGTGCTGGTGGTAAAATTATCAATAAAATCATCGAGGAAACTGGTGTTAAAATTGATATTGAACAAGACGGACGCGTATTTATCGCTTCTTCCAACCAGGACATGAACGATAAGGCAAAATCGATTATCGAAGGAATCGTACGCGAAGTGCTGGTCGGCGAGATTTATGTCGGCAAAGTAAAACGTGTTGAGAAATTCGGTGCATTTGTCGAAGTTCTGCCGAACAAAGAGGGTCTGGTTCACATCTCACAACTGTCAACAGAGCGTGTTGCCAAAGTAGAAGATGTTGTAGCCGTAGGTGATTCCATTACCGTTAAAGTAACGGAAATTGACCAACAAGGTCGCATCAACTTGTCCCGCAAAGCAGTATTGACGGCTGAAGCTCCGGCACAGTCCTAAGCTCTGCCTTACTTTTTACAGATCCATTGAATGAAGAGACAGAATGTGTATTTCTGGCTCTTTTTTTAACGCCTAAAATCGGAAACGGTAATGGGTTTCGAAAGACTGCCTGAATTTGTTCATATTCTTGCCCTTGTCCTCATATGATGGGGACAAAGACGGCGGGAGGATGGAACTGTGAAAAACCAATCCAAAAAGCTGGTTGCAGTTCTGGCGGGTGTGGCGGCTGTCATACTGGTCGGACAAGTAGGCAGTGTACGTACATACATTACGGAGATTCGGGATGGCCCGGGGACACAAAATGCATTTGATATGTTTCAGGAGGCGACTGGAGAGGATGCTCTGTTGTCGGCGATCCGGGATAAAGCGGCCGAAACAAAAGTAGCTCCGGTCAACGCCAAAGTGGACAGGGTATGGAAGGCGATACCGGGATATAACGGCTTGGAGATTGATGTGGAAGCCACGTATCGCAAGGCACTTGGTGGCAATCTCAATACCAAAATTGCATATGTTTATCGTCAGGTTGAACCGGAAATCCAGCTCAAGGATCTTGGGGCTCATCCGGTATACCGGGGGAATCCGGCAAAACCGATGGTTTCGTTTATGATTAATGTGGCTTGGGGGAATGAGTATATCATCCCGATGCTTGACACGCTCGATGCCGAGAAGGTGAAGGCGACCTTTTTTCTGGATGGAAGCTGGTTAAAGAAAAATGCCGAGCTCGCCAAAGAGATTCAGAAACGAGGTCATGAACTGTCCAACCATGCGTATTCTCATCCGAACATGAGTCGATTGAGCGCAGAACGGGCCAGACTTGAGATAAGCAAGACAGAGGATCTGCTCAAGGAGACGCTAGGGGTGGAAAACCGCTGGTTTGCTCCCCCGTCAGGTGACTTTAATCAGAAAACGGTAGACATTGCCTCAAGCATGGGGTTGCAGACGGTCCTATGGACACTGGACACCGTCGATTGGAGAAAGCCAAGTTCAGCTTCCATTGTAAATAAAATTGGGGCAAAAGTGGAAGCGGGCACGTTAATTTTGATGCATCCTACGGCATCCTCGTCAGGAGCACTGAAAGGTATGATTGAGTCGATTCGTGCAAAAGGGCTCGTTCTTGGTACTGTGAGTGAGACGTTATCTTCGGAACGCATAAAAGCTCCAGCGGTTGAGTGAGCGGCGTTTTTTTGTTAATATCAAACAGTTGGAACCAAATGTCGATTTCGTTTTTGGAGATCAGGGCAATTATAGAGATGTAGGAGGGCCAACCGTGAAAAAAATTCAGCTGGGCAATGGCCTCAGGGTAGTCATGGAACAGATTCCGACCTGTCGTTCCGTGTCTTTTGGTATATGGGTCAAGACAGGATCGCGCAACGAGCAGCCTGTTAACAATGGAGTATCACATTTTATTGAGCACATGTTGTTCAAGGGAACGGATCGTTACGATGCCAAGGCAATTGCGGAACAGTTTGATGCTATCGGTGGTAACGTAAACGCGTTCACTTCAAAAGAATACACGTGTTATTATGCTAAAGTACTGGATGAGCATCTGCCTATCGCTGTAGATGTATTGTCTGACATGTTTTTCCGCTCCAAAATGGATGATGGCGAGCTTATCAAAGAGAAAAACGTCATCCTGGAAGAAATTTCAATGTACGAGGATACACCGGATGATATGGTGCATGATCTGATGGCTACGGCTGCTTATGGAGAGCATCCACTGGCTTACCCGATTTTGGGTACGGAGGAACGACTCAAAGCGATGGGTTCGAACGATCTGCGTGCTTATATGAAAGAGCACTACACCATTGAGAACACCGTGATTAGTATTGCAGGTAATATTGATGTCAGTGTCATAGAGTTGATGGAAAAACACTTTGGATCATTTGACGTTCATGGTGCGGCCGAACAGATTACCGTTCCCAAATTCCAGAGCGGGCAGCTCTTTCACAAGAAGAAAACGGAACAGAACCACATTTGTATTTCGTTCCCTGGCTGCAAAATTGGAGACCCACTGCAGTTTGCCATGGTAGTATTAAACAATGCTATTGGTGGCGGCATGAGCTCCAGACTGTTCCAGGAAATTCGTGAAAAACGCGGACTGGCATATTCCGTATATTCCTATCACAGTTCTCATGCGGACAGCGGGCTGTTTACGATATATGCAGGTACTGCACCGAAACAAACGAAAGAAGTGTTGGATCTGACCAAAGAGGTTCTGCAGGATCTTGCCGTTAACGGTCTGACGGAAGATGAGCTGCGCAAAGGAAAGGAACAGCTGAAGGGAAGCCTGATTCTCAGTTTGGAAAGCACGGGAAGCCGGATGAATCGTTTGGGTAAAAACGAACTGATGCTGGGCAGACACCATACGCTGGATGAGATGATAGCCAAAATTGAACAAGTAACGATGGAAGATATCGATGCTGTACTTGACCTGATGTTCGCGGAGCCGTTTGCGCTTGCTATGGTCGGTGCCTCTGATCGCACCATTGCTGGATTAAGAAGGGATGATTTTGTTGCATTACGTTCAAATTCAAAAGTTACCGGGCAATGAAGATATTAAACTGCCTCAAAAAATGTCGGAGCTTGCATCAGGCTTTGATGTAGTTGCTGCGCTTCAGGAGGACGTTGTACTGCAGCCGGGACAGCGCACGCTGATTCCGACAGGTCTGGCTATGGCTATGCCTGCGGGCCTTGAAGCACAGATTCGCCCACGCAGTGGCCTGGCGTTCAAACATGGCATTACCTGTTTAAACACACCGGGTACCATCGATGCGGATTACCGGGGTGAGGTTAAAGTGCTTTTGATTAATCTAGGCCAGGAGCCATTCACTATTGTACGGGGTGAACGCATTGCTCAGATCGTGTTTCAGACTGTGCCTGCTGTTGAACTAACCGAAGTGAGCGAGCTTTCGGAAACGGTTCGCGGCGAAGGCGGATTCGGTCATACCGGAAAATAATAAACGGCTACGAATGACGAAGGGCCTTCCCATATGGGAAGGCCTTTTTTGTTTGAAGAAGAGATAGGAAATGTTTTCACCCCCCTGTGGGCCCCTGCATACGATAAGGCATACATGTGGTGAAAGGAGTGACGTCCCGATGCTGACCGGAGTCCGGATAGTAGTCCTGGGCGGAGATGCGCGGCAGCTTGAAGTCATTCAAAAATGCGCAGAGCTGGATGCCACAGTGAGTGTGGTCGGTTTCGACAAGCTGGAGCGTTCTATTCCGGGGATCGAACATCATGAGCTGGAGGATGAGGTGTTGGCATCAGCGGATGTGCTGGTGCTGCCCGTGGTTGGATGTGATGATCAGGGGAAAGTGAGCACCTCATTCAG
This sequence comes from Paenibacillus sp. P13VS, assembly GCF_015143645.1. Lineage (NCBI taxonomy): Bacteria > Bacillati > Bacillota > Bacilli > Caryophanales > Paenibacillaceae > Paenibacillus > Paenibacillus sp. P13VS. Next base: position 168,768 of record NZ_WYEV01000002.1, on the reverse strand, counting down.
TGACTTGCCGATTTTCCTTAAAAAAGAACAGATAGCGGCATTGCCAGAGCATTGTATTGTTTTCACAGGAATGGCAAAGCCATTTTTGCGTGAGTTGTGCGTGGATAACGGATTGCGGCTTATTGAGGTATTGGATCGTGATGATATTGCGCTCTACAACTCGATACCGACAGCTGAGGGAGCGGTCGCTATGGCGATTCGGGAGACGGACTTCACGATCCACGGGTCGGAATGTATTGTGCTTGGGCTCGGCCGAACGGGATTCACAATGGCGAAAACGCTCCAGGGTCTAGGGGCAAATGTACGGGTGGGAATCAGGCGGGAAGAAGATGCGGCCCGGGCTAACATCATGGGCTGGAAGCCCTTCATGACAACGGATTTGGCCGCTCAAACCGGGGCAGTTGACTTGCTTTTTAATACGATACCGACTATGATAATCACAGCACAAATCCTGTCCAGAATGCCGCAAAAAGCAGTCATTATTGACCTCGCATCCGCTCCTGGCGGCTGCGATTTCAGATATGCTGAAAAACGCGGCATCAAAGCGCTTCTAGCGCCAGGCCTCCCCGGCATTGTTGCTCCCAAAACGGCTGGCGGCATCATTGCCGACGTGTTGATCCGTTTGCTTTTGGAAGAACAAAACGCACGGGAGGTTGAACTATGAACTGGAAGGGTAAAACGGTAGGTTATGCGATTACGGGTTCTCATTGTACGTTTGAAGAGGTTATGCCGGTAATTAGCCGGTTTGTGGCTGAGGGTGCAAATGTCGTTCCAATTATTTCCAATTCGGTATTAACAACGGATACACGCTTTGGTACGGCTCAGAACTGGCAAAAACAGTTGAAAGATATAACAGGTAATGATATCATTTCTACAATTGTTGAGGCGGAACCGCTCGGGCCATCCAAATTGCTTGATGTGCTCGTGATTGCTCCCTGCACAGGGAACACCACCAGTAAGCTGGCTAATGCGATGACCGATAGCCCTGTGCTGATGGCAGCCAAAGCCCAGATGAGGAATCAGCGTCCGGTCGTGCTTGCCATCTCCACAAATGATGGTCTGGGACTGAATGCCGCGAACATCGCCAAACTGCTTGTGGCAAAATATATGTACTTTGTACCGTTCGGGCAGGATGATCCGGTGAAGAAACCAAACTCGTTAGTAGCAAAAATGGAACTTATTCCGGAAGCATGCTGGAGTGCACTGGAAGGTAAACAGTTACAGCCGATGATTGTGGAACGTTCTGCACAGGCTTAATCGTTTATTAACCAAGTTTAACTAATGTTTACGGGTTTGATTTCACAGTGGAGAAGTTCCAGGATAACGGTTATACGCATGAAGAATTGAACTTGGTTAGGGTAGACAAAGAAAATCATGGGGGACGATATGTCGGAAGTTTAACAGCTTTCTGTGTACGCGTTCCTGTCGTTGAAGGGCATTCCTGCTTGCAGTGAAATGATCGCAAGCGGGATGCGTTCATGAAGATATGCATGTCGTGATCGGTGTACAACCGAGCTTCAGTTTGTAAATTGCTTTGAGCAATCTACAGAGGAAAAACGGCATATAATGTCGTAATCATTGCTGAATTTATTGCATCGGAACGCTCCCTGGGTTGATCCATTTGTTGATTTGACCGTGTCCAGTCTTCTTGCGTACACAAATGGAGGAATTAAGATGCGTATCATGGTACAGAAATTTGGAGGCACGTCGCTCTCTACAGTTCAGGCGAGAGAGCACGTGCTCCGTCATATTAAACGTGAACTTGAGGCAGGACTTAGTCTTGTCATTGTTGTGTCCGCTATGGGCCGCCGGGGTGAACCCTATGCTACAGATACACTGCTCGACTGGGCAGCACAAAATGGTAATTCGCTGTCTGCACGTGAAAAGGATTTATTACTGTGCTGCGGTGAAATCATATCAGCTACAACGCTCAGCAGTCTTCTGGAACATGAAAACATCCCCACCACTGTACTGACTGGTGCGCAGGCAGGCTTTGTGACGGACGACAATTTCGGGAATGCCCGGATTTTGGATGTCCGTCCTGTTCGTGTGCTGGAGGAACTTCAAAAGAATCGTGTTGTTATTGTTACGGGTTTCCAAGGGCAGACAGAGAGCGGGGACTTTACCACTTTAGGTCGTGGGGGTAGTGATACATCAGCAACGGCATTGGGGGCTGCTCTTCATGCGGAGATGGTGGATATCTACACGGATGTAAACGGCATTTTGACTGCCGATCCGCGAATTGTAGAGGATGCACGTCCGTTAACTGTGGTGAGTTATGCGGAGATCTGTAATATGGCGCATCACGGGGCCAAGGTTATTCACCCCCGAGCAGTTGAAATTGCAATGCAATCCCAGATTCCTGTGCGCGTGCGTTCCACTTTTGCAGACAGCGAAGGAACCCTTGTTACCCATCCGGAAGGCTTCCAGGATGTGCAGACAGGCATAGTAGATCGTTATGTGACGGGTATTGCTTACGTTAGCAATGTGACCCAAATCACAGTAGATGTACCTGGAGGCGCAGACCGGCTGCAGCTGAAAGTCTTCAAAACCATGGCTGAAAATTCGATTAGTGTTGATTTTATTAATGTTACCCCTTCAGGAGTCGTCTATACGGTATTTGACAGTGACTCTGAAAAAGCAATTCAAGTATTGCAAGAGATTGGTCTTAAACCTCAAAGTCTGTCCGGCTGTGCCAAAGTTTCGGTGATCGGCGGTGGAATTAACGGTGTGCCTGGCATCATGGCAAGAATCGTTGAATCGTTAACACTGGCTGACATTCAGATTTTGCAATCGGCAGATTCGAACACAACCATCTGGGTACTTGTAAAAAAAGAAGATATGGTTCAGGCCCTGAGGGCGCTTCATACCTCATTCGAACTTCATCTGTAATTTAGAAGCGATCGGAGCCAGACCTGTTTTGAAGGAGGAAATCGAATTGGACTTTGGAAGATTGATTACAGCAATGGTCACTCCGTTCAACGAACAGGGGGAGATTCATTGGGAGGAAACTGCAAGGCTAATAGACTATTTAATTGCAGATCAAAAATCTGAAGCACTTGTGGTGTCCGGTACAACCGGTGAATCTCCTACACTTAGCGACAGTGAGAAGGTGCAGCTTTTTGAGTTTGCAGTTAAGCATGCTGCAGGAAGATGCAAAATCATTGCCGGAACAGGGTCTAACAATACTGCCCATTCGATCCATCTGACTCAAGAAGCTGAACGTGTCGGCGTGGATGGGGTCCTTTTGGTCGTTCCTTATTACAACAAACCAAGCCAGGAAGGCATGTTCCAACATTTCGAAGCCATCGCGAGCTCAACCAAACTGCCCGTGATGCTATATAACGTCCCAGGGCGTACCTCAGCCTGTTTGTCTGCTGCTACAACGCTTCGACTGGCTCAGATACCGAATATCGTGGCTACGAAAGAATGTGCTTCGTTGGAGCATGTGACACTCGTCGCTGCAGGTGCACCCGATCACTTTAAAGTATATACGGGAGACGATGCGTCAGGCTTACCAGCAATCACAGTGGGGGCTTACGGCATTGTTAGCGTCGCGAGCCATGTGGTTGGTTCAGAGATGAAGCAGATGATTGATTCCTTTGTCGGCGGAGACACTCAAAATGCAACGAAATTGCATCAGAAGCTTTTCCCGGTGTTCAAAGGTTTGTTTGAGTGTCCTCAGCCTTTGCCGAACCCGGTTGCAGTGAAATATGCACTGACGTTACGTGGGATGAATGTGGGTTCTGTACGTCTGCCGCTCATTGCCCCAACCGAAGACGAGCAGGGCTTTATCCGTGCCTTGTTTAATGAATAGCAGTCACAAGACTTGAAATTATTAATCTTGGTAACCTATTTTAATCAGACAGGAACCGCTCTTCTGCGAAAGAAGAAGCGGTTCTTTTTTCGCTTTTTTGGGTTGTTTCAACCTTGCTGATAAAGGGAAACCTAGTGCTCAACGACAGAGTGACTTGTTTTTTTTGTTTTTAATCATGTATAATGATGTCAAGTGACTGGGTGCGGTATTTTTTTGAAATTGAAAGCGACATCGTTTCGAGATGTGGCTTTGCGGTGAAAAGGGAAGGAACGGCTAAGAAGGAATGATTTCAAATCCAACTTGTTGGTGAAGGGGAATTGCTTCGAAGAACTTCTTCCAAATATCGTGAATAAAGGTGTTCTTTTGCATACATGCCTATCTATTGGTTTGTCATGTGGAGATTACTTTTTTAACTTACAATAAATAAAATAATAAGGTACGACGTCCAACTACCATAGGAGGTTCAGATTCATTTGTCTAAGAAAAATAATAACGATAAACTGATGATTTTTGCACTGGGCGGCGTAGGCGAGATTGGTAAAAATATGTATGTTATCCAATACGCTAACGACATTGTAGTCGTAGATGCTGGCCTTAAATTCCCTGAAGAAGATATGCTTGGAATCGACATTGTCATTCCTGACATTTCGTACCTGACTGAGAATCGTGACAAAGTAAGAGGTATCATTTTGACTCACGGTCACGAAGATCATATCGGTGGATTGCCGTATGTTCTGAAACACCTTAACGTTCCTGTATACGGAACGAAGCTTACACTCGGACTGGTGGAAAACAAGCTGAAAGAAGCCAATTTGCTGGGTGAAACCAAACGCATTCTGATTGATGCTGATTCCGAGATCCAACTTGGATCAGTATTGAAAGCAACATTCTTTGCTACTAACCATAGTATTCCGGATTCCGTTGGTGTATGTGTTGAAACACCAGAAGGTGCTGTAGTTCACACAGGTGACTTCAAATTCGACCACACACCAGTAAATGGTCAATATGCGGATCTTCAACGTATGGCACAGATCGGTACGAATGGCGTACTTGCGCTTTTGTCTGACAGTACCAATGCCGAGAAACCAGGCTTTACGCCTTCCGAGAAAAATGTGGGTATCGTTCTAGAAGATATCTTCCGTAAAGCGAGCCAGCGCGTTGTTGTGGCTACCTTTGCTTCCAACGTACACCGGATTCAACAGGTCATTAACGCAGCAGAAGTAACTGGCCGCAAAGTGGCTGTCATTGGACGCAGTATGGTGAATGTTGTAGGTATTGCTTCGGATTTGGGCTATCTGGATATTCCGGACGGCATGATCATTGAACCTGAAGAAGTAGGTAAAATGGCAGCTGACCGAGTTGTTATTCTCTGCACAGGAAGTCAAGGCGAGCCAATGTCCGCATTGACTCGGATGGCTCGTTCTACTCATCGTAAAGTAGACATTCTTCCTGGAGACACCGTTATTATCGCAGCAACACCGGTACCAGGTAATGAGAAGTATGTGGGCCGTACCATTGATGAACTGTTCCGTCTCGGAGCTAATGTTCATTACAGTGGTGCGAACAGCGGTGTACACGTATCCGGACACGGTAGCCAGGAAGAGCTCAAGCTGATGCTTAACCTGATGAAACCTAAATTCTTCCTGCCAATTCACGGGGAGTTCCGTATGCAGCGCCGCCATGCCGTTCTTGCTGAATCTGTAGGTATCGACCCTGATAATATCTTCATCACGGATATCGGTGAAGTGGTTGAGATTCAAGGCGGAGCAGCACGCAAGGCAGGTAAAGTTACTGCAGGCAACGTACTGATCGACGGATTGGGTGTAGGCGATGTAGGTAACATCGTATTGCGTGATCGCAAACTGTTATCCCAAGATGGTATTCTTGTCGTTGTAGTTACCCTGAGCAAACAGGATGGTAAAATTGTATCCGGTCCGGATATCATCTCCCGTGGATTTGTATACGTACGGGAATCCGAAGGATTGCTTGATGAAGCCAACCGTATTGTCAGCAGCACTCTGCAAAAGTTGATGAGTGAGAACGTAAACGAATGGGCTTCACTCAAAACGAATGTAAAAGACGCACTGGGACGCTTCCTGTATGAGCAAACTCGTCGCAGACCGATGATTTTGCCGATTATCATGGAAGTTTAAAATACATTAAAATTATATATTCAGGCACACAGTCGCCCCTGATCTACGAGTAATATTGGACGGTTCCTCGTAGATCAGGGGCTTTTTTTGTTTTTTTCGGATTACATTCATGGAGGATGTGAGAGATATTTGGCAGGTTGTTGGGTATAAGTAGGCTGGAAAATTCCCCATACTAAGGAATACATTAAAATGGTTATGGGGAAGGGGATTAATCTAATGAGTGAGTATATGAATGGCAAACAGACATCCAAGTCGAATCAACCCGAGACAGAGACACCGGGCATACCTGCCCAAGATGACAAAGGATTGGCTCCCGTTACTGAGGCCATCCAGCAGTTCGGACAGACTCAGTCACCTGCAGGAGAGTCCAATATTTTCTGTATGACGATTATTGGACAGGTTGAAGGTCACTTGATTCTGCCTCCGCAAAATAAAACAACGAAGTATGAGCATATTATCCCGCAATTGGTTGCTGCTGAACAGAATTCCCGGATTGAAGGCATCCTGATCATTCTGAACACCGTGGGAGGAGACGTAGAGGCAGGGTTGGCCATTGCCGAGATGATAGCTTCTCTGAGCAAGCCTACCGTTACCGTTGTTATTGGGGGAGGACACAGCATTGGGGTTCCAATTGCAGTAGCTTCCACCTATTCATTGATTGCCGGAAGTGCAACAATGACGATTCATCCCATCCGAATGAATGGACTGGTCATTGGGGTACCTCAAACATTCGAATATATGGAGAAAATGCAGGAACGGGTTGTTCGCTTTGTCACCACGCACTCGAATATTTCGGAGGACATGTTCAAAGAACTCATGTTTAAGACAGGGGAATTGAACCGGGATATCGGTACCGCCGTGGGGAGTGCAGATGCAGTCAAATACGGATTAATGGATGCGGTTGGCGGCATTGGACAAGCCATTGCTCAACTGAACAAACTTATCGGAGACAAGAGACAGACCCTGCAGGCAGGAGGGCTTACGCAATGACCATGTATACTGTAATGCCGCCGGAACATCTCTGGTCGGGGATGTGGAATGAAGGGGAGGATACGCGTGAAGTCAAGATTAACGGTTTATTGATGCAGATCAGACCGGTTAGTGAGAGCGAAGCAGTTATCGTGCGTTTGCTTGACTGCCCGCTGGAAGCGTACCTTGATCCTGCTAATATGCCTGGCTCCAAAGTTCCTCTTTCCGGTAACCCGGGACCAACATAACATGACGAAAAAAGACAAATAGGGCAAGAAAAGAACATATGTACGGATTATATTTGTATGGTATAATATTCTTCTGGGGGTGACCTGATTTTGGCCAGAAGAAAAAAGAAGAAGAAAAAAGGCGCTGCGTTCAGCGGCGTTTTAAAATATGAAATCTATGGTATTGTGCTCATTACGCTGGCGGTTATCGCTCTATCCGGAGAAGCAACCGTAGGACGTTCACTATCCAAAATGTTCGGATTAATGCTAGGGAAGTTCTATTTTGCCATTCCGCTGGTTGGGATCTACTACGGATTGATGGTTATGATTCATCGAAAGTGGCCAAGCGGTTGGACTACTCGCAAGACGGGACTTGTTCTTCTGGTGTTTGCGTTAACGTTGATGAGTACCGTATCTGCAATGCATCAGAAGCTCATCCCTGTGGGTGCGCTCGAGCCTGGAGCGGTTATTACACAAGTACATAATGATATGCAAACCGAACTGCTTCAACCTGCCCCAGGTGAACGTGATTCCATGTTGAATAAGGACATAAGTGGCGGCTACATTGGGGCTGCTCAGTTTGCTCTGTTTCTGTGGTTGTTCGGCAGTCTAGGCGCGCGTTTGATCATGATCGTGATGTTTATTATCAGTTTTATGCTGATTACGAATCTGTCCTATGTCGATCTGGTGCGTATATTCAGAACCAAGGTATGGGATGCCGGCAGTTCGATCTACAAAAAGCTGGAGTCCAGGCCATCCGCACGATCTGCTGCAGCATCCTCGGGAAAAAAAGGTGGAGCAGCACGTAAAGTGGTTCCTATTCCGGAGGATATCGAAGACGATGAAGAGGATGACTTGGAAGAGATGCATCTTCCCAAGCGGAAAGCACCCATTTTCTTTCAATTGTTTGGTAAGTGGGGTGCGGATCGGGAGACAACCAAATCAGACCGAGAGATGGAGCAAGAGCAGCCACCGGCAGAGCAAGTGTTATACCGCGCTGAGCCGGATCATTTCGCAGAATCATGGAATGAAGAGCCAGCATTTGTCTCAGATGTTCCAGCCTCTACTGAAAGGACTGCTGCACCGAAAACCAGTTCAGCTCCGATTATTCGTGATTTCTTCGAACACGTCAGATCCGAGGATCATCTGAAGGATGACGATTTGGACGATGCGTACCCGTTTCCTGATGACATTTCAGATTCCAGTCAGGATGACGACATTCCGATCAAAATTAGTGATGAACTGGTAGATGGAGCGGATTGGCCTGTAAACGAGGCGGGTGCTGATGACCTGAGTGAAATGGAGAACAGCCCGGAAGGACAATCTGGTGGGGTAAATGATTCATCTTCGGTGATGAACGGCGAAAGTGTTGAGGGGCAGGAGATGGAGCCTGTTAAACCGCCTCCACCACCTCCGAAGCCATATAAACTGCCTTCGTTCCGTTTGCTTGCGAAGCCTAATAACGGCGGTAAGGGCGGAGATCAAAAAGATTATATGCAAACGGCCCGGAAGCTTGAAGCCACACTGGAAAGCTTCGGTGTGCGGGCGAAAGTCCTTGAAGTGGTTAGAGGACCAGCTGTTACGCGTTATGAGATTCAGCCGGATATAGGTGTAAAAGTTAGCCGAATTGTAAGTTTGACGGATGATATTGCACTGGCATTAGCGGCCAAGGATATTCGGATGGAAGCACCGATTCCGGGTAAATCAGCAATCGGTATCGAAGTGCCTAACGGTGAAGTTTCCGTTGTAACGATGCGTGAGGTTATGGAAACATCTACGTTTCAGGATGCAGAATCCAAAGTGACGATTGCATTTGGACGGGATATTTCTGGTCAGACCATCATAGGCAACCTTGCCCGTATGCCCCATTTGCTTGTTGCAGGTGCTACGGGTTCTGGTAAATCGGTATGTATTAACGGGATTATCACAAGTATTCTGTACAAAGCGAAACCGGACGAAGTTAAATTTCTGATGGTCGATCCGAAAATGGTTGAGCTTAATGTATACAATGGCATTCCTCATCTAATGGCTCCGGTAGTTACGGATCCCAAGAGAGCCTCGCTGGCCCTCAAAAAGATAGTGGTCGAGATGGAAAAAAGGTATGAGCTGTTCTCCAAATCGGGTACACGGAACGTCGAAGGTTACAACAACCTGATGAAGGATAATCCGGCAGCCGTGTTGCCATATATCGTTGTTATAGTGGACGAGCTTGCGGATCTGATGATGGTTGCAGCCGGGGATGTGGAAGATGCCATTGCCCGTCTTGCGCAAATGGCGCGTGCAGCCGGAATCCATCTCATCATCGCCACGCAGCGGCCTTCCGTAGATGTCATTACAGGTGTCATCAAAGCCAATATCCCTTCCCGGATCGCATTCGGTGTGTCATCACAGGTGGACTCCCGGACGATCTTAGATATGGGAGGAGCCGAGAAACTGCTGGGTCGCGGCGATATGCTGTTTATGCCAATGGGCGCTTCCAAGCCTGTACGGGTGCAGGGAGCCTTCATGAGTGATGAAGAAGTTGAGAATATTGTTAATTATGTGCGTGGACAAGGCGAAGCCCAGTACGATGAATCACTTGTTCCTGAAGTCGATGACTCCGTTCAAGCGGCAGATGAAGTACAGGATGAACTGTACGAGCAGGCTGTACAAATTATATTGGAAGCGAAGCAAGCTTCCGTATCCTTGCTTCAGCGGCGCATGCGTGTGGGTTATACTCGCGCCGCACGTCTGATCGACTCCATGGAGGCACGTGGCGTTATTGGCCCGTATGAGGGCAGTAAGCCTAGGGAGGTTCTAATTTCGCTGGAACAATATCAACAAAACAAAATAAGTTCTTAAGTACGACTAAGAATTGTATCTATGCAAGCCCCTGACAATAAGTTGGGGGCTTTTTTTGTTGTTGATGGTCGTTGAGGTTTTGCCATGTTGTCCAAAGATCGGATGATTTGGTGCATAGGAAGCAAGCAGGCTTGTCATAATAACGTTAGCGATTCTGTTAATCCCACAAGAGAAAGGTAGAGCACAGTCGATGCGAAAAATGAACATATGGCTTTTCACTGCGATCTTGCTGATGTCTGCATTGGGAATTCGTTATTTGCTCCCTGACCATTCGGCAACCCAAGAATCCAAACCAAATCCTTCCCAGGTGGAAGAGAAGTCGATTCCCACCTTCAGCAGCAACACCGTGCAATATGGAAGTTATGGGCAGGATGTATACGAGCTACAAGGCAGACTGAAGTACTTAGGTTTTTACAATGGTAAAATCGATAGTAACTTTGGCAGCAGCACGCTAAAATCCGTAAAGTGGTTTCAGTCTGAATTCGGTATGAAAGCGGATGGCGTGGTTGGTGCTAAAACCAAACTGAGATTGTACAATGCAACTAAACAATGGTCCCCAACCGAGCCTCCACTGCACAAGGAGTCGTCAGGCCAGGGTACGGACAAAACCGATAATGCAAACAAAGAGCAGGACAACATGGGTTCTGCCAATTCCATGGGCCTTACCGAAAATGAAATTAAGATTATGGCCAATGCAGTATATGGTGAATCCCGGGGTGAACCTTTCGAAGGTCAGGTAGCCGTAGCTGCAGTTATATTGAATCGTGTCAGATCACCGGAATTTCCAAATACACCATCCGGTGTCATTTTCCAGCCTGGTGCATTTACCGCTGTAGCTGACGGGCAGATCTATCTGGAACCCAATGCTCAGGCCCGTAAAGCGGTTGAGCAGGCAATGAATGGCTGGGACCCATCCGGTGGCTGCCTGTATTACTTCAATCCCAAGACGGCTACTTCCAAGTGGATCTGGACCCGTCCTCAGGTGAAAACAATCGGTCAGCATATCTTTTGTATGTGATGATGTTGGAAGCAACCAGAAGAGGCGTCTTCGGTTGCTTCTTGCCTTTTGCATGGGTTAAAATGGTTGTTGCACTTGAGAGTTACTGAAATATTGCCTAACAAATGACGCCGTAAAGGGGTTTTGACATTTGAATACATCAGGATTTGAACGGGGCAGTCAAAAGGAGTTTCGTATCCATGTATTGCCCACTAAACGTTTCAAGACTTTTGCCATTTCGTTGTATGCAGGAGTCCCGCTGCAGGAAGAAACGGTCACCAAAGTAGCGCTTACGCCATTTGTGCTACGTCGTGGTACCCAGTCTTATCCTGAAACAACGGAGTTTCGTGAACAGTTGGAGCATTTGTATGGAGCTGGATTTGGTTTTGACGTTTACAAGCGTGGAGACTATCAGATTGTACAGTTCAGGATGGACACAATTAATGATTCCTTTGTAGGTGGGGATGAACAGCTTTTGGATCGTTCCTTTGCATTTTTGGGGGAGGTACTTACCCGTCCGGCAATGGAAGATGGGCATTTCAGAAGGACCTATGTGCATTCAGAACGTGAGACCGTCCGCAAACAGCTGGAGTCTGTTGTTAATGATAAAATGCGTTATGCGGCAGAACGCTGTATCGAGGAAATGTGTAAAAATGAGCCGTACCGCTTGCATCCATTAGGGAAACGTCAGGATCTGCCGGGAATTGAACCCGATGTGCTAACGACCGCTTATCAGACGTGGCTGCAGCAGGCCAGCATGGATCTGTATGTTGTAGGCGATACAACGCTCGAAGAAGTGGAGAGTCTAGTTCAAAAACACTTCAATGTAAATCGTACCCATTCTTCTAACTATGAGACCAACCAGGCCGTTCGCGGTGACAAAGAAGTGGAGACGGTCGTTGAACGACTAAATGTTAACCAAGGTAAACTGAATATGGGACTTCGCACATCCATTACGTATGGCGACTCGCAGTATGCAGCAGCATTAATGTACAACGGTATTCTTGGAGGATATCCGCATTCCAAATTGTTCGTTAATGTTCGTGAAAAGGAGAGTCTGGCGTACTATGCTTCCTCCCGGTATGACGGACATAAAGGCATCGCAACGATCCAATCCGGAATTGAAATCCCCAACTATGAAAAAGCCGTGACGATCATCAAGCAGCAGTTAGATGAAATGAAAAACGGAAATATTAGTGATCTGGAAATGTCCCAGACCAAAGCGATGATCCGCAATCTGCTCAAAGAAATGCAGGATTCCGCTTTTGAGATGATTGCGTACGACTTCAATCGTCAGTTATCGGGTAAGGAGCGGACCGCTGACGAGCTGCTCGCTCAGGTTGAGCAAATCAGCAAAGAAAACGTTCGTGAGGCGGCAGAGCAATTCCGTCTGGACACGATCTACTTCTTGCGGGATGAGAAGGGGGAATAACTGGTGGAGAGCATACATTACGAACATTTGCAGGAAACGCTGTATTACGAAGTCATGGATAATGGGCTTCATGTCTATGTATTGCCTAAACCCGGATTCCAAAAAACGTTTGCCACGTTTGCAACCAAATACGGCTCTGTAGACAATCATTTTCAGGTGAAAGGTCAGGAAGAAGTTCAGGTTCCCGACGGTATCGCTCATTTTCTGGAACATAAAATGTTTGAGGAACCAACAGGTGATATTTTTGCAACTTTTGCATCCAATGGGGCATCTGCCAATGCATTTACGAGTTTTGACCAGACCGTATATTTATTTTCTGCGACAGAACATGTGAATGAAAATATACAAACATTAGTCAACTTTGTGCAAAATCCTTATTTTACAGACCAGAATGTGGACAAGGAAAAAGGCATTATTGCACAAGAAATTAATATGTATGCCGATAATCCGGACTGGCGTGTCTATTTTGGATTGATTGAAGCAATGTACCAGAAACACCCCGTCCATATCGATATTGCGGGAACGGTAGAATCGATCGGCACGATAACTAAAGAGACGCTGTATACGTGTTACAATACGTTTTATCATCCAAGCAATATGCTTTTATTTGTTGTAGGTGGAGTAGAGCCTCAAGAAGTCATGGATATGGTTCGTTCGAACCAGGCAGAGAAAAACTACGAACCTCAAGGTGAAATCAAACGGATATTTGAACAGGAGCCTGCTGGGGTTGTGGAGTCCAGGAGAGAAGCACGACTCGCGGTTTCGTTGCCCAAGTGTCTGTTTGGCTTTAAGGAAACGGAAGTTGGATTCTCGGGGGAAGACCTGCTCCGGCGTGATATGACGACCAAGTTAATGCTGGATCTTTTGTTTGGCGCTAGCACGGCCCTATTTCAAAAACTGTATGATGAGGATCTCATCTCGGATAGCTTCGGACACGAATACATTAGTTCGCCGCAGTATGCATTCTCGGTTGTTGGTGGTGATACGAAAGACCCGGATCTATTGCTGGCCCGCATACGGGAAGAAGTTGATGTTATTGTAAAAAAGGGATTCGAAGCTTCGGACTTTGAGCGCGCACGCAAAAAGAAAATCGGGGGATATCTGCGCATGCTTAATTCACCGGAGAATATTGCTCATGAATTTACACGTGAGCAGTTCCGTGGCGGTGATTTCTTCAACATGATTCCGATCTATGAATCCATCACACTCGAAGAAGTAAATCGCAGACTGGAAGAGCATATTCGCTGGGAACAGCTGGCTGTATCGCTTGTCGTGAGTCCGTAATATGGAGAGGGGAACAGGACAAATGAAGCCGATTGGAGACATGACAGTACTGGTTACTGGAGCAAGCGGAGGTATAGGAGCGGCTATTGCAGAACGATTTGCAATGGTCGGTATGAACGTGGTTATTCACTATATGAAATCCCATGAGGCAGCCAATGAAGCAGCCAGAAGGTGCATGGAAAAGGGCAGCGGCAAAGTCATGACGGTGTCAGCGGATCTCCGCAGCCGGGAACAGATTGAGCGTATGCGTGAGAAATTGGAGTCTCATGGATTATTGCCTGACATTTTGGTAAATAACGCAGGCATATCGCATTATGGGTTGTTGTCCGACGTAACGGATGAAATATGGGATGAAGTAATGGCCATTAACTTGAAAGGCACATTTTTGTGTACTCAGATCATGATGCCTCACATGATTTCACAGCGATACGGACGAATCATTAACGTATCCTCCATCTGGGGATTATCAGGTGCATCATGTGAGGTACTGTACTCCACCACGAAAGGGGGCGTAAATGCCTTTACAAAAGCTCTTGCGAAAGAGCTTGCACCTTCCGGTGTTACTGTAAATGCAGTTGCCCCCGGAGCCGTTCAGACCTCCATGCTGAATCATCTGGATCAGGATGAACTGAAAATGCTGGAGGAGGAAATTCCAGCCGGGAGACTTGCGCAGCCAGATGAAATTTCCTCCCTTGTTTATTTTCTCGCGCTGCCGGAATCCGGTTATATTAACGGCCAGATCATTAGCCCGAATGGCGGCTGGCTTACTTGAAAAATAACGGCTTGGCACGTCTCGGCTGCTGGATGATTTATCCTGAATATTAATTGCTCGATAGGCACATATTACAACTGTTGATTTTAAATCTCATGCGACAGCTAAGGAGGATTTATCATGTCAACAGAAAAAACGGTGCTCAGCAGTTTTGACACATGGAAAAAGTTCTTGGGTGATCGCGTACAGCAAGCAGAGAAGATGGGCATGAGTGAAGACACCATCAACAAACTTGCGTATGAGATTGGTGACTTTCTGGATGAGAAAGTGGATCCAGCGAACCATTCCAACCGGGCATTGAAGGAAATATGGGATGTCGGCGATGCTGAAGAGCGTCGTACGATTGCGCGCCTGATGGTCAAATTGGCCAAACAAAACGCATAAGATTCACCGATGGAAAGCTCCCGCAAGGGGGCTTTTCTCTAATGATTACAGACCTGTTCTTGTAATTCATTTTCTTTTTATATATCATTAACGTGACCCATTTTTAGAAGATGTCTCAGTTCGGTGTCCTTCGGGCACGATCTGTTGCTGTCGAACAATGTGGAATATTGCATTACGGGGTGTTTAAATGGAATCTAAACAATGGTATATGGAATATAAAATACATAAGAACAGACCCGGTTTGTTGGGGGACATTGCCTCCATGCTGGGGATGCTTGAAGTAAATATATTGACCATTAATGGTGTTGAAGGCAAAACAAGAGGAATGCTGCTCGAATCCGACGACGATGAGAAGATTCGTTTGCTGGGTGAAATGCTTGCAAAGGTGAACAGCATTACGGTTTCCGCTCTGCGCCAACCCAAATTGGTCGACATCTTGGCTGTGCGTCATGGCCGTTACATTGACCGCGACTCGGACGATCGCAAAACTTTTCGTTTCACACGGGACGAACTTGGGTTACTCGTGGACTTTTTGGGTGAAGTATTTAAAAGGGAAGGCAATCAGGTGATTGGCCTTCGGGGCATGCCTCGTGTCGGAAAAACGGAATCCATTATCGCCGGTAGCGTGTGCGCGATGAAACGATGGACGTTTGTTTCGTCTACTTTGCTTCGTCAAACGATAAGAAGCCAACTCTCCGAGGATGAAATGAACCCAAACAATGTCTTCATCATTGATGGTATTGTAAGTACGATTCGTTCCAGTGAACGGCATTATAATCTGTTGCAGGACATTATGACGATGCCGAGTACCAAGGTCATTGAGCATCCTGATATTTTTGTGCAGGAATCAGAATATGACTATAACGATTTTGATATCATTATTGAACTTCGCAACAATCCGAATGAGGAAATTATTTATGATACGTTTACGGCCAGTTACACCGACGAACTGTAATGCTCCGTACGGAATCATGGAATAGATAGCAACAACCAAAGAGAAAAAGATAAACATAAGGAGGAGATAGCATGTCTGAACTGGGTCAGCAGTTAAGAGAGGCCCGGCTGCAAAAAGGGATGAGTCTCGACGATGTACAGGAAATGACTAAAATTCGCAAGAGGTACTTGGAAGCAATAGAGGCTGGGGACTATAAAGTGCTTCCTGGCAGCTTCTACGTGCGAGCTTTCATTAAAACCTATGCGGAGACGGTGGGACTAAACCCTGATGAGCTGCTGGAGGGACACAAGAAAGATGTACCGGCAGAGGAAACGGAAGCAACCATGGAGCCCGTGATTCAAAAACGGTCGAGTCGACCTGTGGAGCGCAGCAATCGATGGATGTCTGTAGCATTAATGTGGACATTTCCGATTCTGATTGTTGCCTTGCTGTACGTGTATGTGGTCATGAACAGGGATGACGCGGATACACAAGGCGTGGATCAAACCAAAATTACAGATAGTGAGCAAACGCCGAATGATCAACCGGATGAGACGACGGATAACGGTCAAGCGTCCACTCCACCGGATAACGAATCTGGAGGACAAGAAACCGGTCAGCCAGAAGGAGAAGCAGGCGGCAATGGTGGGGGTACCGACGTGACTGGTGAGGGTACCGAAGGTCAGACGGACGAACAAACCCCGGATGACACCGAAGACCAAGAGCCTGCAGATAATGCTGGGACTGTAACGGTTGCTGAAGATGGTAAATCCGGTAATATTACAAATTTCAAAGTAAACGGAAGTGCAGGTAAACCGGTTAAGGTTACCATTAATGCTTCAGGTCAGAGCTGGCTGGAAGTGTATAAAGGTGAAAATTCAAGTGGGGAAAAACTGCAATTTGGTATGACAGCCGATGGAGACAGTATGTCGTTTGATCTGGATAGTACCGGCTTGTACATTAAGTCTGGATATGCTGCGGCTACGACCATTGAAGTTGGTGGGCAAGTCGTAACAGATGGTAAGGCCACGAACCGGATTCGTCTCCAATTGGGAGATGAAAGCACAGGCGCGTCGTCCGGAACGAATGCGAACTCTGTCGAAGGCTCCGATGCAGGAACCGAAGGCTCTGCCACAAGCGGCGAATAAGGGCTTTAACTGCGGGGGACAATAAGGTTGTCTTCACTAGCAGTTAACTTTCGGTAAAGCGAGGTGGATGGCTATGACAGTCAGCTGGATCGTCACAGGTTTAGGAATCATTGTCAGCCTCCTGGGTTATTATTTGACTCCAAGCGCTTGGGGTTACGGAATTTTGGGCTTCGGACTTGCGCACGTCGTTCTGGGTGTGCTCGACATGTTCAGACAGCCCAACCGCAGCCGATATTAGATTGCTGTGCGTTAAAGCATTTTTGGTTACTGCAAAAGCGGTGGCTGAAAATGCTTTTTCGTTTGTTTACCCCTCAAAATTAGACTTTTCCGGGGCGAATCCTCTATAATGTTACACAGAACAAATGATTAATTGAAAGGGTGACCAGATTGAGCTCAGAAAATTCGTTCGACATCGTGTCCAAAATGGACTTGCAGGAATTAACGAATGCCGTTACACAGACCGAAAAGGAAATCAGCACACGTTACGATTTTAAAGGCAGCAAAAGCAGCTTGAAGCTGGATAAGGATGCATTGACAATCGTATCCGACGATGAGACCAAACTTAAGGCTGTCATTGATGTACTTCAATCCAAAATGGCCAAGCGGAATCTGCCGCTCAAGAACATTGACTATGGCAAAGTGGAGCCAGCTTCATCCGGGACAGTGCGCCAGCGTCTGAGTTTTAAACAGGGGATTGACCAGGATGTCGCCAAAAAGATCAATATTCTGATTCGTGATTCCAAAATGAAAGTGAAGAGCCAGATTCAAGGGGACCAGCTCCGGGTAACTGGTAAGAGTAAAAATGATTTGCAAGCGGTTATGCAGCTTTTGAATGGTGCCAATCTGCCTCTTGATTTGCAATATACCAATTTCAAATAAGTTTGTTACGTCCATTTTTGTTGTGAAAAACGTGTTTTGACACTGCAATTGGCGTATATTATACTAAGTGTGCATTGCTAGCAATCAAGCATAAAGCCCAGTCATCATCGTTTTGCTGACTTTGTGAAAAGCAGTACATCTTTTGGAGGTCGCCGGAACGTTTTAAACGATTTTGCGTTTGAACGGTTGACTTTATTTTTTGCGTTTTTACATATGAGATCCGTGGTGTACTCAGTGCATTTTACATGTTCACCTTCCGAATGATGGATACGGGATTAAGATGATTGTTTGAAGTATTGGAGGATAAGAGGGAGGGCGTCTTGTGAATTTACCCAACCGGATTACGCTTGCACGAATTTGCTTAATCCCTTTTTTAATGGTGTTTCTGCTCGTGGACTTTCCATTTTATCCGGAGCCTATGCAGATTGGAAGTTTTTCGCTTCCGTATAATCAGCTGATCGCTGCTATTATCTTTATCATTGCAGCCAGTACGGATGGAATTGATGGATACCTGGCACGGAAAAACAATATGGTCACCAATTTGGGCAAGCTGCTCGATCCGCTGGCTGACAAGCTGTTAGTGACTGCAGTACTCATTTCACTTGTTGAGATGGGTAAGCTGGATTCATGGATCGCTGTTGTCATTATCAGCCGGGAGTTTGCGGTGACCGGCCTTCGCCAAATTGCTCTGCTGGATGGATCGGTTGTGGCGGCCAGCAGCTGGGGCAAACTGAAAACCGTAATACAGATCGTAGCCATCGTTTTGCTTCTGCTTAACAACTTCCCGTTCTCTTATACGGGCGTACATGTTGATGTTATAGCCGTTTGGGCGGCAGCGATCATTACGATTTGGTCCGGCATTGATTATTTCATCAAAAACAAAAATTTGCTTAATTTATCAAAAGCGTAAAAGTTTAAGGTAAAACGGGTAATTTATGAAGGACAGCTTGCGCAAAGGGCAATAGGAAAACATCCTATTGCCCTTTGATCACTCACATTGTATACAGGAGGATGCTGAATGAAGGCAGAAATTATCGCAGTCGGAACAGAGTTGCTGCTCGGACAGATCGTAAATACGAATGCCAGATATTTATCCCGTGAATTGGCTGCTATCGGGATTGATGTTTATTTTCAAACTGTAGTAGGGGACAATCTGAATCGTCTAAGTGAAGCTATTCGAATTGCCCAAGGGCGTGCTGACGTCATTTTGTTCTCAGGCGGTATCGGACCTACGCAGGATGATCTAACCAAGGATGCCATAGCAGCAGTGTTGGGACGCAGCCTACATATTGATCGGATGGCCATGGATAAAATCGAAAGCTTCTTCAGGGATCGCAATGTGGAGATGACGGAGAATAACCGGCGTCAAGCCATCGTGGTTGAAGGAGGGACCCCGCTGGCTAATGAAACCGGCCTTGCTGCGGGTAATGCCATCTCAGATAACGGGAAGCATTATATTGTCATGCCTGGGCCACCGAAAGAACTGATCCCCATGTTTGAGCAGGAGGTCAAACCTTGGTTGTTCCAGCATGTTCTTACGAAAGAGATGCCAATTTATTCGAAAATGCTGAAATTTGCCGGGATCGGTGAGTCGGCATTGGAAGACCGTCTGCTCGACCTGATTGATAGCCAAACCGACCCTACGATTGCACCTTATGCAAGTGAAGGAGAAGTAACGGTACGGGTGTCCACGAAGGCGCCGAGTGAGAATGAGGCCAAGCAAAAGCTGGATGCCATGGAGGTACTCATTCGGGAACGGTTGCCTGAACACCTCTACGCGAACGAGGATGTGCCTATAGAGTACACAATTGTAACCATGATGGCTGATATGGGTCTGACCCTGAGCGCCGCTGAGAGCTGTACAGGAGGGCTTGTCATGCAGAGTCTGACTTCGATTCCAGGCAGTGCTTCCATGCTCAAAGGCGGAATCGTATGTTATTCCAACGAGATCAAGGAAAAGCTGCTGAATGTTCCTCATGACTATCTGGAGGGGGAAGATGCTCCCGGGGCTGTAAGCCCTGAAGTTGCTAAAGTATTGGCTGAGCAGGTACGCATGATAGGGGATTCCGATTTTGGTCTGGCCGTTACAGGAGTAGCAGGTCCAGGTTACTCTGAGCGTAAGCCTCCAGGTCTGGTTTTTATCGCTCTTGCTGAGCGGGGAAAAGAGACGGAGATTCACGAATTGCGTATCAATGGTAATCGGGAGACGGTCCGCATCCGTTCGACCAAGGCTATTTTATACCGCTTATGGCGCAAACTCGTCGCGATGGACTAGGTATACCTTGAATTGCTTTTAAAGCGGTAATCAAGTATAATCATAGCAGACGGAAGAACCGTAGAATTAGGCATTTAGCCTTGTTTGCGGTTCTTTTTTCTGTTTCATTGCAAGTTTTGCCCAGGAAGAGGCGCCTCGGCCTTACAAAAAAAAACGAATGTATGTTCGAAAAAAAGCTTGGCAAACGTGTTAAAACAAGGTATCATTATCTTATAAACAGTAAAGGGTGTGAGCATATTGTCAGACCGTCGTGCCGCGCTTGATATGGCGCTCCGTCAAATAGAGAAGCAATTTGGTAAAGGATCTATCATGAAACTGGGTGAGTCAACTCACATGCAAGTGGAAATCATACCCAGCGGATCCTTGGCTCTGGATATAGCACTTGGAACAGGCGGCTTGCCTAAAGGCCGGATTGTTGAAATATATGGACCTGAATCTTCAGGTAAAACAACTGTAGCATTGCATGCGATTGCTGAAGTGCAAAAAGTCGGTGGACAAGCTGCATTTATCGATGCCGAGCATGCACTTGATCCAACGTATGCTAGTAAACTGGGTGTTAACATTGATGAATTGCTTTTGTCCCAGCCGGATACGGGCGAACAAGCATTGGAAATTGCAGAAGCACTTGTGCGCAGTGGTGCTGTTGACATTATCGTTGTTGACTCTGTTGCTGCCTTGGTACCAAAAGCTGAGATCGAAGGCGAAATGGGGGATTCCCACGTTGGTTTGCAAGCACGTCTGATGTCTCAGGCGTTGCGTAAATTGTCTGGTGCAATCAGCAAATCCAAAACCATTGCCATCTTTATCAACCAGCTTCGTGAAAAAGTTGGCGTAATGTTTGGTAACCCTGAGACAACACCTGGTGGACGTGCCCTGAAATTCTACTCTACAGTTCGTTTGGATGTTCGCCGTATTGAGAGTATTAAATCAGGTAATGACATCATCGGGAACCGTACTCGTGTGAAGGTTGTCAAAAATAAAGTTGCACCACCGTTCAAACAAGCAGAAGTAGATATCATGTACGGTGAAGGTATCTCCAGAGAGGGTAGTATCATTGATATTGGTACAGAACTCGATATCGTTAATAAAAGCGGTGCTTGGTATTCCTATGAAGGCGAACGCCTGGGTCAAGGTCGCGAAAATGCGAAGCAGTTTATGAAAGAACATAAAGAGATCGCTCAAGTGATCGAGCAAAAAATTCGTGAAGCGAGCAATCTGACGACAGTAGTTCCAGCTCCAACGAGCGAAGATCAACAAAAAGAAGAAGCAGAAGAACAAGAATTGTTTGAGATTAACGAGTAATTCTTCCTGGCTGGGAGGCCCCAGAAGGCGTTCATTTACTGGACTTCCCGGATTGGGATGAATTGATTCGATCCTGCTAGGGAGACGGCGCGTGATCTCGCGCTGTCTAACAGCTCCTGTCCATTGGACAGGAGCTGTTAGCACATTTATTGAGTGAGCTGGTGCCGGGTGGGAATCCCGGCTTTTTGCATTTTGGTCGCAGTTTTCTTTAAGTAGATAGGTACTTCATAATCAGAAAGATAAAGAGTTGAACAAAACAAAAAGGAGGGAGAGACCTGAATGGATCAACATGATGATGATTTGTACGAAACAGCAGAACTGGAGGGGATCTCCCAATTCCCGGATAACGAAGAACTTACGATTACACGGGTAGAACGAACAAAAAGCAGGCAGGCCCGGTACCGGATCACGTTCGGTATGTACTCGATTACGGTTCTGGAAGATGTAATGATCAAATATAGAATGACCCGGGGCAACACATTTGTGAAGAAAGATCTCGAAGAGATCATAGTAGCGGATGAGCGGCAGCAAACCTATGTTCAGGCATTACGTTACTTAGAGCACAAACAGCGTACAAGGCATGAATTAAGCCAGCGACTTCGTCAGAAAGAGTTTGCAGCACCATTAATTGAAGAAGTGCTGGACCGGCTTGAGCAGGAGAAGCTTGTGGACGATGAAGGGTTTGCGAAGGAATGGACAAGGCAGCGTATGACAGGCCAGAGGAAGGGAAAACTGTGGATAAGGCAAGAGCTTCGTCAAAAGGGCATTGCCAATGAGCTCATCGTTGAAGCGCTTGAAGGCGTCGATGCGGATGTGGAGTTTGAGACAGCTTTGACCGCAGGGCGGAAGAAATGGAACCAAGTCAAAGGGGACATTGCAGAGAAGAAACGCAAAACGCTTCCCTTCTTGATGAGACGTGGATTTCCTATGGATATGGTACGTAAGGTTGTGAATTGTTTAATTGAAGAAGATGAAGCCGAAGATTCTGAAGATGACGAGTTGTTACCATGGGATTAACAGAGACTACACAGTGTACTGCATTCTCTTGACAATTTCTTTCGTCAAATACTAAAATGGACATGAGTCTGTAAGAAATGGACAACCCTTTTTCCTTCCAAAAAAGCGGTTTCGGTTTCTTAGGATTTACCCTTCATGATTATGGATTCGCTGAAGGCGGCGAATAGTACGTGGTAACATGTACACTTGAAATGAAAATCGGCGGGGGATCGCCGTAGGTATCGTTATTCCCAAACATATGTAAGCTTGAAAACAGCAAATTGACCCAAGGAGTGCCTTGGAGGAACCAACGAGGAGGTGAACAGTATGAATCCTGCAATCACGATCGTTCTCGTTGTGGCCGCGCTCGTTATTGGGTTCGGAGTCGGATATTTTATTCGCAAATCTCTTGCAGAGGCTAAAATCTCCAGTGCGGAACAAGCTGCCGTACAGATTGTTGAGAACGCGAAGAAAGAGGCAGAAGCACAGAAGAAAGAGACGGTGCTGGAAGCAAAGGATGAGATTCATCGCATTCGGGCCGAAGCTGAAAAAGACACTCGTGAACGTCGGAACGAAATTCAACGACAAGAAAGACGATTGTTGCAAAAAGAAGAGTCGCTGGATAAAAAGATGGAATCACTCGAACGTAAAGAAGAGCAAGTGGCCAACAAAGAGAAACGTATTGATGAGACACAGCAGCAGATCGAAATGATCTACAAAAATCAGGTGACGGAGCTGGAGCGTATTTCCAACCTCACCATGGAAGATGCACGCAGTATCATACTGTCCAACGTAGAACAGGAAGTTCGTCATGAGACGGCTCAAATGATCAAGGACATTGAACAGCAGGCGAAGGAAGAAGCGGACAAGAAATCCCGCGAAATTATTACCCTTGCCATTCAGCGTTGTGCGGCTGACCATGTGGCAGAGACAACCGTATCTGTTGTCACTTTGCCTAACGAAGAAATGAAAGGCCGGATTATCGGTCGTGAAGGACGTAACATCCGTGCACTTGAAACCCTTACGGGGATTGACCTTATTATCGATGATACGCCAGAAGCAGTTATTCTGTCGGGCTTTGACCCGATCCGTCGTGAGATTGCCCGTACTGCCCTCGAGAAATTGGTAGCTGACGGACGCATTCACCCGGCACGCATTGAAGAGATGGTGGAGAAATCCCGCAAAGAAGTGGACGAGCGCATCCGTGAATATGGTGAGCAAGCTACCTTTGAAGTGGGTGTACATGGTCTGCATCCGGATCTGATCAAAATACTGGGCCGGTTGAAGTTCCGTACAAGTTACGGTCAGAACGTCTTGAAGCATTCGATGGAAGTCGCTTATCTGGCTGGACTGATGGCTGGCGAACTCGGAGAAGACGTTACACTTGCAAGACGTGCAGGTCTACTGCATGACATCGGTAAAGCGCTGGATCACGAAGTGGAAGGATCACACGTTGAAATCGGCGTGGAGCTGGCGAAGAAATACAAAGAACATCCGGTAGTAATCAACAGTATCGCGTCCCATCACGGGGATTGCGAAGCAACTTCGGTCATTGCCATGCTGGTTGGTGCAGCAGATGCACTGTCTGCAGCAAGACCGGGTGCTCGCCGCGAAACACTGGAAACGTATATCAAGCGACTGGAGAAACTGGAAGAGATTTCGGAATCGTTCGAAGGTGTCGAGAAATCGTATGCCATTCAAGCTGGACGCGAAGTTCGCGTTATGGTGCAGCCTGAGAAAATCGACGATGCGGAAGCATTCCGTCTCGCACGTGACATCACGAAGATGATCGAGAATGAACTCGATTATCCGGGTCATATCAAAGTCACCGTCATCCGGGAAACCCGGGCGGTTGAATACGCTAAATAGAGCTTTACGGAAAAGTGGCCGCTGTAGTGGGCCACTTTTCCTGTTGAAAGCCCGGTAATGGGCTTGATTGGACGAACTAATGGGTTAGGGATACCCGCAAAGGCTTGATGCTGGTTATACCAAGTTAAGCTTGCGGGGAATTAAGGAGGCAATGCAATGAAAGTGCTGTTTATCGGTGATATTGTGGGTAATGTTGGACGTAAGGCTTTGAAGGAGAACTTGCCATATCTGAAGACGAAATATAAACCACATGTGGTTATTGTAAATGGGGAAAATGCAGCAGCTGGCCGTGGAATCACGGGGGCTATTGCCAACGAATTTTTCAACTGGGGTGTGCACGGGATTACGCTTGGCAACCATACTTGGGACAATAAGGACATTTTTGATTTTATAGATGACGAACCACGCATGATCCGACCTGCCAACTTTCCACCAGGAACACCAGGCAGAGGATACACGGTGGTCAAGGGTGAAGGCAAGGAGCTGGCGATCGTGAATTTGCAGGGTCGTACGTTTTTACCTGCACTTGATTGCCCATTCCGCGTTGCGGATGAGATTGTGGATGAATTGCGCCGGGATCATAAATGCATTTTGGTTGATATGCATGCCGAGGCGACATCCGAGAAAATTGCCATGGGCTGGCATCTGGATGGGCGTGCGTCACTGGTAGTAGGCACACATACACATGTACAAAGCAACGATGACCGTATTTTACCGGGTGGGACAGCATACTTGACGGATGCAGGCATGGTTGGGCCGCGTGACGGTATACTCGGTATGGAGCGTGAAGCGGTGCTGCGGAAATTTTACACCCAGCTGCCGGTACGCTTTGTAGTTGATGACGGCAAGTGGCATTTCCACGGTGTATTCGTTGAAATTGACGAGTCCACAGGTGCAGCAACGAAAATTGAAAAAATCCGACTGATGGAAGATGAGTGGCGCATGGAATAGGGGTATTGTCCCATTTTGCAAGGAAACCCGTCTAAAAAGAAGGAATTTTTTTACCTCCCGCGAATAACATCTAGTAAGTGGAAACAAACATTCAACATTCCCAGGGAGGTACTTACCATGGAAGTATTAAAAGTTTCAGCAAAGTCCAATCCCAATTCCGTAGCCGGCGCACTTGCAGGAGTTCTTCGTGAACGTGGAAATGCTGAACTGCAGGCCATTGGAGCGGGAGCACTGAACCAAGCCATTAAAGCGGTAGCGATAGCCCGGGGATTTGTAGCACCAAGCGGAGTTGACTTGATTTGTATTCCAGCTTTTACAGACATTGTGATAGACGGTGAGGATCGAACGGCCATTAAGCTGATTGTGGAGCCCAGATAATACATGTGATCATGCATTGAACCTGTTTACAGAGTAGACAGGTTTTTTTGCATTCTGTCTATAGGTTTAATACGAATTAGGGTTTACATAGGGAGGGTTAATCATGACCAAGTGGAATGTAGCCGATTTTCACTGCGATGCGCTCAGCAAAATGTTAATGCAATCTGAACTGTCCTTCGAGGATGGTGCCGCACTGGATGTCAATCTGGAGCGGATGATGCAAGGGAATGTGGCTCTGCAGGCATTTGCCATTTATTTGCCTAAAGTGCTCGGTAGGGGCAAGTTTGAACATGTGGTTGGTCAGCTGGAAGTATATCGCACACGTGTGGAGAAGAGCCCTGAACGGCTTGGGGGCGTAAACCAATTATTATGGCGGGAACAGGTTGGTGAGGTCGGTCAAACGTCAAATCCTTGGGGGCTGTTGACGCTGGAAGGTGTAGACGGACTCGAGGGGAACCTGTTTTATCTAGAGCTATGTTACCAAATGGGAGTAAGGATAGTAGGGCTCACCTGGAATTATGCCAACTGGGCAGCTGATGGTGTGTTGGAGAAGCGCGGAGCAGGATTGACCGAGAGGGGCAGGGAGCTGGTCCGTCTTTGTAACCGGATTGGCATGCTGCTGGATGTGTCACATCTCACGGAGAAGGGATTCTGGGAACTGGCTGAGCTGAGTGAGCGTCCGTTTATTGCTTCGCATTCCAATAGCTATACGGTTTGTCCAAATGTGCGTAATCTGAAGGATGACCAGATCCGGGCGATCATTGCACGGGAAGGGCGAATTGGGTTAACGTTTGTTCCATGGTTTGTGAAGCAGGAGGGAGAAGTTAGAATCGAACATTTGCTGCCTCATATTGAACAGATCTGTTCGCTTGGCGGGGAGCAGCACCTGATGATGGGCTCGGATTTTGATGGCATACCCACATACATTCAAGATCTTGAACACACTGGCCAGTACCCGAGGCTGATCGAAAACCTTCTCCAACATTACGACGAGAAGCTGGTACGCGGCTGGTTGTGGGATAATGCCATGAGTTATCTTGGGAAACATCTGCCTGAGGGGAATTTGTAATAAACACCAATTACTACAGCGAGAGCACTGCATTCACTACAGATTGTTTTACAGAATAAGGATATTATTGATAGTGAAATAAGTGTATTTCATGAATTTTCAGCAGTTCGTTTTCATTTCACGTCAAAAAGGGGTATAATACCATTGGATTGTTAAGAGCCTAATCGTAGGCCACAGATAAACAAGGAGTGAAATTCACGATGAGTAAAACAGTACCAGTGGGCGTATCTGCCCGTCACATTCATGTATCCCAAGAGCACGTTGAAATTTTGTTTGGTAAAGGCTACGAATTGACTGA
The DNA here is from genome assembly GCF_015143645.1 of Paenibacillus sp. P13VS. Taxonomy (NCBI): domain Bacteria; kingdom Bacillati; phylum Bacillota; class Bacilli; order Caryophanales; family Paenibacillaceae; genus Paenibacillus; species Paenibacillus sp. P13VS. The sequence continues at coordinate 141,793 of NZ_WYEV01000002.1, read as the reverse complement.
GTTTAAACCTCTGTCCCAACCTGGTCAATATGCTGCGAACGAAACAGTAGCAGTTATCGGTTCCAAAGGACAGTTTGATAAAGTGCGTATCCTTGGACCTGTGCGTCCTGAGACACAACTGGAAATCTCGATGACAGACTCTTTCGCCATTGGCGTTAAGGCACCTGTTCGCGAGTCCGGAAGCATTGAAGGTACACCTGGCATCACGATCAAAGGCCCAGCTGGTGAAGTTACGATTGATAAAGGTGTTATCGTTGCTGCCCGTCATATCCACTTCCATACTTCCGATGCTGCTAAATGGGGTATCGAAGACAAACAAATGCTGAAAGTTCGCCTTGGCGGAGATCGTGGACTGGTACTTGAAAATGTACTGGCTCGTGTATCTGACTCTTTCGCATTGGACATGCATATTGACACAGATGAAGCAAATGCTGCTGGCGCTCGTAACGGCGACACTGCTGAAATCATCGACTAATCAAATGAACCGACATTCAACTGAGTTTTCTTCGGTTGGTGTAACTTAAAAAAACCTGAGTACATCCTGGTAAGCTGTTTTACACAGCGAAGGGGGTTGTGCTCGGGTTTTTGTGTATTTTGTGTCACGTATGACGCAGAGTTTGTATGGTAGGATAGTTAAATCAATGGCGGCTTGGAATGTGGAATTACAGCCCAGTTCATGTTATAATTTGATGTAATGCTCTTTTGGTGCATATTGCATGAAATCGATAAGAATCCAAGAGAGATAACGAAGTTAGAAATATGAGATGGTGACTTTTTTTGTAGAGGTTGCTGCTCATATCGAACGTATATACAACTGCCTGATGCAGCGTGTTGTCTTAAGAACTTGAAACTTTTATTAATAGAGGCTGTAAGGAGTGACCGAAGGAAATGGCTAAAGACTCAAAAAAGGATTACTCCCAGTATTTTGATTTCTCCGATGCCAAAGTAATTTCGCAAGATGAATTCAGCAAAAAGATTCGAATTCGGGGCCGTGAGATCAACATCAAGTCGGAGCCTAATCATCGTCAGGAGAAACAACGGGGCAAGGAAGACGTTCAGGTGCTCTATGAGAATGCAGTGCCGGATGAACTGAAAACGATTGGTAAAGGCAAACACTATATCGTATACACGTACGGCTGTCAGATGAACGAGCATGATTCCGAGACCATTAAGGGACTCCTGGAATCCATGGGTTATCAGGCAACCGAGGACCGCAAAGAAGCGGACATTATATTGCTGAACACATGTGCCATCCGTGAAAATGCGGAAGATAAGGTGTTTGGTGAGCTGGGTCACCTCAAAACGCTGAAAACGGAGCGTCCAGGACTGCTGCTTGGCGTATGCGGGTGCATGTCTCAGGAAGAAGGTGTCGTGAACCGGATCATGCAAAAGCATGGCTTTGTGGATATGATCTTTGGTACGCATAACGTTCACCGATTGCCACATCTGATTCAGGAAGCACTCTTCAGCAAGGAAATGGTTGTTGAGGTTTGGTCCAAGGAAGGCGACATTATCGAGAACCTGCCGAAGAAACGTGAAGGCATGCGCGGCTGGGTGAATATCATGTATGGCTGTGACAAATTCTGTACATATTGCATCGTTCCATTTACACGGGGGAAAGAGCGCAGTCGCAGACCGGAAGATGTAATCGCCGAGGTTCGTGAGCTGGCAAGACAGGGATTCAAGGAAATCACATTGCTGGGGCAGAACGTGAATGCTTATGGCAAGGATTTTACGGATCTGAAATACAGCTTCGGTGACCTGATGGACGATATTCGCAAAATCGACATTCCGCGTGTGCGGTTTACAACCAGTCACCCTCGTGATTTCGATGATCGACTGATTGAGGTGCTTGCCAAGGGCGGAAACCTGGTGGAACATATCCACTTGCCAGTACAGTCTGGTAGCACGGAAGTGTTGAAGCGCATGAGCCGTAAGTACAGCCGTGAACACTATCTCCAGCTGGCGGATAAGATTAAGAGAGCGATCCCTAATGTCGTTCTGACCACGGACATTATCGTGGGTTTCCCAGGTGAGACAGATGAGCAGTTCGAAGACACGTTGTCACTGGTGCGCGAAGTAGGGTATGACTTTGCTTATACCTTTATCTATTCTCCTCGCGAAGGTACGCCTGCTGCGGTGATGGAGGATAACGTGCCGATGGAAGTGAAGAAGGAACGTTTGAAACGCCTGAATGAAACCATCAACGAATACAGCCACAGAAGCAATGAACAGCAGCGTGGCAAGATCGTTGAAGTGCTCGTCGAGGGTGAGAGCAAGCGGAATTCCAACGTCCTGGCAGGACGTACACGCAGTAATAAGCTGGTACATTTCGAAGGACCCAAAGAATTGATTGGTACTTTTGTGAACGTGGAAATTACCGATCCGATGACTTTTTATATCCGTGGCAACCTGCTTACCGAGCCGGTAGCCGCTAATCAGTAATACTCAACACAACCGAATAAGATGAATGTTGGGTTTGCACGTAGTGGAGAGTGCAGTGCCAATCTGGAAAAGCGTAGCGTTCGCCTTTACAACCGGATTTTACCCTATGAAAATTAGTTCAGAAAATCCGGGGGTAACAGCGATTGAAAGATGGCAATGTAATCGGAGCGGCTGATGCGAAAATAAACATTCATCTTATAATATCTCATAGAAATGGAGCGATTTCAGTGGCGCAGGAAGAAGAAGTGCAGTACAACCATTATGGAATGCCTACCTACGATACGCGCAATCTGGTCATACGCGACGACATTATGGGAAAAGCCAAAGAATTGGCTGATATGCTCGGCACAAGCGAGGAAGTAAGACATTTCCAACAGGCTGAGTCCAAAATTCGCGATCATGAGCGTATCCAGCAATTGATTGCAACAATCAAGAAGAAACAGAAGGAGATCGTTGCCTTCGAAAGCTTCAAAAATGCTGAGATGGTCAGCAAAATTGAACAGGAAATTGAAGAATTGCAGGATGAACTGGACAGCATCCCATTGGTAACCGAGTTCCAGCAGAGCCAAAGCGATATCAACTACCTGCTTCAACTTGTCATCTCTGTCATTCGGGATACCGTTTCCGAAAAAGTGAATGTGGAGGCAGGCACGGATTCACCTCCGACCAACTGCGGTTAATGGACAAGAAGGGTGCGGACGCGGTCCGTGCCTTTTTTGACTTATAGGAAGAGGGAGCTAACACAATCGATCTTGAAATACATTTCGAAGAGCTCCACGCAGTGGGGTTCTTTTGTGCGTGTACGGTTGACGAACGCCTAACAGGAATAAGACCAGGCTGGCAAGAGCAGGCTTATTAGTAATGACCAACGGTATGAAGGAGATAGCATCCGAGAGTCCGCAGCAGAATTACAGGTGCAATAAAAATTATAGACAACTTAGTCGATAACATTAATGTGCAACAAAGGGGAAATGGAAAATGGATATTTTGGATAAAATGGTCGAAGAGGGCAGTGAACGATTCTGGGGGTTCCTGGGTTGTCGTTATATCAAAGGAAATGAAAAGGAAGTACAGATCGCATTAACGGCTGGCGAACATCATACGAATTCGATGGGGATTATTCACGGCGGAGTGCTTACTTCCCTGATGGATCAAGCGATGGGGATGGTAGCCACTGCAGCAATGGCCGTGGACAGCTGCGTGACGACCAATCTGAATGTGCATTTTCTGGCACCGATGAAACAGGGGGAGTTAATGGTGACAGCAACGGTGCTGCACCAAGCCGGACGGAGCCTCACCGCTCAAGCGGAAATTCGTGATGCATCAGGTACATTGGGATGTATGGCAACAGCCACATTCCGTGTAGCACGATCAAAAACACCAAGCACAGAATCCAAAGGTTGACAAACGGCATAATTATGTCATAATGAGATTATCAAAATGAAAGTAGTCGGTGGTGCCCATGAGCGAAAACTACGAACACGTCAATGAAGAGAACGATGAACAGGCAGCACTTGCCTATAGTTCCAAGAAATATCGTACCCCCGATGGCGTTCCTGCGGATATCGTGATGTTCACCTTAACCAAGAGAGAACGCAAGACGGTAACCAAGACACTTCCCATTCGTGAACTGAAAGTGATGCTGATCAAGCGCAAAGGCTGGCCTTTTGCAGGTCGCTGGGCTTTGCCCGGTGGATTCTGTCAGGAAAATGAGTCCATCTATGATGCTGCTAAGCGGGAGCTAATGGAGGAGACCGGTGTCGACGGCGGACATCTGGAATATCTAAATGTATATAGTCAACCCGGGCGTGATCCGAGGGGATGGATCATCTCTCATGCATTTTTCGCGCTTGTAGAAGAATGGATGCTGGAGCATCGCCAGGCGGCAGATGATGCTGAAGATGTAGGCCTGTTTACCATACAGGAAGCATTGCAGGAGCTGGAGCTTGCCTTTGATCACCGGACAATCATTGAGGATGCATATCGCCGCATACAGCAGCAGATGCTGGAAACGACGATTGCAAGACAGTTTCTGCCGCGTGATTTTACGTTAAGCGAATTATACCAGGTCATTCAGAGTGTGGTACCAGATTTTGAAGAACCAAACTTCATTCGGAAAATCACTTCCACTCGCAGTCGAAAAGGGATTGTGGAAGAGGTGCGAGACGAAGAAGGGAACCTGCTAAGCTCCAACCAGTACTCACAGCGTCCGGCACAGCTTTATCGTTTCACGGAACTTGTACCCCGTCTGTCGATCTATACTTAATTTCGGAAGGTTCATCATTAAGGAGTGTATCTGGATCAACCCAACCTATTTCTCAAAAGGGAGTGTGGACGATGAAAGCACTGATTGTGATTGATTTTACCCGTGATTTCGTAGACGGATCCTTGCCTGTAGGCCAGCCTGCGATCGAGATTGAGGAGACAGTTGCCGCGATAACGGAAGCATATTGTAATAATAAGCATGAAGTCATCATGGCAGTTGATCTGCATGAAGAGAGTGATCCGTACCATCCGGAAACGGCTCTTTTCCCACCGCATAATGTTAGAGGGACTGAGGGAAGGCAGCTATATGGCCGTCTGGCACAGGTGATGCAGGAACGTCATGAAGATATTCGGTGGATGGACAAAACAAGATACAGCGCATTCTGTGGTACAGACCTGGAACTCAGGCTGCGTGAACGCGGGATTACAGACATTGCACTGATTGGGGTATGTACGGATATTTGCGTTCTGCATACGGCAGTGGATGCGTACAACAAAGGTTTTCACATTACGGTGTATGAAGATGCCGTTGCCAGCTTCAACCCGGCGGGACATGAATGGGCACTCGGACATTTTCAATCAAGCCTTGGGGCTCAGGTCATTAAGGCCAGTGAGACCGTACTTGCAAGGGCTTAGCCTGGGTTCAGCGATGGTGTTAATAAAATGATGATGAGCAGGAAATAATCCGGAGACTCGTATCCTTACACATGTTCTGATACAAAAGTAAGGAGTCTCCACATGTTGACCCGAGTGCACAGGATACACTTGTGTAACGAGCGGAAGTCAGAGAGGATGAGACAAATGCAGACGACTAGCCTGGCTTTACATACGGATAAATATCAAATTAATATGATGTATGCACACTGGGTGAATGGAACTCACAAACGAAAAGCGGTGTTTGAAGCCTATTTCCGCAAGCTTCCTTTTGGTAACGGTTATGCCGTATTCGCCGGATTGGAACGGATTGTGAACTATATCAGCCAGCTTCGCTTCACCATGGAAGACATCAAGTATTTATCCAAACAAGAGGAAAATTACGATCCGGTCTTTCTGGAAGAGTTGCTCCAGTTTTCATTTCAGGGGACAATTCATTCCATGAAGGAAGGTGCGCTCGTTTTCCCTGATGAACCGCTCATTCGGGTAGAAGGCTCCATTATGGAGACCCAACTGGTGGAGACGGCAATACTTAACTTCATGAACTATCAGACGTTGATTGCAACGAAGGCGTCGCGGATCAAACAGGTGGCGAGTCAGGACACGCTGCTAGAATTCGGAACCAGGCGGGCTCAGGAAGCTGATGCAGCCATATGGGGTGCTCGGGCATCATATGTCGCGGGATTCCATGCAACGTCCAACATGCTGGCAGGAGAACGTTTTGGCATTCCGACAGCAGGAACACATGCCCACTCTTGGGTACAGAGTTTCATGAGTGAGCAGGAGGCGTTTGACGTCTATGCCAAAGTGCTGCCCGATCAGGTGACCTTGCTCGTAGATACCTTTGATACCCTGAACAGTGGAGTACCTCATGCGATCAAAACCGCCAAAATGCTCGAAAGCCAGGGCAAGAAAATGAATGCCATCCGTCTGGATAGCGGTGACCTTGCCTACCTGTCCATTCAGGCACGTCAAATGCTGGATGAGGCAGGACTGGATTACGTTAAAATTGTGGCGTCCAATGACCTGGATGAGAACACGATCTTCAACCTGAAAGCTCAGGGCGCTCGCATCGATACATGGGGCGTGGGTACACAGCTGATTACAGCATCCGATCAGCCATCCCTTGGCGGTGTTTACAAACTGGTCGAACGTGAAGTGGATGGTGCGATGCTGCCAACGATCAAAATATCGGCCAACCCCGAGAAGGTATCCACCCCAGGCAAAAAAGAAGTATTCCGGATCATTGATCCGAAGCATGGCAAGGCCATTGCAGACTATATCTGCTATCCTGGAGAAGAACAGCCGCTTCAGGGCGGGCCGCTCAAGCTGTTCAACCCGCTACACCCGTATCTCAAAAAGACCGTAACGCGCTATGAAGCGGTAAATATGCTTGAACCAATCTTTGTGAATGGGTTGAAAGTATATGATCTGCCTACCCTGGATGAAATCCGCAGATACCATCGTGAACAGATGGATCTGTTCTGGCCAGAGTATTTGCGTAAACTCAATCCGGAGATTTACCGTGTGAACATCAGTCCGGCCGCATGGAATATGAAGCAGAAGCTGATTGCTGAACACGTACAATTTACAGAGGAATGAGAACAGAAGAAGGCATAATCGGTATATTTACCGAGTTATGCCTTTTTGGTTTCAGATTTGTTCTACAGCCGTTCATCGACTGCAGCAGGCTTGGTTTTATGAATTCATGCGGCTGTGTCCAACTTCATGACAGATGGTCTAGGAGTCGCAGTATACTAAGGATTGAAGATAGAATGTAATTGGACATGGCTTCATTATTTCTCGGGAAATGGTAAAAGACGTCAAAATTCTACATCGTTCAGAAATTATGGATCTGCATAGTCTTAAGGAGTGGCACATGGACATCACGGACAGAATCCAATTCGCGAGCAATTCTAGAATCGTACGTTTTCTGTTTCAAGCCTGCAGCCTCGGGGGATGAAACATTGAGGGAGGTGTTCATCGTGAAATGGATCTTGGGAATGATCTGGCTTGCCTTCTTGGCATATGCATGGATTTGGGCGCCTGGAAAGCAGGTGGGGAGCGATCCTGTGTTCAGAGAGCTGATTACGCTGCAGAGCAAGGAAGCATGGTTGATGACCGTGTTCTCATGGCTGGGCATTTATCCAGCGATCTTTGCATGTCTCCTGTTGAAAACACCTGCCAATGAGCGTGGAAGCCGTATGCCTGTTTGGCCGTTCGTGCTCTTGTCTTTTGGCTTGGGAGCCTTTGCCCTGCTTCCTTATTTCGCATGGTCGTCACCAAAGCGGAGTAGACGGGGAACGGAACAGCTTCATTTTGGCTATCGTCGCAGATCTATCATTGGGCGGATTGCAGGACACAAACTGACGTATGGTATACTTTTATTGTTGACGTTGGGTACGGCATGCTACGGATTCATTCAAGGCCATCCGGCTGTATATATGGAAGCATTCAGGCAATCTTCCTTTGTACATATTATGACGATTGATTTTGTTGTGCTGACACTGCTCTCCGTTATTGCAATCTATAGGGATGCCGTGTTCAGCCGCAGATCGCGTGTATGGGCATTAACAGGATTGGTGCCACTGATTGGACCGCTCGTGTATTTGCTAGTGGATAGAAGAAGTACAGCTTAAGATCAGAAAAATCACCAAACATAAGGAGAGGATTTACATGGAGAATACGTTTCCGGCATATGTCGTTCGAAGTCAAGAACAAGGCGGAGTTAAGGCAGCGGTAGAACAGTTGAAAAAAGAAGATCTGCCGAATGGAGATGTGACTGTGCAAGTACAGTATTCCAGTGTCAATTATAAGGATGGACTCGCTACAATCGAAAAAGGCGGAGTTGTTCGTGAATATCCCATGGTACCTGGCATCGACTTGGCAGGTATGGTAGAAGAGTCCGTAAGTGGACGATTTGCCCCGGGTGACCGGGTGATCAGCACAGGCTTTGAGCCAGGGGTGTCTCATTTTGGAGGCTTCAGCAGATACGCTCGTCTACGGAGCGAGTGGCTGGTTCCGCTGCCACCAGGTCTCAGCGAGAAGGAAGCGATGGCAATCGGTACAGCTGGTTTTACGGCGGCGTTGTCGGTAGATGCTTTACTTCAGGCAGGGGTTACACCAGACATGGGCAAGATTTTGGTTACGGGAGCATGGGCAAACAGCTGTGGGCAGGGGTTGTTGATCCTGCCGCAGGCCCGGCACTGGCCGAACGCCTGAAACAGGTTCAATATGGAGGTGCAGTTGCCGTATCCGGATTGACTGCTGGATCCCGGTTTGAATCTACCGTATTTCCGTTTATCATACGGGGCATTCAGTTAATCGGGATTGATTCAGTGTATTGTCCAATGGAGAGACGGGAACGCTTGTGGAACCTCCTTGGCGGGGATTGGAAGCCGGATCGCGCGCTGGAGCTGGGCATTCAGGAGATCACCTGGGCACAGCTGCCACACACGCTGGAGAACATTTTGCAGGGTGGCGCGGTCGGTCGCACCGTGGTAAATACGATGGCAGACATACCAACCGAATAAGATTCTTTTCTCCTAGACATGCTAATCCTACCTAAGATTGCCACGAAGCAAGAAGTGGTGCGAAAGGAAGGGAACGTATGCGTGTTGGAAAAGAAGGAACGCGGTGGGCAGTAGAAAGAGGTTCGAGGTCCTTGTTTGCTGGAGTTATGATCGTACTATGCTTGGGAGCGCTTATTGCCTGTTCAAGTGAATCAGTTCAGCAGGAGCGAAAGGTATACAGTGGGGAAGCGACGGAAGAGGGCAACATGAGAGCCAAGAGTCAGGGGCACGGCTTAAACGGCCCACTGATACAGGAGCTGGATAAAGCTTTTGCCGCCAAAGACATCAAGTTAATGAACAACATGTCCGCAGATGATGGGGAGGGTGGAATCTCCTATATGTACCTGCTGAATGGCAGCGGCCGACATATTGTGAAGGTTCACATTTTTGGTGATCCGGACACACGAACCGCACGAATGAAAGAAATGTACGGGATTTCTGACGAGCAGGCAGTGATTGAAAATGCACTTGGCCAAACAACGATTCGAAGCAAAGGGTATGTGTCCCTTGTATACACCGCTTCAGGTGGAGAGAAGGACATTTATGAAGAAAAGGTAACCCAAGTGTTTCAGCATGTGCTGAATCAGTTGAACTGATCCCAAAGGCAGGAGAAGCAGCAGCATCGTCAAACTTAGTTGTTCATTCATGGGATGAATTAAATAAATGGATAAAAAATAACAAACCCGTCTGATGATTCAGACGGGTTTGTATATTTCGCGCATCACATGCCGCAGCTCTGGAATAATGATTTTTTCCATTGCCAGCTTGACTGCACCTTTGGAGCCCGGCATGGAGAAAACAGCCGTACGTCCAATCGTTCCGGCTACGGCTCTGCTCAGAATCGCAGCTGAACCGATATCCTCGGTATAACTGAGGAAACGAAAGATTTCACCAAAGCCGGGCAGTTCCTTGTCAAGCAGGGAGGATACGGCTTCATATGTTGTATCTCTGGGAGCAATTCCGGTACCCCCACTGAGCAGTACGGCTTCAATATCATCCCGTACGGCTGCATCCTGCAGAATGGTGCGGATACGCTCGGTTTCGTCTGGCGTAATGATATATTCGGCTATTTCATATCCTGCCTCGCTCAGCAGTTGATGCATGAGTTGTCCACTGGTATCCGTGTCCTTGGTGCGGGTATCGGATACGGTGACAATCATGCAAGAGACCTTGTCCGGTGCTTCTTGACGATGTTGTTCCACTGAGTTGGTCATGAGACACCCTCCTAATCCATATTTTCTCATAGCATAGACCATTCGGCAGTTTCAGGCAATGCGCGGCCGGAAAGAATTGCTCCATATTGCACATTGAATGCAGGATGGTGTACACTCGCAAGATATAAAACTAGTATGTTTCACACAATGGTCAGCCAGAGAGGTGTATAGCAATGAGTGTAACGAGTGAAAAAGAAAAGTCTGTACCCGTATATATATTGTCAGGTTTTTTGGGGAGCGGAAAAACGACGCTTCTTGTGCAGTTGATTGAACATTGGCAGCAAGCAGGCTTGCGTCCTGCAGTAGTCATGAACGAGCTTGGTGAGGTAAACCTCGATGGTCAGGTGGTAGATGCTGAAGTACCCATGACCGAAATGCTCGGGGGCTGCATCTGTTGTACGGTTCGAGGAGACCTGGGACTTCAGCTTGCTGATCTTGTGCAGGAGGAGTCGCCGGATGTCATTGTCATTGAAGCGACGGGAGCAGCCAACCCGATGGAAATTCTAGATGCCGTGACAGAGACGTCCCTGTACATGCGTCTTGAGCTGAAAAGTCTGATTACCGTTGTGGATGCAGCACATCTGTCTGGCTTGTACCAAGAGCAGAAGGGCCAGACGTTCAAGCTGATGCAGGAGCAGATTCGCTGTGCCTCGGTACTGATTCTGAACAAAACAGACCGGGTTGGTGAACAGGAAATAAGTGATCTGCAGCAGCTGCTCACGAAGTGGAACGGTTTTGCCCCGGTTATTCAAGCCGTGAGATGTGAAGTCGACATGGATTTGCTCCTTCAAAGCGGCGATGGAGTGCATGCCTATCAGGCTGCAGCTGAATCGGATCATCAAGAGGCTGCGACAGAGCACGTCCATACTGAGGCATGTTCAGAGCATGGTTGTGGTCATAGTCATAAACATCACCATGAACATCATCATGAACATCACACCCCGCACGCATCACATGAGCATGTTATGGTATATACGCACTATTTCAACCAACCGGTGAACAGCGAAGCTTTTGAGCGGTTTATAGCTGGATTGCCGCGGGATGTTTACCGAGCCAAGGGCATTCTCTCCTTTAGTGATACAGCTAGCCGCTTCTGGTTTCAGTATGCATATCGGGAATCGGACTATATGAAAATCACGCCTCAGGGAGACGTGCCCAACGTGGCTGTGTTCATAGGTGAGCATTTTGACCAGTCTGTTATTCGTCATCAATTACTGGAAATGGAATCCATAAATCAGGCTTGATGATTCAAGGTTCCTCCGAACTGGGTATTAAGAAGCATAGCAAACTTTGCCTGGGAGGTAACTTTAAATGACACAACAACAATATCAACAATGTATTGATGCTTGCCTGGAGTGCATGAATGCTTGCAATGTATGTTACATATCCAGCTTGAAAGAATACGATCTGGCGATGCTTCGTGACTGTATCCGACTGGACCGCGAATGTGCCGAAATCTGTGGTTTCGCTGCTCAAGCCATGACGCGTGGAAGTGATTTTATCGCTGAAATTTGCGAACTTTGCGTAAAAGCTTGCGAAGCATGTGCAGCAGAATGCAGCAAACATGAACACGATCACTGTCAGGCATGCGCCGAAGCTTGCCGTAAATGTGCAGAAGCTTGCCGTTTGATGGCAGCAGTAGCTTAAATAGATGCATGAATGAGCGGCCCAATGGATTTGAATATGAATGGCGCAATCCCCTCTTGAAATCAACGCAGAGTACATCAAACCAGATGTGCGGATACGGTGCAATCAGGAGGGGATTTTTGCGATGAGGAGCACGTGAAAGCATGCACCGCATATGGGATGCTTACAGAACAGGATGATAGAAGCGGAGCTGCCTTCATCGGAGAATGTTTCCCGCAGGTTGCCAAAGTCAGAAGCGATATGTATAATGATGGCAATGAATTGAAACGATGAATATCCGTGATCGGGAGAGTAACCAGAATCATGCTTAACAGCGAGCCGGAGCAGGTGAAAGCCGGTATGACATGACCTGTGTGAACCGCACCCGTGAGATGGTTATCCGAAGTGATGCTTTTTGGAGTGAAAGACGAAGCATCTTCTTGAGGGTAATCCGGCATGCGGCCGTTATTCGCACCAAGCGGAGCAGCTTCGGGCGCCATATAACATATGGCCGTACGAGGTTGTTCACCTAGAGTGGTACCGCGGGAACTGTCAGATCAGCTCTCGTCTCTTTTATAGAGACGAGAGCTTTTTTATTTTATATGTTGTTAATCCATATCAGATAAAGGAGTGTTTATTATGTTAATGAAACAAGCGGCAGCACATCTTGCTCCTCTTACGGGGCTGGAGGAAGAAGAGGTTCTCAAGCTTTTGGAAATCCCCCCACAACCGGAGCTTGGGGATGCAGCATTCCCTTGTTTTGTACTCGCCAAATCACGGAAGAAAGCACCTGCTGCGATTGCTGCGGAGATTGCCGGCGAACTGAAGACAGCAGACTTTACAGCTGTAGCAGCAGGGCCTTATGTGAATATCCAGTTTAACCGGGAAAAGTGGTCTTCGGAATTACTGGAATGGGTGAACCAACCTTCGTTCGGTAAGCTCAAGATCGGCGAGGATGCACGTGTATTAATTGATATGTCATCTCCCAACATCGCGAAACCGTTCGGTATTGGACATCTTCGTTCAACGGTTATTGGTGCAGCGCTATATCGGTTATACAGTGAAGCGGGATATGTCCCGGTGAGTGTTAATCATCTTGGAGACTGGGGAACCCAGTTTGGTAAACAAATTGCTGCCTACAAACGCTGGGGTAACGATGAAGCGCTTCAGGCAGAACCTATCCGTACTTCCCTTGAACTCTATGTACGGTTCCACGACGAAGCGGAGAATGACCCAACCCTGGAGACCGAGGCACGTGAGTGGTTCCGCAAACTGGAACAGGGAGATGAAGAGGCCAGACGGTTATGGGCGTTCTTTGTTGAGGTGAGCATGAAGGAATTTGACCGAATGTATGAACGTCTGAATGTACAATTTGATCATACTCTCGGTGAGAGTTTTTATAATGACAAGATGGGAGCCGTTGTGGAAGATCTCAAAACCAAGGGTCTGCTGGAAGAGAGCGACGGAGCGCTAGTCGTGCGTCTGGAGGAAGAGAATATGCCGCCTTGCCTGATTATTAAAAAGGACGGAACAACGATCTATCCGACAAGGGATTTGGCCACAGCCGTTTATCGTCATGATGTGATGAAGGCAGATAAGCTGTTATATGTCGTTGGGGGAGAGCAAAAGCTGCATTTCAAACAGGTGTTTGCCGTACTGTCCCGCATGGGATATGAGTGGGCTGCGAACTGTGAGCATATTCCGTTCGGATTGATGCGATTTGAAGGGCGGAAGATGTCCACCCGGCGCGGTAAAGTCGTCTTTTTGCAGGAAGTGCTGGATGAAGCGGTTGCTCGGGCTTTACAGATCATTGAAGAGAAGAATCCCCATCTGGACAACGCGCAGGACGTTGCGGAAGCCGTAGGTGTAGGAGCGATTGTTTTTGGTGATTTGCGCAATAACCGGCTGAATGATGTGGATTTCTCTTTGGAAAGTGCAGTTAGTTTCGAAGGGGAGACCGGACCTTATGTGCAGTACACCTATGCGCGGATTAACAGTGTACTTGCCAAGGTGAAGGATGCGAACAATGATAATGAAAATAGCCAAGTGACTTCCTCAAATGATACAGAGTTTAATGATGTGACAGATCGTGCAGCAACCGTTGGAGACACTTCTTGGACGCTGCTTAAGTTATTGGCTGATTATCCGCAATATCTTGAAAAAGCCGTTGGGCGCAATGAACCTTCGGTGATTGCCAAGTATGCAATTGATCTGGCTCAGGCATTCAACCGTTTCTATCACGCCGAACGGATCGCTGACGCCCCCGCTGAAGTACGGCCGTTCCGGGTGAATCTAACCAAGTGCACAGCTGAACGTATTGTCCGCAGTCTCTATTTGCTCGGCGTCCGGGCACCTGAGCGGATGTGATGTACTGTGAAATGGGGGAAGCGTAAAACTGGTTGTGAAGCAGATGGTACTAAACATGAGGAAGCAGGCAAGTTGCGCGAAGGTATCTCGCTTCAGCATGTGAGCAAACGACTCGGAGGCGTGTCCGTATTGAGCGGGATTAATTTACATGTGGAAGCTGGAGAATGCGCTGTGCTGGTGGGCAGAAATGGTTCAGGTAAAAGTACCCTGCTGCGCACCTTGGCAGGATTCCTGGTTCCTGATCATGGCTTGGTGTATCAGACGATAAAAGAAAAGAAGATGTACGCGCTCGACGGATTGCCACGTTTGCCATTCACTTCAGACGAATATTTGTGGGAAATGGGCCGGATTCGTGGCATCCGACCTGCGCTGCTGCGACAACGAATAAACGAGCTGAGTGAGTTACTCTATCTTGGGTCTGCGCTCGATCAGAAATTATCCTTGTTATCCAAAGGAACGCTTCAAAAGGTCAACTTGATTCAAGCGATGCTGCCAGGTCCAGATGGGCTCATGCTGCTGGATGAGCCGTTATCCGGCCTGGACCTCCCTGCCCAGGAGGCGGTCGTAACCCTGCTGCAGCAATGGAAGAAGGAAGGCACCTCCATTGTGACAGCTTGTCATGAACCGCTATTTATTGAGCGTTTGGCCGATCAGGTCTATGTGCTTCAAAACGGTCGTGTATTACGGCATTGGAAACGCGAAGATCTAAAAGAGTTGGGAGAGCCCATTGTCCAAGTCCAGAGTTTAATGAAGGGATCGAATACGGAGCTGTTCAATACATATTCGAAACTTGTTGAACAGGAGGGTGTTCTGCAGATCCATCGTCATGGGGAGATGCCTGATCGCAACAAGGTAGTATGGGACTGGATAGTTGAACGCAGTACCACCGATCATGTGATCCATGAAATTATTGCGGCGGGTGGTTCGATTGTGTCTGTTTTGCAAGAGGAAAGCCGAGTACATATGGAGCATTTGCTGGAAGGTCATCATCCGGCCGATCATCGGAAGAAAAGCACCGCCGAACCTGCTTCCTCCCATTCTCGCTTGGAAACGATGGAAGGAGAATCTCCATGATTTATCTAACCCGGTATTTGCTTAGGCAATACATCCGTTCACAGAAGTATTTTGCACCCGTTGTGATGTATATCATCTCCATGCTCCTGATCTACTCATATCAGCCGAACCCGGTGGCGGACAGTTATAGTGTTACGGCCATGCTTCTATTTTTTGGATCTGCCTGGCTGGGATTGACCGTAATGAACGCAGAGCCAGCAGGGCAAATTCAATTGCTTGTGCTGCATGCAGGAAACCGACGAAAAGTTATCCTTGGCCAATTATGGTGCACCTGGCTGATGCAATGTGCGCTTGTGGTGATCACCGTGCTGTATCCTGTGATGTTTGGCATGTTCGAGAGACGGCCGACTGGCGGAGAGTGGACGATGGCGTGGTCGGGACATTTGGCATTATCTCTACTGGGTTTAGCTGTAAGTCTTTTCTTTCAAAAATCGTATATTCCCCGGCTTAGTCGCAGTCTGTCTGGTTTGATTGTTATGCTGCTTCTTTCATTTGTGCAGGGTTCACTCGCAAGTCATTTGCCAAACTGGCTGCAATGGTTAAGCAAAGTCTTGCCCCCAGCTTTCTATCTTGTGCGTGAAATGATGTTATTTGAAGAAGCGAAGTGGGGAACTCTCTTAGTGCCCATCCTGTGGGCTATAATGTACGCATTCATCCTGCTCTCCGTTCATATATGGCTTGCTGGAAGAAGTGATCTACGGAGTTAGAAGCCGTTAATCCCTACGACTTGAATGTTGCTCTTTCTTTAGTTACGATAGAGGAACATAAAACGGGAAATGGGTACGGGAATGAAAGGGGCGCTCGCTTTTGCAAAACTCAGACATGCAGCATGGTGACATGCTGGATAGCGAACACTCCAGAGAATTGTTTGCATACTATGGATTAGCTGTTTACTATGGACAGGCTCTTGAGCAGCAGCTGGTCAATCTGATCCTGTTGATGAAGCTGTCTCAAGGCAAAGTTGTATCCGATGAAGATCTGGAAGATCTGTATGAGCGGAAAATGAGCAGTTCACTTGGGCAACTCATTCATGAGGTTAAGCATCACTTTACGTTTTCAGATGAAGAAACCCGTCAGTTGAATGAATTATGGCAGCAGCGGAACAGCATTGTGCACCATTACTTCAAGGAACGCATTCACGAAACCTTTAGCCCTGAGGGACGATCGCGCATGATCAAGGAACTGGAGGATTTCAAATCCCGTGCGCAGGAACTTGAAATCAGCCTTCAACAGTATACGGGTGCCTGGATAGCACAGCTTGGATTGAACGCTGAGTCGGCTGCGGCGCTGCGGCGGCTTGAACAAATGCATTCAGAGAGCTTACATGCTCCAAGCATGGACGAGGAGAATCAGCTTGATTGAAGGCAAAGTAGGGGAACAAAAACGGAAAAAAAGAGGAATGCGAAGCTGGCTGTTCATTGCCATTACATCCCTGGCGCTGATAGGCATTCTCTGGACCCTCATTACGGCCTGGCTGATCACGGAATACACGTCAGAGCAATCGACCAGACAAAGTGATGCGGCGGTCATTCTTGGTGCTGCTGTGGACGGGGATCGTCCTTCACCTGTATTTCGAGAGCGAATCGAACATGCGATTGCATTATATCGTCAGGGTATAATACCCAAACTCATTTTTACCGGCGGTTCTGGACGTGAGGGGGGGCGCTCTGAGGCAGAAGTGGGAAGGGATTACGCAGTTGAACATGGTGTAGATCCCAGAGATATTCTGATCGAAACACAATCAAGAATTACAGAGGAAAACCTGGTTAATACCATTGCGATTGGGGATCAGGCAGGATACCAGAAATATACGATTGTAAGTGACCCGCTGCATATGAAGCGGGCCATGAAGCTGGCAAGCGAGCTAGGCATGGATGCTGTTCCGTCTCCAACACAAACGACAGCCTATCAGACCTGGCGCAGCCAAATTCCATTTTTGGCACGAGAGACTGTGTTATATATGGGGTATACGGTAAAAGGATGGATAGACAATCTGCAGTAGCCTTCAGGCGAAATGTGGGTTGTCTTTTCTTATTGCACAACTGGCACTTCGCTTTGTTTACATTAGAAAAACGCCCTGTGCGCAGACCGGAAAGTCTGCACGCAGGGCGGGAAAAGAGAACCTTTAGACATTGTATGGTCAATGAATGTCTTACGAATAAAGAGTTATAGATTACCTCCAGCCAAGGAAGGGGTTGTAGGGATAGCCTGACCTGAGCTGCTGCTCTCATTTCCTCCGCCAACCGCTTGTGCGCCTTGTTGAAGCTGATACATCTGATAATATCGTCCTTGAAGCTCCATCAGTTCATCGTGAGCACCCTGTTCCACAATGCGACCGCGGTGCAGGACCAGAATCTGGTCAGCAGAACGAATCGTTGAGAGTCGGTGAGCGATGATGAATGTGGTCCGTCCTTTTTTGAGGACTTCCAGTGCATTTTGAATCAAGGCTTCCGTCTCCGTATCGATATTGGCCGTTGCCTCGTCGAGAATAAGAATAGCCGGATCGAAGGCGAGTGCTCGGGCGAAAGAAATCAATTGACGTTGTCCGGCAGACAGCGTACTTCCTTTTTCGATAACGGGTTCATCGAATCCCTGAGGCAGATGTGCCAGGATCCGTTCTGCTCCCACATCACGAAGCGCCTGCTCGATCTGTGCTCGGGTGATTCGTTCATCTCCAAGACTTACGTTAGACGCAATGGTGCCGGTGAACAGATATGGATCCTGAAGCACGATCCCCATATGCTGCCGAATCCACTGTTTCGGCAATTCCTTGACGTTTTGACCGTCGATGGTAATCTTGCCTTTTTGCGGATCATAGAACCTGAATAACAGGTTAATAATCGAGCTTTTACCCGAACCGGTATGACCAACCAAGGCAACGGTTTGGCCCTGGGAGGCTTTGAACGAAATATTGTTCAGCACGAAGTCTTTTTTATAGGCGAAGGATACATCGTCAAATACCACATTTCCCTTGTACCTCGGCATCGAGCCATCGGTTACAGGTTCTCCCTGTTCGTCCATGAGCTCAAATACACGTCCAGCGGATACGAGGGAGGAATCCAGGTTTGCCAGTTGGTTGACCATGCCGGTGATCGGCTGGAACAAACGACCCAGAACATCAACGAATGCATACAGAACACCCAGTGAGATGATACTTGTTCCGCCCAGTACCCCAGAGCCGAAGTACCACAGGACAACGGCAAATGCGATATTCCGCAGTACATTTACCAGGTTGTGAGAAGTGAAGGCGTTCAGGTTCAGCATTTTGTTCTGATGTTTCATATAATCGTCGTTCAGATCTTCGAATTCCTGTTTGGTCTGCTTCTGGTGACGGAATACGCGAATAATGGACATCCCTTGAATGGATTCATTAATGATCGCATTGATCTCACTCAGCCGTGAACGAATAATGGTATTGTAACGGGTAGCGAACTTACGGTAGAGCACAATCCACAGAATCAGCATCGGTACAACGAACAACGAGATCAGTCCGAGGCGGAAATCCAGCAGGAAGAGGGCGACATATACACCTGTAATCGTAATGATCCCTGAGAAAAAGTTCGATAGCACGGCAACGAACAGATCCTTAACAGCTTCCGTATCGTTTGTGACCCTAGAAACGACTTTACCTGCGGGAAGATTATCAAAAAAGTGTACGGGCAGCCTTTGAATATGGGCATAGACATCATTACGAAGCCTTTGAATGACCTTGTTTGCAGAGGATTGCAGCCAGTAGGTTTTACCAAACTCCATAATGACCGAGATCACGAGAAAGATCATGTAATATACAATTAATTGATAGATGCTTGGCATTTCAGGTTTGTAAAAAGCAAAGAGTTCACCAGCGGAAAGCGGCTCTGCCGCATATTGGCCGGTCACTTCACCCGCACGCGTAACCGTTAAGGTTCCATTCTCATATGAACGATCCCCATCGGGTGCAGTTACGGCTTCATTGACGAAATAAAAGCTTTTGCCGGCTTGAAGTACTCTGACTTCGGCACCTTTCACTTCACCGGCTTCGAATCTGCCTTCTCGTTTGTAATTCTTGCCGTTGTATACAGCGGCTTCGGATGAAGCCTCCGTTTCATAGAACGGCTGTTCAATGGCGAGCAGATGATTGTCAATCATCGACTTGGCGATGAACGGACCAGCGAGCTCAGCGGCTACACCGATCGTTAACATGATTAATGCTGCAATAAAAGTACCTTTGGCTTTCAGGGCATATTGAAGCAGCCTTTTGCCTGTATTCGACTTCAAAACGTTGACCTCCTACGTGGACAGATTGGATTCCACCTGCTGCCGTTCATATTGCTCACGGTACCAGCCGTTCATGGCAAGCAGTTCCTGATGGGTTCCTTCTTCCGTAATTTTCCCGTGCTCCAGTACGATGATCCGGTCTGCGTGTTCAATGGCGGACAGGCGGTGCGTTGAGATCAGCGTGGTTTTGCCCGAGCGTTTGTTGCGTATATTTTCAATGATTTTGGCTTCCGTTCTTGCATCGACTGCTGATAAGGCATCATCGAGGATCAGAATATCCGGATCGGCAATAAAGGCACGTGCCAGAGATACCCGCTGTTTTTGTCCGCCCGACAGTGCAATTCCCTTTTCACCAACAAGGGTATCCAGTCCATCCGATAATGTCTCCAAATCTCCGTCAAAGGCTGCGGTACGGATGGCTTCCATAATGACTTCATCACTTGCACCCGGCTTGCCGAATTGAATGTTTTGACGAACCGACTTGGAGAACAGCACTTGTTCCTGCGGAACGTAACCGATCCAGCTGTGTAAGTCATCCTTGGCGATCTCCTGAATCGGATGTCCCGATATGCTTAATGTGCCGGAACCGGCAGGGTATTCATGAAGCAGCTGTTTGAGCAGGGTGGACTTACCGCTTCCCGTACGTCCCACGACACCGAGTGTCTGACCACGGCGAAGCGAGAAGCTGACATGACTAAGATTATCGACAGTGGAACTTGGGTAACGGAATGTCACATCCTGCATCGATATTTCTTCAGGATTCGTAATATGAGCTGGCTGATCAACGTCCTGGACAGCAGGCTCTACAGATAAAGTTTCGTTAACCCGGTCCAATGAGGCGCTGCCACGCTGCATCAGGTTAATCAGTTCGCCAATGGCAAACATAGGCCAGATCATCATCCCCAGATACATGTTGAACGATACGAGATCTCCGAGGGTAATTTCATTGTGAAACACGAGATATATCCCATAGGCTAACGCAATTACATAGCTGAGACCGACACACAGCCGAATGGTAGGTTCAAACAGTGCATCCATCTTGGCTACAGCCAGGTTTTTGCGATAAACGTCTTCGGTGACATCAGCAAACCGCTTCTGGTCCAGACGTTCCTGAACATAAGCACGAACCACACGAATACCCGCGATGGATTCAAGAACCTGATCATTCATGTCCCCGAACGCATCTTGTGCCAAGGTATAACGTTGATGGACGGCTTTCCCGTAGATCATCATGGCAATCGCGATAAATGGCAGCGGCAGAATCGCAGCAAGGGTCAGTTTCCAGCTCACCAGAAAACCCATCGCGAACAATACGGTTGCCAGAAAGGCCGTTGAGTCCGTTAGTGTCAGCATGCCGAAGCCTGCTGTTGTGGCAATGGAACGAAGGTCGTTGGTTGCACGAGCCATCAGATCTCCCGTTCTGTTCTTCTCAAAGAAAGGCGGGGTCATCCGCAGCAGGTGATCCATGAAGCGCGAACGCAACAAGCGTTCAACCAGATTCGCACCACCAAACAGTTTGTGCATCCATATGTACGTGGTCAGATAGATAATAACGACTGTTCCTAGAATAAGTAAAATGTAACGTGTGAGTGAGGCGCCAGTAATGGAACCGCGCACAATCTCGTCAATGGCATTGCCTAACAGACGAGGGGGGAGCAGTTCGGCTACACCCACGAGAATGAGCAAAATGACACCAATCAGGTATCGTTTGCGTTCCAGCCGGAAGAACCAGGCCAGGTTTTTGAGTACAGAGAACAAGTAGTATCCCTTCCTTTCAAGTGTCAGTGAAATACGTTATCTACTCATGTGTACCGGTTTCTACCCACAAAAAAAGACATACCGCACGCAGGCGGTATGTCTTGGATATCAATCATACGGCGCATGGCTCCGAGAGCAGAGCCACCGCTGAACATAAGTATCGAAAGTGTGCGCAGCAGTTAACCTTATTCAGGATTACTGCAGTGCTGACTTAAGTACGGAATAACGATTTCGAGGGTGCTCCGGTATTTAATTGTGAGCTGAATAGACCATCCATATGAATGTTAAACACCGTAATCACCCTTTCTGTTTTGGAAATAAATTGAATGTGGATCTCGTATGTTTGCATCTTAACACCGCCTTTTGGGATCTGTCAAACTTTTTTCACAATTACATGAGCAGCTCTTTTTTGTTTATTTCTGTGGTGTAATGTTTGAACTCAAGCCCATCAAGCGATATGATGTAACATATATATAGAGAAGGAGCTGACATCAAATGAGTACCATACATGTATCTGACCGCGCTGCCCGCTGGTATAAAGAGGAACTAAACCTGAACGAAGGAGACAGCATCCGATTCTTTGCGCGTTATAGCTCCGGCGGAGGTCTTCACCCAGGTTTTTCACTGGGAATCGCTGTTGAGGAACCGCGTCACCCGGCTGAACAAACCGAAGTTTCGGGGATTCGCTTTTTTATGGAAGATCACGATTATTGGTACCTGAAGGGCCACAAGCTGCATGTCGATGTAGTGGAAGAAGGACAAGATATCGAATATCGTTATACTGAGGTCTAATCAGGGTTGTTCTCGCGATACCTTCAGTTCGTCCTGTGCAACGAGGTGAAGGAACTGAATTGAGATGTGTCTAAGCATGGATTGTACCGCTGGCTTCTGCCGGCTTCGAACAGGAGGGATAGGAATTGAATCCGCCAGCCCGAGATTTGGCCCAATATATTGCACACCGCTCCCATATTGTGGTGAAGGCTGCAGTTTGGGCTGAAAACGAACGAGGTGAATTGTTGTTGATCCAGCACGCCGAGCAAGGTCATTGGCGTATTCCCGTTGGACAGATGCGTCCTGGCGAAGCCATTGAAGATACAGCTCATCGGGAATTGTGGGAGGAGACGGGATGGACAGCAAACAGCATGACACTTGAAACACTGCATTCGGGTCCCGACCTGAGACAACTGCATTCCAGCGGGGATGAAGATTATTATGTGATCGCCCTGTTCCGAGCCCGAATCATTCAGGATCATCTGGTGGAGTCGCGAGTAAACAGTGAGGCAGGGTTGAAGTTTTTTGACCCGAAATCACTTCCGGTGCTGAATAGTCTAAGTCGTATGTTGCTTGACGGTAAAATACTAGATTAAACGTCAAGACCAAAGAAGCCTTTCCAACGGGGGAAGGCTTCTTTGGTCTATTATCACATGCGCATACAGAACTCTTCAGATCAGCTAGACCTGATCGAGCGGTTCTTCGTCCATCGCAAAATCAAAATCATCAATATCAAATACTTGTACAGGGGCCGATGACTCTATAATTCGTGCGATCAGTTCAACCTGATCCGTGAGAATGGGGATGTTCAGGCGCTGTGAAGTGAGCAGCAGCTCTGTCTCAATCGGATCGAAATACTCCCCATACTGAGCTGTATCCACCGCATTGATAATAGCGATGGACACCTGATCACCAAACAGGATGGACGGGCTTTTCGCCCACGGAACGGATAGGGCACGTTCAATCTTTTTCTTATTCAGCGGTTCTTCAAAATAAGAAATAATCTCGTTAATTTTCGATTTAACATGCTGATCATCAGCCGGGTTATCCATCAAAGGATCCGGGCTGACCTGAAATTCATATAACTCCAAGACGGTGGTATAAGGAACAATATATTCAACAGGCGCGGGTGGCGCGAGCAATTGACCGTAAATAGCCACCATCACGGCTTCTGTAATAAACTGACGTGACATGGTACCTGAATCCTCCTGCGGCCATTAATAATTGCGAGGTGAATCAATTTGGTTATGCAAACGAATACAAATTAAATTGATTTCTCTGCTATGGACATGGATGCATGAATTGCATGAATAGTAGTATATCATACAACGGTGGGAAATACAGCCAGTCAGTAGAATGTCAAGTCCCAACTTCAATCAGGATTTGCCGAGCAGCAGGGATAGTATACCTGCCGCAATCAGTGGTCCTACAGGGACTCCTTTGAATAGGGCCACCCCAAGTACGGTTCCAATAAGTAACCCAGCAACAACGGTTGGCTGCGTACTCATGAGCGTAGCGCCCCGTCCACCCAGATAAGCCACCAGTAAACCCACACCTATGGCGAGCAGCGATTTCCAGTGAAGGAAAGACTCCCCGATCGTCTGCAGACTCATCTTGCCGCTGGCAAGGGGCGCCATGACCCCGATGGTCAAGATGATGATGCCAAGCGTTAGTCCGTATTTTTCAAGCCAGGGAAAAGCCTGGTTCACATTCAATACACGTAACAGGAGCAAAAATACCATGGCTACGGTCACAGGGGTATTGCTGCTGATAATACCAAGTGCTGCAAAGACGAGCAACAGCAAAGAGGTCATATCCATGGATTTCAATTCCCTTCAGCCTGCCCGCGTTGCCGACTTACGATATGCTCTGCAATATATTTTCCATGCCAGCGACCGGATTCGATGAATACTTCATTGGCATTGCGTCCTGAGGCGATGACTCCGCCAACGTAAACTCCTGGTACGCTGCTTTCCATCGTTTCCACATTGTACACTGGTTTGTCCAGGTCATCTGACATTTCAACGCCGACGGAAGAAAGCAGTTTGCGATCCGGACGGAAACCGGTCAAAGCCAGAACGAAGTCGTTATCAAGTTCACTTGTTGATCCATCTGCATGAAGCAGGCGAATGGAATCATCCAAAATCTCATTAACCCGTGCACCGAGATGGAGCGTAATGCGGCCTTTCTGGACCATGCTCTCAAATAGAGGGCGTACCCATGGCTTGATATGCTCGGACAGACCCGTACCCCGATATACCATGTCAATGTGGGCGCCTACACGGACGAGTTCCATCGCTGCATCCACAGCCGAATTGCTGCCACCGATAATTGCTACACGCGTACGGGTGTAGGGATGTGCTTCCCGGAAATAGTGAGTCACTTTATCTTTGTCTTCTCCCGGAATACCGAGGTAATTCGGGTGGTCGAAGTATCCTGTTGCGACAACGACATTGCGTCCCTGATGAACAAGGCTTTCCCCGCGGCGGTTGACCGTATGTACTTCAAAGGTTCCATCGTCTCTACGTTTGATTTCGCGGGCTTCCTCATAATTATGAACACGCAGGCCGAAGTGTTCGGCTACTTTGCGATAATAGGCGAGTGCCTCGTAGCGAAAAGGTTTGTCATTTGGCGAACTGAACGGGACATTTCCGATCTCGAGCAGTTCCGCTGTGCTAAAAAATTGCATATGGGTTGGATACAGATAGATGGATTGGACAATATTGTACTTCTCTACAATGACAGCTGACAGACCCAGCCGTTCACATTCGATGGCAGCAGATAGACCACAAGGGCCTCCGCCAATGATAATTACATCTTCCATGTTCTTACTCCTCCTTCATTCAAGCAATATTATCCTACCGTAAATAGTCATGTAATGCCAGTTCACGCCAGGAATTGACGGAAGAAAATTCCGAATAACAGGTTTGACTTTGCTGAGAGAAAAGATTAACATCAAATTAGATATTTATCTAAACGAAAGAGGCGACGCCTATGCAATTGGAGAAAATCGTGGCTTACCACAAAGCCTTGGCTGATCCTACCCGGCTTCGTATGCTGTTATTGCTGTCTGAGGGTGAACTGCACGGACAGGCTCTTGCCGAGAAGCTGAATCTGTCACAGCCCACAGTTACTCATCACGCATCCAAGTTGAGAGAAGCAGCATTGATCAAGGAACGGAGAGAGAAAAATACGGTGTTTTTTTCCCTTAACCCATCCTTTATACGGGAGCATGCTCAGGCTTCCGTTGACTTTATTTTTAAAAGGGAGGAGGTAGCCGATATGAGTGATGTGAACGAAACGCTAAAAGCATCGGTTATGCGAAATTTCTTTTCCAAAGATGGACGCTTGCGTCAAATTCCTGCGCAGTACAAGAAGAAGCTGATCGTGCTTGGTCATCTGGTTGAACAGCTTGAATTCGGACGCAAGTATACGGAGAAAGAAATCAATGAATTTATACGTACGTACCATGAGGATTTTGCCACCATTCGCCGTGAATTCATCATGCATCAATTTATGTATCGGGAAGATGGGATCTACGAGCTTAATCCGAAGGAAATGTGGACACGCTGGGATCAGGTAAAATAGCGATTATCATAAAAGAAATGAAAGCAATGAAATTAAATCAGACAGGAAGCGTATAATTAGGCTTGACAAAAGCAGAGTACAGTGTGTAACATGTTGGATAAATCTACAAGGGAGGCGATGTTATATGACAAACCTAACGGCAGTATACGTTAATTTGAATATGGACAGCGTCTCCGGAACGGATCAAAGCATGTAAATGTATGTGGATTGGACAGGTGTGTCCACATTCGTATAGCGTACGATTACATGTGCAGATGAAGTCACGGGTGACGCACCCGTGGCTTTTTTTGATTATCGGAAAAGAAGGGTGTCCTGTATTGCGTGCTGCAGGTTGTTAAACGTAACGTTCTGCGGATAGGTGCTTATAGGAAAATCTTGATTCTGTTAACATCGAATTGCCGCGGGTGGTTTATCACTCGTGGTTTATTTTATTTGCGTTTAATCCAATCTGGAGGGCTCGTTCACATTATTGGTAGGTAGTTATAAAAACATATTTTAGGAGGAAATTCTAATTTGAACAATTACATGGAGAAGTACGGCTGGTCTGCTGAATGGCAGGAATTTTGGCAGCAATCCGGGATGGAACAGCAACTGAGAAAACCAGCGCGAGTCATAGCCGACCACGGACAATTGCAGCGTCTTATTACAGCCGGTGGCGAATGCTGGGGAAGGGTATCGGGACGTATGCGTCATGACAACCTGGAGACAGGGACACTTCCTGCGGTAGGGGATTGGGTAGCCATTACGGGAGAGCCCGGAGAAGAGGCTACAATTCACGGTATTCTCTCAAGGAAGAGCCGAGTATCCAGGCAGGCTGCTGGGTCGGTAACGAAAGAGCAGCTAATTGCTGCCAATGTAGATACGTTGCTGATCGTCGCAGCGCTTAATCATGATTTTAACCTTAGACGGTTGGAGCGATATATTATGATGGCTTGGAATGGAGGGGTTAGACCTGTCATCGTTTTGAGCAAGAGTGATCTATGCACTGATGTAGAGGAAAAAAGGGTGATGGTAGAGGGAATTGCCCCTGGTATTGAAGTGCTTGCGCTGTCGGCGGCTGAGGGTTATGGAAAAGCCTCCCTTGAAATTTATCTGCAGCCAGGGACTACGGTAGCCTTGACGGGCTCTTCTGGGAGTGGCAAGTCTACTCTTGTCAACTGGATGATGGGACAGAATGTGCAGCTTACCCAATCCGTTCGGGAGGACGACAGTCGGGGAAGGCATACGACTACCCACCGGGAGATGTTCGTTTTGCCCCAAGGGGCTGTGCTGATTGATACACCTGGCATGCGTGAACTGAACTTGTGGGATGAAGGGAATGACGGACTTTCCCAGGCGTTTGGTGAAATTGAACAACTTGCAGAAGCATGCCGATTCGTAGACTGCAGTCATACACGTGAAGCGGGCTGTGCTGTTATCGAAGCCATTCAAAATGGGTTTCTGGAAGAAAAAAGGCTAAACAATTACCTGAAAATGCAGAAGGAATTGCAGTATCAGCAGAGGAAAGAAGCAGTTGCTTCCAAGCGGAGGACTGCTACAAGCAAACCTTCGAATTCGCGTAAACCCAAACATGCCCAGAGAGTGAACGATTGGGAAGAGGCTTAAATTAGGCGGGCATCCTTATGGCTTCCGCATAGAATAGGTCAGGAGGGATGTCGTAATGACGGAATACAGAATTATCGTGGATCTGTCGGATCACATGTTATATCTTCTAGATGGCGATCAGGTAGTTAAGGGGTATCCTGTAGCAACAGGGAAGATGCTTACGCAGACTCCAAACGGAGAATTTACCATAGTCAATAAACAAGCAAATCCGGGTGGACCCTTTGGTGTTCTATGGATGGGGTTATCTGAACCTCATTATGGTATCCATGGGACGAATGAACCTTCGTCTATCGGCAAGTCTGTATCACACGGATGTATCCGTATGTACAATCCAGACGTGTTGGATCTCTCTTCCAAGGTATCCGTAGGCACAAGAGTAACGATCCGGCCCTAAGGGCTGATCGCTACTCTCTCTTATATCGGACTTTGTGGATATATTTGGTGAATGGGATATGCATGCTTATAATAATGTACAACCACTACAATCGGAGAGGTAGGTGAGCGTTTTTGGTACAGATCAGACGAGCCCGTGAAGGGGATGCAGAAGGAATTGCCCGTGTACATACAGAGAGTTGGAAGACGACATATCGCAATATTGTACCGGATGATTTTTTGGATCATTTGACTACAGAATCAAGAATATCTCAATGGGAGCAAACCATTCGCTCTGACGAAAAAAATCAGATCCTGGTGGTGGCTGAACAGCCGGGAGGGAATATTGTCGGATTTGCCTGCGGAGGAAGGGAGCGCGAAGGTAAGCTGCCTTATGATGCAGAGTTATATGCCATTTATTTGCTTCAAGATGTGCAGCAAAAGGGAATTGGTCAGCAACTGGCTGTGCAAGTTGTTCGGTATCTTCATTCTCTGGACATGAAGGGTCTGTTGATCTGGGCTTTGGAGCGAAATTCGGCATGCCGTTTTTATGAAAAGATGGGTGGAAGTCCTGTCCATACACAACCCATACGAATAGGAGAGCAAGATCTGATTGAGATAGCCTACGGCTGGGAGAATCTGAATGAGTTTGCCAGACAGGAGGCCCCTCCGTCGGATTGGTAGAGTCATCAGTGACGCGTTTGCGCAATCTTTAATCAGGTTAATGAAGTACTACACTTCTTATAGAAGAAGGACATCTAATCTTGATTAGGAGGCGCAGCCAGATGACTTTAATGGAGAAAACACCTGCAACTTGGACCAAACAGTATATCAATGGCGAATGGGTTGAAGGCTCCGGTGAGAAAACGATGGAGAACATGAACCCTTATACAGGCGAAGTGATTGCAACGTGGCGTTCTTCCAGTAAGACGGACATAGATCGGGCATATGAAGCCGCCCAAAAAAGTTCATTGGAATGGAGAAAGTCCCTGCCAGGTATAAAAGAAGGCATATTGCGAAAAGTGTCATCCTTGATGACCGATCGCAAAGAAGAAATATTGAATCTGCTGATTACAGAATCGGGGAGTACGCGTATTAAGGCAGAATCGGAGTTTGCCGCAGCGAAACGTATAGTGGATGAAGCAGCTTCGTTCCCCTACCGAATGAAAGGTGAGCTGATTCCTTCTAACACACCAGGCAAAGAAAACCGAGTCATACGCGAACCCAAGGGTGTGGTCGGCGTCATTGGACCCTGGAACTTCCCGCTCCATTTGTGTCTTCGCTCCGTTGCTCCGGCCATTGCACTGGGGAATGGTGTAGTTATTAAGCCGGCATCGGACACGCCAATTACGGCAGGCTGGTTGATTGCGGATTTATTTCAACAAGCCGGATTACCTGAAGGTGTCCTGAATGTGGTTGCCGGAAGTGGCGGTGAAATAGGAGATTATTTTGTTGCTCATCCCATTCCCAAGGTGATTTCCTTTACAGGATCGACCAAAGTCGGGCAGGGGATCAGGAAGCTGGCAGGAGAACATTTGAAAGAAACAGCACTTGAGCTTGGCGGTAATAATGCAATGGTGGTACTTGAAGACGCAGACATTGAGCAAGCCGCCGAGGCTGCGGTTTTTGGCAAATTTCTTCATCAGGGGCAGATCTGCATGGCACTCAACCGGATCATCATACATGCCGACGTATATGACTCATTTGTCAAATCGTTCGTGGACAAAACGAAGCGCTTACGGACAGGCGATCCTGCAGATTCAGAAACGATGATAGGTCCCCTTATTCGTGAAAAAGAAGTAAAACGCTTGTTGGAATGGATTCAAACTGCTCAGGAAGAGGGAGCGCGTTTGCTTCATGGCGGATCAGGTAAGGGCAGTGTGTTGGAACCGACGGTGCTTGTGGATGTCAAACCTGAACAGGATATTGTCCAACAGGAACTGTTTGGTCCGGTGGCCGTCCTCATGCGAGCAGAGGACGAGCAAGAAGCTGTCCGTCTGGCGAATGATACACCATATGGATTAAGTGGTTCTGTATTTACAAGCAATCTGGAGAGAGGTTACCGGGTAGCTCAGAGTATTGAATCCGGCATGGTACATGTGAATGACCAATCTGTAAATGATGAGGCACATGTCATGTTTGGCGGCGAAAAATCCTCCGGGATTGGCCGCTTTGGTGGCGATTGGGCCATCGAGAAATTCACACGTACCCGTTGGATCAGTCTGCAGCATGAATACCGGGATTACCCTGGCATCAATTAAACCAATCGTTCGAGATAGATCGACATGGTATGCGAAAGTCCGCTCCTGGCTTGAGGTAGCGGGCTTTTGCACGTTTTTACATCATCAATTTGGACGTGAAGAAATCCGAGGGAAAACCTGTTTGGGGCTCGTCCAATCTGGTTATTTATGGATACACGGGAGTACCGATCCGTAAATCCAAAGGTAAAGGGGCTTGAATTCCATGTCCATTGACCGTTTTATTCTGAGAAAATTGAACACTTGTCAGGAAGAGCATACACGTGCCAATCTGGTTCGGCTGTTTGTCATTCGGATTCGCAGAGCCGAAATTGCAGAGGAGTATGAGACTACTTATGCTGTCAGCAAAGTACATTAAAATAAATAGAGAACCTTGCCTTCATCAAAAAAAGGAAGCTTGTCTTCATGGACAGCTTCCTTTTTTCCTTGCATATGCAATTTTCTTTACTGACTCTGCTTTAATAAAGCGACAAGGCTAGAGAGTCATTTTCACTGCGGCTGTGCAGAATGGCCTCACAGCCGACAATCTCAATGCTAATCAAAGAGTGCAGACATTTTTGCAAAGCGCGTTTACCATTACTGATTTTATGCTCAAGGGCACTGCTAAGCAGTCTTAATGTCTTTTGCATAGGTTGTTTGTTTTCTTGATTGAAATATACAGGGATTGATTTGTTTTGAAAAGTTATTAGTGTTCTCACTAGAAATCACCTCACGAGAGTTATTTCATACTGGTTATATTAAATTCCAATGCTTAAAATTACCTTAAAATCAGCTTATGAAAACATAAAGGTGGGCAATGTTTGAAAAGTGTTCACAATTTGATTGTGGACGAAGGAATAGGAAGTCCCGAATACAGAATATTCTCTCCCATTTATATGGGAAAAAGAGAAGCGTTTTCGCATCCTCGCAACCAGTAACGTGATTAATGCCTCAAAAGTTCTGAGTCCATCGGACGATATTTTAATAATTATGTGGGTCATATGTAACAAAAATACAGGTTGTACATTGCAAACAGGGTGTTAATGTAAGAAAATAGGGTTGGAATAACGATTCATCCGCATTTTTTTGATTTAATTTGACATTAGGACAATTTACATATGAGACCATGGGAGGGATTATGATGATTCTTACCGTGTATTCCGGCCGGGAGGAAGGTGAATGGTTCGACATTGAAGTCCCGGATGAGTGTACGATTGAACATTTAAAAACATTGCTGGGGGTGCGGATCTTTGGACAGGCGCCTGGTGATGGTATCCAGTACATCCTTGAAGCCAAATTTCCCGAAGGTCTGTGGTTCTCTCCGCAGAACTCGCAGCAGCTGATGGAAACGGGCCTGCGGCAAGGAAGCTGTGTACGGGTTCAGCGGGCATTCTCCACCACTACAGAAGAAGCACCTGTATACGGAAGACGTTCATTATTTCAGCAGGACAGCAACGAATGAGGTTACTTGACGTATACATTCATTATCGAACCAATGATAAGGAGGTCTTCTCTTCGTGAATGTGTTATATCAACGTTCTCCAAGAATGACACCGGTTCTTAAGGAAGAAAGGCTGGAAATTCTCAGACCTCCAACAGAGCCGAGCAAACCTACGTTTTCAATGATTTCTATTATAATACCGATCATGATGACGATGGTCAGTATCGGATTCTACGTATATATCAACATGACGGGCAAAATGGGCAACCCCAGTTTTATGATGTTTCAGATGATGACTGTCATGATGATGCTTACGTCATATACCATTCCGTTTTTTGTGTATCTGAGTAACAAAAAGACGTATCGCAAAAAAATCGAAGAACGTAAGGCCATGTACCGAGCACAACTGGATAAGCACCGTGAAGAGCTCAAGGAAGCTCAAGCCGAGCAGGTCAAGAGCCTGTACGAAATTCATGGTGATCCCAATGTTTGTCTGCAAGTCGTGAAGAATCGCAACAGCTCCTTATGGGAGCGTTCACCGGAAGATGACGATTTCTTGCAGGTCCGGATCGGTACGGGAGAAATTCCATTCCGAATTAAACTGCAGGTCCCACGAGTGGATGGTTATGAAAAAGATGAATTAATTGAGGCAGCTCATGAACTTGCAGCAGAATTTGAGACGGTATCCGATGCTTCCATTACACTCCCGCTGTTCCAGTCGAAAGTGATGGGATTGGTGGGGAATCGGGAGGAAGTGCTTGCTTCCCTGCGCGTCATCATTTCACAACTCACGGTGCGGCATTCGCCAGATGAATTGAAACTTGCTGCTTTTTATGAAGAAAAAGAAGCGAAGGAATGGGACTGGCTGCGCTGGTTACCCCATATCTGGGATGAAGATCAGGGACAACGCTATATGGCCGACAGGCACAGCGGTGCGCATCAATTGGCGGACAGCTTGTTTTCCGTGTTAAACCGTCGTCGGAACAACAAAGAGGACCGATACAAAAAAAGTGTGCAGACTCCATGTTATGTGGTAGTTCTCTCGGACACGCAGCTTATTGAAGAAGAGCCTCTTCTTCCATTATTGCTTGAATCTGCACAGGAGATTGATGTGTGTACCATTATTTTGGCAAACCGCAAGGAATCCCTTCCGATGCATTGTCAATTGATCATGGAAGCATCCAAAGGCAAAGGCGTGTACATCAAAAAAACGGAAGATGCTGACGTTGTACAGCAGACGTACACACCGGATGTAATATCAAAAGAGACCGCTGAGGCACTCTCACGTTACATGTCTCCCATTCGGCTGAAGCGATCTTCGGCTTCGGACATCCCGCAAATCCTTCCGTTATTTGATATGCTTGGCACCTCACGTGTTGAAGATCTGGATGTAATCACCCGCTGGGGCCAGACTCGATATCCGGATACGCTTCCTGTACCCATGGGCGTGCGCGCAGGTGGCAAGAAAATTGCCATCAACCTGCATGATAAAATTGAACGTCAGGGTCACGGGCCACACGGATTGATCGCAGGGACGACGGGTTCCGGTAAAAGTGAGGTCATTCAGTCTATAGTGGCATCCCTGGCTGCCGAATTCCATCCCCATGACCTGGCCTTTATGTTAATTGACTATAAAGGTGGCGGGATGTCCAATACGTTCGTAGGCCTGCCTCACGTGGTGGGTACGATCACCAACCTGGATGGCAATTTGATTGAACGTGCCAACATCTCGCTTCGTGCCGAATTGGTCAGAAGGCAGAAGATATTGAATGATGCCGGCAACCTTCAGCACATTGATGAATATTACAAGATTTTACGTTCCAGACACGAACAGCCATTGCCTCATTTGGTCATTATTATTGATGAGTTTGCCCAATTGAAACGGGACCAGCCGGAATTCATGGACGAGTTGATTAGTATTGCGGCTATTGGCCGAACACTGGGTGTCCATCTGATTCTGGCAACTCAAAAGCCGGCAGGCGTAGTGGATGACAAAATTTGGAGTAACTCCCGTTTCCGCATCTGTCTTCGTGTACAGAGCGAGGGAGACAGCCGGGATATGATCAAAATCCCTAATGCAGCATGGATTACCAAGCCCGGCCGCGGATATTTCCAGGTCGGCAGTGATGAGGTATTTGAGGAGATGCAGTTTGCCTGGAGTGGTGCGCCTTATAACCAGCAGGAGGACACATCAACTGTACTGCCTGTCATGGAAGTGCGTCTTAACGGTAAGAGAGAACCACTTTTGACTGGCGAACGCAGGGCAGTCCTCAAAGGCGAAGATGTTCCTAAGCAACTACAGGTCTTCATTGATTATGTCGCACAGTCTGCCGCAGATGCAGGTATCAAAAGATTGCCTGGTCCTTGGCTGCCTCCCCTTCCAGAGACACTGGAATGGGACAGTCTGACGGATTGGCAGGATGAAGAGCACAGAGAGCTGCTGCTTGACGGCGGAGCAAGTGGATTGAAGCCGGTGGTTGGGTTGCTTGACGATCTGCCTAACCAGCGTCAGATGCCTCTTGCACTCCCCGTAGATCAAGGGCATTTGATTGTGTACGGTATGCCTGGTTTGGGTAAAACGACGTTTGTCCAGACTTTGCTGATGTCACTGGCACGTTCTCGTCGTACGGATCCATGGCATGGATACATTATTGATATGGGACGGATGATGAAGGACTTTACAGGACTGCCGCAGATTGGTGGCGTTCTGATGGCCGAAGAGGAGGATCGTATCAAGCGTCTTTTCCGGTATATTCTGAAGCTGTCAGCACAGCGCAAGGATATGATCTCGGAGGCAGGGGTTAAAACGATTTCGGCTTATCGTCGTACAGCACATGCTGCTGTTCCACAGATTGTTGTTGTAATTGATGGTTATCTATCATTCCGTAATGCTTATCCAGAAGAGAATGAACTGCTGGAAACGATTCTTCGTGAAGGTGGAAGTCTTGGCATCACGTTCATTCTGACTGCGAATCGGGTGACTGATGTCTTCGAGAAGTTCAGAAGCAACATACCAAACGCGGTCTCCTTTGAACTATCCGATCCAAGTGACTATTATTACGCAGTTGGACGGCCTTCCAAGGCACCAAGCCAGCTTCCACCAGGCAGAGGTCTTGTAAAAGGA
This sequence comes from Paenibacillus sp. P13VS, assembly GCF_015143645.1. Classification (NCBI taxonomy): domain Bacteria; kingdom Bacillati; phylum Bacillota; class Bacilli; order Caryophanales; family Paenibacillaceae; genus Paenibacillus; species Paenibacillus sp. P13VS. The sequence continues at coordinate 107,423 of NZ_WYEV01000002.1, read as the reverse complement.
CAGGTGCCACCATTAATGTTCCAAGCGGCTTTGCCTTCGTCCGGTGAGGATGAAGGGAAACGTTCGTCTGCTCTCCGCGGTTTGATCGCAGAGATTCGGGATAGCTGGTCAGGAGAAGAGGCTCCGCAGATTGCTCCGCTTCCTGAAGAAGTGAAGCTCAAGGATTTACTTGGAGGTACGGGGGCATTTGCCCAAGCAGGAGAATTCTCAACGGTCAATGTTCCTGTAGGCTTGTTGACCGATGATCTCGAACCTTTCTTGCTGAACCTGCGTGAAGGTCCGCATTTTATGGTCACTAGTCCCATGGAGGGCGGTAAAACAACATTTTTGTTGACATGGATGTTATCTCTGGCGTATCATGCTTCTCCTGAAGATGTGCAAATATATACGGTAGATATGAGATATGGTACCGGAGGACTGGGAGAGATCAGCAGTTTGCCCCATGTCCGCGGACATGTGTCTCGTGAAGAACAGCTTGCGCCTGTGATCCAACAGTTGTACGATGAAGTTCTAAAAAGAGGCGAGTTAAAGGGTGGACCGGAGATCGTGCTTGTCATCGATGATGCGGATACCCTGTCCAAACAGTTGAATGATTTTAATGTGAAAGATCAATTGGGAGCGATTGTTCGTCAAGGACGGGATCGCGGAATACATGTTATACTTTCGGGTGTTCCAGCTGATTTCCCAACGTTTGGTTCAGACTGGGTAAGTGATGTGAAGGCTTCCCAGAGTGGATTGTTGTTCGGGACTTTAGACCCTAACGATCTCTCGTTCTTCCGTATTCCTTATACCGAATCTGGGGGCAGTTCAGCTGGGCTGAAGGTACTGCCACCAGGTCAAGGTTATTATGTTAAACGCAAATATTCCAGGGTTAAAGGTGCAGTTCCTTGTGATGACACCTGGAAAATGACAGATTGGATTTCTGAAATTCGTGACCGATGGCATGTTGTAGTTTGAGGGGAGGTGGCTCATAATGTTGACGGTTCATGATTCCAAGCAAAAGGTAGTCACTTTGCAAATAAAAGAACTTTTTTTCCTGGCCGGGATTCTCGGTTCAGACCGATTGCTTGGCGTTGAAGACCCCTTCCGCGGTTACATGGCAGAAGACATCGCTGTGGAATGGGAGCACGTCAAAACTTCTCTGCTCGAAAAGGGATATTTGATTCAGGATCAGGACAGCAATGAGCTGATCATGACACCGACCGTTTTCTCCAGAGTAGCCATTGCTGGATTGTCAGACAGGGCTTGCTGGATTCGCTACACATCCAGCGGCACTTCGTATGAAAGTTATATCCATTGCACGGACGAACGGGTCGTTGAAGTTTCCCGTGTTGCTGATGAACCGGACTCCTTCCGGTTATCCGATCTCGGGAACGTTCGTGAAGCGATTGACTTCCTGATTCAAAGGATGAAATGGAGTGGCCATTCACCAGCAGAGAAGCCAGCATTGATGTGCTCCAAGAAAAAATTCTATGATGTTATGAACGAGCTTAACAACAAAGAAGAATCTGCAGTTGCTGATGAACTGGCACAGGAGACAAACGACCCGGAAGGTTCGCTGGCTCTTGCACGTTGTCTGGTTAACAAAGAATCAGACGGTGAACTGCGATTGCTTGTATGGAACGGAGAAGGTTGGAAGTCACAGTCAGCAGCATTCGCTGCTAGCACTGTATCCAACTGGTTGTTCCGCATGAGTACAGCCGCTTCAGATGATTGGCTTGTAGCGGCGCTGACGACGAGAGAACAGTTTCACGAGATGCTGCTGGACTGGCTTAAACAGCCTGCAGGGGAAGAGGAAAGGTGATGGTAAATGCGCATTCGTGTGGAACCGGATGTGCTTCGGGCACTGAGCAGGCAGATTCAGTATGCGGCGGAGCAAATACAGCAAAAGATGACAGTGTTGGAACAGGCAATCCATTCGCTGGAGTGGGATATTGAGGCCCGGGCTGCGGTGATGAGTGAATGGAGTCACAGCAAGCGACTTGGCGAAGATGCGGTGCGTCGTTTTATGGACTTAAGCGTGCAGTTGGGACGCAAAGCCTTGTTATTCCAGCAGGCAGACATGGAGTATCGTACAGTGCTGAGTCATGTGAACACAGCCTATGGCAATGCGGTCAATATGCTTAACGTTCTAGAAAACAATCGTGTAGGGGAAATCTTGCCTACACACGCCGCAGCTGCTGCTGTAGTATCCGATCCCCTTTCCGCGGTGGCGGCAGTATACCGGGTGCAGGATGCTGCGCCGCCCGACGGTTCTCCGGCTACATTGATCCAGGCGATGCAGCCAGAACCTGTAGCGTGGAGATTCACAGATCCTACCTTTCGGGGGAGAAGAGGAACCGAACCTGTGGTATCCTGATTAAGCCGTTTACCGAAGTGCGAAATAAGGACAGCAGAAAGTGAATCGTTTATGTAAATAGTCTGTTAGGGGAAGTTTCAATCACCAAAAATGGGGTAAATAGGATTAGGTCCTTCGGCTTTTGTTCGATCGATCCTGGTATAGTACAATTTGAACAAGCAAAAATTTAATTGCACAAACCAAGGAGGAATTTACACATGGCAGGACGCATTTTAGTTACCCCAGAACAACTTGATCAAGTTTCCAACCAATTCAAACAAAGCGGTGAGCAAAGTCAGCAAATCGTTTCTACATTGACTCAATCCATCACTAGCATGGAAGGACAATGGGAAGGTATGACAAAACAACGCTTCTTCCAAGAGTTCCAGGAAGCAAGCAAACAAATGCAATCATTCGTTCAAACGCTGAACAGCATCAGCGCGGAACTGACGGCTATTGCCAACAAATTCCGTACAGCTGACCAAGCTCGCTAAACTGCTTTACATAGATCAGGCCGATGTCATGTCTGACCCGGCACTGGATCGTACGCAGGCAGCAAGCTGAAGATGTATAACTACAGCAAAAACCGGGCGTTTTACGACTCCCGGTTTTTGCTGCACTATGACAGAATGACAGAGAGAGGGATGAGCATGTCTTTTCAACCGAATCCCGGGGATGAAGTGGTGATCAATGACATTGCCTATACCATTGGGCAGCACCCGGCTGCGCCCGGTCTGGCATACGCCCAAGCCGGAAGGCAAGGGATCGTTTACCAGTTAATACCCCGAAATGGTTCAATAAGTGGGGCCAAAGCACTAAAAGTATTTTTCCCTAAATTCCGTATCCCGGCTATGGTCTATCAGTCTGAGCATATGGAGCCTTATAGTGAACTGCCAGGTTTGCAGGTATGCAAGCGTGATGTGCTCACTCCGGAAAGAAACGGAGCGCTCATTGGTGAACATCCCGATTTGTTGTACGCGGTTTTGATGCCGTGGGTGCAGGGTCTGACCTGGTTTGATGTAATCAGTGATCAGAAACAGCTGACTGCAGAAGAAAGTCTGAAGTTGGCCAGAGCACTAGCAGGGACTGGTTCGGCCATGGAGCAACGAGGACTTGCTCATTGTGATTTGTCCGCACCCAATGTGATGATTCCGTTTTTTTCCGAAGTGGAAAACCTGGGAGCTCCATCCGCGGTTGAACTTGTCGATGTAGAGCAGATGTACGGTTCCAAAATGGATCGTCCAGATGCTCTACTTGCCGGTTCACCTGGGTATGCAGCTCACCGGGCAGTACACAGTGGTCTGTGGAGCTCCTATGCCGATCGTTTTGCTGGTGCAGTAATTATCGCCGAGATGCTGAGCTGGTCGGATTCGAACATTGTGGAGAAGGCATGGGGAGAAAGCTATTTTGACCAGCATGAAATGCAAACGGTGAGTGAGCGCTATATTGCCATGCGGGACTCACTTCAGAATCGATGGGGTTCCAAAATATCCGATCTGTTCATCCGTGCCTGGGAGAGTCACGATTTGAGCAGCTGCCCAACATTTGGTGAATGGTTTGTTGCCTTGGCATCAGCTAATGCCAGTCAGGCGGAAGCGGCTGGAGTGAAGGAACCTGAGGACCAAGCAGCAGATGTGGCCAATGGTGAAGCGGCGAGCCAGACAGTCGCAAGTGCACCGGATACTGGCGTAGCCGATTCGAATTCAGCTAATGGACATCATTCGTCCACGTCGATACCTGAAGCACCGCCTGGACAGGAAGCTGTGGTCAACAGACTCTTCCTGCAGGCCCGCGCTCTTGAGGATGAAGATAAGCCTGCAGCAGCCCTGGAAGTATACCGTTCGCTGTATCATTTCATTCCGGCTAACAGTGCGATTCAGATGGAAGTTGAGGCTGCCATCACCGGGCTGGATGCCAAGCTGAATCCCAAGGAAGAAGCCGCACAGCCTGTCCGCGTTCCTTTTTACAGATCCAAAAAGTTCATGATCTCTTCCGCTGTCCTTGTTGTATTGCTCGCCGGTACCGTGCCGACTGTCAAAATTTTGGCTGATCAGGCCGAAGTCAAGCAGCAGGAGGAACAAGAAGCAGCAAGACTTGCAGAGATCAAGGCTGCCGAAGAAGCAGAAGTCGCAAAAGCTGCTGCGCTGAAGCAAAAGGAAGAAGAGAAGAAGAAGCAGGAGGCCGAAGCGGCGAAGCTGGAAGCCGAGGAAAAGCAAAAACTGGCTGAAGCACAGAAAAAGGAAGAAGAACGGAAAGCTCTTCAGGCGAAATACGATAAACAGGCAAAATACGAGGCTTATCTCGCAAAGCAGGAACAGCAGAAGAAAGATGCAGCCAAGAAGGCGCTGCAGGAGAAGTATGACAAGCAGGCGAAGTATGAAGCCTACCTGGTCTGGAAGAAAGAGCATGATGCTCAAGTAGCGAAGCAGGAAGCGGAGCGCAAGGCAGCGGCTGAAGCTCAGCGTAAACTGGAAGCGCAAAAAGCAGCCGAAGAAGCTGCTCGAAAGGCTGCACTGAAGAAAAAACGTGCTCAGAACGTGGTTACGCTGATTGCTCATTATAACAAGGCGTATAATGCACAAAAAGGTAAAAAGATCGAAAACGCAGAGTCCTATGCCCGTGATTTTAAAAATTTGTATAACTCGGATGCTTCATACTTCAAAGGGGTAGGCAAAGTCGCAGCGCGAATGAGTGCCATTAATAAATTTTTGAGCAATAACAACTATAATCTTCCCAACTTGTAAATTAAGTGAACGACGGAGGTGGCTCAGGCCCAGATGAACTATACAATACAAGCATCCCAGCGCACACCCGCACTTATTATTTATCTCATTGATATCAGTGCCTCCATGAATATGGTTCTGGAAAACCGCAGACGGATTGATGTCGTCTATGATGCCCTGGCCCTGGCCATACGTCAGATGGTGTTTCGCTCAACGAAAGGGAATCGATTGACACCTCGCTATCGGATTGCCATCCTTGCATACAGCGATGACGTCTATGACTTGTTGAATGGAATCAAGGGAATCGACGAAATTGCAGCGGTTGGTTCGTTGCCAGACCTGACACCTAAACGTTTCTCGGATTCGGCCAAAGCCTTTCTGCAGGCAGAGAAGATTCTACAGGCTGAAATACCGAATATGCAGGATTGTCCTGCTCCGCTTGTCTGTCATATGACGGATGGAGTGGCTACGGGTGAAGATCCGGAACCCATTGCCAAACGAATTATGGGTATGAGTGTGCCTGATGGCAATGTACTCGTTGAAAATATTTTTATATCCGATCACCTATTGGAAGGTCCTATCCCTGAACCTAGAAGATGGAAGGGGATATCACCGGAAACCGTTCTTAAGGATGAGCATGGAGAGAAGCTGCGCAATATGTCTTCGGTTCTGCCTGAAAGTTACCGTGAAATGCTTGTCGAGGCGGACTATTTGCTCGCACCCGGTGCATTGATGATGCTGCCAGGCACATGTGCAGAACTGGTGTCCATCGGGTTTCAGATGTCTGCTGCTACGCCTGTGAGATAGGAGGGGATTATTTGAAAACGATGCGATTGGCAGCATTGCCTGCTGGTGAGAGAGGAAGCCAAGGGAAGCAGCGTCGTGGAATCTTTCGTTATGTTAGCGCACAGACCGGAGAACAGCCGCTTACTCGTTATCAGGGTGCTTTTAAGTGTCGCTATGGCTATGGAAGAGCTGCAGAGACGGTTCATCAGGGGGATTCGGGTCAAGACTTTGCTGCCGTTCGCATGGACGGGAATGTATGTACGTTCGTCATGTGTGATGGTGTGGGCATGAGTTACCTTGGAGATTTTGCCGCGCGTTTTCTGGGCAATGCGCTCCTCGAGTGGTTGGAAAAAACCTCTAATCCTACAGTAGAAGCGATGGAGCATCTGCTTCAAGAACTGACGGTTCCCGCATCCGAGCAGTTGAAGAAAATTCAGCTATTGGACAACTCGCCCCTGCTTTTACGCGAAGTGTTAATGGAGAAGCGAAGCAGAGGTAGCCAGGCGATGTATGTCTGTGGTCGAATTGAGCTGTCTCGTGGTATGGGAAAAAGCCGTATCTGGATGGCTTGGCAAGGGGATTCACGCATACGTCTATGGCGCAATGGTCAGGAACAATCCGGAGCTTTTCAGAACCACTGCCGGACGAATGAACGCTGGTCTACCCTGGAAGGGCCAGTTGGAGGCAAGCCTCATATTTATGAGGCGAAGCTATCCAATGAACCAATTCGTCTGCAGCTGTACACAGATGGTTTGAATGATCTGGATGCCATACAGGCATATATCCCGGATGAACACATTCAGGTACTGCTGGATGCTGCCCACACCGGGGGGCTTGAAGATGATGCCGCTTTCATTGAGCTGGAATGGTAGATGAACTACTTTCGAATAAATCCTTCGTCTTGATTATGTTTCATTAGCGGTAAAAAAACAGCTGAGAAAAAACTTGTCGTTATTGATTTAAAAGGCGCTCTTTTTGGGTAATCTTGTGAAGAATCTACTTAGTTAGCATGCTGCATCATGCTGATACACAAGTCTTGGATGTACATTCTTACATAATTGCTGAGAAGGAGTGGAATGGAGCATGACACAACATAACGACAAGTCTCGGTTTGCAAACAAAATAGCTATCATTACTGGAGCCGGTTCCGGCATTGGTAAGGCAACGGCGTTAAAATTGGCGAATGAAGGTGCTCACGTTGCGTTGTTTGATCTGGTGAATGATCGAATCTCTCAGACCGAAGCCGAAATTAATGCCGTACATCCAGGTGCTGCACGCGCATTCGATGTGGATATCTCCGATCCGGCCCGGGTGGAAAAAGCGGTGCTGGAAACGGTGGAGCTGTTCGGCGGTTTGGACATTGTGTTTGCCAATGCTGGCATTAACGGTGTCTCGGCACCAATTGAGGAAATTCAGGTGGAGGATTGGCAGCGGATCATTACGACCAATCTGGATGGCACCTTCTTTACAATCAAGTACGCTCTCCCACATCTGAAGAAACGCGGCGGGGGAAGCATTGTTATTACGAGTTCCATTAATGGTAACCAACGGTTCACCAGCTTTGGGATGTCGGCATACAGTACATCGAAAGCGGGACAGGTTGCCTTTTCGAAGATGGCTGCACTGGAATTGGCCAGGTTCAAAATCCGGGTTAATGTCATATGTCCGGGAGCCATCGCAACGAATATTGATCAAAGCACGGTAAAAACGGATGAATTGCACCAAATCGTTATTCCAATGGAGTTCCCGGAAGGGGAGCAGCCGCTCGCAGATGGCCCTGGTCAGCCGGAGCATGTGGCCAATCTCGTCGCCTTCCTGGCATCGTCTGAATCCAAACACATTACGGGTGCAGAGATTGTCATTGATGGCGCCGAATCGTTGCTGCGTTAATACACTTGATCCAAAGTAGTCGTTCCTCTGGGACGGCTTTTTTTGTTATAATGCTAACATTCACTTTGGATTGATGATATTGTATGGTGCCTTATGAATTAGGAGCGATAATATGAATATAGAATTACCGATACAACAGGTTTTGCCTGAGCTGAAACAGCTATTTCGAGAGCAGGATACGGGTGTGCTTATCGCAGAGCCCGGGGCAGGTAAAACAACCGTAGTCCCTCTATCCTTATTAGAGGAACCATGGTTAGACGGGCGCAAGATCATAATGCTGGAGCCCCGCAGACTTGCGGCGCGCTCAGCCGCGGCGCGGATGGCCGCAACTCTGAATGAAAACGTGGGACAGACGGTAGGGTACCGTGTCCGCATGGACACTCGGGTCAGTCAGGCCACGCGGATCGAAGTTGTCACAGAAGGGGTACTTACACGCATGCTTCAGCAGGATCAGGGGCTTGAAGATACAGCGATGATTATCTTTGATGAGTTTCACGAGCGTCATCTGCACGGCGATCTTGGTTTGGCTCTGGCTCTGGAATCACGGGCGATGCTGCGTCCAGATCTGAAGGTTCTGATTATGTCGGCAACGCTCGACCCTGACCCGATCTGTACATTGCTTGGGGAAGGGACCCGCTCGATTGATTGTCCGGGACGCACGTTTCCAGTGGAAACCCGTTATGTATCAAAACCCGCTTCAGCTGTGTTGGAGGCGTTCACGGCTCAAGCGGTTGTAAAAGCTTTGGCACAGCAGGAAGGAGACGTACTGGTCTTTCTTCCAGGAGCCAGAGAGATTCACCGGACAGAGCGAGAACTGTCGAAGCTTAATCTTGCTTCTCATGTCGAGGTGCATTGCCTGTATGGCAGCATGCCGATTGAACGTCAGGATGAGGCTGTGAGCCCGGCAGTGGAAGGAAATCGTAAGGTCGTGCTATCTACCTCCATTGCGGAATCAAGCCTTACGCTTCCGGGTGTCAGAGTGGTTGTCGATGCCGGACAGAGTCGTGCATCCGTATTTTCACCGCGCACAGGCATGAGCCGGCTTGTTACCCAGCCGGTGTCCAAGGCTTCAGCCGATCAGCGGCGGGGGCGTGCAGGGCGAATTGCACCTGGGGTGTGCTATAGATTGTGGAGCGAAGAGGTTCATGACGGTCTGCCAGATGCAGCCAGACCGGAGATTGCCTCCGCGGACCTCGCACCGCTGGCGCTGGAGCTTGCCGCCTGGGGTGTCCAGTCCCCTGCAGAACTGCAGTGGCTGGACATCCCGCCTGCCGCGGCCTACGGCCAGGCACAGGCGCTGCTGCGCCAGCTGGGCGGCCTGGATGACACAGGCCGCATTACGCCCTTCGGGCGGCGGATGAACGCGCTTGGCGTGCATCCGCGACTGGCCAGCATGCTGCTCCGCGCGGCGGAGCTTGGGCTGGCCAGCTACGCCAGCATGCTGGCGGCACTGCTGCAGGAGCCTGCCGGCCTCCGCAGCAGTGGCAGTGCAGGCGCGGGCACCGATCTGCGCCCGCGCGTGGAAGCGCTGCTGATGGCCAGCAGCAGCGGGACGCCGCAAGCGGCAGCGTCGGTCGCAGACCTCGCTGCCGTACGGCGCATCCTTCAGGAGAGCCGACAGCTGCGCACGGCTCTCGGCCCGGCGCCGGAGGATCCGGAACGGCCGGATGAGGACAGCTGCGGGCTGCTGCTGTCCTTCGCCTATCCGGACCGGATCGGGCAGCGCCGGGAGGACGGCCGCTACCTGCTGAGCAGCGGCCGCGGGGTACGGCTCAGCCAGGCGGAGTCGCTGAGCCGTTCAGCCTATCTGGTCGCTGCCGAGGCGGACGACCAGGGCGCGGATGCACGCATCCTGCTGGCTGCACCGGTGGGTGAGCAGCTCTTGCTGGACTATGGTGCTGATCTCCTAGAAGAGGATGTGCAGATTGCATGGGATCGCAGTACACGAAGTGTGCGGGCTCATCGAAGGCTGCGAATTGGAGCAATCCTGATGAAGGAGAGCAGTATCGCACAGCCTCCGCAAGATCTGGTGCTGGAGGCGCTGCTAAGCGGAATCCGCACAGAAGGTCAGGACTGTCTGCCTTGGACCAAATCATCCAGGCAGCTGGCGGACAGATTGCGTTTTCTGCATCGTCATCTGCCGGGGTGGCCGGATCTCGCGGCGGATCATGTATCAGCGGAACTCGAAGATCAACTCAGTCCTTTTTTGGCAGGAATGCGTTCAGCTTCGGATCTGAAGAAACTGTCCATGCAGGACGTGTTACTTAGCGGATTGAGCTGGGAACAACGGCAGCAATTGGACCGGGAGGCGCCAACTCATATTCAGGTTCCCAGCGGATCACGCATTCCGGTTGATTATAGCCGACCTGAAGATCCTACACTGGCGGTACGACTTCAGGAAATGTTCGGGCAGCAGGATACACCGCGTATTGCTGGAGGTCGGGTGCCGTTAACCCTGCATCTGCTGTCCCCTGCGCACCGTCCTGTCCAGGTGACCCGGGATTTGACGAACTTTTGGCGGGAGACGTATTTCGAGGTGAAAAAAGACCTGAAAGGCCGATATCCAAAGCATTACTGGCCAGACAATCCGTTGGAGGCCATGGCGACCAATCGGGCGAAGCCGCGCACATAGAGAGCTTGATGTTTTTTTTCGCTCACCAATCATATTCAAAAGCTTGGATATTGATCTGGCTTTTCAGAGAACCCTTTGATAAAAATGGCTTCATAAGCTTATGTTTTATGAGGGAATAAAGCTGTATATATTCGTATTTGCGCACGATATAATGGCTGGAAGCGTTTGAAAGAAAATGGTGCGGGTAATAACATAGCGAAGCGAACTCTTAAATAATTAGGAGGAATTCACTATGCAGAAGAAAATCGTAGGTGTTTTTGATACAGAACGTGAGGCATCTCAAGCCATAGAGGGCTTGAAAGCGCAAGGATTCAGTTTAGATGAAATTTCGGTAGTGACGCAGGACCGGGACGAGTTGAAGGCCATCCGGGAAGAGACGGGAACCAAGGCGCCGGAAGGTGTGGCAGCAGGTGCAGCCACTGGTGGCGTATTAGGTGGCGTAGCCGGGCTGTTGGCGGGTATCGGGGCTCTGGCCATTCCAGGTATAGGTCCAATTCTAGCGGCGGGTCCGATTGCAGCAGCGTTTACGGGAGCGGCAGTAGGTGCCGGTGCAGGCGGTTTGGTCGGTGGACTTGTCGGACTCGGTATTCCCGAAGAGGATGCCAAACAGTATGAGGAGTATGTACAAAACGGCAAAATCCTTCTCTTGGTTGACTCCACCGATCGCGATTCGGATGTCTATGATGTATTCAGCAACACGAGCTATCTGAATCGTGATCGATACGCAGCTCATGGTACGGATGTGCCAGCAGAGCGAACGGATCTCGACATGGAAGAGCGGAGACTGGAAGCTCAGGAGAAAGCAGCACGATTTGGAAACAACACGTTCCTGTAAGCTTGGATTGTTCAGGCTAGTACACTGGATTGGTATACAAGGTTAAACAGGGGCCCACATATAAATCATGATTTGGTTTATGTGAGCCGTCAGGCGTTCAAAAAGCCGGTTTCCTTCGAGGAAGCCGGCTTTTGTCCCTGTAATCCCATCCTGTAATCATGATGAAGTGTTGACTGTGTTTAAAGGTAAGTCTAAGGAGCAGGGAATAACAATACATAGAGCAGAATAGCAAGCGCTAGGCCAATGACCAACAGAGTAAGTGTCAGGAAGCGAATCAATCGGGTAGAGGCTTGAAAGGTTTGCCAATTAATTTGTTTGCGTTTGCGGTGATACGAAGCAGCAGAACACAGAATAATGGCAATGCCGCTGACCAAGGAGGTTACTCCGGTTATAATGGCTGCAATGTGTGCAATCTGGTCATAAGAGGAAGAATTGAACCCCAATCCGGCAGCCAGGAATCCGACGCCGACCATGGCTATTCCTGTACGAACCCAGGCCAGGAATGTCCGTTCATTGGCCATATGCTGTTGTACGTATTGAGAGTCAATCGTGGGGGTGTCTAGTTCGGAATCAGCGATAGGAATCCCTCCGTTCATCTTTTATACGATTATCATTGTACTTATTTTTTGCTGTAAAACCAAGAAAGGCGGCTGGACGTTATGCCACGAAAAGAAAGAATTGCTGAAATTGAAAGTTTAAGAGGGATTGCCTTTGCAGCTGTTGTACTCCAGCATTCCATTGCCCATTTTTCGCTGGTTCCGGAAGCCGGACTGGAAGATGGGGTTCTGCTTGCAATCCTGCTGATGGCTTCCAAATTTGCCGTCCCTTTATTTATTTTCATCACGGGCATGGTATTGTTTTATAACACAGGAGAGCAGCTGAAATACGGCCGTTTCATGCAGAAACGATTAACGGATGTCATTGCACCTTATGTCGTGTGGTCGTTGGTGTACTTCACCTTGACACCACAGGGGTGGGCTGGCATTAGCTGGCAGGATCTCCCTGAACTTGGTTTGAAGCTGCTTACCGGCAAGACCACATCTCATTTTTGGTACATTATCATGCTGATTCAATTTTATTTGCTGTTTCCCTTGTTTCTAAAGGCCGTAAGATATGTATATAACCGTTATGATTCACGGGGACGCCTGGTTGCTGTCCTGATTACGGGAGCCGTATACCTCGTGTTAGCCGATCAATTGGGGAATATTGCAAGAGTTATGGAGCGACTCAATATTCCTGTACTGACCGATGTATTCACAACCTATGCCGATCGCAATTTCCTGTATTTCTTTTTCTATTTTGTGTTAGGTGCTGCTGCCGGATTATCTGTTAAAAGCTGGAACATGTGGATACATCGGCTGCGCTGGGTATATTGGACCGTGTTTATAACCATGGGTCTTCGGTTTACATATTTATTAATGCTGGAATTTCAAAAGCCGGAAGGCATTCAGATCTCATTTTATACCGTTAGCTTGATTAGGCCGGATATGGCTCTCTTTCTAATCGCATCGATCATGGTCATGTATCAGCTCGCAGGCAAACTGCATAATCACCTGGCCGTGGGCTGGCTTGGATGGATCGGCAGCGTTTCTTACGGCGGTTATCTCATGCATATGCTCATGCTGCGGTACAGTTACATTCCAGATGAATATGTTTACGTGACATGGGGCCTGAATCCGACTTTACGAATGATTCTAACGTGGGTACTTGCCTTAGCGCTATCCTGTGTGCTCACTTGGTGCATTTCACGTGTAAGCTGGGGAAAATGGATCGTGGGTACTGTACCGAAGGCCAATTTCAGAAAGTGAAAGAGGCAATAAATGAAAAATTCACAATAGAGTGATCATTCTTGAAGGTAGTGATCTAGGGTTGTGATGTAAGTCAGCGTTTGCTTTTGTCGAACGGAAGCTTATCTGGGTTTACATTTTAAAAAATCATTATATGAAAAATTCATAATAAAAACCCTAATGCCGTTCTATCACACTTGTATGCGTATCTATCCTGTGCTTTGTTCTCACCTGCTGCTTCACCGGGAAAAACGGAGAATGATGGCAGAAACCGAACACAAGTTTTATAATATGAAGTAGAGCGGTAGAGGATAGGGGGAACAAGCATGGCTTTTATGATCGCCCAGCGGGCATTTATCAAGCTGTATCTCATTACCATGGTTGAACAGCATAGAGGATATGGATACGAAATGCTGGAGGCCATGAAGCAGGAATTTAAAGATTACGGCTATGTTCCGCCTCAGAGTGAGGTATATCGGGCATTGCATGAACTGGTACAGCAGGGTGTATTTTATCGGACGAAGAAGCTGAAGGGCAGCGATCCCAAAGTGGATTTTCAGGAAATCGTTTTATATCACTTTACGGATGATGGAGCGGAAAAAGCCGAATTGTACAAAAAGCAGGTCAAGGCAGATCTAGACCGTTGTCTGGGCATGCTGCACAAGGCAGAAGAGGACAATTACGGGACGAAAGGAAGATGAGCATGAATAAGCAGCTACAGTGGGGAGTACTCGGTACTTCCACCATTGCCAAGAATGCAGTAATTCCGGCAATCCAGCAATCCGAACGGGGAGAAGTGCTTGCTATTGCGAGTCGAAGCAAGGAGAAGGCTGAAGCGCTCGCCGAAGAATTGGACATTGCTAGATGTTATGGAAGTTACGAAGAGCTCATTGCAGATCCCGATATTGAAGCCGTATATATTCCGTTGCCTAACCATATGCACAAGGAATGGACGATAAAAGCTGCTCAGGCCGGAAAGCATGTATTATGCGAAAAGCCAGCTGCACTAAACGCGGACGAGTCTGCTGAAATGATTCAGGTATGCAAGGATCACGGCGTTCTTTTCGCAGAGGCAATCATGTATCGTTATCATCCCAAGCATCGGCGTGTTCAGGAGATTATCGCGAGTGGAGAGATTGGTGCTGTTCGTGCGATCCATGGCAACTTTACCTGTAATACAGCGGATGATAAGGATAATGTAAGGTTCAAACGGGACATGGGCGGAGGCTCGCTCTTTGACCTTGGTGTGTATCCCATCTCGGCAGCACGGATGTACCTGGGCCAGGAACCCGAAGCGGTTACGGTACATGCCTTATTCTCCGAGGAACATGATGGAGTGGATATGATGGCTTCGGGGCTTGTTGAATTTCCAGGATCCGTGGCGTTAACGTTTGATTGCGGCATGTGGGCTTCCGGGAGGGCGGAGATGGAGATCCTCGGGACAGATGGACGAATCGAGTTGCCAAAAGTCTTCGGCTGGGAGAATAGTGATATTCCACCGCAAATTATCGTTCACACGGATTCGGTCAGTCGGGAAGAACGGGTATCCGTATCCAATTCTTATGTTCTGCAGGCGGAAACCTTTGCTGCCGCAGTGCTGGATGGGACACCACTGCCATTTACTCCGGATAATACGATAGCAAATATGCGGGTGATTGATGCCTGTTTGCAATCGGCACGGACACGGCAGCGCGTTTCATTGATTTAAAAAAACGATTAAAACAATATGTACACCAGGAGGCTGTCCCATAAGTAGATATTCTACTGATAGTGACAGGCTCATTCTCTTCTCAAAAGTCTAAAATTTAAGCAGAGCAGCGATTCTCCTGTTATTGGAGAATCGCTGCTCTGCGTTTTTGGTCCGTTGCTGCTAGCTTCAGTACATTATGGGCAAGCGAAAGCCAACCGACCTCGAGCGTCACATTCTCCATGCCGCGAAGCAGAAAACGCCGGAAGCCCCGGTTGTTCTTCAGTTGTCCAAATACACTTTCCGGTTCCGTCATTCGACGTACGGCCAGGGAGTAACCTTCTTCGCTTCGCAGGAGGTCTCGAGCCTGATTCTGGTAATGCAGCCTCTCCAGACTGACAACCACTTCCCGATTTCCTGCGGCCATCGTGCAGCGTTCCTTCAGCGGACAGCCCTCGCAGCTCTGGCTTCGGTAAAATACGTTTGTGAATTTCATAGCCACTTGGGAGAGTCTCCTTGCTCTCTTTGCGGAAATGCAGCGTTTCTCCGGCGGGGCACGTCCACGTATCCTGGGTTTCGCTGTACGTCCAGTTCTCAATCTTGCCGACATTTGATTTCTAGGATTTTACTTTTTCTTTGTGATAGCTGGCGTATTTTACGACCACTTGAATCTCTTTCTTCTCCAGATAGGCGTAGTTTTCTCACTACCGTAACCTGCATCCGCAATGACCGTCTTCGGGAGTTTTCCCAGCATCTGCCTCGCCTTTTCCAGATGTGGCTGTAAACAGCGGGTATCGGTCGGTCTGGGGTGTAGACTATAGGCTTAAATGAACTGGTTTTCGGTTCCGATTCGTACATTGTAACCCGGTTTAAGTTGACCATTTCGCATGTGGTCTTCCCTTCATTCGCATAAACGTCGCATCCGGGTCGGTTTTGCTGAAGCTGTTCCGGTCGCCAAGCAGCCTTTGGTACTGTTCATATTTCAGCAGCCGGGGCAGCAAACCCTTGCGAAGCTTCCGAACGGCTTTTTTCAGAGGCTTGTCTTTGGGTTTGTCCATGAGCTTTGACTCCAGCGCCTGGGTCAGGTGTTCCAGTTTCTCACTACTCATCTCGCCACATTCGCCGAGTTCGGTAAGGTCTTTTCCTCGGCACTCCTGTTCTTCTTGGTGCTCTGCCGCTTGAATGTCTGCAAACAGAGCATGGACGTTCTCCTGCAACTTCGCTTTGTGTTTGCTGACCGCTTTGCGCCAAACAAAGGTGTAGCGATTGGCATTGGCCTCGATCTTGGTGCCATCCACAAAGCAATGCTCCAGCGATACGTATTTTTTCGTCAACCAGAAACTGAAGCACGGCAGTGAATACGGTTTCAAGAACACTTTTCATGCGCTGGGAACGGAAGCGATTCAGGGTGCGGAAGTCGGAGCGTTACCATGTGTTCTTGTTGAAAACCAACGACAAGAAAGTACATCGTTAGCCGAAAAGGCGATTCACAATTATTATGCAGCAGGGTGGTTTGAGGGAATTCTCACTAATCTGAAGGTGCAGGCAGAATAGTCCCGCTGCGGAAAAATGTAATACGGAAAGGAAGGCTGTGTATTAACAGAAGATGATTCCTGTGCTGGCGTCGCAGGGGGCGTCTTTTTTCGTCTTTGGCGGCATGAATCACGGGGCAGGGAATAACCGCTAAACGTATTTAAAGGGCGTGGCCAGCCGGCATTCTATTCCTTCATTGGACGCCTGGGCATAACATGGATAAACTAAACAGGAATGAATAGAAATCAGTGAGCACCGGTGTCGGAAAGAAGGCGCCTGTTGTCATAGGAGGTATCATAGTGAAGTTGTCGATCCTGGATTATTCGGAAATTGCCGAAGGGGAGACTCCCGAACAGGCTTTAGCTCATTCCGTCCGGCTGGCCCGGCTTGCAGAGGGGTGGGGGTACCACCGGTATTGGGTATCAGAGCATCACGGCAACAATGTGCTGGCAGGCTCTGCGCCGGAAATTCTCGCAGGGGCTATTGCTGCCGGCACCCACCGGATCCGGACCGGATCCGGCGGCGTCATGCTGCCGATGCACAGCCCGTTCAAGGTGGCAGAAAGCTTCGCGGTGCTGGCCGCCCTTTACCCGGGGCGGATCGACCTCGGCGTTGGCCGGTCTACCGGAGGCCCGGCGGATGTGTCGCGGGTGCTGCTGGACGGGCGCAGCGGCTCGTTCCGGCACTATCCGGATCAGATTGCCCGGCTGGCCGGTTATGTCCGCCGCTCCGACGAGCAGCCCTTGCCAAGGCCGGTTCCAACGGAGCCGCCGGACTTATGGCTGCTGGGCTCCAGCTCCGGCAGCGCTGAAATTGCCGCGCGGCACGGGATGGGCCTTGCGTTCGGCCATTTCATCAGCGGGCAAGGGGGACCGGAGGCCGTGAAGGCATACCGGGAGCAATTTGTTCCCGCAGCTCCAGGCGGGAAACCGCAGGTGCTGGTGTCCGCTTTTGCCGTCTGCGGGGAGACGGACGAGCAGGCGAAGAAGCAGGCCGGCGTGTTCGACGATTATCTGCTGAACATCCGGGAAGGCGGCGGACTGCTGAGGGTTCCGTCCATCGAGAATGTCGCTGCCAGAGAGTATACGCCAGAGCAGCGGCAGATCATGGCGGCCGGACGCGGACGGATGCTTGTCGGCGGCCCGGAACGGATGAAGCGCCAGCTGATCCGACTGGCGGACCGGTACAATGCCGATGAGATTATGCTGGCTACGGTATCGCCGGATTTTGGA
Organism: Paenibacillus sp. P13VS; assembly: GCF_015143645.1. Lineage (NCBI taxonomy): Bacteria > Bacillati > Bacillota > Bacilli > Caryophanales > Paenibacillaceae > Paenibacillus > Paenibacillus sp. P13VS. The sequence continues at coordinate 89,980 of NZ_WYEV01000002.1, read as the reverse complement.
CATAAATGCCGGATGTATGAGCTGCTCGCTGAGGTAATGAGGCAGGCGTGAGCCTTTCTTTGCTGGCTGCGTACGGACTTTGGACATAGGACTTTTCTGCCGAAACGGTTTAACCTCCGGCTGGAATCGTTAGCTGTATAACCATTTTTTTTGGGTGAGATGTGTTGAAAGTAAACGTTCGGTTTGGCAATGAGGCGGACAAGGCCTATGTTCCAGCCGTGGATCGGCCAGTCTGGTCCGTCCGCAGGGCGTCCTCACCAAGAGCTAACGTATCTCCAACTCAAAGGGGGTGTCTCAAGCAGCCATTTCATGGCTTTTGAGACACCCCCTTTTTAGTGTAAACCCAATCGGCAAAACGTTAAAAAAATTTTCACGAGAGGGTTGATTTCCAGAGATTCTACGTTAAAATAATATTAACATTAAAAATATTTTAACGTTGAAGGGCGGAATCCAATAATGAGAGAAGGCACAGCGGTAAACAAGCCAGGGATTGGGGAATTAATACGAGTTAAATCTTATATGCAGTTTATGCTGGGGAAGATGGTAGCGAGGTTTGGGGATTCCATTGACTCCATTGCATATAGCTGGATGGTGTACATGTTAACGGGTTCCAAACTATTGATGGGTACGCTGCTCGCAGTCAACTTTCTGCCGAACATTCTGCTTGGCCTTTTTGCCGGAGCGGTCGTGGATCGCATATCTCTCAAGAAGGTCATCGTGCTGACGAATTCAGGCCGTGGACTGCTTGTTGGCATAACTGCTCTGTTATTTGGTATGGGAGAACTGCAAGTATGGCATTTGTTCGTCGTCACGATTCTCAATTCGCTGCTTGAATGTTTCACGTCACCTGCCGAAATGTCCAGCGTGCCGCGATTGCTGCCGCAATCCATGCTGCTATCCGGCAATGCCATGTCGTCTTCGGCTACCCGATTGGCTGAACTTGCCGGGCTTGCCTTAGCAGGTGCTCTTATTGCAACTGTTGGAATAACGTGGACGATTTTGATGGATGCTGGCCTATTTGCATTAAGTGCTGTGCTAATGAGCCGGGTTGTCTATCCATCCGATCCCAGCATGGAAGAAGGATCAGCTGAGAAGTTATCCTCCACAGATGCTCCCAGAAGTTTGCTTTCGGATATGATTGAAGCCTTTCATTTCATGCGCAAGCATGCCCTGCTGCTAATTGGCTCCCTTTTATTTGCCTTTGTCAACTTCTGCCTGATGCCATTCAATGTTCTCCGAACTCCATATGTTATCGATATTTTGCATGCTGGAGCAGGGGGCTTAAGTTTGCTGAGCGGGTTAATGGTGGGTGGTATGGTGCTGAGTGGATTGTGGATGACTCACAGAGGCAGCAGATATCGGAAGAGTGTATTGATTATTAGTGGGATTACCATGCTGGGTCTTAGTTATGCCATGACCGCGCTTCCTGCGTATATGTCCACTTATCAGCTACCGCTGGCAGCTATGTTTTGCTTGATGATGGGGCTCGGCATACCATTAGCTACGACCCCTCTCGCTTCATATCTGATGGAGGTTACGCCAGCGGGTATGCTCGGCAGGGTGTCTGCACTACAAAGTATGCTGATCGTAAGTGCTATACCGCTTGGAAGTCTGGTTGCGGGTGCTGCAGCAGAAGTGCTGTCCACGCCTGTGTTATTTATTGCTTTTGGCATTTTGCTTGCCATGTCAGCCATATCGCTCCTGCTCAGCAAAACATTCCGGCGCAGTATGTAGCCTAATTCCTGTAAGACCTGTTTTGACCGGGGACCAGACTGAACGGTATAATATGCATATATAAGGACAAACGGTACTCCGGAAATGAGGATACAGGTATGCAGCAGAAAGTACTGTCAACGATCGAAGAGATCAAGATCTACTCCGACCCGTATCGGATCCAGATCCTGAATATGTTTAATAAACAGGGAAGACCTTCTACCGTGAAAGAAATAGCCGATAAACTTGGGGAAGTGCCCGCGAAAGTACATTATCACGTGAAAAAGCTGGAGAAGATTGGTTTGCTTACTATCGTATCCACACGAGAGATTAATGGCATCATTGCCAAATACTACGAACCTTTTCAGGGAGAAATACATCTTCGTCATGAAGATGGGGAGCACTCCCCACTGAAGCAGGTTTTTCGTTCTGAGACGCTTAAACTGTTAAATGAAATGTATGAACAGAGCCGCCAGATGTTTATGAAACAGGCCAAGCACGGTGAGAACATGTTTGGACAAATCTCGGACATGACGTTATATGCGAGCCGTGAGGAAGTCGAGAAGCTGTACAAGGATATCACGAAAATGTGTGAGCCTTATACGAAGCGGAATGATCAGAAGGAAAATCAGGAGGTTTTTCAGCTGTTTACGACATTGTCGCAACATGTGGATGAACCGACTGAATCTCCGAAAAGTAAAGTGCCACCGCATCAGCCGGGAGACCAGGGTTCTGATCTGAAGGACGATGCAAAGGAAAAATGATCCAGGGAGACCGAAGCGACAACAAAGAAAAGGCCGCCTGAAGGCGGCTTTTTGATGTGTGATGAGGACCAATGGTCACTGCTCAACCCTACCATATCTACATGGAGAGAGGTCGGCAATCATGTTCAGAACTACATGTTCTCATCGTAATCCCGAACTTCACGTTTGGCTGCGGTAGCTGGCGAATTGGATGTACCATAATCCTCAACAGCTTCCCAAGCTTCGGCATGATCGAACTTGCCGGCATTCCGCTGTCTGACCTCCCCGGCACCACTTGGGGGCATGGTCATCACCTGCTCTTCCACAGGGCGGTCATTGCTGAGCTCCCGGTTCGGTGTATCGTCAATACAGTAGGCCGTGTATGGAATGGCCTGAAGCCTCTCAAACGGAATATCCTGTCCACAAGTGACACATGTTCCGTAGGTTCCTTTTTCCATACGCTCCAGGGCATCAATTACTTGGTTAAATTCATCCGTTAATGTATCGTCTACAGCCAGATCACGGCTGCGTTCAAATGTCTCCGTCCCCGCATCAGCCGGGTGATTATCGTATGATGACAGCTCGCCTGTAGAATCTTTGAGCGACGCAGTTGGAGCACCATCTTCCATGTTGGATTCAAAATGACGCTGCAGATTATCACGCTGCTCCAGAAGAGCGCTCTTAAGTTCCTGAAGTTGATCTTTGGTTAATGTACTCATAACGACATGCTCCTTTCCCGCTTTAGGGGTGTGTAGTCTGTCCTTACCCGATTTTGGAGGTATACAATCATTTTGCATCTTGAAGAGGCGTTTGATTTTATATCTGGCCGATAATGTGTTATAAAAAATAGAGAGAGAAACTGCCGCGATTTCCCCGCGAAGTCGTATTGCACCGTGCTCCTCGAAGAGACGGTCCCGGCTACTTTTGAACATACGTCGATAGACGTTTTTCTTATAATGGAGGTTGTCAAGATGGATGAACATATGAAACGAAGATTGGATAAACAGAGACAATTGTTTAAACAACTGGGCGTACAGCTCGATGCCTTATCAATTCATGAAAAACAGTTCAATTATAAGCTCCGTGGCTATGATCCGGATGAAGTCGATGCATATCTTGACCTGGTCATCAAGGATTACGAACGCTTTTATGCCAATATTGCCGATCTGATGGATAAATGGCAGGAGCAGCAGCTTACGATCCGAGATCTTAAGTCGACGGCCAGACCCGTCGATGATCCGACGAAAATCGATCGCAAACAGCTGGATGATATTGTGAAGCAGCTGGAATACAGCGTGCGGCAGCTGAAAATCAAGGCACGCCCGGAACAGAGTCTTTTCCCTGAATAGATTGAAGCACCAGGATTATATTACGTTAAAGGTGGTTAATCATGAGTACACATTTTTCGGTCAGTGTGCATTGTTTGTTGTTGTTGTCCTTCAGCGCGCCTGAACGAATCACTTCCGCAATGATTGCAGGAAGCGTCAACACCAACCCTGTTGTTGTCCGGCGTATTTTGGGCGGGCTGAAAAAGGCTGGTTTGGTCGAATCCTCTCCCGGAACGAGAGGGTTTTATCTGGCCAAACCGGCTAGTGAAATTACCTTGGCCATGATCTATCAGGCTGCCAAGGACGAAGGTCCGCTATTTCCGATTCATGGCAACTGCAACCCCAATTGTGATGTTGGACTTCGCATAGACAGTCTGCTGACGAATCTGTATCAGGTGGCAGAGGCAAAAGTCGAACAGTTCTTCGCATCGATTACGCTTGAAGATATGGAACGTTCCTGCTCCCAGATGGAGACTGTGCCTCCGTCTGCAGAGTAGGCTACTGTCTGAACCAGGGAGGTGTGCTTGGATATGAAAATAATTGTAATCTCGGATACACATTTGCCCAAGAGAGCTAAGCAGCTGCCAGAACCACTGCTTCAAGTGCTGCCGGAGGCTGACCTCATATTACATGCAGGCGACTGGTCGGATTGGAGTGTATATAAGCTGTTAAGCGAGTATGCTCCCGTTGCTGGCGTTGCAGGCAATACGGATCCGCCGGAAATTGGGAAGAAGCTGGGCTTTTCCCGCATCGTAGAGGCGGACGGTTTGCGTCTAGGTCTGGTGCATGGGCACCAGGGGGCGAAAACGACCGAGCAGAATGCCATTCATACATTTGCCGGTCAGCAGGTGGATGCCATCATATTTGGCCACTCGCACATTCCCTTGATGCATACCGTCAACGATGTGCTGATATTTAATCCGGGTTCACCGACGGATCGGCGCCGACAGCCGCAGTATTCGTTTGGAATCATGACGACTCGTCTTGGAAAATTGCATGCGGAGCATGTTTTTTTTGATCGAAAATAAGTAACGACTAAATGAATGAAATAACCATGACATCCCCATTCAGAATGAACATCTGAACAGGGATGTTTTTTTGTTTATGAATGACCCTGGAGAAGTAAGGAGACATCCACCACAGCCAAGTTACAGTTATCCCTGAATGGGGAATGTTGCCTCACGTTTATCTCTTATTCATCTGTTGGAGCAGAACACTATTTGTACATATTCAGGAATGATACAATTCGTTTATCTAATAATTTTGAATACGTTTACATAAGGAGATGACCAAGATGAAACTGTCTGTATTTACTGTAGCGACGCCTGACCTGAACGCAGAAGAACTCGCTGCAGCGGCAGCATCAGCAGGTATCGACGGAATCGAGTGGAGGTTCCGCGGAATACCGGAAGACGCACGTACGGAGGAACCCTCTTTTTGGAGGCATAACCGGAGTTCAATTGATCCGGCCAAATGGGAGGAACAGGTCCCTGGTTTTCGTGAAGCAACTGCAAAACATGGTCGACGTTCCATTGCGCTGGTACCGTATCTGAGCTGTGGAGATCTTCAATCGACCGAGCAGGCGTTTCAGGCAGCGGCTGATCTGGGTGCATCCATGATGCGTGTGGGTGTGCCGGGATATGATCGGAGTACCAGTTATCCCGAGCTGTACAGCCAAGCCGTTAGGTATTTATCCGAAGTGCAGGAGATGGCTCAGCAGTATCATGTTAAAGCCGTGGTAGAGACGCATCACCAGACGATCGCTCCAACCGCTTCACTGGCCTACCGACTGGTGCAGTCGCTGGATGCCCAGCATGTTGGCGTGTTGTATGATCCAGGCAACATGGTACACGAAGGATATGAAAATTATCGAATGGGACTGGAGCTGCTGGGTCCTTACCTTGCCCACGTTCATGTGAAGAATGCAGCTTGGTATAAGGAGGAACAAAACGGAGAGAGTGCGGAGAGTTCTGTATCCACGAAATGGAGATGTCAATGGTCACCGCTGACTGAAGGTATCGTGGATTGGATGCAAGTGTTCCGTGATCTGAAATCAGTGGGATATGACGGATACTACGGTATTGAAGATTTCAGTGGAGAGTTTAATTCCCAAGCGATGTTGCAGCATTTTGCTGAGGTATTCGGCGAAATTGGGCGTCGTCTGGAAGAGGAGGTACAGGTATGAGTTTGATTCGAGTAGCCGTAATTGGCATTGGAAACATGGGTGCCGCACATGCCAGAACCCTGATTGCCGGAGATGTGCCTGGTGCGGAGTTGGTAGCCGTATGTGATGTCCGAAAGGAAATGGAGAGCTGGGTGGCCAGTCATTTCCCGGCTTCGGTCAGTTACTGGCAGGATGCGGAGCAGATGATGGCATCCGGCACTATAGATGCGGTCATTATTGCAACACCTCATTATGATCACCCTGAGCAGGCAATCCAGGCTTTTCAGCACGGTTTGCATGTCATGATCGAGAAACCTGCCGGTGTTTACACCAAACAGGTGCGCAAGATGAATGAAGCTGCTGCAGCCAGCGGCAAAGTGTTTTCCATGATGTACAATCAGCGGACCAATCCTCTATATATCAAACTGAGAGATCTTATTGCTTCAGGAGAACTCGGGGAAGTAAGACGCACGAACTGGATCATCACGAATTGGTACCGATCCCAGAGCTACTATGACTCCGGCGGCTGGCGGGCAACCTGGGCAGGTGAAGGAGGCGGCGTGCTGATCAATCAGGATCCTCACCAGCTTGATCTGTGGCAGTGGACTGTCGGCATGATGCCTGTGCGAATGCGTGCATTCTGTTCGTTTGGCAAGTACCGGGATATTGAAGTGGAAGATGATGTGACAGCTTATGTGGAGTACGCAAACGGAGCAACAGGCGTATTTGTAACAACTACGGGTGAAGCTCCAGGTACCAACCGATTCGAGGTCAACGGAGACCGCGGTAAAATCGTGATTGAGGATGGTCAGCTGACCTTCTGGCGCCTTCGGGAATCCGAGCCTGAATTTAATAAACGGTTTACCGGAGGTTTTGGACAGCCGGAATGCTGGAAGTGTGAAGTTCCGATTACAGGTACAGAATCCGGCCACCCAGGACTGATTCGAAACTGGATTGACGCCATCCGAACAGGTGCCACGCTCATTGCTCCAGGAGAAGAAGGTATACACGGATTAACCTTGTCTAATGCAATGCTTCTCTCGACCTGGACGGACAATTGGGTTGAGCTGCCCATCGATGAGGAGTTATTTTATGAACATTTGCAGGAGCGTATTGCCAGTTCGAACACCAAGAAAGACAAAAGTTACAGCAGCAGCCAGCCTGCGGACCTGACGCAAACATTTAAGTAGACAGTTTATATCAAGCGTTGTACTTGAATCTAATGAAAAAGGTGGAGATGACGTGGCTAAGGATGGAATGTTTTATGCACCCAAAAGTGTGAAAAAAGAGGTGGTATGCGGACCAGGTGAGTTCACTATTGCTGCTGTTGCACTCGATCATGGGCATATCTATGGTATGGTTGGAGGTTTATTGGAAGCAGGGGCAACCCTTAAGTGGGTATATGATCCGGATCCTGCCAAAGTGGAGGCATTTCGCAAACAGTTCCCACAAGCACAGGTCGCAGCTTCGGAAGAACAAGTGCTGGCAGATGATCAGGTGCTGTTAGTGGCCGGAGCAGCCATTACTTCGGAACGTGCGCCACTAGGCATGAGGGTTTTGGCGTCAGGCAAGGATTATTTTACGGACAAAGCCCCATTCACTACATTGGACCAATTATCTAAGGCAAGGGAAGAAGTTAAACGGACCGGGAAGAAATACATGGTTTATTATAGTGAGCGCCTGCATGTCGAAAGTGCAATCTATGCCGGGCAGCTGATTGAGCAAGGAGCCATCGGTAAGGTTGTGCAGGTGATGGGAACAGGGCCGCATCGATTGAATGCTCCAGGACGGCCAGAGTGGTTTTTCCAACATGATAAATATGGCGGTATCCTCTGTGACATTGGAAGTCATCAGATTGAACAGTTCCTCACGTTCGCCTCATGTACGGATGCGGAAGTGGCGTTCAGCCGGGTGCATAACTTCCATCATCCACAATTCCCTGAACTGGAGGACTTCGGCGAAGCGTCGCTCATTGGAAACAATGGGGCATCGGGTTACTTACGGGTAGACTGGTTCACACCGGACGGTCTCGGAACATGGGGAGATGGGCGTACTGTAATCTTGGGAACAGACGGGTACATTGAATTGCGGAAATACATCGATGTCGCGAGAGAGCGGGTGGGAGATCAGGTCTATCTGGTTAACCATGAAGGTGAATACCGCTACAGTGTCAAAGGACAGGTCGGCTATCCGTTCTTCGGAGATCTCATCCGGGATTGTCTGGAGCGGACGGAGACGGCTATGACACAGGAACATGCATTTAAGGCAGCAGAGCTTAGCCTGATTGCCCAGCATAAAGCCATGAGTGAAAGAGTTGTCTGGAGCACCGGCGCGAAGTAAAGGTTATTCAAGTGAATCTATAGTTTATGAGTCATCTTCAATGTTGAGTGGGCAGCCTGCAGCCAGGCTGCTTTTTTTATTAGACGGCTTCGCAAATGGCATTATATGGGTTATCATGGATGAAGTTAGTGAGTTGTTAAAAATAATAGTAAATATGATTACATAGATTAGAAGGGTGTTTTTTAGAATTGAGAGTCGTAAGTACATCAAACACAAGGAGAGATTTTTATGAAATTTATCGTTTCTGCAAGTGTAATCGTCCTTAATGAGGATAATGAGATATTGCAGAATTTGCTGAATAGGAGTGCTAACTTATGAATAATACGAATAAGATACTAGGTGCGGCGCTAATGTTGGGAAGTGTAGGTTTGGTAACCGTAGAGCGAATCTCCGTAAGACTTTCTGCAGCAATTGTGGAAGCAGGTTATGCGTCCGGTGGCAATCCAAGAGAGATTGTATCACTGAATGACAATGGATCAGGCTGGCTTGTCTACTTCCTCTTTTTTATCGGATTTGTGCTGCTCGTTTCCGGCTTTCCGGGAAGTTATCGGAGGAGAGAAAAATGAAAATAAAGATAGAACCACCAAATGGAGTGATTGATCATTGGTTGGAGATATATGTACCAGTAAGAGAATTTCTGTTTCTTAAAGAAGAGGACTTATCGCTAATAGCTGATTCTCTTAGCCGTACTTTAATTATCCCTAAGGAAGAATTCTTTAACCACGCTTCTTATAAGCAAATTCAACTGGTAAACAGTTTCGAGTATTGGAATTTATCAAATGAAGTTCAATATGTTGTTATAAGTAATTCTGAATGGTTTGCCAATCTATCTAGGAATGTACAAAAGCAAATCAATCATATTCAATTCGAGTTAAACAGAGGCTTAATTTTGCCGCTTACGCCTTTCTGCAGTAATTATTCTTTTCCGGAGGAGTATTTAGTACAGGGTCAGGAGGAGCAGTATATCGTGCTGCATCGGGAGATATGGCGAACACTCCCTTATGAGATCAAAGAAAATTTACTAATTGAATACGCATCCAAATGGGATGATTGGACATGTGTTGAATTGCCTGAATCGGCACCGCCTCATTTAAGAGTGTATGCGAATACTTTTCCTTTACTTTCAGGTGGCAATTGCTTGTCTGCAACATTATTTGCTGTAAATCAACAAGAATGGATCATCCATGAGTGGGTTCATCCCGAAACATTTTTGGAAGGATTAAATAGAGCTAACTATTCTATTATAAACACTGAAGAATTACATCATGGCGATGTTGTCGTTTGGGTGAACGAAGGTGGAATGGTCCAGCATGCATCCTACCATATTAGCCACAATGTATTCTTTAATAAAAATGGTCAGACATTTTTTAATCCATGGAGAATTATGAACTGGGATGAACTTAGGCAGGAGTGGGAGGCATACAAGTTCGAGATATACCGAAAAGAAGAAACCGTGTAACTCATGAATTTCCGTGTAAGTTACAATTTTAACGGAAGAAAGGTGACCACATGATTACATATCGATTTGTTACGGACGAGGATATCTCTCATATCCAATCTATTGCTCGCGATACGTGGATGTTTACTTATGGGGACATTTACTCCAAAGATTACATTCATAACTTTCTAAATGTTGCTTATTCGACTGAGAACTTAAGTCGTTCTGTAGAGAGAGACCAGCAAAGTTCCAAACGAAAGTTTTTAATAGCGGAATATAACAACGTCATCGCTGGATTTGCTCAAACAACTCAAGTTCATGAAGAAGAGTATGAATTAACCCGAATCTATATACGGCCAGAGTATCACAAGCTGGGAATTGGAACAGGCTTCATTCAGAGATATATTCAAGTGTTAGCACCGATAAAGCATCTATTTGCCTGGGTAGCGAAAGACAATGATATAGGAAAAGGGTTCTATGAGAAGTGTGGATTTATAGAAACAGAAGAAAAGGTTGAAGTAATCGGAGGTAATACCAAAAAACAGCTTAAATATGAATTGGAATTATAGATGTGAAAGCTGGATCTTCATGAAAGTAATAGCGGTACAGACAATGAAGTCATGAGATGGATTAAAAAGAAGGGTGATATATATTGTTCGATTATACGAACACCACTGCACAATTAACTGAACATAGAACTAATACATCGAAAAAGAAAAGGAGTTAAACCCTCTATGATCATAAGCGAAACCATGGTGTTAAATCATAACGTTCTAATTAGGGAGATAGAGCACGAAGATATCCCTGAGCTCTACGAGCTGATATATGAAGATGAACAACCCGAGTGGAAAAAGTGGGACGCACCTTATTTTCCGTTGGAGCATGTCAGTTATACTGTGTTTCAAGAATATACGAGTAAGGAAATGCTAGAAGACGGTGAGCCCGCTCATAGAATGATCATTCAAATTAATGATGAGATCGTAGGCACAGTGAATTATTATTGGGAGCACAAACCGTCCAATTGGATGGAAGTGGGGATCGTCATATATAAACCAAAGTATTGGAATGGTGGATATGGAACGGCTGTTTTGAAGATGTGGATCGACTATTTGTTCAATAAGCTACCTATAGTCCGAGTAGGATTAACAACATGGTCAGGAAATGAAAGGATGATGAAGGTCGCAGAGAAACTGGGCATGCAGCTGGAAGGAAGACTTCGGAAGTGCCGCTTTTACAATAATACATACTATGATTCGATCCGTATGGGATTATTAAGAGAGGAATGGATGAGCCAACAATTTTGAGTATACTTGCCATTCACTTCAGTCATGCAGATGAATATTAAATTAGAATCGTAGGAGGTTATTGAATTGGAGAATAAAGAGACGTTTAATTCAATTGCAAATGAATATGAAAAATATAGACCTACCTACCCAAATGAAATGTATAACGATATATTTGATTATTCAAATCTGGATAGAGAAGATAAAATTCTGGAGATTGGTTGCGGGACAGGCCAAGCCACGGGAGGAATGGTCGAAAGAGATTACAAACAAATTACCTGTATTGAATATGGTGATAGATTGGCCCAGTTCACTGCAGAGAAATTTAAATCCTATGAAACGATCAAGGTGATTAATAGCTCCTTTGAAGAATGGAACGGTGAAGGGAGTCCTTTTAAGTTAGCCATTTCAGGCACAGCGTTTCATTTTATCGAACCCAAGTTTGGTTATCGAAAAGTATGGGAACTTCTTGAGAGTTCGGGTTCGACTGCCTTTTTTTGGACTATACATGTGCCCATGTTTGATGAGCTCCATAACGAAATACGATCTCACTATAAAGAACTTGCACCACATCTAGACGATTCAACGTTCCAAACCCCCGAAGAAACCATCGATGAAAGAAGAGCAATCACGGAGGAGACAGGAATCTTTACAAATATAATGGTTAGAGAATATAGTCAATTCCTTACATATTCAAGCGACGACTACGTTGCATTGCTTAACACGAATTCGAAGCATAGACAGCTTCCTAATGAACAAAAAGATATCTTATTAAATAAGATAAAAAATTCAATTGATAGATCAGGCGGAACGATTTGTAAAGATCACAGAGTGGCATTATTTTTAGGGAGAAAATTATTGTAGGAAGAGAGAAACATATCCGAAGGAGATGGGACAATGAATTTCGTATATGGAGAATATCTTATTAGCGATAACCAAGAGAAGATTGACCTCCCTACGGTAAAATGCTTTCTTGCAAGGAGCTACTGGGCGAACAAGCGCTCAGAGGAAATCATTGAGAAATCCATCCATTCTTCCATATGTTATGGAATCTACAAAGCGGAGATTCAAGTGGGATTTGCGAGGGTGGTAACAGACGAGGCTACCATGTTCTAGCTTTGTGATGTGTTTATCCATGAAGATTATAGGGGACAGGGCCTGGGGAAAAAACTCATTGAAGTAATCACACAATCGGACCGCTTCAAAAATGTAATGGGATTACTCGGAACATTAGATGCACATGAACTATACGAACAGTATCAATTCCATAGAAACCAGGATCGATTCATGGTAAGACTTCCGGATGATTTAAGGGAACGGTAAATAAACTTTATACACAGCATTCTACACACCAAAGGGGAGTATGAGATCATCTATGAATACTATTGGGACAGGAATTGGACAGGAATTGGACAGGAACCTGGTGATTCCGATGAGATCTTAGACAACTTAGTGAATAGAGAAATGCAGCCTGAGGAAACAAGCGAGCAGTATGAAGCTGAATTAACGTTTTCCAAGAGATTCAATCAGGAGTCCTGGCTAACGTATGCACCCAGTATGAAAATTTCGTTCGGCACGGTCCTTAGAGCGTAATTCGTAGGAGAGATTTTAAATGAAAAAGATTCTAATTCTGGGTATTGTGGCAAGCGGCAAAACGACATTGGCTAAGGAAATCTCTCAAAAGATAAATATACCGTGGTATGAGCTGGATACGATCGTCCATCATGAGACACCTCATGGAAGAAATAAACGAACACCGGATGAGCAAATTGCGGTGATTCAGGACATTGATCGTCACGGAGCATGGATATTCGATGGAACGGATCGGGCATCTTACCGATGCTTATGGGACATGGCAGATACCATTATCTTTTTGGATACACCCTTGTGGAAAAGAAAAACGAGAATCTTATTGCGATTTATCAAACAAAATCTAGGCATTGAAAAGAGTCATTACACAGCTGATGTACAGATGTTAAAAATGATGTACAAATGGACAAGGGATTTTGAGCGAAATCGAGTTGAGTTTGAAAAAAGATTGCAACCATACCATCATAAACTGATCATCTTAACGGATAACAAAAAACTGGAGTTAATCCATCCATAGTTGTTGTGAAGAGAATCAAAAGCTAAGCATCAATGGAAAGGAGGGGCCCTCATGCAGTATGATGACATTCAACAAACGTTGACTACGAAGAGGCTGTGCCTGAGATTGTTCGAGGAATCCGATGCTGCCACCGTCACTGAGCTGTGTAACAACTACAATATTTATAAAAGCACACTTACGTTACCCTATCCCTACACATTGGATTGTGCGTTATCCTGGATTCAGCATCACCGACAGAATTTCGAGAAAGAGAAACACTATGAATTTGCGATTTGCGATAGGGCAACAGGAACACTATATGGCGCGATAGCCTTATCTTATGATCATCGGTATAATCATGGCGAAATGGCTTATTGGATCGGTGAGGCGTATTGGGGGATGGGTTATGCGACAGAAGCTTCACAAGCGATATTGCACTTTGCCTTTCATGTGAAGAGATTTCATAAAGTATATGGACGACACTTTGCCTCTAATCCGGCGTCTGGAAAAATTCTTCAAAAGATAGGTATGGTTCAGGAAGGTGTCCTCATAGATCATGTAAAGAAAGAGGGCCAATACGAAAGTCTGATCTATTATGGAATTGTAAAAAAAGAAGAGGAATAAACGGAGCTTATGATCCTCAGGGTTGTAAACAGAAGATAGAAATTTCACAGCTTTATTTCGCATCATTAAAATGAACGAGCAGACATTGACGGTACATGATGCATCGGTTCATTTTCTGCTTCATTTTTGTTAAATTGATCCCTCCGATATGAATAAATCAGCACGTCTCCTTCCATTCAGAAACCAACAAATATTCTCCCTGAAGATAATGGTTCGGCCCATAATTTAGTATGTTTATTCAATTTTATGACTACTAATACCCTAGAATGTTTTACAAATTCGGTGATTTACCAAATCATTCTTCTTACATTCAACTTGTATCCTACTTGTGTACCAGAGATTTCGGTATGGAATCAACCACATTTCAGGAGGGTATACATTGTGAAAAATAGTAAACGCAAAAGTTATCAAAGCTTGATCCTCTCGCTTGTATTTATGCTTGTCATCCTGTCGGGATGCGGGGCCTCAGCTAGCTCAAGCTCGAGTGAAGGTGGAATGCCCGAAGTCATCCGCATCGGAATTATGCCAAGCGAAGAGGGCGAGATGAACCGTTCCCAGGAACAGCTAGCAACAGATATTACGGAAGCAACCGGTATCCCTGCTGAAATTTTTGTAGCTGAAGATTATAACATGGTTATCGAAGCCCTGCGTGCAGGTAAAATCGAAATTGGACTGATCGGGCCGTTTGGTTACATCATCGCTACGGAACGGGCCAATGCCAAGCTGCTTGTTCGTTCTGAAGTGATCAACAATCGAATACGGTCATCCTCGTGCGTAAAGACTCTCCATATCAAAGTGTAAAGGACCTTAAAGGAAAAGATTTTTTGTTTGCTGATCCGGCATCGACCTCCGGCAATTTGTACCCACGTGCCACATTGATGAAAGAGCTGGGTCTTTCCAATAAGGAGCTGGATTCCTTCTTCGGCAGTGTAGCGTTCTCCGGTGGACATGACAAATCACTGCTTGCACTGGCCAACGGCAATGCGGATGCGATTGGTACGTCAAGTCTCATGGTGCCGATGATGGCTGAATCCGGACTTGTTAAAGAGGAAGATTTCCGCGTGATTGCCGAATCGGATCCGATCGTCGGTGGGGCTCCACTGCTTTACCGTCAAGACTTGCCAGAAGAATTGGTTACACAGCTGCGTGAGCTCATGCTGGACTATGATACGAAAAACCCTAAATTCCTCGACAGTGTAGGCGCAGCCCGTTTTGTAGAAGGCAGCGACAGTGATTTTGATCCAATCCGGGAAGTCGCCAAAGCACTGGATATGTCCCCAGAGGAACTGCTCAAGAAATAGAATTCAAACGTGAAAGATAAGGAGGAAATAATATGACACTTTTACAGGTGGAAGGGTTGTCCAAGGTATATCCTGACGGAACCAAAGCACTTGATAACTTGAACCTGACGATTAATGCCGGAGAGTTTGTTGTCGTCATTGGACCGAGCGGCGCCGGGAAGAGCACTTTGCTGCGAAGCCTGAACCGAATGATCGAGCCGACAAACGGAAAGATTCTGTTCAAAGGCAGTGAAACCATGGGCATCAAGGGGAAAAAGCTCCGGGAACTTCGACGCCATATGGGTATGATTTTTCAGGGATATAACCTGGTCACTCGCGTATCCGTTCTTCATAACGTGCTGCATGGACGATTAGGCTACATGAATCCGCTCAAAGGCGCACTGGGTCTCTACTCCAAAGCTGATACAGAGGCAGCCAAGGTTATGCTCCACCGTGTTGGTTTACATGAACAGATGTACAAGAGGGCAGATGAACTCAGTGGAGGTCAGCAGCAGAGAGTAGGCATTGCACGAGCGCTTTCGCAGAAGCCGGATTTGATATTGGCAGATGAACCGATAGCGAGTCTCGACCCTGCTTCCTCGGAGACGATCATGCATTACCTGTATACGATCTGCAAAGAGGAAGGCATTGCCTGTCTGTGCAATCTGCATCAGGTGGATATCGCGAAGAAATATGCAACCCGTATCATCGGCATTCATAAAGGGTCCAAGGTCTTTGACGGAACACCTGAAGAACTGACGGAAGATATGATCCGGCTCATTTACAACCAGACCAATCCCCAAGTGAAGGAGACAGCCTGACATGAATGCGGCTCAGTTGCAATCTGCCCGAAAAATGAAACGCACCCAGACGATATTGTTTGTTATTGTGCTGCTCGCTCTCATCATCTGGTCTTCCATCGGCGCAGAGTTTTCATTAGGTGCTTTATTTGCAGGGATAGGAGAGAGCTTCCGATTTATCTTTTTCGATTTTCTTCCACCTGATCTTTCTACACTTTCCCAGCTCATTGAACCTGCTCTGCAGACTCTGTATATGAGCGTGGTAGCGATGGTCATCGGGTCGGTTGTAGCAGGAATGTTATCCTTTTTAGCCGCAGCCACAACAAGCCCGCACCCTTACCTTCAGGTATTTGTTCGTGCAGCTACATCGCTGTTTCGTAACATTCCGGTCATTATCTGGACGATACTGCTTGTTGCAGCGTTTGGACTGGGTGCTGTAGTCGGTACAATGTCACTGATCCTGATCTCGATCGGTATGCTGACACGTTCCTTTGCCGAGGTGCTTGAAGAGATTGATATGGGGCAGGTAGAAGCGGTTCGTGCTGCCGGCGGAAGTTATTTTCAAGTGTTGTCCCAAGCCGTATTTCCACAATTCCTTCCCGGGTTTATCGGCTGGAGCTTGTACAACTTCGAAATCAACGTACGCGCATCCACGATTGTAGGTATGGTTGGAGGCGGTGGCCTCGGATTTATCCTGCAATCCAAGCTGAAGCTGTTTCAGTATCAGGAAGCCAGCATGGTCGTGCTGCTTGTGCTCGTTATCGTTCTTGTTGTGGAAACGATCACCAATCGCGTAAGGGAGCGAATCATATGAGTATGCAAATGAACGAAGTGAAGCCATCTTTTACGCTGTATACTTCCATGCCAGAGCCACCCAAGCCGAAGAGGAACAAGCTGTTAGTGATCGGTCTGCCGCTTATTGCTGTGCTTTTTGTATTCAGTCTCGTCCAGCTGCAGTTCGATTATGCCAAGATTGCCCAAGGCTTTACGAAACTCGGCGGTTACATGGGAACCATGTTTCCACCTGATTTCTCCGCCTGGCGGCATGTCCTGCTAGCAGCTGTAGAATCATTGCAGGTGGCCATTCTTGGATCGGTGCTGGGGATAGTCGTAGCGTTCTTTCTCTCCTTTTTGGCTGCAAGCAATTTGACGCCTCATCCGTTCGTTGCCTGGATCATTCGAAGCGCTGCTTCCTTGCTTCGTGCGATTCCCACTATCGTGTGGGCTCTCATCTTTATCGTGTCTGTGGGTCTTGGACCGCTTCCCGGAGTGCTTGCGATCGCTGTGTCTGCGGCAGGTATGCTTGTCAAAGTATTTGCCCAGTCACTGGAGGAGATCGACAAGGGCGTACTCGAAGCAATGCAGTCTACCGGTGCCAGCTGGCTGCAGATTGTCATGCAGGGTATTTTGCCTACGGTGAAAACAGCCTTTATCGCCTGGTGTGTGCTGCAGCTGGAAGGCGGCATTGCCGAATCCACAATTCTTGGTGCGGTTGGCGCAGGAGGTATTGGATATGAGATGACTCATGCCATGAAATCCTATAACTTTGCAGCGGCTTTATTTGTGGGATTGGTCGTTTTCGTCATGGTATTCAGCGTGGAGTTTGTGGCAAACCGATACAAAATGAAGCTAAAAACACGTCAGAACTGATTCATATAAAATCATATAATGAGTACCATTTGGAGGAGGAAGCACAATGTCAACATCTAATTCACTTTTAAAACAAGGCCCTCAGGTTCAGGCTAAGTATAGCGAGAATAACGGGATAGCATTAGCCTGGAATATGGCAGAGTCCATGGAGGTGGAGGCAGTTTACCATTCTGTGAGTCCGGAATTTATTGAATCCAACTGCACGCTGCTAGATATACAGATTGACCCGGCAGGAGCGGTATTTACGAGAACGGTGTCTCCTGGCCGCAACTATTATCATGTGAAATTCACGGATGGGTCGGTGTCCACCATTAACGACCGCATGATCTACACGGATGGCGTAATTAATTTCCGGGATATGGGTGGTTACCTTACAGAAGATGGTCGTACGACCCGTTGGGGCATGCTGCTGCGATCTGCTGATCTGCATGAGCTTAGTGAGCAGGACCTGCAAACGGCAGCTGCGCTTGGCATTGACTGGATTTGTGATCTGCGCAGCGATTTTGAAGTAGCCAGCCGTCCAAGTCCAGCCATTGGCCATGAGATCAATACGAATATTCCCTTTATGGCGGAAGCAAGTCCGGAGGAAATGCAGAAGATCGGACATGATCTGCATGCAGGCTACAAAGCCATGATTTTAAATACGGAGAAATGTGCACTCATTCTAAATGAACTATTACAAGAAGAGCGGGATACTTCCTTATTCCACTGTGCCGCTGGCAAAGACCGAACCGGAGTTGTATGTGCCTTGATTCTTCTCACCCTGGGTGTGCCTCGAGAAGTAGTTATTGAAGACTATGAGCTGACGAATCTCGCGGTGGAAGGTCTCATGCAGCGTTTCCTATCCGGAAACAACAAGGATTATCAGAAATATATGGATCAAATGCCTGAACTACAGGGAGCGATTCCGGAAATGATGAAAGCGGCCTTCATCCAGGCTGCACTCGAAGCAATCGATGAAAACTACGGGTCTTTCGAGCTATATCTTTCAGAGGGACTAGGCATTACCTCAGAGCAAAGGACAGCTCTTCAAAACAAATATCTGGTTTAATAAAATGGAGTCCAGACACTGGAATACAGTGCTCGGACTCCTTCTTGCCTCCGTCTGGTTGCGTAACTTCTCCTAAGACTGGTAATATAGGGTGAAATGTGTAGATTGCGTTAAAATTCAAGTGAAGTCCTCATCAATGGGAGAAAGGGATTATGATATGAACAAAATATCGCTTGTCGATACAGCATATATGATGCTGCGTGAGCGAATGGTCTGCGGAGAATTAATGCCCGAAACCCTGCTATCGGAGAACGAGTTGGCCGAGGAGTACCAGATGAGCCGTACCCCAATTCGTCATGCCATTGCTCGTCTTGAATCCGAAGGTTATGTAACTGCTCTCAAAAATCGCGGTGTCTTGGTTAAGGATGTCGGCGGGAAAGAATTTCTAGATCTAATCGAACAGATACAATCCATGCTTTTTTATTCTTTTGAAATGATGAAAAATCCGAACCGAGAGATCTATTTAAATCTGGAATCACTCGCAGCTCATGTGGAGGCTCAGCGAACCGCCGAGAAAAGGAATGATTATCCTTTATACACCGAGCATCATTTTCTTTTCATGCGGGAGATCGTAGAATCCTTGAACAATGGTGTCATGCTGAACACATTTGATTCCTTTCGGGATAAACTCTACATGTATTCCATCGTCCGCTTCAAGCGAACTCCACATATCAAACATTACAGTGCGATCGGGATTAATCGGGATACGCTGCACGCCTTATCCAGTAATGATTATAGCGCAGCTCAAGAGGTTGTGTTATCTCTCATTCCTATTACCAGAGAGCGTATGCTTGCAACAGGTCAGTTTTAACTTTTTTTCTATGAAAAAGGTATGGGTTATTTTCATATGGCACATGCTTCAGAAGGTTATAACGCAGCCTCCACGGGCTGCTTATTTTGTTAGAGGAAGGTGAAGAAAATGACGGTTGTAGGTATACTCGGAACCATTCATAATCCGGAATTGAGAGAAACATATCATTGTTCACTCGCCCTATATGAATCTCTTATTACTGAATTTAAGCCGGATATCATATGCGGAGAAGTACACCCGTTAAGCTGGCAGAAATACCTCAAGGACCGCAATAATAAGGGATATTGGGGAGAGCCGGCAAGCGAATATTGGGAGCCCATATTTCCATTATGTGAGGAAAACCAGATTGAATTTGTACCCATTGACTGGTTTGAACTAGATGTGTGGAATCATTTCGATCCATTTGGAGGTTATTCCGAAGAGAAGCGTGAAGAATTACAGCGGATCGACGATGAATGGTTTTTGAAACAAATGAGTACACATGCAGCGGGAAACATACCCTTCAATTCAGTGGAGTTTGATGAGATGACCCGTCTGAAATATGAATGGTTAAACCAGATCAATCCAACAGCTCACAACATTCGCTGGGTCGTGCGTAATCAAATTATGATTCAGCGGGTGAAAAACACAATTGATTCGAATCCGGATAAGAGAATTCTGTGTATTGTAGGAGCCGATCATAATGATCTGTTCCAAGAGACACTAATCCAAGAACCGATTCAACTGGTCTATCCGTTAAGGTAGTACTGAAATGATGGGGTCCATACTTTTTTAATACAGCAGAGACCATTTCGTATATAATAGAGGACACGTATCATTCTACATACTACATAACAACGAGGTGCACCAATCTATGGCAACAATCTATGATTTTACAGTTACCAAAACTAGCGGAGAACGATTCCCGCTCTATCAATACGAAGGAAAGCCCGTGCTGATTGTGAATACGGCAAGCAAATGCAAATATACGCATCAGTTTGATGATATCCAGAAGCTGTACGATAAGTATAAGGATCAAGGCCTTCAGGTTATCGGTTTTCCGTGCAATCAATTTGCTGAACAGGAGCCTGGAAGCAGTGAAGAAGCGGCTTCGTTCTGCCAGATTAATTATGGAGTGAAATTCCCCATGTTCTCCAAAATGGACGTAAATGGAGACACGGCACATCCCCTGTATGACTTTCTGAAAAAATCAGGGCCTTTCGCCGGGTTTGACGAGTCCGATGTGCAAGCCAAGCTGCTGAAGTTAATGGTCGCGGATAAGGCGCCTGAATGGCTGCACGGTGATGCAATCAAGTGGAACTTCACGAAGTTCCTGATTAATGCCGAAGGGCAAGTCGTTAAACGCTTCGAACCGGTGGATTCCATGGATGAAGTTCAGGCTAGCATTGAGCAGCTGTTGTAATTATAGAGATTTAGAAGAGGCCATGAGTTGAACCGTGAACAGCGGTACGTTCATGGCTTCTATGCTAGATAAGAAAACCTCTCCCATAGGGGGCGCTCAAAATGACACGTATGCATCAGTTTAATGCACCGCTGGAATACAGTTATCGTTCAACGCGCACTTTTTTCAGTGGGGCGTCAGACGGATTCCATTCTCATCCGCACTATGAGGTCTATTATTTTCATGCCGGAGAGTGCACCTATATTATAGGCGACCGTGTATACAGCCTGGAACCAGGAGACCTCATTCTAATGCATGGGATGACGCTTCACCGGGCTCATCCGGTACCTGGCGGATTATATGAACGCACAACACTGCACTTTGATCCATCACTTATTCGCAGCAGCCTTCATCCCGATCGAATCAGCGAGGTACTTATGCCTTTTGATGAGCTCCGAAACTGCCGAATCAATCTGACGGGTGACATCCGTGCGGAATTCGAATCCCTGCTGCTGAACCTGGATCAGCTATCCGTCCATTCGGGTGATTTCAAACAGGAACGAATGACAGCACGTTTGTGCGACCTGTTATATTTTGTGGCTGGTATTTGCCATGGGATCGTGGTGGATCATCGCCCTTCATCGGATAAGGAGCGTCATGTCCAGCACATCATGGGTTATGTAGATACGCATTATATGCAGGATATCGGTCTGGATGATCTCGCGAACGAGCTTCATTTATCCAAGCCTTACTTGGCGGGGTTGTTCAAAGAAATGACAGGCAGCACTATATTCAAGTATCTGTATGACCGCCGTATCAATCAGGCCAAACTGCTATTTCAGTTTCAACCTGATATTTCGGTTACTGAGGCAAGTCGGTTGTCGGGGTTTAAGCGTTTGTCACATTTCAGCCGCATATTCAAACAAAACGTGGGCTGTGCCCCTGACTTGTATCGTACTCGCTTACACAAGACCCAGTGATGAATGCGGCATGATATTACTCTTATCAATTTTATCAATACACACAATTGGTGCGAACCGAAGGAGGTTTTAACGAATGACAACGGAATTACCTTATGCATTTCAGTACCGAATTGGGTCATCCGAATCAGACTATAAGTCATTATACAGGCCTTCTGCATTGCTGGAACATATGCAGCTTGCAGCAGACCGCGATCTGGCGCGGATGGGTATTACCGTATCGGAAATGCTGGATCAGGGGTTGGGCTGGATGTTAATCACGACGGATTTGACCCTATTCCGCCAAGCTCGATTGGAGGAAGAAGTCAGTCTCCAGACCTGGCATAAAGGCAATAAAGGAGTCATGTGGCTGAGGGATTATGTTCTTACCGATACAGAGGGGAATCATATCGCAGAGGCACGTACTTCCTGGGCGCTTGTTGATCTGGAGAAACGAAAGCTCCTCAGACCAGCAGCACTGCCTTTTGAAGTCAAGTCACATCCTGAATTATCGCTGGGTGAACCCCCGGAGAAAGTGATGCTTCCTTCAGGATTGGAGACACAGGAAGACTACCGTCTGATCGTTCGATACAGCAGCACGGACAGCAACGGTCATATGAATAATGCGAGATATGCCGATGTGTGCTGTGACGCACTTACGGCTGAAGAGCTTGCTGCTCGTCTGACAGGCATGCAGATATCGTATCACCGGGAAATTCGAATGCAGGAAGAACTGGTTGTGGAACGAACAGAAGCGATAGATGGCGTTATCTGGATTCGCGGACGATCAGGAGCTGATGCGCAGCATATTATTTTTGAAGCAAAGTTAAGTTTTGAAGATGTTGCTGCTTAAATACTGAGATTAAAGGCTGCCCAAATCCTCGGGGTGGTCTTTTTGTTGTGTTTAGAAGACAGGCAGAAAAGGTAAAGAAAGGGTAATGAAACCAGAGGAGGCGTTTAAGAATGAAAAATCAGATTCCAGGTCAGAATAAAGAATCGAATAAGGCACATGCGCACGATAATCCTGAACAATTCCCGACGGAGAAGGAAAGTTTGCTTGACCAGTATGAAGAAGAGCAGACCGTGGACCCCATTCCCTTGGAGGATCTGAATATGGAACAGCAGGAAGAGAAAAATAAGGATCAAACCAAGAGCAACTCTTCGACTGAAGAGAAATACCGTGCGGATTATCGGGAGACGAATCAAGATTGATTTTGCCTATTTGGATATTCAGTGAGATTAAAATAGTTTGTTGACTAATGTATGTTACTATATTATAGTTACTAATGTTAGTTTTAAAAATCTTGATATTAAACCAATGTGGAGGCGAATCGTTATGTCTAAATCTTTCTTTGACGCTTTGAAAAACAGAAGATCCTATTACGGAATCAGCAAGGAATCCACAATCTCGGATGCGAAAATTCAAGAAATCGTTGAAGAAGCCGTAAAGTATACGCCAACTTCGTTTAACTCACAAACTTCCCGTGCAGTGGTTTTGCTTGGTGAACAACATGATAAACTGTGGAACCACACAGAAGAAATCCTGCGTGAAGTGGTTGGGGATGCAGAAGCCTTCAAATCCACAGCTGAGAAAATGGCCGGATTCCGCAGCGGATACGGTACAATATTGTTCTTCGAAGACAACAATGTCATTGCACAACTTCAACAAAATTTTGCAGCCTATGCGGATAATTTCCCAATCTGGGCTAATCAATCCAACGGCATGCTGCAGCTCGTGATCTGGACAGCACTCGAGCAGGAAGGTCTTGGAGCTTCCCTGCAGCACTACAACCCACTGATTGATGAGAAAGTGAAACAAGAATGGAATATTCCAGAACACTGGAGACTGATCGCTCAAATGCCATTTGGTAAGCCAACAGCAACACCAGGCGAGAAAGAATTCCAGCCGATTGAAGAACGTGTTAAAGTACACAAATAAAGTAATAACTTTTAGGCGGATTTCCAACATTTAAACACATACGGCCTCGCTTCAATTTGATACGATGAGTAAGATCGTACTCCAATGAAGCGAGGCTTTTTGATGTGAACAATAGAATAGAGAAACGTGCTGGTCGACAAGTGGCAACAGTCTTGTTTGTTGCTCTCTGTATACTTGTACTGGTACCATTCTTCCCCATCTCGGTGGAAGCAGCAGTGTCTAAACAGCAGTTCCAGGATATTAGCACCAGTTATGCGAAAGAAGCGATAACTCATTTGGTGAGCGAGGGTATTGCTGCCGGAACGTCTGAAACCAGGTTTGAGCCCAAGAAGGCCGTGACACGAGCTGAATTTGCGACTTTTGCAGTTCGATTGCTCGGCCTGAAACCTGTTAAAAATAATATTAGTCCATACAGTGATACCCGTACCACAGCTTGGTATTACGGCAATGTCTCTGCAATGACCAACCTTTCCATTCTGGAGGGGAAAGGGCAGGGAACGTTTCAACCGAACGCTTCCATAACGAGAGAAGAGGCGGCTGCCCTGCTTGTGAGAATGCTGAAACAGACGTCCGGTTCTACAGGACTTTTATCTACAACTTATGTTGATGCATCGGATATTTCGGTATGGGCGAAGCCTTATGTACAGAAGGTATATCAGCTCGGCCTGATGCGTGGTAGTGATGGTTTATTCCGACCGCAGGATCAGGTGACTCGCGAGGAAGCTGCTGTGATGCTGGATGCGATTTTACAAAAGAAAGAATGGTCGCAGCAGCTTGGGAATGCTGATTCCTTGGGAATACAGCTGGGCTGGCAGTATAACTCCACTACAGCCGAATTCAAGAAGCAGGTTGAACAATCCGAGGTGAATACTCTGGTTCCCCGGTGGTTCTTTTTGAACAGCAGCATGCAGATTACAGATCATACAGACGCTACGCTGCTCACATGGGCATCGTCAACCAATCGGGAAGTTTGGCCTCTGCTTGGCAACCGTTCTGATGCTGCGATGACGCACCAGATGTTATCCAGTTCAGCGAACAGGACGTCGGTCGTGACTCAGGTTACTGCTTATGTGAAGAAATACCAATTGGATGGTATTAATGTGGATTTTGAAAACGTGTTGCCAGAAGACCGGGCAGGCATGACTGCTTTTGTGACGTCGCTTGCTGCTTCGCTGCATACGATTGGTGCTGTCGTCTCGGTGGATGTATCCCCTGATCTGGGTACGGACTGGACCGAAGCATTCGATTATGCCAAGCTTGGCGCCGTGTCCGATTACATGGTTCTTATGGGATATGAAGAACATTGGAATGGAGATCCTATAGCCGGGTCGGTTGCCTCACTTCCTTGGGTAGAAAATGCCCTCGATACCATGCTTACGGACGTTGTGCGTGCCAAAGTTATTTTGGCGCTTCCGCTCTACACCAGAGACTGGTCATCGGCTAGCCCGGCAACAACTTCATGGGATATTACCCTTGCGGAGCAGGGAACACGGGCACATGCTGCGGGCTCTGTGAGACAGTGGAATGCAAGTCTGGAGCAATATGTTATTGGGTATTCGAGTAACGGCTTGGCAAGATACATCTGGGCAGAGGAGAGCCGCTCCTTAACTGCCAAAGTTAGAATGAGTACAGACCGGAAGATAGCGGGGCTGGCTTATTGGTATATGGGCGGGGAAACCGCAGATGTCTGGAATGCCATCTCCAACGCTTCTCGCTTTGAATCATATCTGTTTTAATTTTTATCGGGATCTAAGGAATAAGGGGCCCAAACCGGACTGTGAACCATGCGGACGGTTTGGGTTATTTATTTTTTGTACAAGCTAGAGCTAGGACGTTTGAGTCTGATTGAGCGGTTTAATGTATAGAAGGATCGGAAGCGATCTACATATACCAAGACAAAAGGATGGACTGGAGGAGATGAAGGTTGCGAGAATATGATTGCATCATTGTAGGTGGCGGGCTCGCAGGACTTCAGGCTGCCATTCAGCTGGGACGTTACAGTTCGCATCAGCTGCTGGTGGTGGATGCTGGAGAAGGCAGGTCAACCCTGTGCCGAACCTATCATAATATTTTGGGATTTCCAGAGGGTGTATCAGGTGAAGAATTAAGATCCAAAGGCAGAATGCAAGCCGAGAAGACTGGAGTTGCATTTGAAAAGGATCGTATTATTAAAGCAGAACGGATTGGGGAACAGATTCAATTAACGGGTTCCTCTGGCACTATATATTCAGCAAGGACTGTGCTACTGGCAACCGGGCTTAGTGACCGTTTCCCTGCGATTCCGGGACTCCGGCCAACACTGGGCAGATCAGTCTACGTGTGCCCGGACTGTGATGGATATGAAATTCAGGATCGTCGCACCATATTGCTGGGATCAGGAGAAGCTGGTGCCAATATGGCCATGATTCTGATCGAGCGTACCAATGATCTTCTGTATATCAACCATGAACAGAAACCAATCTCTGCTGAGCTTCACCGAAGCATGAAGGAGGCAGGCGTGCGTTATCTTGAAGCTGCGGTCCAGGAAGTACAACAAACAGAGGACGGATATATTACAGGGGTACTGACCGAAGATGGGCAGATCTATGAATCAGAACGCGGATTTATTGCTTTTGGTGGCAACCGGGTGCATTTCGAGCTTGCAGAGCAGCTTGGAGCGGTTATCACTGATAATAAGCATGTTGAAGCGGATCATCGAAGTTTGCAGGCAGCCCCAAATGTTTGGATTGCAGGGGATTTGGGACTTCATGCGGAGCAAGCTACGGTAGCGATGGGCGAAGGCTCTATAGCAGCTATCTGGATTCACAAGGAGTTACAGAAGATCAAAAAGGAAAATAAAGTGAAGCAGTTGTAGACAAAGCAGGTACGATCAGGTTTTCCTTTTATAGATATACGAAAAGTCCTTCAGCCTGTTTAGGTTGAAGGACTTTTTGATTGAGCAGCAAATTGAGCAGCAAATTGAGCTGCAAATAGGTTGAGAATCTATTTGTTTGATTGATTTTGGTGGTTGTTTGCTGCCGGCTTGTCTTTGGGATGTCCGGAAATATTGTCCACGATATCTCCAATCGCATCCTCAATCATGTCTGTTGGGCCAGGATTGTTGGGATCAGGATGTAGGACAGTATTGACACCTGGCTCAAGATCTTTGTTTTTCTTTTCTTTTTTAGGTTCACTCATGTGTATCCTCCTTATCAATCAGGTCTAGGGTGTTCCTTAACATCTCCAAACGTTGTAATGTATATGTAAACGATTAACCGCTGGAATGGGTTTGAAACGTTTTGGGTGGAAGGAGGTCGTTATGTGTTCAAAAAAATGAGTGTACTCCTGCTGCTCCTTGTTCTATGCATTTGGACGTATTGGAGAACGGGTGGAGAAGATCAGAATCCATATCTCATTACAGATTACAGTCGCCTACACCCGGTAAAAGTAGAACGCGTCGTGCAGGGTCATCAGGAACAGCAGCTTGTAGAGCTGCTCAAGGATGCAAGGGAGAATCATCTGACGGTGTCCATAGCAGGACAACGTCATAGTCAGGGCGGACACACCTATTACCGAGACGGCATCATTATTGATATGACTTCTTATAACCGTATACTGGACATTCAGCCGGAAGCCAAAAGGATAACCGTTCAGTCCGGTGCAACATGGGCGGATGTGCAGCGAGCAATCAATCCGTATGGCCTTTCGCTCAAAAATATGCAGTCTCAAAATATCTTTACGGTCGGAGGTTCGATTAGTGTGAATGCCCACGGGAGGGAGCTTCGCAACGGATCATTGATTCAGAGCGTGGAGTCCTTTCGTCTCCTGACTGCTGATGGGCAGATCCGGGAAGTGAGTCGTACGTCCAATTCGGAACTATTTCCGTTGGTTCTGGGCGGATATGGACTCTTTGGCCTGATTTTGGATGTGACACTGACGCTGACGGACGATGAATTATATCAACTTAGCGTAGACCGAATTCAGGCCGCAGCGTACCCAACGTATTTCCGTAGAAATGTACTCGGCGATCCGGACATGCGGATGCATCTGGCCCGCATCTCACTTCAGCCGGGTAAAGGGTATTTTAGCGATATGTATGCTCTTAATTATGCGATGGATACGAGGGCCTCGCTTCAGGATTATAATAAAATGTCTGTACGCGAACCTGGCGTGCTGCCTGCCAAAATTATATTCAACCTTAATCGCGGAACGGTTTGGGGCAGAGAGTGGTTTTGGGAACTGCAGCAGCGATATTTCGAATCACAGGACGGAACGAGGATCAGCCGGAATAATGCGATGGCTTCCCCATCAGCGTTTATGGAATATCATCAGCCCGGCACTAACGACTTGCTGCAGGAGTATTTTATCCCTATGGATGCTTTTCCTGCTTTCGTTAAGGAGATGGGGGAGATCGTTTCCCAAGAGAAACTCGATCTGCTGAACATAACCGTTCGTTATGTGCCGAAAGACGATGAAGCCGTTTTATCCTATGCAACACAGGATATGTTCGGCCTGGTATGCCTATTCCATGCCTCGCTGTCGGACGATGAACAGAGTAAGTTCAAGGCTAGTTTGCAGAGGATCATAGATTCGGTGATTCGCTTCAAAGGGACCTATTATTTGCCCTATGAGGCATATGCCACAGCGGATCAATTCGATCAGGCCTACGTTCATAAGGACGTTTTCTTTGCAGCAAAGGATCAGTACGATCCAGAGCATGTATTTATGAACTATTTTATGGAGCAATACGGAGGGAACGGTAAATGAATATGAAGTGGTTGGTCCGTTCACAGAGCATGGTTACCCTTGCTTCAGGTATGATTTATCCTTATTATTTGTTGTTTCTTAAAAATCTCGGTAACAGCTTCTCTAAATATGGACTTGCTTTTGCTGTTTTTACAATCAGTTCAGCGGCTGCATCACAGTGGCTGGGCCCCCGGCTGGACGTGTATGCAAAACGGTGGCTAATGATGAGTTCGCTGGGCATGGCAGGAGCAATGATTGCTTTTCCGTGGATTACAAGCTACATATGGGTATTGCTGCTGCAGATCATCATGGGGCTCTGCAATGCCATGCAGCGAATGAGTGAACGGGTGCTGCTTGCAGACTATACGGAGCCAGGTAAGCGGGGCAAGCCGGTTGGCAATTATCATTTCTGGACATAAGCTGCATCAGGATTTGCCGTAATTATCGGTGGACTGCTGATCGATTGGCTTACAATTGATGTTTTGTTTTATCTGAGTGCTATGTTGTATGTTTGGGGAAGTATATCCATATGGCGGTCAAATGATGCAACAACCCGTTAATAAATGAAGTATAGAAATAGCCTGATTAAACTCCAGCGAGACGTTTATATTATAGATGACAAGCCAAATATTAAGCTCAAGGAGGAATTCAAAATGAATGAGAGTAATCATGTAATTCATAAAGATGGTCAAGTGGCAACGGAGAAGGTTGAGAATGCAATTGATAAAATTGCACCAGAGGAAAGAGAACAGATTCTGCAAAACTTCGATGCCTTTAAAGAGTATTTGGGTAAACGGATTGCTATGGGAGAATCCATTGGCCTGGGTGAAGAGCAGATGGCGAAAATTGCCGAGAAGGTAGCCGATTATCTGGCAGCGAAGGAAGAGCCGCGTAACCGTGAAGAGAAATTGCTGCAGGAGCTATGGAATGTAGGTAAGGAAGAGGAACGACATATGTTGGCTCATATGCTGGTCCGTCTTGCACAGCACACTCATTAAAAACAAGAGAACCTTGGATGCGAGGCATTCAAGGTTCTTTTTATTGTAACTATTTTTCATCTCGCTGATACTTTTAAATGATTGTAAACAAGTATGATGATTTTAGTAAAAGTTGAAATGATTTTTCACATGACCGTTTGAAGACAAACCCTTCCGGTTAAGGAAATAGTAACGTTCATATAAGGAGAGATGCTGCCTATGAAGAACGCGGCGAAACAATGGAAATTAAAAATACTCGGTACTGCTGCACTGTTGCTTGGTATCATCGTGCTTACTACATATTTGCTTACACCGGCGAATGCCGAGGAAAGTGCCGGTTCCTCACAGGCTTCTGCAAAAGAAGCTCAGGCAGCCAATTCCGAGATGTATACAGCCTATGTGGATGAGCTTCAGCAGGAGAATGGCAAACTCTATTTAATCGTGGACCGGATTGGTTGGTATCAGGGAGAAGAAGCGGATAAAGTGTTCGAGCAGCGCAACCCTGATTCGGGTATAGATGGAGCTCCGGATGGATACTATATTATCAACGACAGCAAGGAGCAGGACAAGATTGAAGTCAGCAGCAATGCCGAAGTGCTGATGCAGCTGTATGATCGCGATGGAACGGTCAAAGGAACAGAGATTCAGTGGAATGAACCGATTGCTCTCAGCAAATTTGAATCCCTGTACGACAACAAAAACATTGTGGATCTGTCCGTATTCCCATATCACCTTACGGTGCAGGATGGTAAGGTTACAAAAATCGTTCAGCAATATATCCCATAACATCATTATGAGCTTCGTAAGCATTCCTCCTGTTCGTCAGAACAGTGAGGAATGCTTTTTTGATTATGACAAAATGTTAAAGAAGATTGTAATTCATTGGAGGTACATGTATCATTATTGGAATGGTGTTTTTACATAGTTCAGGAGGCTTCTCATGCTTAAAGACATGATTGCATTAACGAAGCCCAGACTTCTGCGGCTCAATGTATTTGCGGTGGCGGTAGGATTCTGGGTCGCTTCAAAATGGGATATCTCGTGGTTATCCCTGCTGCTTGTCATCATTGGATCCACTCTGGTTATCGCCTCGGCATGTGTCATCAATAATTACTGGGATCGAGAGCTCGACCAGAAGATGGAGCGAACCAAAAAACGCATCGAGTATATCAACCATCTTCGTCCCGCCTTTGTGCTATGGTACGGTATTATTCTGGGTGTTGCCGGTTTCGCCGTGTTATACGTCTGGGTCAACCCGTTGTCAGGCTGGCTTTCGCTTCTTGGTTGGTTTGCTTATATCGTGATCTATACGATGTGGCTGAAGCGCAGCTCTACCTGGAGCACTTCCCTTGGCGGCATAGCCGGGGCGATGCCGCCGGTCATTGGTTACTGTGCGGTGACCAATCAGATTGATATGGGAGCATGGTTGCTGTTTGCACTGTTATTTCTATGGCAGCCGCCACACTTCTGGTCGCTCGGGATCCGGCGGGTTGAGGAATATCGTGCAGCGGGGTTTCCGCTTTTGCCTGTTGTGAAGGGGATTACACGGACCAAGTTTCAAATGGTGCCTTATGTGTTCCTGCTGCTCCCTGCTGTATTTTTGTTGTACTACTACGATTACGTTGGACTTGTTTTTCTGATCGTGTCGCTGCTAAGCAGTGTGGTCTGGTTCGTCCATACCCTTAGCGGGTTGAAGACGCAGGATAACGAGAAATGGGCCAAAATCAACTTTTTGATTTCAGTTAATTACTTAATGCTTATTTTTATCTTGATGGTTGTGAACACGACCTGGAGGTAATCCATCCAAAAACGAACGCCTTCTGGAACAATGTTTGACAAGCTGATTGTCTTCATTAAGGACCAGAGGTGTTTTTTTGTTATAATTATCAGATGTTTCATATGAAGTACATAATTATTGGAAAAAGGACGTAGAGATATGGGTCAACTAGAGCAGGCAATACGGTTAAGACAGGAAGGCAAGGCGCAGGAGGCGATCGAGTTATTACATACCTTGGCGGAGAAGGAACCGGGTAACGCGGACGTATGGTATCAATTGGCCTGGGCACATGATTCACTTGGATTGGAACGCCAAGCCGTTCCATATTATGAAACAGCGCTAAGCCAGGGATTAACGGGGGAAGACAGAGCAGGAGCCATTCTGGGTCTCGGCAGTACATATCGGACTTTGGGTCAATATGAACAGGCTAAGAAGTGGTTGGAAACGGGAATGGAAGAGTTTCTGGAACAGCGGGAATTCGAAGTCTTCTATGCCATGGTACTCTACAATACCGGGGAACATGCGGAAGCCATGAAACGGCTGCTGGTACAGCTGGCGGATACATCGACAGATCCAGGAATACATGATTATCATAAGGCCATTCGCTTTTATTCGGATCAACTGGATCGCATCTGGGAGTAAAACGGATTTTTAATTATGAAAACAGCAAAGATAACCGGGGAGGTTCACTCCCCACTTAAGAAGAAACGTGGCATGTACATAAGCTCGAAAAATGAAGGGAATCCTGCAGCTTATCTTTAATCCTCCTTTCAGACTAAGGGTTTTGCGCCAGCCATTCTTGTACAGCTTCAATAAAACGGCGGGTAGCTGGAGACAAATTGGCAAGAGAAGGGCAGACCAGCCCAATGGTACGGTAAGGGTCTCCGCTGAGTGGTACAAGAGCCAGTTTATTCGTATGACCTTGTAATACCATCTCAGGCAGGAGACTGATCCCGAGTCCGTTTCGAACCATGGCCATGATAGCCTGATCTTCAGCAACTTCATAGACTACATTCAGCTTGGCGGCGTGCTGCCGAATCAAACGTTCAATCTCATTGTCACCACCCCAGCGGGGCAGGATAAAAGGCTGTTCCAGGAGCAATTCAAACGATACGGAAGTCTCATCTGCAAGTGGATGATCTAGAGGCAGGATGCACATCATCCTGTCTTTTTGCAATGGGATGGTCTCATAAGACATCGATTCACCAAGGGATAAAAAGCCGAGATCAATAGCCCCGCCAGCCAGCCAGGCTTCGATTTCAGCATAGTCACCCTCCCACAGTTTGATCTCTATACCCGGATGCCGTAAGCGGAATTGCTTCAGTATTCCAGGCAGCCATTGAGTTGAGACGCTGGCAAATGTGCCAATGCGCACTGTACCAACCTCAGCTCCGCGAATCAGGGATATTTCCTGGTTCATGAGCTCGTTCCAACGCAATATTTCACGCGTATAACCAAGAATCCGTTCCCCTTCAGCAGTAACCTTCACACCTGTTCGGCCTCGATTCAACAATGTAAATCCGCAATCCGCCTCCAGACTGGCAATGGCATGACTGATAGCAGACTGAGTAATATTCAGGGCATCCGCAGCCTTGGTAAGACTTCCGTATTCTACGACGGCATTTAGAATTTCATACTTAACCAATGACATAATTCAATCCGTTCCTTCCGGTGAGTAATACATGAATTTATTTCATAAATACTATTATAAATATTCATTTTTATAATGGAAAGAGATCGTTTATACTTGCCAAGGCGAGTTATTTGTACGGACTCAGCATAGAACAATACATAGAATGAAGGTTGAAGCAGAGTGGGTAGAGTCATTGGAAAACAAGTTAATGTTTCAAGAAGAGCAGATCTGCAGATGCTGCTCGCAACTGTTATTTGGGGTTCCTCCTATTTATTCATGAAATCAGGTCTGGAGTCCATGCAAGAACTCAATTTGGTCGCTTTTCGCTTCAGTATCGCTTTTATTGCCGCAGCGGTTATTTTCCACCGGCGACTGTTCCGAATGGATCTGAAAACACTTGGGGCAGGTACCATCATGGGTACTGCATTGTTTGCAGCTTTTGTGCTGATTACTTATGGGGTACAGCGGACAACGACTTCGCAGGCAGGGTTTCTGATTAGTTTGGCCGTAATCTTTGTACCGATCCTAAGCACCATCTTACATAGACGCATGCCAGATACAAGACTGATGATTAGCATTATTGTGGCTGTTGCTGGGCTTGGTCTGCTCACACTCCAGCATGAGCTTAGCCTGCATACTGGTGATATCCTGTGTATTTTGGCTGCTCTAACGTATGCTATTTATATCATGATTGCTGGAAGGTATATTCCGAAACATGATCCCTTAACGCTTGGCACCATTCAGCTGGGGGTTGCAGCACTCTGGGGAATCGGGGCCACGTTCCTGTTCGAGAGTCCGCGGTTGCCGGATACACCGGAATCGTGGGTAGCTATTCTTGGACTTGGGGTACTGTGCAGTGGTATTGGATATATCCTCCAGACACTGGCTCAGCGTCATGCATCGCCTACCCGGACCAGTCTCATTTTCTCTCTTGAACCGCTGTTTGCAGCAGCCTTTGCTTTTAGCTTCCAGGGAGAGACATTAACGCTGCAAGGTTATACGGGGGCCGCATTGATGCTGCTGGGTGTATTAATCACAGAAATTAAATCATTGGACGTCAGGTTTTGGCGCAGGAAGCGGGGAACATTGCCTGCAGACCTAGGGGAGCAGGGAGCTTCCGGAATATAAAATGGGCATAAGACAAAAGAGTTCGAACCTCTCTTACCAGAAGAGTGGACGAACTCTTTTTTGATATAAATTGCAATCTGTGTTGGCTAACAAAACAAACAAAATTATAACTTGTTTTGTTGAATTATGTTTTTTATGCTACACTAAATGTAAATTAAGGGAGAACGGGTGAGTGAGTCATATGGGCAAAAAAGTGACCATGCAGCAAATCGCCGATGCTGCGGGGGTGTCGAAATTCGCAGTCTCGCGTGCTTTGACGGGAAAACCAGGGGTGAGTGAACAAACCAGGGAAATGATTGTGAGAACGGCAGGTCAACTGGGGTATTTCAAAACAGAAACCAAGCGATATCCTGTTGAGCCACAGCCTGTACGCAGAAGCAAGCCCGTGCAGTCAGGCACGATTCTCATTTTGTTTCCCAATATTCGTTCCCAAAATCGCTCCTCACTGTACTGGGGGCCTGTATTTGACGGTATTTCTGCCCGCC
This sequence comes from Paenibacillus sp. P13VS, assembly GCF_015143645.1. Taxonomy (NCBI): domain Bacteria; kingdom Bacillati; phylum Bacillota; class Bacilli; order Caryophanales; family Paenibacillaceae; genus Paenibacillus; species Paenibacillus sp. P13VS. The sequence continues at coordinate 55,665 of NZ_WYEV01000002.1, read as the reverse complement.
TTAACGAACAGGGGATGGACATATTAACATTAACCGAACCATCTTCGGACCGGATGTTCTCGGTACTTAATCCTGAAGCGATTAGCGGCATTATAACCGTGGGTTCCATCTCCACCCCTATACTGCTTGAAATTTATAGACTTCAAATTCCACTCGTGATGGTGGATCATGAAGACCCTGCCATTCACGGGGATACCGTATTTACGGATAATATCAAATGTATGAAAGAACTGGTGCTGATGCTCGTAAGCAAGGGGTACAGACGATTCCAGTTTGCCGGCCAGCTTCCTGATGCAGCAAGCTTCAGAGAGCGTTGGTTAGGATACCGAACGGTGCTTGAAGAAATGCAGCTACCAACAATGCAGCATGCTGACTTGCTGGGACCGGATCTCAAGCTCATTCAGAAGGCAATAACCGAAATGCCGTTAGAAGATATTCCGGAAGTCATCGTCTGTACCAATGATCATACGGCAGTAATCGTACTGCGTGCCTTACAGAGTCGAGGCATTGCGGTGCCAGAGCGCTGTGCGGTAACGGGGTTTGATAATACGAGTGTAGATGAGCCTATTCTGGCCACAGTTCATATCAATAAGGAGAACCTCGGCCTTAGGGCAGTAGATCAATTATTATGGCGTATGGATCATCCCCATGAGCCGTATGAGCGCAAGTTGATCTATTCCGATTTGGTTGTCCGGGATGAGTACAACGCCATGCGTGAGCAAGATCAAGGTGAATAAATGCTTAGTGGATAGAGAAAAAGACATGAGCAATGAACGGCTCATGTCTTTTTTGTTTTCCTATTTTGTTATTTGAGAAAAACGGATTGACGTTAAGTGTGTTATCATGTTAATTTTGTTTTGTAAGTTATTCAATAATTTGATAACAAAACCTAACAAATTGTTTCGCTTAAGACACTTCATCGATAAACGGAGGCTGTTATGAGTAAAATACAATCACAGATTTTTCAAAATTGGACGTTCAAGGCTTGTGAGGATCAAGAATGGTTGCCGGCTCAGGTGCCAGGCTGTGTGCATACGGATTTGCTGAAACTGGATAAGATTCCAGACCCGTTTTATGGAACGAACGAGAAAGAGATTCAGTGGATTGACAAGAAGGATTGGGAATACCGGACAGTTTTTGATATAAACGAGGATTTGTTGTCACAGGAACATCTGGAGATTGTGTTTGACGGTCTCGATACATATGCGGATGTATATGTGAATGACCAGCACGTATTGTCTGCTGACAACATGTTCCGCGTGTGGAATGTGGATGTGAAGTCCATTGTGAAGGCCAGTGGTAACGTACTCCGAATTCGTTTTCAGTCACCGATCCAGGAGGATCTGCCCAAGCTTGAGAAGCTGGGTTATGCATTGCCCGCATCCAATGATCAGTCCGATGTCGGTGAACTTGGTGATAAACGGGTGAGTATTTTTGCCCGGAAAGCACCGTATCACTACGGTTGGGATTGGGGTCCCCGCTTCGTAACCAGCGGCATCTGGCGTGAAGCGCGTCTGGAAGGCTGGTCCGAAGTGAGAATCAATGATGTATTCATCCGGCAAAATGAAGTAACCGCTTCCGCTGCCTCGCTGACGGCCATCGTGGAGGTTGAAACGTTCAACCCGATTGAAACCATCATTCGTATCGTTACGGATGGTCAGACATGGGAACAGGCTGCTTCACTGCAGGCGGGCGTGCAAACGATTGAAATTCCGGTCTCGATTAACGAACCGAAGCTGTGGTGGAGCAGGGGACTGGGTGATCCGCATATGTACTCCTTTGTTACGGAAGTGCTCAAGGGAGAACAGGTTTTGGCCGATTTGACGGTTAAGACAGGACTTCGATCTATTCGCCTGGTGCGGGATAAGGATGAAGCTGGAGCTTCTTTCTACTTTGAGTTGAACGGTGTTGCGGTGTTTGCAAAAGGTGCCAATCACATTCCAAATGACAGCTTTATTACGGAAATTACGGCAGAGCGTTATCGGCATGAGATTGTCTCAGCAGCCGAGTCAAACATGAACATGCTGCGGGTCTGGGGCGGCGGTATTTATGAAGAAGATGTCTTCTATGAATTATGCGATGAGTACGGCTTGCTGGTTTGGCAGGACTTTATGTTTGCATGCAGCATGTATCCGGGTGACGAAGCGTTCCTGAACAGTGTGAGACATGAGGCCATTGATAATGTGAAACGTTTGCGCAATCATCCAAGCATCGTACTGTGGTGCGGAAATAACGAAATCGACTCGGCTTGGGCTCATTACATTGAAGACGGTGGCTGGGGCTGGAAAAAGGATTATAATGCCGAACAGCGCGAGAAGATCTGGGCAGATTATGAAGCCATTTTCCATGAGCTACTTCCGGAAGTGGTTGAAGCCTATGCGCCAGGTGTGGACTATTGGCCTTCTTCGCCACTCGTATCATTGACAAATGATGAGAAGCAGCATGCTAATCCATCGACGTCGGAAGGGGATATTCACTACTGGGGCGTGTGGCACAGCGTTGAACCTTTTGAGAATTACAACGTTTACGTTGGCCGTTTTATGAGCGAATATGGCTTCCAGTCGTTCCCGGAATACAAATCGGTTCGCAAATATGCGGAAGAAGAAGATCTGGCACTGGAATCCGAAGTGATGCTGGCACACCAGAAGAACGGTGCAGGTAACCGTCTGATCAAGCAGTATATGGACATGTACATGCATGAACCGAAGGACTTCCCATCCTTCCTGTACATGAGTCAGGTGCTTCAGGCTGAAGCAATGAAAACAGCCATTGAAGCACATCGCCGCCGTAAACCCTACTGTATGGGAACACTCTACTGGCAGATGAATGATTGCTGGCCGGTCGCTTCGTGGGCAGGTATGGACTACTTCGGTAACTGGAAGGCCTTGCAGTATTATGCCAAACGCAGTTTCAGTGACGTACTGGTCTCGGTGGATGGTACGAAGGAAGACAGAACGGATGTTTACCTGATTTCGGATCAGCTGCATCCGGTTGAGGGTCAATTGCATGTGCGACTCATAGGGTTCGATGGTACGGTATACCGGGAGGAAGAGCACGCAGTGAGTCTGGAATCGAATTCCGGCAAACAGGTCCTGACCCTGAACAACACCGACTGGCTCCAAGGCCGCGATGCGGCAGCAACCCTGTTGCGATTGGAACTGAAGCGGAAGGGTCACGCAGACATTGTACAGGAACACTATTTTGCACCGTCGAAGGATCTTGCCTTGAAGCAAGCTGCGATCCAGGTGACTGAAGTGCAGGAGTCCGATGGTTCATATGTAGTTCTGGAGAGTGACACCCTGGCTAAACAGGTATGGATCTCTACAGAAGCTGAAGGCGTGTTCTCCGATAACTTCTTCGATCTCATTCCTAGCATTCCGGTGAAGGTCAAGTTCACGTCCAGAGAAGGATTACAGCATGCTGGTGCTGCCTCGGAAACTGGTGCGATTGAGGTTCGTTCGATGGCTGATTTTATTAAGCTGTAATCTTCGATTCTGGTTAACTAAGAATCTCTTTAATTCAAAACCGTTGATTCTCCTTCTTACGAGGGAGACAACGGTTTTTCTTGTTATGTATATCGTATTTACTTGTTCGGGACTAATACTTTGGTAGCTGTAATCTTTTTAGGTCGTATGAAAAGACATGACAGACTGTATATGAATCTGCATCAATGTGCTCAATGTCTTACCCGCAAGTAAATTCTGAAGTTTTTATCATTTTCTATATATTCTACCTCACCAAGTGAATGTTCCCTTGTTAAGCGGAAAATTAACCTATTATTGGACTTTTATTGGTATAATATAGGAGTTGTTTTTAGCAAAGAGTCCTATAAAAGCACAGTGTATTTTGTTAAATATTGGTCCGTACAGCTTATAGGGCGATGCGACCAGTGAAATACGGATACACAGGAGAAATCATTACTTCATAAGGGGGGGGGGGAGAACGAATGAATAAAAAATGGATTGTTGTTATCGTTTTAGTTTTGATTGTCGGAGCGGGTACTATTGGATATATGACAACAACAAAAAATAGCTCAATGGTCGAAACAGAGGGGCCTCAATCTTCTTCTGAAGAAACAAATAATACTATCGACTATAAATCAATAGGAGATCTTCCCGAGACTCTTTCTTATAAACGTCTGTTAGCAGCTGCAGATGAATGGTATGTTGCTCCACATGGCCCAATTAAACCAGATGATGCTGGTAAGGTTGCTGAAATTGAATTCCCTGAAACCCAGCCGCAATCCTTAACCGAGTTATTGGCTGAAATGGCAGCAATGTATCGAGGGGAGATACCGTTTACTCAGGCTCGCATCGTTTCTTTTGAATATTTTTCGAGTATTGACCCAATTTCGACAGAGATTGAAGACTATGGACCACTGCCAATTCCAGATATAAGCGACGCAGATAACCAGGATATTCGTGTAGTCGATATTGAAAATGCATATAAAAACTTCAAAGCATATGTTGATAATGTTAAGGTTAACACACCATGAAAACTAAAGTGGAGAAGCATCTTATTCTCAAAAAAGCGTGTGCACCACGCTAAAACCTAACGATTTCATTAGTAACAAAAAAACATTTCACCCTATTTTCTGTTACATATTCAATTGAGGGGATTAACATTTGCTAGCTTCGTACATTGAGTGCCAATGCCCCCGTTGCATTCAATCCATAAATAAAAACAGCCGATTCTATCTAGAGATTCGGCTGTTTTTCATAGAAAGCAATGCTATCTACGGGTTAGTGGATTTTCTAATTCCACATGGCCAATTAAACTCTCAGTTGCTTTTTCTTATCAACACATTATTCGAGGGACGGATGCTGCTTACTCAGTAATCTCTATAATTTCAATATCATAAGCACCGAGTTCCAGATGAGGGCCTTTGACTGTGCCATCCAGCGCACTCGTATAGGTAGCGTTCAACTGGATGGAAGCAGGTTCGGGGCTTAAGTTCAGAATAAAACGAAATGATCCATTCGGACCCGTCCGGGTGGTGATCTGGACTCCGTCAGGTAGAGCTTCAATTCCCGCAAGCTGGCGCTTGTCGCCAATCGTTCGCAATAACTTGCGCAAATAGGCCTCTTCCGGCTGGGTGGCTATGTAATAGACCTCGCCCTCACCCCACTGGTTCCGCGTAATGGCTGCACTTTCGGCATAGAATTGATCCGCATATACAGCGACTGGTTGTGCAGTATCGAGTTCAAGCACATCTGCCCACTGAGATGCAGCATATTGATTGTCCTGATCATCCCGAATCATGATGGTGTCGCCGCCTACCGGGTCATATTCGGTAACTCTCACACCGGAACAAGCGGACAACAAGCCCGGCAGCGGGGCCATCACACATACATTATGGTCATCCTTAACGCCGGAACGATGTGTAAGGATCAGGGTTCCTCCTGCAGCTGCAAATGCCTGGAGTCGCTCTGCGGTTGCCTCGTCCAGGAGGTACAGATGAGGAGCAATAATGATTTTGTAACCGTCCAGAGATGCGGAAGAGTGGATGACATCTGTACTGATCCCCAATTTGGTCAAGGCACGATGCCATACTTTGATATTTTCGTAGTAGTCTAATCCTTCAGCTTGAGGTTGAATATTCAAGGCGTATAATTGCTCATGCGAATGCAGGATGGCAACCTCATTGTCCAGCGTTGAACCTTGCAGACGCTCGCCGAGTCTGTTCACCTCCGTGCACAGCTGCTGGAATTCTTTAAACCGCCGGCCGGGCACATTGCTGTGATCAATCAGGCCATGCCAGAATTGTTCTGCTCCAACGGTAGCACTCCGCCAGCGGAAATGCACAACGGCATCTGCTCCGCGGGCTATGGTCTGCCACGAGTAAGCACGCAGAAATCCCGGACGTGGTGCACGCCACATCGGGAACCAGCATCCTGGCGGTCCGCTTAACTGTTCCATAATCCAGAAATTGCGGCGTTTGATGCCACGTGTCAGATCCAGAGACAGCGCCCCGCTGTATGGTGCTGTTTCGGTTTTGTTTGGTGATGGATTCGGATAATAATCAAAAGAAGCGAAATCGAGCTCTGCTGCAATTTTATATTGATCCGCCTTCTGCGGATAACTATGGAAATTATGCGTAATCACATGGTCTGGACAATTACGGCGAATGATGTCGACCTGAATCTGCTGAAAGGCAACGATGGAATCCGACTGAAAACGGGAATAGTCCAGCAAAAATGAAGGATTCTGAAACGTGGATCCCCCATAGGGCGGCGTGATCTGTTCCCAATCACTGTATTCACCGCTCCACACCACAGTACCCCAGCGTTGATTGACTTGTTCCAGCGTCGAATAACGTGCTTGAACCCATTCGCGAAAAGCGTCCGCACAAGCGGGACACTGGCAATCCGTGAAGCTGAATTCATTGTCTGTTTGCCAGCCTACTACGCCCGGGTGCTTGGCATAGCGTTCAGACAGTTTCTGCACAATGCGTGCACTGTACGTTCTCATGCTCGGACTGTTATAGCAGCGGTGGCCACGAACCCCTTCGTGGTATCGTTGACCGTTGGGAAGGATAGGCAGAATATCCGGACATTTCTCCGTGAGCCAGCGTGGTGGTGTCATGGTGGGTGTTCCAATGATGATCTCTAATCCATGACAGTGCAGGATATCCAGCGCCTGATCAAGCCACTTCCAATCGAACTGCCCATCCGCAGGCTCCATACGGCTCCATGCAAATTCACCCACACGCACAATGTGTACACCGCTATCGGCCATCAAACGGGCATCCTGTTCCCATAACGCAGAGTCCCAATGCTCTGGATAATAATCGACGCCCATTCGAACGGGACGGTTGAATTCCATATGAATTAGCTCCTTTGTTGTCGAAATAGTAAACGGCATATGAAGTTCATATGCTTGAAACGGTTATATCAGCAACGTCATCCTATGAACGTAAGGTGCTTCTAACTCATTGTATAATGGATGTTTTCAGCGGAGTATAACATCATGTTGTGATGATTAGCAGGATCTTGTCATTTTCATAAGTGTCTCGAGATGTAACGTCTTGAACGCTTGGGTTGCGCATCAATCCTTTGCATATTGCCATGCATAATTTCCCTTTAATTACAAACAATACATTCAAATTCACACAGGGAAGGAAGCGTTGAGCATGTGCAATCGTTTTTCATTGGCAGCTGATCTGGATGAAGTGAGGGACCATTTCAAGATTGAACGCGTGATGTATTACTACAAGAACCGCTATAACATTAGTCCGACGCAGCATACGCCGATCATTTTGCATCAGGACGGTGAACGGGTATTGGACGAGTTTCGCTGGGGATTTATTCCGTTCTGGGGGCGTGATGCTGTCAATGCCAACCTGATGACTGTCCATGAGAACCCATCCTATTACAAACTGGTGGAAACGAAACGATGCGTTATCCCATGTAATGGACTGTATTACTGGCGCAAAGAAGGCAAAAAAAGCTATGCGGTACGAGTGGTAATGCCGGATCGGGGCTTGTTTGGTATCGCAGGGTTATATGAAATTTGGAAAGATACCCGCAAACAGCCGCTTCGCACATGTACGATGCTAATGACTGGTGCCAACATGGTGACCCGGGAGTTTGGGAGCAAAATGCCGGCGATTCTCTCGGAAGAGGAAATCAACACATGGCTTGACCCTGCTAATACACGAGTGACACAGCTGCTGCCTCTTCTCAAATCGTACAACACGACAGATATGAACCTGTACCCGGTGACACCTATGGTTGCTAACGATGAACATGATTGTTATGAATGTGTGGAAGAGATGGATCTGAAGCTCGCGTATGTACGCAATTTCTAAACGTATTTCTCTGGATGGTGACCCATAGGGCGGAGTGTTGGATTTCACTTCGCCTTTTTGCTGTGAGCTTGATGCAGCGTGATTGTGTTTATATAAATGGAGGAATTGAATCGTCCGAAAAAGATTTAGAAAAATGAAAAGTTGAAATGTGGAGTAATAGTAACTATAATGGTTACAGTAATCGAAACACGTATTCATATATCTATTTAAAGAGATATTATAATCAGGAGGGAACCACGAATGAATCCAAAGTATAGCCAAATGTTTGAAAAAGTTTCACTACCAAACGGCATTAGTCTCAAAAACCGGATCGTACTCGCTCCTATGACTCATATGTCCTCGAATCCCGACGGTACCGTCTCGGATGCTGAACTCGCTTATTATGCTCGTCGCACTGGCGGTGCAGGCATGTCCGTGACTGCCGTAACGTATGTTACACCGAACGGTATCGGATTTCCGGCGCAATTTGCAGCCTACGACGATAGCTTCGTGCCGGGCCTGAAACGCCTCGCCGACACGATCAAGCAGCAAGGTTCCAAAGCAGTACTTCAGATCTTCCATGCCGGACGTCTCACTCCGGAACAGGCTGTACCTGCTGGTCAAGTGGTAGCACCAAGTGCAGTTGCCAGTGAACGTCCAGGATCTCCTCAACCGAGAGAACTGTCTGATGAAGAGATTACGTCCATCATCAACGATTTTGGTGAAGCGACACGTCGCGCCATTGAAGCCGGATTCGACGGTGTAGAGATCCACGGTGCGAACGGTTACTTGATCCAGCAGTTCGTCTCTCCGCATTCCAATCGTCGCGAAGACCGCTGGGGTGGCAGCATTGAGAAACGCCTGACATTCCCGCTGGCCGTAGTGGATGAAGTGAATAAGGTTGTAGCGAAACATACCAAGCTTCCGTTTATTGTCGGATACCGTTTCTCTCCTGAAGAACCGGAAACACCAGGTTTGACTATGGAAGAGACTTACGCACTCATTGATGCGCTGAAAGAAAAAAATCTGGATTACTTGCATGTATCCCTAAACGAGTTCTGGTCCAAACCACGCCGTGGCGAAGCTGATACCCGTTCCAGAATTGAATTTATCCTGGACCGTGTAGGCGGCAAATTGCCGGTTATTGGTGTAGGTGCAATCCATACGGCAGACGAGGCAGCGGAAGCTCTTCAAACAGGCGTGCCACTGCTTGCCATCGGACGTGAGTTGATTATTGAACCGGATTGGGTAGAGAAAATCGAGAGCGGACGAGAAGAGGATATCGAGACCGTTCTGACAAAAGCGGATCAAGAGCGTCTGGTTATCCCTGACGGATTGTGGAATGCCATCATTAACACACCGGGCTGGTTCCCTTTGGCAGACGATAAATAATACATCTCAGCAATGACGGAGGGAGCATAGGCTCCCTCTTTTTGCACGTTTCTTCATCCGATAAAATTCTCCTTCAGGTAGCACTGTGGTATGATGGGATGTACAGGATTCATCTTGGATATCAACGGTTTGGAGTGAAGAAATAATGCTCGTGGCTGAACGTTATGAGAAAATTGTGGAATGGGTGGATGCGCAGGGAAGCATGCGTGTAACCGAGCTTAGTGAGCGCTGCGGGGTGACGGAGGAGACGATTCGCCGCGATCTGGACAAGCTGGAGCAAGCAGGGCGGCTTAGAAGATCCCACGGCGGTGCGGTAAGCGTAAAATACAAAGAAGAAGGACAAGCGGAGATCCCTTATCCTGAACGGGCGATTACACATGCTGAAGAAAAGCGGAGAATAGCCGAAGAAGCCATCAAGATGGTACAGCCAGGCGACCGGATTGCACTGGATGCCAGCACAACGGCATGGTATATGGCTGCAGGGCTGCCGAATATTCAGCTTACTGTATTGACCAACTCCATCAAGGTGGCCGCTGAACTAAGCAGCAAGGAACAGATCAGGGTTATTGCCACGGGAGGGCAGCTTGCTTCCAAGTCATTGTCTTTTGTAGGCCCGCTCGCTGAACGTTCACTGGATGCCTACCATGTGGACAAGGTGTTTCTGTCCTGCAAAGGGGTGCATTTGACCAAAGGCATCAGTGAATCGAACGAATTGCAGGCTCTCGTGAAACAGAAGATGATCAGTATTGCGGATGAAGTTATATTGCTTGCCGATTCGAGCAAGTTCGATATACAGGCTTTTACAAGAGTTGCAGAACTCAGCAGTGTGACACAGGTTATTACCGATGTGGGGTTGAACGAAGAGCTTGTGAGCGCACTGAACGAACAATCCATACCATGTAAACGAGTGTAGTTATACAAAAGTATAATCGAATATCTACACCTGAACGGAGAAGGCAGAAGAACTGGAAAAGCGGAGCGGTCGCATTTATCACCGGATTTCCCCTATAACGAGGGATTGAAAAATCTGGGGATAACAGCGATTGAAAGTTTTCTGACTTTGGAGTTCTCTTGTGTGGATTCAATTTTTTACTTTTCAAGAAAGGAATGAGTGAAATGAAACATCCTTTTCATCTGAAAGCCGTATGGAACGGTGGACGTAACAGTGAAGGAACAATTGATGCGGGAGGATTAAAATCGGTCATATCCATTCCTCAGGAGATGGGGGGGCCAGGTACAGGAACCAATCCGGATGAAATGCTGCTGGGTGCAGCCTCTACCTGTTATCTAATTACCCTGGCGGCCATGCTGGAACGCTCGGATATTACACCGCATGAGCTGACACTGGAGTCGGAAGCAACGGTGGATGTCACCAATAATATTTTTACGTATGAACGAATTGTGCATCGACCACGCATTGTGCTTCAGTCTAATGCAACAGAGGCTGAGCTGACCAAAGCGGATCGACTTGCACATAAAGCAGAAGAGTCTTGTATGATATCAAGAGCGGTCGCAGGGAATGTAACCATCGAAACGCAGCCTGTCATTGTCACAGCTGATGTTAAAGCAGTCTAAAAGAAATGAAGAGACGGCGCGAGCCGTCATTTGTGTAAAATAAGGGGAAGTTCGGTATGAATTCACAGAAAAGCAAAGCGAACCGATTCGCGCGTTTAACGCGTGCGTTGAAGCTGAATTTTCTTAAATTGTTACGTGCTCCCGGAGGAGCACATAAGGTTTCCACCGGATTTGCGATCGGCTTTGGGCTCGAATTGATCGTTATCTCCACGGCATCACTGATCTATCTCGTGTTTTATCCCATTGTGCGTTTGTCTGGCGGTTCACTTCCGGCTGCCATCGTGGGTAATGTAATCGGAAAACTGACGTTTCTGCCGATTTTGCTCATGCCGCTAGCCAAGCAGATCGGGTCATGGATATTGCCAGCCCACAGCATGGGACAGGGCCCAGTGCACGAGAGTGCCTTCATGGAGCTGTTTCGAGGCAATTGGTCTGCGCTGAGCGAACTATTGCTGGGTGGGCTCGATATCCTCGCAGGCATGTCTGTCTTTGGCGTGATCCTGGGGTTCATTTCGTATTTTGTGGTCAAATTCTTCTATGTCAGAGCTCTCCGGCGTCGCCATGAACGAAGATTGGAGAAGCGCCGCCTTGCGGCGATGTCTCCTGGACCCGCACCTGTGCTTATCCGGAAGACATCACAATCATAACTGGCAGAATGACCATGGATGCAGCGGTTGTCCATAAAATGCAGCGGGATACAAATTGCGGTGAGGCATTGAATTGTTCAGCCAAAATCACTGCGTTTACTGCCGTCGGCATGGATGCCAGAATGAGCAGTACACTAAATAAGGTGCCCTCGACCTGAAGTGCGGTCAATATCAGGTAAGATAGTACCGGCGCAGCCACGAGACGCACGACAAGTCCAGTCCAGAATGCACGCCGAACATTAGGCTGCCATGGCTCAGCGGAACCGCGTGGTCGTAACATCTGTGCCCCCAATATGGCAAGCACGACTGGAGAATACCCCGCTGCAAGCATCGAGATACCACCATCCAGAGCTTCAGGAAGACGGATGCTGGTGGATCGTAGAACGATTGCAATGACTGCGGCATAAATGGACGGCATACGGAATACGGACAAAATGGCATGTTTGACCGTAAATTCCGACCTGGCTGCAAAGAAGATGCCAACCGTATTCACAATAATCATCTGTCCGATCACATAGACCGAGGCCTTGTCCAACCCCAGCTGTCCAAAAGCAAGCAAAACGAGCGGGAGCCCGTAATTCACACAGTTTGTAAACGTGGAGACAAGGGTGAGTCCTGCTTTTTCGCTTGCACCCAGGTGGAAGATCCGGCTTAATAGTTCGGCCAGCGCCCATAACGCGATCAGATTAATAATGGAAAACCAGAATGTGCCTGTGACGTCCGTCCAGGTAATTTCGGCATGCAGCAGCGTATCAAAGATAAGCGCAGGGCTCAGAATATAGAGGGAGAAGGTTGATAGTGACCGGGTATCCCAATTTTTGAACCGTTTTAGCAGAATGCCTCCGATGACTGGCAGGGATATGGGCAAAAAAACATGATACAACGTAAGCAGAAATGATTGCAGCAACCGAATTCAGTCCTTTCATGATGAAAAACCTATCTAATCATAGCAGAAGTTGTCCCGGATCGTGAATGGATCCCCGCATGATATTTCTCCAATAACGTGCATGAGCCCCTGTAGGTTGAGCGTGGAGAGGGGTGACGGATTGCTATTTTGATATGGCAGATTTATTATAGAAGAGGTGCAGCTAGACTACATACACATAGAGGAGGAAACTGTAATGAGTGAATCAAAACGCTTGCTCGTATTGGTCGGCTCTTATGCCGAAGCGGAAAATGAGGGCATTTACGCATATGAATTGAATGAGGATACAGGCAGCTTAAGCAAGCTGGACGGCATCTCGGGTGTGAAAAACCCAACGTTTGTAAACGTTAATGCCGAAAACAACAAAGTATATGCGATTGGGGAAGCTGTATCTCCAGAGGGAAACAAAATGTCCGAAGCGGTTGCTCTGAACATTGATCCTTCCACAGGGAAACTATCCTTACTTAATCGTAATGATTCCATCTCAGCTCCACCATGTCATATCCAGCGTGATCCTTCAGGACGTTACCTGATCCTTTCCAGCTATCACGGTGGACTGGTAGGTCTGCAATCGCTGACGGATAACGGCGAAGTCGGAGCGCTTTTGGACGAGAAAAAACATGAGGGTAAAGGTGCACATCCAGAGCGTCAGGACAAGCCTCACGTTCACTCTGCTTTCTTCAGCCCGGATGGCAAATACATGATGGTACAGGATTTGGGTGCTGACAAGATTGCCATCTACACAATCGATGCTGACAACAATGAGCTTGTTCTGCATAGCGAAACAAAAACCCATGCAGGAGCAGGTCCGCGTCACTTGGCGTTCCATCCGAATGGCCAGTTCGCTTATGTGATTAACGAAGTGGATTCTTCCATTACGTCTTACCGTTATGATGCAGCAGCAGGTACACTGACTGAAGTATCCACTGTATCGACCTTGCCGGATGGCTATGAAGGCGCTGAAAATACAACTGCTGAAATTACCGTATCGAATGATGGCCGTTTTGTATACGGATCAAACCGTGGACATGACAGCATCGTAGTATTTGCAGCAGACGCTGAAACAGGACATTTGAAACTGGTAGAACACGTTTCTGCAGAAGGTGAACATCCACGTCACTTTGCATTGACACCGAACGGTAAATTGCTCATAGCAGCCAACCGTGATACCAACAACATCGTTACGTTCACTGTAGATCAAGAAAGCGGACGTCTGAAATACACAGGACATAGTACAGGTGCATCCAAGCCGGTATGTGTAAAACCCGTTTATTTCTAAACCGAATATAGATCCAGTTGTACATGCTTAGATACATGAAAAAATACCCTGCCATATGGCAGGGTATTTTTAATGATATTGAGGAAAAAGTTTGTTTTCGCTACTTCTCTACAGAGTGTTCCTGAATTGATTTTGATCATTATGCTTCATATAACAACATTAATGAATCAATAGTATCGTGCAGGTAACTACCTGACTTCAAAGTGCGTACTTCCTGAATGGAAAGTCAGCCTCTACAATGAATGAGTAGCCAAAATAAACGTTGCATGCATCTGAAGAGGCTGATTGGTGCAGGATAATATTTAGAATCCTATATAGCAATACACATACTTGAACAACAAAGGAGAAATGAATCATGAAATTGCAACTCGCACTTGATCTGGTAAATATTCCTGAAGGTATCGCACTCGTTAAAGAAGTGGAACAATATATCGATATCGTCGAGATTGGTACACCAATCGTTATTAATGAAGGCTTGCACGCCGTAAAAGCGATGAAGGAAGCATTCCCTAATTTGCAAGTTCTTGCAGATCTCAAAATTATGGACGCTGGTGGATATGAAATCATGAAGGCAGCTGAAGCTGGTGCGGATCTGATCACTGTGCTTGGGGCAACCAATGACAGTACGATCAAGGGTGCAGTCGCAGAAGCGAAGAAACAAAACAAACAAGTTCTAGTGGACATGATCAACGTGCCTAACCTTGAACAACGTGCTCGTGAAGTGGATTCGCTTGGCGTAGATTACATCTGTGTGCACACAGGTTATGACCTGCAAGCTGAAGGACAAAGCCCGTTCGAAGATCTGCAAACGATCAAAGCAGCTGTGAAAAACGCAAAAACCGCTGTAGCTGGTGGCATCAAGCTGGAAACACTGCCTGAAGTGATCAAAGCACAACCGGATCTGGTCATTGTAGGTGGCGGAATCACTGGACAAGAAGACAAAGCAAAAGTTGCGGCTGAAATGCAACGTCTTGTTCAACAAGGGTAACCGAATGAGCAGCAGACAATACGCAGCTGACATTCTGAAGGAGCTGGAACGTACACTAAGCCAGATCGACGATTCGGAGATGCAGGCGATGGCTGAGCATATTCTGGATGCAGAACAGATTTTTGTGGCAGGTGCCGGACGCTCCGGACTAATGGGAAAAGCGTTTGCCATGAGATTGATGCAGATGGGACTCCGGGTATTTGTCGTCGGGGAGACTGTCACACCAGGCATCAGTCCGAAGGATTTCCTTTTGTTATGCTCGGGTTCGGGAGAAACAGGCAGTCTGGCGGCGATGGCTCAAAAGGCCAGTAAAGCTGGAGCTCCTGTCGGTCTGATCACGATCAAGCCGGAGTCCACCATTGGTCAATTGGCCAGTACCGTCGTTCGTCTGCCTGCATCAGCGAAAGAGGACACGGCAACGTCAGGCGCAGCAGTCACGATTCAGCCGATGGGTTCGCTTTTTGAACAAGGATTGCTGCTTGCTATGGATGCTTTGGTACTCACGTTGATGGAAAAGAAAGAGATGACCGGGGCGGACATGTTTGGCCGTCACGCGAATTTGGAATAGAAGATCAATCATAAATCTTAATGCAAAACATAGGCAGGACCGGTCCCTTATATATAAGAGGGAAGCCGGTCCTTTCTGTCATGCTTTTGACGGTGTAGATCACGTCTCCTATGCATTCGGGCCATGCTGTAGTAGAATGAAGAGAAGCTATATCGAATAATGTACCTATTGATATAAGAATGTAAGTTAAGGGGGCTCGGAGCCATGGCAGCCGAAGTCAAGGAACGGATAAATCTGAAAGAAATCAACTGTGAGAAAGAATTGACCCTTGCTGTTATTGGCGGCAAATGGAAACTTATTATATTGTGGCATCTGGGCCTGGAAGGAACCAAGCGATTCAGTGAATTGAAACGGTTGATCCCTCATATCACCCAAAAAATGCTGACAAACCAGCTTCGGGAGCTGGAGGAAGATCGGCTGATTGAGCGCAAGGTTTATGCAGAAGTCCCTCCTCGGGTAGAATACAGCTTGACGGACCATGGACATAGTCTGATGCCAGTCCTGCGAGCCATGTACGATTGGGGCAAAAATTACGGTGAAAATGTAATCTGGAAATCAGAATAAGTTAGAGTCAAATAACCTTAAGTCAACTAAACCGCCGAGGTATGGAATATTTCCACACCTTAGCGGTTTATTTTGATTCAGCTTGAACCAAAAGTCTCAATTTGGGAGATGTCAGGTATAAACGGTCGTAATATGATACGATGAGAGATATTGGAAATGCAAGGAGGAGGACATATTTAGATGGAAAAAATACGTACACGCGACGAGGTAAGCCAGGAGTCGACATGGAATCTGACCGATTTGTTTGGGACTGATGCGGAGTGGGAACAGGAACTCAGATCACTTCCAGAAGCAGCTGTCGATATTGAAACGTTCAAAGGACGTCTGGGCGAAGGTGCAGAACAGCTGCTGGCTTGTCTGGACGCGCGTGAAGCACTTCAGGAACGGATTGTGAAGACCGCATCCTACGCACGACTGAAACAATCAGAGGATAGTACCAATCCGGTAAACATTGAGAACTCGGCCAAAGCGGGAGATATCCTATCTTCTCTGTCGTCTTCCTTGTCTTTTGTCAATTCGGAAATTGCGGATCTTCCCGAGGGTACAGTGGAACGTTATATTGAAGAACTTCCCGGACTGGAGCCTTATGCTCGCAGCCTGAATCTTTTGCTTCAGGAAAAGGCACATCGTCTCTCACCGGAGACGGAGAAGGTGCTGGCTTCCCTCGGTGAAGTATTGGATTCGCCATACCGAATCTACCTCCGTGGTAAACTGGCAGACATGACTTTCGACGATGCGCTGGATGGAGAAGACAACAACCGTCCACTGTCCTGGTCGTTCTATGAAAATAACTACGAAATGTCTTACGATACCAAGCTGCGCCGTTCTGCTTATGCAGCCTTTAGCTCCAAGCTTAACGATTACAAAAATACTTTTGCCGAAGGTTATGCAACCGAAGTAAAGAAACAGGTTGTTCTATCCAGGCTTCGCGGTTACGACGACGTCACCGATATGCTGCTTAGCCCGCAGCAAGTTAGCAAAGAGATGTACAACAATATCCTGGATATCATTCAACAGGAATTGGCACCGCATATGCGCAAACTTGCGGCTCTCAAGAAACGTGAACTGGGGCTGGACAAGCTTATGTTCTGTGATCTCAAGGCTCCACTGGACCCTGAATTCAGTCCGGCCATTACATATGAGGAGGCCTGCACGCTCATTAGTGAAGCGCTTGCTGTGCTTGGACCCGAATATGGAGAAATTGTGGAGCGGGCATTCAGCGAACGTTGGGTGGATTACGCAGATAATGCAGGCAAGTCAACGGGTGCTTTCTGTTCATCCATTTACGGCGCGCATTCGTATATCCTTATCTCATGGGCAAACAATATGCGCGGAGCGTTTACGCTCGCTCATGAAGTGGGACATGCCGGACATTTCATGCTTGCCGGTCGCTATCAAAGGATCACCAATACAAGGCCTTCTCTATATTTCATCGAGGCACCATCGACCATGAATGAAATGCTGCTGGCTGATCATCTGTTAAAACGCTCTGACAATCCAAGAATGCGTCGGTGGGTAATCTTGCAATTACTCAACACGTATTACCATAACTTCGTAACCCATCTGCTTGAAGGTGAATTACAGCGCCAAGTATATGCACTTGCGACCAAGGATGAACCGATTACAGCCAAGCTGCTCAGTGAGCTGAAAGGAAACATTCTTTCCGCGTTCTGGGGTCCTGACCTGGTTGTAGATGAAGGGGCGAAGCTAACCTGGATGAGACAGCCTCATTACTATATGGGTCTGTACCCTTACACCTATGCAGCTGGTTTGACGGCATCGACTGCAGCTGCCGGACTGATTCGCGAGGAAGGACAGCCTGCCGTGGATCGCTGGCTCGAAGCATTAAAAGCAGGAGGTAGTCTCGCACCTCAAGAGCTAATGAAACTTGCGGGTGTGGACATGTCCGGACCTGAGCCGATTCGTGCAGCCGTGGCGTATGTAGGCAATCTGGTTGATGAACTTGAACGTCTGTATTCCTAATTACGTTCATATAGTATACGGACAAGGCTAGTAAGGTTGTTCACATGCACCGTCTCCTTGGCAAGGGACGGTGCATTTCTATTTTGGAGCCGGAAAGGAACGATGATGAATGACAATGATCAACATATCCTCATCGATGGGCAGATTAACCACAGACGGCTTCGGTGTATTTGACGACATGAATAGTGTGCCGGGATTTGAGGGGAATCAGGGAGGTTTTTTTTCGGGATTTAGTGAGTTTGGGGCCATGAGTGCATTCGGATCCATATTTATTGGTGCTATATTTCTCATCATTGCCTGTGTGATTGTGTACGCCATTATTTCAGGGGTTCGAACATGGTCTTCTAATAATGCAGCAGCACTGCTCACGCTGCACTGCACCGTGGTGGCGAAGAGAACCCAAGTTACCGGAGGAAGCGGAGATAGCAGTGCTTCCACCTGGTACTATGCAACCTTTCAACTGGATAACGGAGAACGTGTGGAACTGAACGTCGGCGGAAGCAACTACGGCATGCTGGTGGAAAATGACCAAGGCATGCTGACATACCAGGGCACAAGGTTCAAGCATTTCGAGAGAGATGTGCAGCCCCAGTCCGGCGTAAGCAATGGCCGCTTTTATACGTAATCGAAACGTAATGGCCAAACATAAGAACGACTTATCCATGGGATCAGGTCGTTTTTTTGTTGGAAAAGAACAAAACACAGGGTATTCAAACGCTTACAACAGTGATATACTCGTAAAATAAAGCAAAACAGTATAAAACAAAAACAAACAAACAATTAAGTGCAGATAAAAAGCAACATTTGTATAGAAAGGTTGGTGTAGAGCAGTGAGCGTGTTGGCATATGATTTGGGAGCTGGCAGCGGGAGGGCGCTGCTGGGTCATCTGGATGACCGGGGAATAACGGCCACCGAAGTTCATCGATTCAAGAATGAGCCGGTCAGAGCAGGCGAGCGAATGTATTGGGACATTCTGCGTTTGCATCATGAAGTGCTGCAAGGTCTGCATCTGGTCAAGCAGCAGGGAGAGCAGCCAGGCAGTTTGGGGATCGACTCCTGGGGAGTTGACTTTGGACTTCTGGGCCACAATGGAGAATTGCTTGGTAACCCCTATCATTATCGTGATGGGCAGTTCAACGGCATGATGGAACAGATTCGTAATGAGCTAACCTCCCAGCGGATCTTTGAGCGAACAGGCATTCAATTTTTAAGTTTTAATACCCTGTACCAGCTCGCAACCCTGCAGCGGAACGGTTCACCGTTGCTTGATGCAGCAGATCGTTTTCTTATGATTCCGGACCTGCTTCGGTACTTTTTGACTGGAGAAGCGGTGAATGAGTTTACCAATGCAACGACAACACAGCTCTACAACCCGGTGAGCGGGCAGTGGGACGGAGAATTACTTGCTCACATCGGAGTCTCGGATCAGCTGTTTGGTGATGCGGTGATGCCGGGTACACGAGTAGGTCAACTCCGCAGCAGCATATCCGGCGAATTGGGGATATCATCAATTCCTGTTATTGCAGTAGCCGAACATGATACGGGTTCAGCTGTGGTCGCTGTCCCGGCAACGGATCGTTCGTTTGCTTACTTGAGCTGTGGAACCTGGTCCTTGATGGGAACGGAGATCGATCATCCTGCCATTACTCCGGAAAGTTTGGCCCTGAATTTTACGAACGAAGGCGGAGCTGGCGGAACATTCCGTCTGCTGAAGAACATAATGGGACTCTGGATCCTGCAGGAGAGCATGCGTGAATGGGAGCGTCAGGGGAAAGGGATCAGTTACGCTGAATTATTAAAACAAGCTGAAGCGGCTCCTCCATTTGCAAGTTTGTTTGACCCGGATGACGATCGGTTTATGCCAGCAGGTGACATGACGATTCGGATTCGCCAGTATTGCCGAGATACGGGACAGCAGGAACCACAGGACCAAGGAGCTATTGCCAGATCCATCCTGGAAAGTCTTGCCCTGAAATACAGAAGAGTACTGGAATGGACGGAACAATTATCGGGTCAGTCTTTTAATGGATTGCACATGGTCGGCGGAGGCATTCAGAATAAATTGCTGTGCCAGTGTACGGCAAGCTCTATTGGCAGACCGGTATGGGCAGGGCCGGCAGAAGGAAGTGCAATCGGTAATATGGCTGTCCAATGGATTGCCAGCGGAGCGTTCAAGGACATTTGGGAAGCTCGCAGGGTCATTCGTGATTCGTTCCCGGTAACCGAGTATGAACCGAAGGACAGATCGATTTGGGAAGAGGCATACGGCAGATTTCTCAGGGTAACGGACTCATCGAAATCACAGGCCGGAAGTGAGGTGTAACCATGCTGGCTGCTGAGCGGTATGATCGGATTGTCGAGATGGTTAATGAAAGCGGAAGCATGCGTGTATCCGAGCTAAGTGATCGCTGTAGGGTAACCGAAGAGACCATTCGCCGCGATCTGGATCGGCTGGAGCAAGCCGGACGATTAAGGCGCTCCCATGGGGGTGCTGTAAGCATCAAGGATGATCAGCCGGAGATCCCGTATCGCGTGAGGGAAACGACCCATGCGGAAGAGAAGAAGCGAATTGCTCAGGCAGCCCTTGCCATGATTCACCCCGGGGATCGAATACTCCTGGATGCCAGCACCACTGCAGGTTATATGGCTGCGAACATGCCGGATATTCCCCTGACGGTGTTGACCAATTCGATTCAGGTAGCGACCGAACTTAGCAGCAAGGATAAGATAGAGGTGATCTCTACCGGGGGCCAGTTGGCACAGCGTTCGCTATCGTTTGTCGGGCCGCTCGCCGAACGTTCACTGGAAACGTATCACGTTGATAAACTGTTCTTGTCCTGCAAGGGGGTCCATCTGGATGGTGGCGGAATTAGCGAATCCAATGAACTGCAAGCCAGGTTGAAACAGAAAATGGTCGGCATCTCCGACCAGGTTATTTTGCTCGCAGATGCCAGTAAGTTTGGTGTGCGAGCGTTCGCCAGGGTAACCGGATTGAATGCGGTTCATGCCGTCATACTCAATGAGCAGCCGGACGGTGATCTCATGAAACGATTGAAGGATTATGACATTCAAATTACGACTGTATAAGCATATGGGCACGTAGTCAGCTCGTTCTGACTTGATACTTAACGTAAACTTCAATAGACCCACTACTAATTGATTATGGGAGCGTGTATTTATGAAGGTCTCCTTGTTCATTACCTGCCTCAGCGATGCCATCTACCCGCGTGTCGGAGAAGCGATGGTCAGACTGCTTGCCGCTCACGGCGTTCGGTTGGAATTTCCACCTGTCCAAACCTGCTGCGGTCAGCCTTCTTATAATAGCGGGTATTGGGATGAGACGAGAGTGGCAGCCAAAACGATTCTGGAAGCGTTTGACGACAGTGATTTTGTAGTCTGTCCTTCAGGCTCTTGCACGTATATGATTCACCATTATCCCGAGCTGTTTGCGGACGATCCGGTGTGGCTCGAAAAGGCGAAACGGCTGGAAGCAAAAGCTTATGAATTTACGCAATTTCTGGTGCAGGTGCTCGGGATAACGGATCTGGGCGCACATTTTCCTCACAAGGTTACGTACCATCCATCGTGCCATGGCAGCAGGCTGCTCGGGGTGAAAGACGAACCAATGGCGCTGTTGTCTGAAGTGAAAGGGCTGGAATTTGTACCGCTTCCGTATGGAGAGGATTGCTGCGGGTTCGGGGGAACGTTTGCTGTAAAAATGTCGGATATATCCGGCGCCATGGTTACCGAGAAAGTGGATCATATCAAAGAGACCGAAGCCGAGGTGCTTGTTGGACTGGATATGGCGTGTCTCATGAATATCGCAGGCAATCTGCGTTACCGGAATGAACCGGTGCGTGTCATGCATTTGGCGGAATTACTGTATGAGGGGGTGCAAACAGGATGAGTCAGCCTGGTGTAATGGATGTGTCTGTGAAGAAGCGTGCGGAACTCGCGCTTAATGATGATTTTCTGCGTAAAGCCGTCAAGTTCACAACAGAACGTCTGCGGAACGGAAAGAAATCCGCTTCGGAGGAACACGGAAACTGGGATGAATGGCGGGAACGGGGCCGCCAGATTCGACTGCACACCATCGCACATCTGGATTATTATCTGAACGAATTCGTCAATAACGCTCGTGCTAACGGTGTCCATATCCATTTTGCAGATACATCGGCCGAGGCAGCCGCAATTGCCCTCGATATAGCGGCTCACAATGAAGCTGCCTCCGTGGTCAAATCCAAATCGATGGTGTCGGAAGAAGTACATCTGAACCATGCGCTTGAATCTGCCGGCATTGAAGCCATTGAGACCGATTTGGGTGAATATATCATCCAGTTGGCTGGGGAAGCCCCCTCACATATCGTTATTCCGGCAATTCACAAAAATCGTTATCAGATTGCGGATTTATTATCAAAAGAAGCCGGGGAAACCCTTGAACCGGATACAACCGTTCTCGCCGGGTTTGTACGCAAAAAGCTGCGCGAAAAATTTCTCGAGGCTGACATCGGCATGACGGGCTGTAACTTCGCCATTGCGGAGACAGGCTCCATGGTGCTGTTTGAAAATGAAGGCAATGCCCGTATGGTATCCACTGTACCGAAGACACAAATTACCTTGATGGGAATGGAGCGTATCATTCCTTCCTGGACCGATCTTGAAGTGATGGCCACGCTGCTGCCACGTTCCGCGACAGGACAAAAATTGACCATGTATATGTCAGGCATCACCGGGCCGCGCCGAACCGCAGACGGGGATGGTCCTGATGAAATGCATATTATTATCGTGGATAATGGAAGATCCTTGCAGCTTGGCGATCCTGAATTTCAGGAACTGCTGAATTGCATACGCTGCGGAGCCTGTCTGAATGCTTGTCCGGTATACCGTCATATAGGCGGTCACGCCTATGGTGGTACCTACAGCGGTCCGATTGGCGCGGTGTTGACCCCAGCACTGAATGGAAATATAGACGAGTGGAACGATATTGCCAGTGCTTCGAGTTTATGCGGGGCCTGTTATGAGGCCTGTCCTGTCAAAATACCTTTACATGATATGCTCGTGTATTTACGCAGACGCAAGGTTGAAGAAGGCCACGGAAACAAGCTGGAGGGAGCCGGCATGAAGGGATTTGCCGCAGTGGTGTCCAGCTCCAAACGTTTCAGTGCAGCTATTCGTCTGGGCCAGCTTGGCCAGAAGGCTGTTGTACGCAATGAAGGAATCTCTCTCAAGCTTGGTCCGCTCAAGGGCTGGAACACATACCGAGTTGCACCGAGCCTGGCCAAACGTTCATTCCGCCAGCGGTGGAGCAAGCTGGATCAGGAACTGGATCAAGATCCAAAAGTAATGGATAGCAACGTTCGCAACCGGATGGAGCACATTTTGCGAGAACGGGAGCAAGGAGGCGGCAGACATGAGCACTGAGCATCAGCAGTGGCTGAACCAATTGGAGAAGCGGTCGCGCGAGAAACAAGAGAAGTTCATGAACGGTATTGCTGCCAAGCTAAGAAGGCCCCGCCAAAATCATGCGCCAACGCAGCCTTTTCGAGGTGCACCGTCATTCTGGAACGAACTGGAATGGGATGAAGAGAAACGGATACAGGCATTTACCGACAACTTTGTGAGTGTGGGTGCCCACATTGTTCGAGTGAAAAATCTGGAGGAAGCCTCCACCTTTATTACTACGAAAGCCAATGAACTGGGAGCAAAGTATGTGATTCGTCAGAACGAACAGGCACTGGATGAATTGCAGCTTGAAGCAGAGCTGCCGGAAGTGCAGATTTCCGTATGGAACAGCAAGCAGGATGAAAACTGGAAAGCCCGGGCCGCAGAGGCTGATATTGGCGTGGTCATGGCAGATTATGCGACTGCTTACACAGGTTCAGTTAC
The DNA here is from genome assembly GCF_015143645.1 of Paenibacillus sp. P13VS. Taxonomy (NCBI): domain Bacteria; kingdom Bacillati; phylum Bacillota; class Bacilli; order Caryophanales; family Paenibacillaceae; genus Paenibacillus; species Paenibacillus sp. P13VS. The sequence continues at coordinate 32,068 of NZ_WYEV01000002.1, read as the reverse complement.
GGTACTCTCTTCACCGGAGAAGGGACGTGCTGTGAGCCTTCTGCCAACCGTATTAATCATTATCATTCCGATAGAACGCCTGCATACCCGATTGGGTGAGACACTGAATCGCTTTGATGAAGCAGGAAGAGAGAACCTTCCGGCGGGGATTCATTTTATTTCCGGTCCAAGCCGGTCTTCCGATATCGAAAACGATCTGACGATTGGCGTACATGGTCCGGGTGTAGTCTACGGCCTGATTATGGGGTAAAATGAACGCCAGAATCTTCTGAATTTATCAATTTTCTAATAACCCAGCACAGCAACTGTCCATTGGAGTAGATCCTTTCTCTGCTCAGGACAGTTGTTTTTTTGGCATACTTTCACGATGCATAATAGATGTTAACTATTAAGTTAATATATTTTATATATTTCATCTATAAGAGGAGCGCAGATATAATTTAGGTAAAGAACCTATTTTAGTCTACATCTTATGGGAGGTGCTATATATGAATCCTATTTATGCTTATCAAATTTCTTCAAAGGATGGACATATTGCCGATTTATCAACGTACGAGGGAAAGGTTCTGCTCATTGTCAACACGGCCAGCAAGTGCAGCTATTCCAGACAATTTTCGGAGCTGCAGCAGCTCTATGACAAGTATGGCGAACAAGGCCTGGAAATTTTGGCGTTTCCCTGCAATCAGTTCAATCATAAAGAACCGGGTAATAATGCAGAGATCACCGAATATTGCAAAAGCCATTTTCATGTGACCTTTCCGATGTTTGATAAGATCGAGGTTACCGGAACAACAATTCACCCGCTGTTTCGTCATCTGGTCGAAAAAGCTGCATTCCAGGGATATGATCTTGAAACGGAAGAAGGGCAGTGGATGGATCGTTTTGTAAGGGAAAACCACCCTGCACTGTATCACGGGGACGGAATCAAGTGGAATTTTACCAAGTTTTTAGTCCGAGCGGATGGCGAGGTGAGTGCCCGCTATGAAACGACAGTCGAACCTTTGATGATGGAAACGAAAATCAGGGAACTGCTGAAGCAACGCTAGATTACATGGTGAAGCTGCCGTAAAAAATCAAGAGTGGGAAAGGCCTGAATAGATTTCAGGCCTAGCGACCACCTAGGCCAATGAGCAGGGGCGACCCCATGGTCCTATGACTTTGAGACTGTTGAAGATTGGAACTGGAAATGTTAGGGTAAAAGTAAGATAACGAAGCACCTCATTTTTTTTACTCAAAAATGACCGATATACCAAATTGGTCAGTTGGTTCTATTATGTTTTATCATGATTTGAATCAAATGTGAGTACTTGTAGAAAATGATGGTATACCTTTTTATTCAATTGCTGAAGTTAACAGAGTCATTATCTATGATTGGGTCGACCATATGAGTTGGAATAGGAGTGAAGAAGATGTCGTCAATGTCAGTACCCCAGCCCAAAACCTACGGACCACTGGGTAACTTGCCACAATTGAACTTAGATGAACCGGTGCAATCCCTGGTTAAGCTTGCGGAAGAATACGGACCGATCTTTCGAATGGAATACCCGGGACGGAGTGAGCTGTACATTTCGGGTCATAAGCTGGTTGCCGAGGTGACGGATGAATCCAAATTCGATAAGCGTGTATGGGCACCGCTTGCGAAAGTTCGTGCGTTTGCTGGAGATGGCTTATTTACAAGCTGGACGGATGAGCCCAACTGGAAAAAGGCGCATAATGTGCTTCTGCCCAGCTTCAGTCAGCGTGCCATGCAGGGATATCATAATAAAATGATCGATCTGGCCGTACAGCTTGTTCAGAAATGGTCGCGGCTGAATCCGGATGAAACGGTAAATGTACCTGATGATATGACACGTCTAACGCTGGATACAATCGGGTTATGCGGATTCAATTACCGGTTTAACAGCTTTTATCGGGAAGAACCTCACCCCTTTATTACAAGTATGGTACGCGCTCTGGATGAATCCATGAGTTCGCTGCAGCGTCTCCGTTTGCAGGACAAATTGATGATTAGCAAAAAGAAACAATTTGAGCAGGATATTCGCTCCATGTTCGCGCTGGTCGATCATATTATTGCCGAGCGCAAAGAGCAGCCTCAGGAGGGCGCAGACGATCTGTTATCCCATATGCTGAGCGGTAAGGACCCGGAGACGGGAGAAACACTGGATGACGAAAATATCCGCTACCAGATCATTACGTTCCTGATTGCAGGACATGAGACAACGAGCGGACTATTATCCTTTGCCATTTATTATTTGATGAAAAATCCGGATAAACTGGCGAAGGCACAAGCGGAGGCTGACCAGATTCTGAAGGATCCGGTTCCGACGTACAATCAGGTTCGGAGCCTAAAATATATCCGTATGGTACTGAACGAAGCACTTCGTCTGTGGCCAACAGCTCCGGCATTCTCCCTCTATGCCAAAGAGGATACTGTCCTCGCCGGAGAGTATCCGTTGAAAAAAGGGGACAGCGTTAGTGTGCTCATTCCCAAGCTGCATCGTGACCGTGATGCCTGGGGCGACGATGTGGAAGAATTCCGTCCGGAGCGATTTGAGGATCCAAGCAAGGTACCGCACGATGCGTATAAGCCCTTTGGTAACGGTCAGCGGGCGTGCATTGGACAGCAATTTGCACTTCAAGAGGCTACGCTGGTGCTGGGCATGGTTTTGAAACATTTTGACTTCATTGATCATACGGATTATCAGTTGAAGGTGAAAGAGACCTTGACGCTCAAGCCGGAAAATTTCACCATACGTGTTCGTGCCCGTGGAGGGCAGCCAGTCATGGCTGTACCGGGTGTAGCGCTGGAAGAGCCAGCTCCTGCTGTCAAACGAAAAGAGCCGGATACGGCAAATGCCCATCATACCCCGATGCTGGTTCTGTATGGTTCCAACCTGGGTACTGCGGAAGGCATTGCACGTGAGATTGCAGATACAGCGCGATATCAGGGCTTTCGAAGCGAAGTAGAGGCACTGGATAATCGGGTAGGCAACCTGCCGAAGGAAGGTGCTGTCATTATTGTTAGTGCATCCTACAACGGTCAGCCGCCAAGCAACGCCAAGAATTTTGTGGAATGGATTCAGCATGCAGATGCCAATGCTTTTGAAGGCGTACGCTTTGCAGTTCTTGGTTGCGGGGATCATAACTGGGCCAGCACGTATCAGCGTATTCCGCGTTTGATTGATGAACAGCTCTCTTCCAAGGGGGCAACCCGGTTGTCCCCAATTGGCGAAAGTGATGCCAGCGGAGATTTCGAGAAGCAGGTTGAGGACTGGAGCGAACAATTGTGGCCGGATCTGGCACAGGCGATGGGATTGAAGCTGAACAGCAGCTCCGGCAGTGAACGCAGCTCGTTGTCCGTGCAATTTGTTAGTGGGCATGCGGTGACGCCGCTTGCAGATACGTACGATGCCCATGTGGCTCACGTATTGGAGAATCGGGAACTTCATGATGCTGGCAGCCTCCGGAGCACGCGTCATCTGGAGATTCAGCTGCCTGAAGGCATGAATTACAAAGAAGGCGATCATCTGGGAGTTCTCCCGCAAAATCCACCGGAACTCGTGGAGCGTGTACTCAAGCGTTATGGCTTTACGGGTACGGAACACCTGGTTTTGGATGCATCCGGTCGAAGCGCTGCGCACTTGCCACTGCATCAGCCGGTTAATCTGTATGACTTGCTCAGCCACAGCGTGGAATTGCAGGAGGCAGCAACACGTGCACAGCTGAGAGAGCTGGCAGCCTACACCGTATGCCCGCCGCACAAGAAGGAGCTTGAAGCACTTCTGGACGAATCGGTATATATGGAAGAAGTGCGGGGTAAGCGCGTATCGATGCTGGATTATCTCGTCAAGTATGAGGCGTGCGAAATGCCGTTCGAACGCTTCCTCGAACTGCTGCCTTCACTCAAAGCGAGATATTATTCCATCTCGAGTTCGCCTCGCGTACAGCCAGAGCAGGCAAGTATTACGGTCAGTGTGGTTCGTGCTCCGGCTTGGAGCGGACAAGGGGAGTATAAAGGCATTGCGTCCAATTATCTGGCAAACCTGAAACCGGGTGAAGAGGTGGTCATGTTTATCCGAACGCCTGAATCCGGATTTGAACTGCCATCTGATGCAGAAGTGCCGGTTATCATGGTGGGTCCAGGAACGGGAGTGGCACCATTCCGTGGATTCCTGCAAGCAAGACGGGTTCTGAAGGAACAGGGACAGAGCGTGGGCGAAGCTCATTTGTACTTTGGATGCCGCAATCCGGAGCATGATTATTTGTATAAAAATGAGCTTGAAGCGGCACAGCAAGAAGGACTTGTCCAGCTTCACACAGCCTTTTCCAGAGTCGATGGACAGGATAAATGTTATGTTCAGCATCTGATGAGGGATGACGCCGAAAAACTGATTCCTCTGCTCGAGCAGGGCGGACATTTGTATATTTGCGGAGACGGCAGCAAGATGGCTCCTGATGTGGAGGCAACACTCAAGCAGGCATACACCGACATTAGTGGCAAGACTGTAGATGAGGCAGATGCATGGCTCGAACGCTTACAGCAGGAAGGCCGTTATGCCAAGGATGTATGGACAGGGCTATAATGAGATAACTCAAGTAGAGTCGAATACAGTGTTCATGACATGGATAAACTTCAATTAATGAACTTTGCGGTGAGACACAGAGAATTTCTGTGCTCACCGTTTTTGCCGTGAAGCGCTAAGCAGGCAAATCGATGCAGGTTGCGTTATAATGATATGGGCCGTATGGATTAGAGGGAACAGCGCGGATTAACGTGTCTGCTTTTTCTTCTTGAATGTTGGACGATGGATGGATTCGATCTGACTCAGGGGAAACAGGATGCGGGAAGGGAATTTGCCGGTTCCCTGCAGCTCCAGATAATCAAGTCCCACGCCAACCAGCCGGATATTTCGAAAAGCATTTTTGGATGGGAACACGGTACGAATGCCTACTCGAACACCCCGGCGTGTCTGAGGTGTATCAAACACACGGATGGACAACAGGCTGAGCGGAATAAACAGTTGTCGATTCACTTTGATGAAATTGCGGGGATATACCCGTTTGATCCGGCCTGGTTCAAGTCCTGACCGCGGTGTATTGAGCTCGGCCAGATGTCCCTGCAGCTCCGCCAGACGCTGCTGCAGCGTTTTGCCTGTATGGAGATGATGCCACTTCATAAGTCATCCTCCGTTCTCCGTTTATACCTACTATATGAACGGATCAGGTCAGGTGGTGAGCAATTGCCTGCCCATGTTTTATCGTATTGGCACATTATTTGAGATATAGGGAGTGATTCCAATGAACGTGGAACTGAGTAAAGATCTGGTCAAGGATGACCGCGGAAATTACTATATTGCGGTGCACAAGGAAGGGAAAGAGTTAACACTCGTCAATGCGTTTGTGGAGTCATCCTTTACCCCGGAATTCATATACAATGAAGAGTTTCGTAATCGACACAAGGAGAACGAAGGTGGGTTTCTAGGCAAAATTGCAATGGACCTGCTCCGGCATGACGTGGTCATGGGATTAAAAGAAATGGACCGCAAACTGCTCGATTTGTCTGCAGTAGAGCAGGAATACAACGTAAGTTTCATTGATACAATTGAGTTTTATCGCCACCCGTCGTGGCAGCGAAAAGCTTAAGTGAGTCTGTTACGCTACAGCATCATAAACCGTGAGAAATGGACACCCCTCTCCGCGGCTAGGGATAAGCAAAGGCGCAGGTGCATGGAGACTTCTCCGCACTTGCGCCTTTTTATTATTGATAGCTTGGATAGATCATGCCAATATCCCGGACGGTTTGCAAACCATCCCCAGTAAAGGCCTGCATCTCATTTCCTTTAATTCGAATCGGAAAGGATTTCCCCTGATAGGTAAGCTCGCCCTCAATCGTTCGCGCACTCATCCCAATGATACTTTCCAGCCTTCCATCACGGTCGGTGATCACCCGGATTCCAGGCGGAGCCTGGATATGAATGCTGTCTTTTCGATAGACCACCATCTGATCTGAGGTATTCACCAGTTCAAACGGTTGCCCGTCAACCGTTCGGCTGTAGGCCGTACTCCCGGCAACTTCTTCGCCATGGTCCATGGCTGGGGGAAGAAGTCCGGTAAACCACAGCTGGTCTGAACCGACAGGCATAATGCCGCATAACCTTTCCACAAAATCAAGCAGACACAGGATGGCGGGAGAGTAGGTGTCTGTGAAGCCTTCTTCACCGGTCCATGGACTAAGGGTTTGTGCAAAACGCTTCGCTCTGGATAACGCAGCCAGGATCGGATTCAGCACCCATGTCAATTCCACATAGCGATGGTGATGTTCGAAGGCATGGGGAGCCCGAATGAGGCTCAGGAAATTAGACGGCCCACCCCAGCTGTTATAGGTGGATGAAGGGTCGAACCGGGGATCATCCATGGCTAGGGACGTAAAGGGATATCGGGCAAAAAACTTGCTTGTATTGAGCAGATATCTTTGCAGCAGCTGGTCGAACAAATGCTGGTCACCCACCTCACAGGCCATCACGCGCAGCAGCACATCCGATTGAACTCGAACAAACTTGTCATTGCGATCACGATCATAAAAGAACAGATCTTCTTCGTCATAACAGCAGCGAAAGAGTCGGTCCAGACTGAATTCAGCTTTTGCTTTCCATTCCAGACCCGATTCGCCAAGCTCCTCTGCCATACGGGACAAATACGTCCGCTGGCAATAGATATTGGCGGTTAAATCCGGTGCCAGGAACGGCAATATTGGAGAATCCGGGTGATATGCACCAGGATCATTTTGGTAAGGCGTATCCGGCACATGCCAGAACCTGGGTGATAGATCATGTCCGGTGTCAAATGTACTGAAAGCCTCTACACATCCGGTTCCCCGCGTATCCCGGTGTTTCGCAATCCATTCGTCATAACGTGTCATGGCTATATACATCGTACTCAGGAAACTCCGGTCCTTGCCATGAAGCTGATAGTGATTCCACACACTTCGTGCAAGCGGAGTAACCAATTGAATCTGGCGGAAGGAGGGACCAGTCTCTGTTAGTTTGTAAGGAAGTAATCCATCCTCCCGCTGATGAGCTGCGAAGCTTAGATAGGTTGCTCGGGAAACGGAAGGAAGCAGGCGGGAGAGCAGTTCTGCGTTAATTGTGCCCGTGCTCTCCAGCCAGCAGCCGAGATAGATGCCTCCTTCCTGGAGAACAGGATCTCCGCTTCTCATGGGAACGATGCAGGCCAGCAGCTTCTCTACTGCTGCATAATAAGCCAGTTCCAGACCTCCGCCTGAAGCGGCAAAACGGACTCCCGATTCCTGCCACTCTTGCAAGATAGCTGCGTCTTCCGGCTTACTGGGCTGAATAAGGTTTGGAATGGACATCTGGCGCAGCCGGTTCAATAGTGCTTCTGCCATGTTCGCCTCCTAAGGAGATGTGGTGGTTATTGCTATTGGTTGGATTCAAAAATCCGAAGCGTACCGCTGTAGAAGCTGGATACCGCCTCCTCGACACTTTTGCGTCCAAATCCAATTTCCTGGGTTGTCGTCTGAGCGAGCTTGGAGAATTCTGCAAAACCAGGAGGGTTATAACTTACGTCAAAAGGCTCCGTTTTGGTGGCTTCAGATACAAAATTGGTATAGTCATAAACGAGCTCTTCAACAGCTCCGGCTTCTTCCTGAAGAAGATTCCGATTGGTTTCCGTAACCGGAACGCCGCGGTCATTGCCAAGAATTCGGGCCGCATCCGGATCATTGATCCAGAAGTCCATCAACATGGCAACCTCCTTGGGATGTTTGGTATTCGCATAGCCTGACAATCCCTGACTGGATTCGAATACCACACCTGAACCCTTGGGTCCACGCGGAACAGGATGCAGAATGAGCGGATCCTCTGTCAGGCTCTGGAATGCAGCGAGCTGGTTGGACGGAAGCAAGGTCATGGCAGCTTTGCCTGTAATCAGCAGCGATTTGCTCGTGTCATCATGCGGATTGGAGACCTGCAATTCAGGTGTGACTACACCACCGTCGGCGGAAGCCTTTTACCAGTATTGAAACCATTTGAGAACGTCCTCCTGTGCAAAACCCAACGTACCGTTGGTCATGTCATACAGCTGTTTGCCACGCTGCTTCAGGTAGATATCCATCCCGTCCACCGTAAAGTTATACGTTCCCAATATGCCATCGCCGAGCTTGTCAGAAAGCTCCTTGCTGATTGCGGCATAATCTTCCCAGGTCCAGTCCGTCTCAGGCAGAGGGATGCCCGCTTTTTCAAACAACGCCTTGTTGATTACAATTCCGCGTGCGTTGGCGCCTGCTGAAATATGCTGAAGCTTCCCGTCAAGACGACCGTATTCCACCATGGTGGGATCCATGCCGTCCAGGTTCAGTTCATTTCCGACATATGGATCGAGGTTGAGCAAGACATCCTTTTTGGCATAATCGACCACGTTGCCACCCAGGAAGAATACATCGGGTGCCGTTCCTGAGGCCAGCTGTGTATTTAATTTGTCAAAATATCCGGAGGAAGGGGCGAATTCACCTACAATTTTGATGTCCGGATGTTTTTCCTGAAAGACTTGAAGAGCTTCGTTTGTAATATCTGCCCGTTTCTGATCACCCCACCACATCATACGCAGTTCGACCTGGCCGTTTGGTTCGTTACCTTGATCCGTATTACCGCCAGCACCCGTATGATCCGTACCCGAGCAGGCTGTTGCAAATAGCAGGAGTGAGGCGGCCATTCCCATCATGAGTCGCTTAAACATCGTTCATCCTCCTAACGAATAGGTGATTGTGAAAATAGAACTTACTTCAGACCTGTAGTAGCAATGCCTTCGAGAAAGTAGCGCTGAAATATCAGAAAGATGATCGTTACAGGCAGCAGGGATAACGTGGACATGGCAAGCAATGCTCCCCAATCGGATTGTCCTGATGGATCAAACAGGGAACGTATGCCCAGCTGTACGGTGAATAGATCGATTTTGCTTAAGTAAATCATCTGGCTGAAGAAATCATCCCAGCTCCAGATAAAGGTGAAGATTGCCGTTGTGATCAATGCAGGAACAAGGAGAGGCACCACAATTCGGAAAAAAATCTGGGATTGTCCGCACCCGTCAATCGTTGCGCTCTCGTCGAGTTCCCGCGGAATGCCGCGGATAAATTGCACCATAAGCAGAATGAAGAAGGAGTCCTGTGCCAGCCACTTCGGCAAAATAAGCGGGAAATACGTATTGATCCACTGCAGCTCGTTATACAGAATATATTGAGGTACAAGTGTTACATGGTAAGGCAGCATAATCGTGACCAGCATGATGCTGAACCACAGCGTTTTTAACTTGAAGCGGAGTCTGGAAAAAGCATAGGCAGCGAGCGAACAGGAGATCACATTTCCCAGTACGCTCATGACCGAGATAAGTGCTGAATTGCCGAAGAATCGGCCGAAGGAAACGCCCTGTAATCCTTCCCAGCCATTCACGTAATGATCCAGTGTGAAGCTGGTTGGAATCAGACTGCTGTTGGTAAAGATTAGCTGGTTAGGTTTGAACGAACTGAAGATCAGCCATAACACCGGGTACAGCATCAGCAGACCGAGGAGGATGATGACCGTATGTCTTCCGGTCTGAAGCAGCTTTCGTTTGAACGGCATATGCATTACCTTCCCTCCTGATTGTCGCCATAGAATAACCAGAACCTGGATGTGAGAAAGACAATTGCAGTGAATATACCGATAATGACCAGCATGATCCAGGCGAGTGCCGAGGCGTAACCCATATCAAAGAACGAGAAGCCTTTCAGGTACAGATACAGGGTGTAGAACATGGTGGCATCGAGTGGTCCTCCGCGACCATCTCCGATGACATATGCCGGAGTGAAGGCCTGGAAGGAATTAATCATGCTCATGATCAGGTTGAAAAAGATGACCGGTGACAGCATGGGCAGCGTGATTCGGAAAAATTGATGCAGCTTGCTCGCACCGTCCACATCCGACGCTTCGTAAAGGTCGGCTGGAATCTGCTTCAGGCCAGCGAGGAAGATGACCATCGCCGAACCGAATTGCCACACGGATAAGGTCACGATGGTATAAATGACATAGTCGGGATGTGCGATCCAGGAAGGTCCCGCTATGCCGAACCAGTTCAGGAATTGATTAACGAGTCCGTTACCGTCAAAGATTTGGCGCCATACGATGGCGATGGCAACACTTCCTCCCAGAAGGGAAGGGATGTAATACACGGTCCGATATATACCGAGGCCGCGAATGCCCTTGTTTAGCGCCATCGCTACCAGCAGGGCAAAGGCGAGGCGGAGCGGGACGGACAGGAATACATAAAAGAAGGTCAGTCCGAGCGATCTGCGAAATGTATCGTCTTCACTGAAGATTTGTACATAGTTGCTGAGCCCCGTCCACGTCGGAGGTGATAACAGATTGAATTTGGTCATGGATAAGTACAGCGATGCAGCCATTGGCCCCAGCGTTAGACAGAACAGTCCGATCAGCCAAGGTAACAGGAACAAGTAGGCTGTCTTATTTTGCTGGCCGTATAAGGGCGTGGACATTTTTTTCATGATTTGCCTCCCTTCAGGCTAAGAGTGGTTGAACATTCACAATTCCAATCACTGAATCCGCTTACATGATAACGGTGAACGTTCTGATAACCTCATCTTACCTGGGAGCCGACGCGGCCAGAATCTCATTTCTTCGGATTCTGACTAGTGATTTTTTCAGATTGAAGCACCCGGTACTCCGAAGGACTCATGTGATGCATCTTTTTGAAACGAGCGCTGAAATAGCTCGGGGAAGAGAAGCCTGTAAGCTCAGTGATATCCCATACACTCAATTGAGTTTCCTTGAGTAAGCGTGTGGCGTGTTTCATCCGGGTTTCCGTCAAATATTGAATAAATGAGATGCCTGCACCTTCCTTGAACATTTCAGAGAAATACGAAGGGTGATAGTTAAATTGCTCTGCGATGGAGGTGAGCGTAATTTCCTGCATGTAGTTATCTTCGATATAACCTTTCGCTGATTCGATCATGGTTGCTTCCGTGGTCTCAGGTGACTGCTGTCCGTCTACAAAATCCTGTGCCCACTGCATCAGCAGCCGTTCTGCTTGTTCGGGAGTCTCCAGCCACAGTACCCATTCAGGAGAGATCCAGTGAGATGATGTGCCATAAGCTTGTCGCATGTAGTCCATGGCGGCAGACTCCATCAGCAGTGAAATTTGCAATAGACAGCGGATTAGACGGGAAGTGGATCTGTGAAAGGCATCGTCCAGCTCTTTTCGAATCATGCTGCGAAAGGAATCCAGGTCCCCTCGGAGAAGACATCGTTGCAAGGCGCGGTTGATCTCCTCGGGAATCAGGGGACTGTGATCCGTTACCTCTGCTGTCTGAGCGTACCCAGACTGCCGTCCAGCCAGGTTCCATGCCAGCAGGGAGTGGACGTAGCCTTCCTTCCAGCGATCGAGTCCAGCCACCGTCAGCCCAATTCCAATCTGCACTTCCATCGTCAGATAGGACATGATCTGTTCGCGGAGTCTTTCTGCGAATTCATGCTGCATTCCGTCCAAGATCATGAAATGCATGATTCCAGGATGTGCTGTGTCCTGAAATACAAGTGCAGTTCCTGTATAAGATTCAGCAATCTCATGACAGACCATTTGGAATGGGAGATGCATGTCCTCCGGAATCCGGATTTCGGAAGCAGGTGCATGGCTCGTTTCCCGTAAACCTGCAGTCAGGAAGCAGACGTCGGAATGCTGCCATTCTTCCAGATGAAATAATCGGATTCGTTCAGGCAGTGAAGAAGGAGGCAGCTTGTTACCCTTGACGAGATCCAGAATAAAGTGTGTTTTCATCTGTTGATAGTATTGGGACAGGCGCCATTGGATCCTTTCGGATTCATCCTGAGCCTTGCGTCTCTTATCCAGCTCCTCCTTGATTTTGATCAAGGCCGCTTTCAATTCTCCCCGGGTTACCGGCTTCAATAAGTAGTCCATGGCATGATTACGAACACCGGCTCTCGCATATTGGAAGTCCTCATATCCCGTGATAATAATGATTTCAATAGATGGATTGTCGGTTCTACAGATGTCGAGCAGCTGCACGCCATCCATGACCGGCATATTCATATCGGTTAGGAGCAGATCATAGTGTCCCGATTGGAGCAACCGAGCGGCTTCCACTCCGTTTGCGGCCTCACCTGAGATGACAAAACCCATTCCACTCCAGTCTGCTTTCAGCTTCAGGCCTTCACGGACCTCAATCTCATCATCAGCGATCAATACGTTGTACATGATTTTCCTCCTGTACGGGAAGAACCAGTTCAATACAAGTACCCTGGGTTTCCCCGTTCGTTATATGAATGGCAAAGAGGGAACCGTAATGCAGCCGGCACCGGGCAACTACGTTGCCAAGTCCAATATGCCAGCTTGAATGGCGAAGCATGGGTTCAAGCTGGGCTGTAACACTCTCAGAATCCTGCAGCCTGGAGATGATATCCTGAGGCACCCCCGGACCATTGTCCTTAATCTGGAGGTGCAGATGTTCCTTGTTCCTGCAGATTCGAATATGCACCTCAGCAGTCGTTTGATGTTGAAAACTGTATTTGACTGCATTTTCGATCAGCGGCTGCAGAATAAACTTGACTATAACGAGGTGTTCCAGCCTGCCCGATTCTTGGGTGGAAATATCGAGCTTGGGTCCGAAGCGGGTTTGAAGAATGGAGATGTAGTGGCGCACGTAAGTAAGTTCCTCGGCCAGTAACACACGATCATCATTCGTATGCATGGAGTACCTCATCATTTTCCCGAGATCCTCAATGACCTGCACCGTGTCGTCCGTTCGGCGCTGCATCGCGAGACTGCTGACCAGTTCCAGCGTGTTGAACATAAAATGCGGATTAATCTGCATGAGGAGGGCCTTATATTCCGCCTGCTGTCGAAGCAGCTTCAGCTCAAATTCATTCTGGATATGCTGTCTAAGCCGGATGATCATGTAACGAAACGTAGATATCACATAACTAATCTCGCTCTTAACATTCTGGTCTGGGGGAAGCAGGGATTCGGCCTGGTCAAATGCACCCCGCTGTACCTGTCTCATCGCCAGAACCAGGCGAGTTAAGGGCTTGGTTACGCCGTAGGACAGCCAGGCCGCAGCACACAGGGACACCAGGATGATGACAATGGTCACTACAAATGTTGTCGTTTGGAGTTTGTGCAGAGAGGAATACATCTCTTTTTCCGGTGCCAGACCGACCAGCATCCAGCCTGTTCGCCCGAGTTTTTTGTATACCATCATGTCTCGTCCGCCCACATCATTGGTCAGGTATTCAACGCCTGATTTTGGTGTGCGGTTTCGAATATGCTCGATGTCGGATAGCGTTCCGGCCCCAAGCTCGTGTGCTTGTTGGGAGAGGAGGGGGCGACCTTGTTCATTGAGCAGAAAAATGGTGCTGTTCTTGGCCAGATGAATCCGGCTGAGAGGTTCGAGGAAATAGGACTCGCTTACATTGACCTTCATGACATTCCGCGCTGTAGCATGATGGAAGGTACCCAGCGGCATCAGCAGGCTCACCACCGGGTTGCCATGGTCCCTGACCCTTTCATGAACGTCGGTATGTGCAGCCAGCCACCGGTCTCCAGATGTGAAGAAGTTCGTATACCATGGTTCTTGCAAAAACGAAGGATTGTTAACGACCTGATTTTCGCCGCCAATCCGGAGCCCGTTTAGTCGATAGATGGACACATCGGAAATGCTGGTATAGCTGTTCGTGGCCTGCGTCAGAAAACGGCTCATGGCGAGATTAGCCAGCATTTTCTCCCCCTCGGACAGTTGTGGATCACTCATGGCGTTATCCCAGCTTTTCGCCATATCGCTATTGAAGACGAGAGAGGCTACATCATAAATTTGCATTTGTACCATATCGATGTAAGAGCCGTATTCCTCCATTTTCTCGAGAGCAGAGGACTCGATATAGGAACGAATTACAGCCCTGGATTCCGCAAACAGCAGGAAGGAGAGCGTGCCGAACGAGAGGACGAACAGGACAAGAATCAAGGCAATTAATCGGCTTTTTAATGAAAAGAACATCCATTTCCTCCTTCAACTTGGTGATCATTCCATGTTCGCTTCTGGCTCTTAAGAAGAGATTGCAAATGGAAAAAAGACCGCGTAAATACGCAGCCTTGAATCATGACCGTTCGAGGATCAACTTGCCATCAAATTAAAACTGAACCAGGCTCTTGATGTGGACCGGCAACCCGGTTGAAATCGCACGGTTGGCTGCAATACCGGTCAGGATCGATCTTGCTCCATCAATATGGTTGGCAGCACGAGCATACGGATCTTCCGCAGGCTCGCCAAACAGATCATTGAGCAGAACCGGATCGCCTCCGCCATGGCCGCCATTTTGCTCTTCGACATGCACCTCATATGGAGCATCGAACATGGGTAGCACACGAAGCGTTTTGCCGATCAGGGCGCCTTCGAGACTTTTATCCCCGAGTGAATTGACATAGGACTGTTCAACGATGGACATCTCGATTCGTCCTTTGGTGCCGTTAATGGCTATACGGTATCCTTCCCACGGCTGGTAGGCAACAAGGGAATACGTCAAAATGGCTTTGTTCTGATACTGGACAAGCACGCCCATCGTATCCTCAATGTTAATGCCATCTCCGAATACGCTCTGATCACGCTGGTAACCGTCCTCGGGCTCTGCATCCAGATACATCGCTTTGAGGTGCGCATCCGAATCCAGGTGGAGGGCAAAAGGATCTTCCTTAGCGAGCGGGTTGCCGGTGGCGCGATTGTAAAATTGGGTAACGCCGCGTTCTTCGGCATTTTCCCGCCCATAATACATGAGATCACCGAAGGCAAAGACCGTTTCGGGCTGGGAGCCGATCCAGAAATTGACGAGATCAAAATGATGGGTGGATTTATGGACGAGTAAACCTCCGCTGTTACGTTTGTCGCGGTGCCAGCGACGGAAGTAGTCTGCACCGTGCCGGGTATTGAGCAGCCATTCGAAATGAACGGAGGTTACTTTACCGATGGTATCGTTCATGATCAGCTCACGGATCTTGGTATGATGGGGAGCATATCGGTAGTTGAAGGTAACGCGGATATTTCGCCCGGTCCGTTTGGCAGCATCGAGGATATCCTGGCATTTGTGCTCATCGATGGTCATGGGTTTCTCGGTCACGACGTCACATCCAAGCTCCATCGCCCGAATAATATACTTGTGATGCGTACGGTCAACGCTGGTCACGATGACGGCATCGGGTTTCTCGTTCTCAATCATCTGGTCAAACTGGTCTGCTGTATAGGTAGGAACCTCACTGTATTGATATCGTTCTCGCAGCAGTTGATTCGCATAATTCATCCGCGTTTGATTAATATCACAAAAAGCTGCAAGCTCAGATTGGTCACGGAAGTTTTTTGCTAATGCTCCATAAAAAAATTCTGCACGGCCACCGGTGCCGACCAGTACATAGCGTTTTTTGCTACCCATATCTATCGCCTCCTTGAATATAGCTCTAGCCTATAACAAGGGAATACTTCTTTCGCCGCATTTTTTGCGTAATCGCTTTCAAACCCCGCTTATTTTGCTATAATCCTTGAAAAGGGGGCTGCTTCATGTCACAGCCGTTTCGAGCGGTTTACCACGATTCCACCGGACATCTGGATATTGAATATGATCGCAGGGTGGGCTATTATTCCATGACCGCGGATCATCTCCACGATCATTATGAGCTCTATTATCTCCTGAAGGGGGAACGCATCTATTTTATTAAAGACCGTTCCTACCATGTCAAAGCCGGGGATTTTGTATTTGTTGACCGGAATGCTGTACATAAAACCCTGGAAAGCGGAAGGCCTGATCATGAACGAATTGTACTGTATCTGAAGCAGGAGCTTTTTGAAGAGATGAGTATTGCCCCTGCGTTGATGGAGGGGTTAAAGGAGCCCTTTGAATGGGAAGTTCCGATGTTAAGGCTTCCATCACCTATTAGCGAAACGGCAGAACGGATCATTCAAGAAATGATTGATGAGATGATTCAGCCTAAGGCTGGGAGCAACCTGCTGCTGCGCCACCGCTCCATTGAATTGCTGCTTCTCGCATATCGCAATCAGGAGCAGGGGAGGGTATATTCTGTCGAGAGCGAGCCGGTCCTTCATCCGAAGACGCAAGCCGTTGTTCGCTACCTGAATGATAATTATCGGAACCCTCTAACGCTGCCAGAAGTTGCGGCAGAGTTTCGAATTAGTCCGCATTACCTCAGTCGGTTATTTAAACAAACCACGGGTTTTACTTTCATTGATTATTTGAATTTGCTACGCGTGAAGGAAGCGCAGCGGCTGCTGCGCGAGAGCGAGGACTCCATTACGGAGATCGCCTGGCGGGCAGGCTTCAGCAACTTTTCTCATTTTGGCAAAGTGTTCAAGCGAACCGTACAGATGTCTCCACGAACATACAGGCAGGGGGATGGGAAGTCGCGTCCTTCATAATCAATGCAGCGATTACAGGATCATGCGCAGATTATCCAAAAAGACCTGATTAAGCCTGCAGCAGCAGGAACTTGTTCAGGTCTTTTCCGTATTTTTCACAATATAAAGGTGCTAATCATCTATCCCATGGGGTTCAAACCGAAATAGGACTCGCATCTGTCTCCGGACGGAGCTTCAATTGCAGCTCTTCATTCCGATTACAGACCATCACCCCATTCACCACATCCAGGCGTGCAGCTTGAATGGAGGAACGACGAGCAGGCTCGCTGGCATGATCTACTCCTTCAATGCGATCAGGATGGGTGAAGTAGAAAATATAAGCTGTATCATCCTGAACCACTACATCTGCATGCAAACCGATAACGCCATCGTCTTCACGTGTCCCCGGCTGATCGAGAATCATGCTGTTCCATACCCAATTCTCCAGATCATCCGATTGGTATACAGCCTGTCCTCTCCATTCATCCACAATCATCCAGTAGGTGTTATGAAAGCGGAAAACGTTGGGTCCTTCGTGGGCGCGACCTGTAATGACGGGACCGATAACGTCCCATTGGTAAAGATCCGTGCTGTCTGCGGCATAGGTATGCGATCCATTTGCCTCATCTTTGTACCACATCCGAAAGCGACCATCCGGCAGTGGATATATACAGGCATCTATGACATGGTCCGAGCTGAGCTCCAGTTTGCCATGATAAGTCCAGGTCAGTAGATCCGGGCTTGTGTAATGCAAAATGTGGCGGTCATGATTCGGCCAGTCATGGGGCACGCCTTGAATATAACTGACATACATGTGATATGTGTCATCATGCCAGAAAATTTCCGGCGCCCAGAACGTATTATGTCCCCATTCATGCTCCAAACCAGTTAACGTACCACGATAGGTCCACGTCTGCCCTCCATCGGAGGATGAGGCAACGCCGAGATCCGTGCCATGAACCCAGGCAAACTTCGGTCCTCCTGCGGTAGCTCTGCGGTTGGTATAGATTATCCACCAGGTCTGTTCAGCGCGGTTCCATACCACGACCGGATCAGCGGCTCCATCGAAGATGGGGTCACGAAATAAGGGTGCATTCAAGATAATGTCCTCCTTTAAGTAAACAGATGATTGCTGTACTGTACTTGTTTGTAACTATCGTAATAGAGAATGACAGGAATTACAATATAACGTTTTCAAAAGGATAGAATTAATATAAATGTTAATCTTTAAATGAGGATTGCAGTTTAGAAGCGTTTTTGGATGATCCAATGATCTGATAAACTATAAGTAGTGGGATTAGAGCATAACGTTACTTCATCAAAGTGACATTCATAGAAATCGAAAGGTAATCGTCCATCATGATTGAAGCGATCATTGCTTAAGCCTAAGATCGAGCGTATATTAATGTTTATCCAAAATAGTAATATATTGATAGGTTTGCGCTTAGACATTGTCTCTTGGGAGGGAAAGCGATGATAGCAGCGAGATTGAATGAACTGGGAATTATTTTGCCTGAGGCAAGCGCTCCAGCTGCGAAGTATGCTAATGCAGTTATTGTAAATGGATTAATGTATGTATCAGGGAAAGGTCCGGATACGGTGGAGCGTGGCAAATTGGGAGGGGACTTCACGACCGAACAGGGATATGAATTTGCCCGAAATGCCGGGATTCAGGTGCTCGCTGTAGTCCAGGATGTGCTGGGTTCACTGGACCTGGTGAAACGTGTGGTCAAAGTCCAGGGTTTTGTTAACGCCTCGGCTTCTTATCAGGAACATCACAAGGTGTTGAACGGATTTTCAGATCTAATGATGGATGTATTTGAGGAAAAGGGCGTGCATGCACGTTCGGTTTTTGGAGCTGTTTCTGTACGGGATAACCTCCCCCTTATTGTGGATTCGATATTCCAGGTAGAGGAGTAGGACGCTATGTCTAACACGGAATTAATAAATCCAATTATGCTATCCTTTCCTGAGCACTTCGACACAGCCCGTCTCACGATCCGAGCTCCAGAGTGGGGAGATGGTGCAGAAGTCAACGAGGCTATTCGCGAGAGTGTTGAGCAGCTGCGGCCATGGCTGCCATTTGCCGAAAAGGTACCATCACTTGAAGAATCCGAAGCACATGTCCGCAAGGCCAAATTACAGTTTTTGGAGCGGACAGATCTCGTTCTTCATTTGCGAGATAAGCAGACTGATGGTTTTGTAGGCAGCAGCGGCCTGCATCGTATCGATTGGAATGCACGCTGCTTCGAGATCGGCTACTGGATCAGATCGTCGCGTGCAGGTGAAGGATTAATGACGGAAGCTGTACAGGGGATTGAGCAATTTGCAATAACATATCTGAACGCTAACCGTCTGGAGATTCGCTGCGATTCTCGGAATGTACGCAGTGCCAAGGTCGCTGAGCGTGCAGGCTACACCCTGGAAGGCATACTGCGAAGTGTGCGCCGGGACAGTACAGGTACCCTGGTCGATGTCATGGTGTTTAGCAAAATCAGAGGCAAGGAATTCGAATAAACGCTGGAGGCTAAAGTATGAAGCTTATCGGTCAAGGTCGAACTGCGGACATCTACGCGTACACTTCCGATCAAATTTTGAAGCTGTATCATCATAACTTTTCACTTGAAGCCATCCAGAATGAATTCAGAATTACACAGCTGTTAAATGAAAAGAAATTACCCGTGCCTCAGGCACGAAAAATTATGGTTGAAGGAGATCGTACAGGTATTGTATTTGAACGGATCGAAGGTCAGACGATATTCTCCATGATGTTCCATCAGCCTTCAAGCTTTCAAGAATTAGTACATCAGATGTCTGCCTGTCATCAGGTGCTTCATGCCCAAAGTGATAATGAGAGAGTTCTGCCTTCACAGAAGCAGGTTTTGTCAGGGGCCATTCAGAGAACACACCTATTGTCTGCAGAAGACAAAGCCCGAATATTTGATTATCTCACCCGTCTCCCTGAGCAAATCCAGATCTGTCACGGTGATTACCATCCCGATAATGTGATGATGAACGAGATGAAGAACGCCTACGAAGTTATCGATTGGATGACAGGCATGTCAGGCGATCCTGCAGGTGATGTG
Organism: Paenibacillus sp. P13VS; assembly: GCF_015143645.1. Taxonomy (NCBI): domain Bacteria; kingdom Bacillati; phylum Bacillota; class Bacilli; order Caryophanales; family Paenibacillaceae; genus Paenibacillus; species Paenibacillus sp. P13VS. Next base: position 12,505 of record NZ_WYEV01000002.1, on the reverse strand, counting down.
GCACGCAGTTGGGTCATCTTAACGAGCGCATCGCTGCCGGAGGATGCCAATCCTGCTTTACAATTGGGGTTTGAAAGGTCTCGTGATACCATAGTGGACGGGTACATCAACCATTACATGCATCTATCTGGCGTAACCTGGCAGGAGATCGAACGATGGATTCTGCCCGTTGCAGCTGCTCGCCTGGAAGAGAGTTTGCCTGGGAATGAAGCAGAAAAGGTGCTGAAACTTGTGAAGGATCGATTGAACCATCTAGACAGATGAATTGAACTAAAATAACGAGGTGAATGTCAACATGCTGCACTCATTAGAAGCCATACATTCTTATAGAAAAGGCAACATCCCAGAGGATAAGCAGCAATTATGGCTGCAGCTGCTGGCTGCGGCCGAGCAGCCCCATATTAATCTAGAACGCATTCATTCCATGGCTGACCTTGAGGGAACCAATCCCGTTTTGGATTACGTCGAACGGACATTGCACGTCCTGGATCAACTGAACGTATCCTTTTGGGTGCGAGAGGTCGTGGAGGAAGTTCTGGTCTGGTCGGAGACAGCCAAGGCCGGCTCAGTACAGCAAAGGAAGGCGTGGCAGCGCGCAGGGGTGAATCTGTTTGTACACAATAGGGGTTCTGCACAGTTATACAGGGAGTATGTTATTCATCGCAGTACAGGAAACATCGGCAGTGACGATAAAGCTGTGTTTCAGGTTAATGAGGAGAATCCAGTTCAGAGGAAAGAAGCTACGCCAAGACAGGAAATGATCTATGCTCTCATTGGAACGCATGGACTGATTGGACAATACATACGCGGGGAGATACCTTTTGCCGAGAATGCTCCGCTGCATGCTTTTATCACTCATGGCTGGCTGACAGCTGAAGAATTGCACACGGTGTTGATGGCGCTCAACCAATGCATCATTGCTGGCGTTGATCCGAAGCTATGGCGGCAGGTTGAAGCGGAAGTGGAGCGAATGGTTGGGTGGATTATCAGCGAACCAGATCATGCAGACTGGCCTCTGAAGGAACGTTTATCCCGGCTCCGAAGCTCTTCCATTCGCAATGGGGAGGCGCTGGATGAGGCGTACGCTAAGCTGCAAACAGAGCTTGATGTAGACAACATGCTGGCTCCTCTGTCTCATCGTACCTTGTGGTATGTGGAATCTGCCCTGAAGGATTTTTCCTTGCAGGAAATGGTAAAAGTGTTCCTTCTCTCACTGCATCATGGAGATATGTCTCAAACGACAGACAACAGGGACGATGTACGTCATATCAGTTTTGAACCGTTAATGAATACGATGTATTACGACTATAAAGGTGTCAAAAAGCTGAACATCTACAAAAAACGAATGATTGAAAAGTATTTAGAACAGTGGTCATGGGAGCAGATTGAAGAGGAACAGTCGGTCGTTTATCCGCATCTGACCCATCGCGTAGTACGTCAACCGGATCTGCCGGATACGGTTTTTGTGACCTTTGAGTTCTCGCCGGCGGCGGAGAAGCTGATTGCATTCTGTATTGAAGCCGAGAAATCACCGCTATATGAGAAGGCCGTATTGCTGCTCTTTGATTTGTTCGGACTGCGGCGTGATGCGTATGACCGGTTCCATAATGAAGAAACGTATTTGGCGGACATGAACAGCTCGGGGGATTATAAAAAAGTGCTGCTTGACTACATCGTTGGCAAGCGTGTACTCGATATCGGTCCAGGTGGCGGCGTTCTGCTGGATCTTATTGAGCAGGAGAAGCCGGAAGTGGAGCCAATAGGCATTGATATTTCTGCCAATGTGATCGAAGCGCTGGAGCGCAAGAAACAGCGAGAAGGTCATCGCTGGCAGGTCATGAAGGGGGATGCCCTGAGGCTGGATCAATACGTGCAGCCAGGCACGGTGGATACGGTAATCTTCTCGTCTATTTTGCATGAATTGTACTCCTATATAGAGCGGGATGGACGGAGATTTAACACGGATACGGTTGTCGCAGCACTTCAAAGTTCCTTTCATGTTCTGTCGCCGGGTGGAAGAATATTAATCCGAGATGGCATTATGACAGAACCTCAAGAGCAGAAAAGACGGATTCGGTTTTTGGAGCCGGATGGTATGCAGTGGCTGGAACGATATGCTCAGGACTTCCAGGGCCGGAAGATTACGTTTGAACATGTTGCTGAGAATGAGGTGGTTCTTAACATTAATGATGCCATGGAATTCCTGTATACATATACTTGGGGTGAAGAGGCATACGTTCACGAGATTCAGGAACAGTTCGGCATCTTTACGCCATCGGCTTACGAGAACTGTATTCGTGAAGCGCTTGGTGTGCAGGCAGAGATGATTAAGCTGGAGCATTTTCTTCAGGAAGGATATACCGAGGCGCTTGAGGGACGCATTATGTTCATGAAGGAAGACGGACTGCCTGCACCCTTACCAGACAGTACTTGCCTGCTTGTGATTGAGAAGAAGAAAGGAATGGCTGACGGATGAGTAAAGAGTCCAGAACCATCTTATATTTTGTGCGGCATGCAGAATCAGTCTATGTGGAAGGACAGGAACGAGAGCGAGGACTCACAGAGCGTGGGTGCCGAGATGCAGCGATTGTTGCAGAAGTTCTCAGTCAGGAGCAGATTCAATGGTATTATTCCAGCCCATACCGGCGGGCGGTTGATACCATTCAGGAACTGGCGGACAGGTCGAGCGCCCCTGTGTTGATGGAGGAAGATTTGCGCGAACGCCAATTATCCGATGAACGTGTTAAGCATGCCGATTTTCTTGAATCCAAATCAAGATTGTACCTTGACCCTTCCTTTGCATACGCTGGCGGGGAATCAGGTGAACAGGCAGCTTCTCGGGCCGTAGCCGTAATTCATCGGATCCTGAACATCCACGCAGGACAAAAAGTAGCGATCGGGACACATGGAGATGTGATGACCCTGATCTTCCAACATTACGACGCGTCCTATGGATATGAGTTCTGGAAAAGTACGACGATGCCGGATATCTATAAGCTGGAGTTTAACATGGAGCATGAATTGGTACAGGTCACTCGTCTGTGGCAAGGGGGAGAGAACATATGAAAATCACATTTAACCCTGATCATTATGTAATCGACAATCTGCATATCCCTAAGCTGCATGAGCATCTGTACTGCATATTTGATCTGGAGGGAGTACCTAATGAATAGAAGAGAGGCAGAGAAGCTCCTTAAGGAACTTAATGAAGGCAGATTCATTACTAATGAGATGTTTCAAGGGCTGGATATCGACAGCTACCTGGACAAGCGCGATGATTCGGCTTTTGCAGATGAATGGATGTCGGCATACCAGAGGTGGGTACAAGATGCTGATTCTATCGCGGAAGACGAACTGCTTCGTGCTTCGAGGGAACAGGCATTCAAACAGACGCTGCACTATACAGGTGATCCCGAATTGGCCGGTTATGTGAGTGATGATATTGGCCTTATTGGGGCTGCAATGCTGCAGGGTGAGAGTGAGCATACCTTCGTAAGTCAATTGCTTGAGAGTTACCTTAACGGAAAACTGCCTCTGCAATAGCAGGGGCAAGGGTGGCCTGTATCTTTCGTTTGTATAAAAAAATGGATTCAAATGTGTATTGTAAGTGCGGTAAGGCATAAGTTACAATTCACCTTAGACATTAATTGAGAATGATAATCATTGTAGATGAACATTCTCTTTAATACAGCTAATTACATAGGGGTGGAGAGCAGCATGGCAAATTTGAGTAAAGGGATTAAAGGTTGGGGAATTACAGTTCTGGTCATGGCCGTATTCATCGCGGGATGCAGTTCGAATTCAGGAGCAACGGAGGAACAGGCTCAGTCGCCAGTAATGGAGAACGCAACTGCTGGCAGCGGCAATTCATCCGAGTCGAGCCAAGAAGCAGAAACACGTGTGGTACAGGATGAATTCGGAGATGTAACGATTCCGGTTCATCCGCAGCGTATTGCCGGGATTTACGTGGAGGATTATTTGAAGGCTCTGGATATCACACCTGTCGTGCAGTGGTATAATCCGATGTGGGGCGTACAGGACTATCTGAGTCTGGATGTGCCTCAATTCGACACTACGGGCAGCATTGAAGCACTATTGGAATATGATCCGGATCTCATCATTGTGGATGGTGGAGTAGACAGGGAAAAATATGAGATGTATTCCAAAGTGGCACCGACATATCGTTTACCTGAAAGCATCCTGCAGGATTCCGAGCAGATTCTGGCTAAGATAGCCGATATTGTAGGGGAACAGGAAAAAGGTGTGGAAGTGGCTGCGGCTTACGAAGAGAAAATCAAGGATACCAAAGCCAAGCTGGCAGAAAGCGTAGGAGACGAGACCGTGGCGGTTGTCCGCTTGAATGTGGATGATAACAGCTTGGTGCTGTTTGGAGTAAAAAACCGCTATACCGGGTTCATATATTCAGAGCTTGGGCTGACACCCCATGCCCTGGCTGGGAGCATGGAAGCTTTCCAGGAGGTTCTGTCCGAGGAAGCGATCCCGCAAATCGATGCAGATCGGATCATCATATTCCCGTCGGATGGAGATTGGTCCTCTCCGGAGAATCAGGAAGCTATCAAGGTATTGGATAGCAAGCTGTGGAATTCTTTGCCGGCCGTGAAAAGCAATAAGGTATACAAGATGGAGAGATCTCACTGGCAATCAGGTGCAATTACAGCAAACTCGATGAAAATGGATGATCTTCTGGAACAAATGACGCCGTGAAGAACAGCCATAGAAAGTAAAGTGAAAAAAGAAAGCTCCTCAACCAGGGTTGAAGAGCTTTCTTTTTTGGTTTAGACTATTCCTAATGATAACAATTCTCAATTAAGGCGGATGACAAATGTCTCATACCATAGAACAGATACTCCCCATGCCCTGGCTGTGTTCACTTCAGCATATTCAATACGTTCAAAACTCTGTCTCGGCTTACAATGGTTTAGAATGCACATCGTCGAAGGGCCATTCGATCGTTGTAGTCACCCAAGGACAGGGAGAACTGCTGGCGCAAGATGTCATCTTCAAGTTAAACAAAGGGACGATTCTGTTTTTCCCTTCTGATATACCCGTCTTACCCCTGCAAACTGGAGATGGGTCAGAATCCAAGCTGCATTATTATAAGCTAGATCTGATCGCTGGTGAGACAAGCAGGATTGGATCCAACACTCCACTCGAAGAGACAGGTCCTGCTTTTCCGGAGTCGCAAGCCATCTCCGAATCCTCATCGCCTATTGAGTTGTCCTACACCCCTTGGAGCTCCTGTCTGGATATATTGAATCAACTGTTACAGCAGCAGGCGACCGAGGATTGGCTGAAACAATGGGACTGGCAGCTTCGTTTCCAGGAATGGTTCCGGATGCTGCTTTTGCAGAATGATTCGAGCCATGCTTCCATGGATCATCGAACTCGCTTACAACAATCCATTCGCTATATCCGTGATCATTATAACGAGCCCATGACGGTGGATGATCTGGCAGCGGGTACCCAGCTTACCAGGTCCAGCTATACGCGACAATTCAAGGAGATGACCGGCAAGCTTCCTCTGGATTATGTAAATTCGATCCGCTTGGAACGTTCCAAACAACTATTACAGCAGACAGATGATCGCCTGCACGATATTGCCCAAAGTGTCGGATTCAGCAACGAGTATTATTTCAGTCGTCGGTTTAAGCAATATGCTGGCATCTCACCAGGAGTATACAGACGTCATTATCGTCAGGATGTGCGAGTATTTGCACCGTACCTCGAAGATTTTGTATTAGCGCTAGGCGTGGAGCCTGTGCTTCAATATGCTCACCATTTGTGGGGCAAACAGCACTACTTGGGGATGGATGATGTTCCTGAATTCGATGTGACTCATCAGGATGCCATGTTTCAAGAGAACCATAAGCCGGACTTTATTATGCTGAGTGACGGCTATGAGCGGTGGAATTTGGCCCGTTTCGAACAGGTGGCGCCTACGTTTTATGTGAATCATAAGGGTGAGGACTGGCGCTCCATATTAAGATCAACAGCGGATGTATTGGGAAAAGGAGATCGGGTTAGGGATGTCGTAGGTTCATATGAAGAAAAAGCTCGTGAGGCCAACGCTCAACTAACACGATCTGCGCAAGGAAAGACAGTAGCCTTCTTGCGGATCACTGCCTCAGAAATTGTGTTGTATGGTGCACAGCAGGGTTATGTGGGACCTGTGATGTATCAGGATTTGGGGTTAACGCCACATCCTCTGGTGCAGCAATGGGCATTGAAAGAACGTAGAGTCAGCATAAGCGCTGAACAATTGAAGCTATTGCATGCGGATCATTTATTTATTACATTTGACTGTCTGGATTCGTCAACAATCGGAGAGGAACGGAAGCTGCTGGACAGCAAGGAATGGCAACAGCTTTCCGCGGTGAGAAACGGATGTGTTTACGAAGTGGACTTTCTAACATGGATGAATTACGGGGTTATCTCCCATGGGAAGAAAATCGATGATATCCTGCGTGTGTTGGCCTAAACGACCACCTGTGGAAGGAGAGAAGTCATGGAACGTAATATTACTCAGAATATGGATAAGTCAGTGGTCGCTAAGTTTATTGCGGAGTTGAATCAGCACCAGGAGCATCATATTGGGTATTGCGGTAAGGATGCGCTTGAAATTGAGCAGGCAATGATGGATGCTTTCGGGGATCAACCGGACCTGTGGATTAGTACCCTGAGTGAGGATGGGCAGCTGACAGGAGTGCTTGGGATGGATACAGATACGGATACAGGGACTGTAGAGTTGTGGGGTCCATTTATTCAGTGCGCTCCTGAGCAGTGGCAAGAACTTGCAATCCGTTTGTGGCAGCAGGGAATAAACAAGTTAACTGAAAACCGGATACATATCCGAAAAGTGTACGGGTTTTATAATGAATATCATGCGAATGGCATCGCGTTCATGAAGGACAAGGGAGCTAAGCTTGGCAGCAGGCAGGTTATTTTGCATAATCGCTCATTGAATGAAGTAAGCCTGGACCAGGGTGGACATAACAGGATTCAGACTATTACTCCAGAACAGTATTCATCTTTTATCCAGTTACATGATTCCACCTTTACCGGAACGTATTACGATGGTGAAACACTCATTCAGCGCTCAGGCAAGGAGCATCATCATTTATACGTTCTTCCTGGCTCCGAAAAGGAGATTCGCGGATATGTCTATGCCGAGGCTGATCCTGAATTTGGTGAGGGCAGTATTGAATATATTGCGGTGAATCCGGATTACTCCAGGCAGGGACTGGGTTCGCTTTTACTAAACAAGGCACTGTATGAGCTGAATCAGGAGAGCCAAGTGAGTGCAATCCGCTTATGTGTAGATGAAACGAATTCTGGTGCACTATCGTTATACCGTAAAGCCGGCTTCGAAACGGAGCATGTGCTGGAGCTATATCCATTAGAACATATATATGAATAACAGATATAAAGGCGGCTGACTCATTGTCAGACGCCTTTTTTTGTGTAAATACGAAGGGAAATCAGAGCGCTCGCCTAAGAGTGGAGCACAGAGCCAGATTCCAAGGAATCTAAGCTCTTTCCATGACAGCGAAGTAGTTGTTTTCATCATCTGCAAAGTTGAATACTCTTCCGCCCGGAATCGTAACCAGTTCACCTAACGTAACCTGCTTGCTGGCCAAGTCCGCATAGAGCCCGTCGAGATCTTTGGTGAAAAACATGAGCGAAGGTGTGCCCAGATTCAACTCGGGGGACATTTTGGCTACGAATTCCTTGTCGTGAAGGATAATGGTTGTCTCAGCACCTTCTTCAGGAGCAATTTCAATCCAGCGCATACCCTCGCCGTTGACTTCGGATACCACGTGAAAGCCTGCTTTTTCTGTCCAAAATTGAAGGGCCTTGTCCTGATCGTTGACATACAACATGATTTGACCAACTTTGCTAAACAATGATACTCACTCCCCAGTTATTGTATTGTTCCAACCTTGAAATGATAGGATTCACCATTCTTAAGTTCATTTGTATAAGTCATTTTTATAATACCATAAAACCCTTTTGATCAACGTTTACATTCCGAGTACAAAATGCGTATACAGATGTCCTTGACTGCGCGTTTGCATCATACCATTAATTAGAGGGTGATTCACAACAACTGAATACCTCTAAGCATAGCCATGGAATGGCGGATGGGAGCGCTGTAATGACGACACGGGTAGTTCTGTTGGAAGAAGGCACGGCAGAGATGAAAGGACTATTGGGCAGTAAAGGAGCCGCGCTTGCGGAGTTATGCCAGGCGGGGTGGCCTGTTCCGGCAGGATTCACCATTACAACGGAATACTCTCACGAGTTCCTTAGCTGCTCAGAAACAACTAATGCCGAAGGTTCCGAAGATCTGGCCAAGGCAGTCCGTCAGCTGGAACAGCATACAGGCACAGCCTTTGGTGATCCGGAGGCCCCGCTTTTGCTAGCTGTGCAATCCAGTGACGTGCTTCCACGGGATGCAAACTCCTTGGTGCTGCTAAGCGTAGGACTTAATGACATTACAGTAGAGGGACTTGCCCGGCGAATCAACAACCGCCCGTATGCACTCAACTGCTACCGGGTGCTGCTGCAGAATTATGGCTGGTTGGTTCATGGCATCCCGCTTGAGGTTTTCGATGAACGATTGGGCGATATTACGAGTTTGGATGAAACGAGATTGGAGTACGCTATAGCGCAATATAAAGGCGTCATTGAAGAACAGGGACATCCTGCTTTCCCTCAGGATGTGCAGCTTCAACTGCACAGAATCATCCAGGCATTCTCCCTTTCTGATTCAGGATTGCATAACCAAACCTTGAGCTCCAATTCGATCGCCTATGGTATGCCTGTTTTGATTCAGGTGATGGTGAATGGAGAGTGTGGAGACCGCTGCGGAAGCGGTACAATCTACTCACGTCATCCACTGACTGGGGCCCAAGGGATCTATGGCGAATACATGTCGTTTGCAGGCTCAGGGTATGACCTGGAGGAACTGGAACAGATCAGGCATGCGGAACCAGAGCTGATTGGCCAGCTGCTGCAAGCGAGCCGTGAGCTGGAGAGAGTGAACACCGCTGTACAGGAAATTAAATTTGTCATTGAGTCGGGGAAGCTTTACCTTTTACAAGCACGGGATGCACGTTTAACTCCTGAAGCTGTAATCAGGACCATAGTGGATTTTGCAAATGAAGGTCTGATAACCAGGGAAGAGGCACTGCTGCGTGTCGAGTCTTCTAACGTAATTCCCACATCTGAACTTCAGCAATTGCTTGAATGGGCCGATGATGTGAACAATATAACGGTACTCGCCAATGCAAGTCATCCTCGTGATGCTGCCACGGCCCGTACGCTTGGAGCCGACGGAATTGGCATCTGCCGAACCGATCAGATGTTACTGTCTTCGACGCGGATGCCTTATGTACAAAAGATGGTGCTGGCAGAAACGGACGTCGAACGCAAACGCGGCCTGGAACGGCTGCTGCCCATGCTGCAGTCTGATGTGGAGCAGATTTTTGAGGAGATGAACGGATTTCCGGTAACGATTAGACTATTCGATCCTCCATTATATAAACTTTTCCCGGATGTGGAACAGTTGGTGGAACGTCAAGAAGGAGTACAGGCAGGGAATGCAGGAGGACATGATGTGAATCAGGAGGATCTGAGTCGCATAGTCCAGCTTGTTGAGCGGCTGCATGAACAGCATCCAATCAGCAGGCAGTATGGATGTCATCTTGGAACCGTTTTCCCGGAAATTTATGAAATGCAGGCAGAAGCCGTCTTTCGTGCAGCACTCAAATGTATCCGCCAGGGATTGTGGGTTCGCCCCGAGATTCTCGTAACGTCAAGAGGACCTGGTAGCGAGCTGCAAGTAATCAGAGAACTGATTGATCAAGTGGCTGAACAGATTCTGGGCGAAGAGAGACGTCACTGCCATTACAGGGTAGGCTCACTGATTGAAGGGGCTCAAATGGCACTGACCGTGGCACATACAGCCAGGCAGGCTGATTTCCTGTCATTTGGAGCAGAGATTCTACATCTCGATGGGGGAGAGCAACTACTGGAACGCGCTGTCGTTCAGGCTCGGCTCCGTAAACCTCATTTGAGAGTAGGTCTCTGCGCGGAAGAACACGTTGACCTGAGTACCTTTACCTACAGCCAGCGCATGGGATTGGATTACGTAAGCTGTCCACCTGAACAGGTGGCTTTCGCCAGAATTGCTGCGGCCCAGGCCATAGTCATTGCACGGATGCAGAACAGTAACGTACAGGATGATGATATATCGACGACAGCTTAACCTAAGGAGATTGACACGAGTCAATGAACGTCTTCCTATAGGTAAATTATAAATTATATGAAGCGTTCTTGTCCTAATCACAACGGGGACTGGATGCCGCAACATGCTGGTTACAGGAAATTGGGTCCGTTCATGGAATACAAATAGCAAAACTGTTATACTGAAATATGCGTTTTGTAAAACGAACGTAAAATTTCAGATAAGGGTTGAAAGCGACCATGTTAAATTCCAAAAACGAACGGACCTCCTCACGGATTTTATTTGCCGTCTTGTTTATCCTTATGCTGCTGAAGCTGTCGCTTTTGCGGTATTTCTTTTTCCAAGGGCTGTCCGGGATCGGTCTGGTGACGGATGCATTAGGAGCTCTGACTGTCGTCTGTATCCTGGATCTCATTGTGCCGAAACGCTGGAAGCGGGTTATGTACGGCGGGTTTAACCTGCTCTTTTCTCTCGTCCTGTTTGCGGCAACGCTGTATAACGTACATTTCAGCTCCGTACCCACATATACGGCGCTCAGCGAGATCGGGCAGGTTGCACAGGTGCGGGGGAGTATTGGTCCACTGATACGGCCTTCCCATTTTTTGTTCTTTGTTGACATCGTGCTTGCACTGCCGGTTTGGCTCGTGTTGCGTCGTCGACGGTCGGGTGTCAGAAACGGAAGTTACCGGGACAGCGGGCTGCATTTCGGAAAAATGCGCAGAAGATACTGGGGCAAGCTGGGGGTAGCTCTTACGGCTGCATTCTGTATCGTGCTGTCTGGCAGTTTTATTGTTAAAGGCGAAACCATTGATAACGAATTGGTGCGGGCTGAGAATCTCGGATTTCTGAATTATCAGGTGTCCTCGGCCATATTGACCAGCAAAGAAAACGAAGCTATTGCGAATGGCAATATTAATGAAACCATCGACAAGATTAATCAACTGGTAAGCCAATATCCATATCAGGACAAAACTAACCAGGGATCAGCAATCAAAGCCAAATATTTTGGTGAGGCCAAAGGCAGCAATTTGATCGTACTGCAATTGGAATCGTTTCAGAATTTCCCGATTAACGCTTCTCTGGATGGTCAGGTATTGACACCGGTACTGAACGATTTAGCCAAAGAAAGCTATTATTTCTCTCATTTTTTCCAACAGATCGGTCAGGGAAATACTTCGGATGCCGAGTTTATGTCCAATACATCCATCTATCCAACCGGGGTTGTTCCGATGTCAGCCGGATATAGCGACCGCGAGCTGCCAAGTCTTCCGAAGCTGCTTCGCAACGAAGGCTACCAGTCGGAGACGTTCCACGTCAATGACGTAACGTTCTGGAATCGGAACAAGATGTATCCAGCTCTAGGGTTTGATCGATATTTCGATAAGCCGAGCTTTAAGAATGACCGCTTTAACGATTTTGGTCCTTCAGATGAGGAGTTATATCGTGTAGGTGTCGAAAAAATGGCTGCGCATCAAGCGGCAAATCAGCCGTTCTATGCCCAGTTCATTACTGCATCGAGCCACTCACCGTTCACGGTTCCAGCGGATCGGGCGCGCATTACCATTCCTGCAACGATCACGAACACATTGCTTCACGATTATTTGCAGGCTATTAATTACACCGATTATGCCGTTGGTCAGCTCATTGAAGAGTTGAAATCGAACGGGTTATGGGAGAATACAACACTCGTTATCTATGGGGATCACTTCGGCTTGCCCGCAAATGACGAGATTGCCGAACAGATTCAAGCGAACCTGAATGTTCCGTATGATGGTAAGGTGAGCCGTTTTAATATCCCACTCTTGATTCACACACCTAACCAGGTTAAGGGTCAATTGATTGAACAGCCTGGTGGTCAGCTCGATATTCTGCCTACAGTCATGAACCTGATGGGTGTTTCGTTAAAAGAAAAACAGTTCACTGCATTTGGGCATGACCTGCTGAATATGGACCACAATGCATTCGGTATACGGTATTACTTGCCGACTGGCTCGTTTGTCAACAATGACATTATGTTTATACCAGGTGCAGGGTTTGATGACGGAACAGCATATTCGCTTAAAACCTATGAACCGGTTACCGATCTGGAGCCGTATCGTTCCGATTACGAGCATGTGCTCAGCCTCATGAGGCTATCTGACGAGTATGTGAAGCTGCTGCCCAAACGAGCACCATAATCAGACCATAAAGCTATAAAGCTTTGATTCAAATAGGAAGTGGCACCAGCGGCTGCTG
>NZ_WYEV01000001.1:0-265669 GCF_015143645.1 Paenibacillus sp. P13VS | reverse complement strand
AAGCCACCGATGAAAATGCCTTTTGCGAAAGTCGAACCGCTTTGTACAGGATATTGATCTTCTGCTTTATTCATGTCTAATCACTCCCCAGCGGCTGCTGGTGGCACTTTTTTATTCACTGTAAACGGGACCGTGTATATTAAGGAAGAAAGAGAACATGTATCTAATTGCAATTCCACAGATACGAATAAAGAGATTTTGAAACTGTAATTAATAATGTTACAATGAAGTGTGTGTTAATTTTGCATTCGAAAAATATGGCCAGCAGCCCATTCGACGAGAGGAATGAATATAGATGAAACTTAGTGTACTCGAACATGGACATATCAATGAAGGACGCAGTGTACAGGACACACTGCAGGAGACTGTGACGTTAGCGAAGCATGCCGATGAACTGGGGTACTCCAGATTCTGGATGTCCGAGCATCATGGCGGCGGAGCATTGTCCTTCTCCAGTCCGGAGGTTATGATCGCTCATGTCGCAGCTCATACCGATCGGATTCGGGTTGGTTCCGGTGGTGTTATGCTGCCTCATTACAGCGCCTACAAAGTCGCGGAGAACTTCCGTCTGCTGGAGGCACTGCACCCTGGACGGATTGACCTCGGCATTGGCAGAGCACCAGGCGGCATGCCGATTGCGAGCCGGGCTCTGAATGAGGGCAAGGCTTCCAATGTACAATTTTTCCCGCAGCAAATTGCTGACCTGGGCGGTTATTTCCACGAGCAGCTGCCAGAGGATCACCGTTTTGCATCCCTGGTAGCCGGCCCGTCTGTACCAACGGTGCCTGAAGTATGGCTGCTGGGCTCCAGTTCGGAAGGTGCCCGGATTGCGGCAGCACAGGGAACGTCCTATGCATTTGCACAGTTTTTCGGAACACCTGGCGGGGAAGAAGCGATGAAATACTATCGTAGACATTTCAAACCATCGATTCTGAATGACAAACCTCATTCCATGATTGCCGTAGCGGCCTTCTGTGCAGAGACGGAGGAGGAAGCAGCAGAGCTGGCCCGTAGTAATGAACTGTTCTTTTTGCGTCTGGGCAGAGGATTAGAGCAGAGTTCATTTCCTTCGCTGGAAACAGTGCACAATTATCCTTATACAGCGATGGAAATGGAACAGATTCGCCAGCGCCGCTCCTTCTCCATTATTGGTACACCGGATCAAGTGAAGGACAAAATTACGGCCATGGCAGAACGTCATGAAGCAGACGAGGTCATTATTGCATCAGCCATTCATTCGTTTGATGCACGCCTACGCTCTTTTGGCCTTATTGCTGAAGCTTTTGGTCTCAAGAAGGATTAGAGCCGGTTGAACTGGAATTTATATTCTAAGGGGTTGGAGTCCCGCTATGCGGGGCTTCAATTGTATTCTTGTGTAAGCAGAGAGGAGGAATTCACATTCGCAGATGTATCATAAGTGATATTCATGGCTGTTATGATGAATTCAATGCGCTGCTTCGTCAAGTACATGTTGACCTCAATCAGGATGAACTGATTCTCCTTGGAGATTATGTGGACCGGGGACCGAAAAGCCGGCAGGTGGTTGAGCAGATCATGGAACTTAGGGAGAAGCATGGTGTAGTGGTGATCAAGGGAAATCATGATGCGATGATGGTCAAAGCTCTGATGAATGACGTGGAGGAGTATGATCTGCACTGGATTCGCAATGGCGGATTGCAGACACTGGGCAGTTATGTGGAGATTGATTTTGATGAACAAGAGATCGATTGGACTGCCTACACGGAAGCCAAGCAATGGATTCGCAGCCAATACGAACATCATCTCCGTTTTCTGAATGAACTCCCCCTTGTTCATGAAGTACCCGGTTATATCTTTGTGCATGCAGGAATTAATCCGGATGTAGAGGATTGGCGCAGCCAGCCTGAACGGGACTTTATTTGGATTCGGGAGGACTTTTACTCCAGGCCCACATCCATCCCGGATACGGTGGTATTCGGACACACACCAGTGAAGCACCTGCATGAGCGTGCAGATATCTGGTTTGACCCTAGTGGTGACAAGATCGGCATAGATGGCGGATGCGCGTACGGTGAGCAATTGAACCTGCTTGAGATCGGTGAGGATGGCCGTTTACAGACGTTTCATGTGAAAAGGGGAGAGACTGGAGAAGGCTTGGCAGATTAATATTTGCATTGCGTATCCAGGTTCCGTGTGCTACTTTATATTTTTATGAAAGATACCTGATTATCAATCAATACATATCATAGAAGTCGAGGGGAATGAACTGAGTTTTGGCTATTTATAATCTGGATCAACTTCAGCACCACATCCTGCTCTGCAACGGTGGTACTTGCATGCGGAACGAAGGAGAGGAAGTCACTCAGGCTGTACGGGATGAAATTCAGAAGCAGCAGGCCGGTGGATTTATTCATACAACACGAACACGCTGTAACGGGCAGTGTGACGATGCTTGCGTGACGATCGTGTATCCGCAGGGAGACTGGTATGGCAAAATGACCCCGGAATCCGGCCGTGCATTGGTACAGGCGCTCTGTGAAGGGGAGAAGCTGGAGAGTCACCTGATTGCGAACGTGGCTCAACCGTCTTCCAAATAGTACTGCAGGCTTTCTTCCTTTTACAGTGATGAAGCAGACCTTGAGAACGAATTTCAATCAATTCGCTGTTAAGGGTTTGGAATTAAGTCTTATTGACGCTATAATCAGTAAGGTATGATTTGAATTATGACATGATTATTCTAATCACAATTGACGGAGGGCTATAAATATGGAAAAAGCGTTAATCTTTGGTCACAAAAATCCTGACACGGATACGATCTGTTCTGCAATTGCGTATGCGGATCTCAAAACTAAACTGGGACAGGACGTTGAAGCTGTGCGTCTTGGTGAAGTGAACGGTGAAACCCAGTTTGCACTGGATCATTTCAAGGTGGAAGCTCCACGCCTGATCAAAACGGCTGCGAACGAAGTAAACAAGGTTATTCTGGTCGATCACAATGAGCGTCAGCAAAGTGTAAGCGATATTGAGGAAGTGACTGTTGCTGAAGTTATTGACCATCACCGCATTGCTAACTTCGAAACAAGCCAGCCTCTGTATTTCCGTGCAGAACCAGTAGGCTGCACAGCAACCATTTTGAATAAATTGTACAAAGAAAATGGCGTTGAAATTAGCGCACCGATTGCAGGACTGATGTTGTCCGCGATCATTTCGGATTCCCTGTTGTTCAAATCCCCAACTTGCACAGAGCAGGATGTAGCAGCAGCACGTGAGCTGGCTGCCATTGCAGGTGTGGATGCTGACAGCTATGGTTTGGATATGTTGAAAGCCGGTGCGGATCTGAGCCAGAAAACCATTGCAGAACTGATCTCCCTGGATGCCAAAGAGTTTGCCATGGGACAAGCCAAAGTGGAAATTGCACAAGTAAACGCCGTTGACGTTAACGATGTGCTTGTAAAACAACCGGAACTTGAAGCAGCGATTGAAGCGATTATTTCAAGTAAAGGGCTGGATCTGTTCCTATTCGTCGTAACGGACATTCTGAATAATGATTCCGTTGCACTGGCTTATGGTAAGTCTACCAAAGCGGTTGAACAAGCATACAATGTGACACTTTCCGATAGTAAGGCATTGCTGAAAGGCGTCGTGTCTCGCAAATCGCAAATCGTCCCTGTTCTGACCGAAGCATTCAATAACCTGTAATTGAACCATCCGGCACGAACATAGCAATAGTCTGATCCAAGCCTGCTCTGATCTGTCATAGGTCAGGACAGGCTTTTGCCGTAAAGGAGGATACACCATGATCAAGAACGAAAAGATCAAAGCATCCGAGATTGAACTGACCGGACTGAACGGTGAAGATCTCGGTATTATGTCCACAAAAGAAGCTTTGGCACTTGCCAAGCAGCATAAAGTGGATCTGGTATGCCTGTCCCTGATGACAAGCCCGCCACCCTGCAAACTCATCCGTGCTGGAGCAGCGAAAGAGGAAGCTCAGCAGGAGAAGAAAAAATCCGGTAAATCGCCGGACAAACGCAAGGTTAAGGAGATTCGTCTCAATTTGCAGATGGAAGACCATGACCGGGATACAAAACAAGCTCAGGCGGAGCGTATCTTGAAAAAAGGGGACTCGGTTAAGCTGGTCATACAGGTACACGGAAGCAAAGAAGGCGCCGCAGGTAAGGAGTGGGCAGAGCAGCTAAGCAAGTCGCTGGCTGAATATGGAACGAAAACAACAGGTATTCAGGTAAGTGGTAAGCAGGTTGTTGTCCAGTTGGACCCAAACACATAATAACAGGTTGATTTATGCCTGGCATGCGTAAAAATGGAAAGCCCGTGAGGTTTCCCAATAAGTTTACGCGAAGAAGCCCAATGAAAAGGCAGTGAATCTGCTTTTCCATTGGGCTTTATTTATGTTGTGGTCAGACGTTTTTCTATTCTCAGAATCCTCGTTAACCAAACGTTCAGCTTCCTGTTCGGAGATACCGACTGCCGCCAATCCGTACATATAATTGTCCGGGCAATACAGGCGTCGTTCCTGCAGGTGCATTCAGATCACTATTTTCGGCAAATCGGGAGAGATAATAAAAATCGGGATAAATCACATTATCCATCAAGTACGCTGAAACTTGGCTTCCGGGAGTACGAAATTGATTCAAAGTGCGAATAATCTGTCCCCCGGAGGCAATACCGATGCCATGACCATAATACAGATTTTCACGGAGCATAATCGTATTTTCCCCTTGCCACTCTGGCGTTTCTGAAGAGACATCCGGGTTTTTGAAATAAAGTACATCGCCGGGAAGTGCGTTATGGCTGCCGTTCTTCTCGGTTAATCGTAGATCGCTGTCATAGTGCCAATCGAAGAGCAGTAAGTCGCGAAAGAGTGAATTGAAGGCCTCCTCGCGAATACTTTCGAGTACTCCTCCGTACAGTACAATGACGGTTGCAGTTGCGCATTCAAATGCATACAGGGAGCCATTCCTCCAAATATCCCGAATGCCCTCAGCCGGAGTTACGTTCGGTTTGAGTTCAAATCCTCCCTCATTGTTGAGATTCCAGTAGGCGGGATTACATCTTGATTTCTCAAATGAAGCAAAGCTGACTCCGCTGGCATTCAATCCCTCAGCTGCATGAACCAGAGAGGCGCGAAGCTTCCATTCGAATTGCAGATGATCCAGGGTCTGATAGGAATATAGGGTCGGTCTGTTCTGAAGCTGCTGCAACCAATGCCATTCAAAAGCAGACCACTGAGAAGGTACCAAATCAAGCGGTTGATTCGCAACGATGATCATAGATGACAACCTCCGTTTCGTTAGGTGTTCAGGCTTGTGTGAACGGAACCTTACGTGTATCTTTTCATCTATATGACGATTGGTACCCGGAATTGTTCTCGGTTTGAACAATCCTTGTGTGAAAGCACACATAAAATGTCGATTCATGCAAAAGATTTCAGTCGATATCGTTTAATCAACATCCTATTTGGGGTACTACTCTATAGATGAAGTTATGTACAGCACAGGCTGTTAATTACGAATAAAATGGATTAAGAATAATTTGAAAAAAGGAGGATAAGCGGTGTCGAATCCAATTACAGAGAGCCGCTCTCTGTTTGAGCAACTATACAAATATGCACCAATCGGCATTGCTGTTGCTTCACATGTGAACGGACGTTGGCTTCAGCTAAATCCTGCGTTTTGTGAAATGCTGGGATTCAGTGAAGATGAGCTAATCGACTCACCGATTGAACATTTGATCCATGATATAGATCAGGAGATGGAGAGATTCAGGTCCAACTTCTGGGATATGACGAATGGGGTAAGCCAGATGTATGAGACGGAAGTCCGGTTAAAGCGTAAGGACGGTTCTCTTCTGTGGTCGAGCATACGGGCCTGCATTGTTAGGGATGAGGAGAACAACAATCCCCTTTATTTGCTTGTACAGGCAGCCGATATTACGAGACAAAAGGATGCGGAGCAGCACTTGATTGAACAGCGCAGACAGTTGGAAGAAAGTACCCGAATCTCTCGTATCCTTACGGAATCTTCTCTCGATCTTATTGCCATACATCACGCTGATCAGGAACGTACCTTCAAGTATGTGTCACCCGCCAGTCTGGGGATGCTGGGGTACAGGCCTGAAGAAATCGTGGGTCAATCCGGACTGTTCTGCATTCACCCGAACGATATTCCATTCGTGGAAGCGTATGTTGCAGGACAGATGCAGGGTCTGGCACCAGACCGTATTAACTACCGTCTGCTGCATAAGGATGGTTCAGTGGTGTGGGCTGATACAATCACTCACTACATCTATGACAAGCAGGGAAATCTGCAGGAGATGATTGCAGTGACCCGAGATATTACGGCGAGCAAAAAGCAGGAGCAGAGTCTACAGGAGTATCAATCACTCTTTGACTGTAACCCGTTAGGCGTAGCTTCGCTTGATTTGGATGGGAATTTGCTGAAGGCGAATGTCAGTCAAGAGCATCTGACGGGACATTCCAAGGCTGAGCTGCTTAGCCAATCTTTTGATCATCTCATAGATCCGGTGGATCTGGCCAAGACCCGATACCATTTTGAACAATCCGTCAAAGGTGAAGCTCAGAGTTATGAGATCGGACTCATTCACCAGGACGGACGCCGAATTGAAACCAGAGTGATCAACGTTCCTATTATTCTTGAGGATCGAGTTGTCGGTGTGTACGGCATTACAAGTGATATCACGGAGTCCAAGAGATATGTAGAAGAAATCGAGAATCTAAGCTACGAACGTGCCCTGATTCTGAATGCGATGTCTGAAGGTGTAATTGGACTGGATCCAAACGGAACATTGATATTTGCCAACCCGGCTGCAGCTGAGATGATGGGTTTCTGTCCAACCGAGATGAATGGGGTACATTTCGAGCAGATTATTCTGCAGATGCAAAACGAAGCAATCCCTTACCCGGTCAATGAATCACCGATTGTAAAGGCAGTACGGGAAGGTCGCAGTCTGCCTAGATCGCAATCTGTTTTCTGGAGGCAGGATGGTTCAAGCTTCCTCGCGGAATTTCAGCTCAAACCGATTATGGATCAAGGAAATACCCGCGGAGGAGTGCTGGTGTTTCGGGATATGACTTCGGTGAATGATATCATTCGTGCCAAGGAGCTCGCTGAACAGGCGGACCGTGCCAAATCCGAATTTCTCGCGATTATGAGCCATGAGCTGCGCACTCCACTGAATGGGATTATGGGCATGGCCCATCTTTTAAAAGAAACAGAGCTTGATGAAGAGCAATCCGGCTTCGCTGAGATCATCATTGATAGTGGGGAGTCACTGCTTCACATTCTCAACGAGATACTTGATTTCAGTAAAATTGAGGCTGGTAAGATGGATCTGTCACGCGACGCCGTGGATATCCAGGACATGCTGGCGAGTGTGGTTGAGCTGTTTGCCCTGAAAGCAGCCGAGAAAAATATAGAGCTGTATTGTGAGATGTCTGACCAGGTTCCTGAGCGTGTCAGAGGGGACGAAACCCGAATTCGTCAGATTCTGATCAATCTTGTGGGCAACGCGGTTAAATTTACGGAGAAAGGCAGCATTCAAATTCGTGTGAGTGTGAATGTCCCCGAAGATGGTGATCCGAACAAACTCCAGCTCTCTTTTGTCGTAAAGGATACGGGAATCGGCATCGCCATGGACAAACAGCATCAATTGTTCCAGTCCTTCTCCCAGCTTGACCCGGCCATTAACCGCAAATATGGTGGTACCGGTCTTGGACTTGCGATCAGCAAGAAGCTGGTTGAATTAATGGATGGTGCGATTGGGGTGCATAGTGAAATGGGCAAGGGAGCCGAGTTTCATTTTACCCTGCTGCTTGAGAAATGGCAGGACGAGTCTGGTGACGGAATGGAAGCTTCAGACCATACTTGGGTTGAAGATGATCAATCCCTGCTCGCAGCAAATATTCGCATCCTGATTGCGGAGGATCAGGCGGTGAACAGCCACCTGATGGAGGAGCTGCTGCGCAAGCTGGGAGGCGTCTGTGATATCGTTGAGAACGGAGAGGAAGCGGTACGCGCACTCGAAAGGGAATCTTACGATATCGTCTTCATGGATATCAAAATGCCCATCATGGACGGGATTGAAGCAACCTGCAAAATAAGACAAAGCCATCCTGAGATTCCGGTCATCGCAGCAATAACAGCATTTGCGGGTGAGAGTGATCGTGAAGCATGCCTGGAATGCGGAATGCAGGATTTTATTAGCAAGCCGTTCAGCTCATCCGAAATTACCCGTGTTCTTCGCACCTGGGTACCTTATATCCGGGCTCATCGGTAAATGCTGGATACATGAAAGCGTAAGATGAAACCTCAAAAAAACCTGCTCCCGATTAAAGGGGCAGGTTTTTTGAGGTCTATAACCGTAGTCCATGACCAAACAGGATCAGGACCATCCTCCGATCAACCCGGAGAGGGTTACGCATTCATCATCTTCCAGTTCCGCAATCAATGTAAGTTCTTCGTGATCACTTGGATCAACAGAGAACAATTCGCGGCGTCCATCTTCGTGTTTAATAATAACCAGTTGGTTGCCGCTTTTTGTATCAAACTGGTACTTAACTCCGATACCAGGCAGTGGGCATTCCCGGATATTCATGAAACCTGTCACCTCTTTAGCTATGCCATAATGAATTTAACCGTTCACACAGTACGGATGTATTCTACTATCCATAATACGGTTTGGCAAGTCAAACATCCAATTATACTCCAGTATTCACATTAAACGGCTGAAGTTATCCCTTGTGGCGGCGTCTTGTCCGTCTGCGGTGGACAAAAAACCAGATAAGCAGTGCAGCGACGGCAATTAAAGCGATGACTCCGGTAATGATAATGTTACGAATATTTGGTACCTGTACCGTCAAGTCCAGTGTATTCGAATTGAGGGGAGAAATGTGCCAGGTCAGTGTCTTCCCCTGATCTTCAACCAGGTCCGCGTTGGAATCTTGCGCTTTGATTGGCAAACTCAGTTTAAAGTCGAAGTTCACATCTTTGAGCAGCAGGTTCTTAAGAAAGCTTGGCACCTTGTTGATCTGATCCTTAATCTCCCCATCCGGCATGGATTCCATCAGGTCAGCGGTGGCAGTAACATGGAATCTGGAAGTGAAGAAGCCTGGCTCCGTGGACTGCTCGACCTGGATGCCTTTTGGAAGCTTGGACAGATCGAAGCTAGCGGCGGTATTGCTTTTCTCATAGTGGGTTGTTGCCGAGAGCTGCTTCCGTTCTCCTTCGTCTACGACCTCGGCCTGAAAGTTGTTTTTCTTCAGGGCTTCTTCGAGGAGGGGCATCAGATTGTCCTGTCCAATCTTTCCGAGCGCGGATTCGGTTACACCGAGACGGATATCCAGGTCGGTTGAACCATCCATATTGACGGTCAGATGGGCTTCTCCATCGGCACAAGCGGATAGAATGATCAGCATGAGGCCAAGCATAAATGTAAGAAATAGATGGCGTAAGGGAATACGAGTCGACGACATTGATTTCAACCTTTCTACGTAAGCGATTTGCATAAGTCCATGCTACAAGCTGCATTCAAACCATTACTTAATAAATAGATTTATAGTATACACCGGAAATATGTCAGATGAAACTTCTGGTAAGTCATCCTGACTTGATAACCATTTCGATACGACGAATGGGATGCAGATCGAATCGTTGTGCAATACTAGTTTATGTAAAAATTAAAGATGTCGTATTTTTGTCAATGTTGGGACAATTCAAAAGGCGTTTCACCGTGTAAACTGTAAATAGTATGTTGATCAATCGGATGCAGGGAGGGGTACATTCATGACATACATCATTATTCTAATTGCAGTAATGGTTGTGGGAATGATCGGAATGGGCTGGTTCTTTCAGATTCTTGACAAAGACAATAGCTAAACCATAAAAGACATGGATGACATGGACATGAGACAAGCCATAAGCTTGCTTCGCGCGTTTGCGAGGCAGGTTTATTTGTTTTGGAAAGATGTTATCCTGATGTTCTGTACAATACATCACTTACATATCAGTTTGTACCTTACATAAGCACGTAATATATATAACGAAAGGTGTCGCACAATTTGACCGATGGACAAATATTTTTCGTAAAGATGGGATTTTTAGGCTGCTCTTTTGTATAATAGGGATTAGTCCAACTCGGGATATTTCCCGAAATATGCCTAACAGGAAAGGGTGTACATAAATGAAATTTAGTGAATATACGTATACACGTCCCGATCTGGAAAAAATCAAAACTTCTTTCCGTGAGCTGTTGAAAGGTTTCGAAGCTGCGGCTACGGTGGATGAGCAGAGCGGATTTATGGATCAGATTAACGCATTGCGCAGTGATTTTGAGACTATGGCGCAGCTGGTCTATATCCGTCATTCGATTGACACGAATGATACGTTCTACAAAGCAGAAAACGAATTTCTGGATGAAAGCTCCCCGATCATTCAAGAGTACATCACCGATTATTACCGGGCACTGGTGAATTCGAAATTCCGTGCGGAACTGGAGCAAAAATGGGGAACTCAGCTGTTCCAGCTGACAGAACAGTCCCTGAAAACCTTCAGCCCGGAAATTATCGAGGATCTTCAAAAAGAGAACAAGCTGTCCACAGAATATAATCAATTGATTGCTTCTGCAAAAATTCCGTTTGAAGGCGAAGAACGTACCCTGCCACAGCTGCATCCGTTTGAACTGTCTACAGATCGTTCCATGCGGGAACGCGCTTCCGAAGCAAGATATACATTCATGGCTGAGCACGAAGCGGAATTTGACCGCATTTACGATGAGCTTGTAAAAGTACGCACGCAAATTGCCAAAAAATTAGGCTATCCATCCTATGTGGAACTTGGTTATGATCGCATGAATCGTACCGATTATAACGCGGAGATGGTTGCCAATTTCAGAGCGCAGGTGCGTGATTATATTGTGCCTGTGGCTACGAAGCTCAGAGAGCGTCAGCGCAGCCGGATCGATGTAGATACGCTCTATTTTTATGACCAGGGCTTCAGCTTCAAGACAGGTAACCCGACTCCAAAAGGGGATCCGGACTGGATTATTGAGAATGGTAAAAAAATGTACGCTGAGCTGTCCCCTGAGACAGATACATTCTTCCAGATGATGACGGAGAACGAACTGATGGATTTGGTTAGTAAAAAAGGCAAGCAGGGCGGCGGATATTGTACCTTCCTGAATGATTATAAAGTACCGTTTATTTTCTCAAACTTTAACGGTACATCCGGAGATATCGATGTCCTGACACACGAAGCCGGTCACGCGTTCCAGGTTTATGAGAGCCGTCACTTTGAGGTGCCGGAATACAACTGGCCGACGTACGAGTCGGCAGAGATTCATTCCATGAGCATGGAATTTTTCACATGGCCGTGGATGGAATTGTTCTTCAAGGAAGATACGGACAAATACAAGTTTGATCACCTGTCCTCCGGTTTGCTCTTTATTCCTTACGGCGTTGCCGTGGATGAATTCCAGCACTTCGTCTATGCCAACCCGGATGCAACACCGACTGAGCGCAAGCAGGCATGGCGCAACATAGAGAAAACGTACCTGCCACACATCAACTACAAGGATAATGCCTATCTGGAGCAAGGTGGATTCTGGCACAAGCAGGGGCACATTTTCTCCTCGCCGTTCTATTATATCGACTACACGCTGGCTCAGATCTGTGCCTTCCAGTTCTGGAAACGCAGTAACGAGGATATGAAGTCTGCATGGGCCGACTATCTGACCCTGTGCAAAGCGGGAGGAAGCCTCTCCTTCACAGGATTGGTTGAACTGGCTGGTCTGAATTCTCCGTTTGAGGATGGCTGTGTCTCTTCTGTAATAGGTGATATTGAAGCATGGCTGGATGGGGTAGACGATAAAGCGCTGTAAGCAGGTTTTCTGCGAAAAGATAACAGATACTAATCGTTTCACACCATGTTGATGGTAAATGACAGGATGAAAACATTCATAAAAAGCGGCTTTGAAACCTCTGGTTTCAGGCCGTTTTTTTTGTACTCAGCTAACCTGTGAAATAAAGATGGAGAGGAGACTCGGCATCTGTAGAAAAGGGAAGTGTAACATTTCTGCACTGAATGTGATTTATTTCACTATATCTGAAAACGGATTCAGGTACAATGGAGACAGTAAATCAGGGGTTACAGGAGGCTGGTTCAGATGGCAACACATGCTTATTATGTTCCGCCCGTGAACTTGATGGGCAGAGGATGTTTACAGGAAGCAGGCAAGATGATTCAGGACATGGATATTCGTAAAGCACTGGTTGTCAGCGATCGGCAGCTGATCTCTTCCGGTGTAGCTGAGCAAGTACTGTCTATATTAAGAAAATCAGGGCTAGACTACGTGGTATATGATGACGTACAGCCCAATCCTACGTGTCAAAATGTGCATGAAGGTCTCCAAGTGTATCAGGAACATGACTGTGATGCCATTATATCGATCGGCGGAGGTTCGCCTCAGGACGCAGCGAAAGCCATCGGCATCGTCGCTACCAATGGAGGACATATTCGGGACTACGAAGGATTGCATCAATCGCATCATAAGTCTGTACCGCTTGTAGCGATCAATACAACTGCCGGTACATCGAGTGAGGTGACCATTAATTACGTGATTACAGATGAGGAACGCAAGGTAAAAATGGTAATGGTGGATCGAAACAGTCTGGTCTCTCTGTCAGTCAACGATCCGGAATTGATGCTCAGCAAGCCAGCCAGTCTGACAGCTGCAACAGGCATGGATGCTCTGACTCATGCGGTGGAAGCGATGGTGACGCCTGGCGGATTCACAGTGACCAGTGCGACCGCTGCAGCAGCGGTTGAACTGATCTTTGAATATTTGCCGCGAGCGGTCAGAGACGGGAGCGACCTTGAAGCCAGGGAGCACATGACCTATGCCTGCTTCCTGGGAGGGATGGCTTTTAATAATGCGGGTCTCGGCTATGTGCATGCCATGGCACATCAACTTGGAGGGGTGTACGATCTGCCGCACGGCGTATGTAACGCCATGCTGCTCCCTTATGTGGAGGAGATGAATGCGAAGCATGTTCCCGGCAAATTCAGGCATATCGCCAAAGCTATCGGCATGAATGTGAAGGATAAGAGTGATGAAGAGTGCTCCATGTATGTCATTGACGCTATTCGCCAGCTCTCCAGGGAAGTGGGCATTCCCGAGAAATTGTCCGAGCTGGGCGTAACGGATCCCGATCTTGAGCTGCTTGCAGATAATACGATGAAAGATGCCTGTGCCCCCGGCAATCCATATCAGCCTTCGAGAGAAGAAGTGATGGAGCTTTTCCGCAAAATTATATAGATACGAGTATCAACACGAGGAACAGTATTTCTTCACAAACGATAAATGAGCAGGCGAAGAGCCGGGTACAGTCCTGGCTTTTTGTCATGCCCCAAGGTGATAAGTTACTTATTTTTCCATTTTAATCAATCGTACAAAAGCAAAAGGATTTTGAATCCCTACAGCGAATACAATAATCTAATCACAGCAGCATCAAAAAGGAGTGATAACAGCCTGAACTTTTGTCTTACGTTTCCCAGCAAGATTCCCCAGCCCGTTTCGTGTTTAATGTTAATTAGGGATAATGGATTGCATTTCTCACGGGGTACATCTTAATTTCAATTCCACCAATCACCTCTGCACGGCAAGTCAAGGCTACTCTGTAATGATCATCCTACTCAGACATCACAATGAATGACGTTCCGCTACAGTCTCGGGCGAGATTGCGATATCAAAGGATATGGTTTGTCTGTACAGCGTGCTCCTAATCATGACAACGGCGTCCAAACAAACAGAATATTGGATTATGGGCTCTGAAATGTACCAGAAAGAATGCGCGTGGAGGAGGCTGTAATGATGGCAAAAAAAGAAGTTGTAGCGATGCTGCTCGCAGGTGGGCAAGGCAAAAGGTTAAAAGGGTTGACCAAATCACTGGCGAAGCCTGCTGTATATTTTGGCGGGACATACCGGATTATTGATTTTCCTCTAAGCAACTGCTCCAATTCAGGCATCGACACCGTTGGTGTACTGACACAATACGAACCTCTCGTACTGCACTCATACATCGGCATCGGCAGCGATTGGGATCTGGACCGCAAAAATGGCGGGGTATACGTTCTTCCACCGCATGAGCGTGAAGACGGGAGTAACTGGTACCGAGGCACAGCCGATGCGATTTACCGGAACCTGAATTTCATTGAACAATTCGATCCAGAGCATGTACTCATTCTTTCAGGGGACCACATTTACAAAATGGATTATGAAAAAATGCTCAGGTATCACAAGGAAAAGGACGCGGATTGCACCATATCGGTCATTGACGTTCCGCTCGAAGAAGCCAGCCGATTCGGGCTGCTTAACACCCACGATGATTACCGCATCTACGAATTCGAAGAAAAGCCTCCAGAACCCAAAAGCACACTTGCTTCCATGGGTATTTATCTCTTCAAGTGGGATGTACTGAAGCGTTTCCTGATTCAGGACGAACAAGAGGCATCCACCTCATACGACTTTGGCAAAGACATCATTCCCTTATTGCTTGAAAATGAAAAATCCTTATACGCGTATCCGTTTGAAGGCTATTGGAAAGACGTAGGAACCATTCACAGTTTGTGGGAGTCCAACATGGATCTGCTGGATGAGGAAACACCGCTCAACCTGAATGATCCCAATTGGCGCATTTACACCCGTAATCCGAATCAGCCTGCACAGTATATTTCACCTGCGGCGAAGGTGCGAAATTGCATTATAAGTGAAGGCAGCATCGTACACGGAGAGGTTAACCACTCCATACTGTTCTACGGGGTGGAGGTTGGAGAGCACAGTTCCGTCATAGATTCTGTCGTCATGCCACGGGTGAAGATCGGGAAGAATGTGCACATTCACAGAGTGATCATTGCGGAAGGCCTGGTCATTCCGGATGGAACCTACCTATCCCCTGCGCCTGAGGATGAAAGTGACGTATTGCTTGTGGACCATGAAGAATTGGAACGTCAGCTTCAACAGGGAATGACAACTAAAGTCTAATCTGAGCTCAAAGGACGGTGCATGCGATGAAACCATTAATCGGTGTTATTAACCTTGATCATGAACTTGAGGAATTGAAGGAATTGACGTACTTTCGCTGCGGAGCCGCGGTTCCTTACGCCGGGCGTTACCGTCTAATCGACTTTGTATTATCCAATATGATGAATGCGGGCATAGAGAGTATTGGGGTGTTTGTCCGCCGTAAATATCGTTCGTTAATGGATCACCTGAGTGACGGCAAACCCTGGGATCTGGATCGCAAGCATGGAGGCATGTTTATCTTGCCGCCGGACTGGAATGATCCAACGGATACGTCACAGGGGGATTTGCAGCATTTTCACAACAATCTTGATTTCTTTCACCGCGGTTCGGGTGAATATGTGGTTCATGCCGGTAGTCGGCATGTGACCAAAGTAGATCTGCAGGATGCCTATCAATATCATGTGAATAAGGGAGCAGACGTGACGCTGATTTGCAAAAGAGTGGACCAACTGCTGCCTGAGCACGATGCCTGTGTCAAAGTTGAACATGACGGGAACGGTAATGTGGTGGACATTCACCAAAGCGCCGATCACCCGAATATATATACAGAAATTTTCATCATGAAAAAGGAGTTGTTCCTGCGTCAGGTTCAGCGCTGCATTGATCATGGCGAGAGCCATTTCTTCCGTGATGTTATTCAGAAAAATCCGGATGGTTTAAATATTGCCGCATATGCTTATGAAGGCTACCATGCCGTGATTAATTCCATTGACAGTTATTATCGCAACAGTATGGAGCTGCTGAATACGGGGCTTTATGAACAACTTTTCAGAGAAGAACCCGTGCAGACCAAGATTAAATACGAGGCACCTGCGAAATACCTCGACTCGGCCGAGGTCAAACATTCCCTGCTTGCCAATGGATGTATTGTCGGCGGAGAAGTGGAGAACAGCATTTTGTTCAGGGGTGTGCAGGTAGCGAAGGGAGCCAGAATTAAAGGCTCAATTATCATGCAGAAATGTTACATCGGTGAAGATGCGGTACTGGAGAATGTCATTCTGGACAAAGACGTGAAACTGACAGGTGGACAGACGCTCATCGGGGACCCGTCGAACCCGTATATCTTGGCGAAGAGTACTATTATCTAATACCTGCTGTTAACCGATATCATCTATAAATAAAATATAAATTCTGAAGGATGGTTATACGCGCAATTACAATGCTCAAGCAGAAAGAGCAGAAGTAGTGAAGGGGACGAAGTCGATTCTGGAGAAGCAACGCGTTCGCATTTATCCCTGGATTTTCACCTTATTAATAGTTGAAAAAATCCAGGGATAACGGCGATCGGAAGAACGATTCGTAACCGGAACGGGCACTTGCTGGATTTGAGCAACGAAGCGTATGAAATAAACCATCCTGCAGAATTTCACCGGGAGGAACCTGCTTTTGTTTGACAACAAAGAAACATTCAAGAGTATTTTTGGACGGAATCTGGTCAGCAAATTGGGCAAACCACTTGAAGAAGCCACGAACGAAGACGTCTATCACGTTCTGGGCAGCATGATTCGCGAGTATGCGGGTCAGGACTGGGCAGCGTCGAATCAGGGATTCAAGCAGCGCCAGGATAAACAGGTATATTACTTCTCGCTGGAATTCCTGATTGGACGTCTGCTGGGCAACAATTTGTTGAACGTGAACGAACTGGAACTGGTACGCGACAGTCTCGCCGAGCTGGGCTTCTCATTGGAGGACATTGAGGAACAGGAATCGGATGCCGGGCTGGGGAATGGCGGATTGGGCCGTTTGGCGGCGTGCTTTCTGGACTCACTCGCATCCCTCGGCTATGCTGGCCATGGCTGTGGTATCCGGTATAAATACGGATTGTTTGAGCAAAAAATCATCGGTGGCAATCAGGTCGAACTTCCGGACAACTGGCTAGATAAGGGCAATGAATGGGAAGTTAGACGCCCGGACAAAAAGGTCGAGGTTCAGTTCTGGGGCCGGGTAGAGGCCTATGAGCAGGACGGACATTATCATTTTGTCACCAAGGATGCCGAATCCGTCGTAGCGGTACCCTACGATACTCCGGTTCTTGGATACGGTCAGCCGCATGTGAACACACTTCGCCTGTGGAGTGCAGAGCCGAAGAGGGAAACCTCGATGGATACCCCTTCGAACTATTACGGTTACCTGGATTACAGCCGGTCCGTGGAATCGATCTCCGAGTTTCTATACCCCGACGATTCCCAGTACGAGGGCAAGCTGCTTCGTTTGAAACAGCAATACTTCATGTGCTCTGCTGGCGTGCAGAGTGCATTGCGTACATTTAACAAGCTGGAACTATCATATGACCGTTTACCTGACAAGGTGGCATTCCACATCAATGATACCCACCCAACGCTGGTCATTCCGGAACTGATGCGGATTCTCATTGATGTGAAAGGTTATGGTTGGGATGATGCATGGGATATTACAACGCGTACCGTCTCCTATACCAATCATACAACGCTAAGTGAGGCGCTGGAGAAATGGCCGGTATCCATGATCAGCAAGCTGCTGCCACGCATTTATATGATCATTGAAGAGATTAACAAGCGATTCTGTGGCATGCTTCTGGATCGTTATCCGGGAGAGCAGGAGCGGATTCAGCATTTGGCTATCATTGCGAACGATCAGGTTCGTATGGCACATCTGGCGATTGTCGGCAGTCACAGCATTAATGGTGTCGCTGCATTGCATACCGAAATCCTGAAGGAGCGGGAGATGGCGCCGTTCTATGCCTTGTACCCGGAGCGTTTTAACAACAAAACGAACGGGATAACGCATCGTCGCTGGTTAATGCATGCAAATCCCAAACTGTCCAGTCTGATTACCGATACGATCGGTAGTGAATGGATCACAGAGCCAGGCAGATTGAATGAACTCGCCGAATTTGCTGGCGACGCGTCATTCCAGCAGCAGTTCAGGTCCATTAAACACGATAATAAGGAACGGCTCGCGGCATACATTCTGGATCATACCGGAACGGCAGTTAATCCGGATTCCATTTTTGATGTACAGGTGAAAAGGCTGCATGGCTACAAGCGCCAGCTTCTCAACATTTTACACGTCATGCACCTGTATAACCGTCTTAAAAATGACTCGTCATTCGATATCGTTCCACGCACCTTCATCTTTGGAGCGAAGGCTGCACCAAGTTATTATTTTGCGAAAAAAATCATCAAGCTGATCAACACGGTTGCGGATACCGTGAACAAGGATAAGGCGGTAAATGACCGGCTGAAGGTATTTTTCCTCGAAAATTATTCCGTCTCTCTGGCAGAAAAAATCATCCCGGCCGCAGACGTCAGTGAACAGATCTCCACTGCAGGGAAGGAAGCTTCGGGTACGGGCAATATGAAGTTTATGATGAACGGCGCATTAACCATTGGTACGATGGATGGGGCTAATGTGGAGATGGCTGAGCAGGTTGGAGAAGAGAATATGTTTATCTTCGGTCTGCGTGCGGATGAAGTGATGGATTATTATCGTTCGGGCAGCTATCGTCCTAACGAAATTGTGCAGCAGGATGAGCGCATTCGCGAAGTAGTGGAACAGCTGGTTCATCCAGGACCGTTCTGTTGTCGGGAAGGCGAATTCTGGGATATTTATGATTCATTGCTGGCACATGGAGATGAGTATTTTGTACTGCGTGACTTTGCTGCCTATGCCGATGCCCACGCGGCCATTGATAAGGCTTATCGTGATGTGCCCGGCTGGTCACATAAAGCGATTCTGAATACGGCTCAATCCGGTATCTTCTCCAGTGACCGTACCATTAGCGAATATGCTACCGATATCTGGGGCATTCATCCGGTTTCGGGACACTGGAAAGGCTGAGGTAAATAAGTCAGAAGATGAAGTCCCCTTGATGCAAGGGGACTTTGTTGTGTTATTTTTATTGGAAAAGAGTTTAATACCGCACGCAATATCAAAAAAATAAACTTCCGTTAAGTGATAATCAAATCAAGGAGACGGTGTTCATCTCCATTTTTATGAAGAAAGGGAAATTACTCGTTATGGATCATTACTCGCAAATACAACGGGCTATTGGATATCTTGAAGAGCATTTGCAAGATGAATTTAACATGAGGGAGGCAGCGGCAGCCGCGGGTTTTTCCGCGTTTCATTTTCAGCGTTTATTCCAGGCGATCACCGGGTTTACCGTACTTGAATATGTGCGCAAGCGCAGGCTGACAGAAGCAGCTCGGCAATTGCTGGACTCGGCAGATGGCATCCTCCATGTGGCCTTGAAGTGGGGATATCATTCGCAGGAAGCTTTCACCAGGGCATTCACTGCCCATTGGGGGACGACACCAGCTCGCTTTCGCAAGCTGAATGAGCTGCCCGCTTCTGCTAAGATTCAGCAGAGTATTGACTTTAATGACTATCGTACCCGGCTGGGAGGAGAGTTTATCATGAACAAACCACGCCTTGTTACCATGAAGGCCATCCAGATCATAGGTTACGCGTACCACACGAATTTGAATAACGACCAGCACTATAACGAAATTCCGGGATTCTATCATGATTTTGGTGCAGAACAGAAATTTATGAATATCCCTGAACGAGCACGTCCTGATTTGGCCTATGGCGTCGCCTGTCAATTTGAGGATGATGGTGCATTCACATTTCTTGTTGGTGAGGAAACTTCATCTGACGAGGCACTGCTTCAACCAGGTTATACAGCATTTGAGATCCCGGGTGGATTGTACGCCGAATTCACCGTGGATGGTTCCGGACAGGATATTCGCAAGATGATTTATGGCAGCTGGCTGCCCCAATCCAATTATGAACGCAGGGAAGGTCCTGATTTTGAGATAACCGATGTGTGGAAATCGACCCCTGAGCAGTTGGACATGAAGATCTATATTCCGGTAAAATAAGGGAGCCGTGCTGCGGTAATCATTCCCGGAGGAATACAGTCATGCAAAAAGGTAGGGGAATATACAAGCCCTGGGTCGTGCTCCTGGTTGCCGTTTTTGCAATAGCATACCTATGGATTATGGGGGATTTGTTATTTATCCATGGAAGGGTCACAGGGGAGCGTTATCAATACAATCTTGTTCCGCTCGATACGATCGGACCCTTGTTACTAGAGAGGGAAAGATACAGTACGGAGGCTTGGGTGAAAAATCTGTTCGGTAATATTGTATTGTTTATCCCACTGGGCATATGGATTCCCTGGTTGTTCCGTTCATGCCGAACGGGGTTGAAATTTACATGGACCGTTATTTTGCTGCTGCTTGCCGTTGAATTGGCGCAGCTGCTTTTGCGTGTGGGTTCGTTTGACGTGGATGACATCATCCTCAATACCCTTGGTGCCTGGATCGGTTATATTGCATTTCGTCTGTTCATACAATTCATAATGAGAAGGAGATCGGAATAGAAGTCTGCCACTCAGGCGGGATTCATTTTGGTCTTTTTTTGTGTGCTTCGGGACACGTTTGTGTTTATACAGTCGGCATTTCGGATAAAACATATTAACGGGTTGTTCTGTACCTAAATGACCTATGTTCATGACAGATATCGGAATAAAGCGAATGTGCGGACAAAAATTAATGAAGAGCGGAAACGGGGTGATCCACATCGTGTGGTGGAAAGAGAGTGTTGTATATCAGATCTATCCCATCAGTTTCAAGGATTCGGATGGTGATGGTCACGGGGACTTGCAGGGCATTTATGAAAAGCTTGATTATTTGACGGATCTGGGGATCGACGTCATCTGGATCTGTCCCATTTATGAATCTCCCGGACATGATAACGGTTATGATATCAGTGATTACTATGCCATTATGCGCAAATTCGGTACGATGGAGGATTTTGACCGGTTGCTCGCAGCGGCTCACAGCAGAGGACTCAAAATCATGATGGATCTGGTACTGAATCACACATCGGATGAGCATGCTTGGTTTGCTGAATCCCGCTCCTCCAAGGTCAATCCCAAACGGGATTATTACATATGGCGATCAGGTAAGAACGGTCAAGTACCGAATAACTGGGAATCCTATTTCGGTGGGTCCGTGTGGAAGCATGATCCCGAAACGAACGAATACTATCTGCACTTGTACTCCGAGCATCAGCCTGATTTGAATTGGAACAATCCACAAATGGCCGAGGAGATGTACGAAATGGTGCATTGGTGGCTGCAAAAAGGGGTGGACGGGTTCCGTTTTGATGCGGTAGCCCATATTGCCAAGGCTGAAGGACTGCCCAGTGCACACAATCCTGACAATCAGCCGGTTGTCCCAGCATATCAGCTGTTCTCCAACCTGGAACAAGTCCATTCCATATTGAACAAGCTAAACGACATGATTCTGAAGCCGTATGGTCCCATGACCGTCGGAGAAACATCAGGTCTGGGCCCGGAGCAGGCCCTTGCTTACGTGGGAACAGATCGCAACGAGCTGAACATGGTGTTTCAGTTTGAGCATATGTTTGTGGACGCCAAATCTTCCGGGATAGGGAAGTGGAATTACAAGGAGTGGAAGCTGACCGAACTGAAAGAAATCATGAGCCGCTGGCAGACAGTCCTGCACGGTAGAGGCTGGAATGCCAACTATATGGGCAATCATGATCAGCCGCGTCCGGTTTCCCGTTTCGGAGACGATGGCCGTTACAGGGTTCGGTCTGCTCAGATGCTGGCTACCTGGATGCTTACCCTTGAAGGAACGCCTTACATCTATCAGGGTGAGGAGATCGGCATGACGAACGTTGCATTTCCCAATATCGAGCAGTATCGAGACATTGAAACGATGAATTATTACAGGCATTATATCGCCCAAGGGCGGGACAAAAATGACATTATGAAGGCGATCTGGCTGAAAAGCAGGGATAACGCACGTACACCCATGCAATGGGATGACACGAAGCATGCAGGGTTTACGGAAGGCGAGCCATGGATTCAGGTCAACGATAACTACACAGAGATCAATGTGGCTTCTGCTGAAAATGACCCCGGGTCCGTATTGCATTATTATCGCAAGCTGATTGCCCTCCGGAAGAAGAGCAAAGTGCTGATCTACGGTGAGTATGAACTGCTCTTGCCAGATGATCCGGACATCTATGCCTACACACGTACGCTGGATGACGAGAAGATGCTTATCATTCTTAATTTTCGAGGGCATGAACCAGAGATGCACTGGCCAGAAGGCTGGACAGAGGAACGTGCGAAGCTGGTCATCAGCAATGTGAAAAGACGGTATTCAACGGATGAAGGTACCATTTTACTGCAACCGTATGAAGCCAGAGTCTACCGTTTGCAATCCTGAAAGCGACATTTTGCTTCCCGCAAACAGTATGATTTATAATAAAGTAGGTAAATGCCATTATGATGGATGTGAACACAGCGGAACTTGAGAAATGAGGCTGCTCACATCCAATCGTCAGGAGGACTTAAGATGTTGAAAATAACGTACCATGGACACTCCAGCGTACAATTGGGTACGGAGGAGAAGTCTTTAATTATCGATCCGTTCCTGCGTGGCAATGAACTGGCCGTGACCAAGCCGGAAGACATCAAAACCGATGCCGTTTTGCTGACGCATGCACATATGGATCATATTCTCGACGCCGAACCGATTGCCAAGGCAAATAATGCCAAGGTCGTCGCCATCGTGGAGCTGGCTACATACATGTCCTGGAAAGGGCTGGACACCATTGGCATGAATATGGGCGGAACAGTAGATCTGGATTTTGCTCAGGCCAAAATGATTCAGGCGTTCCATTCTTCGGGGATTGTGCTTGAAGAGGAACAGCGAATCATGTATGCAGGAATGCCTGCAGGATTCATCATTAAAATAGGTGGTAAAACCATTCTGCATGCCGGAGATACAAGCTTGTTCAGCGATATGAAAATGATTGGTGACCGTCATCAGATCGACGTCGCTTTTCTGCCGATTGGCGGGCATTTCACAATGGGCCCAGAAGACGCACTGCAAGCTGCGGAGTGGTTTAATGCAGAACTGACCATTCCTGTGCACTATGATACATTCCCGTTGATCCGTCAGGATTCTGAGAACTTTGTACAGCAACTTGCTGCCAAAGGACTGAAAGGTCAGGTCCTTGCACCAGGCGAATCCATCACGCTTTAATTGAATGGAATGATTATTATGGTCAGCACGTAATGTCCCATTCCGTAATCGTTTTTGTACATGAACACTATTTTATAAAATTTAAATATACGGCCAAAGGCGAATATCACGTTATGATAACTGACGTGATATTCGCTTTTTTTCGGTTTCAGGTTCAAAAAGTGGACTTGCAGTTGGTAAATATCACAAAAATATTGATTTTTCATTGTTGCAGGCTGGTTGAGGATGTTATAAAAAACTACACGTAAACAACGTTCTGAATGGAACGGAAAATAGGGGGAACATTCATGTCATTTATGAAATCATTGTTTTTCCAAATTATTGTCGCGGTGATCATCGGGATAGGTGTTAGGTATCTTGTGGCCTGATTTGGGCAGCTTACTGCAACCGCTTGGAACAGGCTTCATCAAATTAATTAAAATGATCATTGCACCTCTTATTTTCATGGTGATCGTTACAGGTATTGCTAAAATTGGTGATTTGAAGTCGGTCGGGCGAATTGGACTCAAAGCGATTCTATGGTTTGAAATTGCAACGACCATTGCTCTCGTCCTTGGTCTCGGTACAGCCAACCTGCTCCGTCCCGGTGCAAGCATGAATGTTGATCCTTCAACACTTGATGCGAGCGGCGTTGAAGCCAAAACGAACGGATCCGAGCTGCCGCATGTGGTTGATTTTATCATGAACATCATTCCGACCAGTGTTGTGGACGCTTTCGCACAAAATGCATTGTTGCAAGTACTGCTTGTAGCCTGTCTGTTTGGAGTGGCACTGGCGGCAACCGAGAACAAAGCAAAGGAAAATGTGCTCACATTGATTGAGAATATACTGGGAATTCTGTTCCGGATTATTGGATACATTATGAAACTTGCTCCAATTGGAGCGTTTGGTGCCATGGCCTACACGGTTGGAGCGTATGGAGCCTCGACGCTCTCCTCATTCGGGATGCTTATTATTGCCTGCTATGGAGCGGCCTTGTTGTTCCTGGTGATGCTTGCACTTGCGGCTTGGTGGATCACCGGTCTTAATTTTTTACAATTTGTAAAATATACCCGTTCTGAAGTCATGCTGGCGATTGGAACGGGTTCATCCGAAGTAGTTATGCCGCGTATGATGGATAAGCTGACGAAAGCGGGATGTGACCGAGCCGTTGTTGGTCTCGTGGTTCCGACAGGGTACTCGTTCAATCTGGATGGTGCTTCAATCTATCTATCCCTTGCAACTGTATTTCTGGCTCAAGCTGTAGGCATCGACCTGACGCTTGGACAAGAGATCACGATCCTTCTTGTGTTGATGCTAAGCTCTAAGGGGATGGCTGGTGTTCCCGGTTCTGCCTTTCTTGCATTATCGGCTACTGCCGC
This sequence comes from Paenibacillus sp. P13VS, assembly GCF_015143645.1. NCBI lineage: Bacteria > Bacillati > Bacillota > Bacilli > Caryophanales > Paenibacillaceae > Paenibacillus > Paenibacillus sp. P13VS. Next base: position 241,140 of record NZ_WYEV01000001.1, on the reverse strand, counting down.
TGCGCTCAATGCATTCCCGGTTGCAGCAGTTGCGCTGCTGCTTGGAGCAGATCGTTTCATGGACACGATGCGTGTCTTCACTAATCTGATGGGCAATTGCGTGGCCGCATTCGTCGTAGCGAAATGGGAAGGCCTGCTGGATCAGAAGCGCATGCGTGCCGTTCTTTCGGGTGAGATTAGCGCCGCCGAACTGGAACGTGAAGAACAGGCCTCGCTATCATCAAAGTCAGTAAGTAGGTCTGAACAAGGGAAAAGAGCTGTATCGCCCGAAATGCTTTAGAAAGGCCAGAGTCTTGATTCACAAGTATCTACCTTACAAGGGGGAACCTACCAACCATAAAGGCGTCTGTTTTTGCAGTGCAGTCACTGCGGAAGCAGACGTTTATTTGCGTTCACCAATACATGTATCAGGGAGTTGCCAAACGCAAACCTGCTATTTTATGTTACAGGGCGATTATTAATGGGGAATGTGTAGAAGAGGAATATTCTAGGTATGATGCAGTTTCAACTTGTATATACATGTTTACTTATGTAATATAGAAATGTAGTTAACTGAAATCTTGATCATGTGCAATACAACTTATTGGAGGCGTTAACATGAGTTCAAACGATACAACTTCCTCATCGTGGTGGAGAACCTCCACGGTGTATCAGGTATATCCCAAGAGCTTCAACGACACCACGGGTTCAGGTACCGGGGATATTCGGGGGCTGACCGAGAAGCTCGATTATTTGCAGCACCTCGGAATTGATATTGTGTGGCTGCAGCCGGTATATGTATCTCCGCAGAATGATAATGGTTACGACGTAGCGGACTATTACGAGATTAATCCGGACTTTGGTACGATGGAAGATTTTGATGAATTATTGAAGGGCCTGAAGGCTCGTGATATGAAACTGATGATTGATATTGTGGTGAACCACTCGTCCACGGAACATGAATGGTTCAAGCAAGCGCGTTCATCCAAGGATAATCCGTACCGGGATTATTACATTTGGAAAGATCCGGCTCCGGACGGCGGCGTACCGAACAACTGGCAGTCCAAATTCGGTGGACCGGCTTGGCAGTACGACGAGCAGACAGGGCAGTACTTCCTGACTTTGTTTGACAAAACCCAGGCCGATCTGAACTGGGAAAACGAACAGGTTCGCAAGGCGGTAAGGGACATGATCAAGTTTTGGGCAGAAAAGGGTGTAGATGGTTTCCGGATGGACGTCATTAACCTAATCTCCAAGGATCAGCGTTTTCCGAATGATGACGGCAGCGAAGGCCCAGGCGATGGACGCAAGTTCTATACGGACGGACCACGTGTTCATGAATATATCACCGAGATGTATGAGGAAGTATTTGGTCCTTACAACATGGTAACGGTTGGAGAGATGTCTTCCACAACACTGGAACATTGCATCCGCTACTCGAATCCGGCTTCCCGTGAATTTTCAATGACGTTCAATTTCCATCACCTGAAGGTGGATTACCCGAATGGGCAGAAGTGGGAATTGATGCCTTATGATTTTGAAGCGATGAAACGTTTGTTCAGTGAGTGGCAGACAGGAATGCAGGCAGGTGGCGGCTGGAATGCACTCTTCCTTAACAACCATGATCAGCCGAGAGCGTTGTCCCGTTTCGCGGATGATGGGGACTACCGTGCCGAGAGTGCCAAAATGCTGGCAACAACCATCCACGGCATGCAGGGTACGCCTTATGTCTATCAAGGTGAAGAGATCGGAATGCCGAATCCCGTCTGGAATGACGTAAGCGAATTCCGTGACATTGAATCCACGAATATGTATCGTTTGCTTCAGGAAGAACGCGGAAAGTCAGCGGAAGAAGCCTTTGCCATCGTGAAAGAGCGCTCCCGAGACAACTCCCGAACGCCGATGCAATGGGATGACAGCAAGAACGCCGGATTCACAACAGGTACACCTTGGATCAAAGTAGATGAACGTTACCCTTCGACAAATGTAGCTGAACAATTGGCTGATCCGAATTCGATCTACTATCACTATCGCAAGCTCATTGCGCTGCGCAAACAGATCCCCGTACTGACAGACGGTCTGTATGAGCGCCTGGATGATGCACATCCCGAAGTATTCGCTTATGCCCGGACAAATGGCAATGCAACATTGATCGTTGTGTCCAACTTCAGCGAGAGAGAAGTATCCTTCTCACTCCCAGCAGCGGTCTGGAATGATCATGTATCCGGTAAAATGGCTGAACTGCTTATTGGCAACACAGACGTGGCACCTGCTCTGGATCAAGTGATCTCACTTAGTCCGTACGCTTCTTATATGTGGCTTGTACCACAACAGGACTAAATTACATTATCTAAATAGGAAGTGACAACATGGCAATCGATAGAAAACAGGTTGAGGAGATCGTACGGGCAGTCGGTGGAAAAGAAAACATCGAAGCTGCGACGCACTGTGTCACACGACTCCGGTTCGCCTTGTATGATGAGAGTAAAGTGGATACTGAAGGTCTGGATCAGAATGACCTGGTCAAAGGGCAATTTTCATCGCAAGGACAATTCCAGGTTGTTATCGGACCTGGACTTGTCGATAAGGTATACGATGAGATGATCCAGATTACCGGCGGTGACCGTGCGTCCAAGGACGATGTGAAGGCAGCTGCCGGCAAAAAGCAAAATCCGATCCAACGCGCAATCAAAACGCTGTCAGACATTTTTATTCCGATCCTGCCTGCCATTATTACGGCAGGTCTCCTGCTCGGAATCAACAATATTTTGACAGGACCGGGCATATTTTTTGATGAACAATCGCTGGTTGATGTCTACCCGGCATGGAAGGACCTGGCGTCCATCATTAATACCATTGCAAGCACTGCCTTTACCTTCCTTCCTGCCTTAATTGGATGGGCAGCAGTAAAAAGATTCGGCGGAAGCCCGCTGCTGGGGATTGTGCTTGGGCTGATCCTGGTGCACCCTGATCTGCTGAGTGCTTACAGCTATGCGAATGCAGTAAATGAAGGTACCGTGCCGACCTGGAATCTCTTCGGCTGGCACATTGAGAAGATTGGTTATCAAGGCCAGGTTCTGCCGGTATTGGTTTCAGCTTACCTGCTGGCCAAAATTGAGATTTTCCTGAACAAAAGGGTGCATGACTCCGTCAAGCTGCTAGTCGTTGCCCCTATAACGTTACTTGTTACCGGATTCCTTGCATTTACCATCATTGGTCCCGTTACATTCGCCATTGCGAATGCGATTACATCTGGCCTGATTTATATTTATGAATCCTATGCGGCCCTTGGAGGTCTAATCTATGGTGGTCTGTATGCATTGCTGGTTATTACCGGTATGCACCATACGTTCCTGGCGGTCGATGTACAATTGATTGGTAGTCAGGGAGGTACATTCTTGTGGCCGATGCTGGCGCTGTCCAATATCGCCCAAGGCTCTGCAGCACTTGCGATGATGCTGGTTCTACGCGAACAGAAGATGCGCGGGCTTGCGGCTACTTCATCCGTATCAGCTTTCCTCGGTGTTACGGAGCCTGCCATCTTCGGGGTAAACATCCGTTATCGTTATCCGTTTATCTTCGGTATGGTAGGTTCAGCCATTGGTGGCGTTCTGTTGACCATGAATAATGTCCAGGCGACCTCCATCGGTGTAGGTGGAGTTCCCGGATTCCTGTCCATCTTCCCGAACAAATGGGGAGTGTTCTTCATTGGCATGGCGATTGTGCTCATCGTTCCATTCGTTCTGACGGTGATTTTCGGCAGAGCGAAGTTGAGAAAGCAAGATCGCAGCACTAACGCTGAAGCAGTAACCGGAAGCAAAACAACCGCAGTCTCTGCGAGCAATACAGCGGTTTCGGGTGAGGAAGCAGCCGCAGCCGAACGGACACGCACAAATGCACAAGTGGGAGACGAACCGGTGAACACGCTGGAAGTCATGGCCCCATTAACAGGAACAGCGGTTCCGCTGGACCAGGTACCGGATCCGGCTTTTGCCGAGAAACAGATGGGTGAAGGGGTAGCCATTGAACCTTCAGGCAATCGAGTGGTTGCCCCGTTTGATGCCCAGGTTGCACATGTTATCAAGAGCAAACATGCGGTCATTCTGGAACATGCAAGCGGCTTGCAAATTTTGATCCATGTTGGGATCAACACGGTATCACTGAAAGGCGAGGGCTTCAACATGCACGTCGAAGCTGGTGAACATGTTAGAGCCGGACAGACGCTGCTCGAATTTGATCGTAATGTCATTGAAGCTGCTGGACATCCGCTCATTACACCAATCATTATTCCGGATGGTCAGGATATGGTTGATCGGGTAGAAGTCACTACTGGTGACGTTTCATCGAATCGCAATGGTATACTAACCGTTCATTTGAAGGGATAATTACCCACCTGAGCTTTTAAAATATTTGCTTTCTTCTATTCAAAACGAACCAGTACAGGTCTGCGAGCCTGGAACTGGTTCGTTTTTCTTTGGGGTCATGATACACTATGTATAACTAAAATTTAAAATAGACTATCGTTGATCACCGCGTGTATGCATGTTACGGATGAATTATTCATATGGTTCTGAGGAGAGTTCCTAGTGCGAAGAACGATAGGAGGAGAGCCATGACGCGTGTAGCAGTGATGGTTATACATGGACTGGGTATGCAAAAGGATGATTATGCGGATAAATTGATTTCACGTTTGCATAAGGAATTTGACCAAGTGATGGTCATGCGTGGAGCAGCGGAGAAATATTTGGACATTGAGCCGGTCTTCTGGGCGGATGTCTTTGAAGAGAGGGAAGAGGCGCTGTTCCAACAGCTGGTAAGCTCTCAGCAGTTGAATTATCAGGTGCTGCGCAGATTTGTGATCCACTATCTGGCGGATGCTGTCGCCTATCAGCCAGTTGAGCATCAAGGCCATAATTATGACGCTGTACACAGGACCCTCAACCGAGCCATGCATGTACTCGCACAGCGCAACGGTCCCGAAACTCCGCTCTGCGTGATTGCTCATAGCCTGGGTGCTGTCATTGCCAGTAATTTTTTTTATGATCTCCAGTTTCCATCGAGCCGCGTTCCATCGATCGTGGATGTAACCTCTGCATTGGAGCGGGGAGATACATTAACCAATTTCTATTCGTTTGGAACGACGCTGCCACTCTGGAGTCTACGTTATCATGACTTTAGCAGTCCGATTCAGGTACCTTCCTCCATGGCTGCACAGCAGTACTTTCCCGGGCTGGAGGGGGAATGGGTTAATTTTTATGATCGGGACGATATTCTCGGATATCCATTACGACCTATCGATCCGGCTTATGAAGCCGCGGTCAAGGAAGATATAGAAATTAACTCAGGTGGTTTGATTGGGAGCTGGAATCCACTCAGTCATGGGGGATACTTCGTCAATCGTGCCATGAACCGCAGGATTGCCCAAGGACTGGCACGTACCTGGACTTGGGTGAATCGTGAATGATATCTATGTATTAGGATACAACTGTTGGAAGGGGGAGTTACTTTGGAATGCAGGACAGGCTGTGCCGCATGTTGTATCGCCATATCCATCTCTTCACCGATACCAGGCATGGAAGATGGTAAACCGGCAGGTGTACGGTGCGTACAACTGACAGCCGATAATCGATGCAGCATCTTTGGTCATCCGGATCGTCCGGCTGTTTGCAGTGGATTACAGGCTTCGGTTGATATGTGTGGAGATTCGGATCAGGAGGCTTTTCATATTTTGAAACGATTGGAAGAAGAAACGAAACCCGGATTCTAACGTGAAGTTGTTTTATTGAAAAAGGGTAATTATACTTATTATGGAAGTTATATGAGTAGAGAGGAGCATGGGATTAATGCATCTGGTCAAACAATTTCTGGTCATGACAGCGAATATGATCGCTGAACTGTGGATGGGATTCTATCGACGAAACTCGGACTTCTATGATAAGCAAACTTCTGGATCGAAAAGTAAAACGCGCTATTATGTTTTTGTTATTACTTCTGCAGTGGTTGCAGTAGGTGTGGTCAGCTGGATGTATAATCGTATGTACTCATAAGTGTCTAAGAAGAATGAACCCTGTACGAAACAAGTTCAACGTGTAAAATCAAACCAAAGAGTATCCATGGATAACAACCAAGGGATACTCTTTTTTTGGTGTGCTTGTCCCTCAGGATCTGGAGGAATGAGCACGCTCTTCTTTATTCTTCAGCATGTGTGTGAGAAGCAGCTTTAGCACGGAGGATACAATGAAGAAAATAAAAAGGATCCTGAACAGCTGATAGCCTGACACCACGGACAAGTTGGCATTTACTTCATGAGCCATGATACTCATCTGATCCATTCCACCTGGCGCCATGCTTAGCAGGGAGGTAGCGGCTGAAAGAGAAAACAGCTGCATCAGTACATAACTTAACCCAAGCGAGCCCGCAATGAGGAGAACACTGCTGAGCACAGCGAGGGTAATGGTCTGTGTTTTGCGCTGTAGATGCTGAGGCCTTAGCATGAGACCCACATGACTGCCAATCATCAGCTGCGAAACATTCAGCAAGGAGGAAGGCAAGGGTGATATTTGCATGGTTGTAGTCAGATGAATGACACACATAACAATCATTGGCCCGAGCATAAACGCTGTAGGAAAACGAAGCTTACGAGCAGCCCAGGCACCAGCTATACAGAGCGGACCATAGAGTAGAATCTCCGGAAAGAGATTCATCCATGACGCAGCCTGGGCCGCTTGAGGATCAGCTGCAGCGCTCGCCGCACCGCCAATCCATGGACTGAACACCAGGAAAGGCACACAGAATACAATCAAGATCAACCGAGTCACTTGCAAGAAGGTGACCAGCGTCAGATTAATGGACTTCATTTCTTCCGCAAGCGATACCATTTGGGACAACCCGCCTGGAATACTACCGACCAGGAGAGAAGGGAAGTCAAAATCAGTCAGCTTGGATGCGATGTATGCGGTTAGCGTACATAATCCAATCAACAGCAGGGTCATGAGCAGCATCACGGGAAGCTGGTGGAGAATGCCCTGTAATGCATCTGCTGTCAGAGACAACCCGATCGAATAACCGACGATCAGAATCCCATAATCCCGGATGGATGTAGGCCACAGGAGCGGCAGTTTAACGACCTGAGATCCAAGCAGCATAAATACCATGGGGCCGAGCAGCCAGGGAATCGGGGTGTGGATAGCAGTGAACAGAAGTCCGCCGAGTACCGAGACGCACAGACTAAGAATGAACCGGTAAAAGGCGGAGGGACTGAGCTTATGCATCAGTTCCATCCGCTTGGTCTTTCTGCTGGATCAGGTTGTATCGATAGTAAGTATGAGTCTGAACTAAGAGTATGAACCATGTGTGATCACTCCTGATGATAAAATACGTCCTCTGAAAGTTCACTATTTATGGACGGACTACGACATGTTAAGCGAACTTGCTACAGCTTGATTAGTTTAACCGAACACGTGCTGAAGGTTTGGGTTCTTTAAACATCATATAGTACATCAGCGAGGAAATCACGTATAAACCGCCCGTAATACTAAACGTAATGGCGTATCCCCAGTACGTGCCGTATGTGGTTACGAGGTAGGATTGGACAGGCCCCATCGTTGCCCACCCAATCATAAATGCAGTTTGCATCAGGGAATTGGCAATTCCGCGACGCTTGTCGGAAACTCTGTCTACCAGAATGGCAGATTGAATCGGATTCGCTGCATTCATCAAAGCTTGTCTGAACAAAAAGCTGACCGAAGCAATGAAAAGTACGTTAGTGAAACCGGTCAACAACAAAAATGGAAGGGAAAACACCTGAAATAGGACTACAGCTCGGACACTTCCGACTTTGGCGGCAAGCGTCGGCCCGATGAGCATGGAGACGATCGTCATAATTTGTCCAAGCGAAATAAGTAAGCTCATCGCACTTAGCGAAACGGAAAAGCGGTTGGTAAAATACAAATTCAGGTAAGGGACAACCAGCCCGGAGCCGAACCCAATCAGTAATTGAGTAATAACAAACTGACCAATCAGTCGGGAGTCATTCTTTTTGTCCGGTAATTTCCCAGGCTGTTCGGTAGCAGGCAGATTTTTATCCTCAGAGGCAACCACCGCAGGAACCGCACCAGTAGTGACAGTCTGTGCGGGAGTTTTATCATCGGATACAAACAGCATCGGAATAAATGCGGCCAGAGTTGCTGCACCCCCAATGAACAATACGGTTTGCAGTCCAGTAACCTTGGCGATTCCCAGTGTGTGCAGAAGGTCGGCAAACACCCCACCGCCTAGACTTCCAAGCACCTGCGAGGCAAGCACAAGGGAGGAGTAGTAGCTGAACATCTTCAACCGCTGACTCTTCTTCACATTTTCGGCGAGAAAAGGAATGGCCAGGACCTGAAATACGCCTGCGAATAGTCCTGAAAATACAGCGAACCAGATCAGGCCGCTCGCCGAATAATCAAACGACCGGCCGATAAGAAAGATTCCGCTGAATAAAGCCCCTGCGATTAGCAGTCTTTTTCGGCTGAAACGATCACCACCAAGTCCGATAGGTACAAACATGATCGCTGTGGCTAACGATTGAATACTTACGATCTGGCCGTTCATTGTATCATTGTAGCCTAGACCCTGAATGTACAGATTGTACAAAACCGAGAACATGCCATTTCCGATCTGATACAGGATGCTTGCCAGAAAAAAGAGTTGAATATTTCGGGACCAACCCCGAATCTCAGCATGAATCTGTCGTAAAACTCTCAATTGTAATCCCCCAGTCGTTACCATTGCAGTGATTCCAGTGTAACAGGAAAGGGGGATTTGCGGAAGAATTGACCACTGTTTATTTTGTCATAAGACAGAATTACGCAATGACACGAGCGATGACCAATCCATCATACCCTTTGCTGCCTACCGTTTGCAGTGCAGTTGCTTCAAGACGAGGGTGATCGGCGATCAGCTTCAGGAACTGACGTACGCCCTGAACTCTGGGGTCTGCACTCTCTGCATGGATCACTTCGCCATCTCTGACGATGTTATCCCCGATAATCAGACTTCCCGGCCGGGACAGACGGAGCGCCCACCGGAGGTAATCGGGATTGCTCGGTTTGTCTGCATCAATGAAGATCAGATCAAAAGGCTCTCTGTAGTCTTCTTGAACGTCAGGAAGGGTTGTTAATGCAGGTCCAATTCTCAGATCAACCTTGTCGATCAGCCCGGCCTGCACCAGATTGGTGCGTGCGATTTCCGCATGATGTGGATCAGCTTCTAGCGTAACGACTTTTCCGTGCTCAGGCAGTGCTCTTGCCATCCAGATCGTGCTGTAGGCACCCAGCGTACCTATTTCAAGCACACGTGCTGATCCATGGATTTGAAGCAGCAGTTGAAGGAATTTACCTTGGTTAGGGGCAACATCATGGGCTGGCAATCCGGCTTCCGTGTTCCTGCGAAGCGTTTGTTCCAGCAGAGGATCCGAGGGAATAAGCAATTGATTCAAATAGTCGTCGACCTGACTCCAAGTGTGCTCAAGAGAAGAATGTTCAGTGTTTTTCATAAAGGCTTCTTCCTTTCCAAAAACGATAGTTTGAATTTCATAATTCAACTATAATGATTACAAATGTATAAATAAAATATATATAATATATGAAAACATAAATTAAACTTATGTATCGAAGACATAGGAGTGACGGAAATGAATTTGCACGGACTACGACTATTCCATGCCATCGTAAGATATGGCGGCGTTACCCGCGCCGCAGAAGAACTGAATATTAGCCAGCCTGCGGTCTCGTCACAGGTGAAGAAATTTGAACATGAGCTGGGCATTCGTTTATTTGTTTCAGAGGGTAGACGACTGGTGCTTACCGATGTGGGTGTGCAGTTAAAAGAATACGCAGAACGTCTGTTTTTGCTTGAACAGGATGTGGAAAACTTTGTGCAGGATATGCGGGAAGGGAAAAAAGGCATCATTCGATTAACGGCAACGTACTTGCCTTCTAATTTTTTGCTGCCTGGGTGGATTGCGAAGTTCAAGCAAACGCACGAAGATGTAGAACTTGTGGTCAGTACGACCAATACCCGGATGGCTTTTGATCAACTGCTGCGATATGAGGCTGAGATTGCCGTATACGGTGGAAGCGGAGTTACACATCAAGGGGTACATTGGGATGAATTGTTTGAGGATGACATGTGGTTTGTCGTGCATCCAGCGCATCCGTATGCGGATCGGGAAGTAGACTTGGCCCAGATGGTAGCAGAACCCTTCATCATGCGTGAAGAAGGCAGTGCGACGCGTGAGCGGCTAATCTCACTATGCAGTATGAACAACGTGGCTGCTCCTCGGATTGCGCTGCAGTTCAACGGGTTGAATGAAACGATCAGTGCGGTAAAGGCCGGTTACGGAGCCAATTTTATATCCTCATTGGTCGTAAAGGAAGATGTGCGTGAGGGCCGTCTTTCACGTGTATATGTCCGAGGAATTCATCTGAAAAATAAGATTGCCGTGTGTACCCGAGCTGGTGAGGTGTTATCACCTGCAGCGCAGCATCTGGTACAGCTAATTCGGAAGGAGGCATCCCGAATAACCGGAGATGGTAACCGATAAACGAATGGAGAATATCTGAAATGAATACTAATACTCCATGCCTCCCAGAATGTTTCGTATGAAGATTGACATGTCAGATCAAACTCGAATGTTAACGTTCTGCTGTACCATCTTGCTGATCGTTAAACCGGTCTAGGGCAAGCAAAGTCACGCCTCCAACCACGACAACAGGTATCCAGACCGCAATCATAGGAATGTTATGAAACATAAGCGCCGCGACAATGACACCAATCAGATAAATGATTACGGCAAACACCCGCAAGTACGAGTCATTGGATAAAGCCTTCATCAGTGAACCTATACTCGTGTGCCGGAGACGCTGCATAATGCTTACGGCATCTTCGACGACTGCGGCAAGATTGTTTGTCAGCACAGTGGTGGAGATCCCGGCGATACCGATCCGCCGTGCAGCTGTAGTCTGCATTCCCATAGCAGCAGCTAGTATGGCGATTAACAGATAGGCAAGCTGTTCTGAATAAGGGCTGACCATAACGATCGCGAATATCAGAAGCAGGATGCTTTCGACAACAAAAACACGGGTTACACGGGGTGACCATCCGTTTTTGGTATGGTTGGTACCGATCATGCGTGCGGCAATGGCATTGCCGGCAATGAAGCCCGCCAGAGCAATAAGGGAACGCAGCACGATAAACTCCTGCGCACGGGCTATCGCGATTCCAAGCAGTACGATATTGCCGGTCATATTCGCGGTAAGTACATGCCCCAGTCCCAGATATCCAATGACATCGACCATTCCGGCCGCTAGACATAGAAGCAGAAGTGAATACTTTTGCAGAGGTTGCTGCATGGTGAATCCGTCCTTTCAAGAAATGCTCAACCCCTCAAGTATACAGCATCATCTCATAAAATAAAGACGGTACGTTCACTTATGGTGTGGAATTAAGGTGAAGCAAGCCAATCAAACATGTTGTTTACCGCGGCTGCATGGATACGGTCATGGAACAAGTGATTCTGTCCCGCATAGGCATGAAAGGTCACTTCGATTCCTCTTCGCTTCAACCAATGATACATCCGGGTTCCATGACTATAGTTGACTTGAGTATCTTCTGTACCATGCATGATCAATACGGGACAGCGAAGCTTGGAGGCGGCAGCCAGCGGAGAACGGGCAAGATAGGCTTCGGGAACAGCACGGGGCGATCCGCCCAGAATCCGTTTCAATGTGCGTCTTAGGTCGGTTCGTTCCTGATATGTCCGTTCGACATCGGCAACTCCGCTCCACAACACAAGTTTATGTACATGGTGGGGGCCTTCGTTGAAAAAGGTAGCTGTATGCACGGCATTGATGGCCCCGCGGGAGAATCCCATAAGCGAAATACGCGAGGAATCGGCATATGGAAGTGCTTGTACTAGCCGGTATACGGCTCGCACGTCTTCAATATCATGTCCACCATACTCGTCCCGCCCTTCGCTGCCCTCATTCCCGCGATAGGAGGGAGCGAACACGATGTACCCTTTGTGCGCAAACTGCTCCACCCAGGCCGTTTTTACACCGCCATAGTTGCCAAAGCCTCCGCGACAATAGATAAGAACAGGCCAACTTTCTTGCTTAAGGTTATTGATTTGCGTTGGAGGATAACGAGTTGCCAGCAGCCGGAATTTCACATCATGTAATAAGTCCGTGCTGCATGCTTCAATATGTTCCTTCGTCTCTTGCTTGTGGCAAGAAGAAGAGATTATACAGCCTTCGGGCAGATACATATACGCTTTAACCCGGAATTCATTAGAGGAATAGGTCACTTGATACAGCAAAAAAAATCAGCCTCTTTCATGGTCAATAGATGTAGATATGACAAGGTATAGAGCATGGAATACCATGTAGCATGTGTCAAAAATCTGATCCCATACCTCTTGTTCATGCTAACTGCCCACGTGACACAAATTCGTTTATTGGCTCCATATGTTTTATAATGAATCAGAGACAGGTGCGGGCCGCCTGAATTCTTATATCTGTAAATTACTCAAGTGTGCATAAAAGAAAGGAAGAAAACGATGATGAACGCTCCACATCCGATTGACCAATTCAAGAAATTCAAATACGAAATTACCAGATTCATGATGATTTATAAATTTGCTCTCGATCAGATGGAAACCAAAATTGAAGTTTTAAAGGAAGAGTTTCAGTCCTTGCATGATTACAGCCCGATTGAGCATACGAAATCCAGGTTGAAGTCTCCCGAAAGTATCATGAACAAGATGTTTCGCAAAAATCACGAGCTGACCTTCGAAAGCATCAAGAAAAACATCAAGGACATTGCCGGCGTTCGTATCACATGCTCCTTTATCTCGGACATCTATCGGATCAAGGATATGCTGTGCAATCAAAGTGATCTGCGTGTGCTTGAAGTGAAGGACTATATCCAGAATCCGAAGCCCAATGGCTATCAAAGCTTGCACCTTTTGGTGGATGTGCCTGTTTATATGTCCAATGGTGAAGAGCGTGCCTGCGTTGAGATTCAGATCCGTACCATTGCCATGGATTTCTGGGCGAGCCTTGAACATAAAATCTTTTATAAATACAATAAGGACGTTCCTGAACGTCTGACCAAGGAATTAAAAAGTGCAGCAGATTCCGCCAATGCGCTTGATCAACAGATGGAGAGGCTTCATCGGGAGATACAAGAGATCAAGGATGCAGAGAATGAACGGGATGAGGAGGAGCTGCGCCGCATTATCATTAACAATCAGCAGTTTACACTGCCATCCAACCTGCTTCGGCTGCTTGGAGATGGAGAACACTAAGTAAACAGGAAACATCGTAAGGAAAGGAACAGTTTAATCCCTATGAATAGTTCATCAGCATCCTTAAATAACCAATCATCATCACGTGTGCGTATGGCATTAATATTGGGGACACTGTCGGCCTTCGGTCCGTTGTCCTTGGATATGTATCTGCCCGCACTGCCTACACTGGCTGAGAATTTCAATTCCTCTCCTTCGTATGCACAGCTCAGCTTAACAGCCTGTATGGTCGGGCTTGCTGCCGGGCAGCTGCTGGCAGGTCCCCTTAGTGATGTACGAGGACGTCGTACGCCGCTCATTGCAGGACTTGTGCTATATACGATTGCTTCTATACTATGTCTGGTGAGTCCGACAATGGGTTCTTTTGTTGTGCTGCGTTTTATTCAGGGGGCTGCAGGCGCAGCCGGAATTGTTATATCCCGGGCAGTGGTAAGAGATGTGTATTCGGGTCCGGAGTTAACCCGGTTCTTCTCCCTGCTGATGCTTATTAACGGGGTAGCGCCTATCGCAGCACCGATTATCGGTGGACAGCTGCTTGCTTATACTTCATGGCGTGGTGTCTTTATCTTATTAAGTCTTATTGGGGTGCTTACGTTACTGGCCGTTATTTTTGGACTTGGAGAGACCCTGCCGTCCGAACGAAGATCCAGCGGAGGGTTGAAGCAGACTCTGGTCACATTCCGGCAGATCGCAGCGGACCGTCTGTTCATGGGATATGCATTGACTCAAGGATTTGTAGCAGCGGGAATGTTTGCGTACATATCGGGTTCACCATTTGTACTGCAAAAGATTTACGGCGTCTCTCCGCAAATGTTCAGTATCTGCTTCGCCGTTAATGGTCTCGGAATCATTCTGGCAAGCCAGATTGCTGGTAGATTGGCGGGGAAAGTGTCCGAAACGCGTTTGCTCATAGCAGGCCTCGTGGCCGCTGCTGTGGGAGGCACATCTCTGCTCATTGCGATCCTAATGGGAGGCAATCTGATCTCCATCCTGGTTCCGTTATTTCTTGTCGTTTCCAGTGTAGGTCTCGTCAACACGGCTTCCTTCGCGCTGGCCATGGCTAACCAGGAGAAGTCAGCTGGCAGTGCCTCTGCACTTATCGGGGTCATGACATTCCTGTTTGGCGGGATCGTAGCTCCCCTCGTCGGTTTGGGAGGAGAGGGAACCGCCGTACCAATGGGGATCGTTATCGCATGTGCGGATCTTGGTGCCTTACTGATCTATTTGGTTATGGTCGGTAAGCGTGGGCACCCTCAGCAGACCCAATAAACAATTTAAGTGCCCCATTCGAAGCTCAATACTTCGGGTGGGGCGCTTTGTGTGCTAGCAAAGAGCGAACAAGATTTGTGTATTAAGCAGAATGCCAGGGGTCAGGAACGGATAGAAGTAACCGACGACAAAACCAAAGATATTAGTGACAGGCCACATAAGAAAGACGTCATTGGTTGTGAATACAAGGGACCACCGGTTGTAACAGAAATTCGGCAGTACACGCTGATTCTGATCCCTTGGGGCAGTTACGCCTGTTTGGGCGAATTGCACAGCCTGGGTCAAATTCTGTGGTTGCTGCTGGATAAACAATGGCAGAAGACCGGGGCTGCTTTTGATCAGATTATATAGAAATACCATCTCAGCTGGTGGCTGCCCAACCGGACGTGGATAGGCGCTTAACAAGGTGGGCAGATTGCCTTGCGACAACTGTGCGGGAACGCCTGGAACCGTACCTTGGCCTCCTCCTGGAAAGAACGGCGGCTGTCCGCCGGTGGTTCCACCTGGAAAGTATGGGGGAAACGATCCCTGTCCACCGGGGATTCCTTGAATAGGCTGCCCTCCCTGGCTGCCACCCGGGAATAATGGAAATTGAACAGAGCGGTCTTCTCCGTAACCTGCATAAGTATGATTGATGTAATCCATCTATGAACATCCTTCCTGTCGTCATATTCTGAAAACATCATATGGCGGCATTCGCCCAAAGGTGAATGGAGCACGAGATAATGAACGTGGTAATGGTAAAACCGGATTGACAACTCAGTTGATAACAATTATCATTGTCAATGGAAATGGACAAGTACATACAGGGATTATATACCGAAGGGTATAGGGCTCTTTTACATTGCCATACCAGCTCATATTGAGGTGTTCATCATGAAAGGGGATAATCACGTGTTGAAGAACAATAGAAAAGGGATCATGCTGCTAATCACGATTATGGTCATGTCATTGTGGCTGGCTGCATGCGGAACGAAATCTGCAGATAATGGAACTGCAGCAGGAGAGACGAATACAACATCGGAGACGGAGACACAGACAGAAGCTCCAACAGAACGCACTGTAAAAGATGCACAGGGTCATGATGTGACGATTCCAGCTAATCCACAGCGCATTATCGCTTCCTATCTGGAAGATCATCTGGTAACACTTGGCGTTAAGCCAGCTGCTCAGTGGTCAGCACGTGATGGCAGCAGTGTGCAGGATTATCTTCAAGGAACTCTGAATGGAGTCCCTACTATTGCAAGCGAACTTCCTTTTGAAGCTGTTGCCAGCTTCTCGCCGGATCTAATCATTATGGGTTCGGAGAGTACAGTAGAAGGGGAGAAGTACGAACAATACAATAAAATTGCCCCAACGTATGTACTTGGTGATGATGTGAACAAGGATTGGCGTCAGGCCCTATTGAAAATAGGTGAGCTGTTGAACAAATCAGATGAAGCTCAAAAAGCGCTTGACGATTATGATGCAAAAGCAAAAGAAATTAAGGAAAAGGTGGCTGCCGCAACAGGTGGTACGAAAACTGCAGCAGCACTCTGGCTCTTCAATAACAAGTTTTATGTGGTTAGTAACAATGTCTCCAGTGGTGAAGTCATGTACAATGAGCTCGGACTGCAGCAGCCAGAAGTTGTGAAGGAAATATCGGCAAAAGCAACAGGGAACTGGTCCGAGGTTTCCTTGGAAAGAATCGCAGATATGAATGCTGACTATCTCTTCCTGGTTAACAGTGATAAGGGAACAGGAGCAGAAGCGTTGAAGGATGCAGTCTGGCAAAGTATTCCTGCTGTGAAAAACGGAGAAGTATACGAGTTTGAGAGCACAAGCAGCTGGTTGTATAGCGGAGTGCAAGCAAACACGCAAATTCTGGAAGATATCCAGAAGAGCATTGTTAAATAAATGAAATGGCACATGATATGTGCTGCATATCATCTTACAACTCTCTGGTGTCCATGGGCATCAGAGAGTTTTTTGTTTTTTTAGTATGACCCGATATATACTTACGAAGTAACAGTGTCCGTAGGGGAACCATCCGTTCCCGATTAAGAAAGGGGATAGGTCGATGATGTATACATTGAATCCAAATGATCTGACGAGCAGGGATAATTATAAATTAATGAGTGGTTCGGTCGTTCCGCGACCGATTGCTTTTGTGACAACCATTTCAGAGGACGGCAGCGTCGTGAATGCAGCTCCGTTCAGTTTCTTTAATGTCGTTAGCTCCGATCCGCCACTGTTGTCCATTTCTATTAACCGTAAGGATGGAGTGATGAAAGATACCGCCCGCAATGCGATTACAGGGCAAGAGCTGGTCGTACATATCTGCGATGAATCGATTGTTAACGATATGAACGAGACAGCAGCACTGCTTGAGCCGCATGAGAGCGAGCTGGAGCGAACCAGCCTGACCACGGTGCCCAGTTCAGTTGTGGCGGTTCCCGGAATACAGGAACTGATCCGCATGGAATGCCGTCTGTATCAGCATATTCCGGTGTCTAATGACGAAGGAAAACCTGTAACGGATCTGCTTCTCGTTCGCATCGTACAGTATCACTTTAATGAAAAAGTGTATGACCCCGCGCATCACTACATTTTGATGGATCATCTTAAGCCTGTAAGCCGGCTTGCGGGCAATGATTACGCTAAACTTGGTGAGCGATTTACGGTAGTTCGGCCTGTATAAGGTATTCACTTGGTGATTCACTTTTCATCTTTTCATATGGGATCCCTCATGTTAATTATCTAAATCGATTAATCAAGACGGACAACCTGTGCGAACGTGCAGGTCTTGTCCGTCTTTCCTTGTTTGCTGAACATAAACTCATTCTGGGTTGAATAGACTTGTACTATTCTGGTGTGTTACTTGATTGTATTGTACGGCCCTGCTAGCCATCATAAATGATGAATGAAATGCCAATCTGATAGAAGAGGAGCTTGGATATGGTTTATCGCAGCCTTGCTTACCTCATAGGCCGATATCCACGGTTCATCATGATCAGCTGGGTTTTTATTATCGGGGTATCCGCCGTATGGGCATGGAATCTGCCCGGTGTTCTTCAGGATCATGGGTTGAAACGGATTCATGGAGATGCACAGCATATTGAACGTATTCTCAAGGAAGACTTCGGAATTCCGGATGATCCGATTATTGTCGTTTATGAAAAACAGACAGGCACTTCTCCAGCAGAATTTCGGAATTGGGTCAACCGACATTTACAGGAGGTAGCCACGCTGCCCCATATTACAACCATAATCTCTCCGCTTGAGGCTGGAAGAAGCGCAATGATGCGGGATGGCACGGCATATGCACTCCTGGATTTTGATGTACCGGCGCACCGGATGAATGCTCCCACCCAGCAGCTTCGTTCCCTGAATACAGCAGGTGACCAAGGAAAGATTCGTTTAACCGGCAAACCTGTCGTTCAGCAGGATGTGAATCAATTGAGCTTTTGGGATCTGGAGCGTGCGGAAATCGTTGGCTTACCCATTGCCCTGGTTATTCTGTTTTTTGCTTTTCGAGGTTTATATGCAGCCCTTGCTGCTGTATTTATGGGTATCGTCGGTGTGGTCACAGCCATGGGTATGACCTCTCTCATGGGGCATTACGTGGAACTTTCGAATTTCGTTATTAATGTCATACCGATGGTGGGAATGGCGTTAAGCATCGATTTTGCACTGATCATTCTAAGCAGATTCAGGGATGAGATGCAGTTGTCTCCGCATGATCATGGACATGGTTCGTATGAGATTATCCAGAGGACACTGCGTACAGCCGGAAGGGCTGTTTTATTTTCTGCTGCTTGTGTGCTGCTTGGTCTGTTGTCCCTCGTCTGGATCAGACTTCCCATGTTTTTGAGTGTCTCGCTTGGTGCCATGACGGTGCTGATGATATCCGTGTTAATCAATGTGACCTTGCTGCCAGCCATTCTTACCCTCTATGCCCAGCGGATCTTTAAACGAAAAAAGCAATTTTCAAACCGTACGCCGCTGCGTAAGCCCTCCATATGGTTTCGATGGTTTGGCACAGTGATGAAACGACCGATACGGATGACCTTGTTGGGTACAGGTATTCTGCTGTTCTGTGTGCTTCCGGTTAGGCAGTTGGAGATGGCGATTCCGGACGCAACCTCACTACCAGCAACCATAGAATCCAGACAAGCTGCTGAGAGGATGCAGCAGGTTTTCGCTCAAAAGGACATCGCTTCGGTTGACATCCTCATCGGAGGAACGGGAGAGAGGTTAACCGCATCACACTGGAACATGGCACTTCGAAAGGTAAGGGAATTGCAAAAGGATGAGAATGTTCTTCAGATTGAATCCGTCTGGGGAACGGATCAGAAGTACAGGTCAGGACAAAACAGAACCTCGCCGATTGGAGGAGCGAGTAGCGAGCTGATCTTGCACGATTCGCTTCTCTCCTCATATGTATCGGAGGATGCTATTCGATTGGTGGTGACCATTAAGGGAGCAGCCGGATCGGAACAGGCTGCAGACTGGCTGAACATGATGAAGGAACGGGACGCGCAACAAGGTGCTCAGGGGATACCTATTCGTTATGGCGGAGAAGCTGCTTCCCAAGTTGAGATTATGCAGGAAATTTTGGGACAGCTGCCCAAGGTGCTGGTTTTCGTAATTGTATCTAATTACATGGTACTGCTGATGGCATTTCGTTCGCTGCTGATTCCAATCAAAGCAATACTGATGAATATACTCAGCCTGACAGCTTCTTTTGGAGTGTTGGTGCTGGTCTTCAATCAGGGTCATCTGGGAATGGAGCCCTCGGCGATTGCTATCATGATTCCAGTGTTTATCGCTGGACTTGTCTTCGGTATTTCGATGGACTATGGCGTATTTATGCTCAGCCGGATACAGGAGCTGTATCGTCTGACAGGAGATAGTGACCAGGCGGTCATGCAGGGACTTGCTTCAACAGGTCGTCTGATTACATCGGCTGCTGCTATTCTGCTTGCTGTGACAATACCTTTTGCCTTTGGAGATGTGGAAGGAGTGAAGCAGCTTGGCGTTGGCATTACTGCTGCGGTGTTCATTGATGTCACAGTTATTCGTTTGCTGCTCGTGCCAGCACTAATGAAGCTGATGGGAAGATGGAATTGGTGGCTCCCAGGACAAAAAACATAACGCTTGGTCAACATGGATCTGATTCCCCGGCATGCAAAATGTTCCTAGTTTCTATAAGGTAGCTACTTTATGATAAAGGGAGATTCCTGAAGTCTGCATTGCAGGCTAGGGGAATGTCTCTTTTTTTATAAGAATAGCAGGGTTTCGGGGTAATGCGGCATGAATATTCAATTCATGGGCCATGGGCTTGAACTATAATGTACTGGAAAATAGTACGGATGTTGATCCATTAGTTCATCTAGTATGTTCTAATTCATATGGATTGGTGCAGCGAATGAACCAGGAGGTATACCATTCATGACTGCGATTGAATCTTATCTGGTACAACAAACGACTGAGCGCGGACGTTATGCATATCAGGCAGGAAAGCCTTTGGAACAATGGAGTGGACAGCTGCGTTCGGCAATACGTGCACGACTTGGTGGTTTCCCGGCTGATGATGCAGAGTTGAATGCTGTCGTGCTGGAGCGTATTGCCTGCGAGGGTTACGTGAGGGAACGCGTGGAAATTACGACCTATGCAGGCTTGCGCATGCCAATATACGTATTGATTCCTAATGAGGTAAGTAACACAAATACACCTGTGCCTGCCATGATTGCCTGTCATGGACATGGTTATGGGAGCCGGGAGATATGCGGCATGGAGCCTGACGGCTCACCGCGAGCCGCCGCGCCGGGATTGCATAAGGATTTTGCCGTATCCCTGGTCCAGCGAGGGTACATGGTTGCCGCACCAGAATTGCTCGGATTCGGTGATCGAAGACTAGATGAGGACAAGGATGAAGCGCCAGGAATCAGCTCCTGCACGAAGATTGCAGCTCATCTGCTCATGGCCGGACGGACACTGGCCGGACATCGTGTCTACGAGACGATGAGGGTACTCGATTATTTGTCTACCCGCCCCGAAGTTGATGCAGATAGGATTGGAATCATGGGCATTTCGGGTGGAGGGCTCGTTGCTGCCTTTACGGCTGCGCTGGATGTAAGATTCCGGGCGGCGATAATCAGCGGATATGCCAGTACCTTTCAAGCAAGTATTTTGGACCGAAATCACTGTCTTGATAATTACATTCCAGGTATCTTGCGGGAAGCGGAGCTGCCGGATATCATCGGTCTGATCGTGCCAAGACCATTATTCATTGAAGCAGGAACAGACGACCGGGTATTTCCGCAGGCCGCGGCCAGAGAAGCATTCACCAGATTGGAGAAGATCTATGCGCAAGAGGGTGCGCTGGATGTCCTGGGTGCCGACTTCTTTTCAGGCGGGCACGAAATCAGCGGTGCCAAGGCGTATGATTGGCTGGACAGGTTTTTATAATTTAGCCGCGTCACTGAAGCCGAAAACAACCCCGTAACAACACGACCTTGTGCGGTTGCTGCGGGGTTGTTTTTGATTTTTTTAATAGGAATTGAAGTGGTCTTCATCATTTCATTATTCCATCATATCCTTGGCTTCATGGTTGACTTTTTTACCTTTGAGCAGCGGTTCAAGCTCATCCTGTACGCTCTGTTCCCAGAGTGGAACGTCTGTCCGATAGGCTGCGCGTGCATTTAGATGCCCGGCAACCGGAGCGGTAATAAAGACAAACACAATGCCAAGAAGTACGCGCGCACTAATGTAGTTGTCGAAGTACCAGAAGAAGAAAAATGTTCCGATGAGTACGCAAAACACACCGAGTGTTGTACTTTTAGTCGCAGCATGCGCACGCAGGTAAACGTCTGGTAATCGTATGAGTCCAAAGGCGCTAAGTGCACTCAGTAAAGCTCCGCACAGAACAATCAGACCGATAGCAATTTCGGCGGTTCCATTAACGATCTCCTTCATTTTTGAATACCGCCCCCCGTTCAATGTAACGTGCGAATGCGACTGTACTGAGAAAAGCAAGAATACCAATCAGCAGAATGATATCCAGATAGGCTTGCGTGTGAAGCATCATGGACAGCACAGCTACAATGGCGATGACGTTAATGCCGATGGTATCCAGGGCCGTAATCCGGTCAGCCATGGAAGGACCGCGCAGCACACGGTACAAGCAACCCAGGATGGCCAAGGACAGTACAAGCAGGGATATAAATAACATTGAGGATAGCATTATCGCGTCACCTCCATAATGGCTTTTTCAAACGTATTTTTGATATCATCCCTCATTTTTTGTTCATCCTTGATATCCAGTGCATGAATGAACAGCTTCCGTTGGTTCCCAGATATCTCAAGTGGTAACGATCCTGGTGTCAGCGAGATGAGCAGGCATAAAAAGGTAACCTCCCAGTCGGAGGACAATTGAGTCCGGTAGGTAAAAATGCCAGGACGAATTTCAAGCCTGGGCTTGATAATCTGGCGAATAACCTCAATACTGGCTCGTATTAATTCCTTGAACAGCAGATAGAGCAGCTTCATGATGGCCCAGACTCGAACGATATAGAAGCGCTGGGGGAAGAACCGCCGCATACTTCCGATTAACAGCAGACCGAGCAGGTAACCAATAAGAAAACCAACGCCATTCCAGGCATTGTTCAGAAACATCCATACAAAGGCAATGATAAGATTCAGTATGATCTGAAAGGCCATAAGCATCTACTCCTTCAATACTGCATCAATATAAATATTGGGATGCAGTAGAATGTCGCCTGCGCGGGAGGTTAGCTGAAACATTCCTTCAGCCCCCAAGCCCATGACGATAATAAATACGAACAGGATGCCGGCAGGGATCAAGAGTCCGTTTACCGCGTAAGGCCGTCTAACGATACCTGCTGGCGGTTCGCCCCAGAAGGCCTGAATGAAAATACGCAGGACCGAGTAGAGCATCAGCAGGCTGGAGAGCACCGCAATTCCCGTAAGACCGTAAAGGCCAGCCTGCAAGCCACCCTCGAAGAGCAGCAGCTTACCCGGGAAACCACTGAATGGAGGAATACCTGCCAGTGCAAGTGCGCTGATGAAGAACATCCATCCAAGCAGTGGATAACGATGGAGCAAGCCACCCATGTTCTCAAGTTTGGATGTACCCGCAACGGCGATCAGGGCACCTCCCAGCAGGAAGAGCAGCGTTTTGATCAACATGTCATGCAGCATGTAGAAGAGCAGCCCTTCCAGAGCCTGACGACTCGCAGCGGCCATGCCGAAGGCCACAAACCCGACACCTGCAACCACGTTATAAACCAAAATTTTGTTCACGTCACGATAGGAGATGGCGCCAATAACCCCGAGAATCATGGTTGCACCAGCCATCCAGCCGATTAGGGCATTGAAGAAATCCGGATCATGATAAAAAATGAGCGTGAATGTGCGCACAATCGCATACAGGCCTACTTTGGTCAGCAATCCGGCGAACAAAGCCGTTACCACTGCAGGAGGAGCTGCATACGAACCTGATAGCCAGAAGAAAAGGAATAGGCCGGCCTTGATGCTGAACACAATGAGAAACAGGACTGCAATCAGTGTAATTACACCACTCTGACCCACCTCGGAAATCCGATTGGACAAGTCCGCCATATTCAGTGTGCCTGTTATCGAATAGAGGAAGCCGATGGAAGCGACAAACAAGGCGGAAGAAACAATGTTGATCAGGACATACTTAATCGTTTCGCGAAGCTGTCTTTCCGTTCCTCCCAGCACAATTAGCGCATAGGAAGAGATCAGCATCAGTTCAAAACAGACAAAGAGATTGAACAGGTCGCCTGTCAGAAAAGAACCGTTCACGCCTGCAATCAGAAAGTGAAAGAAAACGTAAAAATGATGTTCTTCTCTCTCTTTGTTAATGCTTCGAAAAGCATACAGCAGACATGCCAGAGCAATGATGGAAGCAGCCACAACAAGCAGGGCAGATACCATATCCGCTACCAGAACGATACCGTATGGCGGGGCCCAGCCGCCCATATTAAGGGTTTGTACGCCCGAGCTTGCGACCTGTGTAATTAATACGGTTGATGCAGCAGCAGTCAAAAGCGTCCCCATGACACTAACCGTGCGCTGAATGCGGACATTACGGAAGAACAAAATGGTAATAACACTAGTGATCAGCGGCAGCAGCAAAGGTAGAACCACAAGATTATTCATATGGACGCCCCCTTACTTCTTCCATGTCGTCTGTTCTCAATTTCAGATAAGAGCGGTAGGACAGAACAAAGAAGAAAGCGGTTAGCCCGAAATTGATGACAATGGAAGTCAAAATCAGCGCTTGGGGCAGCGGATCGACATAGCTTTCTGCATTTTCTCCCAGCAAGGGAGGAGCACCAGTCTTCAGACGTGACATTGTAATCAGCAGCAGATGCACCCCATGCGTGAGGATGGACATGCCTAGTACGATTCGGAGCAGGCTCCGTGACAAGATTAAAAAGACGGCGACGGCAAACAGTATGCCAACGGCAACGCACATCAATATTTCCATATCAGCGATCCTCCCCGATCTGTAGAATGATGGTCATGGTGACACCAAGGACAGCGATATACACGCCGAGATCGAACAGCATCGCGGTAGCAAGCTCGGTCTCTCCCAGCAAAGGAAGTTCGAAATAACCGAAGGTCTGGCTGAGGAAGGGAACCCCAAATAAAAAGGAGCCGGCCCCCGTCAACAGGGCAATAACTAATCCAATGGCCGTCAACATACGAAAATCAATGGGCAGCGCCTTGCGTACCGTATCGGTACTGAATGCAAGAGCAATCAAAACCAGAGCAGCGGCTGTGACCAATCCACCAATGAAACCGCCGCCGGGGTTATGATGTCCTGCGAAGAACAAATGCAGCGCAAACGTCAAAATGATAAAGACTACGACTTTGGTTGTCGTTTGCAGCAGCACATCGTTACTCTGTAAGGGAACGGTATCCCAAGTGGAGGAGCTGCGTTCCTGATTGCCATATTTTTTCGTATTATCTGCTTCTTCATCCAGATTATCGTTATCTTTGGTTTCTTCTTTTTTGCGGAATTTCAATCGCGCTCCAAGATCCCTGGCTTCAAGATTCAGATTAATCATGGAATAGATGGATAGTGAGGCTACCCCCAGCACCATGATTTCCAGAATCGTATCGAATCCCCGGAAGTCTACGAGCAGTACATTGACGACGTTTTTACCGCCTGCAAGGTCATAGCTCTCCTGAATGAAGAAATTGGAGATGCTCTCCAGCGAGGCTGTTCCACTTGCGGCAAGAGCTACGAAAGTCATTACAATACCCACTGCGATGGCGACAATCATGTTAACACTGAGATACCTGCGGCTGGACCGTCCACGTCGAAGCTCAGGCAGATGGTAGAAGCACAGCAGGAACAGCGCAACCGATACGGTCTCCACGATCATCTGGGTCAATGCCAGATCGGGTGCACGGAACAATACGAATAGCAATGTGACCAGATACCCGACAGCACCCGTCATAATGACCGCAGAGAGTCTGTTTTTCGCAAAAGGAATGGAGACTGCAGCAGCAATCAGGGCGACAAGCAGGGCTGCTTCATAGAATGAGAAGGGAGCATGCCCTTTGAAATTCCAGGTAATATTCTCGCCTGAGCGGAAAAAGGCATATCCAAGCAGTGCAACCGTGAACGAGAAGATGTACACCAGATAATTGCGGACAGATCCGTTCATGTAAGCTTCTGTCCATTTGCGGGCATAATGCTGCACATTATCCAGAATGATGTGATACATATTGTTAATGGTCAGGCCCTGCGGGTAATGTTCATACACATTTCTCCAGCGAGGTAATAGTTTATACAACGTGATACCCAGAATAATGACACCGATGGTCATGATTAATTCCGGTGTGATTCCGTGCCATAAGGAGAAGTGAACATCAAAATGCTCGTTTCCGTCCAGCAGCGCTGGAAGCACGGAGGCCATTGCAGGCTCAATAAGCGATCCAGCCAGCATATCCGGGAAAAGTCCGAATGTAATGACAAGTACACCGAGGATTACCGGAGGAATCAGCATACCAACCGGCGCTTCATGCAGCTTCTCCGCCGGAAGCTCCGTGCGGCGGTTACCGAGGAACGTTTTGAACACGATGATCAGTGCATAGATTAAAGTAAATACGCTGGCGAGCCAGGCGAGTACAGGCAGCAGGATGCTCCACGAGCCAAGTCCGAAGATGCGCAGATGTGTCACTTCAACCATGGCTTGGAAGAACAGCTCTTTACTCAAGAAACCGTTGAAAGGCGGAATACCCGCCATGGCAAGTGCTCCTACAAGCGCTACAGTGAACGTGATTGGCATAAAGGAAGCCAATCCTCCGAGCTTGCGAATATCGCGGGTCCCTGTTTCATGATCGACAATGCCGACGACCATAAATAGTGCTGCCTTGAAGGTTGCGTGATTGAAGAGATGAAGCAGGGCCGCTGTGATGGCAACGGTATAAACGGCAGAAGACTCGCCATATCCGAAGTAGAGTGCAGCGGAGCCGACGCCAAGCAGGGACATGATTAATCCAAGTTGTGAGATCGTGGAATAGGCGAGAATGGCCTTCAGGTCGTTCTTTTTCACAGCAAGGAACGATCCGTAACACAAGGTCAGAAGACCTACGCCAGTGACCAGCCAAAACCAGGTTCCCTCTCCCCCAAAGATGGGCGTGAAGCGGGCTATAACGTACAAGCCAGCCTTAACCATTGTGGCCGAATGCAGATATGCACTGACGGGAGTTGGAGCTTCCATCGCATCCGGCAGCCAGATGTGGAAGGGAAACTGCGCGGATTTGGTAAATGCACCGATCAGGATCAGCACCAATGCAGGCAAAAATAATGCACTATCCTGAATCTGTCCCCATTCCGTAATGGTTGCACGGATACTAAACGTTCCAGTCATCAAGTACATCATCATAAATCCCGCTAACATGGCAAACCCGCCAAACACGGTTATCAAAAATGACTTTTGTGCGCCTGAAGTGGAAGCCTTGCGTTTGTAATGAAACGCGATCAGCAAGAATGACGTGATACTTGTAAGTTCCCAGAATCCGTACAATACAATCATGTTATCGGACAGTACAACGCCCAGCATGGCCCCCATAAACATGAGCAAATACAGATAGAAGCGGTTCAAATCTTCTTTTTTGTCCATGTAGTAGATGGAGTAAAACACCACCAGAACCCCGATTCCGGTAATAAGTAGTGTTAGCAGCAGACTTAAGCCATCCAGATATAGATTAAATCCGATGTCCAGTGACGGAATCCAGGGCACATAGCCGGATATCATATTTCGCTGAGACACGGAAGGTATGAGGCTTGCAAAATAACCGAACAACAGCACCGGAACGATAAGAACCGGCCACCCCATATGTATTCTACGGAAAAAGCGGTTCAGCATCATAAGCAAAATCCCCATGGCAAAAGGGAAAATAACAGCAAGATGAAGCAGGCTCAATATTACACCCCCAATTTCTAGTTGAAGTTCTCTCTGTGCGACAGACATGCTGAATGTTCATCTCATCATTGGATGATATGCTTGCTCTCTATATTCATAACCCAAGTATGTATATACAGAATCGTGACTATTCTTTGAATGGAAGAAACACAGTAATATGGACGGAGCATATGGAATCGAAAGATGCATAAGGCATGTATAATAAAACAAGTCATTATTTCCGATAAAGATGAAAACGAATAGGTGACATCGCGTGTGCCCTTTACAGCATGTTTCGTGTTAAAGAAGCAGGATGGTTTCACCGATTATTGGAGGCCAACATGTCTTACAAACTCAGAACCATACTTACCGTGACCTTCGCTATATTGTCTTTGCTGGTGACATTAACGATCGGTTATATTTTCAGTCAAAAATCAGCAGTCGCTGTTGAAACCGAGATCGGTCATTCACTAACCGGCACGGCTTCTCAAACAACAGACAAGCTGGATCGCTTCATGTGGGCGCGTTCCGGAGAACTGGAACTGCTTGGCCAGATGGCTGCACTTAAAGATCGCTTCGAGCCAGCTGAGATCCAGATGCTGCTGGATCAGCTACAAAATAGCTTTCCCTCATTCTCCTGGGTTGGATTCATGGATCCGAAAGGAAAAGTGTTAGCCTCAACGGATGGTATATTGCACGGTGAAAATTTATCCGAACGGCCTGTGTATCAGGAAGGCATCAAGGGTAAGTTTATTGGAGACGTACATAACGCAGTGCTGCTAGCCAATCTGCTTCCGAATCCAACAGGAGAACCACTGCAATTTGTCGATATCAGCTTTCCTTTGAAATATAAAAATGGTGAGGTTGCAGGTGTACTGGCTGCGCATTTAAGCTGGGAATGGGCTAAAGAAGTGGAGAAAGGCGTCTTGGAGCCTTTGAAATACCGGGAGAAGGACATTGAATTGTTCATTGTAAGCAAGAGAGAGCATACGGTGCTGCTTGGTCCTGACGAATGGGTTGGCAAACCGTTGAAGTTGTCCGGAATGGAAACAGCGGAGATCAACAAGACGAGCTGGTTCATAGAGAAGTGGGCTGACGGAAAGGAATACGTTACTGGACTCGCATACAGCCAGGGTCATCTGGATTATCCGGGTCTTGGCTGGACTGTTGTTGTTCGCCAGGTCAAATCAACGGCTTTTGCTTCCGTATCCGACATGTTATGGTTTAACGTGTGGGCTGGGCTTGCCGTTACCGTGTTGTTTGCGCTCATTGGATGGCTGGTTTCTCGCCTAATCTCATCGCCAATCACCCGATTAACCAAAGTGGCAAACCAACTTCGTGAAGGTGATCAGGTACAGATTCCTGAGAACAAGGGGATTAAGGAAATTGAAGTGTTGTCCCGCTCGCTGGGGGGCATGCTAACTGCGCTTACCAATAAAGACTCGGAACTTGTTTTCATGCAGAACTTGGCCCATTACGATCAACTGACAGGTTTGCCGAACCGGACAGCGCTCGAAGTTTATCTGGAGGAATCACTTGAGACGGAGAGTACGGATCACACATTGACTTTCCTCTATCTGGATTTGGATGGATTCAAAAGTGTGAATGATACCCTTGGACACCAAACCGGAGACGTCCTGCTGCAAAAAGTGGCCCAGCGTCTGATGGCCCTCAGCCACGACAAGGGAATTACGGTTCGTTTGGGCGGCGATGAATTTCTCATTGTACTCCGCTCCATTGGGCCTAATCCCAAAGAAGAGGCAAGAGCATATGCGCATGAGATTATCCAGAGCTTGAATAAACCATTTATCATTGAGTATGAGCGCATCCACATTGGATGCAGTATCGGTGGTGCCGAGTATCCGACAAACAGCGGCAATCCGAGTGAAATTATCCGTATGGCTGATGAAGCCTTGTATGAATCGAAGCGTTCGGGCAAGAATAAAATGACATTCTATGTGGATTTGAACAAGGATCAGGATGAGCAGGATACCCAAAGCAAATAAGCATTTATAACGGACTGGAGGAAGATCATGTCTGCAAATTATACAACGGTTCCTTACGGTTACGAACCCCCTGCAGCAAGCCGGAAAGGGACACTGATTTTCTACGATTCATTCGAGCATGTGACCGATGAACAGCTTCAACATGCAGCAGTCACTTCAGATACGCGCGCATTTACACAGTTGGTCCTTTATCCGCTGCATGAGAACACGGTTAAGCGTATGAGCAAGGAAGGGGTACAGCCGTATTATAAGAGAGAGGACCGCTTGCATGAGTGGAAGCGAGATCATACGGTGTACCGCATTAAGGTGGAGGGACTGGAAGGCAAGAGGAAGAAGTACACACCAATGGATTCGGCTCTGCGTCATCTGACGGCTGAATATCCGGCGCCTCATTTTCTGTACCTCACCTCTGAAATGGCGAATCTGTTTGCATCGTTCGACTCGTTCAAGGACTGGATTACGAAACTTCGTCTGCTTATTGATGGCCAGCCGGGTACACTTCATCCCAAGTTGGAGCAGTATGCCCATCGCTGGGAATGGGCCGAGTAACACGAATATTCTGGATGTAAAAAGAGTTGCACTGCACAACCGAATTCGGTGTGCGGTACAACTTTTTTTGATGTCTCTACTATTTACTAAACCTCAACGAGGTCAAGGGAAGTCACGGTTTTGTTTTTACCGGTCCGTTTGGCAGCGTATAGACAGGCATCCACCTCTTCAAACAGCTTTTCTTTGGTCAGCCGGGCATTGAAACTTTTGAGTCCCACACTGACCGTGATGGAATTTCCCCCCAGTTCCAGATGGCCCATCAACGCTATTTTCTGACGAATCTGTTCCACGAGCGCGTAAGCCTGATCGAAGGACTGTTCAAACATAAGCAATGCGAATTCCTCACCGCCATAACGGGCTGCAATATCACTTGAAGTGATGTTCTCCTGAATGACGTGCGAAACTTTCTCCAGAATGATATCACCTACCCGATGTCCATAGGTGTCATTAATTGATTTGAAATCATCAATATCAATGAGAGCCAAATGTAGGCTCATACCGCTCTTGGCATACTCATATGCTTTATCGTAATAGTCTTTGAATGAGCTCTGGTTATACAGATTAGTAAGCCCATCCGTTTTGGACTGTTTGGTCATAATGGCATTTCGTACAATCAGTTCCTGCTTGGCCAACATGCTGTCCTTGAGATCATCCAATACCTCAACACCACTTGTGACAATGACCTGAGCTACATATGTACCGACAATGAGAAAGGCTGGGATGGAGACCATGTCAAAGGAAGTCAGATAGGAGCGATAGCCTGAATCAAACAGAACCAAAACATAACCCGTCGTTTGCATCAAACATGCGGTCCAAACCCGTTTTCTGCTAAAAAACAAAACCGACGTGAAGATGGGCAGCAGACTGATCGCTTGAATAATTCGAATGTCATAATTGACATGAATGATCGTCCAGGCAACAACTGTGCTGGCTGCTGACATGGCATAGAACGAAAGGGCACTGAAGTGCCGGTCAATCCAGCTGGCAATCAAAATGGAAGCAACACCTGAGGCTGTCGGCCAGATTAGAACATGAATGATAAAATCCTCAGGAGTGCGATCATAGTCCAGGAATAGGAAACAGCCGATCTGAACAACGAAATGTGTGATTACAACAACCCAATAAGCATGAAGCATTTTTTTGATCCACTTGGAATGCTTGAATTCATATTCTGTTGGAATATGGTTGCTAGGTGTAGACAAACTCTTCATATATCACCGCTGACTGCATCATAATGGTACGACAGAATGACTCTCGTATTAGTTGATTATAAAACAGATTGTGCAAAACGCAAATGTTAATTAAATGGGTGAAAACAAAGTGACATAAACGCAGAACCCAAGCAGAAACTTTTCACAGGGACAAACAAATTTCGGAATGAACCTCATAGACTGATACAAGGCTCCGCCCTTATACGATGATTACAATCCTTGATGAAGGAGGTGATCTCTATTCCTCTTGTCGTTCGTTCAACCGTCAACGCTACGGGAGCAATTACGTTTACAGGCAATACACTTGGTTTGAGTCGTTCTGAAACGGCAGGGGTACCCGGAACACTGGACAGTATTGGGGCATTCACAACGACCAATACGGCATTGACTTATGGGACATATCCAGCAGGGACGACAAGCTTATATCAGAGCAACAGCTCAGCTGCAATACTTGTCCTTCCTGCAGGCAGTACCGTTCTATACGCAGAGTTGATCTGGGGCGGAAGCTATATTAATGGCAATGTGAACCTGAGTGCGGCCATCAACAATCCGGTCACATTTATCACCCCGGCAGGGACATCCAGCGTTACTCCTGACCCGGCGACATACAATCAATTCGATCTGGGGAACGGCGCTGCCGGATATGTGCGTTCGGCCAATGTTACAACGCTGGTGCAAAATGGGGGAGCGGGTACATACATCACCGGTGCGGTCGTCGGAACGATCGTTATCAACAATGATTCCACGGCCAACCATGCAGGCTGGACACTAGGCGTCATTTATCAAAATCCGGCCCTGCCTTTCCGTAACATGTCACTCCGGGCTGGCGGGGTGCTCGTCCAAGCGTCTTCAGCGCCGGTAGTGACCACACTGACCGGATTTGCGACTCCAATCTCTGGCACGCTCGGAGGAAGAGCGCTTTTCAGTGCGCAGGAAGGAGACGCGAATCGGACCGGAGACCAGGCTTTGTTTGGACCTACGTCGGCGACTTCGGTTGCCTTATCAGGGCCTAACAACCTGGCTGCCAACTTTTTTGCATCCCAAATCAACGGAGACACCGGAGCACTTAACACGACAGGAACTTTCGGAACCCGGAACCAAATCAACGGTGCACCAGGCTCCAACATTTCTGGTGGACGACAGGGTTGGGACATCACCAATGTGGATGTGTCAGCCAGACTGATTAACAATCAATCTTCAGCCGTGTTGACATTAACCACATCGGGAGACGCCTACATCGTCAACGGCAATGCCATTCAGGTCGATATTAACGCACCAAGAATTACCGTATCGAAGGGATCAACGGCCACTGGTGCGGTAGCAGGGGATAGTATTCTCTATACAGTTACCGTTGCCAATGCAGGTACGGCCAGCGCCGCCAGTGTGGTGCTATCGGACTCATTGCCTGCAGGGCTTACTTTTATTCCAGGAAGTGTCACCGTTGCAGGTGTATCCCGTCCAACACTGGATATAACGGCAGGTGTTCCGCTGGGTTCATTAAACCTGTCCAGCAGTATTGTTGTAACCTACCGGGCGCTTATCGGACAGGATGCAAGCATCCTGCAGCTTGTGAATTCGGCCAATGCGGCTTTTACGTTTCAGAGTGTGGCGGGAGGTCCGACCATAACAGGTGTGATTCCCTCCAACAACTCCACACTTCCTGTATATTCACCGAACCTGTCCATTGTGAAGTCGGGGAGTACCACCAATGCCACGGTGGGTGACACGGTAACGTACACGCTTCAGGTCAATAACGGAGGGAATGTTGCGGCGAACGTCACATTGACTGATAACATCCCTAGTGGCAGTTCGTATGTAGCAGGCAGCTTCCGCCTGAACGGAAATGTCATTGCAGGTGCCAATCCGGCGACGGGTGTGAATTTGGGCAGCCTTGCTGCAGGCAGCGCGAATACCGTCACCTTTCAAGTGCTTGTCACAAGCTTGCCTACACCGCCAACCCTTGTGGATCAGGCTACCGCTTCATATTCGTTCAGCTCGCCTGACGGACGGACCATAACAGGAACAGTAGCATCGAACACCTTGACGATCCCGGTGACATTGCCCAATGTAACCGCGGTTAAATCCGCTTCCGTCATTGACGTAGCCGTAGGGGAGACATTCACCTACACCGTGGTTACCATGAACGGTGGCATTCAGCCGATTAACAATGTAATTCTGACGGATGCTCTCCCTGCAGGAACCATATTTGTTCCAGGGAGTGTGACCGTAAGAGGCACTGTCGTTGCATCGGCTAATCCCAATAGTGGCATATCTGTTGGAACATTGACTGCGGGAAGTTCCGCGACGGTGACGTTTCAGGTTACGGTTCAATCCTTGCCTTCATCAGGCTCGCTGCTTAATCGCGCTTCTGTGTCCTATAGTTCGGGTGCCTTTACGGGCATTTCCAACTCCAATTCAATTACTACACCTGTGTACCAGCCGATCATTGCGATTAACAAGTCAGCGAGTCAAACGAATGCAACGCTGGGAGATCAGCTTGCATATACACTGGTGGTGACAAACAGCGGTAACATAGCAGCTCAAGTTACGGTAACCGATACCATCCCGGCAGGACTGACATTTGTTCCGAATTCGGTAACCGTGAATGGTACTGCGCGTCCAGGAACCAGCCCCTTAACGGGAATAACGCTGGGCAGTCTTTCGGCAGGAGCCACGGCAACGGTCGTGTTTCGCGCAACACTGAATACACTTCCATCTCCGCCAACACTGGAGAATCAGGGTACCGCAGCTTATACGTACCAGCTTCCGAGCGGACGGAATCTCTCAGGCTCAAGTCAATCCAATATCGTTCGCATACCTGCATCGGCTCCTAATATCTCGATTAGCAAAACGGTAAACACACCTGACGCGACTGTAGGTGACATCCTTACCTATACCGTTATTGCGACCAATGCTGGAAGTAGTGCGGTCCAAAATTTGGTGATTTCAGATACGCCGACCGGCTCGGAGTTTGTGCCTGGCAGTGTCACCATTAACGGAACAGCTTCCGGAAGTGCAAGTCCGGTCTCAGGTATTGTTGTCGGAACCTTGAACAGCTCAAGCAGCGTCACCGTGACCTATCAGACCAGAGTGACGTCTGTTCCTTCGACAGGATCAGTTACCAACCGTGCCAGCGCCGCCTTTACGTCAGGCAGTTTTAATGGTGTCTCTTCATCGGTTACGGTTAGTACACCCATATTTCAGCCCGTCATTCAAGTGGTGAAATCAGCAAGTACAACCAATCTGACGGTGGGAGATACCTTTAATTACAGCATTCAGATTAACAACACAGGTAATATCGCGGCTTCGGTTACCTTGACGGATCCGATTCCTGCGGGAGCTGTTTTCAGTACGAACAGTGTCATCATTAATGGTGTACCTACACCAGGTGTAAGTCCGGCAGCAGGTATTAGCTTGGGATCCATTGCAGCGAACTCAAGTACAACCGTTACTTTTGTCGCAACGGTCACAAGTTTGCCTGATTCAAGACAGTTGACTAACCAGGCGGTTGCTTCATTCTCCTACACACTTCCAAGTGGAAGAACAATTGCCGGCTTCTCGTCATCCAACACCATCACGATTCCTGTCTCTCTGCCCAATGTAACGATTGTTAACAGTGACAATGTAGAATATGGCGTAGTCGGGGATGTCATCAGGTACACATCTGTTATTCGCAACAACGGAACCGTAGCCGTTAACAATGTGGTATATGTCAACCCTCTTCCTCCGAATACCCCATTTGTACCCGGAAGCGTCATTGTGAACGGGACTTCATTCCCGCTCTCCAATCCGACCGCCGGCATTCCAATCGGTACTTTGGCTCCAGGAGCTGAGGTTACCGTAACTTTTGAGGTGACGATTACCATGCCGATCCCTTCGCAGATTAACAATCAGTCGACGGTCAGTTTCACATCCGGTTCGTTTTCGGGGTCATCTTCGTCCAATACAACACAGACTCCGGTTATCCAACCGCAGATTTCACTCGTCAAAACGGCCAATACAGTCAATGCAACCGTAGGTGATACAGTTGTATACACGGTGACTGTCAGCAATACCGGAAATTTGCAGGCCAATGTTACGGTTACAGATACCATTCCTGCTGCGACTTCTTTTGTAGCCAACAGTGTTGTGGTATCAGGTGTACCGCAGCCGGGAGCGACGCCGGGAGCAGGTATTCCGGTAGGCATTGTTGCAGCTGGAGCAACCGCAGTTGTTACGTTTGCTGTGGTTGTGGATACACTTCCGTCTCCGCAGCAGCTCAGCAACTTTGCAACGTCCACCTTTACCTTTACACCTCCTGACGGACGTACGTTGACAGGAACAGCCACCTCAAATACGCTGACGTTTCCGGTTTCTTCTCCTAACGTTGCTGTCGTTAAAAGTACACCTTCCACTGCGGCAGCGGTAGGCGATACCGTCACGTACTCCGTTCAGGTAACGAACAGCGGTATAGCTCCTGTAAACAATATTCAGTTTTCGGACCCGATTCCTGCCGGTGCCTCCTTTGTCACAGGAAGTGTGACCGTGAATGGAGTGCCACAACCTACAGCCAACCCGGCAGGGGGGATATCACTCGGCACACTCGCTCCAGGAGCGTCCGCAACCGTAACTTTCAGCATCCGTGTGGATGCTATACCGCCAAGCGGCCAGCTGAGTAATCGATCGACAGTCAGTTTCACTTCAGGGGCATTCTCAAGCACGACGTTTTCCAATACGGTGGTCACGCCGGTATTCCAGGCCATTCTCTCTGCAACCAAGACGGCAAGCACACAGAACGCTACCGTAGGCGATACCGTTAGCTACACTGTCACTGTCTCCAACACAGGTAACTATGGGGCCCAGATTAACCTGACGGACAATATCCCGGCAGGAACCATACTCGTTCCGAACAGTGTCATTGTGAATGGCCAGCCGCTGCCAGCCGCCAATCCAGCCACTGGCATTTCGGCAGGCACTGTCGGTGCCGGTGCGACAACAACCATTACTTTTTCCGTGGTTATTGATACCTTGCCGTCTCCACAGCAGCTGGTGAATCAGGCTTCGGTCGCTCTGTCCTTCATATTGCCGGACGGCCGGACGATTACAGGCTCTGTTCTGTCCAATGTACTTACCATCACCGTGTCGGCTCCGGATGTCGATGTAGTGAAATCGACTACATCAACATCGGTATCGGTTGGTGATATTGTGACATACAGCGTAGCAGTGACAAATAACGGAATTGCGACGGTCAATAATGTAGTCTTCACGGACCCGATTCCGGCAAGCACCGTTCTTGCACCGACCGGCGTATTTGTGGATGGGGTTCTCCGACCAGGTGCTAACCCTTCAACAGGGATTACCATTGGTTCCATCGCACCTGGGGCTACCGTCACCGTTGTATTTAGTGTGCAGGTTACAGCTCTTCCGGCAAGTGCAGTTTTGAACAATCAATCCACGGTCAGCTTTACATCAGGGGCGTTCTCGGCCACCACGTTCTCCAATACGGTTACAACGCCTGTGTTCCAGCCGATTCTGACGGCGGTCAAAACGGGAGATCAGGCGATTGCCACGGTAGGGGATACCGTAGTGTACAGCATCGCCATCTCCAATGCCGGGAACTACGGGGCCACCGTTACGTTGACCGATACGATCCCTGCCGGAACCGAACTTGTACCCAATAGCGTTATCGTCAATGGTGCATCTGTACCGGGTGCCGATCCGGCTTCGGGCATTCCGCTGGGCGTCGTTTCAACAACAACCATGGTTATGTTCTCGGTTGTCATCGTCACTCTTCCGTTGAGCCAATCCATTACGAATCAGGCTTCTGCTACATTTACGTATACACTGCCCGATGGAAGAACACTGGGAGGCAGTCTAACATCCAATACCCTTAATATTCAGGTATCCGCTCCAGATGTGAGTGTAACGAAGACAACAACATCGGTAGATGCAGTGGTTGGTGACACGATTGTATATCAGATGGTTGTGACCAATAATGGAATCGATCCTGTTAACAATGTCGTACTAACTGATCCCATCGATCCAGCCACCACATTTGTCGCCGGTAGTGTTCTGGTGGATGGTGTTCCGCGTACCTCGGCTAACCCGGCACTGGGTATCGCCATTGGATCACTGGCTCCGGGTGCCTCAGCAGCAATATCCTATGCAGTGCGAGTCAATACGCTGCCTACACCACCTGTTGTGAGCAGTCAGTCTGCTGTAAGCTTCACATCGGGTGTTTTCTCGGGTGCTTCATATTCGAATATTGTAGTAACCCCGATCTATCAACCGATCATAGCTGTAACAAAGACGGCCAATACATCCAATGCAACGATTGGCGACACCATCGTATACTCTTTCTCCATCAACAACAGCGGAAATCTGGCTGCCAATCTGACCTTGACGGATGACATTCCAGATTGGGCTGTGCTTCTTCCAAACAGTGTATTGATTGATGGTGTTCCGCAGCCAGGAGCCAATCCCGAAACAGGCATTGTTGTAGGGACCATACCACCAGGAGGATCAGTTAATGTGACTGTCACCCTCGAGGTTACGGTGGATTCGCTGCCGCAGAATCAGCGGTTGACCAACCAAGCCGTGGCCAATTATACATTTAGTCCACCGGATGGCCGTCAGTTGACGGGTACGGTGTCTTCCAACGTTCTGGTCATTCCAGTATCTGCACCTAACGTGACGGTTGTCAAAAGTACAGACGCCATTGATGCTGTTGTTGGTGATGTCATCACTTATACGGTTGTTGTTACAAACGCTGGTATTGAAGTGGTCAATAATGTGGTTATGGTTGACCCTGTACCGGTAGGAACGGTGTTTGTACCGGGAAGTGTAACGGTAGATGGAGTGGCAAGACCAACTGGCAATCCGAATACGGGAATCACGCTTGGATCGATTGCTGCTGGTGCTTCCGTTACGGTTACATTCAGAGTAGAGGTCGTGGTGATATGAGCCAATCCTCCGGTCCGTTGTCCCACTGGCTACAGAATCAGTCCCTGGTTCGGTTCAGCTCGGGTACGACTGAACTGGAACAGGTGGCCTACTCGAATACCGTTGTTACACCATGGGTTGGACCCAGACTTGCAGTAAGAAAGGAAGCCAATGTCACAGTTGCTGCACTGGGACAGTCGATAACTTACCAGATTGAGATTATGAATTCCGGTAATCGAACCGCCATCGTGTACGTATTAGATCCGCTCTCGGAAGATACGTCACTGCTTCTGAATAGTGTACTTCGTGATGGCGTTCCATTACCCGGTGCATCACCTCAGCTTGGGCTGCCTCCTGCAGAGGTTACGCCGGGAGCTACACTGCGCTACCACTTTCAAGTTGCCATCGTGCGTTTACCTCCGACATTGAAGCTGCTCAATCAGGCACAGGTTAACTATGAATTTCTAACACCGGAAGGCAGGACGGTTACAGGCCGAGAACTATCCAATACGGTTGAGGTCACTCTGGCCTCATCCCGTCTGGAGGTTGCCCTTCAGTCGGACCATATCCCGACCTTTTCAGGGGATATTGTTTTGTACAGTGTGGTTGTGAGCAATCCAGGATTTTTGACAGCTACAGGTGCCAAGGTGACCATCGCTTTGCCTGCTGGCCTTGGGTTTATTCCGGCAAGTGTTGTAATCAATGGAATGTTTGCCCCCCAGATGACCCCGGATTCTGGAATAGAGATCGGTGACATTGAGCCCGGAAGTACGGTAACCATTCAATATCGGGTACAGGTTGTTTCGGTAAAAGATGCTGAAAGCATTCCAAGTCAGGCGGTGCTGGAGTATACTTCTGCAGGCAAGCAGGAGATCGTGTATTCCAACGAAGTTACACTTGAAGTCATTCAGCCTTTGATTTCGATCCAAAAGAGGGTATATCCAGTAGTCGCTGCAGTCAATGACACCATACGATATGACATTACCATAGCGAATGAAAGCAATTATGCGGTGGATGCCAAGGTGTCTGATTCATTGCCAGCCGGCATGACTTTTGTGGAGGGGAGCCTAAGCTGGAATGGAGTCAAGCGGCCCGGGGCCAATCCGGTCAAAGGCGTTAGCCTGGGAACATTGACTGCAAGGTCTGTCATTAACCTTCAGTTTGAAGCCCAAATTAATGAACACGGGGCCGCAATGCCTGAATCATTCGAGCTGGTTAACCAGGCGCGTCTCTTGTATACGTATCGATTGCCTGATTCACGTACGGTGCAGCGCATGGCCGCTTCCAACGAAGCAACAGTCTACCTGAAGAGCCCAATGATTAAGGTCCATGTTGAAGTAAATCCCAATTTAGTCGAGCAGGGGGGATCCGTCATTTTTCAGGTCCGCGTCGAGAATACAGGCTCTCTGTCTGCTCGTGTACAGTTGACAGGCGTTCTTCCACCAGGAGCCAAATGGCGCGGTCAAGCCGAAGGTCAAGTTCAATGGAACATACCGGAATACTCTTCGCCAAGGTATCTGCATCTGGGAGAGCTGGCCCCGGGTGCAGAGAAAAACATCTCTTATGTAGCGCAGCTATCGCCAGAGGAGACGGGAACGCTGAATGGTTTCCTGACGGCCCTGTACACCTATGAACTGAACGGACAGAGAAGAAGCGGGGAAGCGCGATCGAACGAGTACACGATTGTGATCGAATACCGTGATGAATAACGTCAATCCACCTACCGTGATGAATTGGGAAATTTGCTCCAAATGACTTCCATGACATTACACGAACGCAAATGAATGGTATACTAATTGAATATGCCCTCGGCAAACAACCCGTGGAATCGGGACGTCGGATTAGCTGTAGAGGAGGCCTCCACATTGGCAAAAGCAAAAGTTGCAAAAAGACCTACCCGGGATGAATTTGAGCTGGAAGAGCTGGGGAATCAATTGGTTGAAGCGTACCATGAGCGTTCGGAAGTGCTGTTGACGGTATGGGGGAAAGAAGAGCAAGTGCAAGGGGTTATTGTGAAGCTGGATTCCCGTACTCGGCTGGTACATGTAGAACACACCGAAGAGGAGTTCATGGCAAAAGTACCTTTTCTCGATATCATGCGGGTGGAATCTCCCCGTTATTAAGAAGTGCAATTTTAAATAATAGGGCATTCGCCCGGTCAAACCCGTTCTTCCTGCATAAGATATCCCATACCTGTTGCAGAGGAGGTACGGTCAATGAGCGAAGTATTAGGTGGAGAAACAAGAGGCTACGGATACGGAGGTTTCACTTCTGTAGGTGCCATTCTGGTTCTGTTCATCCTGTTGGTTATCATCTCCAAAGCGTTCTTGGTATAATTCATTTCTCCAAATGAATGAAGAGAGCTCTGCCATTCCGGCAGAGCTTTCTTTTATTCTGATTCGCTGCACATCTCATATGAAGAACATAAATTCATTCATTAGCTGATTAGGTAGATAATCCATGTCAGTCCAACGTTCATTATGATAGAATAGGACCATTCCTAGAGAAAGCATGAGGTGTGTCGAGCATGAGTAAAGAGCTAACACAAGCATTGAACCAACAGATGAACTTTGAATTTTATTCTGCCCATGTATACCTCGCGATGGCAGCATACTGTTCCAGTGAAAGTCTGGACGGCTTCGCGAATTTCTTCATTGTACAGGCTGAAGAAGAACGATTCCATGGCATGAAAATATACAAGTTCCTGAATGATCGCGGACAACGCGCGACGCTGGAAGCTCTGCCAGAACCGAAAAATGAGTATACTTCCATGCTGGATGTGTTCGAGCACGGATACGCACATGAACAGCAAAACACCAAAAAATTCTACAATCTGGCTGACCTTGCCTTGAATGAACGCGAGCATGCCACAATGTATTTCCTGAAATGGTTCATTGATGAGCAGGTAGAGGAAGAAGCGTTGTTTGACAGCATCATTCAGAAGCTGCGCCGAATTGAAAAAGACAGCAATGCCTTCTACATGCTGGACGCTGAGTTCGGTAAACGTTCATTCACCGCTCCTGCAGAGTGATAGCGAGTTCATAACGTATTCCATGTTCATGGAGTATACCGGTCTACATATGAAAAGTCTGCCTTTGTGCAGGCTTTTTTTTGCTGTCTTTTTTAGTTCTAATGGATCAAAGAAGAAACAACTTCTAACTTGAATCTATCAAATCATTCATAATAGGTTAATGAAACATATGTCAAAAAAGATCTATCCTGACGGGCATGATTTTCACTGCAAATCTATCAATTTCGTTTTATTTCCATGGCTAATCTGACAAAAGTGTAACTCGAACGTAGCATTTGAAGCGAGAATGAGGCGTGTTCTTTTTGTTAGTATTAGGATTATCGCCAAGGGATGCAATGAGAGATTCGAAGACACCCGGGGAAATACGAGACACAAGGGAGATTTATATTTATGCTACATATTCGCAAGTCATTTATTGCTGCACTCGCCATCTTACTTATGATTCCACTCCTGCTGCCTCAGTCGGCATCTGCGAAGCCAAGTGCTTCAAGCTCTGCTGGAGCAAAAGCGAATGCGAAGATCATATATCTTACTTTCGACGATGGGCCTACAGCTCATACAGGACAACTGCTGGATATCCTGGATCAGTATCATGCCAAAGCGACATTCTTTATGCTCGGACCAGAAATGAAGCAATTTCAAAAAGCGACGAAACGTATTGTTGCGGATGGGCATGGCCTGGGACTTCATGGTGTGACACACGTTCCCAGCAAGTTTTATCAATCGGCATATAGCGGCTTAAAGGAAATGCAGCAGGCCAATATGACGCTGAACCAAGTTGCTGGAGTGAAAACAAGTCTGGTTCGTACACCTTATGGCAGTAAGCCATATCTCAAATCATCTTACCGTAAAGTACTGCTTTCTCAGGGTGGATTCCACCTCTGGGATTGGAATGTGGACTCTGAGGATTGGAAATACAAGAAAGATCACCAAAAGGTCTACAACAGTGTAATGAAACAGATCCACACGGTCCAAAAGAGCGGTACAACACCGGTTGTACTCATGCATGATCAGGAAGCGACGTTAAAAGTGCTTCCGCAATTGTTGAAAACATTGAAAGCAGAAGGATACCAGTTCAAAGTTTTGACCAAAAAAGTACAGCCGGTTAACTTCTGGAACGATAAACGTTAATCCAGTTACACTTTATGCAACTTGTAATGAAACTTAATTCACTGGAAATAAAGACATCAAGGAGGCTATCATCATGAAAAAGCAAAAACGTTGGGTTATCATTCCTGTTACCACTGCTGTGTTACTGGCGCTAGCAGGTTGTGGAGGGCAGGATAACAATACGTCAGAGGCAAGCAATACGCCTACCTCGACTTCAGGAGAGCAAACTCAGTCTGGAAGCGGTGGGGCTGATTTTTCGAACACTTCAGAAGGAAACAATGCGGCGGCAGGTACGGCTAATAGTGAAAATAGCTCAGAGGGTACCACCAGTACTTCTGGGGGTGAAACAACCGGAACACAAGGGCAGTCCGGCGTGAACGATGTCCTTCAGGAAATTCGCAGCCAGCTCAAGATGAAGGATGCTGTTCTGCCGACTTCATTCGCCCTGGATAAAGGTAAACATCTGGCAGCTGCCATTCCTGTCAATTCGTCAGATGCTTTCAAAGTAAATTTCTATTCCGTAGATCAATCTATTCCCGTCAATGATGCTTCATTGACGTCTTCCAACAACTCACCAGATGTGCTCGCATCCTATGAAGTGAAAACCTATAAGGATCCGGATAGTTCAGGGATTTTCCCGGATACGGATCTGGATAACATTCCCGATGACATGTCAGTTGATCTGGGACATGGAATCAAAGGCATGGCCGAAGGAGCCGCAGGGAGCCAGTATCTAACCTGGAAGGAAGGCAGATGGACGCTGCAGATCCAATCGGTTTCCGAAGATAAGATGAACAATCCGGGAATTGCCAAGAAAATGGTCGAGTACCTGGAATCACATACCCTACCTGCTCCCAAGGATAAAGGCTTCGTAAACGTAGAATATCCGAGTGGCGGGAAAACAGTGAATGTCACGATCTCATGGCAGGAAGGCAAGCAGATCCATCAGCTGCAAACGAACCAGGTGCCGAATGAAGCATTAGGTATGGTTGCGTCGGTCAAATAATATACGTAAATGAAATAGCTTGGCTGGGAGTGAAAGCTCCTGACCAAGCTATTATTTGTGTCGTAATGGGTTGAAGCGGTACTTTCATTTGAACCAGCCCTTCTCCTTGGAACGGGTGATGGCTTCAATCCGATTGCTTGCATTTAATTTGTTCAAAATGATGGAGATATAGTTGCGGACGGTACCGGTTGTAATAAAGAGGTGTTTGGCAATTTCCTTCGTGTTCTTACCATCAGCCATGAGGCCGAGAACGGCATTCTCTCGCTCCGTAAGCGGATTTTCCTCTACATAGGCCTCGTCCACCAGATCAGGGGCGAAGATCCGGCGTCCGTTCATGACCTGGCGAATGGCTTCAGCCAATTCCTCGATCGGACTATCCTTTAACAGGTAACCTCTTACCCCACCTTTTAGTGCACGTTCGAAATACCCTGTGCGAGCAAAGGTCGTTAAGATAATAACCTTGCAGTTCATTCCTTTCAGTTCCTCTGCTGCTTCCAGACCACTTTTGATTGGCATTTCAATATCCATAAGGCATATATCCGGTGTATGCTCCTG
Source organism: Paenibacillus sp. P13VS (assembly GCF_015143645.1). Taxonomy (NCBI): domain Bacteria; kingdom Bacillati; phylum Bacillota; class Bacilli; order Caryophanales; family Paenibacillaceae; genus Paenibacillus; species Paenibacillus sp. P13VS. The sequence goes on along the minus strand of NZ_WYEV01000001.1, from coordinate 197,700 downwards.
GACGAGTTCAAGCGCCTCCTGCCCATTGCTTGCCCGTCCAACCACTTCCATGTCTTCTTCCAGATTAAGCAGGGAGGAGAGGGCACCCAGCATCATGCGTTGGTCTTCGGCGATGACGATTCTGATCATGTTTATTCCTCCTTGATTGGTTTGCGAACCAGCTTCGGTACCTGAATCATAAGCTGCGTTCCGTCTATATTTGTTCCCGAGCGAATATCCAGACAACCATTAACAAATTCCAGTCGTTCCTTCATGCCAAGAATTCCTGTACCGCGGCGTTCCTTGTTATTACTGTGTTCCATGCCAATTCCGTTGTCATGAACAGTCAATATGTTATCGGAAGGTGTTTCTTTCAGGCTGATGGTACATAGGGTTGCCTGGCTATGCTTGACCACATTTGTAACGGCCTCTTTCAGACACATCCCCATCACATTTTCGTTAAGCTGAGAGGTGTCCTGCAGCTTGGGGTTGCCATCCAGCTTGAACTCGATTGCAGCAGCCTTCAGGATCTGCTCGGCACGGTACAATTCATCAACCAGCTGTGTTCCGCGCATGGTCGTAACCATTTCCCGAACTTCCTTGAGTGCTGTGCTTGCCGTTTGACGCAAGTCGTTTAGCTCCATCTCGGCTTGCTCGGGATTGACACGAAGCAGGCGTTTCGCCAGATCGGTTTTGAGGCCGATCAAGGAGAGTTTCTGTCCAAGGGTATCGTGCAGATCACGAGCGATTCGCTGGCGTTCTTCCATTTTGACCAGATCATCCAGTCGTTTGTTGGCATTCTCCAGCTGTCCCTCCAACTGCTCCCGTTTGTTTTTGTTATAGGTGCTTACCGGAAGAAGAATGGATGCCATCAGACTGATGAATACAAAAGGGAATTGACTAAGCAGCCGGGAGCTCTGAATGATAAACCCGTAATTTATGGTCAGAAAACTGGCCGCCAAATTGACCGTATAGAGCGTAATGAAGCCAGCTTTGTTTTTAATATTTCCAATGAAAAAAGCAAGAAACAGCGAGAAATACGCATAATCATAGGCGATCGTCATGGTAATCGAAATGGCAATCAGAAAACCGATCCACATATATACCTGCCAGCCCTTGGTGATGAAGGCGAGTAAATAACAGACAAAGAAGACTAGAATGATCACAATTCCGGTCACCAGAGTCCACAGTTTCGAGTATTGCGAAATATAATAGAAGGGCAGGATGAAAAAGACGAGCCACACGTACGGATTCAATCCTGTATTTTTATAAAAGAGCTGCATCCACTTTTGAATGAAAATTCTCCTCCTTGCACGACAAAGCGCTGTATTCCAACTTTAGCCTGACTGTAGCACGACTTCAGCCTGAATACAAGAAAACGAATCCGACAGAGTTTAAGGCTTCTCTGTCAGACCCGCTTGATTGGTTACGCGTATAGGTGGCTGAGTATAAGGTTTACGGTATAGCGATTTGATTTCCTTGAAGCTGATAAATCGTTTGGATTCCTCATCCCACAGACGGAAGCGAAGGGCTGCCAGACTGGAACGAAGGGTAATGGTCGTTGCCTTTTGCAGCGGTGGTGTCGCATTATGTGCCTCTTCCAGGTAATAGTTCGGTACACGCGGACTCAGGTGATGCACATGGTGAAATCCGATATTACCGCTGATCCATTGCAGCAGCTTCGGCAGCTTGTAGTATGAACTGCCTTCAACAGCAGCCTTGACGTAACTCCATTCATCCTCATGCTCGAAGTAGGTGTCTTCAAACTGATGCTGAACGTAGAACAGCCAGATGCCGAAGAAGCCGGAGAAGAAAAAGACGGGTGCCTGCACCATAACAAAGGCCTGCCATCCAACCAACCAGGACATGAATGCATAAAGTGCAACGATCAATACCGTAGTCAGATGTGTGTTGATGCGTTCTTTGCGACGAGCAGCCTTGCGGTTAAAACGATATGCAAGCAGGAATACATAGATTGGACCGAGTCCAAACATGACAGCCGGATTACGATAGATGCGATACCACAGCCGTCCCCAAGGGGATGCTGCCTTGTATTCTTCAACTGTCATGACCCAGATATCGCCTACTCCACGTTTGTCGAGATTGCTGCTGGTGGCATGGTGGATGGAATGCTCCGCTTTCCATTGTTGGTACGGAGTAAGGGTCAAGACGCCCGTAATGGTACCCAGAATGTCATTGGCCCGTTTGTTTTTGAAAAAGGAACCGTGACAGCAGTCATGAAAAATAATAAAGGTTCGAAGTACAAATCCGGATGCGACCAAGGCAATCGGGAAGGTTAGCCAATACGAAACGGATAAGCTGTAATAAGCGGCGGCCCACAATAAGAAGAGTGGAAGGATCGTATTTATAATTTGTCGGATACTTAATCGTAGATCGTTTTTCTCGTAAGGGGTAACTTCTTTTTTCAGTGCCATCTCTTTTGCTCTGCTCATGAATGATAGTCCTCCTTCAGTCGTTATAACCAAGCACGGCTATAACCCGGCGTTTCCCCTGATGTATCTTGGAGGGAAGCGTTTTTATCATTGTAAAAGAATCCATTTCATCCGGTAAGTCATAAACGTCAGCCATGTGTAATGATGAATATCAAGGATGGCACATGACATTTGTCATGGTTAGAATCTAGTTCGAGCTCCGGATTTAGCTGCCCAGAAGGCAATTTACCGAATCCTTTGCACATTTCGTGCAACAATTTGTATTATGTATACAAATTTCGCTGGTGACATGGTAGAATCTATCATTGTGAGTGCATATGACAACTTATGAGCCTGCTGGATAGGTTGATTTCTGAAGGATTGGAAGGAATACATGATGAAGAAACGAATAACGGATATTTTATTTATTATGGCGGGGGCATTTTTATTTGCCCTGGCGGTGAATCTGTTCGTCATTCCAAATGATCTTGCTGAGGGTGGCGTAACGGGGATCACCATTATTTTGTATTATCTGTTCGAATGGTCACCAGGTTTAATGAACTTGATTCTGAATGGGATTTTGTTAATTGTGGGTTACCGGTTTCTGGATAAGACCACAACGGTATATACCATTATTGCAGTGGTATTCAATTCCTTGTTCCTGCATCTGACCGAGAGCTGGACAATTGATTCGCATGAGCTGTGGATCAATACGATTTTTGGGGGACTATTTGCCGGTCTCGGGATTGGTTTGATTGTGAGAGTTGGCGGCACAACCGCGGGAACCGTCATCTTGGCGAGACTCGCCAATAAGTATCTGGATTGGAACATCAGCTATGGACTTCTGTTTTTTGATCTGATCGTGGCGTTCTCCTCTTTCTTCATTATCGGGGCACAGGGACTCATGTGTACGATTGTCATGCTGTTTGTTGGAACCAAAACGATGGAGTTTATTATAGAAGGGCTGAATCCAAAAAAGGCGGTTACCATCATCTCGACAAAGCAGGATGCGATTGCGAAGCAGGTCATCGAGAAAATGGATCGCGGTGTAACGGTTCTGTCGGGCCATGGTTACTATACGAAAACACCTAAAGAAATTCTCTATATTGTCATTAGCAAACAGGAAGTTCCCATGTTGAAGAAAATTGTACGTGCTGAGGATGAGATCGCGTTTATCACGATTCACGATGTTCGCGATGTGTTCGGTGAAGGATTTATCGAACTATCCAAAACCTAATATCATGTGGAAGAAAAACCGGAGGCATCATGCCCCCGGTTTTTTTGGTACTAAGAAAGCCCTTCTCCATCGAGAAGGGCGGAAGGCTGGTATTAATGATGATTTCTTTTTCGGATTACACCATATTTAACAGTAACATGACAGTGCTTTTTAACCTTGGTGGGAACATATTTGATTTTAGTTACACAAGTTTTGGTGATCTTTTTGTAATAGCATTTCGTTACGGGTGGATGACATCTATGCTTCTTTCTATTCATTGCGACCCCTCCTGACTAGTGATAGTTCATTCTATGTAAGGGTCATCATTTCGGAAACATATAAACGTCTAAAAGAGTATAAAAAAGTTTACGAGAAATGTATGGCTCTAGTTACCGTACAAGTGTCTCTCAACTTCGGATAGAGCCACATTCACATCTTCCTCTGAATTATCGATATAAACGACGGACGAAGCAGGCAGCGGCCAGGCCACTTGCTTGCGGGCAAGGGAAGCCGTAAAGCTGTCCCAGTTAGCCAGCTTATATTCATCAAGAGGAGATTGTCTTGCCACAATCCGCTTGTGATACAACTCTTCGTTTGCCAAATAAATGTACGCTACGCGAACATCCGTATCTTCCAACGAACGTCCGATTCGGCTGAGCTCTTGCTCAATCCAATTCGTTGTTTCGGTTTCTTTGGTAAACGGTCCGACGACCACGGTATCAATTCCTAATTGAACGTTATCCAGTGCCGCATCCATTGTAATGCGATATCCCAGATCACGACATAAGCGTTTGTATTCAGGTGAATCCCTGTCAGATGGATCCAGTCCCTGAAGCGTCATGATTGCCTCGGCTGCCGGGCGGAGCAGGATATCCATATCTAAGAAGGCTGCCTTATATTTGCGGGAAAGGGCTTTGGCCAGGGTCGTTTTGCCGCTGCCGGCACCGCCGAGAAAGAAAATCAGTTTGCTCATGAGAGTCACCCTCCTTAATAGGGTTATTTTATCACAAAGCAGATGAAACGATGGGTAGACAGAAAAGGACTACTCACGTAATTGTAGTCAAATCATTAGATTAATACCCTGCAACGTCGATAGAGGTGTCAGACTGCGGAAACCAGATATGGCGCAAGTTGACCCAGCCCTGACTATTAAACGAAAGGCCGCGCACAGAAGGCAAATAGGCGGTTTCCACAGGTTTCTCAGATAAATGAAACATCAGATGATGATCCAGCAAAAATTGTTCAATCCGGTCAAGGCCTGCAGTTCGTTCTGTCATTAATGGTGACTCGATAACGGTTTGCAGCATCATCTGCACACGCCATTGTGAGGATTCATCCAGATGCTCCGACAGGGTTAGATAGAGGTCTGTCCTCCGCAATTCTTCATCCTGATCCCGGATCAGGGAGAATAATATGAGATCGGACTCCAGCCGCAGTTGACCTTTGAATTGTTCCATCGTTGCCGTATGAATCTTGCAAGTATATCCGCATTGTTCGAGTTTGGCTGCGATGACAGCAGCATCCTTGCGATATTGTGGAATGGTAGCCAGCTGTAAAGGAATTGACTGATCCTTGACCAAGGGATTATCAGAGGATTGAATCAAGCCAGAGATACATTCGTATAGATGAGTACGTACAGCCGGATCGCTTAGCGGTCCGGTTTTTTGCGTGTTACAAGTGAGCAGCTTGTTCACCATGACACCTGCACTAATCTGTGTCCAGTCAGCCCCCTTAGCGGCAGCTGGATTCGGAACAAGATGGAAGAAAGGCGTTTCCGCTTCGGCATGTTCTCCCCATTCGGTCTCGGCACTCCAGGGAATCTGCAGAATATCCACCCGGTCCAGATGGGCTCTTCCTTGAAAGTAGGCCGGGAATGCTTCCAGTCTGCACAGGTGTTCATCCCATAAGGTCACCTTGAAGGGGCCTGTTCCTACAGGCTTTTGCATGGACGTGGATTCAGCTGACTTGTCATCACCAGGCTTCATGGTGCTGTTCGAAGGGACTATGACTGCACGGCTTGTGGCTAGAAAGGACAGGAATAATTCATGCGGTGCTTTGAGGCGGAAAACTACGGTGAGCGTGTTCAGGGCTTCGACAGACAGAATCTGTTTGCTCACATCCCGATACAATGTCCGTCGCTCGGTAGCCTGCAGCCTGGCAAACGTATGCACCACATCTCCTGCAGTCAATTGTCCTCCATGGTGAAACAAGACACCTTTTCGCAAATGAAAAAGCCAGGTTTTCCGATCTGGGCTAACATCCCAAGTGTGGGCAAGACATGGAACGATGTCCCCTTGCTCATTACGCTGAACCAGCCCATCAAACACATGACTGGTGACAAAGGACTCGGCAAGCAGGTTAATATACAGCGGATCAAGAGCATGAAGCTGCTGCTGCAGTGGCAGTCTCAACGTATCAATTCGTTCGTTATGCTCACCTGCTTCCGTATGATGGCCTGAGTAACCGAGCAGCCAGTGGTTTAAATGCTCCCGCATCATGGTCGAGGTGGAGAAGGCGCGCACCTGTTCAGCGGCTTGATGCAATTCCCGGCGATTGAGGGCTTGCATCATATATTCCGCTGCGATCTGTTCGGCAGGTACGAGCAGCGTGAGTGTTGACCTGCGACCTCGGCCACGCTGGGAGATCCAGCGAATCCAATCGCAGGCCGCCATTTTTTTGACAATGGTAAGCGTATTTCGATGTGTGCAATCGAGCAGTTCTGCGAGCTCGGAGAGTGTAGCTTCATGCTCGGACATATCACCAAAGCGGTTATGTAGCAGCAAATATTGTTGATGCAGTTTCACGATTTCAAGCCTCCTCGGGAAAAGAGCTGTTGGTGCAACCGGACTAAAATAAGAAATTTTATCTCCTATAATTTCTCTTTATCTTCTTATTTTATCATTTAGAATAAAGTCTAGAAAGATAATGGAGGTTTTTCCCATGATTCAGAAAATACTGAATTCACCGAATCGCGCTTTGATTACGCTGTTGTCTGCCTTGATACTGGCGGTTGTTCATCAGTATTTGTTTTATGGAAGAGAGCCAGGCGTATCGTATCTGCTCTTTGTGCTTCTCTTTTATGCATTTATGTATGTGTTTGCGAGGGATCGAATCCGGACATTAACCCTGATTGACGCATGGATGGCTGCAGTCGTACTCATGCTCGCGCTAACCTTTTTACTTTTTGACAATGAACTTCTGCGCGTTCTCAATTTACTGTTCGTCCCCGGTTTGATTATTTTACATATGACTTATTTGGCAGGACGAAAGCGGAAGCAGTGGTGGGATCTCCGAATTATCGGTACCTCCCTGGATCATTTGCTGCCACAATCGATTCGCCACTGGGGGACCATCGGGGGCATTGTGGTAAAAGCGGGGGGACGTGGGATGGAGAAGTCCCAGAGAGCAGTTCTGGTCAAAGTTCTTATTGGACTGGCCGCATCATTCCCGATCCTGATTGTGGTGGTTGCATTGCTGACTTCCGCAGATGGTGTATTCAATCAATATTTGTCCGGTTTTCCGGAATGGTTGAACCATCTGACTCTAACACCCGGATTTCCGAGAATGATCTGGATTATCATAGGCGGCATTTTGCTGTTTAGTTATGTATGGGGATTCGTTCAACCTATGGAGTACGAAGCCGAGAAGAGGGAGAACGCACATTGGAAAAATGAAGCCTTGTTATCACCTGCAGCAGTGAAGGACACCGATCATGTCCATGCAGGCCAGCAGAATACGGAAACTGAATCGAGCAAGACGGGTGAAGCCAAAACCCATGTGCAAGCCATCCGTACCGGCAGGGAGACAGTGAAGCTGGATCCCATCATCGTGGGTACCATGCTGTTCGTTATAAACTGTGTGTATGTGCTGTTTGTTTTTGTACAATTTTCCTACCTGTTTGGAGCAGGGAGTGGGCATCTTCCCTCTGACCTGTCATACGCAGAATATGCCCGCAGTGGCTTTGCCGAACTTGTGCTGGTCACCAGTATTAACTTTTTGATATTGATTGTTGCACTCCAATGTACTAGACCTAGCGGGAGAAGAGCTTCGATTATTCATCAGCTGCTTCTGCTTATTCTTGTGGGATGCACAGCCATCATGCTGTATTCTGCGTTTATGCGTCTTCATCTGTACGAACAGGCTTACGGGTACACGTATATTCGATTCTTGGTACATGCATTCATGATTTTTCTGGCATTGCTGCTTCTCATCGCTGGTTTACGCATTCGATATACATCCATTCCGCTGCTTCGCTGGTACATTGTACTGTCAATTACAGCTTATACAGCCGTCAATTATGTGGGTATGGATAACCGAATCGCCGAGTTGAACGTGGAACGTTACCATAAGACAGGCAGCATTGATACAGCTTATCTGGCGAATTTGTCAGCGGATGCAATTCCGCAGTTACGGAAGTTTGCGCAAGAGGAATTTCCGGCGCTGAAGGATCATTTATTGGAGCGTGAAGCTTACATGAATGAGAGAGAAAACAGCAGTTCCTGGCCCTCTTATAACGTGGCAAGACATCGGGCTGCGAAGGAATTGTCCAAATTGAGAACGGAATAGTGATGGATTATAACATCTGAGCCGTGAATTTATGCAAAACAGATATGTAAGTGTTATAATATAAAAATGAACCTATAAAGGGGGTGAATCCCTTGTTTGAACTTCAGGAGTTATTACCTTATTTATTCTCAATAGGGCTTATTTTCACCGTGAGCTATGCCTACATTGCCCATCTGCACTGTGGATTGACAGAGTACTGGATGGAAGGCGGAGGCGGAGACGGCGTTGAACCCGGACTCCCAACACTGACGCTGGATGGACAGCATAGACCTGAAGATTTAACCAGGATGATCAGACGTAGAGAAGCACCGGATGAAGATGAGCCAGATTGTACATCCTCGTTGGACACATGGAAACCCAATCAACGAGGAGGATATATATGGAACATAAGACAAGCAAGGGGTTCACTTTTACATCTGGCAAGGGACGGATCTATGGGCTGATTGCCATTTTATTTGCAGTCATGCTTTTGGCCGGATGCAGTAACAATGTATCGGAGATTAACGCTTCAACACCTGGATTCTTCAATCACTATATTGTATTTCCGCTGTCGTATCTGATTCAGCACATTGCAACCATCTTTGGTGGAAGTTACGGCGTCTCCATTATCGTGATTACTTTGGTCATTCGGCTTGCGCTGCTGCCTTTGATGATGCGGCAGGCCAAATCCCAGCAGGGGACCCGAGTGATCATGAATGCCATGAAGCCTGAGATGGATGCACTCAAGAAAAAATACGAGGGCAAGAATGACGCAGCAGATCGTCAGAAGCTCTCCCAAGAGACGATGGAGCTGTACAAAAAGCATAATTTTAATCCACTGAATATCGGCTGCTTGCCGATGCTGATTCAGCTGCCAATCCTGTCGGGGATATACACAGCGATTCGGCTAACGCCCGAGTTATCTTCACATTCTTTTTTGTGGTTCAAACTCGGGGCACCCGATTATGTGCTTGCTGTTGTGGTTGCGGTGATCTACCTGATTCAGGCAAAAGTTTCACAGGCCAATATGGCACCTGAACAGCGAAAACAGTTTGCAATTATGGGGTACATTTCACCGCTGATGATGGCCTTTTTCTCTCTGACAGCACCCGCTGCCATGCCGCTCTATTGGACGGTTGGCGGTTCATTCCTTGTCCTTCAGACATTATTGTTCCGTAAACTGTATCCGGTGGAACATCCTCAGGAAACAGTAATTCTGCAGGAGAAGAAGATCAAACCAGCCAAAGGAACCAATCCCGCAAAATCATAGGTATCACTTATCGATAAAAACGCTATGAGAAGCGTATGATGGTAAGGTGTACTTAAGCGAATAGAACAAAAGAAGCGTAATCCATAGATGGATTACGCTTCTTTTATTGTTCTCCGTCATTTCTTAAATGGCACGATCATCCTTAAGTTGGAATCGGGATACGAAATACCATATGAGCTCCCGGCGTGAGTATACGCTTGTCTTGGCGAAAATGGATTTTAAATGATCCTGGACTGTATACGCGGATATATTCATCGCTGCTGCGATTTCTTTGGAAGAGTAGCTCCGCAGCACATATCCGAGCAATTCCCGTTCACGCGCGGATAAACCGTGACTTTCCGCAAGCAGGGGCAGCAAATCCTGCGGCATGGCCTGTTCAAGTCTGACGGCGATCTGATCCGGACCAGTCATCTGCTGCATGCGGCTTGCGTGCAGCACAAGATATCGACCATCCAGGAGCTGTATGCAGACTTTGGAAGGTGACTTTGCTGACAACTCCGAAGATACAGCCGATGATAGCGTCTGGCTCAACAAATGAGAACTAACTGCGCGTACCGGACGAGGCAGAATGTCCGGGCCTACTGACTCAAGCTGCTGCAATTGGGTTAGCCAATATTGTGCTGATTCATTGGATGACAATAACTGAAAGGTATCGGTTATCATTATAAGTCCCGGATCGGCTGGACTTCCTTGTTTGATCTCATCCATAAGTGACAGACTGGTCCTTTTCAACATTCTGGCTATGGAGGTGATCCATTGTTCAATCCATTGCCCTTCCTCTTCCGAGAAGAAAGGCTGATCTGCCTTTCGATAGAGGGTGAGGTAACCCCAACACGTCTCGTCACAGATCAGGACGGCTCGAAGCTCATCCCCGAAACCAGCAGGCTGCAAGATCGAACGATATCGCAAACTTCGTGCGGGCATAGCATGGATCGATGCCTGTAGAAGGGCGATAGGCTTGTTGCTGCGAATCAAGTTTGCATATTTATGTACATCATCTTCCGTATATTCGTTAATGAACAGCCGATCATGTATCGCTTCAATGCCGTTTTCCGTCACAGCACCAGTGGATAACAGGGTCTGTGGGTCCACTGTCGTAAAACAGTATGCATCAAAGGGGACCACGGCTTGGATTGCTTTCAGTACGGCTTCCCTATAGGTTCGGGAGGTCCAGGATCCTTTTTCGAGAGACGTTATGGATGTTCTGCCTTTCTCTAATGCTGACTTCATATCAGGAGTCTCCTTTCCCGCGGGGATATCCCATTGTTCTGGGATTGTAGGCTCATCGTACTCTTTTATAATGAAATTAGACGAATCAGGAGTCAAGTCTAACTTCAACACAGAAGGAGTGTGGCACCATGAACGCAGATCACTCATCCCTGATGAGCTGGAAGACAGCAGATGAAAATCGTTATGAGCAATCCATTTCCCTGAAGATTCCGGGATATTCTCATATGCATGATCTGATGGAGAGGCTGCTGGCTGCATCGTTAACGGATAACAACGAATCTAAGATACTCATTGCCGGTGCCGGAGGAGGGAAAGAGATTACATTGCTGGCAGATAGACACTCAGGGTGGACGTTTACCGGCGTTGATCCTTCCGGGCCCATGCTTCAGTTAGCGAAGCGAAGGGTTGCTGAAACAGGAGCAGATCCAAGAGTGAAACTGGAAGGCATAACGGTGGAAGAATTGCCACTGGATGAGCTATACGACGGGGCAACAAGCATGCTGATGCTGCATTTCCTTCAGGGCATGGAGGCAAAGAGGAAATTTATGACCAGCCTCGCTGAGAGGCTTAAATCCGGAGGACCACTGGTTCTTGCTGCTGTCAACGCTGACCTGAATTCACCTGCCTATAAGGTCATGATGAATGCATGGAGGGAGCACATGTTATGTGCGGGAGTAACAGGGGAAGAATGGGATCGGTTTGCGGCATCCCTGGGAAGGGAGTCTGATCCGATCTCGTCCGAGCAGACCGTGGCGCTGCTCTCTGAATGTGGTTTTACTCATATTACACGCTATTTCGGAGCATTTTGGGTGGAGGGTTATTATGCAATTCGAATCTAATGTTAAGGCAAATAAAGACCAGATCTGGGTCGTAGGCGGTTATGGCCAAGTAGGACAAATGATATGTACCCAGCTCGGGAAATGGTTTCCGGGTAAGGTGTGGGCGGCGGGAACTCGAATGAATCGAGCCGAGGAATTCAGTCGCTCTACAGGGGGGACTGTGAAGCCGCTGCAGCTGGATGTGAGGCAAGCCATTGATCCGGCCATGCTGGAATCCGTCAAGCTGGTTATCATGTGTGTGGACCAATCGGATACACGGTTTGTGAAAGCATGCGCACAATCAGGAACGGATTATATGGATATATCGGCCAAGGTGGATTTTCTTGCTCAAGTAGAAACATTACATAAGAAAATGCAGCGCCATAAGGCAACAGCCATGCTGAGTGTGGGCCTGTCACCTGGCGTGACGAATCTGCTTGTACGTGAAGCGGCTGCTCTATTGGATCAGGTAGATGAAGCAGATATTACCGTCATGCTGGGACTGGGGGAGAAGCACGGAAAGGCAGCGGTGGAGTGGACGGTTGATCAGATGAATGCAACTTATACTGTGATGAAGGGTGGTAAGCCAACTGAGGTCCGAAGTTTCCAGGATGGGAAATGGATTAATTTTGGACCAAAGCTGGGACGCAGAATGGCATATCGGTTTAACTTCTCAGATCAACATGCAGTTGCCCACACGCTGCATATTCCAACCGTGTCTACTCGCCTATGCCTGGATTCCCGCTGGATTACAAGATCCATGGCGATTACAAAGAGAGCGGGGGTGTTCAGCTTGCTGCGTTACCCTTCCATTCGAAACGGAACCGTCAAGGCATTCGCTCTCATTCCCGGCGGAGAAGAGATGTTTGCAGTCAAGGTGGATGCAGCTGGATGGAAACAGGGCAAGCCGGTTCGAGTTGAGCACTTGTTAGTGGGTGAGCGCGAAGCCGATGCGACGGCAGCAGTGGCTGCAGCCGTTGCGGAACGAATGTACCGGACTGAACTGCCCCACGGCGTCTTACATATTGAACAATGTCTCACCCTGCTCGATGTTCAGCATACGCTCCCTTCTCTGCTAAACGTCATGACCGTTATCAAGTGAGCATTCTGCATAGTTCCCATAAGCGACATCCATCTTTTATATAAGAATAGGCAATGCTCTAATCCCCTAATCCCCTATGAAAATATCCCGGAATGAGTGGAAAAGAAAGATGCAAACTAAAACTACAGAACTCTCTTCTTGATCATAATTCAAGTTGATTATTTTGGCTCACCTCTCCAATCTGCTATGATGGAACCAGAATCACGACAAGAGCGGAGGGGGATCATGACCTGTATTGCAGTGCTGCCATACTATAAAGTCCAGAGGGAAGTGACAGGTCTCGCGCAAGAGATCAAGTCGAACGAACGATCCATGATCCTGTACTCGGACAAAATTGTAACGAAATATCGAGAGTTTCATATCAAGGATGTATTCGATATGTCCTTTCGAAGAATGGGCAATGAGGGGGGGTTTTTCTACCTCCATACAAGCACCGGGGTGTATCCCTACATGGTGAAAATTGACCCCAAACCTTTCATTCAAAGCTATCGAAAGATCACGATACAGAAATATTCATGACTTGACCTTTACGTTACGTGAAGGCTTAACCTTTGGATCTGAGTTATTTATTTGAATCCAGAGGAGTTGTGAAACGAATGGGCATATTGATTCAGCAAGCGATGATTTTATCGATGAAAGACGGAGAGGCTCCCTTCCTGGGGGATATCCGTATTGAAGGAGACCGGATTGCCGAGATCTCGCAGCACCTTGCCGCTAAACCGGGTGACGACATTATGAACGGAAAAAACATGCTTGCCATGCCGGGGCTGATTAATGCACATCAGCATTCCCCCATGAGTCTGCTTCGGGGGTTCTCGGATGATCTGAAGTTAATGGACTGGCTGGACCGCAAAATGCTGCCTGCTGAAGCACAAATGACGCCTGAAGACATCTATTGGGGAGCCCAATTGTCCATGGCCGAGATGATTCGATCGGGTACCACAGCCTATGCAGATATGTATATCCACATGAATGAGATCGCTGAAGCCGTATCCAAAACGGGCATGCGTGCATCTCTCACGCGCGGAATGGTACTCATGGAGGATGACGGAGGCCGTAGGATGCAGGAAGCCATTGATCTCGTTCAACGCTGGTCAGGCAAGGCGGATGGAAGGATTACAACGATGTATGGGCCACACTCGCCATACACCTGTCCCATGGAACCGCTAATGGAGGTTATTGCCCTGGCTGAACAGGATGATATACCTCTTCATACCCATCTGGCCGAAACGAAGGAAGAAGTTGCGAAGATTCGCGAACGTTACGGTATGACCCCAACGCAATACCTTGAGGAAGCAGGTATGTTCGAGAACGCACATGTGCTGCTTGCCCATGGAGTGCACCTCAATCGCAGAGATATCGGCAGGCTAAAAGGCATGCGTGGAGGCATAGCCCACAATCCGGTCAGCAACCTGAAGCTGGGTTGCGGCATTGCTCCCATTACGGACATGATTGCACAGGAGATCCATGTCGGACTCGGAACAGATGGAGCGGGTAGTGCGACGACTGTCGATATGTTCGAAGAGATCAAAGCTGCAACATGGCTGCAAAAGCTCGATTACGGAGATCCGACTCGCTTGCCGGCAAGGCAAGTGCTGCAGATGGCGACTCGGGGCAGCGCGGGTCTGCTTAAGCTTGAGGAGGATGTAGGTATGCTGGAGGCAGGGCGCAAGGCGGATCTGATTCTGATCGATCTGGAGAAGCCCCATCTTCAGCCTGTACATGAGGTGGAGTCTCTCCTTGCATACAGCGTAAATGGTGCGGACGTCGATACGACGATTGTAAACGGACAGGTTCTGATGAGAGGCAGGAGGCTCTTAACGATCGATGAAGATGAACTTTATCGTGAGGTGAAAGTTAGAGCGAAGCGGATTGTTGAGGGAATTTAATATTCTCTTACGTATGAGGGATAAGGAGGCCAGCTTGGGACCGAGGTTCTTGGCTGGCATTCTTGCATATACAAGGAAGTGTAATGTTCGGGATTTCCATCTTTAGCTCTAGTCAATGAGGATAATATATATATTTTTTGTTTACTAGCAGATCATTTGATAAAATAGAAGAGACGCGAAGAGTGATCTTTTAGAATGAAGTAGATTAGGACGTGGACTCAGGCAGCTGGTTCAAAATTCTTGTTTGCGCGTCCATGTGAATATATGAACATAAATATATATTATATCAAAAGAATGGAGCCATCCCATGAAATATCGCAATATGGAAGATTGCATCAACGATCTGGAGCAGCATGGACATCTGATCCGGATTAAAGAAGAAGTAGATCCGAATCTGGAAATGGCCGCAATACATATGAAGGTGCATGAGGCGAAAGGCCCGGCGCTGTTGTTTGAAAATGTGAAAGGTTCGAAGTTCCAGGCGGTATCCAATCTGTTTGGCACACTCGAACGCTGCAAATTCATGTTCCGTAACACGCTCGAAGGCGTACAACGGGTCATGGCCGTACGGGATGATCCAATGAAGGCGCTCAAGACGCCTTTTCAGCACATCAGCACAGGTCTTGCAGCGTGGCAGGCTCTGCCCAAACAGAAGTCGATCAGTCTGCCCGTGTCGGCTCAGGAAATTCAAATCTCGGATCTGCCGCTGATCAAGCATTGGCCAATGGATGGGGGTGCCTTTGTAACGTTGCCGCAGGTTTATTCAGAGGACCCGGACAAACCGGGGATCATGAACTCCAATTTGGGTATGTACCGTGTGCAGCTGAGCGGCAATGATTATGCGATGAACAAGGAAATCGGGCTCCACTATCAGATTCATCGCGGGATCGGTATACATCAGGCGAAGGCTGTCAAAAAGGGAGAGCCGCTCAAAGTCAGTATCTTTATCGGTGGTCCTCCAGCTCATACCCTGTCTGCCGTGATGCCTTTACCTGAAGGTCTCAGTGAGCTGACCTTTGCCGGTCTACTCGCTGGTCGTCGTTTCCGTTATAGCTACAAGGATGGATACTGTATTAGCAATGACGCTGATTTTGTCATTACCGGAGATATTTATCCAGGTGAAACAAAACCGGAAGGACCGTTTGGTGATCATCTGGGCTATTACAGTTTGACGCATGAGTTCCCGCTGATGAAAGTGCACAAGGTGTATGCGAAGCCTAATGCAATCTGGCCATTTACGGTAGTTGGTCGTCCTCCGCAGGAGGATACGGCATTTGGTGATCTGATCCATGAAATTACGGGCGATGCGATCAAACAGGAGATTCCGGGTGTCAAAGAAGTACATGCCGTAGACGCTGCCGGGGTGCACCCTCTGTTGTTCGCAATTGGAAGTGAGCGTTACACGCCATATCAGACGGTGAAGCAGCCGACCGAATTGTTGACCATTGCGAACCGAATTCTGGGTACGGGGCAGCTGAGTTTGGCAAAGTATCTGTTTATTACAGCTGAGGATCAGCAGCCGCTGGATACCCACCGCGAAGTGGAATTCCTGACCTATATTCTGGAGCGCATGAATTTGCAGCGGGATATCCATTTTCATACCAATACAACCATCGATACACTGGATTACTCAGGAACCGGGTTAAATACCGGCAGTAAGGTCGTTTTTGCAGCGTACGGTGAGAAGATTCGGGAGCTGTGCACCGAAGTGCCGGATACTTTGAAGAATATTCGTGGTTATACGAATGCACAGCTGATTATGCCTGGGATCGTATCGATTCAGACGTCAGCTTTTACGAGTTATGAAGAGACGGCGCGGGAAATGCAGCAATTTACGGATATGCTGAAGGAACAAGGAGGACTTGATTCCTGCCCATTGATCATTCTGTGCGATGACAGCTCTTTCCTGAGTGCGAGCCTCAGCAACTTCCTATGGGCTACATTTACGCGCAGCAATCCATCACACGACATGTATGGGGTAAACAGCAGCTATACGCATAAGCACTGGGGCTGCGATCAGATCATTATAGATGCCCGGGTGAAGCCGCATCAAGCACCTCCGCTTATTCCTGATCCAGCGGTTGAGAAAGGCATTGAACGTTTATTCGTCAGTGGAGCCAGTCTGGCATCGGTCAAAATTTAGCGTAATAGGAAGGGCCCAAACAGAAGTTTGGGCTCTTTACTGTTCTCCATTCCAACGAAACATAACATTCGATGTTCCTTATTCGGCAAAACCGGGATTATTTTAGAAATATGAATGAGAAGAAAGTCTTACTCGTTCGTATTTCCTTTTGCGATTAAGGTCGTTTGAACTATGCAGAAAATCAAGAAAATGATCGATATAAAGAAGTATAGGTATTTTGGGGACCCAATCCATCGGGTACTGTTACTATAATGAATTGTTCAGGGGGAATACCGATTGAGAATCCATATTATGAACCTGCAAGACGGAGACCGTCTGACTGCGGATACATTTAGCGATGCGGGGTTGCACATTCTCGGGAAAGGGACTGTAATCAAAAGTGAGGATATTTCCTTGCTCATGCAGCACCGTGTGGACTATGTAGATATTGAATCACGTGAAGAAGAAATAACAGAAGCTGAGTTTTTTGCTGCTGCAGCCAAATTTGCAGCCGGTTCGAGTATGGCAGCTGGTTCGAGTATTAAGGAAGAACCGCCTGAAGAAGAAATGAAATCCCAATTTATACAGACTGTACATAACTACCAAAATGCATTTCTCGAAGCACTTACTGTGGGTAAATTCAATGCTACCATGGTGGACGATGCACTGCAGCCGATGGTGGATGGACTGGACGAGCAAAAGGATGTCGTACATCTCCTGATGATGCTGGAACGTGATGATGTAAATAACTATACACACTCCATTCAGGTTGGATTGCTGTCCTTCTATATTGCCAGTTGGATGGGTTATTCCCAGAAGGAAAGCTATCAGATCAGCCGCGGCGGCTATCTGCATGATATAGGCAAATGCAGAGTATCCCATCGGATTCGTAACAAAATGGAACCATTAACGGCGGATGAACAGCTTGAAATGCAGCGTCATACCATTTATGGCCATGATATCATCAAGAGTTCCATGACCGATGAGGCTACTGCGCTTGTAGCGCTTCAGCACCATGAACGTGAGGATGGCTCAGGGTATCCAATGCAAATGGATAAAAGTGAAATTCATCCCTATACGCAGATCGTGTCTGTGGCTGACGTATACATTGGTATGAGATCCGGCATTCATGGCGGCAGCAATCCGAACCTGATCAACAATCTGCGTGACATCTATGCGATGGGGTTTGGCAAGCTGAATGAAAAGCCGGTTCAGGCTCTAATGCAGCATCTTCTTCCGAACTTTATCGGTAAGCAAGTGCTTCTGAGCAATGGTGAAAAAGGGGTAATCATCATGAATAATACATCGGACATCTTCAATCCACTGGTCAAGGTCGAGTCCGAGCAGTATCGTGACTTGTCCAAAGAACGCAGCATTGCCATTAAAGAACTGATTATTTAAGGTTATAAAAGTTTAGAGTACAAACAGGTCTCCTGCATCATGGCAGGGGACCTGTTTCTGTGTAACGGCTTTTGGTGCATTGTTCTCTTAGGAGGGCAAGCGTATACTGGGTACAAAATCCATTGTACCTGAGGAGTGATAAACCTTGATTGAAGTGGTAACCGAAATTACGATACGTGCCCCAATTGAAAAATGTTTTGATTATGCCCGGGATATTGATGTTCATACACAGACGGTATGGAAACATACACGGGAACGAGCTGTTTCGGGCGTAACCTCTGGCAGGATAGGTGCCGGCGAAACGGTGACGTTTCAGGCAACTCATTTTGGCATCCGGCAGAAACTGACGTCCCGCATCGTGCAATATGAACGTCCGCATGTGTTTGTTGATCAAATGGTAAAAGGGGCATTCCAGAGCATGCGTCACGAACATCATTTTAGCAGGATCGATGACCAAACCACTTGCATGAGGGACATGCTGAAATTTGAAGCACCACTCGGTGTGTTGGGAAGACTGGCGGAGCGGCTCGTCTTGAAGAATTATATGCATGCTTTTATCCAAAGCCGCAATACGAAGCTGAAAGCTATACTGGAACAGACAAACGAACAGGTCTGACGACCAATTACTTGTGATAAGGAGTGATGAGTGATGGATAACGAATATTTTGTTGGTTGGGGCACCCTTGCGTTAATCAATGCCGGACTTGCTCAAGGGAAAAACAGAAGTGGGCTTAACTGGTTTCTGATCTCCCTCTTGTGTGGTCCGCTTGCTACGCTGTTCATCGTTGTATGGAATAAGTTGGAGAAATAATTCAGTTTCCTTTATGTTGTGTCGGAGCACAAGAGGAATGGATTATATTCCGTTGTAGGTAACGGTCAACAGCCCAGAACAGAAATGCAGCTGCACTTACACCAGCTCCCAACCAGCACACGGCCCTCCATCCTGCCCAGGCGTACATCATGGTTGAAGCAATAGATCCGACTGCACTGCCCACTGAGTAAAATATCATGTATGCAGCAGTAAGACGGCTCTGTGCTTCAGGACGAACCTGATAGATCAGGCTCTGATTGGTGACGTGGACTGCCTGTACAGCGAGGTCGAGAACGATGACGCCAACGATCAGAAACCATAACGATTGATGAACGAAGCCGATCGGCAGCCAGGACAGAAGGAGAAGCAGAAGAGCGAATCCAGTCGTGTGCTGTCCAAGACCCCGATCAGCGAGTTTGCCGGCACGGGCGGCAGCCAATGCACCCGCGGCACCTGCCAAACCAAAAGCACCGATGGCTGTATGGGACAACGAGAATGGAGGTGCGCTAAGAGGAAGGACCATGGCAGTCCATAAAATGCTGAAAGCAGTAAAAATCAGCATGCCCAGCACGCCACGAATTCGAAGTATAGGCAGCTCCCGATAGAGTTGTATTACCGAAATAAGCAATTGAGCATAATTTAATTTTGCTCGTTCTGGCTCATGCTTCGGCAGAAGAAGGAGCAGGGCGACTACTCCGAGTAATGTTAGCGATGCGGAGAACAGGTAAACCGCCCTCCAGCCGATCCAATCATTCAGGGTGCCCGCAACCGTTCGAGCGAGCAATATGCCAATCACGATTCCGCTAGTCACAAGGCCTACAATCCGTCCCCGCTCCGAAGGGGTAGCGAGTGCTGCGGCAAAGGCAACGAGCGCTTGAGTATTAACCGCCAGTATTCCGACGAGTGCCATTGCTATGAAAAAGATAAAACTGGATGATGTGGTGCCAACGACTAGCAGAGCCGCGACGGAGAAGAACATCTGCACAATGATCAGTTTTCGCCTATTAATCAGGTCACCGAGAGGAACAAGAAAAAAGAGTCCAAGGGCGTAACAGACTTGGGTCACTGTAATGATTACGCCGATATGTGAGTGGGAGATCCGGAAATCCCTGGCCATGGCATCCAGAAGGGGCTGAGCATAATAAATGCTGGCTACGGAAAGTCCGCTGCACAGAGCGAAGAGGAGCGCAACAAGTCGGGACATGCCAGCATGAGTTTTTGAAGAGGGGCGTACCTGTTGAATCGGAGTATTCATGAGAGTCACCTTTCAAGAATGGATTTTTAAATTTTTTATACTGATCAGTACATAATATTTCTGAATTAACATACTGTATATATCATCCAAATGTCAATTTTATATTTTTGAAATATTCATGTGCCATTAATTCAATGATTTATTTAAGGGTTACAATTGACATCATGATGGATGATAGCTACGATATAATATATCGATTGGTACATAAAAAGGAGAAAGAATATGGTGAGACTACGGGAGTTTGATACCGATAAAGTGCTTGATGCTGCCATGCGCATATTTTGGGATAAAGGATTTGAAGCCACGTCATTGACTGACCTGACATCCGCAATGGGCATTCAGCGTCCAAGCTTGTATGCGGCCTTCGGGGACAAAAAAGAGTTATTTGAGATGGCGCTGCGCAGATATACCACTTTGCATGCCGCACAAATCAGATCGAGGCTTCTGCATGAAGGGTCTGTAAAACAGGCATTTCGTGCGCTGTTTGAGCACATTGGGGCGGAGGGGGATGTGTCCAAGCCGAGCCACGGTTGTTTTTGTATTAATACGATGGTTGAACTGGCTCCGCACGATTCGAAATTCGCCATTTTAACCCGAGAGCATCAGATGTATCTGGCAGTGATTTTTCAGGAGACGATCGAACGGGGGCAGCGGTCCGGAGAATTGTCTAGTGAGCTGAATGCGAGTGCAGTTGCAAAATCTTTGGTTGTTTCAATGATTGGACTTACTGTGTTAATGAAATCGGGGCCAGAACGTTCGTTTGTAGAGCAAAGTATTGAGGCGGCGTTATTGATTATTGGAGAAAAATTGATATGATACAGCCCACCGAAACATTGCTGGAATGGTTTCATTCGGGTCGTCCTCTGGATCTGGGTGTGCTTCAGTCCTATTGCCGAGTTATTTCGAGGTATGGGGACCGGGAGGACGCAGCGGTCTTGCTCCAGTTATATTTGGAGCATTCGGAGGACTACCGATATGTACTGCTGCTTGAAGTCGTCATGCGTTGCGGTGATATGGAGCTTGCCCGGCAGCTTTATCAATGTAGTTTTGACAAAGGAATGCTAAAAGAGGGGGTACCCGGGGACGTTCTGCATGTCCTGGCTTACATGGGATATCCACTCAGCACCGAATATCTGGTGGATTGTGTAATGACAGATGATTGGTATTTGTCCAAAGATGCTTGTTTGGCCTTGCTGCATATGCCTTGTGAGGATCAACATCAGCGATTGAGAGATAAATTCGAGCAGGTATACGGAAATGCTATTTTCCCGGAGATCCTCCCTGCATTATGTGCAAAATGGGCTCCTGCTGATAAGATGGTGCCGAAGCTTCTGGCATGGGGAGAACAGGCGTCAGTGGACTGCAATGGCGGGCTGGTGTGGGGTATTGCGATGTACGGAATATCCCAGAAGGAACAACTTCGAAATGTGTTATGGAACCCGAATTGGGAACTGTGCGCTAATGGAACAGGCAGTCATTGGTGGGCCTACATGGCGATGCCCATGGTCGGATTAACATTCTCGGATTTGATCAGAGATCTGAAGCACGAAGAAGGCATAGCTGCATTTACAGATAAAGCGAGTAGTGTGCAGACTTCCCAAGCAGGCTTAACAAGAAGTGCGGCTGCGGAGCATCGATTTCAAGTATTCCACGACTTGCTCCAGTTGAAACTCGAATCCGTCTCACACCCGCTTAGATATGTTAAGGAGAGCCAAGAATCAATGTTGAACCTGTATCATCAGCTGTTTAGCTGGAGTACACCACATGTGGATGATTCCATATTAGGTGTGATTGCGCGAGCACTCGGAATGGATCATGTGTTGGTGGAACGTTATAATCAATTGAGATCCAGGATGGAGCTATATGTGAGTCATGAAATTGAACTGGATGCGCTGCGTTAAGAGTGGGGTGCACGTCAAACCCCAGTATCGTAAATTGATAGGAAAATATTGATTTATATGAGACGATATGTAAAGTGAAACGTAAAAATAGTAACATCCAATTCCAAGGAGGAATTCCATGGCACTTACAACATATTGGCGATTGTATCTTACTATCTTTTATGTCATAGGTGTATCAATAACGACTCTTGGTGGAGTAGGCATCATAACATTCAGTCTCATCATGTTTGGAGTATTGGCTCTGGCCGCGATAGAAGCATCCCTCTTTACCAATGATCAGGGAAAATTAGATCGGTTTGTATTCAAAGTTCGGGGGTTGTCAAAGGTCACGGTTGCGATTATCATTACGGCGCTAATTTTTAAAATGTTGATATGAATGGAAGAGGCGGAACTGACTTCCGGCTCTTTTTTTATGTCTAAGGACATTGGGCAGACCGATGTCGAATTGGTACAATACGGGTAGGTGTAGGATACAACGCATTCTGAAGGAGGGGAACATCTTGCAAACGAAATTACGTTGCGCCATATTGGACGATTACCAGAACGTCGCCCTGTCATTGGCTGATTGGAGTTTAGTCCAGGATCGGGTTGAGGTGCAGACCTTTAATCATTACATGGGCTCGGAAGAAAAGGTCATCCAGGAGCTGCAGGATGTGGATATCGTTATTCTGATGCGTGAGCGTACGCCGTTTCCTGAATCGGTTATATCCAGGCTTCCCAAGCTGAAGCTGCTCATTACAACAGGGATGCGAAATGCCTCAATTGATCTTAAGGCTGCGGAACGCCATGGAGTCACGGTGTGTGGGACAGAGGGCAGCTCCAATCCACCAACGGAACTAACCTGGGCGCTTATTTTGGGACTGTCCCGGCAGCTGGTTACCGAAAATAATGCACTGAAATCCAATCGCAACTGGCAGAGTACGGTCGGTATGGATTTGTACGGTAAGACGCTCGGGCTGCTCGGGTTAGGCAAAATCGGTTCCCGAATGGCCGCGATCGCGAAGGCTTTTGGCATGAACGTCATGGCCTGGAGTCAGCATCTGACACCTGGACAAGCTGGAGAACAAGGCGTAATCTGGTGCGAAACAAAGGAAGAGCTGCTGGAGCAAAGTGATATCGTGTCCATTCATCTGGTGCTAAGTGAACGTACTCGTCATCTGATCGGACAGGCTGAATTCCAGCGGATGAAAAAGACAGCATTGCTGATCAATACTTCCCGTGCGGGAATTGTGGATCAGGGGGCAATGGTAGAGGCATTGCAAAGCGGTCTGATCGCCGGGGCAGGACTCGATGTCTTTGAACAGGAGCCTTTGCCCGTTAATCATATCATGCGAACCTTGCCCAATGTGCTGGCAACACCGCATTTGGGTTATGTCACCCGAGGAAATTATGAAATCTATTACAATCATGCGGTAGAGAACATCGATATGTTTCTAAAAGGGAGCCCGATTAGACAGTTGATCGTGAAGGAGTAACCAACCATGCTAAAGTTCTCGTCAATTCAGCAATAAATCGATACAGACCACAAAAAGGTGACCCTCAGGCCGTGATTAATGGCTGCGCGGTCACCTTTTTTGCTTGTGATTTTCATCATTTCACCCATCTATTATGAGCCATTAGGAACGTGATGAAGAGGGGCGAATCATCGCTACACTTGATTCGCGTACGATAAGTCTGGGTTCAAACTGGATATGCTCATAGTCGGTAGTGCTCATCTCGCGGATTCGTTTGAGCAGCAATTCGGTCGCCAGTCTGGCAACCTCTTCGCCCATAATGGAAACCGAGCTAATCTGCGGGGAAGAGACGGTAGTCCATTGATTGTTATCCACTCCAACCACAGCGACATCTTCCGGTACAC
The DNA here is from genome assembly GCF_015143645.1 of Paenibacillus sp. P13VS. Lineage (NCBI taxonomy): Bacteria > Bacillati > Bacillota > Bacilli > Caryophanales > Paenibacillaceae > Paenibacillus > Paenibacillus sp. P13VS. Next base: position 173,871 of record NZ_WYEV01000001.1, on the reverse strand, counting down.
GGATACCCAATTCCTTGAACCGGTTAACCAATCCAATGGCTACCATGTCATTGATGGCGTAGACTGCGTCTGGCATATGGGTCAGTCCATGGAAGTAATCGGCAGCGTTGGCTCCGGTGTTCAGGGAGAAATCTTCTCCGAAATAGACAAGTGAAATATCGACATGAGGCAGCGCTTGTTCATACGCCCGATAACGCTCTTCAATGATGTCCTTGGGGGCACCTGCATAGGCAATCCGGGTTCGTCCGATTTTAATCAGATGTTCCATCACTAGCTTTCCCTCAGGCTGGGATAGAGAGACAATATCTGCCTTAATGCAGGGTTCAAGCCTTTTGCCGTAGTTAATCATGGAGATGGGAAGAGGAGCCTTATCGATCAAGCCCGGCAGTGTTTTGGGATAAGCGAGCGGCATGAATATGAGACCGTCCACATGCAGCTTTTTAATATTTCGAATGGTTTCCAGTTCGGTGCGGGCATTCCCCGCCGTATTAATCTGCACCACGTGATAACCGTGCTGTTTGGCGGTTTGTTCCACAGACCAGGAGATCTCTGGAATGATCGCATTTCGTATATCCGGAACAACCAGGGCAATTTGGTGGGTCTGGCGTATTTTAAGACTCTGAGCGGATGTGTTGGGAACAAAACCGAGCTCTTCAATGGCCTGCATGACCTTATCTCTGGTTTTGCTGCTGATCCCCTCAGAATTATTAATGGCTCTTGAGACGGTAGCTATGCCTACTCCCGCTAACTCCGCCACATCCTTGATGGTGACTTTTTGTTCTTTGCTCACGTTTGGGTAACCTCACTTCACCGGAAACGATTCCGAATCTATAGTAATTTCGTGTTGAATTCATGTATATACTCTGATTATAACACTTTTTTGTAAGTCAATAGACTTTCCATGACCTATAACCGTAAGCAAGGTGTTAACATATTCCATACGTTCTTGAGCGTATAATCTGCAAATCATTGGATGCAGGTAATCACTGCGGGTTTTATCATGCTGCATGTATAGGCAAAAAATTCATGAATTCGACTTATTTATGGGAAAATGTGTTTGACAGACTATCTAAACTGTGACATATTTAACTACGGAAACGTTTCCGGTTTTATTCAAACCTATGATCTGGGAGATGAAATGAATGAAAGCATTACGTTGGCATGGAGTTAAAGATTTGCGTCTCGAACATATCGATGAACCTAGCCCGGCGCAGGGGAAAGTTAAAATAAAAGTAGAGTGGTGCGGAATTTGCGGCAGTGACCTGCATGAATACACAGCAGGACCGATTTTCATTCCAGCTCAAGCACCACATCCGCTAACAGGCGAACAAGCACCTGTTGTGATGGGACACGAGTTCTCGGGACAAGTCGTTGAAGTGGGTGAAGGGGTTACCCGTTTTCAAGCTGGAGACCGTGTTGTCGTTGAACCTATCTATGCATGCGGACATTGTGAAGCCTGCAAACAGGGAAAATACAATCTGTGCGACCAGATGGGATTCCTCGGTCTCGCTGGAGGAGGCGGAGGTTTCTCCGAATACGTAACAGCTGAAGAGTATATGGTACACGCCATCCCTGACTCCATTTCCTACGAACAGGGTGCTTTGGTGGAACCGTCTGCGGTTGCGCTGCATGCTGTGCGTCAAAGCAAGCTGAAAGTAGGCGATACTGCAGCTGTGTTTGGTGCAGGTCCAATCGGTTTGCTCGTTATTGAAGCATTGAAAGCATCCGGCGCCTCCGACATTTATGTAGTAGAGTTGTCTGAAGAGCGTAAAGCGAAAGCCGAAGAGCTTGGCGCCATCGTTATTGATCCAACCCAGTACAATGTTGTGGAAGAGATTCACAGACGTACGCAAGGCGGCGTAAACGTTGCTTATGAAGTGACAGGTGTTCCACCTGTGCTGCAGCAGGCGATCGATTCGACACGTATTGGCGGAGAGCTGATGATCGTCAGCATTTTTGAGCAAGCGGCTCCGATTCTGCCTAACTCTATCGTCATGAAAGAACGTACAGTGAACGGTATTATTGGTTATCGGGATGTCTTCCCGGCCGTGATTAGTCTGATGGATAAAGGATTCTTCCCGGCAGACAAGCTGGTGACCAAACGTATTTCGCTGGATGAAGTCGTGGATCAAGGATTCGAAGCGCTTCTGAAAGAGAAAAATCAGGTGAAAATCCTGGTCAAAGCCGAGTAGTCACAACCAGAAATCTTCTCAATTCAATAAACGAAGTCATTATGACTAAATAGAGTACTTGCATAGGCAGCTCATCTTCGGATGCAGCTGTCTATTTTTATTGAAAAGGGCGGAATGTATTGCATGCTTGTTCTATTTTACATAATATAAAAAGATACAATTTGTATCGTTTATATGAAAAGGCATTCAATATTATAACGAAGGAGGAAGCGGGCATGCATAACAACACGAAATGGGCAGCTCTAATTTTGACCATCGTTGCAAGCGTAGGCTGGATGCTTACAGGGAGTGCCAAGCCCAAAAGCAGTGACAAGGCCGAGGGCAAGCCAACTGTGGAACGGGCTATGGCGAAGGTATCCAATGTACCCATCAATTCTGCGGATGTGACAAGCAAGATTGAGCTGCTTGGACGACCTTTTGCCAAAACGCCTTACGCCAATAATGTGTGGGATATGCAGTTGTACAGAGACAAAATCTATTTGGGCCATGGCAACAGCAGCAATATGGGGGTAGCGCCGAACTCGGGTCCCATCCCGGTTATTTATTTCGATACAGCAACCTCATCGTTTAATAGGCAGGCAGTCAGCAACAGCAATCCTGGAATTGTCCCATCAACCAAAATGGTTGTGGATGAAGAGCAGATTGATATCTACAAGGTGCTGGACGATAAACTCTATATTCCGGGTAATGATTCTGACGGAGAGCAATGGAATTTCGGAAACTTTTATCGGCTGGATGGGGACGTATGGACGAAATACCGCAACCTTCCCCTTGGAGTACACGTTTATGACCTTGCTCTGTATCAAGGCAAAATGTTTGCTGCCCTGGGAACAGAGGATAAGCCAACGATTCTGATTTCACATGATATGGGCGTAAGCTGGCAGAAGTTTGCAAACATTAATACGTTCGGGCTTAGGGCATATACGCTGTTTGAGCTTGGGGGCAAGCTGTATGCATCCGGCATGATGTATCCTGCCAATAAAATCTGGAATGACAAGACCAATTTCCTGGAAATTAATGCGAATCTGGAGAAGAAAGACGTTGTAATCTACGGAAACAAAATCCTGCCGGGACTGACCTATCAACAGGGAACGGTTCCGTATAACAAGATTGGGAAAAATGTTAACTTTGATAACAAGTTAGTCTATATCGCTGGTGGCGTATTCAATGACGGTCAATTGCTTCCCAAATCCTTGAATGTCATGACTGCCATTAACCAGGCCAGACGCGTGATTTTACCAGATACCAAAGCTCTGCCAACAGACTTGCTTCTGCGCAACGGAAAAGTATATGTACTCACCTACACGTTCCAAAACAAAAACCTGTATATTAACCGGGTGTATCAAACCACGGATCTGATCAATTGGCATGAAATCCTCCGGTTTAGCCAGGATACGTATGCGAAGTCATTTGAAGAGCATGAAGGGGATTTCTATTTCGGTTTGGGCACGGATCCGGACGTCGTCTCACCTTCATCAGGCAAAATCCTCAGAGTTCATCGCAATGACATTCCTGTGAATTCGGATTAAGGGGAACGAACAGAAAGAGTTAGGAGTATACACTATGACTCATATCTATTTTTGGCTATCATTTAAAATGAAAAAGACGTAAACACAGAGCGTACACGTGCAGCAGCGTAATTGTATTGCCACTTGCTGCGGGGATGCTCTATTTTTTTTATGTTACATAAATAGATAGCTTCATTAACGAGTTTGAAAATAAAACTCACAAACTATAAAATGGAAAGGTAATTGGGTTCTGACATTCCACAAGATAAAGGAGCTATAAACAAATGAATATACCTTCAGCGTTGTTTACACCCTTCACTTCAGACAAGCTTACATTGTCCAATCGGATCGTCATGGCACCCATGACTCGCGGTTTTTCTCCAGAGGGAGTACCCGGGCCGGAAGTTGCTGAATATTACAGACGCAGAGCAGCTGGCGGTGTAGGGCTCATTATTACAGAAGGGACAGGAATTAACCATCCTTCCTCTGTAAGCGGTGCGAGTATCCCGTTATTTCATGGAGATGAATCCCTTCTGGGCTGGTCGAATGTGGTTCAAGCCGTCCACGAGGCCGGCGGTAAAATCATGCCTCAATTGTGGCATGTGGGGACTGCAAGGCGTACGGGTGATCTGCCTCATGCAGAAGCGGAGCCTGTAAGCCCCTCTGGCATCAGCATGGCAGGGGAAGAGAACAGGGAACCTTTGACGGAAGAAGAGATCCAGGGCCTGGTACAAGCGTTCGCACAAGCAGCTGCAGATGCGAAGCGGATCGGGTTCGATGGCATAGAATTGCATGGCGCTCACGGATACCTGATTGATCAGTTTTTCTGGGAGCATACCAATCGTCGTACAGACAAATATGGCGGTGACTTGATCAAACGCACACAATTCGCAGTTGAGGTTATTGAAGCATGCCGCAAGGCGGTTGGACCGGATTTTCCGATTGTACTTCGTTTCTCGCAATGGAAAATGGGCAATTATGATGCTCGCCTGGTGGATACCCCGGAACAGCTGGAGCAATTTCTTGCGCCGCTGGCTGCGGCCGGCGTAGATATCTTCCATTGCTCGACTCGTCGCTTCTGGCTGCCGGAATTCGAAGGTTCCGAATTGAACCTTGCCGGCTGGACTCAAAAATTAAGCGGAAAACCTGCAATATCCGTTGGGTCCGTTGGTCTGGAAGCCGAATTCGTGGACCGATCAACCGAGAATCAGGGAACTGGCGATGCTCACTTGGACCAATTGAATACGATGTTAGAGAACAAGGAGTTTGAACTCATCGCTCTGGGGCGTGTTCTGCTAAGCGATCCGGAGTGGCCTGCAAAAGTGCGTGAAGGACGCCAGTCCGAGATCATTCCATTTACAACTGAAGTGCTGAAAACATTGAATTAGTGAATAGTATTCAGCATTTTTCTGCATATTTACCTACAAGGAAGACAAAAACGAGCAGTCAAGGAAAACAAAAACGAGCAATCCGCAACAACCTTATGCCGCCGAAAGGCGGCTTTTTCAACTTACTATAATAATAATTTCAACATATGAAAAATTCACAACAGAAAACCGCTTCTCGCCCGCAATTACGCTCCCTGTTGGCCATACTACACCCACGCCCTTCGGTTGAAAAAAACAATTAGAAACCAGACTACAACGCTCAATTGCAAACATTTTTTTGGCTAATCAGTCACATATCTCACTCTTTTAATTACAGCAGGTGATTTTGAAAAAAGTGCTGCTTATGTTAATGTAATGCCTGAACATTACGGTACACATTCCAACATGAATTAGGAGGTTGCTTTCCTTGTATGTACATAACGATTCTATAAGAAGTAAACGAAGACACTCGTTTCAAATGTTATTTCTGATGATTGCAGTCCTTATGCTCATTACCGCATGTGGAGAAACGCAAAAGCCAGGCTCCACAGCGAATTCCTCTGCAGGCTCTACTACCGAACAACAAGCTGCACCGGAAGGCAGTGCTAATTCCGATGCGGAGCAAGCTGAGGAGAACAACGAGCAGAATAATGCTTCCCCTCAGGTAGAGGCAGATCCGGTTCAGGAGCAGTTAGACCAGCTCTCGCTGGATGAAAAGATTGGACAGATGATTTTGGCTGGTGTACAGGGGACTGCTTTGGATGATCAGGCTAAACAAATGATTGCGGACCAAAAGGTTGGAGGCATCATTTTCTATGGGAATAACGTGACGACTTTGCAGGGAACAGCGGATTTTGTGCAGTCCATCAAAGAGGCAAACCGTGACAATCCGGTGCCCATCTTCATGAGTGTGGATCAGGAGGGTGGCAAAGTCAGTCGAATGCCGGATGAAGTGGAGAGTATCCCGTCCAATGGTAAAGTGGGTGCGACTAAAGACGCCGAACTGGCAGAGACCATGGGTAAGTTGCTGGCAAGACAGATCCAACTTGCAGGCTTCAATGTGGATTTTGCTCCGGTATTGGACGTCAACAGCAATCCGAACAATCCGGTGATTGGTGACCGTTCCTTTGGCAGTTCGGCTGATCTCGTGTCTCGTCTCGGCGTCGCTGAGATGAAAGGTCTGCGCAGTGAGGGAATGATTCCGGTCGTGAAGCATTTTCCCGGTCATGGGGATACATCGGTGGACTCCCATCTGGATCTTCCCGTGGTGAATAAAACAGAGAAGCAGCTGGCTGAGCTGGAGTGGATTCCGTTTCAGGCTGCGGTGAAAGAGCATGTGGAAGCCGTAATGGTGGCTCACATTTTATTCCCCAAGCTGGATCCCGATCATCCTGCTTCTTTATCGGAAGTCATTATTGGTGAACATCTGCGGGGCAAATTCAATTATGATGGCGTCGTCATTACTGATGATCTCAGCATGGGTGCAATCGCCAAAAATTATAAGCTGAATGAAGCTGCAATCGCGACCGTTCAGGCAGGCAGTGATATTTTGCTCGTGGCTCACAGCTATGAAAGTGCCAAAACGATATTTGATACATTGAAAAATGCGGTGAAAACTGGAAAAATTACCGAGTCTCGCATTGATGAAGGCGTGTATCGCATTCTGGCATTGAAGCAGTCGTACAAGCTCTCTGATGAGCAGCAGCCATCTGGTGACCTCAAGCAATTGAACGCAGACATAGTGCAGTGGCGCAAACAGGTTCATGCCGAATAATCCATCCTGTGTTATGATTTTGGAATAAGAGAGAACATATTACATTTCATTATTACAGGTTAGGGGTGCGGCCCATTTATGTATACCATAATGATCGTTGAAGATGATCCCAAAATTGCAGGACTGCTGAAATCCCATATTGAACGTTATGGGGACAGAGCCGTTCTGGTGGAGGATTTTGAGCGGGTGTTACAGCAATTTGAGCAGATCCAGCCACATGTAGTTCTTCTGGATATCAACTTGCCCAGCTATGACGGGTTCTACTGGTGTCGTCAGATTCGTACGATGTCCACGTGTCCAATTTTGTTTATTTCTGCCCGGAGCGGCAAGATGGATCAGGTGATGGCGCTGGAGAACGGAGCGGATGATTATATAACGAAGCCGTTCGAACATGAAATCGTGATGGCCAAAATCAAAAGTCAGCTGCGGCGTGTGTATGGAGATTACGCAGCCCGTGACGAGGAACGCAAGGTCGAGCTGGAAGGGTTAACAGTATACCTGGAAAGACTGGAGATTCAGCTCGGTGAACGCAGAGTGCAGCTGACGAAGAAGGAAACGATACTGCTGGAAACGCTCCTTCGTCGGAGTCCGAAGCTCGTGAGCAGGGAGACGATTCTGGAGAAACTGTGGGATGACTCCTTTGTAGACGATAATACCCTCAGTGTCAATGTAACCCGTGTACGCAAGCGATTGGCCGAAATAGGCATAATTGACGCTTTGGAAACGGTGAGAGGTTCCGGTTATCGGTTAAACGCAAACTGGAATACGGCTTCACCATCATGAAGCTGTTTATGAGAGAACACCTTGCTTTGACTTGTTGGGTGGTCGTCATCTTGATTACCGTCGTTGGCGTATTTTGGTATGACGGTTACGATCATATGCTGACAGCTGTCTATGCCGTATCTCTGGGGTTATTTTTATATGCAGGTTACCTGACGTACCGTTATATGTCTCACAGAGCGTTCTATACCCGAATGACACAGCCCATGAATTCGCTTAATGAATTTGTTCCGCTCGAAGAGATGGTTCCCTTATCCGTAGCGCTGGAGAAGCTGCTGGACTCACAATATGGTCATTATCATGCCCATCTTCACCGTCTGGAGCAGCGTCAGCAGGAGTATCTCACATTTATGAATCAGTGGGTACACCAGATGAAGACACCTTTATCCGTGATTGAACTGACCGTGCAGGACGAGGAAGACGATGACCCACGTCTCAGGAGTATTCGTGAGGAAACAGATCAGATGAGACGCGGATTGGAAACGGTGCTGTACGTAGCGCGTTTGGACACATTTGAACAGGACTTCAGTGTTGAACCGGTCACACTCAAGGCAGCAGGCGAAGAGGCCATTCATGAGCTGAAACGTTTCTTCATTCGCAATCATGTCTATCCGGAGATTCAGATGGATGCTTCGCTAATTGTGCAATCAGACGCCAAATGGATTCGTTTTGTCATCGTCCAGCTGCTCTCCAATGCCATCAAATACTCCTCTGGTAACGGACAGAAGATATACCTGCGTGCATATAAAGCAGACCGGTCCATAATTCTTGAAGTTCAAGATCAGGGTGCCGGTATCCCGAAGTCAGATCTGAACAGGGTGTTCCAGCCTTTCTTTACAGGAGAGAATGGTCGTCATTTCAAGGAGTCAACGGGTATGGGGCTGTACATCGTGAAAGAGGTCCTGACCCGAATGAATCATCGAATCGATCTGGAATCGGTATATGGTGAAGGGACAACGGTCAGGATTACATTTAGTGTCTAGTGACTGTATATTGATTTTCTACATTGTTTTTCAAGAGGTTGGTTCAAGAGATCGACGTCTGTTACCCCGTGGTAATGGCGTCTTTTTTGTTTTATATAGAAGAACCTTACAACTTTGTCATGCAGGTGAAAGGTTAAGCCATAGGAGAATAGCCGAAACTTCGGTAAACTAAAGTCAGAAGTCAGGGCATAAAGGGTGCCAATGAATAACCAAAGAATAAATAGACGCAAGTTGGTCATGGTTGATCTATGTCCAACGTAAAAAGGAGTGGTACATATGGAAATATGCTCGGTAAAACAGATCAGCAAAATCTATAAAGGGATCGTCTCCTACGAAGCATTATCGGGGATTGACCTCAGTATACAGGAAGGCGAATTTGTAGGAATCATGGGTCCATCCGGCAGCGGCAAAACGACACTGCTCAACATGATCTCCACGATCGACCATCCGACATCGGGAGAACTGCGCATTGCCGGGAAAAATCCGTTTGAGCTGAACCCGGATGAGCTTGCGCTGTTCCGGCGCAAAGAACTGGGATTTGTATTTCAGTCGTTCAATCTGTTGAATACTCTTACGGTAAAGGAGAACATTGTGCTGCCGCTGACGCTCGATGGAACACCGCTGGGGGAGATGAACGCTCGTGTGGAAAGGCTCGCAAGCAAGCTTGGGATTGAGGGGATTCTTGACAAGCGGACCTATGAGATTTCAGGTGGACAGGCACAGAGAACGGCCATTGCCAGAGCATTGATCCATTCCCCGAAACTAATATTGGCGGATGAGCCAACAGGCAACCTGGATTCGAAGGCGGCACGTGACGTCATGGAGATGCTGGAGCTTCGCAATCAGGAGGATCAGGCGACGATGCTGCTGGTTACACATGATGCAGTAGCAGCGAGCTACTGCAGCCGGGTCGTCTTCATCAAGGACGGCAAACTTTATAATGAGATTCACTACGGCGATAACCGGGCTGCTTTTTATCAAAAGATTATTAATGTGTTATCCCTAATGGGAGGGTCAGGACATGAATTTTCGCCAGTTCGCCATTAACAATGTGGTTCGCAACAAACGGATTTATTTGGCTCATTTTCTGAGCAGCACATTTTCCGTCATGATATTTTTCACGTACGCACTGCTTCTGTTTCACCCGGATTTGAAGGATGGCTTGAGGGGATCAAGTGAAACGGTTACTCTGCTGGCCAATCAGGGCTTTATGATTGCAGAGTTCATTATTTTCATCTTTTCGTTTCTGTTCTTGCTGTACTCGGTCGGTTCTTTTCTAAAAACACGCAAGAAGGAATTCGGTATCTTCCTGATCATTGGGATGACACGCAAGCAGATGAATCGGCTCCTGTTTATGGAGAACATGTGTATCGGGATCGCCGCCATTGCAGCGGGGGTTGGACTAGGGATAATCTTCGGTAAACTGATCCTGCTCATCTGCGGTTCCCTGCTGGCTGTGGAGAACAGTCTTCGATTTTATTTTCCATTAAAAGCAATCGCTCTGACAGCTGTCGCATTCCTTATTCTGTTTGCTGTCATTGCACTGTCTTCTTCTCTGCTTATCCGCAAGGGAACGCTGATTGATCTGGTGAAATCGGAGGAAAAGCCGAAGCCGGAGCCGAAGGCATCACGCTTGCTCGCGTTTCTATCCGTGTTGTCGATTGGCGGTGGTTATGCAGGCGTGTTCACTTTTGTGTGGGTGACGTACTCCTTCCCGCTGCTCCTGGGGAGTGTCATTATGGTAATCGCAGGTACATACCTGCTGTTCACACAGCTCAGTGTGTATGTCATTCGGGCATTAAAACGAAATCAGCGTTTGTTTTTCCGTAAAACCAATGTACTGTTTCTATCCGAGCTTACGTATCGCATGAAAGACAATGCTGTCATGTTTTTCATGGTTAGTGTTATTTCAGCCTCGGCATTTACCGGCATTGGCACCATGCTGGCGATCGCTGATCCAGGGTTGTCGTCGATGACGAACCCGTATGCATTTACTTACACGAATTCATGGGATACACCTGAGGCAGAGGGGGATATCAGACAGATTGAGGAAACGCTTGTTGACCATGAGGTCCCCTATGTAAAAGGCAGCTATACCCAGCTGTATGAGAATAACACTGGCAGCAATATCATCAAATTGAGTGAATACAACCATCTGGCCAAGGCCCTTGGTTACGAAGAACGCACGTTGGATACGGAAAATGGGGCCTTTATGACTCCATCGAATTTGGCAGCACGCAAAGAGCTGCGTAAACAAGTGGAGCAGGGGTTCTCACCAACACAGGTCGATCTTGAAATTGATAATTATCATCAACAGGTTGAGCTGTCTCCTCCAGCTACCGAAATCGTTATTCCTGTTGATTTCAAAGTGGACATCTACGTCATTTCCGATGAATTGTTTGAAAAGATGAAGCGAGCGTACAATGAATTCCTAGAATTGAGTGAAGATTACTATTCCAATAAAGTGACTCAATTTGTGGTGGAGGATTGGATGGGCACGCGGGCCTTCGCCCCTGAACTGGTTAATTCGATTCAGGATCGGCCGCGTACGAAAGGTTACTTCATGTTCAGCGCTCTCGTTGTGGACTGGCTGAATTCGAAACAAACCAATGGGATCATTTTGATCCTGAGCGGTCTGATCGGTATTGTCTTCTTTACCTTTGCGGCAAGCTTTACCTATTTTAGACTCTACGCGGATCTGGAAAGGGATGAGGCACAGTATCGCATGATTGGCAAGATGGGACTTAGTCGTCCTGAACTTCGTAAAATTGTAACTCAGCAGCTGCTGCTCATGTTTTTCCTGCCCTTACTCATTGCTTTGATTCATAGCTCGGTAGCATTTGTGGCGCTGCAGCAGTTGGTCGATTTTTCGGTTATGGGATACAGCCTGCGTATCTTCTGCGTTTTTGCCTCCATGCAGATCCTATACTTTGCGCTTGTGCGCTGGCGGTATTTACGCCATATGTACTCCAAATTAATCTAAACCGGCATGACCTAGGCAAACATCGGACGCTTCGTTCGGTGTTTGTTGACTTTTCTATCCTGGACACAGTACTATTTCAATAGATACAAATTGTATCACGGTGTGTATCATACATATTTTCAGCAGATAGACAATTGTACTTTGAGATTGGTAGCCATAGCAGGCTTTTTGCCTGAGAGGGAGGATGTATCATGAGCATCACGATGTCTTGCGGACAAGCTTACATACACCGATTGAATGATGAGCGAAACGTATGGCTGGATGGCAAGCGTGTCCGGGTAACCGAACATCCCGCCTTTCAGGGAACACTGCAGACGATTGAGAACTTGTTCAATTTGGTGGATGATCCGGATACACGAGAAAAAGTGGCATATTGGGATCAAGAGACGGGAAGTTATGTGCATCAGGCTTTTCGGGTGCCACTCGCTTCTCAAGATGTCAGCAGTAGAGCGGCAGCATTTCGGCTCTGGTCGGATCGAACCTATGGAGTCATGAGCAGACTGTCGGATTATGCCCGCTCGCGTCTTGTCGGATGGTATGCCACACGTCAGGATATGGCACGACATGATCCCACGTATTCAGATAAGATAGCGGCCTACTATCAGGAGGCCAAACGAAAAGATGCGTTCCTGACGATTGTCCAGCGTGACCCGCAGATCAATCGCTCCCTGCCTGTTGGGGAAGATGAAGATGCCATGCTGCGGATTGTGAAAACCAACTCGGAAGGGATTATTGTTCGGGGGGCCAAAATGGTGGCGACCGCAGCTCCTTATGCAGATGATATCATTGCGTATCCGATTCAGCGGATTCCGGGGCATCTGCCGGAACTGGCACATATGGTGATTGTTGCTGTGGGAAGTCCGGGTTTACATCTGATTTGCCGTGAATCTTTTGCCGCTCCACAGCTGGATGCTGCTCATCCTCTTAGTGCCCGTTATGATGAGATGGACGCTGTATTATTTTTTGATGATGTATTGGTTCCATGGGAGCGTGTGCTGCTGCATAACAATCCGGAAGCCGTGTGGCAGGTTCGCTGTAACGCAGCCTCTTCCAGTCTGGCCTACCATCAGAGCATCATTCGGCTGCACTCCAAGCTGGAATTCATCACCGCCGTCACAGCAGCCATTGCGCAGGAGATCGGTGTGGATTCATTCCTGAATGTTCAGGAACAGCTCGGAGAGATGATCAGCCAGATGCAGACCATTGAGGGCTTGATCGTGGCTTCAGAGGCCCAGGCTCAACCAGATGCGCATGGCAACTGGCTCCCGTCATTCAAATACATTGAGACAGCTCGTAATCTGGGCAGCCGATATTACCCAAGAGCAGTTGAAATTCTGAAAACCGTTGCAGCTGGTGGACTGATTCAGATCCCGTCGGGCCGATTCGATCTGGATGAAACGGTAGGACCATTGATGGCCAAATATCTTGGTGGAGTGACACTGCAAGCGCCAGAGAAAATCCGTCTGTTTCAGCTGGCTTGGGATCTGACCGGAAGTGCACTTGGTGCGAGGCATGATCTCTATGAGCGGTACTACGCCGGTGATCCAGTTCGCAACCGTGCAGGCCAGTATATACAATATGATAAGGAAAGTTTGAATAAAAAGGTTGAGCCTTGGCTCCATATGAAGTAGTCATTGAAGCTTCAGCAGCATGGAAATCATGGATAGAATTACGAGCCCGGGCACATGCCAGGGCTTTTATTTAGGTTATCTTTAGGTTTGATTTAGGTGGATTTAAGGGACGTGGTATATAGTAGTAAGATACATGTAGAAGAATACACAGCCGATGATAGAGGAATGAAGAAATGAGAGGAATAACATGAGATACACCGTATTGATTGCAGATGATGAACCAGAGATCGTGGAACTGCTTCAACTGTACCTTGAAAAGGACTATGACATCAGGACTGCCGCGAATGGAGCGGAGGCGCTGGAATGCATTCGTTCTGTACCGGTCGATCTTGTCATTTTGGATATTATGATGCCTGTAATGGATGGACTTCAGTTAATCAAGCAAATCAGGGCAACCCATCATATGCCCGTCCTGTTTCTATCCGCCAAAAGCCAGGACCATGACAAGATTCTCGGACTTGGACTCGGTGCGGATGATTATATTTCGAAGCCGTTTAATCCGCTGGAGATTGTTGCTCGTGTAGAAGCTTTGTTAAGACGTGTGAATCAATTTGACGCCCATGAATCCGCCGCACCCCAGGAGACCAATCTTGTTCTCGGTGAACTTATGCTGGATCGCTCCAAATGTGTGCTTTTTCGATCAGGCAAACCGGTAACCCTAACCTCCACGGAATACAAAATTGTGGATCTGCTGCTGGAGCAGCCTGGCCGGGTATTTACACGCAAGAAAATCTACGAGGCGGTATGGGGGGACTATTACGCGCATGAAGATAGCACCATTATGGTGCACATCAGCAACATACGCGAGAAGATCGAACGCGACTCCAGACAACCGGAATATTTAAAAACGATAAGGGGACTCGGATACAAAATTGAAGCGCCAACGGAAAGCTAGAGAAAAGCGACTTTTGCAAACCTCCCTGACACTGGACTTCCTGCTGTTCAACTTCTTTTTGCTGCTGCTCGTCTTGATTGTGTATCTCATGGTTTCGCTGGATGTCGTGGATTTCCGCATTTCGGATCAGGTGGTTGATCCTGATCTGAACGTCGAGGCGCATGTCTATGCAGCCGAATTGAACAAGAGGCTTGAGGATGACTCTTCAATCATGGAAATACAGCGTCTAATGGATAGCGGAGGGTGGATCGAAATTCTGGATGCAGATCGTTCGGTCATTCGCCAGATCGGTGTCAAGCAGGATGCAGTTACATATTACAGTGAGTCGGAGTTGTATGCCGGACTGGAGAATCGAAGCGATAGCACATATTATTATTCCATTTCTCCATACACAGCAGAGAGAGATGCGAAGTATGTCCTGCTGAAAATACCGCGTGATCTGGTGAGTATTCGCATGAATGAAAATCTGCTGATTACCAATCTGAAGCATCCTTTGTCATTTTACATCATGATCGGAGTTGGCTTCGTTCTGCTCCTGATATTCGTATACAGCTATTGGGTCGCACGTCGTATCAAAAAACCACTGAGTATTTTATCACTGGGGCTTACACAGATGATTCAGGGAAATTACAGTACACGCTTGTCCATCTCGGCAGAGAAGGAATTTGTCCAGATTGGCGAGACGTTTAATTATATGGCAGATGTCATCGAGAATACCTCGGCTGAAAAGCGCTATGCGGAAGAGAGCAAGCAGCGGCTAATCGTGGATCTGTCGCATGATCTGAAAACACCAATTACCTCCATACAGGGATATGCTCAGGCTCTCGTGGAGGGACGGGTAGAAAACCAGGAAAGGCAGCAGCGTTATCTGGGATATATCTATAACAAATCCGTTCAGGTGGCACGAATGATACAGAATATGCTCGAACTGCTCAAGGTGGACTCTCCCGATTATCACATGCAGATCCAGAAGAGAGAGATCGGGGAATTCGTGCGTGAAGTCATGGCGGATACCTATGGAGAGATTGAGCAGAAACAATTTGTGCTTCATGTGCTGGTACCTGATCAGGAGATATACGCTAGATACGATCCTGAATTACTGTCACGGGTAATTCAAAACCTCATTACCAATGCGCTGTCCTACAATCCGAAGGGAACGGAGCTGCGGGTGGAATTGATTCCGCTGGGTACGCATGTAGTCATTGAGGTTGCTGACACGGGGGTCGGTATTCCCCAGGAACTGTGGAGCACCATTTTTGATCCATTTGTACGAGGAGATGAAGCACGCACCGGTACCGGAGGAACCGGACTTGGACTCGCGATTGCCCGGCGAAATACAGAGAAGATGGGCGGACGACTGATCCTGTCCCAGCGAGGCAAGGAGACTACCGTGTTTACCATTCAAATTCCAAACTGATGCGTTGAATATACATTTATACGGGTAACGAAGAGGGCAGAAAAAACCTGTAAAAAAATCCCAAATAGAAAAGGTTATGTGGAGGGGAACATTTTGTTTAAAGCAAGTTCGTTTGTCCGGTTCAGCATTGCGCTGGCTCTGGTGCTCGTCAATATCTACCTGTTATCACGCGTCAGCTTTATCTTTCAGCCGCTGGTGACCATGATTACAGTTATCACAGTGCCGATGATGCTGTCCGTATTCTTTTATTATCTGCTAAGGCCACTCGTGAACTACATGGAACGAAAGAAGCTGAACCGAACACTCAGCATATTACTGATCTATCTGGTCTTCGGTGTGCTGCTCGTCCTGTTCATTGTGGGGTTATGGCCGTCCTTGCGTGAGCAGCTGATCAATCTGGTGGACAATGCACCGAATTTGATTAATTCACTCAGTATACAGTTGAGAGAACTGGAGCAGAACGGAGCGATCACGGCATTATTCCCAGAGGGATCCACACCGTTTTCTCAGCTTACGGACTATATTAATAAAGGGTTTACCTTCGTGACCAACTATGTGAGTGGATTGTTCTCGCTCATTTCCAGCTTTGCGATCATTCTGTTTACGTTCCCAATCATCTTGTTCTACATGCTGAAACAGGGAGAGAAATTCGGCCGCAAACTGGTGCATATCGCGCCTAAACGGTTCCAAAAAGACAGCCGTGAGGTTGTTCTTGAGATCGATCAGGCCCTGAGTGGATTTATTGTCGGAAGAGTACTCGTTAACCTGGCTCTTGGCGTACTGATGTATATTGGTTTCCTGATCATTGGTCTGCCGTATGCACTGCTGCTTACCGTCGTTGCCGTAATTATGAACTTTGTTCCATTTATCGGTGCTATCGTGTCGTCCATCCCTATTGTCATTATCGGTCTGATTCAGTCGCCATCGGTGGCGATCTGGTCGCTGATTATTATTCTGGTGGCCCAGCAAATTCAGGACAATCTGGTCGCTCCGTATGTGTTTGGCAAAAAGCTCGACATTCATCCGCTGACCACCATTATATTGGTGCTGGGTGCAGGGGATCTCGGCGGCATTATTGCCATCTTGATCATCATCCCTGTCTACATGATCGTTAAAATTATTCTGGTCAGGGTCTACCAGCTGTTCTTCAAGGAGAAATGGCAGAATGCCTGATTATAGGATTTAAAACGACTAGTCTGTTACACTCAGTCACTCCGATTGCAGTACCATCTTCCGATCGCTGTTATCCCCGAGTTTCTTGGATTCCCCTTATAAGGGGGAAACTCTGGTGATAAAGGCGAACGCTTCGCTTCTCCAGATTGGTACTGCACTCTCCGTTAACGTGTAAAAATTTTATTTGCATTTTATATCTTAATCATTCAATTAACCATAGAAGGAGTGGGAACCATGTCTGAAATCATCCCTAAAGAATATATCGAACCCGAATACATCGAACCTCAAGCCGTCCGGATGGGCGCCATTCACATCTCTAATGATGTCGTATCCAAGATTGTGGGAATAGCAGCACAGGCCACCTCTGGTATCTCTTCCATGTCAGTAGGATTGACCGAAGGCATTGCGAAGAGCATCAGCGGCAAGAGTCTGCAAAAAGGCATTGACGTTGATGTGAAAGATGACCAGGCCTCCATTCAGCTGCGTATCAATGTGCAGTACGGGTTCAAGATGCATCAAGTGTGCAAAGAACTTCAACACAATGTTCAGCAGGCCGTGGAGCAGATGACAGGCATTCTGGTCAATGAAATTAAAGTGCACGTCGTCGGTGTATCCATGCAGGAGCAAGTGTAGCTTAAACAGTCTCTTCCGGAAAAAGAATGATGATTAGCGATGGACAGGTTATGCTGTCTGAGCTTATGTGTAAGTAAAAGAACAGCACCCTCCCGTTAACTGCTTAACCGGGAAGGTGCTGTTTTGTGTTTACGGTAATGGGTGGGTGCTTCGCCCATCACCTTTTTGAACATTTTGGAGAAGAGAAGCTGATCGGAATATCCGACAGAGCGGGAGATATCGCCAATGGTCAACCCGGTATCTAGAGTCAATTCGGCAGCCTTGCGCATCCGGTAGTTGACCAAATACGATTGAATGCTGGTGCCCATCCGGTCTTTGAACAGGGAGCACAGATAGCTGCGCTGCAAGCCGATATGAGAAGCAATGGATTGTACTGTGATGGGATTCGCATAGTTCATCTCCACAAAGTCCATGACCTGGGTGACATACGTTTCCTTGGAGAACTCTTGCTCGGGTGGACGGATGTCTTCGTTTGCATGATCAATCAGAATGGAGAAAAATTGATATAACCATCCGGTCATGCTAATCTCCCATCCTTTGTGTGTATTTCGGGAACGGATCATGCGATGCAGACAGGAACGCATCTCATCGTCATTTTCCAGTTCGAAGATCGGATGCTGCTCCGTCAGGCAGGCCTGCTGTAATAGTGAATGGGAGGCATTTCCTTGAAAAGCAACCCAGCTGTATTCCCATGGATCTTCCAGATCAGCCTTGTAGTGCACGACGGAATGCGGGACGATGAGGAAGCCTTGGCCCTTATGCAGCTCATAGGTTTTGCCCCCGACTTCGAAAGTACCCTTGCCATCCAAAATATAATGGATTTTGTAATGATCCCGCATGGCTGGGCCGAAGTGGTGACCCGGTGTGCAGGGTTCGGTTCCATAATGAAGGAGCTGCAGATCCTGGAACGGATTGTTTTTGAACATATATGTAATCAAGGCATTCACTCCTGTGCAGTTCATTTCATCTTGCATTTTAACATGTTTTCTGTATGGGGATATGAATTATAGATGTGATTCAAAGAATAGACAACAAGTATTATTCCATACGGTTATAGCGATATGCCATATCGTTTTGGACCGAAACTGACTAAGATGAAAGGGTATTCACCCACTTTAACAAGAAATGAGAGAAAATGATATGCCTTATACTGCGAATGAACAGCGTTACGATGAGATGAAGTATGCACGCTCCGGCAAATCGGGAATCAGACTGCCGCAAATTGCGCTTGGCCTGTGGCAGAACTTTGGCGGAAACCGCACGCTGGATATTCAGGAAGAGATGATTCTGCGTTCATTTGATCTGGGAATTAACCATTTTGATCTGGCGAACAACTACGGACCACCTCCAGGATCGGCCGAGGAGAACTTTGGTCTCCTGTTCAAAAAACATCTGCGCCCATACCGGGATGAACTCTTGATCTCGACGAAAGCTGGATATTACATGTGGAAAGGTCCCTATGGCGAGTGGGGCTCCCGCAAAAACCTGATAGCCAGCCTGGATCAGAGCCTTGGACGGATGGGGCTTGAGTATGTGGACATTTTCTATCATCACCGTCCGGATCCGAATACACCGCTGGAGGAAACGATGGCTGCGCTGGATCATATCGTAAGACAGGGCAAAGCGCTGTACGTCGGATTATCTAACTATGATGCGGAGCAGACAAGAGAGGCGGTCGCCATTTTGCGTAATCTGGGAACGCCTTGCCTCGTGCACCAACCGAACTATTCCATGCTTAACCGCTGGATCGAAGACGGATTACAGGATGTACTGGATGAGCAGGGCGTAGGCTCCATTGCATTCTGTCCTCTGGGGCGAGGTCAACTGACGAACAAATACGTGGACAAGCTCAAGGAAGAACGTGCGAGCCCGACAGGCAATATGAAAACAGAAGCCTTTACAGACGAACGGATTGCCAAATTTGAAGCTCTTCAGGCCGTTGCTGAGCGCAGGGAACAAACCATTTCCCAACTGGCACTGAATTGGATACTCCGAGACAACCGCGTTACCTCTGCATTGATTGGCGCAAGCCGTGTTTCACAGATCGAGGAGAATGTTGCCGCATTGAAGGCACCTGGCCTGACCACCGAAGAATTAAATGAGATTGAAGGCATTCTGAACGGGATTGGAAATTACGCCTGGTAAACTAAATGGAACGAAAAATGTTCAGAGATCACGAGTAAAATAGTTAGAATAAACACAAGTCAGTTGTAATGAGAGTTCATTATAATTGACCTGTGTTTATTTTTTTTCAAAAAGGTGTTCATATCATAGCACCTGGTCCTAGGATTTAGGGTATAATATATAGATGCTATACATTTGAAATATGAAGGAGAGGCTCCATTTGAATTTTGAACAGTGGATTTCGCCTGAAACCTATAACCTGACATCCGAGATGGAGAATCACCCGTCAGACCGGATTGCACTTAGATGGCTCAGCGATCAAAATGAATTGGAAGAGATTACGTACGGAGAGTTGTTTAAGCAGGCTAACCGCTTTGCCGGGGGCTTGCGTGATTTGGGCTTGGAAAAGGGTGATCGGGTACTGGTCATGGTACCACGCCGTATCATTGCCTATGTCATTTATATCGCTTGTCTGAAACTAGGGATTGCCGTGATTCCTTCGTCCGAAATGCTGCGTGCCAAGGACTTGGAGTATCGCCTGCGGCATTCCGAGGCGCGAGCGGTCATTGTATGGTCCGAGACAACAGCTGAAGTGGAGAAAATGGATGCGGACCTGCCTGCACTGGCCCATCGCATCGTGGCATCACCATCTGGCGACAGCAGCGTTCCCGCTGATGGCTGGGTTAACGTACATCAGCTGATGGAAGGGCAGTCGGACGAAATGAATGCCGTTGAGACACACCGTGATGATATCGCCATACTGGCTTACACTTCCGGCACAACCGGAAATCCAAAAGGAGTTGTACATAGCCATGGCTGGGGATATGCCCACCTGCGTATCGCTTCCACGTTATGGCTGGATATTCAGCCATCAGATATCGTATGGGCCACTGCCGCGCCGGGATGGCAAAAATGGATCTGGAGCCCGTTCCTTTCCGTACTCGGAAGAGGAGCGACAGGTCTCGTTTATAACGGATCATTCCAGCCAAAGCGCTATTTGGAGCTAATGCAGGAGCATGGCATTAACGTATTATGCTGTACGCCAACGGAATATCGTCTGATGGCAAAAGCGGATGACCTCGGTCACTATGATCTGTCCAAACTTCGCAGTGCAGTGTCAGCTGGTGAACCCTTGAATCAGGAAGTGATTGAGATCTTCCAGCGTCACTTCGACCTGACCATTCGTGATGGATACGGCCAGACCGAAAGTACATTGCTGATCGGCAGTCTGAAAGATGCGCCAGTACGGATCGGGTCCATGGGACAATCGATTACGCCGGGCCTCATCGAGATTGTTAACGAGGACGGACAACCTCAGCCTGCAGGAGTAGTGGGTGATATCGCCGTTCATCAGGATATGCCTGCCTTGTTCCGTACGTATTATAAGGATGCAGGACGGAAAGAAGCGAATCAGCGTGGGGAATATTTCGTAACAGGAGACCGCGCACGCAGGGACGAAGAAGGATACTTCTGGTTTGAAGGCCGCAGCGACGACATTATCATCAGCTCTGGATATACGATAGGACCGTTTGAAGTGGAAGAGGCGCTGATGAAACACGCCAGCGTGAAGGAATGTGCTGTTGTTGCCAGTCCGGATGAAATTCGGGGCCATGTGGTCAAGGCCTTTGTTGTGCTGAGAGACGAGTCTCTTGCTTCGCCAGAACTGGTGCGTGAGCTGCAACATCACGTCAAGGAATGGACCGCACCATACAAGTATCCGCGCAAAATTGAATTTGTGTCGGATTTGCCTAAGACGAATTCGGGCAAGATCCGCCGGATTGAACTGCGCGAGCAGGAAAAGAAAAACGCGTAAAATATGAATTAATTTTATATGAACCAGGAGTGAATGGACCTATGAGTAATTTCGAGCAAACGTTTGAGCAATCGTTGGAACAATATGCAGAACTGGTGGTCAAAGTAGGCGTGAACATTCAAAAAGGACAGGATCTGCTTGTTACAGCTCCTATTGAAACGCTTGAGTTTACTCGCCTGATCGTAGCGAAGGCATATGCAGCCGGGGCCAAGTATGTACAGGTGGATTTTGAAGACGATCAAATTACACGCAGTCGTTTCCAGCAAGGTTCTGACGACAGCTTCGATTACTATCCGGCATGGAAAGGCGACATGATGGAGAGATTTGCAGAGGCTGGCGGCGCTACCTTGACGATCAAAGTACCGGACCCGGAACTGTATAACGGAATTGATTCCGACAAGGTTTCACGTGCGACCAAGGCGGCTGCCCAGGCACGCCGCGGTTATTCGAAATATACGCGCAACCATGAAATCAGCTGGTGCCTGATCAAGGCTCCGACCAAGGCGTGGGCGAATAAGGTATTTGCCGACATACCTGAGGAAGACCGCATCAATGTGATGTGGGACACCATCTTCCAAATGAATCGTGTGGATGGCGGTGATGCCATTCAGAACTGGAGACAGCATCTGGATACCCTGAACACGAAGAGTGATCAGCTGAATCAGAAAAATTATAAGAGCTTGCACTACCGCGCACCAGGAACGGACTTGAAAATTGAGCTGGTAGACAATCACATCTGGGGTGGCGGCGGAAGTGAGAACAAAGCGGGTGTGTATACCGTTGCGAACATGCCAACCGAAGAAGTATTTACCATGCCGAAGCGCAGCGGTGTTAATGGATATGTCAGCAGTACGATGCCTCTGAACTTGAACGGACAGCTGGTAGATCAGATGAGAATAACGTTTAAGGACGGTCAGGTTGTGGCTTTCACAGCGGCTTCCGGTGAAGAGCATCTGAAGAACCTGTTCGCTACGGATGAAGGAGCGCGTTATCTGGGTGAGGTGGCACTTGTGCCGCATGATTCACCTATCTCGAACCTGAATCGTATTTTCTATAATACCGGTATTGATGAGAATGCATCCTGCCATCTGGCTGTAGGCAGCGCATATCCGTTTAATATGAAGGACGGCACAACGATGTCTAACGAGGAATTGCTTAAACATGAGTGCAATGTGAGTTTGACTCACGTCGACTTCATGATTGGATCGGCTGAACTGGACATTGACGGCGAGCTGCAGGATGGCACAATTGAACCAGTATTCCGCAAAGGCAACTGGGCATTTTAATATTTTACAGCGTAGACTAGTGAAAAAGTGACTTCAATGATGAAGTCACTTTTTTTGTGCTGTCCAACGGATTAGATTAGACCTGTTTCACAGGCACACAAATTTCGCACTCATGCTGTTCGAGGAGATCCCATCGATATCGCTCCAGAACCGGTTGTTGACCCATGATATAACGGTTGTTTTGCAAGTAAGGAATTATTTCATTCCATGCTTGCTGAATACCTTCTGGTGTGTGTCTAACCTTGCAGATGAGATAATTCCCGCCCTGGAGCTCTCCAATCTCAATCGAGTCATCTCCCGGGAGTTCAAGTTCATGGAGCACGATTGCGGCATCGTATCTGCAGTGGAGCGGTGGTGTCGTTGTTGGATCATCCTGTGGTATGCCATATAAAACGGCAGCTTCAGTGAGTAAACGTTTCTCGTTTGCCCATCGTTTCAACTGGTTCATAGCTTGGACATTAGCAGAACCATAAGGACCAACCTGCCTTACATAAGCAATACGACATGCCGCCAGATGTTCCATATACATTTCCATTTTCGATCTTCCCTTCTCAGGAGGAATTCACTTACTTGATGGATGTTAACATGGTATAAAAAAATTTGCATAACTCTTTTCGAACAAGGAGAGTTGCAGGAGGGGGATTCCGGATAAGGATATTCGCTTGCTGAACAAGCACTAGTGTTCATCGCCGAAGTGCATCCGGATGAGGATGTATCAGAACTGGTTTTGGCAGATGTGGAATTTCAGGACTGTGAGGTTTTCAGGCTTGGGTATGACGCGGGTGATACACCAGCAGGCCGAATGTACATCTATGCGGAGTTCGATGAGAACCTACAATTGTCGGAGCAGCTGATCTATGAAATGTATTAAAGCCACGGAACCGTGGCTTTTTTGGTATAGCTATTCGAATGGATTTACTCGGCATGCATTTTATTAAAGCTGACGTATTCGTTGATGGGTTTGCGATAGCCGCGTGGGCGTTGTTTGGCTTCTGACTTTTTACCGATTGTAATCATCATGACAGGAACGTAATGTTCGGGAACATTCAGACTGCTCTGCAGTTCATCGGCGTCAAAACCAATCATCGGACACGTATCCCATCCCATATCCTGTGCAATCAGCATCAGCTGCATCGCCGACAGGCTGGCATTACGGATGGCGTCTTCACGCTGAAACACACTGCCACGGGCTTCGTAGAAGTCAAAAACACTTTGGGACTCCTGTTCATATTCAAACGGATTGAGCACACCCAAATGCAGTAAACCTTCGTTAATTGTGCGGATGTGGTGGTGAGCCTTGATATCACCCAGAACAACGATGACGGCCGAGGCTGTTTTTACTTTGTATTGCTGTGAAGCTTCGTATGCTTTTTCTTTTTGGGTCGGGTCGGTCAAGACCAGGTAGTGGGTATGCTGAAGGTTAAAGGCGGATGGGGCAAATTTGTTTAATGCAAACATCTGCTGCAAATCGGCTTCCGGGATTTCGATGCCTTCTTCAAAAATAACGGCGGATCTACGGTTTTTGACCAAGTTTTTCCAGTGCACTCATGGTGGTTTACCTCGCTTATGTATAAAGTATAAATTGACTATAACACGCTTGGTTACTTTTGGTAAGTATTATTTTCGAATAAGACAAGACCAAAGGGCCATAACCTTTAATAAAAACAGTAGAGGTGAAAGATGAGGACGTTCATCACCAGGTTCAGGAGGGAGAGCTCGTATCACGAATTCAAGGTATATGTCATTCAATCCTCCACATTGAAGCGATTTTTGGTCATGGAGATCATCGTTGGTACGCTTGCCTACCATGCTGCATTTTATTTGTGTCACAATGCACTTCTGGCAGGAGCAGGTTCCTGGGCGGGAACTGAAGGTTTGAAACGACTGCCTCTAGCGGTCAAAAGAATGGTCAGTTTTTGATCATTAAAAATGTTGCTGCAAAAACGTATGATGTCTTAACCATAGCACCATGCAGTTATCGTCGTGGAGAATGCAGGAGCAGAATGCCCTGTTCCGGGCACCGGCTCCTGGTTTCTTTCATTTCCTTAGTGTACAGCAACCTCTTCGTTATTTGGCACGCTCCAGATATTGTTCCAGAGTAAGTTTCTGACTTGTAATTTCTCCAGCGATATAGACCCCAACGTAACGCACATGCCAAGGTTCATAAGAGTAACCTGTCAACTTCTCCTGATCCTTGCCATATCGAATGATGAATCCATACTTGTGGGCATTGGCCTTCAGCCATTTGCCTTCTTTGGTGTTGCCGAAGCTCTGCTGCAGATCGTAGCCTACGGATGCACTGGAAATATCCATGGCAAGCCCGGTTTGATGTTCACTTTGACCTGGGCGAGCACTTGTTTTGTTGGCTACAGCTTCACCTTTGATACTAGCATTGCGTTCGAAGATCGATTTCTGTGTCGAATAGGAACGGTAACCTGATACGGCTTTGATATCAATGCCGTCTTTTTTGGCTGCTGCAAACAGCTTTTCGATCGCGGTAGCAGCGACCTTACGCATCTGTTTCTTCGGACTGGAGCCGGAGAAGCTGAATGGAATATTCGGTACAACCAAATCTTTGGGTGCATAGGTGGAAGGCAGATTTCTTTTTTTGTTCACGAGTACCACGGTGCTGGACAGATTCGTTACCGTTGCGAGACCGCTGCTACTTGTTTTAATGGTGCGGCTTGGTGCGTTATCATGTAAAAATTGAGTGAAGCTGGAGCTTGCAGCCGATGCGACTGGCGTCATGGATGGTACAAAGGGAAAGGCAGTGAAGGCAGCGCCTGCTACGACTGAGCCTATGAGTAGAGTGGAAATGATAGATTTGCGTGTGAATGATTTCATGATGTTCCTCCTCGGGTTAATGAATCTCTGGCATGCTGCATCTGATCGATACCAGTCATGCTTTTCTATATACCGAGTATACTAGAGGATTATATCCATAGGTTCTCCAATTGTTTCCGAGTTGTAAACAAATCATGCGAGATTCATAGTTTCGGTCATTTGGCCAAAAGAAACACAAAAAAAGACTCTGCATTCAGTGCAGAGTCTTTTCTTATCGGATATATAATGTTCAACGATTGTTTGAGATCATGGATTATTGTTTACAGCATGCATGCATCAGGTGCACTGGATTTTCCCGCACTTACAGCTCGCGTATCCCTAACCCGAACGTTGCTGCTAAGTACACCGGAATCACTGCTCAATGTGAAGGAAGGATAGTTTTCCTCCGTATCCAGCTTCATATGCTGTTCGAGATTTAATTGTTGTTTCGGATCAACATAGAATGGAACCAGGTTGGTTTCGATCTGCTCATCCAGTGCAGCAGGTTCATCTACGATCAAGAGGACCAGAATTCCGTTGCAGCCACAGCCTTCAGTGTCATAGAACACTTTTAAGTAGCCAGGTTGGTCATTCAAGCTCTCGGTTAATCTCGCTGCAGCCAAATCTGTAATTTGAATATGCATCGTGCTCACTCCTTATATGTTGAAAATAATCCTGAAATGTAAATGATGTAAAATTGAATCTACTTTCATTATACCACCTGGCTTTCAACTCAACGCAAAATATTTTCTTGACTGATTGGTCTGGAAAATGTATTCTATTCTCATGAAGAGGGAGGTGAGGTCGGGATTTGGGAAGAGCCAAGGAATTTGATACGGAATTTGTTCTTCGAAAAGCGACGTCTGTATTCGGGTCGTACGGCTATGAGGGGACTTCCTTGTCGGTGCTGCTGAAAGAACTGGGCATCGCTCGTCAGAGCTTATACGACACCTATGGAACGAAGCATGAACTGTTTGTCTCTGCACTCAAGTTTTATGTTCAGCAGAAAACCGATGCCAGCATCGAATTTCTGAATGAATGCTCGAATATTCGCCAGGGTGTGGAAGAGATGCTTAACGAAGCGGTTCGTGTTCTTTCGGATGATGAGCGCCGCAATGAGTGTTTTATCATCAACAGTGCCGTCGAACAGGCACCGCAAAACCACGAAATTGCTGCATTTATTCAGGAGAACAACAAACAGATGGAGGATGTGTTCCTTGCAGCACTAATCCGGGGGAGAAATAATGGTGAACTTCGTCATGCAGAGGAGGAATTGCCTGGTCTTGCCCGGTTTCTGAACTATTCTCGTTTGTCGCTGACGTTTACAGCCAAATGTGGTGCTGATTCAGAAGTCCTGCAGGATCTGGTACGCACAACCTTAAAGGTATTGGATTAAAGTTGGATTTAGAGAATGAACGCGTAACGCGTTTATTTTTTCACAATTCTAGACTGAATGGTCTGAAAAAATACAAACTCATTTTTGAGGAGGACATCAGATATGAATGATACGAACAAGCAAGTGGAGAAGAACGTGGCCGAGCACATTATGCATGGATTTACTCAACTGTTGTTGGAACGTAAGCTGGATCAATGGGCAGAGCTGTTTGCAGCAAAAGCCGTTTTTGAATTTCCATATTCCCCGAAAGGATATCCGCAGCTATTGAATGGCAGCGCAGCAATCTCGGAGCATATTCATACTCTTTTCGAACAAATGGAGATTCAGGAGTTCTCTGAGCCGGTAATCATGGCTTCACAGGATACGAATCAATTCGTAGCTGAGTTCACTTGCAAAGGTCGCTCGCTCATCACGAACAAGCCATATCACCAGGCCTACATATCGGTTGTCACTTATGACGATAACGGCAAGATTACACATTACAAGGACTATTGGAATCCCCTGGTGGTACTTGAGTCTATTGAAACAGAGTGAGCCAGTAAGAAAGTATAAAATTTATTAAAATTGAGGAGGAATTCATATGATTAACGATAAACCCTTAACGCTTATTACGGGAGCAAGCGGCAAGACAGGCAGCCGGATTGCGGCTATGCTTCAGAACCAAGACTATCCTGTTCGCCTCGCTGTTCGCAAGAAGTCTGCTTCCGATTTGGATGATAACCAGGTCCATTTTGATTGGTACGATTCTTCCACGTATGCAGCTGCACTGAAAAACGTGGATCATGTATACCTCGTTGTACCGATCCTGGATATGAATCCGGAGGACGTCATGATTCCATTCATTAAGGAAGCGGTCTGGGGAGGAGTGAAACGTCTGGTGCTGCTTGGCAGTGCTTCTGTAGGTGAAGATGGTCCTGTATTCGGGAAGGTTCATCAGACGTTGAAGCAGCTTGCTCCGGAGTGGGCCGTGCTTCAACCATCGTACTTCATGGAGAACTTTACCGAGGGACCACACCGGATGACGATGGAGCAGCATGGAGAAATTTACAGTGCTACAGGTGAGGGTAGAGTTGGCTTTGTTAGCGCGGATGACATTGCTGCTGTAGCTTTTCATGCTCTCACTGATAAGGAATCCCATAATACAGAGCATATTATTACAGGGCCGGAGGCCTTATCCTACGGGCAGGTCGCAGATATCTTCAGTCGAGTATTACAAAAGACCATACACTATCGTCCACTAACGGACGAAGCATTAACAAGAGGTATGTTGAAATCAGGAATGCCGACGGAATATGCTACCTTCCTTGCCGGACTGGACAGACGGATCCGGGAAGAAGGGACAGAAGACCAAACGACAGATACAGTGAAAAATGTGACCGGACGTGATCCGATTTCACTGGAGCAGTTGATTACGATGCATGTACAGGTATGAAATGAATAAGTCCGGAACAGCTCTGCATGTTTTGGAGGACGGTGCTTCATGCTCCGTCCTTTTTGTGTTGGACTTTTTCATATTCAAGATGCATTGAATAGTGGCAACAACCCTCCGTTAAGCAGAGGTACTCAAACAACAGTAATGATTATGGGGGGGGTCTTTTGGGGAAATAGATGAGAATGAAAGGTTAATAAAGGAGAGACGCGTGCGGATGATTGAATTCGAAAATGTATCCAAGCAATACCCTGATGGGACACAGGCGCTTCATCAGGTTAATCTCAAGATTAATAAAGGCGAACTATTGGTCATGATTGGGCCTAGCGGCTGCGGCAAAACGACGATGCTCAAAATGATAAATCGCCTGATAGAACGAACGGGTGGAACGATTCGTATCCAGGAGCGGCCAATCGATGAATTTAACATTCACGAATTGCGCTGGAATATCGGGTATGTCCTGCAGCAGATCGCCTTGTTTCCGCACATGACGATTGCCGAAAATATCGCTGTTGTTCCTGAATTGAAAAAATGGAAGCCTGCCCAGATTCATGAACGGGTACATAACCTGCTTGATATGGTGGGATTAAACGGGGAGACCTACAGTGATCGCAAACCAGCAGAACTGTCGGGTGGACAGCAGCAAAGAATTGGCGTACTGCGGGCATTGGCGGCAGATCCCGAGATTGTACTTATGGACGAACCGTTCAGTGCACTCGACCCAATGAGCAGAGAGAAATTGCAGGACGATATTCTGGAGATTCAACGTAAGATGAAGAAAACAATTGTATTTGTTACGCATGACATACAAGAAGCCATGAAGCTGGGTGATCGCATATGTATTTTGAAGGATGGACAAGTACTGCAGGTGGGAACACCTGAAGAGCTGTTACAGAACCCCGTGAATGAATTTGTGCATCATTTTGTCGGAAGTCCTGGTACAGATGTGAATCAAGATCAAGATCATAGCATGCACTTGTCTTCTCATACTCAGACGAATTTCAATCTTGAATCGATTATGACACCTATTGCACCAGGCCATGTTCCGAAGTCTGCCAAGACAGCAGTCCCGATTTCTATGACATTGACGGATTTATTGGATGTCTTGGATGCATACGATACCTTACTGGTCGAGAAGAATCATCAGATTGTAGGACAAGTGAGCAGGACGGATATGCTGAGGTACTGGTCTGGTCAACTGCAAGAGCGGGGTGAGACCCATGAGTAAGTTCTCAGAGGTATTTACTGAGCGCAAAGGGCAGCTGTTAACCGCTCTTCTGGAGCATGTTCAGATTTCTTTTATCGCCCTGTTTCTCGCCGTTCTCATTGCAATTCCACTCGGCATTTATCTAACCCGAAAACCCAAAGTTGCTGAACCGATCATCGGTGTTACGGCTATCCTGCAGACCATTCCATCACTTGCTCTTCTTGGGTTGCTCATTCCGCTGTTCGGCATCGGTACAGTACCAGCGATTATTGCTCTAGTGGTGTATGCCCTGCTTCCGATCCTCCGTAATACGTATACAGGGATAACCGAAGTGGACCCTTCCATGATTGAAGCCGCCAATGCGATGGGTATGAATAGTCGACAGCGTTTGAGCAAAGTGGAGCTTCCGCTTGCAATGCCTGTCATTATGGCAGGCATTCGTACGGCAATGGTTCTTATCGTGGGTACCGCAACTCTTGCAGCATTAATAGGCGCAGGTGGCCTCGGTGATCTGATTTTGCTCGGGATTGATCGTAATGATACAGCACTTATTATGTTGGGGGCGATACCGGCAGCACTGCTGGCAATATTGTTTGATGTGCTGCTTCGGCAATTTCAGCGGATGTCATTCCGTAAAACGGTGGGTACGCTCAGTACACTCGCTTTGATCGCTATACTCGTGATAACCCTCCCGCTATTATTTCGCGGAGGACAGAAGGACCTGGTCATTGCGGGCAAGCTGGGCGCAGAACCTGAGATTCTCATTAACATGTACAAGCTGCTGATTGAGGAGCATACAGATCTTACGGTTGAATTAAAACCTGGTTTGGGGAAAACTCCCTTTTTGTTTAATGCTCTTCGCTCCGGCGACATCGATATCTACCCCGAATTCACGGGGACAGCAATATCAGAATTCCTGAAGGAAACAGCTGTCAGTACGGATCGTAAGGAAGTCTATGAACAGGCAAGAGACGGAATGGATGCCAAGTTTAATATGGTGCTATTGAACCCGATGGATTACAACAACACATACACACTCGCAGTCCCGCAGGAGGTTGCTGACCAATTTGACCTGAAAACCATATCAGACCTCAAATCTGCTCAGCAGCAGATTAAGGCTGGATTCACACTGGAATTCTCAGACCGTGAGGACGGCTATCTGGGAATACAGAAGAAATATGGCATTCGGTTTCCTAACGTTGCCACGATGGAACCCAAACTTCGATATGCAGCTCTTCAGCGAGGCGATATTAATCTGGTTGATGCCTATTCCACGGACAGTGAGCTAAGGCAGTATAATCTCGTGGTGCTTGAAGATGATCAGAAGCTGTTCCCGCCATATCAGGGAGCTCCGCTGCTGCGCAAGGAGACGGCGGATGCCTATCCTCAGCTCATCGAGATACTGAATCAGCTGGCGGGACGCATTACAGACAATGAGATGCGTCAGATGAATTATGAGGTGAATGAGAATGGAGCCCGTCCGGAGCAGGTAGCGTCCGACTATTTACAGAAGGCGGGTTTACTATAAAATTCAATGGGGAAAAGGGAAGAGGAGGAGCCAGTTATGACACAAGTATACGATCTAATTGCAATAGGAACCGGTAGTGCAGCGAATTCAGTTGTAACTCGCTGTGCTGAAGCTGGTTGGAAAATAGCCGTGGTTGATGAGCGTGAATTTGGCGGAACTTGCGCCCTGCGAGGGTGCGATCCGAAGAAAGTATTGGCAGGAGCTGCTGAACTGATCGACTGGAATGAACGAATGCTGGGGAAGGGTGTTCAGGGAAGAACGACCATAAACTGGCCGGAACTTATGGCTTTCAAACGAACATTTACGGCGAGCATTCCGAGAGCCAGCGAGGATAAATTCAAACAGGCGGGGATGGATACTTTCCATGGCAAGGCTTCTTTTGTAGATGAAGATCACATTCGTGTGGGAGATGAAGTGCTGCAGGGAAAACATATTCTGATTGCAACAGGCGCGCAGCCGGCACCGCTCCCTATAGATGGTTCAGAACATCTTCTTAACAGCGATGATTTTCTGGAACTGGATCAGCTTCCGGATCAACTGGTTTTGGTGGGCGGAGGTTACATTGCATTTGAATTTGCTCACATCGCTGCAAGAGCAGGAAGCGAGGTGCACATTATCCACCGTGGAGAGCGGCCGTTGGAGCAGTTTGATCCGGAGCTTGTTGACTTGCTGGTTCAAAAATCGGAAGAGATCGGTATTCACGTTCATCTGAATGCGGAAGTGAAGTCTGTTCGGAAACAGGGGGAGACCTTCGTGGTCAGTGGTACCCGGAACGGAGCCGACCACCAGTGGCATGGTGGACGGGTCGTGCATGGAGCGGGACGTATCCCTAACGTGGATGGATTGGAACTGGAAGAGGGGAAGGTCAGCTATAGTGAGAAGGGTATTATCGTGAATGAGTATCTACAAAGCACCAGCAACCCCAAGGTATACGCTGCCGGTGACGTTGCTGCAACGAAAGGGCTTCCCCTAACGCCTCTGGCCGGTCAGGAATCACGAGCTGTCGCCTTGAATTTGCTGAAGGGCAACCATACGGTGCCGAACTACTACGTTATGCCGTCCATCG
Source organism: Paenibacillus sp. P13VS (assembly GCF_015143645.1). Classification (NCBI taxonomy): domain Bacteria; kingdom Bacillati; phylum Bacillota; class Bacilli; order Caryophanales; family Paenibacillaceae; genus Paenibacillus; species Paenibacillus sp. P13VS. The sequence goes on along the minus strand of NZ_WYEV01000001.1, from coordinate 141,863 downwards.
TGTTTACTGTACCATCGCTTGGCTCTGTTGGTCTTAGCGCGAATCAAGCACAGGAGGAAGGCTATGAGGTGAAGGTAAATGACATGTCGCAATGGTATACTTATAAACGGACAAATGAGAAGTATGCCAAGGCCAAAGTTGTGATCGACAACAACTCAGGTCGCATTCTGGGGGCCCATGTACTGGGCAGCGAGACCGAAGAGCTGATGAACCTGTTTGCCATGGCCATTCAGTTCGAACTGACAGCCGATCAGTTAAGCACCATGAATTTTGCATATCCTACGGCTGCATCGGATTTGGGCTCTTTGATTTGATGTTTTGATTAGGGGAGGGTGTTGAAAAAATGTCTGCAGCACAATTTCTGGGTACATTAGATGCCAAATGGACCACTGAACCGGTTGCAACCCGTACCGAGGGAGACCGTTTCATCGTGGAGGCACAGGAAGGCAGTGATTTTTGGGAGAACACGTTCTACGGATTCAGGCACCAAAATGGACATGCCCTTCTGACGCCTTGGGACGGTAATGAAGCCGTCGAAATTACGTTTGATCTAAGTTCTTTTACTGAACTCTATGATCAGGCAGGTTTAATGCTCTGGCACAGTCGTGAACAATGGATCAAGGCTGGCGTGGAAGTAAACGATGGGGTCGTTCATATCGGCGCTGTGGTAACGGATCACTTCTCGGACTGGTCGTTATCTCCCGTTCCGGAATGGGGAGGACGTAAGGTTACCATTCGAGCTTCCTACCACAATGAAGCGGTAGTCATTCGGGCGCGTACAGACGAACATCCGTGGAGAACCATTCGGGTTGCGCGTTTTGCCTATCCGGCGAACAAGCAGGCGGGTCCATTCCTGTGTTCTCCCAAGCGTGCAGGGTTTGAAGTGGCATTCACGAAGTGGAGAAAAACGACACCTGACGAGGATTTGCACACCGATCCGCCCATACTGGATTGAGAACGGTGGCACGCGTTGAACGGTTCTTTCCATGCCAAACAAGCAAGTCCTTCCTGTATGGAAGGCTTGCTTGTTTACGTTGTGAGAAGGGAGCAGCCGGAGTGCTCAACAGGATTTCAGCGAAATGTAACGCTGCGATTTTTTAAACCTGTCCCTGGAATGCTCTTTTTTTTACCAAGATTAATTAGCTTCGTTGTTCTCACCATTCTCTTCGTTACGTTCCTCAGCTTCGTTCAGCTCACGCATCCGTTCTTCATAATCGTCCAGGAACCATAGCGGGTCCATGTTGTCTTCTTCGCCATTGTAATTGATCAGGATCTCTTCGCCCGCTTTGATATCTGTATAAGCATAGAAGTCAAATGTATGGTTTTCAAAGTTGATATCATAGGTTGCGTTGGGCTCGTACGAATGATTGATCAAGCTGCCGTATCCCAGCAAAATGGCGGTGTGGTTGGCACCATACTCAAATACGTAATCCTCCAGGATCGTTTTTTCGACATGTTCGTGGTCTTCGTTGGGATAAGGGACAACCGGGGCCTGATGGATCAATTGGCCTTTGGGAATATCCACTGTGGCAAAAACCCCTCGGTTAAATTCGCCATCACCCAATTTGGATTGTTTTACTTCAATCATAATGTTCACCTGATGCTCGCCTGAGAGAGCTCCGTTCTATAGTAGTTTAAGGCCAAATTTTAACCGATTCATACATATAAGGCAAATATGGCGTTGAGTTGTGCAGGTTATAACGATTATAATATACAGGAATGAAGTCTATATAGAAAAGGTGTCATGAATGAGCATATTAAATGTGGAAAAATTAAGTCACGGTTTTGGTGACCGTGCTATCTTTAACGACGTATCTTTCCGCCTGTTGAAAGGCGAACACATTGGACTGATCGGGGCCAATGGTGAAGGTAAATCCACCTTCATGAACATTATTACTGGCAAGCTCCAGCCTGATGAAGGCAAAGTCGAGTGGTCCAAGCGTATGCGCGTGGGATATCTCGATCAGCATGCCGTGCTGAACAAGGGACAATCCATTCGTGATGTCCTGCGCAGTGCGTTCCAATACCTGTTCGACATGGAGCAGGAAATGAACGAGATGTATGGCAAGATGGGAGACGTGACTCCCGAGGAACTGGAACAGCTGCTTGAGGATGTCGGAACCATCCAGGATACCCTAACCAACCAGGACTTTTATATGATTGATGCAAAAGTGGACGAGACTGCACGCGGTCTGGGTCTGACGGATATCGGTCTTGATAAGGATGTTAACGATCTGAGCGGTGGTCAACGGACCAAAGTGCTGCTCGCCAAGCTGTTGCTTGAAAAGCCGGATATTCTGCTCCTCGACGAGCCGACGAACTATCTGGATGAACAGCATATTGAATGGCTGAAGCGTTATTTGCAAGAGTATGAGAATGCATTTATTCTGATCTCGCATGACATTCCATTCCTGAACAGTGTCATTAACTTGATCTACCACATGGAAAATCAGGATCTGACTCGTTACGTGGGTGATTATGATCACTTCCAGGAAGTTTATGAAATGAAAAAGCAGCAGCTGGAATCGGCCTACAAGCGTCAGCAGCAGGAAATTGCCGATCTGAAGGATTTTGTTGCACGTAATAAGGCCAGTGTGGCGACACGCAACATGGCGATGTCCAGGCAGAAGAAGCTCGACAAAATGGATGTGATTGAACTCGCCAAGGAGAAACCGAAGCCACAGTTCAACTTCCGGGATGCCAGAACATCCGGCAAGCTTATTTTTGAAACCAAAGGACTGGTGATCGGGTACAACGAGCCATTGTCCAGACCGCTGGATCTGCGTATGGAGCGTGGTCAGAAGATTGCACTCGTGGGTGCTAACGGAATCGGTAAAACGACCCTGATGCGCAGCATTTTGGGTGAAATTCCGGCCCTGGAAGGAACAGTTCAGCGCGGGGAGCATCTGGAAATCGGGTACTTCCAGCAGGAAATGAAGGATGCGAACTACAATACCTGTATCGAAGAGATCTGGCAGGAGTTCCCGTCCTATACCCAATTCGAGGTTCGTGCTGCCCTTGCGAAATGTGGACTGACCACGAAACACATTGAGAGTAAGGTTGCTGTGCTGAGTGGTGGAGAAAAGGCTAAAGTGCGTCTGTGCAAACTGATCAACAACGAAACCAACCTGCTTGTACTCGATGAGCCGACGAACCATCTGGATGTGGATGCCAAGGATGAGCTGAAACGCGCGCTCAAAGCCTACAAAGGCAGCATTCTGTTGATCTCGCACGAACCGGAATTCTATCGTGATGTTGTGACGGAAACGTGGAACTGCGAATCGTGGACAACCAAAGTATTCTAAATTGATGTCGAAATGAAGAGGTGAGACTTGTCGCAATCAGAGAATAATTTGTTCAGGCCTCATTGGAATGGGTGTCGTACAAGCTGAATTGCGAGTAAGCTCGAACCAATGATCAAAAACACGTATTTTGCTTGCGGAAGCAGACAGGATGCGTGTTTTTTTGCGTGGTTCTGCGAAAAATGTTCGAGCTGTGATGCGGTTGACAGCGTCAATAAGGCGATAATATAATGCGAGAAAGCACTTACATTCACATGACATAAGCAAACCTGTTTCACGACTTAGGGCAAAGAAGACACGGTAATCCGTATTGGGATCATTGCACTTAGCGGGGGAGACAGGTCTTTTTTTGCCCTCCAATGAAACCGATTTCATTAAACGAAGGAGGTGAAACGCTTACTGCGCGCTGGATACACAGGTAACGCCTAATAACAGCACCGTGTGATCAGGACCATGCTTTCATTTTCCGAGGCAAAGGAGAGAATGGATATTGGATAAACTCAGAAAGCCGCTCATATTCATGTTATCTGCTACGCTCGTGTTATCTTCCGGACCTTTGATGCTGCCAGGCAAGACATATGCTGATCCTTACAGCATGCCTGTTACACTGCTGCAGGACGATTTTTCGGATGGGGATTACTCGGCTTCACCCGCATGGAACGTAAGCTCAGGTCTATGGGAGGTAAGCTCAGATCCTGCAGACGCATCGAACCAGACGCTTTTTCAGAGCGATACCGGGGAAGGTATTATCTCCACCGGCGACATTATGTCCGACATGACCGTATCCATGCGCTTTTACACAGGTGATGGTCAGGGACATCCGGGAATACTGCCGCGGTTTCAGGATAAGAGCAATTTTTATTATTTTCAAATGCAGGTTCCAGCCAATAAACTCGTTTTTTCCAAGCGGGTGAATGGAGCGGATACACCCTTAAAGTCAGTGGATTATTCTTTTGCCAAACACACATGGTATACCCTGAAAATCGTGCTGTCAGGACCTTCCATTCGCGGGTACATCGTCGAAAACGGAGCAAATCGCTTGGTATTCGATCTGAACGATACGACATTCAGTCAAGGCAGCATCGGCATACGAAATCGCTGGCAATCTGTTCATGCAGATGACGTAATCATCGCCGAGCCGCCGCCAGGAAATGATGCTGTACTCACAGCCGATGGGCAGACGTCATCCTCGGTTTCACTGCAGTGGAACGAGACAGCAGGTGCGATCAGCTATCGCCTGTATCGTTCCACCTCGCCAGAAGCGGGATATTCCTTGGTGGCGGATACCGAATCCCTGGGTTATGTAGACGATGATTTAATCACCGATACGGTCTATTATTACAAGCTCGCCTATGAATACGGGGGAATGACGGAATCGTTATGGTCGGCACCACTCGAGGTTCGGACAGCAGCAACCGCACCGCAGGCTCCAGGAGAATTGAAAGCTCTGGCCCTGAATACATCCAGTGTGAAATTGTCTTGGCCAGCTGTGGATAAGGCAACCGGATACCGTATCGTCCGTTCAGAGGCGGGCAGTGAGCAGTATGAGCAGGTGTACGAAGGCCAGGCACTCACTTACACAGACCAAGGTCTTGCATCCGGCCAAGGCTACAGCTATCGCGTAACGGCGTACAATGCAGCCGGAGAGTCCGAATACGCAGCTGCAGAGGTAACAACGTACCTGATGGATTCCCCAGCCGAATTTACCGTTTCGGACGTGACCAGTACGTCGATTACCCTTGGGTGGAATGCGCTCCCCGGCTCGGATGTGACCTATTCCGTATCCAGATCCACGAGTGCAGGCGGGACGTATCAAGAGGTCTATAGCGGCGGGGCTGACACGTTTAACGATAGCGGCCTGACAATGGGCACAGGATATTATTATGTTCTTCAGGCAACTGTGGATGGTGTTCCTTCTCCTGCATCTGCACCGCTGAGTGCTGCCACAATACGCACGAGCTTTACACCGGGCCAGTTATGGCCGGATCTTGGCGGTAAGCCCATCGATGCCCATGGGGCGGGCTTTTTCTACGATGAGCAGACAGAAAAGTACTACTGGTATGGGGAATATCATACGGGAGGCTGGCCGGCCGTTGGCATCCGCGTGTATTCATCGACAGATCTGCTGAACTGGACGGATGAAGGCATGGCACTCACGATGATTCAGTCCATGGATGATTTCGAGAATGATGCGCTTATTTCCGAATTGTATGCCGGGCGTGAAGATAGAGTGGACATTTGGGCCGATATCCGTAGAGGGCGGATTATTGAACGTCCGAAGGTGATCTATAACGACAAAACTAAAAAGTACGTCATGTGGGCTCACATGGATGGAGACAAGGATCCCTACAACAATAGTGCCAATTACGGAAAAGCACAGGCTGGTTATGCCATTAGCGATTCGCCAACAGGGCCGTTCGTTTACCAGAAGAGCTACCGGATGGACAGAGCTCCTGAAGGGGAGAAAGATTACTTTCCAAGCGATCGGGGCATGGCACGTGACATGACATTATTCAAGGACGATGACGGTACGGCATACCTGATCTATTCCAGTGAGGAAAATCTGACCCTGTATATTTCCAAATTGAACGAAGATTACAGCGATGTGACAGGTTGGCATAAGCAAGGTCTCACGGATGAGAATGGCAATCCGGTACGAGACTCCACCTATCAGGCGGAATATGGTGTCGATTACGTGAGAGTATTCCCGGGTGGACAACGCGAGGCACCCGCCGTGTTTAAATATCAAGGCAAATATTACATTTTGACCTCCGGTGCGTCAGGATGGTCCCCGAACGAAAACAAGGTAACTGTGGCGGATAACATTTTTGGTCCATGGTCCACAATGACGAATCCATTCATACGTACACTGCCGAGCGATCCTGATCCAGGCAAGGCATTCGGCACGCAGACTACATCCGTCATTCCTGTTGACCCGGAAAAAGGGAAATTCATTTATGTGGGGGATACGTGGAACGGCGGTAATTTCTCCAATGATGGAGCTAAATACGTGTTCTTGCCGATTGAGTTTGGCATGGGCTCCGATATTGCAATTCGATGGCACGACAGCTGGACCCCTGATCTGCTGAATTCCATGGGCAAGGTGGACATCGCCGACCCGCTGCCTGAGGCTGTGCCTCTCGGGAAAGTGCCTTCTCTGCCAGCAACAGTGAACGTGCGGGATGGAGGGTCGCTTGTGCCAACACCAGCAGTATGGACAGTGGATAACCGGGCGATGACTGCAGGTGATTTTGCCAAACCGGGACCGGTCACGCTGCAGGTAACGACACCGGAGTACGGCAACAAAAAACAGGCAGTTCGTGTATATGTCATACCGGAGAACGCACTTTATTTCGTGAACAGCGGAGGCTATGAAACGGCTGATTACAAACTAATGGGTGAATATATGAAAGGTTCGCTAGTCAATCCGGGAACGGCTGACCAGCAGTATGCCCCGGCAGAAGGACGAAATTGGGGATATCTTAGTGCTGATGCACTGCCATCCGGTTCAGCTGGCGGGGATATCTACTCTACCGTGCGTTATTTGAACGGTGGCAATGTGAGCAATTCACCCAAGGGCAGCGATCTTACCTATACCTTTGAAGTGCCGAATGGAACTTATGATGTGTACGCAGGATTTAACGATCCGTGGACCAATACGTCCCGCAGAGCAAACTTCCTGATTAACGGCAATAACACGGGGCCGGTGACGTATACGCCTGCTAATGTCAGATCTCATACAGGTATTGCCGTTACGGAGAATAAGCTTGAACTGACGGTGCGCAATACGGCATCACAGGACCCGCTTATCAGCTGGATCGTCATCGCCAAGCCGGATGCACCACCACCGAGGGATAACACGGCCGGGCTGAATGCTGAAATAGCCGATGCAGCGAGTGTTACGCTTCGCTGGGATGCCCAGCTAGGTGCAGCAAGCTACAAGCTCTACCGTTCGAACAAGGAACAGGGGGAGTATAATGTCGTTTACAGCGGTAGTCTTCGGGAATACACCGACAGCGGGCTGCGTCTTGGCACGGATTACTATTATAAAGTGGAGGCCTTTGACGCTTCGGGGCGCACCATTCGCGGTTTATCTACTGCTTATCTAGTGCGTACCGCTGAAGAGGCTGCTGCTGATGTGGCTGCACGCATTACAACCTTGGAGCAGCCTTCTGCAGGTGCCAAGCAGTTAAAACTGCCGGTCGTACCGCAAGGCTTTACAGTAAAGATCGCTGCAAGCTCGTTACCGTCCGTCATTCAAACCGATGGAACAATCGTGCCGCCATCCAAGGAAACTGCGGTAACATTGGAACTGGAGGTCACTCGAACCTCGGATGACAGCAAAGCCATGACCCAGCCGTTAACGGTGCACGTACCTGGGTATACGCCTTCCCCGGGCGGATCCGGCTCCGATGGTTCAGGTGGAAGTTCTAATGGAGGCTCGAGCAATTCCGGAGGACAACCGGGGTCTGGTACTCCAACACCAGGGAATTCTTCGCCAAAACCTGAATCACAAAAAGATCGTTCCATTCTTGAGTTACAAGGGGTGACAGATTAGGATGGGATTGTGCAGACGAAAGTGGATGCTTCTGTAATCCAAGAAGCCTTGCAAGCTGCGCCTCTTGCAGGCACGGGTCTCCGTCAGGTTGAACTTCGGCAGAAACCTGTCTCAGGTGCAAGCACTTATGAAGTGTCCCTGCCAGCCTCGGCATTGGCTGACCAAGGTGAATCGCGCGTATTCCAAATCGTTACGGAACTGGGAACACTAGAACTTCCTGCGACACTGTCAACAGAAGACTTGGCAGGCCACGAACTGGCTAAGGTACGATTCATTCGCATGGAGCTGCCAAAAACAGTCGCAGATCAACTCGGAACGCAGCATGGAGTACGCCTTGAACTCGTTATGGATGGCGATGCTTGGCCAGATACACATGGGCTGAAGCTTCACCTGCCTTACCTACCGCTGTCAGGTGCAGAGCGAGATCGAATCGTAGCGTTCGCGTTAAATGCGAGCCATGTGGCAACTCCGTTGCCGAAAAGCCGTTACGATCAAGAGAAGAGGGAGGTAGCATTCCCTGTATCGTCGGCAGCAGGAAATTATGCAGCCGTATCTGTGCAGCAGAAATTCACAGATATTGCCGATGTGCCATGGGCCAAGAATGCATTGGAGGCACTGGCTGTCCGCGACATCGTGGATGCAGCTGAAAACGGCAGCGAACGTCAATTACATCCGAAACAGGAGATGACGCGCGGTCAATACGTGCAGTGGCTGATTACAGCACTCGGCTTGAATGGTGCGTCTTCCATTCCGTTCTCGGATGTAAGTACTGACGCTTCGTATTACGAAGCTGTTAATGCCGCTCGTTCGCTTGGCATTACTGACGGCTCGGGAGATGGGCAATTTAAGCCCGAAGCCACCATCACCCGTCAGGAAATGATCACGCTGACGGTAAGAGCACTGCAGGTTGCAGGATTCGTCGAACCCGAATCGGTTTCCACGGATAACCTCGCTCGCTTCCGCGACGCTTCTGTAATCCGTTCATATGCTCGGGACAGTGTGGCCATTTTAGTGGATCTGGGTATCGTTAGCGGGTACAACGGCGAGGTCAAGCCGCTTGCCGAAGCGACCCGTGCTGAATCGGCTGCGCTTGTGTACGCAATGATGGACAAATTGGTGTGGCCCAACTGACGAAAACAATATAATGAAGTAGAAGAAGAGAAGGCTTACTAAGACCTGGATTAATGGTCTTAGTAAGCTTTTTTTGCTTGACCATAAATGAAGTGAGTTCGTTCATATTGTTCCTTTATCAGCGAAACTGATAAATGTTATAAAATGATTGAAATTGACCCCCAACACCCGGTGTGTTAGGTTCTAGAGAGTAGAATTAAATTTGATCATTTTAGTAGGAATTAAAATTGAAGCAATGCGCGAGGTGGCAAATGGTGGAACTTCAAGTGACAAACAGCCCATTTAATCAGGAACAGGTTGAGCTGCTCAACCGTCTTATTCCTACATTGAACGGTTCACAAAAGACTTGGCTTAGCGGATATTTAACAGCTATTCAAGGGATCGCAGCGGTAGCGGCCGGAACAGGTGCAGCACCGAACGTACAGGCGGAAGCGGTAGCGGCTGTCAGTGTACCTCCAGCTTCCCGGGAAGTGACGGTACTCTACGGATCCCAAACAGGGAACTCTAGCGGATTATCGAAGAAGCTGGCTAAAAAATTGGAAGAGCAAGGTCTTCAGGTGACGTTATCATCCATGGGAGATTTCAAACCGAACGGACTGAAAAAAATTGAGAATCTGCTCATTGTTGTCAGTACTCACGGTGAAGGCGAACCGCCGGATAATGCGATTCCGCTTCATGAGTTCCTGAACAGCAAACGCGCTCCGAAGCTTGATGGATTAAAATATTCCGTGCTGGCGCTGGGCGATACGTCGTACGAGTTCTTCTGCCAAACTGGCAAGGATTTCGACCAGCGTCTGCAGGAGCTTGGTGGTACGCCAATTGTTCCTCGTGTAGACTGTGACGTTGATTTTGACGAAGCGGCTGCGGAATGGATGAATGACGTTCTTGCCTCCCTTAGCAGCACGCCAGCGACGGCGGGCACCCTATCCAGCGAAGCTGTTGTCGCTGCGGTGAGTGGCGGGGAATCCGAATACAATCGGACCAACCCATTCAAGGCAGAAGTGCTGGAGAATCTTAATCTGAACGGCAGGGGATCAGACCGGGAGACTCGTCATATCGAATTGTCCCTGGAAGGTTCCAACCTGGACTACGAGCCGGGAGACAGCCTGGGTGTATTCCCGGAAAATCATCCTCGCCTGGTAGATGAGCTGATTTCAGCCATGGGATGGAATGCCGATGAACGTGTAACGGTGAACAAATCCGGTGAGCAGGTATCGGTATATGAAGCGTTGCTGCGCTATTTCGAAATTACTGCTGTGACCAAACCCGTAGTCCAGGAGCTTGCAAAACTAAGTCCTGACAGTGGACTTGCCGATTTGCTTGCAAATGACGCCGAGTTCCGCAATGTTATGAACAGCTGTGATCTGCTCGATCTGGTACAGGATTATAATCTGAAGGGCATACCGGCGGGAGAATTTGTTGCCGTTCTTCGTAAAATCCCTGCACGCTTATATTCCATCGCCAGCAGTTCGAAATCATTCCCGGATGAAGTACATCTTACGGTGCGTACGGTGCGTTACGAAGCGCGCGGAAGAGAGCGTTATGGAGTTTGTTCAGTTCATCTCGCAGAGCGGATTGAGGCAGGAGACAGCCTACCCGTGTACATTCAGCATAACCCGAACTTCAAATTGCCGGAGAACCCGGATGCTCCAATCATCATGATAGGTCCTGGAACGGGAGTAGCCCCATTCAGATCGTTCCTGGGTGAGCGTGAAGAAACGGGTGCGCAGGGCAAAACGTGGTTGTTTTACGGGGATCAACATTTCCTCACGGATTTCCTATATCAAACGGAATGGCAGCGCTGGCTCAAAGATGGCGTTCTCACCAAGATGGATGTGGCCTTCTCTCGGGATACGGAGCATAAGGTATATGTTCAGCACCGGATGCTGGAGAACAGCAAAGAGCTGTATCAATGGCTTCAGGAGGGCGCAGTCATCTATGTGTGCGGTGATGAGAAGAAAATGGCACATGATGTTCATGGCGCACTTGCTACCATTCTTGAACAAGAGGGCGGTTTGACTTCTGAGCAGGCCTCGGAGTATCTGACTAGGTTGCAACAGGAAAAACGTTATCAGCGGGACGTGTATTAATTCGGAAATACCGGATGAAAACACCCGCAGAGACGAGAGGAGAAAGCAGCATGGCTTATAATAACTTACTGAATCCGCAGCGCGCCAATAGTGATGTGGAAGATATAAAGATCAAAAGTAATTACTTGCGCGGCAGTCTCACCGAAACACTGGCGGACCGCATTAGCGGTTCGATTCCGGAGGATGACAACCGGCTGATGAAGCATCACGGAAGCTATATGCAGGATGATCGTGATCTGCGCAACGAACGAAACAAGTCGAAGCTTGAGCCAGCCTACCAGTTCATGCTGCGTGTACGAGCTGCGGGCGGAATTGTAACTCCTGAGCAATGGCTCATGATGGACCGAGTCGCCCATAAATATGCGAACGGAACCATTCGCTTGACTACACGTCAGTCTTTCCAGCTTCATGGTGTACTGAAATGGGATCTCAAAAACACGATTCGTGAGGTGAACGATTCCCTGCTGAGCACACTTGCAGCATGTGGAGACGTGAACCGGAACGTGATGTGTAATCCGAACCCGAATCAGTCGGATGTGCACGCAGAAGTGTATGAGTGGGCTTGTCAGGTGAGCAACCATCTGGATCCACGTACTCGCGCATATCATGAGTTGTGGCTGGATGGAGAGAAAGTCATCGATACCGGAGCGAGTGACGAGGAAGTGGAACCAATCTACGGCAAAGTATATTTGCCGCGGAAGTTCAAGATCGGGATTGCGGTTCCTCCATCCAATGATGTCGATGTATTCTCACAGGATCTTGGATTTATCGCCATCGTCGAGAACGGCAAGCTGCAGGGATTCAACGTGTCGGTCGGCGGCGGAATGGGGATGTCGCATGGTGATCCGAAGACATACCCACAAGTATCCAAAGTCATCGGCTTCTGCACACCGGAGCAAATGATTGATGTTGCGGAGAAAACGGTCATGATTCAGCGGGACTATGGAGATCGTGCCGTACGCAAGCACGCACGTTTCAAATATACCATCGATGACCGCGGGCTCGCCTGGTTCGTAGACGAGTTGACGAACCGCCTGGGCTGGAGCTTGGAAGCAGCGCGTGCTTACCATTTTGATCATAACGGAGATCGTTACGGCTGGGTCAAAGGCAGCAATGGTAAATGGCATTATACGTTGTTTATCCAAAACGGACGGGTAAAAGATATCGACGGCTATCCGCTTATGACGGGATTGCGTGAAATTGCGAAGATTCATAACGGCGATTTCCGGCTGACAGCCAACCAAAACCTGATTATCGGGAACATCAGCAGTCAGAAGAAGAAAAAAATCGAAGCACTGATTCAGCAGTATAATCTTACGGATGGCGCTCACTATTCGGCTCTGCGCCGGAGCTCCATGGCGTGTGTGGCACTTCCTACCTGTGGTCTGGCCATGGCAGAGTCTGAGCGCTACCTGCCGTCCCTGATCGACAAGCTGGAACCTGTTTTGGATGAAGCAGGGCTGAGAGACGAAGAGATCGTCATTCGTATGACTGGATGCCCGAATGGTTGTGCGCGCCCAATGCTCGCCGAGGTTTCATTTATCGGGAAGGCTCCGGGTAAATACAATATGTATCTGGGCGGCAGTTTTACGGGTCATCGTCTGAACAAGCTTTACAAAGAAAATATTGGTGAAGCAGAGATCCTGGATACGTTGACTCCGATGGTGCATCAGTATGCGAGAGAACGTCATGAAGGGGAACATTTCGGTGATTTTGTTATTCGTGCCGGTTATGTGCCTGAAGTGCTGGACGGCCAGCAGTTTCATGCCTGATTGAATTGCGTTCGTTAGAAGAGCATTCCTGCGGGAATGCTCTTTGTGCTAGATTCGTTGATTGAACTGGTATTCGTCGAAGCTCGTAATACATTAGGAAATCGAAGTATATTTGGGAGAGAGCCGAACGGTTAATGAAAGGCCGAATGACGTTTCAGACTTCATCTGATAACCGTTTGCTATGAAACATTACCATTATTTCGTCATACTGAACTTGTTGAAGCAGTCTCAACAAGATATAATAACTAGGTAGAATGCAGATTACATGTTGAAAGTGAGCGGAAACGATATGGGTCGTAAGTGGAATAATATTAAGGAAAAAAAAGCTTCAAAAGATGCAAATACAAGCCGGGTTTATGCCAAGTTCGGCGTTGAGATTTATGTAGCTGCCAAGAAGGGTGAACCAGACCCGGAGGCAAACCGCGCACTGAAAGTCGTGCTGGAACGTGCGAAAACGTATAACGTACCAAAAGCGATTATCGATCGCGCGATGGAAAAGGCTAAAGGCAGCGGGGACGAGAACTATGAAGAGCTGCGTTATGAAGGCTTCGGACCAAATGGTGCGATGGTCATCGTGGATGCACTCACCAACAATGTGAACCGGACTGCGCCTGAAGTTCGCTCCGCATTCAACAAAAACGGCGGGAACATGGGTGTCAGCGGTTCGGTTGCTTACATGTTTGATCCAACTGCGGTCATCGGCGTAGAGGGTAAAAACTCTGAAGAAGTACTGGAAATCCTGCTCGAAGCAGACGTGGATGTACGGGATATCGTGGATGAGGATGAATCCGTGATTGTTTACGCGGAGCCAGACCAATTCCATGCCGTACAGGAAGCTTTCAAAGCTGCTGGTGTTACCGAGTTCACTGTAGCCGAGCTGACAATGCTGGCGCAAAACCATATTGAACTTCCTGAGGATGCACAGGCTCAATTCGAAAAACTGATTGATGCCCTGGAAGACCTTGAAGATGTTCAGCAAGTGTACCACAACGTAGAATTTGTATAAGATTACTTGCATGCATACCTTAAGCCTATAAGAAAAAGAGTGTCCAATCCATCTTGCTGATGGCCAGACACTCTTTTTTTACATGTGTAATTATGAATCAGACCGCAGAGCACGGCGAGGTTTCTCCGCTGTATTGCTTTTACTGCCGCCAAATTTGAACAGTACAATTCCCCCCACGATGACAAGCACCCCGAGCAGCTGATTCCAGGAGAAGGGGATCTTCTCCAGCCCAAGCCAACCCATCGAATCAAACAAGAGAGCAAAACTCAGCTGGGAGGTCAGGACAATGGAGATGGCAAAGGTAGGCCCGAGCAGCTTCATGCCCTGAACGAGACAGAATACGACACCTACCCCGATTGCACCACTTACCCAGTACCATGGCTGCATATGCTGGAAACTAAACGTGTTTTTGCCTTCCACCAGCAGCGAAATCAGGAATGAGGCAAGAAATCCGGTGAAAAGTACCATCGTTGTCGTGGACCATGACCCGGTCTTTTCATTGACTTTACTATTAAAAACGGTTTGCAGACTGACGAGTGAACCTGCAAGTAATGCGAGCAAAATACCCGTAACAATCATGAGCTGTAATCTCCTTATTCATAGATGTTGTGACCTGCAATTTGACGCAAACCGGCTCGATCCTTGACCTGAATAAAACCTTGGTTGCGTTCAATGAACCCGTCCGTACATAGCTTCTGAATGACCCGATTTAGATGCCGATAGCTTGTGCCGATCAGATTGGCAATGTCCGTCAGATTGAACGAATCCAGCCCCTCATGTACGACCGCACCTGCTTCCTCGGTGGAGATGGACAGCAGGTAGCTGGCTAACCGCACCTCAACCGGGTACATCAGGTTGAAGCTTGAGAAGTTTGAATCGATGTAGAACTTATGAGAAATGATCTTCAGCAAGAATTTGAGCAAAGGGGCATAGTCGCCTGTATGTTCGGCCAGATGCCGGTAGTGGATACGCAGCATGACTACAGGTGTGACAGCCTGAACGGTATTGATGATATGACTTTCCCGGACATACTCCACGTCCCCAACAACTTCAAGTGGGGTTTTGAAGCAGAGCACGAGTGTTTTGTCCTGGGCAGACGTCGTAAAAATCTTGATTTTGCCTTCAACCAGCACATATAAGAATTCGGATGCTTCGCCTTGGCAGCAGATCAATTCACATTTTTCAAAATGACATATGGTCATCAATGGACGCAGGGGCTCGGGGAATACGGTTTCGAGCTGGTACTGCTTCAAGTGGTGCAACAATTGATTTTCATCATGGACTTCTTCCATAAAGTACTTCGCCCCCGACCTGTTCTTGTGCAAACTAAAAAAACTATAGTTTCATAATAATAACACCCGTAATCATGAGTGCTATGCCTAGAAATTGCGGCAGCTTCATCTTCTGCTTCACAACACCAAACCACCCGTTGCTGTCGACCAGAAAAGTCAGGAACAGCTGTGCAATCAGCAGGGCAGAGATGGTGAAGGTAACCCCAATTTGTTGAATGGCAGACACTTCACTGAAAATAATAACCGCACCGAAAGCTCCTCCGGCGAGATATAGCGGTTTGACTTGTTTTAATCCCTGAAGATTGACATCCCGGACAAACATCAGAATGATGGCTGCCAAGATAAAGCCGGTAAACTGTGTAATGGTGGCGGCTTGCCATGTACCCATGTCCGTACTAATTCGGGTGTTGGCCACACCTTGCAGCGTAATGCAGGCACCGCCGAGTAATGCAAAAATAATTCCTTTCATGCTGTACGCTCCTTATCACTGTGTTACTTCGACTTCTATTAAATGATAGAAGTGCCCCGAACGCCAAGGACAAATGTCCTGAACTCCAAAACCATAGCCATCAGCGTACAACATTGGAGCATAAAAATCCACATGTGAGCAAAGTAGAAATCGTACAATCTAAACTCAATCAGTCAGACAGCAGCTAAAAATCTTTTGCAGGAAAATAAAAAGAAACCCTCTTTGCAGAGGGCGGCGATCAAGTCAAAATCAATTAAAGCACGTTATATATAGGCTGTTCTCCAACAAAGGTTACAGTTAATTCAGGATAGGCTTGATCCAGCCTCTTGGCAAGGAGTTTCATCCCCGAAGACTCACTTTCGGCATGACCGATCATGATAAGAGCCTGCTGCCTGCCTTGTTGTACAGCATCACGTATGTATTCCGGTGTTTCCCATTCGAAGCCCTCTCCTGCAATAATCAGGTTCAATCGTTCGTTATGCAGCAGGGGGATCGTTAGATTCCCATTACCGCGAAAACCGACCAACACAGCTGCACGCTGACAAGTCATCTCCAAGTTACCGGCAACGCGCACATATTCAATCTGAAGGGTATGTTTGATATGTTCTGCAATTTGCTGAACGGTCATACCTGGATCAAAGGAAAGAATATCTGCTTCCGGCTTCCTTTGCTCAAGGAAGGATGTCCATCCTAATGCTTCAACTAAACCTTCGGTGATGCCGTCGGGTTGAACTTGGTGAATGGAATCATGACAGCGATAAATGGCAATTCCAGCTTCATCAATGAGGTTACGCTTGGTCTGATAGACAGGATCCTCGGTTAGCCAATCCGTATGACTATGGTGGTTATAGAAGGGGGGCTCATGGGCAATGATCAGGTTGGCTCCCTGTTGTACTGCACGTTCAATGACCTGCTGAGTGGGCATGAATGCAACAACGACACCCGTGACGAGCTGATCCATCGATCCGCTAATTAACTGATCCACCGTGTTATCCTGCAATTCAACTTGAGCAGTCAAATGATCGATTATTTCTTGAACACGTACCTCCATGAATACGATACCTCCAATGACAGAATATATCCTCAGTGTATCATTTTGATGAAATGTCAGCATTAACCATTGTAGACTTGCTGCTTAATAGCACGTGTATTACACTGCTAGATTGACAATGTTAATAGCGGGTTTACGTTATTGCTGGCTTCATGCAAACGTGATGGTGGGGTCTATTTACCTCGTAATGTAAGGAGAATGAACTATACATACGAGAGGGAACGTACATTAACAACCCTATAAAACGCTCTAAACGTAACGGTTCTGGGTACAAGTAGTTTTCTTCTGCGAGAAAAAGTATACTAACATAGAATCTTTATCTGGATTAAGAAAGGCATCCATTACAACCTGCACTGAACATGTGATTCTTGTTTGGTTTGAATTATGATAAAGGAAGTAGAGAAAGGTGTGATTACATGACAGCAAGTACCATTATGGAACGTCTGAAGAGTGAGACAGCGCACTATCACAGACAAGTGGAACAGAACGACTATGCGAAGGCTATTATGAATCAAACCGTGAGCTTAGAAGAGTATAAGGAATACTTAGCGAAATTTTACGGTTTTTTGAAACCATTGGAAGAACATGCTCTTCAGCAGCCGTTTTGGGCGAATACAGGGCTTGATTACGGGATCCGGGGCAAAGCCATTTTGCTTGAAAACGACCTGCGTAATTTAGGTTCCAGTGATGAAGAGATCAAGCAGCTGCCAAGATGTGAGGAATTGCCGGATATATCTTCGCCTGAACGATTGTTCGGGTATCTGTACGTCATTGAAGGGTCTACTAACGGAGGGCAGATCATAACCAAACGTCTTTCTCAGTTTTTGCCGATTGAAGCGGGCCATGGACTTGAATATTTCAATGCTTATGGTTCGGAAACCAGAACAAGATGGGCAAAATTCATGGCACAGCTGGTTCAATTCGCTAAGAGCGAGGAAGATCAAAATGAAATGGTTCATACGGCTTCGGAAACTTTCCGGCTGCTTGACCAATGGATTAATACGAAATGAGATATATAAACTTGTAATGTAATTAGCAAATACTTGCAATGAAAGAATCCTTTTAATGTTGGTATATATTGAAATATATGAGAGGGGTTTTTTCAGTCCATGGCCGAATCGAAGTCGAGGAAAGATAATAATTTGCTGAACCGTACGCTGCTTCATCAAGGTACGTACACCAATGATCCGATAGATCTCAACAATTGTGATAAAGAACCGATTCATATTCCCGGCTTCATTCAGCCTCATGGTGTACTACTGGCTGTGAATACCCAGAGTGTCCCTACCATTGTACAATGCAGTCAGAATACAGAAGAGCTGCTCGGCCTTGAAACCGATAAAGTGCTCGGTCTGCCTCTCGAAAATCTGATTGGCAGAGAGAGTCTTCACCAGATTCTCGCACGCAGCTTCAGTGCTTCAGTTACCTCAGATCTGCAATATATGGATATTACTATCAACATCGCTGGACATGATCAGATGTTCACGTCGGTGATCCATGAGAGCGAAGGGTTGCTCATACTGGAGATGGAGCCTTTCAATGAGAGCAGAACGATGGAAGGCAATGATTTTGAGTGGATCTCACGCTTTTTCGGAAGGATCAAGAGCACGGACAGCCGAATTGAGGCCAGTCAGATTGCAGCGGAGCAAGTGAAGGAAATGCTTGGTTATGACCGGGTCATGATTTATGAATTTGACGAGCAATGGAACGGAAAGGTCATTGCCGAAGCGCGTGAGGAACAGCTGGAACCATTTCTCGGACATCATTATCCGGCTTCGGATATTCCTAAACAGGCACGTGAATTGTATTTGCGGAACTGGCTGCGTACCATCGTTAATGTCAATTACAAACCTGTAGAGATCATCCCTACATTGCAGCCCTTAACGGGTAAACCGCTCAATCTAAGTCTTTCGGTCCTGCGCAGTGTATCGCCACTGCATATTGAATATTTACAGAACATGGGCGTTGGAGCGACAGTAACGATCTCTCTGATCCATGACAATCAACTGTGGGGCCTCATTACATGCCATCATTATTCGGCCAGATATGTACCACATCGTGTACGGAACTTATGCAACTTCCTCGGTGCGTTTTTCTCCAGCGAATTGTTCCAGCGTCAACAGCTGGACGAATATCAGGCAGAGATCAGGTCGCGGGAAGCTGCTTCCCGGATTTCGAGCATATTTATCGGGAATACCAGCCCTGCCAGAATTATGGAAGAGCTTCAGAGTGAAGAGCAAACGTTACTTGGTCTTATGAGTGCTTCCGGGGCGGCCATCTGCTACCAGGACAAGTTAATGTTGTATGGGGATACACCGACACGTGAACAAGTGCGTGAGCTTGCCGCTTGGCTTGCGGGTAAATCAGAGGACTATAGTTACCATACATCCAAGCTGAGTTTGGAGTACGGACCTGCGTTAGCCTACAAGGAGAAAGTGTCTGGCGTAATCTATGTAGCGATCTCACCCGGGCAGCATCATTATATGATCTGGTTCCGGCCTGAGGTGATTCAGCTTGTCGATTGGGCAGGGGACCCGGCCAAAGCTGTACTTAAAACCGATGACGGAGTGCGTCTCTCTCCGCGTAAATCGTTTGAGAAGTGGCGAGAGGTTGTACAATCCACTTCCTATCCTTGGACAACAAAAGAATTGAGTGTGCTGCCTCTGCTCAAAAGCATTGTTCGTCGTCAAACGGAAAATCAGCTTGTTCAGGCCGAAGAGCAGGCACTGCAAAACGCACGAATTTTGCGGCAAAATGAACAACGCTATTTGCAGCTGATGGAGTTCTCACCTGTAGCCTTCTTTACGTTGACGGATGGCAAAATTATTTATTGCAACAACAGGGCGGCAGAACTGCTGGGTTATGAAAACTCGAAGCCTCTGAACGGCATGGACTTCAGCCAATTCGTGCCGGATAATGCAAGATCCGTCTTGCAGCAGCATCTGGAAGAGCTCCAATTGGAGGATACTCGTTTGTACACGCATCAGTCCTACTTCACAACAGCTGCAGGAGCTTCCCTGCTCCTGGAAGTTACACTTGCTTCGGTGACGCACGCAGGCAAACCTTCGGTCATGGTCGTTCTCAACAGTGGAGTATCCAACCACGAGCAGGAAGGTTATACGGAGACAACCAATCAGCTGCAAAACTATCTTAATACAGATCCATTAACGGAGATGCCGATTCAATCCATATTTAAATCGCAGCTTCAGGAAGATTGGGATGCGTGTTTGCAGGAAAAATGCAGTCTGGGACTGCTGATTATTGATATCGACGATTTCCGATCCTACAACGCTACCTACGGTCTTCAGGGCGGAGACCTCTGCCTGCAATGGATAGGCGAAGTGCTGGCTGTCGTTAGTGAGCAGAATGAAGCACTGATCTCCCGCCTGCGCGGAGGAACGTTCATGCTGAAACTCAAGGGTACAACGTCAGAACAGGCTGACCAGCTTGCAGAAGAGATCAGGCAGCATGTGCTTGCTCTGCAAATTCAGCGGGACCCGTCCAGCCCGCATGAAGTCGTTACCGTCAGTGTGGGCGGTGCTGTCATGGTGCCTGAAGAGAGTCTGGCCGTGTCTGGTTTAATTGAAAAGGCAACGCAGGCTCTGCTTCAATCGAAGAATGAAGGGAAAAATCGGATCACTATGGTCTGATATCCATAACGAATCAACAACTCATTTTATCAAGGCTGTGGATCAATGATAGGGTGGCGTTTGAACTGGAGACCAGTTTGAGCGCCATTCTTTCTTTTATTGAAAAATGCAATCTCATCGCCATTGTCACAGGACAAGTGCTATAATGAGGCATATGGATACACTTGTTCGCATTATGATTTATGGAGGATGGTGAAACAGTTTCAATGAAAGACCATTCAAGACAGTTGGAATTTATGGAGATTGATCTGACCGAAGAACCAGGAGCTTCGGCTGTTCCGGTGCCTGAACGTTCGACCATTCCCCACAGGCCATTTCATTCAAGCCAGGCACGCGGGAGCATATTGTCTTCGGAGAAGCGATTCGTGGAAGAGGCGCGGCAGCTTGAAGAAATGGAGGGAGATCCTGCTCCGTTTGTTCCCTTCATGAGCTACTGGCCGACTTATGGTGTCATGAACGAGTCCCAGCGCGAGTGGTACTTGTACTGGAGGTCGGAAGTAAGGCAAGGACGTTTCCCGAATACAGATCTATCCTACGTATTCGTTCATACGTATGAATTGATTAACGGAGTAGGGTGGAGTGATCCTCAAGCGGGCTTCGATCAACTGAAACAGTTATGGATACATTACCGTGCCCGGAATCCGCAGCTGGACATGTATATGCAGGAATGGCTCGTGGATTACACGCTGGTTCATCAACTGGATATGCCGTTGTCCGAGATTCTGAACATTTCAAGCGGATATCTTCCCGCTGAGATACAGGATATGGAGATGCAGCGGATTTTGCAGAATCGAATCTCCGACGTTTCGTTGAATCTGCTGCGGCGATATTATGACTATGACATTACGCTCAGCAAATTTTATAGGGATGGCGGCCAGGAGGTTCTGGAAGAGGTTATTCCCAAGGTTATGGTGCTCGTTGATTCCTATCTGCTGCGCACACGTCAGGCAGGGATCGCGGACCAGTTTATACAGGATAAGCCGAGAACAACGGAGCGGGTGCTCTTTCGTAAAGCGGTGTATGACGATACCCTCTATGGGAAAACGGTTCCCTTGTTCTATGTTCCGGTTGGAGAAAATTCGGATTTTGTTCAGTTGGTTACACGCATTTTTCGATGTACCGAGAATAAGTGCCGGGAACTGCTCGGTTTCAGAGGCCGATTGCGTGGAAAGACTCTGGAACCTGAACTCGCAGGCTTGATCGAACGGTATTTGGACAAGGTATATGCTGCTAGACAAGCAGAAGCTGCCGTGAAACCAATCATTCGAATTGATGCGGAGAAACTGACGGCATTACAGCAGGAGAGCGAATATGTCCGCCAGGCTTTAACGATTGAGGAAGATGTGGACAGTGGACAGGAAGCGACTCCCTTAGAACACCAGACTGACATTGAGGAAGAAGCGAACGACATCGTGAAATTCACGACTGAACTGAAACAGGATCATTCTCTCGAATCAGAGGCTGATGAGGCTTTAGTTGAACGTTCCGAAGCCGTCGCAACGAATGATACGCCAGTCGGTTTGCACTGGGAGGAAGCGATTGCCGGGGATGTGGATGACGAGTGGTTCCACTTGGCGGACCAGCTTGCTCCTCAGCATGTGCTGGCCATTCATGCTCTGCTCGGCGAGGAACCGGATACTGAACTGAACCGTGTGGCTGAACGATATGGAACAATGCCTGCACTTCTGCTTGATGAAATTAACGATCTGGCCATGGAAACCATTGGCGACCTGCTGATCGACAGTGACCGGATTGTTTCTGAATATATGAATGTATTTGAACATGTGAAGAGGTGAGAGGACAGTGACAGAACTAAAAATACCGAAACGGCTGACCACCGCGCTGGTGAATTCATTGACAGCAGGTGTGGTGCCGCGAATTGGACTGGAGCAGATTGCCGTCGGCCGCAAGCCTGAAGTGGACGCGATATTGCGTGATTTGGATAATATTGCCGAAGGCGGAGCTGCATTTAAACTGATTACAGGAAGGTACGGCAGCGGGAAAAGCTTTCTTTTACAGATGATTCGCAACTATGCGATGGACCGGGAGTTCGTTGTAGCAGATGCAGACCTGTCCCCAGAGCGAAGATTGGTTGGTACCAAAGGTCAGGGACTCGCAACGTACCGAGAACTGATGACCCGACTGTCCACGCGCACACGTCCGGATGGCGGAGCACTTGAACCGATCCTGCAAAAGTGGATTGCTGCCCTGCAGCAGCAAACAATGCAGAACCAGGGCTTGCGACCGGATGACCCTGCTCTGCCGTCCGAGGTGGAAAAGCAGATTTACGCGGTCACGAACGAAATGCAGAACCTGGTGCACGGCTTTGATTTTGCCAAAGTTCTTGCTTCGTACTGGAATGGATATAAGCTGGGAGATGATGATCGCAAACAGGCTGCGCTTCGCTGGCTCAGAGGGGAATATGCCACCAAGACAGAAGCCAAACAGGAACTTGCTGTCGGTGTGATCATCGATGATGACAACTGGTATGATTATTTCAAATTATGGTCGGAGTTTACGGCGCGTATAGGTTATAAAGGGTTGCTGCTCTTTATTGATGAAGCGGTGAATCTGTACAAAATCACAAATAGCATCTCTCGGCAAAGCAATTATGAGAAATTGCTGACCATGTTTAATGACACGATGCAGGGCAAGGCGGAGCACCTCGGCATCTTTGTTGGCGGTACGCCCCAATTTGTAGAGGATGAGCGACGCGGATTGTTTAGTTATGAGGCGCTTCGTTCCAGACTGATCGATGGTCGTTATGCTGCGAGAGAATATGCGAATTACACAGGACCTATTCTGAAGCTTGCGATGTTATCCCATGAAGAAATTCTCATCCTGCTGCAGAAGCTGCGTCAGATTCATGCCTTTCATTTTGGTTACCGTGCCAGCTTGACAGATGAAGATCTGGTTGATTTCATGCAAACGGCGGTGAACCGTCTCGGGGCCGATGAGCTGTTAACCACCCGTGAAGTAGTGCGTGATTTTATGGACGTACTGCACACGCTCCACCAGAATCCGGAAGTGACCTATGCCCAATTGCTTGGTGAGCGGGCAGTCGGGCCACAGGATGGCGGTAAAGGAACGGAAGCATGTTCTGCTCCGGATGAGATGGACGATTTTCTGGCGGAATTTGAATTATGAGCGACAATCCTTTTTACAGACTGGCGCCTTTTGTCCAGGAATTTATTTATAAAAAAAGATGGGACTCGCTCCGCCCTGCACAGATTGAGGCTTGTCATATTTGTTTCGATACCCCGCATCATATGCTGATCGCGGCAGGAACAGCTTCAGGCAAGACGGAAGCAGCCTTTTTTCCAGCATTGACGGAGTTATATGAGCGTCCTTCCAAATCGGTGGGCATTCTGTACATCGGACCTCTTAAGGCACTGATCAATGATCAATTCGAGCGGCTGAAGGATCTGCTATCTGAGGGCAACATACCGGTGTGGCACTGGCACGGGGATGTGCCTCAAGCAGAAAAAACACGTTTGGTGCGTAATCCGTCCGGCGTGCTCCAGATCACACCGGAATCGCTCGAGGGTTTGCTCATGAACCGTCCCAATGCCATACCAGCGCTGTTTCATGATTTGCGGTACGTTATTATTGATGAGGTCCATGCTTTTATGGGAGCAGATCGGGGAATTCAGGTATTAAGTGAACTGGCCCGGATTGAACGGATGGCTGGCTGCAGACCCCGCAGAGTTGGATTATCTGCGACGCTGAGTGATTATGAGGCAGCAACTTCATGGCTAGCGGCAGGAACACAGGAAGGGGTAGATGTCGTGTCTTCTCCAGGCGGCCGCAAGCTGCGCCTGCGGGTGGAGCATTTCTCTTTTCCGGATGCCCGGGATGAGGAGCAGGCCGAACATCTGCACAACGCACGCAAAGCCTATTATGATTTCATCTATGAGAGCACCCATCGCAAAAAGGCGCTAATCTTCACCAATAGCCGAACGGATGCCGAAGTGACCATCCTTGAAATGAGAAGAGTTGCTGTACGGCGGGAAGAAAGGGATGTATTTCATGTACATCACGGAAGCATATCAGCCATGCTTCGCGAAGAGACGGAGGCGGCCCTGCGGACCGGGGTGGGTCCGGCCGTAGCTGCGGCTACGGTAACATTGGAACTGGGGATTGACCTTGGTGAATTGGAACGGGTAGTGCAGCTCGGTGCCCCTTACAGCGCTTCGAGTTTTGTCCAGCGTCTCGGAAGGTCAGGAAGACGGGATGACATGGCTTCGGAAATGTTATTCGTTTGTCCGGAAGAAGAGGATGAAGAAGCGCAGCTTCCAGCTCGAATGCCATGGACGCTGCTTCGTGCCATTGCTGTCATAGAGCTGTATGTGAAGACCAAATGGGTCGAACCGCTTGAGGCTCGCAAAATGCCAATGGGCGTTCTCTACCATCAGACGATGAGCATGCTGAAAAGCATGGGGGAGGCAGAGCCACGCGAGCTCGCGTATGCCGTTCTGTCTCTTGCACCGTTCAGTCAGATCCGGGCCGATCAGTACCAGACGTTCTTAAATTATCTGATTGAAACCGATCATCTGCAGTGGACGGAAGAACAGACCTTAATCATTGGGCTAACTGGCGAGAAAACGGTGAATAATTATCGATTTTACGCGGTTTTCAAAGACGATGAGGAACACAAGGTGCTGAATGGTTCAGAGGAAATCGGTTCGATTACGACAGTTCCACCGCCTGGCTATTGCTTTTCACTTGCAGGAAAGCTGTGGAAAGTAGAAGAAGTGGATCATAAATACAAAGCCGTATATGTGAAGGCGGCTAAAGGCAAAGTGGACACCCTGTGGCTTGGAGCGGGGGGGGACATTCATACGCTGGTCGTTCAGAAAATGCGTGAGGTTCTGTCGGATTCAGTGATCTATCCTTATTTGTCTCCACAAGCGGTGAATCGTTTGGAGCGTGCACGCCGGTTAGCACGGGAGAGCGGATTGCTGAAGCAGGTGGTTATACCGGCTGGCGGTGATTCCCTGTACGTTCTCCCTTGGGTGGGAAGTAAGTCGTTTCGAACACTGGAACGATTGATGAAGCATAATCTGTCCGATCGATTTGCGCTGCGTTCCGTCGTGCCCATGGAGCCTTATTATTTTGTCGTCTCTGGTAAAGTGGATGCACGAACACTTCTGGCAGAGATTATGAGCGAATGCCGGACGGTTGAGGATGCTTCAGGACTGCTGGCGGAAGACGAGGCCCCGTATCTAGGCAAATATGATGAATTTGTGGCCCCGGCATTGATCCGGGAAGCTTTTGCCGTGGACGGTTTGGATCTGCAAGGTTTACAGGAGGGTTTGGAACAAACGCTGGCTTGGGAATCTCCTGAATGAGATGACACCGTGGATGATATCGTTTGATACTTATAGCTGTCCAATTTCATTTTCATTGGAATGATGGGGTTGACACCATCTCACCTGCCATGTAATATATGAAAAGTCGTCACATATATAACATCACAATCACAAAAGCATACTTCATTTCGTATAACCTCGCAGGCCAAAAGTGTACACAGGGCGAGGGTCTCTACGGGAAGCCTATACTTCCTAACTACGATGCCAGGAATTTCATGTATTCCTTGCTCGAAGTTAGGATTTTTTGCGTTTGGATGGCAGGTTGTGACCTTGGCATGGATTAGACATGCGGACGTATTATCGATCATCAGGAGGTTTATTCATAATGAAGTACTATTTGTCCGTTCTCGCTGGAGCGATGAGCTATGGCATCTTGTCCACTATAGTTGTGCTGGCATACGGTGAAGGATATCAACTCGGAGAGGTTGTTGGTTCACAGCTGGTGACGGGGTTCATCCTGTCCTGGTTGCTGGCACTATATACGAAATTTAAAACAAAACGCAGATCACAAACTAGCAAAACACCAGGGGCAGCGACGAGTGTGTTCACGCGACTGACATGGAAGCAGCGTCTGCTGTTAATGGCTGCCGGAACACCAACAGTTATAACCGGTCTGGTATACTATCAGTCATTACGTTACATTCCCGCATCACTCGCTATTATTCTCTTGTTTCAGTTTACCTGGATTAGCGTGTTGATTCAGGCGGTAAGTAAACGCCAACGTCCAGACAAAGTAACCTTCCTAACTCTGATTATCCTGTTCGGAGGTACACTCCTTGCAGCAGGGTTCCTGGAGCAGGGACTGAGCGAGTTTAACGGCCTGGGTATTGCACTCGGACTGTTGGCGGCAGTGAGTTATTCCCTGTTTGTACTGTTTAGCGGCAAAGCCGTTCCGTCAGCTCATCCTGCTTTTCGCAGCGCGTGGATGGTTACCGGCGGTTTGATTCTGCTCTGCATTCTGTTCCCGCCGACCTTCCTGTTTAACGGATTGATCTGGAGCCAGCTGCTTGTGTTCGGATTACTGCTCGGTTTCTTCGGTGCTTTCATTCCGCCAGTGTTGTTCGCCATTGGGGTTCCTCATATTGGGGGCGATATGGCAGGCATTCTGGGTGCAGTAGAGCTTCCGGTTGCGGTGTTGTTATCTTCCATTGTACTTCATGAGCATGTAAGTGGACGGCAGTGGTTTGGCGTCATTATCGTTCTGATCGGCGTTGCACTGCCAGAGTTATATAAGCTGAGGCTGAAACGGAGTCGAAGTGCTCCGCAGTATTCCTCTTAACGAACCCCAGTACACCGGGGATGCGCTAGAGTTATCATGGATATAAATATAAACTAGTAGATAAGCCTGAGTAATCAGGCTTTTTCTAATGAAACGAAGTTTTCAGTTGGATATCCAGCCCTCACTTGCTAAGTATGATCTGACATGGCCCATAGGAGCCATTTTCTTCTGCAGCGGGTTAAGGTATGATATAGGCTGTACTTTTATTTCAGGAAAAGAGGCATGCGGATATGAATAGCTCAATTAAGAAAATGTGGCCGTGGCTTACGCTTGGCCTTGCTGTTATTGTATTACTCGGATCATTTTTGGTTTATTTCATGGGCAAGGACATGTCTCCCGGTTCAGGAAGTTCGGTAACAGCACAAGCGAAGACGGCTGAAGAATTGGAAGGATATGAAGTCATTGATGTGAATGTGAGTAATGACGGGTTCGAGCCTGGGGTGATTGAAGTTAAAGCCGGAGTTCCCACTAAAATTAATTTTATTCTTACCCGGTCAGTCACCCATGTGAAATCGGTTGGTTCACAAGCTCTGGGAATGGATTTGTACATGCAAAAAGGAGACAACTACTACACCGTTGATGAAAATTTGCAGCCTGGAGAATATGAAATTCACTGCGGCATGTACATGATATACGGAACAATTAAGGTCGTTTAAACGTGAGGAGCAGAGTCAGTGACAAGCTGGCTTTGCTCCTCTTTTGCATGCGTGCTATCATGGACTTGTGAGACATTTCATCTGGAGGTGGCCTAATATGAAAGCGCTATTTATTGGAGGCACGGGTACAATCAGTACAGCAATTACGCAGCAGCTCGCCAGTCAGGGGTGTGAGCTTTATTTGATCAATCGCGGCAATCGTAATGATGATCTGCCCGCGGAAGTCAATGTGCTTCAGGCCGACATCAACGATGAAGTACGGGTTGCAGAACTCATTGCGGATCTTGAATTTGATGTCGTTGCAGACTTTATAGCTTTTGTCCCGTCACAGCTCGAGAGGGATTATCGTTTATTTAAAGACAAAACCAAACAATTCATATTTATAAGCTCGGCATCAGCCTATCAGACACCGCTTGCCGACTATCGCATTACGGAAGGTACACCATTGTCCAATCCCTACTGGGAGTATTCACGCAATAAGATCGCTTGTGAAGACTATTTGATGAAGCAGTACCGGGAGCATGGTTTTCCGGTGACGATTGTACGTCCAAGCCATACGTATGGTGACCTGTCAGTGCCTCTGGGCGTGCATGGTGCCAAAGGAAGCTGGCAGGTTCTCAAGCGGATTCGTGAAGGCAAACCTGTAATCATTCACGGTGACGGCACGTCGCTATGGACGATTACGCATAATAGTGATTTTGCCAAAGGTTTTATCGGTCTTATGGGGAATATCCATGCCATTGGTGAGTCTGTACATATTACCTCGGACGAGTCCGTGACGTGGAACCAGATCTATGAAATTATCGCAGGAGTACTTGGAG
The DNA here is from genome assembly GCF_015143645.1 of Paenibacillus sp. P13VS. Classification (NCBI taxonomy): domain Bacteria; kingdom Bacillati; phylum Bacillota; class Bacilli; order Caryophanales; family Paenibacillaceae; genus Paenibacillus; species Paenibacillus sp. P13VS. Next base: position 113,414 of record NZ_WYEV01000001.1, on the reverse strand, counting down.
TCAAGCTGAATGCGGTTCATGTCCCTTCGGAATTTTTGGCTGCATGCAGTGATCAGGACCTTCGCGGCGGTTTGCTTGGAGATAAGGCCAACACGGTTGTATTTGACAATAGCAAACTGAAGAGGCTTGTACCTGAATTTGTAGCAACAACGAGAGCGGATCAGGGAATACGGAAAACGATCCATTATATGCTGGATCATCCAGAGCTGCAAACCGAAGATCCTGAATTTGATGCTTGGTGTGACAAGGTGGTTGGAGCTCTGGACGAAGCGTTGAAAAAGATTAAAGAATAGAAGTGAGGGGACAGTCATGACCCAGACGGGGCATCGAATCGTCAAGGAAATAACCAAAACATTGACATTGGACTACTTGCTGCACATTCCGGTTACGGAAGACCAGCCAGCAGATAAGAAGTGGCCTGTTATTCTGTTTCTTCACGGATCAGGCGAACGTGGCAGTGATTTAAATAAGGTGAAAGCAAACGGACTCCCGAACATTGTAGATCAGGATCATAGCTTTCCTTTTATCGTCATATCGCCTCAATGTCCGGAGGATGAATTCTGGGCCATGGAAAAGGAAGCTCTGCATGCCATTGTTGAACATGTGCTGGAGAACTACCCTGCAGATCCGAAGAGAGTATATCTTACCGGATTAAGCATGGGAGGTTACGGGGCCTGGCATCTGCCCATCGACTATCCCGATGTATTTGCTGCTGTAGCCCCCGTGTGCGGGGGAATCGATCCATCCAGAGCAGAAGCCTTGCGTGATGTGCCGATCTGGGCATTTCACGGTGCCAAGGACGATGTTGTTCCTCTCTCGGAATCACAAGGAATTGTGGATGCCCTTGAAGCGATCGAGGCAAACGTGAAGCTGACTGTCTATCCGGAAGGGAACCATAATGCTTGGGATGAGACATACAGCAATCCGGACCTGTACAAGTGGTTTCTGAGTCACTCCTTGTAAACTTTTATTTATCAGCCGTGCTGGTAGAACCACCAAGTGCATTAACCCTGCCAATAATGCTATAATAGGTTGCTAATATGATAAAAAGGGTAATGAACTATGGTGATGAATGATGAATAACAAGTTTATCCGAATCTATGAAGATATCGCAGCTCATATTCGGAATGGAGAGATCGAGGCTGGTTCGCTTCTGCCATCGGAGCTTGATTTGTCCGAAAGCTATCAGACGTCCAGAGAGACGATACGCAAAGCATTAAAAATGCTGTATGAAGAAGGTTACATTCAGAAAATTCAGGGCAAGGGATCCATTGTACTGGATATCCGCAAGATTGATTTTCCCATTTCGGGACTGGTCAGCTTCAAGGAACTGGCCAAAAAAATGGGACAGCGGGCCAGAACGCATGTTGAGGAATTAGAGGAACTGAAGGTTGATCAGGCCTTGTTTAAAACCATTCAATTTGGGATGGGCGAACAAGTGTGGAAAATCGTGCGTGTAAGAAATGTGGATGGAGAAAGTGTCATTCTGGACAAGGACTATATCAGTCAGCGTCTTGTCCCGGGATTAACCAAAGAGATATGCAATGATTCCATTTATGAGTACATGGAGGATCAGCTCGGTTTGTCCATTTCTTTTGCCAAGAAAGAGATCTTGGTGGAAGAGCCTACCGAAGAAGATCGAAGACTGATGGATCTGGAAGGCTTACACAATGTGGTCGTTGTACGAAGCCAGGTCTACCTGGAGGATGCGAGTCCTTTTCAGTTTACGGAATCCCGGCACCGTCCGGACAAATTCAAATTTGTTGATTTTGCAAGGCGTAAATAATTGTGTAATGGATTATAAGAAATGCCTGTCCGATTTTTTATCATTGGACGGGTGTTTCTTTTTTTTCCAAAAAGAGTTAAGAATGAGTTGGCTAGTAAGCGTTTTCATTTTATGATAATATCATAACTTAAACGATAAAGTAAATTTTAAACAAATCATCTAAAATTATTTGTTTTTATAACTTACTTTATTAGTTGATAAATTGATTTTAGTTAACTTATTGCCTTGTGCAGGGTTAATTGAAATATAAAAAAACTCAGGAGGTTATATGCCATGGCCAAGTTGCAAAAGGGTACAATCTTAACAGTCATTGCAGCACTGATGTTTGTCATTTTGGGGAGCGCGGCTCCAAAAGCCGCAGCAGCTTCAGGTTTTTACGTGAATGGAGGCAAATTGTACGATTCTACGGGTAAACCATTTTACATGAGGGGTATCAATCATGGGCACTCCTGGTTCAAAAATGATCTGAACACAGCTATCCCTGCAATCGCAAAAACGGGTGCCAATACAGTACGAATTGTTTTGTCAAACGGTACACAATACACCAAAGATGATCTGAATTCCGTAAAAAACATCATTAATGTTGTAAACGCAAACAAGATGATTGCTGTGCTTGAAGTACACGATGCCACTGGCAAAGATGACTACAATTCGTTGGACGCAGCGGTCAACTACTGGATCAGCATCAAGGAAGCACTGATCGGGAAGGAAGATCGGGTTATTGTAAACATTGCAAACGAGTGGTACGGAACATGGAACGGAAGTGCCTGGGCAGATGGGTACAAAAAAGCTATTCCGAAATTAAGAGATGCGGGTATTAAAAATACCTTGATTGTAGATGCAGCAGGCTGGGGTCAGTATCCTCAATCGATCGTCGATTACGGACAAAGCGTATTCGCAGCGGATTCACAGAAAAATACGGTGTTTTCCATTCACATGTATGAGTATGCAGGCAAGGATGCAGCCACCGTCAAAGCCAATATGGAAAATGTGCTGAACAAGGGGCTGGCCCTAATCATTGGGGAATTCGGAGGATATCACACGAATGGAGATGTCGATGAATATGCCATCATGAAATATGGTCAGGAAAAAGGGGTAGGATGGCTTGCATGGTCTTGGTACGGTAATAGCTCAGGATTAAACTATCTTGATTTGGCAACAGGACCTAACGGCAGCTTAACGAGCTATGGTAATACGGTGGTCAATGATACTTACGGAATTAAAAACACGTCCCAAAAAGCGGGAATCTTCTAATTCTATACCTACTTCAATCGATATTGTTCAGGTAAGTAGGGTTGAATTCTAAACGGCATGATAAAACTCTATTGGTTTTTCGCAGCATTCTTGACACTCTGACGGCATCGTCAGGGTGTCTTTTAATTCAACGCATTAGCAGGGAGTTTGATCTTTTGATTATTTCCGTTTATATTTAAAATCTTTTGTTTTCAAAACAAAACAAAGATGTTAAACTCTGATTAGGAATAAAACAAACATTATCGGAGGGAAATGAATGGTACAGAGTTTATGGAATTCTTCACAGGCATCTGAGCAAACGACGGGACTTGAGCAGCTGGTTTACCGATCCAATCTGATTGGTGCAGACCGGAGTGTATGCAACATTTATGGTGGAAATACGTCTACCAAAACAACAGTGAAGGATTTTCGTGGACGTGATGTAGAAGTCATGTACGTGAAAGGAAGCGGCTCCGATCTGGGCTCGATGCAAGCGAAGCATTTTACAGGCCTGGCTCTGGAAGACATTCGTCCCCTGATTGAACGTGAATCGATGACGGATGAAGAGATGGTTGAATATTTGGGTCATTGCATGATCGATTCCAAGCACCCGCGTGCCTCGATCGAGACCTTGCTGCATGCCTTTCTTCCATACAACCATGTGGACCACACGCATCCGGATGCAATTATCAGTCTATGTTGTGCCGATAACGGGAAAGAGTTGGCGAGAGAGATTTATGGAGATCGGTTTGTGTGGGTCCCGTATGTTCGCCCAGGATTTACGTTATCCAAGATGATTGCTGAAAGCGTATTCGCGAATCCGAATGCGGAACTGGTTCTGATGGAGAAGCACGGACTCGTCACTTGGGGAGAGACATCCGAGGAATGTTACGCCCAAACAATCAAGATTATCAATGAGGCGGAAGCGTTCATTGAAACTCGTGTGGATGAAGGAAGTTTGTTTGGTGGCGTTAAACATCCGGCACTTGCTGCGGAAGTACGGCGTGAGATTGTAGCCAAAATCATGCCAACGCTTCGCGGTGCCGTATCGGATAGCAAAAAAATGATTCTGTCCTATGACGATCAGGATGATGTACTTGCTTTTGTCGGTGGAGCCAATTCACCAGAGCTGTCACAGGTGGGAGCGGCTTGCCCGGATCATCTGGTACATACCAAAGTCGTTCCGTTATTCATCGACTGGACGCCGGATGCTGAGGATATTGATGGTCTGAAAGCGAAGCTGACCGAAGGCGTAGCTGCATACAAAGAGCAGTACAAACAGTATTTTGAAAGCAACAAAAACGAAGGCGATGTCATGTTCGAAGCAGCCCCTCGCGTTATTCTCATCCCCGGTGTGGGTATGATCAACACAGGCAAGAGCTGGGCATTATCCCAAGTAAGCGGAGCACTGTATCACCGTGCGATTGCCGTTATGCGGGGCGCGACGAGCCTGGGTAAATTCGTATCGCTAAGTGCAAATGAGTCCTACAATGTAGAATACTGGCCGCTTGAATTGTATAAATTGTCCCTTGCACCGGCTGAAACCGAATTTTCCCGGAAAGTGGCGTTTATTACAGGGGGGGCCGGCGGAATTGGCAGCGAGACTGCACGCAGGCTGGTATCCGAGGGGGCACACGTCGTTCTGGCAGACCTGAACCTGGAAGGCGCTCAAAAAGTAGCCCAGGAAATCAATGACCAATATGGTGCGAATCGCGCATATGCACTAAAAATGGATGTAACGGATGAGCAAGCCGTACAATCGGCGTACGCTGAAGTGGCTGTGCAATATGGCGGTGTGGACATTATCGTTAACAATGCGGGTCTTGCCACATCGAGTCCATTTGACGAAACCTCCCTGAAGGAATGGAACCTCAACATGAATGTGCTGGGTACCGGATATTTCCTCGTTGCCCGAGAAGCGTTCAAGCTGATGAAACAGCAGGGAATTGGCGGCAGTATGGTCTTCATCGGGTCCAAAAACTCGGTCTATGCCGGTAAAAGTGCATCGGCTTACAGCTCGGCAAAAGCGCTTGAAGCTCACCTTGCACGCTGTATTGCAGCTGAAGGCGGCGAATATGGTATTCGTGTCAATACGATACTCCCTGACGCGATTCTGCAAGGGTCTGCGATCTGGAATGGTTCCTGGAGAAACGAACGTGCGGCAGCGTATGGGATTGAGCACGATCAGCTGGAAGAGTACTATCGCAAGCGTACGACACTGCTCGTGAATATTTATCCAAAAGATATTGCGGAAGGTATTGCCTTCTTTGCTTCTTCCAAATCCGAGAAAACAACCGGATGCATGATGACCATCGATGGCGGTGTACCGGCAGCATTTACACGTTAAGAGGAGGGTTTCTGCGAATGGATAACCAAGTCAAGCAAGCGTATGAAGCAGCCAAATTGTTATATACCCAGCATGGAATTGATACGGATGAGGTATTGGAGAAGCTTGCAGAGATTAAGGTATCTGTGCATTGCTGGCAAGGTGATGATGTGAAAGGCTTTTTGAACCAGGATGGAGAGTTGACGGGAGGCATCTCCGTTACAGGTCAATATCCGGGAGCAGCAACCACTCCTGCAGAACTTCGGGCAGATCTGGAACAAGCCTTTTCGCTAATTCCAGGCAAGCATAAGGTTAATCTGCATGCAATCTATACCGATACGGATGAAAAAGTGGAGCTGGACCAGATCGAGCCCAAGCATTATGAGAAATGGGTGCAATGGGCCAAGGAGCAGGGGCTGGGTCTCGATTTTAACCCGACGTGCTTTTCCCATGAGAAATCTAGCGACGGATTCACACTGAGTCATCCTGATCCGGAGATTCGCCAGTTCTGGATTGATCACTGCAAGGCGTCTCGGCGCATCGGTGCTTATTTTGGCGAGCAATTGGGCCAGACATGCGTAACAAACGTTTGGGTTCCGGACGGGTTCAAGGATAATCCGGTTGATCGCATGACACCACGCAAACGTCTTAAGGATTCGTTGGATGAAGTATTTGCAGAGAAGCTTGATCCGAAGCATAATCTGGACGCGGTTGAGAGTAAACTGTTCGGCCTTGGTTCGGAAGCGTACGTGGTTGGATCACACGAATTCTATATGGGATACGGATTGCAAAATGATACCCTGATCTGCCTGGACGCAGGCCACTTCCATCCCACGGAGGTCATCTCCAACAAGCTGTCTTCCCTTGCGCTGTTTACTAGTGGCATTCTGCTGCATGTGAGCCGTCCAATGCGTTGGGATAGTGACCATGTCGTCATTATGGACGATGAGCTGTTGGAAATCGCACGGGAGCTTGTTCGTCACGACCTGCTGTCAACGACGCATGTGGGCCTCGATTTCTTTGATGCCAGCATCAATCGCGTAGCTGCCTGGGTTGTCGGTACACGCAACACGATCAAGGCTTTGCTGCGCGCCATGCTGGAACCGGTGGATGCACTTAAAGCCGCTGAACTGCAAGGTGATTATACGGTACGGTTGGCGCTGACTGAAGAATTCAAATCCTATCCATTTGGTGCCATCTGGGATTATTATTGTGCACAGCAGGGAGTGCCAGTTCGCGAGAAATGGATCTCCGAGATCAAAACCTATGAAGAAAATGTTTTGCTGCAGCGTGGTAAATCGCTTGTTTAACTTGTTCTTATAAAGGAATTTTGTATTGCTTATTTCATCCTAAACAGATCAAAGCCCGCCGTGGAGCCAGCGTTCCATTGCGGGCTTTTTGGCGTGCAACATTCAAGATGCATAAGTGAACCGAGAAACAACATACTACAAATACATAAACAGGCATATAGAATAGCCCAGCTACTGCAGCAAAGCGAAAAGGAGGATGCTTTAAATTGAATCTAGCCCACAATAAGTTGTATGTCGCTGCTTTTGGCGGCGTAAACGAAATTGGTAAGAACATGTATATTATTCAGTACAACAAGGATATTATCGTCATCGATTGTGGTTCCAAATTTCCGGATGAGACCTTGCCGGGCATCGATCTGATTATTCCGGACGTTTCTTACTTGCTGGAGAATCTGGATCAGGTGAGAGCCCTTGTGGTTACTCATGGACACGAAGATCACATTGGGGGCATACCCTATTTTCTGAAACAAATGAATATCCCCGTATATGCATCCAGGCTTACCCGAGGGTTGATTGAACTGAAGCTGAAAGAGCATAACATGCTGCGAACGGCTGATCTTCATACAATCGATGCTCACTCCACTGTAAAGCTGGGGGATATCGACGTTTCCTTTTTTGCAACGAGCCACAGCATCCCGGACTGCCTGGGCGTTTTCTTCCGTACACCTGGTGGAAATGTGGTACATACCGGCGATTTCAAGTTCGACATGTCACCTGTGAATGGGCCTTATCCTGATCTATATCGAATGGCTGAGATTGGTAAACAAGGTGTTCATCTGCTGCTGTCAGAAAGTACAAATGCTGAACGGCCTGGATTTACACCCTCCGAGCGAGTTGTAGGTGATCGCATTCTGGATGCATTTATTCGAGCGAGGCAAAAAATATTTATCTCCACCTTCGCTTCCAATGTCAGCCGGGTTCAGCAAATTGTGAATGCCACCTTTGAGACCGGGCGCAAACTGGCCTTGCTGGGCAGAAGCATGGTTAACGTCGTGTCGGTTGCCAGTGAACTGGGATACCTTGATGTTCCTGATGGCTTGCTGATTGAAGCGATTGATGTGGATCAGTTTCCTCCTGAACAAGTCGTTATTCTCTGTACGGGAAGCCAAGGTGAACCTATGGCCGCGCTGTCACGGCTCGCAACAGGTAAGCACCCTCATGTGAGAGTGGCAGCAGGTGACACTGTCATTATTGCGGCAGGAGCAATTCCGGGCAACGAACGCAATTTAGCCCACGTTATTGATAACCTGTATGTACTGGGAGCAAGAGTGTTATATGGTTCGAGCGGGTCCGGGGGCATGCATGTGTCGGGGCATGGCAGTCAGGAAGAGCTGAAGCTGATGCTGACACTGATGAAGCCGGATTATCTGGTGCCCATCCACGGCGAATTCCGCATGCTGTACCAGCACAGATTGCTGGCTGAATCGGTTGGCATAGACCCGGATCACGTCTTTATCGTTAATAATGGTGACATGATTCAGTACAAGGATGGCGTAGCATCACCGGGTCCCAAAATCGCTTCGGGCAACAGTCTGGTTGACGGCTTGATTATGGGGGATGTAGGTAATATTGTGCTTCGTGATCGCAGACAGTTATCGTCAGACGGTATGCTTGTCATTGTGACGACACTTAGCAAAACGGAGAAGCAAATGGTCACGTCTCCAGAGATCATTTCCAGAGGATTTGTGTTTGTGAAAGACTCGGAGGAATTTATGAAGGAGATTCACGGCCTGGTATTGTCCAGAATGGAAGAATTGACCGGAGCAGGAGTGAACCAATGGAATGTCATCAAAAGAAAGCTTAAGGACGAGATCGGACATTACATTTATGCCCAGACCAAACGAAGACCGATGATCCTGCCTATTATCATAGAGGTATGAAAAATGGTTAGAATAAGATAGAAAGCCTGAGGAATGCTCATTCATATTTAATGAATAGGCAGCTCCTTCAGGCTTTTTGCTTTTACTTACTTTGAAAAATTCTATTCATTTTCTTCCGTGATCATTAATCCTTTAATAAACCGGATTGTCTCACAGAGGAGAGAAACTGATGGAATTGTTCGATGTTCAGCTGCTGCGCACTATCAGATAGTGCGACCGCTGGATTCGGATGCACTTCCACCATAACACCGTCGGCACCTGCCGCCAGAGCAGCCTTGGCGCATGGAGCCAGAATATCTTTGCGTCCGGTAGAGTGGGTTACATCCACCAGAACGGGAAGATGGGTTTCCTGTTTTAGAATAGGCACGGCAGAGATATCAAGGGTATTGCGTGTAGCTTTTTCATAAGTGCGAATCCCTCGTTCAATCAGCATGACTTGTTTATTACCACGGGACACGACATATTCCGCAGCATGCACGAATTCATCAATGGTTGCTGCCAACCCTCGTTTAAGTAAGATCGGAATGCGAGCGTCGCCCGCTGCTTTGAGCAACTCAAAGTTTTGCATGTTTCGGGCACCGATCTGGATCACATCGATGTAATCCGCTGCCAGCTCGATATGGGCTGGATGCACAATCTCACTGATCGTTTGGAGACCGAACTCGTCAGCCACTTCCTTCAGAATTTTCAGCCCTTCAATCCCTAATCCCTGAAAATCATATGGGGAGGTACGTGGTTTAAACGCACCGCCGCGCATCACCGAAATCCCGGCTTCTTTCAAGGCCTTGGCAACCTCCCGGACTTGCTCGTAACTCTCGACGGAACAAGGTCCGGCAATCATGATTGGTTTGCCCGCGCCAACCTGAATGTCGCCAATGGAGACGATCGTATCCTCCTGCTGGTTTTTACGGCTAACGAGAAGCTGTTTTTTGTGTTCGTCGACCTGCAAATGCAGGGAAGCCTGAAAGATCTGCTTGAACAGCAGCTTGATGGCATCATCATGGAAAGGCCCAGGATTGGCTGCCGTCAATTCTTCCAGCATTTCTTTCTCACGAACGGGGTCAAACTTGGGAACGCCCTGTTTTTCCTTGATCTGACCGATTTCCTGTGTGATTTGCGCCCGCTCGGATAATAAGTGAAGCAGATCATGATTAATCTCATTCAATCGACTTCGTAATTGTTCCAAGGTGTTGTTCTCGTCCATTTACAACCACTCCTCCGTTACGTTGGATATGAATTCATTTTATTGAAAAACAAAAAAAGCCCTTCATCCGCAAGGGACGAAGAAGCCGTGGTACCACCCTAATTAGAAACGGTTCAGCCTGAATGAAGGCATGCCGAATCTCACTTTGACCTTTTAACGCAAGGAACGGATTGTCCTAGAAGCTGACTCTTGAAGAAGTCGCTTTTCAGCAATCGGCTCGGGAGTGAACTTCGGCGGATGGTTGTCTCGGGTGCTCTCAGTCTTTGGCCCCACGTCCCTGTAATCAACGCCAGATTCCGCTTACTCTTTCCGTCATAGCCTGTATATTGTTTATTGACCTGTAATTGTTTATTGATATGTTAATATTCCATCGTGCACGATATGAATTGAAGTTATACTAGCATGTACACCTTCTGCATGCAATGAATTGAAGTGATGCCGCACATCAATAACGCTGTACTGCAGCACAATGATATTCGCCACAACGACATCAACCAAGTATAATAAGAAGGGTGCATTATCCATTTTCATTTTAAGCTGTACACAAGAGGAGTAACTATGAACAAGACCATTTCTGATATCGCTCAACTGGCCGGCGTGGCCAAAAGCACCGTTTCCCGTTTTCTTAATGGCGGTTCGGTCAGTGAAGATACACGTCAGAAGATTGAGCGCATTATCAAGCAATATAATTACGTACCGAACACCTTTGCACAGAGCCTCAAAGCGAAGAAAACCAGTATTATCGGAACTGTCGTCCCCCGGCTGGACTCATTTGCAACTTCACAGACGCTTATCGGCATAGATGAGGAATTAAGAACCAATCAGTACCAGATGTTGATTGCCAACACAAGCCAGGATATGCACCGTGAGATCGACGCCATTTATGATTTTGCAAGGCAAAAGGTATCCGGCATTATTCTGCTTGCGGCTGAAGTGACTGAAGCACATCTGAAGGCAGTTGAAGAGATTGGCATTCCGGTGTTACTGGTGGGACAACAGCATGAACGTCTGCATAGTCTGGTTCACAACGATGACCAGGCCGGATACGATATGGGCAAATACGTGGTGGAGAAGGGGCATCGCCAGATTGTTTATATTGGAGTAACGGAGAGGGACCAGGCCGTCGGTATACATCGCAGACAGGGATTTCAGCGTGCCATCGCCGAATATGGCGGGGGCGGTTGTGATGTTACGTACTATGAGACAAGCTTCAAAATGTCCGAAGCGATCGTTACAGCAGAGGCCATTCTTCGGGACAATAAGCCGAGCATCATTGTAGGTGCCACGGATAACATCGCCCTTGGTGTAATGAAGACTGCTTTCTCTAACAAGATTCGAATACCTCATGAATTGTCGGTCGCCGGATTTGGCGGATACGATATCACGGAAATGATTCATCCGGCGCTGACAACAGTGAAATTTCATTATTTGCAGGCCGGTAAACTGGCTGCAAGCCATATGATTCGTCAGGTTACAGGTGAGCCGGTAGAGAAGCAAACTATACTTGATGTGGAATTGATTCCCCGAGAAAGCGTTGACAACGTATAAACTTATCCTTTATGATAATTCCATCGAACCGGTTCCATTCGTTTGAGATATTCGAATTGGAATAATGGTTTTGGCTGTATGCCGTGGAATTATTTTTTTAGTTGTGTTGGAACCGGTTCCTATTTGATGAAATATTTTAGGCAAGGTTAGGAGATATGTTATGAAAATGACCAGAGAGCAGCGCTACCGATTCATTGAGCAGGCGGAAGAAGGAGAGCTTGATAAGCTGAAAGCGTTGATTTCCGCTTGCTCGTGGAGACAATCCTATCACATTCAACCTGTTACGGGCTTGCTGAATGATCCTAACGGATTTTCATATTACCAAGGGCACTATCATCTTTTCTATCAGTGGTTTCCCCTGGGAACAGAGCATGGAATGAAATATTGGTATCATGTTCGCTCGACAGATCTGGTGAACTGGGAGCAGGTGGGCATCGGCATCCGTCCGGGTGATCCATTCGATTCGCACGGGGCTTACTCGGGGAGTGCTATTGTTAAGGATGACAAGCTGCACCTGCTCTATACAGGCAACACCAGGGATGAAGCATGGATCAGACATCCGTATCAATGCTTGGCGGTCATGGATGAAAGCGGTTCAGTTGTGAAAGCCGACCAGCCGGTTATATCGTCAGTACCGTCCGGGTACACAGAGCATTTCAGGGACCCGAAGGTTTGGCAGGATGGGGATACCTATTATTGTGTAATCGGAGCACAGCGGACAGACATGACAGGATGCGCGGTGTTGTACCGATCATCCAACCTCACGGCGTGGGAGTTTCTGGGTGAGATCCAGACACAACTCTCCCAATTCGGCTATATGTGGGAGTGTCCGGATTACTTTGAGATGAATGGCAGAGGCGTGCTTCTTTTTTCACCGCAGGGTATCGAAGGTGAAGGGGATTTATACAACAACATTTTTCAGTCAGGTTACCTGATGGGTGAGCCATTGAATCTACAGACGAGAGAGTTTGACCATGATTCTTTTCAGGAATTGGATCGCGGGTTCGATTTCTATGCGCCACAATCGATGGAAGCGCCGGACGGAAGACGCATATTGATTGGATGGATGGGACTTCCGGATGTGGAGTATCCAACTGATGCGAGCGGGTGGGCCCATTGCCTTACGATTCCGCGCCAGTTGTCGCTGAAAGGCAGCAAACTCATTCAGCAGCCTGTTGATGAGATGAAGAAGCTGCGTCAACAATCTGAGGGACACCGTTATCAAACGACACTTGTGAACAGATCTGAAAGTGTTGCTGCATTCAACGGGACTGCCTATGAGCTGGAATGTGAAATCAGTCATTTTGATGCTGAACGATTCGGGATTGAATTTCGAACAGGCGGTGAAGAAAAGACCGTTTTGCAATACGACCGTCTTCAGCAAAAGTTGATACTGGATCGAACCTCATCAGGTGCTCCAATGGGGGGCATGAATGGCACGGTACGCCAGTGCACGCTGAACGGAGATCGGATCAAGTTACAGCTGTTTGTAGATACGTCATCAGTTGAAATCTTTGTTAATGATGGGGAAGAGGTATTCACAAGCCGAATTTTTCCAAGCCCCGAAAGTACGGGAATTCGCTTTTTTGCAAGTGGAGGCAAGGCTGAGTTCAATGCGACCAAATGGGATTACTAGATATCAGGTGAGGGGAATGAAATACCATGTCGGATAACCAACAAATAGCCAAGGAAGTCATTCAAGCCATTGGGGGCAAAGGTAACATCGCATCATTTGCCCACTGCGCGACACGTCTACGCATTATGGTGAATGACAAAGAGAAAATCGATCAGAAGCAGGTCGAGAATATAGACAAGGTCAAGGGTGCTTTTTTCAATTCCGGACAGTATCAGATTATTTTTGGGACAGGTACCGTGAACCGGATCTTTGAAGAAGTCGAGAAGCTCGGAATCGAAGGTACCTCCAAGGAAGACGTGAAGAATCAGGGGAAAAAGGAAGGCAACGCATTTCAACGGGCAATCCGCACGTTCGGAGATGTGTTCGTACCTATTATTCCTGTACTGGTGGCTACAGGGTTGTTCATGGGGCTGCGCGGACTGCTTACCCAGAATGAAATTCTGTCCTTATTCGGTGCAACCCCTGAGGACATTTCGCCCAATTTCCTGTTGTTTACGCAGGTTCTGACGGACACGGCATTCGCATTCCTGCCTGCACTCGTGGCCTGGTCTGCATTCCGTGTATTTGGCGGCAGCCCTGTGCTCGGGATTGTACTCGGACTGATGCTTGTCAATCCGGCTCTGCCGAATGCTTATGCTGTGGCAGATGGATCGGCTCAAGCACTGCACATGTTCGGATTTATACCCGTTGTAGGCTATCAGGGGTCCGTTTTACCTGCATTTTTCGTGGGACTTATTGGAGCGAAGTTCGAAAAATTTCTGAGAAGACGTGTGCCGGAGGCGCTGGACCTGATCCTCACGCCTTTTATCACACTGACGGTGATGATCACATTGGGACTCTTTGCCATCGGTCCCGTCTTTCATTCGCTTGAAGAGTGGGTGCTGCATGGAACGACAGCTGTTCTGGACCTTCCATTCGGTATTGCCGGAATTATTATTGGTTTCTTCAATCAGATTATTGTCGTTACTGGTGTACATCATATCTTCAACTTCTTGGAAATCCAGCTGCTGGAGAAAACCGGTTATAATCCGTTCAACGCCATCGTAACTTCTGCAATGGCTGCACAAGGAGCGGCTTGTTTGGCGGTAGGATTAAAAACAAAGAATACAAAACTCAAGGCACTGGCGCTGCCATCGTCCTTATCCGCTTTTCTCGGGATTAGCGAACCTGCCATTTTTGGGGTAAACCTGCGCTTCATGAAACCGTTCATTATGGGACTGATTGGTGGCGGAGTCGGTGGTTTTCTCGCATCCTTGTTTCATCTGAAGGGTACAGGCATGGCCGTAACGGTGATTCCAGGTACATTGCTGTATCTGAACAGTCAGCTGCCTCTGTACATTCTTGTGAATGTGGTTGCTGTGGGTGTGGCCTTTGCGTTAACCTGGTTCTTCGGTTACAAGGATGAGCCACTTGCTGTAGAGGAGACAACGAAGAGTGGTAATGAGAGTGATGCTTCGGGTGACCAAACCGCAGGTATAGATGATCGTATCAATCAAACAGCGGTACATCGGCCCAAAGTGGAAATGTTGGAAATTGCTTCGCCGATGACCGGTACAGCGGTAGCTTTGGCCAACGTACCTGATCCTGCATTTTCAGAGAAACATATGGGTGAGGGGATTGCCATTGAGCCTACCGAGGGTAAGGTGTTCGCGCCTTTTGATGGCGTCGTAGCCCATGTGATGAACAAGAGCAAACACGCTGTCATTCTGGAGCATGAGACTGGCCTGCAGATGCTTGTTCACGTCGGAATCAATACCGTTGGTCTAAAGGGAGAGGGGTTTACCGCTCATGTCCAAAGCGGAGATGCAGTCACCGCTGGACAATTATTGATTGAGTTTGACATGAACGCCATTCAGGCTGCGGGGCTGCCACTCATCACTCCCGTTCTGATCCCGAACGGAAATGAAATCATAGAAGAAGTGCAGACGGCCAAGATTGGCAGTGTACAGGCGAATGGGGACAACATCCTTGTCGTGAAATTTAAACAATAATGAACAAAGCAGGCAGAGAGAGCTGATGAATTTGACCAGACTCATTGCCTGCTTTTTTGCTATTCATACAACGTAACATGTGTATTAAAACGAATAATAGGTGAGCGCATATTCCATCAAAAAAGAACGCACCTGTTCCTGGCTCATAGGTAAATTCCCGCCATTCTCCAGATTGAAGATCAGATTGTCCAGGCATTTTAGAAGAAAATGAGCACGGACCTCTCCCCACAGACTTTGGTGCTCGGTGATGTAATGGATAGCTTGCTTCGGTTCCAACCCTTTTAACCCTGCGAATACCGAAGCCCATTTGACCAGATCGGCGGGCTCTGAACCTCGCGGTACATCAAATTCTGCAAATCCGTGAATGCCTCCACATGAAATTTTGAACAATCCGCAGTAGCCGCCTGAATGTTCATGAGGGAGTAACGACAGCTTTCGCATATCGTACCGAATGATTTCCATGGAAGTAATCGTTTCATGGTTTATTGTTATTTGATTTATAAGTTCACAGCTCGGAAACACGCCACCAACCTCCATCGAATGAATGCAACTTTAAGTTCTTCAACCTTTGGTTTATGTTACGGCTGAGTGACGATGAAGTAAAATGCTCGGGATCTTTTATTTACCGCATTTAAGTACTTCCGGGTGAACATTTCCGTGATGTAAGCGATTAAATCGGGTTCAGTCTGCTATTTTTGCTGATTACATCCGTTTATTTCATTGGGGCATTTGCTCCACGGTAAACTGAAGCTAGAGGAAGCCAGGAGTAGATTATGGTTAAAAAGAACTTGAGTTTCGCCAGAAATGGTTGATTTACGCAGTAAATCGTTCCCTTACGGCCTTGCAGCCCTGCAAGTACAGGACTATGATTCGCTCATACCGTGCCAGAGGATATTTATTCTTGCTGGCTTGGAGACGAAGGTGAGGGAGTACGATGGTGGAAGACGCTGTAATGTTAGTTTCAACGGGACAGAGCTCAGCAGGATTGGAGTTTGTTCGTTTATTGCTGAAGAGGGGGATGGATGTAATCGTGCTTGTCCACAATGCAGAAGAGGAACAGCAGCTGACTGAATTGATCGGTAAAATCTCTGTGCATCGCCTCTATCCCACTGATTCGGCAGACAAGACGCCCGTTGCTATAGATTGTGCGGTGAAACATGCCTTTGTATTTGAAAGAAATCTGCCAGTGTGCTGTCAGGACATTCAATTATGCCATAGCTGGTGCCCGCAGCGGCTTTATGTAGTTACAAGCAGCCTGAATCCGGTGCAGCTGGTATACCGCGGGTTGGGAGCCTCATATGTCATACACAGCCGAAGCGGTGATATATCGTTTGTTTTATGATGGGACGGTCATGCAAAAATAACAAGCGGTGATCTCGAATAATGAGATGACCGCTTGACATATGTTCAGCACTACAATCCTGCTTGGCGCTTCAGCCGTTCTGCAATCTGTAACAGATCTTCCGCAGAGACGCCAGGGGCGAATTCTTCCGGCAGGTCCGGCAGATCGGGAATAGCACCACTGTGTCCGGGCAGTCCTGCAAATGCCTCCAGTTTTCCGCCATCTGTCGGATGTGTGCCTTTCCAGATCTGGGCGATATTCTGGTAGTCCTTGTCACTAAAGGTGTATAGCCTGCGATGTTCGCCCATGGCTTCCCATTTCCGGGTCGTGTCAAACACCTTATTGTCCAGGCGGGGAATAGGGAACATCTTGGTCACATCAACCCCGGTTGCAATCTGCAGCGCTTTGGCATAGGCAAGAATATGTACGCCACCACGGACGAGCAAATAACCGGTCATCTCTCTCGCAGTTGGATGATCCGTCATCTCGTACACTCTCATCTTGTGAGTACGCGCACCGCATTCGAGGAAAAAATTATGCAGCAGGTCGAAGATCAGATTGCCGCTGTTCACGACATAGGAGCCATTCCAGGGTCTGCCCATGGAATCAAAAGGAAGCGCGGTCTGAGCCGATTCAATGAAATGGGAAGTAATACGAGCATCCTTGCCTGCACGAAGCGGGGTAGTATCAGGGTCTCCCGGAGCAGTAGTGCCAACCAGCATCAGATTAATGGTATTGGCGACAAGCTCCACATGACCGAATTCTTCAGCCGTAATACTTGCCACAATGTCATAAAAGGCACGCAGCTTTTTTTTGCCCCGGAAGTTGAAGGACTGAAACATATAGTTGTTTAACGTGGACATTTCGCCGAACTTTCCACCAAGCAGTTCCTGGACTGCGCTTGCTCCATTGGGGTCCGGGTTATTGGAGATCGGCAGTTCAATTGCAAGGCGGTCTACCCGTTTAAACATGATTTTGCCTCCTCAAGCCAAATTACTGTAAAGGTATGAGGCATGACTTGTACGTTATTCGGACTTTGGTCAAAACAAAAACGTTCTGCCAGAGCCTTGCTCTGAACAGAACGTTCGCATGTGTGAATTAAGACGTTTGACCAACGACACTCGTGCCGTTCTTCGTAATTTTGTAGGTGAGCACCTCGCCACTCCAGAAGTGGAACTTGAGAATAACCTCACCATCATTCGTTTCGTTGAAGAAGTTTGGTTTCAATTCAATGATATTACGGCTATAATCCGGGCTAAAGGTGTAAGAGAACTCCTTGAAGGATGTCCAGTTTTGCGGACCTGCGTTACCTCCGGTGGCATAAGTCGCTTCCATCGTGGCCAGCTGGTTTCCGTTAAATGTGGTTGGAATTGCAAAAGAATCGGTAGTTCCTGTAACATCGCTCAGCACAGGTGTATCATACGTAATGATATTCAGGTGCCAGTCGGCGCCTTTATTGAATTTCGCTGTAAGCTTCGCATTGACACCAAGATTGCCGGAAGCGGTCAGTTTGCTTAACAGACTGGATTTAAGGGTCAGCACGTCATCCTTAATCGTGTAATCCTTGCCTTTAGACAGTTTCTTGTTACCGTTAGCGAGAGACTTGAAGGTGTTTCCATTCAGATTCAATCGGATCGTTTGATCTTGAACGGCCGCTCCTTTTTTGAGATGGACCAGATCGGATTCGGCTGTGGACGAACGACCTTTCCAGCTCGCTTTCATCGTGTTATAGAGATCAGGGTCAGACCAAGTATAGTTTGTACGACTGAAATGCTGCCCGTTATCCCACAGCATGGTGGTCATCTTCTTTTGACGCAGATACTGTCCCACGAATTCGAAGAATTTCAGCTTCTCACCCTGTTCGATGACACCCGTATGCTGATCGAAGCCCAGCAAGCCATATTCACCAACAATAACAGGAATGCCTTTGGCTACAAAAGCGTTGTATACACGATCGAATGTATCGGTGATGTCTTTTTGTACCTCTTCATTAAACTTGGTAAAACCAGCGATGTTCACACTAAATGGCCAGAAGCCATAATAGTGAACTGTAGCAATAATGTTAGGATCATTTAATTTCGTGATCGTCTCATTTAATGCATCCAGATCAGCTTGTGCGGATGAGGTATGCATCGTCGGGAGTACGAGTGGACGTGTCTTGTTGTTTCCGCCAGAAGACCTTACAATTTGATGAAAAGAAGTATTAAGCTCATCGAGCATACGGTACCCGACTGCGGCATCCGTTGTTCCACCTTCTGTGAAACGGGGCTCGTTAATACTTTCGAACATCAGCTTGGAAGGAGCATTTTTGAATTGGTTCGCAATCTGGGTCCATACGGAATTATAGCGTGCCAGCACAGGGTCATGATCCTTCTCCATGTAACTGACCCATCGCCAGGAATCATGGTGAATATTAAGCATGACATAGAGATTGGCATCGAGTGCCCAGTCCACAACTTCCTGTACACGGTTCATATACGCGGGATCAATGGTGTAGTTGGGTGCGTCGCCGATGTGGGCTTCCCAGGTCACAGGAATGCGAATGCTCTTATAACCTTGCTTCGCAATCTGCTTGATCAGTTCCTTGGTAATCCGCGGGTTACCCCAGGCCGTCTCATCTTCGCCCACAGCGTCGAGCGAATTACCCAGATTCCAGCCTGGTTCCATGGCGCTGACGTAGGACTGGATTTTGGTTGGCGCAGCAGGTTTACTAGGTTTACCTTTGTGATCAGGAGCTGCAGAGGCCATGGCAGAAGAGAACAGAGACAGAATCAGTGCGGTGACCAGTGTGAGGGATAGAACATGTTTACGATTTTTCTTCATTAACAGTGTCTCCTTCATTCTTGGAATAGTTGAACTGATGAATTAGGCTTGCTCAGATGGAGAAAAGCTCAGTTATAAAACAGTCCAGACAGGATTTACAAAGGAAGGATCACCTCCAGAATTTGTATTGAAAGCGTTTTCGTAGATGTTAATATAACATAGAATAGAAGAAGCGAATACCCTCATAATTGGAACAGAAATCAGTTGTAAATTAGCGATCCGTTTCACGATAATAGGATGATTAAACTTTTCGTATATGAAAGCATGAGTTTTCGAAGAGAAGTGGGCATTAATGTGTAGATATGTTCTATGCAATGAGAAATATGTTTCTATGACTGGAGTGCAGCCTTCTTTAAAATGAAGATATCGTTAGCAAAATCAGCCACCAGCTGCATGAACAGGGTGATATAATAAGTTCACCAGAGGGCAGCAAAAGGAGTCGGTTCATATGCGGAAGTGGCTGGGATGGATGATCCCCCACAAGCTCAAATACCGTTTGTTTGCAGGGTTCGCGCTTGTCATTCTGCTTCCATTCAGCATTCTCAATCTGTACAATTACGAAAAAATTGAATCGCTCGTGCAGCAGAAGATCAGTGAACAGAGTCACGAACAGCTGGATAACCTCCACCAGTCGCTGGAAGATCAGCTCAGTATCGCTTTCAAAACCTTGATCTTCCTGGAACAGGATTCCGAGGTTCGCCGTATTCTGCAAAACCCTGGCGAGCACAACGTCCTGGATAACAAGGAGCGTATGGAGGACAAATTCAAGGGTTTGAATAACAGCTTTTTTCTCTACAATCCATCCGTTTATTTTACACTGCTCGATGAAGACGGGAATATCTACACCTCATATCAGCCCAAGGTCCCGCTAGATTATGAAACTGTTGCCTCGGATCGTTCCTTTTTGGCCCTTCAGGACAGCGGAACCTCATATGTGTGGACATCGAATGATGAGAATTACGTATCTCGTGATGTGACCAGGAGCCCAACCCTGTTATCCTTGTACGCCAAACTGCGTGACCGGAATAACAATACATACGGACTGGCAAGAATCAGCATTGATTTCTCTTACTGGTTTCAGTCTGTATTGCAGAAGTCCGAGAGTGACCAGCTCTACTTTATCATGACGCGCCAGGGTGAAGTGATTGCTCGTTCCAACTCCGAATCTAAGCTGTCCGGTGAAGTTATTCGGGAGGTTTCCCGAGAGCCGAGTAATGGATACTGGACTGACAAATCCAGTGAGTCACTCATTAACTATAGTTATCTGCCTTCACTGGACTGGTATATGATAAACCGCATTCCCTTACAATTGTTGTTTGGTGAGATTGAAAGCCTCAAGAAGCATTATTTCGCAACGTTTTATGCCATTACGGCTCTTTTTATTGCTATTGCTTTCATGATTGCTTATACATTTACAAGGCCATTGTCCCGTCTACAGGTCAAGATGAAAGAAGCGGTTGGCAAGGATCTCCGCATTCGGCTGCCAGAGGAGAATCACAAGGGAGAGGTGCTGGATCTTACACGGACCTTCAATACGATGATGGTAGACATGAACCGACTGGTTCAACAGCTTCGTGCCGAAGAAAGGCAGAAGGATGCCGTGCATTTTCAGATGCTTCTGGCTCAGATGAATCCACATTTTCTGCTGAATACGCTCAATACACTGAAATGGATTGGACTGCGGAACGGGAATGAAGAAACGGTGGAAATATGCCTATCACTCGGTAAACTGCTGGAAACCAGTCTTAATTCAGATGTGGATCTCATTCTCCTTCGCGATGAAATGGATCTGACGCGAGCTTTTCTGTATATCCAGCAAGTCAGATATGGAAATGTGTTTGACATAGAGTTCAGTTATGACGAAGAGCTGCTGTATGCCCTGGTTCCCAAGCTCAGTCTGCAGCCCTTGATTGACAATGCGATTCGCCACGGGATTGGCAATATGACAGAGGGAGGGCGGATCCAGATCCGGATGTTTAGAAATGCAGCTGTGCCTGATCGGTTGACGCTGGAGGTTGAGGATAACGGGGTAGGGATGGATCATTCGAAGAATAACAGGGAGCAGGGTCGTCAGAGACCGAGTATTGGGCTGCAGAATATCAGGGAGCGACTAAGACTTCTGTTCAAGGACAAAGGTGAGCTCGAGGTGATCTCGTTGGAACAAGGCACATTGTGCCGGATTCATCTGCCTGTTTTGTTGTCCGAACCATATGCGAACCAAAACCTGGACAACAAGAATGACGAGGATTAACGGAATGGAGGGACTACGATGTGGAAAGTATTACTGGTGGAAGATGAGACATTCGTCCGGGAGTCCGTGAAGGAGATCATTCGTTGGGAGGACATGGGGTTCACGCTAGCAGGAGAAGCAAGCAATGGATTGGAAGCGTTACCAATGATTAAGCAGGATCCTCCGGATCTTGTTCTGTGTGACATTGTCATGCCGCAGATGGACGGATTAATGCTACTTCAGGAAACAAGGAAGGCTGGCATCCAATCCAAATTTGTCATGCTGACATGTATGGGTGATTTTGAATCCATGCGGCAGGCGATGGAATACGGAGCTTCCAATTACATTCTGAAGTTGTCGATGAGTGTGAAGGACTTGCGGGAGACCCTTGTTAAGGTGAGCAAGGAATTATCGAATAACGGGGTGCAAGTGCAACCAGAACGCGCCATTCGTCCTGCGTCCACAGCGACCAAGGAGAAAATCACACATCCGGAAGTGAATAAGATCATCCAATACATTGAACAGCATTATGATCAGGATATTACACTGAAGTTCCTCGCACGTTATGTCATGATGGGGGAAAACTATGTGAGTGCCCTGTTTAAAAAGAAGACCGGGGAGACGCTGATTCATTATTTGCATCGAACACGCATTAACAAAGCGATCGAATACCTGACGGATACCGATTGGCCTGTGAACCAGATTGGCCACCAGGTCGGTTTTATGAACGATAATTATTTTATCAAAATCTTCAAACGTATGACGGGTACAACCCCGAGTCAGTATCGTCATCAGAAATAGAACAAAATGACTTGATTGAGGGATGATAACGGTTTCAAATGTGTATTTCTGTTCCATGGCAATCATGATTCTGTTACTTACGACCATTCTCACTCATTTGCTATCCTTAAGTTGCAAACTTCAATCCAGAATTTACGAGGGGGTCGTCTCTTGGTGAGAAAAAAAGGCTTGGTAGCACGAATGGTATCACTTGTCCTTGTTGTGGGCATGATCGCAGGTTGTTCCAATGATTCAGGTTCCAATGCTCAGACCAGTGCGTCTGGCAATTCGGGTGATACAGTCAAATTGAAAATGTGGGGAGGCGTGCCGCCTGAAGCGGGGCCGCAGACAGTCATCGATGTGTGGAACAAGGAGCATCCCGAAACACAGATTGAATATGTGCGTTATGTGAATGATGACGAAGGCAATCTTAAATTGGATACCGCCATCATGACAGGTCAGGATGTGGATTTATTTGTGAACTATACGATTTCCCATACGGCCAAGAGGGTCGCATCCGGTGCTGCGGCTGATCTGAGTTCCTTCACCGACTACAACATCGACGAGAAAATGGGTCCTGATGCGGAGGGCTGGAAAATTGACGGAAAGTATTATGGTGTCCCTACTACGAAGAGCACTTACTTCGTGGCACTTAACAAGGAAGCACTCGATGCGGCCAATCTGCCTGTTCCGAAGGACTGGACCTGGGATGAGATGAGAGAATATGCGAAAAAGCTAAAAAAGGATAGTGGACATGGGTTCATTCAAAACACTGAACCGTTCGTTGATTCGATGGATTCCGTCCTGTCACAGGAAGGGTACACCAAGGCAGACGGAACATCCAACCTGGATCATCCCATGGTGAGAAAGTGGTTGGAAACCCTGAATGCCATGATGGCTGAGGATAAGACAACGCCGCCGCTTGGTGAGCAGCTGACGTCGAAAATGCCTGTGGAGCAGATGTTTCTGAGCGGGGAAGTCCCTATGCTTAACATTGGCGCATGGCTTCTCCGCAGCTCGAACAATTTTACCGATTACCCGCGGGATTTCACCATCGCCTTTGCACCGGTACCACGCTTGTCTGAAGATAAGGAAGGTTATGTTATGCGTGGTGGACTGGGAGATTACATCTCCATTAATGCCAAGTCGAAACATCAGGAGGCAGCCTGGGAATTTCTGAAGTGGTATGCGGATGGTGGCATGGCCCCAATGGCTGAGGGAGGACGATTCCCGGCTTCCAAGGATGCAGATCAGGATAAGGCGCTGGAGAGCATGCTTGGGGATAAAAAAGATACGTATGATCTGGAGTCACTCATGTATGTCATGTTTGATTATCAAACGCCAACCTATGTCCGAACTGTGCCTCAGGAAGTGATGGATTTGCGAGCGCAGGAGTACGAAAAGTATTTTCTGGGCGTACAGGATCTGGATACAACGATCTCCGCAATGGTCTCCAGACATAATGATTATCTCAAGACGGCCAAATAAAAAAAAGCAACATTATTTTTTGCAACAAAAGGGTTGATATATGGAGACTGCCCCAGATTTATGGTGGCAGTCTCTTTGTCTTGACAGCAGATGGATAGGCATTCGCAGCATAGAACAAATTGATGTTTTTGAAGGATTGGACCGCCTGTGGCAAAGCATTATTTGCATCATTCTGTTTTATGAACAAGGTGGATTTGTTACTTATGGGAACATTGCCGGGTTGGTAGACTTGGGTTATCCCTGGAAGAAACGAGGCGAAAAACAATGCATAACAACTGGATGAAAAGACAACGCATGCTGGGATATATTTTTGTCGGTCCAAACATGCTGGGCGTTCTGCTTTTTTTCCTGATCCCGGCCATCTACTCTTTTGGTCTCATGTTCACGGATTACAAATTTATGAACCCGGATATGACGTTTATAGGTTTGGACAATATCAAGCGACTGATGAAAGATCCACTGTTCTTTCTATCCTTGCGTAATACCCTGATATTTTTGCTCGCTGTGCCTGTCTCAATCGTGCTTGGTTTTATAGTAGCCGTTATCCTGAATCAAAAGATCTATCTGAAAAAGCTGCTGCGCGGGTTGTATTTTATGCCTTATATTACGAGCGGAGTGGCCGTGGCATTTGTCTGGATGCTGCTGTTTCAGCCAAATCAGGGCCCGATCAACGGTTTCTTGCGCAGTATTGGCGTAGATAACCCGCCGGGATGGCTTTCCACGACAACCTCTTCCATGTACGCCATCGATATCATCTGGATCTGGTTTATGCTGGGCTACAATATGATCATTTACCTTGCTGCTTTACAGGAAGTGTCATCAGAGCTGCTGGAAGCAGCCAAGATCGATGGAGCCAGACCGCTTCAGATTTTGCGCAGAATCATATGGCCTCTGGTCAGTCCGACCACATTTCTGCTGCTGATTACCGGACTGATCATGGCCATCAAAACGTTCGGAATTATCCAGGCCACGACGCAGGGGGGACCTGGTAATAGTACAACCATCCTGTCTCTGTATGTATACCAGAATGCGTTCCGTTATTACGATATGGGATACGCCGCTACGGTCTCCTGGGCACTGTTCGCCATTATTCTGCTGATTACTGTTCTTCAGTGGGTAGGGCAAAAACGCTGGGTCCATTATTAAATGATGAGGGGAGACCGAAGAAATGGAAATCAAAAAACGCCTATCCATCCTGCAACCAAGCAGTTTGTTCATCACCATAATCATGTTGGCGCTGGCTGTAGTCATGATTATTCCTTTTCTATGGATGATCAGCACCTCGCTGAAGACACCTGCTGAAGTATTTAAGTATCCGATTGAATGGATTCCATCCAATCTGACCTGGGAGCATCATCAAAAGGTATGGTCCGGCGCCAAAAGCTTCGGAACGTATTATTTGAATTCACTCAAGATATCCATCATCGGCATGGTAGGGGCGACATTTCTTTCCGCTTTTGCCGCATACGGATTCGCCCGGATTGATTTCAAAGGTCGAAATACGCTGTTTCTGCTCTATCTGTCGATGATGATGATTCCGCCGCAAGTACTTTTCGTTCCGAAGTTCATCATGTTTGAGTGGGCGGGAATCTATAATACACATCTGGCATTGATTCTGCCTGGTTTGTTCACGATTTTCGGCGTGTTCATGCTGCGTCAATTCTTCCTGTCCATTCCGAATGAAATATCGGAGTCAGCCTTTATTGATGGGGCGGGACACTTCCGCATATTCTTTCGTCTGATTCTTCCGCTTGCCAAGCCGGCGCTTGCGACACTGGCCATTATAGACTTTTCCTGGCAGTGGAACGACTATGAGAATGCACTTGTGTTTCTGATCGACGAGAATCTGTACACGGTACCTCTGGGATTGCAAAATTTCATATTGGAAAATACGGTGGATTATAATGGCATGATGGCTGCTGCTTCAGCGGGGATTATTCCCATGATCATTGTATTTGCTATAGGGCAGCGTTACATCATTCAGGGGTTGACCAACTCTGCCGTGAAAGGGTGATGAACATGAAAACGGAACAGATTACCAGTGACATAACGATTGTCGGGGCAGGGCTCTCGGGCATCTGTGCTGCCATCGCAGCCGCGAGACTGGGAAGTACGGTGTCCCTAATTAATAACCGGCCGGTGCTTGGCGGTAATTCAAGCAGTGAAGTAAGAGTGTGGGTTTGCGGAGCAACAGCACACGGAACGAATCGGTATGCCCGGGAGACGGGCATCATGGGCGAGCTGTTTCTGGAGAATCAGTACCGCAATCCGGAAGGCAATCCCTATTTATGGGACCTGGTTCTTATGGAAGCCGTTCGAGCAGAAGAGCGGATCAGCCTGTTTCTGAATACGGATGTACACGAGGTGGAAGCAGAAGGAACGGAGGAAGACCGCCAGATTCGATCGGTGACGGGGTGGATGATGGGATCGGAACGACGCATTCGCTTTGAAAGTCCGGTTTTTCTTGATTGTTCAGGAGACGGCTTAGTCGGATTTCTGGCAGGAGCTCGCTATCGTCTGGGCCGGGAGGCGGCACATGAATATGGAGAAGAGTGGGCGCCTGAGACGGCTGATCAGATAACGCTGGGAAGTACGCTGCTATTTTACACACAGGATGCCGGTAGACCTGTTCGTTTCGTGCCTCCGTCCTTTGCCAAAAACATTGAGGAAACGCCCATTCCAATCAAACGTGTCATTCGCAGTGGTGATTCGGGCTGTCACTATTGGTGGATCGAATGGGGTGGGGAGCTGGACACGGTTCACGAGAATGAACGGATTCGGGATGAGCTCTGGTCGGTCATTTATGGCATTTGGGATTATATTAAAAATTCAGGGCAGTTTGATGCAGAAACGATGACACTGGAGTGGGTGGGTTCCATTCCGGGGAAAAGGGAATATAGACGTTTTGTGGGAGATTATGTACTCAACCAAAATGATATTCTTGCTCAGGAGCCATTTGCCGACCGGATTGCATTTGGCGGCTGGTCCATTGATCTGCATCCACCGCAGGGCATGTACGCCGAAGCCAGCGGTTCCAAGCATATGCATGCCGACGGCATCTATCATATTCCTTATCGTTCACTGTACTCAGCGAATGTGTCGAACCTGCTCTTTGCGGGAAGAAATGTAAGTGCTTCACATGTGGCCTTCGGTACGACAAGAGTTATGGCTACCTGTGCAGTGATGGGTGAAGCAGCAGGAACGGCTGCTGCGCTCTGTGCAGCGAAAGGGGTATCGCCACAATTGATCCATAACCAGCATCTGGAGGAATTGCAGCAGACCCTGCTGCGACAGGATGCATCGGTCATCGGATTGCGAAATGAAGACAGGCAGGACCTTGCTCCAAAGGCTGTAGTCACTGCTTCAACAACGAGTAAGACCATTGCTATTGATCAACCGGCAGCGTCCTATCGTTTGGAGAGAGATATCGGAATTCTTTTTCCCGTTGATCCTTCGCTTCAGGGGATGGAGTTACTGATATCGGCAGAGGAAGACACAGAGCTGCAAGTAGAACTCTGGGATACAGGGCGGGAAGAGAACTACGTTCCAGCAAAACAGATTACCCAAGCGACCATTCGTGTAGCTAAGGGTGAAGAGCAATGGGTTCATGTCAGCATCCAATGGGAGCCTGCCCATTCGCAGAATGCATTTGTTGTTATCAAGCAGAATGACAGAATTAGACTCTATCAATCCAGTCAGCAAGTAACGGGTGTGTTGGCCTTTGAGAAGGGTGCTGCCCCGCACGCGGTCGCTTCCCTTGAGGATCACGATGAGTCTCAGCCCGTTGTTGCCTGGAGCATGAAGGCGCTGAACCGCAAGCCATTTTGTTTTAAAATGACAGGAACGACGGATGCCTATCTGCCGGAAAAAGTAATCGATGGCTATAAACGCCCTTATGGCGGTCCTCATTCCTGGATGTCTCTTCCTCTGAATGAGAACGAGAACGGGGAAGCCTGGGTGGAGCTGGAATGGGAGCATGGGGTGTCCATCCGTGAGATTCTTCTGACGTGGAATGATGATGTGAATGAAGATCTCATTAATTTGCATCATCACCGGACTCCGTTCGAGATCATTCCGGAGCTCGTAAAAGCGTACCGGATCGAGGCAGAGGTGGAAGGCAAATGGGTTCTGGTAGAATCCGTTAAGGACAATCGCAGGCGTACGAACCGTATTGCGTTGAAGCACTTTGTGCCAACAAGGAATTTACGAATCATTATTGAGGAGACAAATGGGGCTTCCTGTGCCGAGCTGATTGAAGTCCGTGTATATTCCTAAAAAAGGCAGCGCCGTTGGCGCTGCCCTTTCATTTTATATTGGTCTTGAATTGAATGGGTTTAAGCAGATTCGCTAACTGGTCGTTAGAACTGGGGAGCAAGAATCACCTTCATGATTCAATTCATTAGCTACGTTCCTGATTGAATTCAAAAAGTCGTGTCCTGCGCGGATGTAAGTACCTACATGCACGAAGAAAATACTTTTTAACTTGAACAACTTTTTATATTATGTGTTCCTTAGGATTCAGCCTTCACAATGGTCGAATTCAGATTACCTGTCAGTCGCTGCGGTGGAAATACCATACGAACTGGCGCGATAATGATCGCAGCAAAGATTGCTTTGATCAGATCTCCGATAATGTAAGGATAGAAACCTTGAATCATCGCTTCCGGAAGAGACATTTTATAGGCATAAGCCAGCCAAGGTACGCCCGAAACATAGATCAGCAGCGATCCGAACAGTTCAAACACGACAAATGCCAGTACATAACCGCCGATTCCTCTCAGCTTGATTCGAGCCAGCAGCAATCCAATGAGCAGGGCGGCGAAAGGCCACATGATGACGTATCCGCCGGTAGGACCGAGGAGTACGGCGAGGCCGCCGGCCCCGTGCAGAAGCGGAAAACCCAGAGCAGTCAAAATAACGACCAGAGCAATACTCAGAAAACCGTATAACGGGCCAAGTAAACCTCCTGCAAGCATGACGGCAAGCGTCTGCAGCGTAATAGGGACGGGTGAGAAACCGATGGGAATACTTATGTAACCAAAAAGAACAAGTATAGCTGCCATGAGTGCACTGAATACAATACCCCGCAAAGATAACTTCATGATTGAACAATCCTTTCGATTTTGGTAATCTTATTGTTAACCAAAACAGGAAACGGTGGTTAACGATTTGGATCGTACCACAAAAGAAGCAAAAGGGAAAGGACCAAATTTCGATGCAGGACGTTATACCTTTAATTAAACTGGAACAAGCACGGGTTCATTATGCGGCCGAATCCGGCCAAGTTCGCAAAGCGGTCGATGGTGTTTCCCTGAACGTAAATCCCGGGGAATGGATTAGTATTGTGGGAGCCAATGGCAGCGGGAAAAGTACACTGGCCGCAGTGCTGATCGGCTTCACACAACTATCAGGCGGAACAAGACAGGCCGCTCCTGAGCTTGCCGTTCGCGGAGTGCTTCAGCAGCCTGATGCGCAGGTGCTTGGAGATACGATTGAGGAAGAATTTCATTTCAGTCTATCGCCGTTCGTTGATTCCGTAGAGGAACAATTACGGCGTAGAGAAGACGCTTTACATATGGTTGGCCTTCCATATTCCCCGGACACAGCTATATCTCGTCTGTCTGGCGGCCAAAAGCAGCTGCTCAATATTGCGGTAGCCTTGGCCTCGAAGCCTGATGTTCTCGTTCTGGATGAACCTACAGCCATGCTGGATCCGGGAGCGAGAGAGCGGATTGAATCCATTGTGGAATCTGTCGTCCGGCAAGGAACTGCAGTTGTCTGGATTACACATCACTTGGAAGAAGCGACTTTAAGCAATCGAATTATGGCTATGGAACAAGGACAATGTATATATGATGGGGTACCATCATCATTTTTCTATGGAAGTACGGTCGGGACTCCCCCGGCAACCATGGCTGATGGACGTACACCCTGTGAGCAACTGAGACTGGACCCACCCTTTACAGTAAAAACAGCTCTCCTTCTCAAACAGCAAGGTTATCTGGATCATAACGCCACACCACTCCGTCCAGAACAACTGGTGAAGGAGGTCGCCCGATGAATATTGGACTGGATCACTTAACCGTAGAAGCACCTGAATCCGGAACGAGGGCACTTTTGCAGGACCTTTCCATCCAGTTTAACAGCGGTGAAATAACCCTGTTATTAGGCTGCACAGGATCGGGTAAAACCACTTTATTACAGACCATAGCAGGTCTCAAACCACCAAGTGCTGGTCACATTGCATTGAACGGTGAACCCTTCTGGCAAAATGGCAAGGTACCTCGGTCTATTTTGCTGCAGATGGGATTGGTGTTCCAGTTTCCCGAGCAGCAGCTGTTTGCCCGAAGCATTCAAAGGGAATTCTCGTACTCGCTTCGCCCGTACCCACTATCAGATGAACAAAAGAAACGCCAGATGACCAAGTCGCTTATCCAATGGGATCCGCCAACGGATCCAGATGAGATGAAGCAGCGCTTCAATCCGGATCGATCTCCTTTTGCGCTTAGCGGGGGTGAACGAAGAAGACTCGGCCTCGCACTCGGGACGGCCACGAAGCCTGAGTGGCTGCTGCTTGATGAACCGAGCGCCGGATTGGAAGCGCAGAGCGTTTTGCTTCTGCTTGATGTGCTTAAACGGCACCGGGAGGCAGGTAAGGGAGCCATTGTGGCCACGCACGACCTCGATACATTTTTGCCAATTGCGGATCGTGTTCTTTTGCTGCGAGAAGGGCAGTTGATTGCGGATCTTACACCGAGAGAACTTCATATGCAGCCTGAGCTGCTGGAGGAGGCGGAGATCGGGTTGCCGCCTTCCATGCGACTTGCCCAGCAGTTCAGAGCAGCTGGTATGGAATTGCCCACGGCATTAACGCCAGAGGAGATGGCTGCAAGTATTGCTCAGTCCTCATTTACTGCGTCGGATAAGCTTCACCAGCAGGTGAGGCAGACAAGTGTGCAAGAGACAAGTGAAGCGAGCCAGCAAGAGTCGGCAAGAATGGAGCGTACCATTGAAGCTCAAGAGGCGGTTCCACCCAATGACCTCTACCGTAACATGGACCCGCGTCTGAAATGGCTGCTGTATATTCTGCTCGTAACGGCAGCAATGCTGCAGCACCGCTGGATTGGGTTATCCCTCACACTGGTACCAGTCGTTTTGGCGCTAAGTATATTGCCCCGTCAGACTCTAGCAGGCTGCGTGAAGTTAATGAAGCCCTTATTGCTGTTCTTCATCATATCTACAGCGTTATCCGGGACCACGCTTAATACAGAGGCAGGGAGTCTACGCTTCGGTTTTTCCTTGCTACAGGCGGAGGCAACACTCCTGAATGTGTATCGTTTGTTTATCGTTACTTTGGCGAGTCTCTGGTTTTCGCTAACCACGCCGTATGGCCGAATGGTAGAAGGGCTAAACTGGGTGCTGGGCATAGGTAAAAAAATCAGGCTGCCTGTTGCTTCGTTTGCACTTGCCGTTTCATTGATCTTCCGGTTTATCCCGATGATCTGGAGCGAGTGGCAGCGCTTCTCCCTAATTGTTCGATCACGTGGTAAAGCTGCCCTGAAACCCAATACGGTTCGGGTCCGGGACATCGGACCAATGGTTATCCCCTTATTCATGTCGTTATTGCAGCGAGCCGAAGATATGACGATTGCTATGGAGATGCGGAAAGTGCGGGAAAATCCCATGCTTGGCGTACGTTCTACCCTGTTGGTATGGTCCAAAAGGGATACGATCATCTGCTGTATTGGACTTATTGTATTTGTTTTGTTTATATCGATACGTAAGTGATGACGAGAGAGCAAAGCGCAGATTTATTCTATGAATCAAGGCATGAAACGCAGTGTTTTCCAGGGATGATGCATAAATGGTAAGCTTTTCGCTCAAAATAGACGTGCTTTGGATACCTCAAGGCGGATATGGAGGGACGAACGATGAAGGACAAATTTTTGCACGAAGAACGGCGCGAATATACCGATCTGTCAACGGTGGAGTCGCAGCGGAATGATCTCGCACTGGAGGAGTTTCCGGAAGGACCTTACGGCTCATCGTTACTGTCAGAATCACTTGGAAAAAGTACGCCGTGGCGAGTGGATCAGCGATCCGCACATCGGTTTGACTATGAGAACCATGAGCTTCATGAAGGGGAAGTACGGGATTATCCAGGTCAGGATGTCTTCGACGAATCGGTCCCTGATCGCGTGACGAAGCCCCAATATTCCGAATAATCAGAGCGGTTCATCGTATACAATAATAAATCACAGTCTCCTGGCAGTATGATCTGCTTGGGGACTGTTTGGCGTTCATTTCAGTGAAAAAGAATCTACCACTCATTCCACAATTTGGGTTATCATAGGTTTAGTTCAACAGATGGTGAGTACAAGAACGGACGGGAAATGGGGATGAAGAAATGAGAGAGATTGACTATAGTCAGTACTTTTGGCAGGACGAACAGATTAGGCTGCGTGCTCTGCGCGAGGAAGATTGGGAAGCACATTATTATAATCGGTTTGATACACCTGCTCGACGTCTGCTCGAATGCGCAGTGGAACTGCCGCCGACGTCTGCCGAGGCCAAACATTTTACAGAAAGCTTCTCCAATTTCTCCAGTACACATGGACGCATCATGTTCTCCATTGAGGATTGGCATGGAGAGTACCTTGGGGGCGCTAACATAAACAGTATAGATGAGCGGAACGGCACATTTAGCATTGGGATTCAAGTGGATCGTGATCATCGGGGCAAAGGGGTTGGAACGCGAGCCGTTCGCATTCTGCTGAAGTATGCCTTTTTCGAGAGAAGACTGAATAAATTCAATGATAGTGTCCTTGAAGGGAACGAGCCTTCAGCTGCTATGATGAGAAAGCTGGGTTGCGTTCAGGAAGGCGTACGGCGCAAGGTTATCTATACGAACGGCAGGTACCATGACATGATCCTTTTCGGATTAACCAAGGACGAGTTCATGGAGAAGGAGGGAATGGTATGAGCCCGATATTAAATCAGATCGGTACCGTGTTTATTCCCGTCCGTGACATTGAGCGCGCACGAGATTGGTATTGTGACATCTTGGGTTTACCAGCGGATGGCGAGATCCTGTTTGGCCACTTATATATCATTCCAATGAACGGAACACGCATTGTACTGGACAGCAAAATTTATGCCGAAGAGCATACGTTCAAAACGCCTGCATTCCATTTTGATACGGAAAATATTGAGGAAGCCTATGCGTTTATGCAATCCAAGGATGTTCATATAACGACACCCATTGAGCATGATCATTGGTTTAACTTTCAGGATCTGGATGGAAACCTGTTAATGGTGTGCAAGTGTTAGCTCGTGAAATGAATAGAAGGCAAGGTGTAAAAGGGGTAGCATGAAGAAAATAATCTGGATAACCACCACCAGCCTGCTTGTGCTGATGATTGTAGGTCTCAGCCTTTTCTGGAATCGGATCTTCGGGTATCCAACCTTGGACCAGGCTGTCCAATCCAACTGGAAGACACCGGTGAAGATTGTGAATGTGGATCTGGAGAATCAGTTGGTTCTTTATCTGGACGAAACACAGTATGTATTCGCAGCCTATGAGCAGAAGCGTGGGAGATTTCATATAAATGCGGACAGCGAGTCGGGTTGGACGGCCAGTTCAGATCATGGTCCTGCGTTCCTCGTTGTGGCGGAGCCCAAAAACAATAGTGGGAATTTCATGTGGGGTGCCTTATATTCCGACATCTCCATTGCCAAGTTCCAAATTAAATATATCAATGGAGAGACCCACGATGTAAAAGCAATAAATAATACATTTATCATAAAAATGCCAGTAGCCTATCAAAACGAATCGGAGCTTAGCCTCATGGAGACGTTCGACAATATCCATGCCATTGATGCCAATCATCAGGTGATCCAGTCATGGAAACCGGAGAGTTAGAGTGGGATAGGGATGGTGGGAGATTAGATGACACTTAGTAAGAAACGATCAAGAAGGATACTCATCAATGAAGAGACATTCCGGTGGGGAATTTCACCTGATAGTGGCTATATGGTTTTCGTTGCAGAGCATGAATTTATTCAGGGACGAAAACTTGAAGTATACGTCGATAATATGACAATGAAGATTATACAACCTAGACATGTAAGGCGTTTCATTGTGCAAGCAATCGAAGCTGGTTGGGAATATAAGTTGGCCGGAAAGCCGACTGTGTTTGACTTGAAAAATGATCGGATAATCGTAAGATAATTCAAAGAAATAACCCTTTCACAGTCCCTAAAGAGCTGGAAAGGGTTATTGGTCATGCTAATGATCGAAATTTGCCTCAGATAAGTCAGACAAAGGCAATAAAATGGTAAAGGTTGTTCCGCTGCCTAACTTGCTGTTCACCGCAATACTTCCGCCATGCGCTTCCACAATGGAATGTGTAATGGCCAGACCAAGGCCGGCGCCGCCTTCCTTTCTGGAACGGGAAGAGCTGGTCCGGTAAAAGCGTTCAAAAATATGGGGAAGATGTTCCGGTTCAATCCCGGTGCCGTTGTCTTGTACGGTCAGTTCGGCCTTGTTATGAACAGCATATAGCGCCACAGTAATGGAACCGGATTCCGGGTGCGTATGCTGCACCGCATTGTGGAACAAATTGAGAATCACCTGCTTCAGCTTGTGCGGCTCAGCCATTATGGATAACCCGGCAGTCAGGTCGAAGTGTACATGGCGTTCCCGTGCCATCATGTTTAGCTGGGGCTGCATCTCCATCAGCAAATGATCCAGTTGAACAATCTCCTGCTCTTGCTTCGGAGCTTGATCTAGCTTGGTTAGCATAAGCAAATCTTCAACCAGTTTGTTAATTCGAACAGACTCCCCATACATGCTGTCCAGTGCCCTGTACAGTTGTTCATGATTGGACGCTGCGCCCCGCTGGAGAACTTCAATGAATCCGTGGATGGACGTCAATGGAGTCCGCAGTTCATGGGAAGCATCGGACAGGAAACGCTGCATCTGTTCCTTCGATTCACGTTCCGCTTCAAATGATTGCTCGAGTCTTTCGAGCATGCCGTTGAACGACTGCGCGAGCTGATCCACTTCCTGTTGACCCTGGGTGGCGGGAAGACGTTCTGCCAAGCTGCCAGCATCGATCCGCTGGACGGTATCGACCATACTGGATAGCGGAATCAGTGTGCGGCGGAGCGTTTTGGTATAGAGAATGAGACCCGCCACCATCGCCAGAATGGATAACATGATGAAGATGAGCAGCTGTTTAACCATGAGATCTCTT
Organism: Paenibacillus sp. P13VS; assembly: GCF_015143645.1. NCBI lineage: Bacteria > Bacillati > Bacillota > Bacilli > Caryophanales > Paenibacillaceae > Paenibacillus > Paenibacillus sp. P13VS. Next base: position 78,579 of record NZ_WYEV01000001.1, on the reverse strand, counting down.
ATCGGTTTCGTGGGGGTACCCATCTGAACCATGGTGAAATCCCGATTGCGCGGACCGGGCGAGGCAAAAACGATTAATTGCTCACTGCCTGTACGATCCGTCACGATCTGGTATGGAGCATGTCGTTTGTCCAATAATTGGTCCGTGATTGTTTTGTATTCAGCGGCAGTGAGTTGGGGAGCTGCCAGACCGTCTTCTTTACCGAAGATATCCTCGAATGTGCCATTTTGATCGAATAGGGCAAGTGAACGATCGGGAATGTAGAGCATCCTGTTACCCGACACGCGTGCATCCGTGCCTGCCTGTCCGGCAAATGGGTTGTTGAATGACTCATTCCGCGAGGATAAGCCGAGCCAGACAGGAGGCATGGACATCATCTGCTCTTCCATCGTTTTCGCCTGATTGCGATACAGAAAGCTCTCCATAATCCAGAACTGAAAAATGCCAATTAACAAAAATAAGGCTGCAAGAATAAACAGAGAACGTGCGAGCAGCTGAGAACGGAGCGAACGGGGCCAGATCAACCGCTGCAATTGTCCCAGAAGAGATTTGGTGGTTGGCTTCTTCGTATGACTCATCAGAGATCCACTCGATATCCAACACCTCGAAGAGTGCGAATGAGTTTGTGCTCTTTATCCCCAAGTTTGTCACGCAGTGATCGTATATAGACCTCGACAATATTTTCTTCTCCGCCAAAATCATACCCCCACACACGACTAAGAATGGTCGCCTTGCTTAGCACGATACCGTGGTTCAGCACAATGAACTTCAATAATTCATATTCGGTAGGGGACAACTCAAGAATCTGATCATGATAGGTAATCTCCTTGCGCTGATCGTCGATTCGGAAAGGACCATGTGTTACGGCCCCAATGAGCAATGGAAACTGATTACGCAGTCTTGCCTGAATCCGGGCGAGCAGCTCATCGAAGGCAAAGGGCTTGATCATATAATCATCAGCACCAAGCCACAGACCTTTAACACGGTTCTCGACTTCGTCCTTTGCTGTGAGCATGATGACTCCCATCTGGGCTCCAGTCTTGCGCAGACGTTCAACCACCTCGAATCCATCCATTTCCGGCATCATGACGTCCAATATGGCCATATGCGGACGGAACTCAAGTGCGAGTTCTAGCGCTGCAGCGCCATCCGGAGCCGTGCGTACATCGAAGCCCTCATTACTCAATCCAAGCTCCAAAAATTGCAAAATATGTGGTTCATCATCCGCCAAAAGGATTTTTATCCCTGTACTTAACTTCATAAGCGGGCATGCCTCCCTGTTAAATCCATCTATTGAATGCCTCAAAAAGCTGAGGGCTTTATGTTGTATTATCGCTTGCCAAGCTGAAAATTAGCTGAAAGGATTGGAACTTATCCTCAGTTAACATTCAGCGGGGACTCATCCCATTTTTATTTTGGCATGTCACAATACAATCATGAAGAAAGAGAAGGAGTGATTGACATTGAAACATGCCAAACGAAGGATTGATCTGGTCCTTCTGCCGATTGTCATATTGGCGGCAATTTTGAATGGATACGGGATTTGGAACGATCAATATGCCAATTCCTACTATACGACCGCCGTAGGGAGCATGCTGAGAAATTTCCACAATTTCTTCTATGCATCCCTTGATTCAGCTGGCTCCGTAACGGTAGATAAACCACCCGTCGTGTTTTGGATTCAGACGGCTTTTGCCTATGTTTTCGGATTGCATGGTTGGAGTGTTATTTTGCCGCAAGTGTTAGCGGGAATCGGTTCGGTACTGATCATTTATTTCATGGTTAAACCAACCTTTGGACTTGCTGCGGCACGTATTGCTGCTCTGGCCATGGCTACGGTTCCGGTTGTGGCGGCCGTAAGCCGTACCAACAATATTGACAGCATGCTGGTGTTTACACTTTTGCTCGGTTCCTGGTTTTTGTTCAATGGCACCAAGCAGGGCAGTCCGTGGCGGATTCTCGTAGCATTTGGCCTTATTGGACTGGCTTTTAACATGAAAATGCTTCAGGCCTACATGATTCTTCCGGCATTTTATATCTTCTATCTGCTTGCATTCCAGGCGAAATGGAGAAAGAAGATCCTTCTGCTTATTGGCAGTACCGCCGTACTGGCAGTGGTTTCCCTATCCTGGGCAGTGACAGTCGATTCTATACCGGAGAGTCAGCGGCCTTACATAGGAAGCAGCGAAACCAATTCGGTGCTGGAGCTTGCTTTTGGCTATAACGGTCTATCCCGTCTTACAGGTCAGCAGAACAGAACACCTGGCGCAGGCATGCCTAATATGGCAGATGATAGAAACCGTGACGATGCTTCAGCAGCAGCCTCGGATTCTGATTCATCAGACAACTCCGTTGCTGCAGGCAACCCATCCAGCGACGATTCAACGCGTGAGATGGGCCCAATGAACGGAATGAATTTCCCGCAAGGCGGTCAGATGCCGAATGGTGCTGAAATGCCAAACGGAAGAAATTTCGGCGGCAATGGTGGCGGAATGGGTGGCATGTTCGGCACAGGGGAGAAGGGTGTGCTTCGATTGTTCCAGACTGAGCTGTCCGGGCAGGCAAGTTGGCTTCTGCCAACGGTACTGCTGGGATGCGTTGCACTCTTTGCGGGGCTCAGACGGAGAAATATTACGATGAAACATAAGGAAGCTGCGTTTTGGCTGATCTGGTTGCTTCCGGTTGCAGCATTCTTCAGTGTGGCTGGTTTCTTCCACCAATATTATCTGATCATGCTCGCCCCGCCAATTGCAGCTTTGACCGGAGCCGGATTTGTAGCCATGTGGCAGGCTTATCGAGAGCGTAACGGCTGGCAAGCCTGGCTGCTTCCTCTTGCCGTTCTGCTTACGACGATCTTCGGCTGGTATATCATGCAGGTCTATGATGACACCATCGGTGCAGGCTGGTCGATCAGCGAACTCATTGCAGGTATTGCGATCACGCTCATCTTAATCGTTATGCTCCATCGTTCACACCAATGGAAGCAGGGAATTATCGTGGCAGGGTTTATGGTTATGCTTATTGGTCCAGTCTATTGGGCATTCACGCCAATTACCTACGGCGGTAACAGCATGATTCCTGCAGCAGGTCCTCCGGGTTCGAATGGAATGTTCGGCGGCATGGGCATGGCTATGGGAGGCAGACAAGGTGATCGAGATAGCGCGATGACTCCACCTAATACTGCAAGTAATACGGATCCAGCCTTACCTGGTGCTTCTGGCAGCGGAGATGCTGATGATAATTCAAGTACAGGAACACCTCCGGAATTTGGTGGAAACATGTTTGGCGGTGGTGGCATAGGAGCGGCTGGCGGACCAGGCGGAGCCGGAAACAGAAACGAAGGAGTAGATACAACAACACTGAATTATCTCAGAGAAAATAACACAGGAGAGACCTATCTTTTTGCAACGACAGATTATAACCAGGCAGCCCCATACATCATTGATGAGAACGAGGCTGTCATTACACTTGGAGGCTTCTCCGGTTCTGATCCGGTGTATACCACCGAGGAACTGGAAGAGCTCGTGAGGAGCGGACAAGTGAAATACTTCATGGTTGGCGGCATGGGCGGCCGAGGAGGCAATTCGGATATCAGCAGTTGGATCATGGAACATGGTACCGAAATTCCGACGTCAGAGTGGATGACAGGTACGGATAGCGGAGCTGGCTTCGGCGGACAGAGCACCCTATACGAAGTGAAGTTATAGAGATGGTCAAGTGGAACAACCGAAATTGAAAAGGGAGGGAACGAATATGGCCCAAAAGTGCCGTTACAGCATCATTATTCCGATGTACAACGAAGAGGCAGTCATTGAAGAAACCTATCGACGTGTGAAAAAGGTAATGGGCAGTACGGGAGAAACTTATGAACTGCTGTTTGTCAACGACGGTAGTGTCGACCGAAGTGCGCAGATGATCCGTGACTATGCACGTTGGGATGAAAGTGTAAAATTAATTGATTTTGCACGCAACTTCGGTCACCAGATCGCGATTACCGCAGGGATGGATTATGCAGCAGGTGATGCAGTAGTCATTATTGATGCGGACCTTCAGGACCCTCCCGAACTGATACTGGACATGATTGCCAAATGGAAAGAGGGCTATGATGTAGTGTATGCCCGCCGGACCAGACGAAGCGGGGAGACCCGCTTCAAGAAATGGTCTGCAAGCATGTTTTACCGCATACTCCGGGCATCAACCGATACGGATATTCCGGTGGATACAGGAGATTTTCGCTTAATCGATCGCAAAGTGTGCGATGAGATGAAACGTCTACCGGAAAAAAATCGATTCGTCCGTGGTTTGGTCAGTTGGGTTGGATTCAGACAAACAGCGATCGAATATGAACGGGATGAGCGTCTGGCAGGTGAGACCAAATATCCCCTGAAACGCATGCTGAAGCTGAGCCTGGATGGTATTACTTCCTTCTCGTATAAACCGCTCAAGCTTGCGGGTTACTTGGGAGCTATCCTCTCCTTAGGCGGATTCATCTACATGCTCAGCGTGATCATTTCTGCGATTTTTACCGATTCAACGATCAAAGGCTGGCCATCCATCGTCAGCATCATGCTGATATTTAATGGATTTATTCTCATTATGCTGGGCATTCTTGGGGAATACATTGGCCGCATCTATGATGAAACTAAGGCGAGACCCTTATACATTGTGCGTGACGTGTATCAATCGGAGAGTCAGACCGCACAAGTGCGGATGACAGGCAGAGTTGCTCACCATGATTAATCGATTGGCCACATTGATCAAATTTGGGATCGTGGGTGTGATGAATACGGCGGTGGATGCATTGGTGTTTACCATGCTTGACGCCCTGGGCACACCCGCGCTGATTGCCCAGGTCATTTCCTATAGCTGCGGCGTCTTGAACAGTTATTGGTGGAACGGACGATGGACATTTAGGGATGCACGAAGACAAGGTGCAAATAATGAATTGATGCGCTTTGTGATTACTAATTTGATCGTTCTCGCCTTGTCATCCTTAATACTGTTTCTCTCGGATAATATACTTGGCTTAACTCTGGTCATAAGCAAAGCAGCTGCAACCCTCTTGGGCATGATCCTGAACTATATCGCCAGTCGATATTGGGTTTTCCGTGCTGTGTCCGCGACAGCGGCCTATCCGAGTACAGATGCGAACGAAAGGAGTGTTTCATGATATGAGAATCAAAAAGGCAGTTATTCCGGCAGCCGGACTCGGAACACGCTTCCTGCCGGCAACCAAGGCTCAGCCGAAAGAAATGCTGCCCATTGTGGATAAACCCGCCATTCAATATATTGTTGAAGAAGCGGTACAATCGGGCATTGAAAACATTATCATTGTGACCGGACGCAACAAAAAATCGATCGAGGATCATTTTGACAAATCGGTGGAACTGGAGCACACCCTCTATGCCAAAGGCAAACAGGATTTGCTCGAACAGGTGCAGGCGATAAGTGATATGGCAAGCATTCATTTTATCCGTCAAAAAGAGCCACTGGGTCTTGGACATGCCATCGGATGCGCGCGTCAGTTTATGGGGGAGGATCCGTTCGCTGTGCTGCTGGGGGATGATATTATGGTGTCCGATCCGCCTGCACTTGCACAGATGATTCATTTGTATGAAAAAACCGGCAGTCAGGTCGTAGGAGTACGTCAAGTGCAGCCGGATGATGTAAGCAAATATGGAATTATTGATTCAGCGGGTGCGGAAGATCGGGTTCACCGAATTACGAATCTGGTGGAAAAGCCCTCAATGAAGGAGGCACCATCAAGAACGGCGGTAATGGGGCGTTATATTCTGAAACCATCGATATTTCCCATATTGGATCGGATCGAGAGAGGCGCAGGAGGAGAATATCAACTAACCGATGCGTTAAAAGAAGTGAGTCAGTTGGAGGAGCTGCTCGCTCTTGAGCTTGAGGGCCGCCGCTACGATATTGGCAATCAGTTCGGTTACATTCAGGCTATTTTGGAAATCGGACTTATGCGCAAGGAGCTGCAGCCGGTACTGACCCCATACCTCAAACAGCTCGCAACGCAGTGGGGATGAATTGCATAATGTTTAGGTGCATTAGTTAATAAGGTATAATATAGTATCTGAGTATAATGCAGTCTTGTCCTTCTGGTAATGAATGCTTTTGTCACTAAAACGTAGTAAATAAATATCCATTTGCAGCAAATTATAAAAAATATGTTTACTTCGCAATGGTAACTTTGATATTATAATCGCAATATCAAATGCGACGAAGAGACGAGTAAATAAAAGTATTCTTTCTCAGAGAGCCCCGGCAGCTGAAAAGGGGTAAAGAATTTTTATTGAATAAAGACTCAGAGCAGCACATCGGAACTTGCATATAGGGGATGGTGTGACAGGAGCTCCTGTTACAGAGCGGAGTATAGGCTGTTACAACTGATTAACAGTTGTATCCTTAACTCTAAGAGGCTGATATGGCGACATATGGGCGAATCTGGGTGGTACCACGAGTGTTCAATCTCGTCCCTGAGACTTCTGTCTTGGGGGTGGGATTTTTTTGGTTTTTCCGGGGTGCTCGCAACACGCTTTGGAATTACTTGAATAGTGTTTACTAAGGGAAGAATCATGAAGTCCCATCAACCGATGCAGGAATGAAAATAGCTATTATCGAACTCACACCGAAAGGAAATGATGATTATATGACAGCAAAATTGAAAGTCGGTATTGTCGGAGGAACAGGAATGGTAGGCCAGCGTTTTGTGGACCTGCTGGATGGCCATCCATGGTTTGAAGTAACAGCCATTTCAGCAAGTGCCAACTCTGCAGGTAAAACATACGAAGAATCCGTTCAGGGCAGATGGAAACTTGCAGTTCCTATCCCGGAAGCTGTGAAACAAATCGTTGTACAGGATGCCTCCCAGGTTGAAGCATTTGCCAGCCAGGTTGATTTTATCTTCTGTGCCGTAGATATGAAAAAGAATGAGATCCAAGCGCTTGAAGAAGCTTATGCCAAAACAGGCACTCCGGTTGTTTCCAACAACTCGGCTCATCGCTGGACTGCCGATGTACCTATGGTTATTCCAGAGATCAACCCAGGACACCTGGAAGTGATTGAAGCACAGCGTAAACGTCTGGGGACCAAAACTGGTTTCATCGCAGTTAAACCAAACTGCTCCATTCAGAGCTATGTACCTGCACTGCATGCGCTTCGTGAGTTCAACCCGACTCAAGTGGTTGCTTCCACGTATCAAGCCATTTCAGGAGCAGGCAAAAACTTCACGGATTGGCCTGAAATGCTGGATAATGTCATTCCATACATTGGTGGCGAAGAAGAGAAGAGTGAACAAGAGCCACTTCGCATCTGGGGAAGCGTACAAAACAACGAGATTGTGAAAGCATCGTCTCCACTCATCACGACGCAATGTATCCGTGTTCCGGTAACGGATGGGCATCTGGCTACGGTATTTGTCAACTTTGAGAAAAAACCTTCCAAAGATGAAATTCTGGAGCGTTGGTTGCAATTCAAAGGGCGTCCGCAAGAGCTGGAATTGCCAAGTGCACCGAAACAGTTTATTACGTATTTCGAGGAAGAAAACAGACCGCAAACGAAGCTTGATCGTGACATTGAACGCGGAATGGGCGTATCCACGGGAAGACTGCGCGAAGACTCGCTCTATGATTATAAATTCGTGGGATTGTCCCACAACACGCTCCGCGGAGCAGCAGGCGGTGCGGTTCTGATCGCGGAATTGCTTAAAGCTGAAGGATATATTCAACCGAAATAAACAATGTAAAAGTAAGTGTTAAAGATAAAGGCACCATCACATGCTGATGGTGTTTTTATTACACCCATCGGGAAAAAATGAAGATCCAAAGCCAGACAGGTTATGCGGACATATTTTAATGGGAAAAGAGGGATTTGGGTATGTTGCTGCAATCTGAGCGATATAAAGGACAAAAGGCAGTCTTTCTAGGAGATAGCATTACTTATGGTTATGGGCTGAGCGAAGGGGAGCATCCATATCCAGAGCTTGTCAGTAGAGCATTAGGTTTTCGATCCTATGAGAATCATGGAATCTCGGGGAGTAGTGTAGTCGATGGGGGGCTTGAGCCCATGTGCAATCGAATCGAACAACTGAATGCTTATGCAGATATCATTTTCTTTATGGGAGGAAGAAATGATTTTTCCAGCGGTACGACTGCATTTGGTAACATCAACACTTCCCCGAGCTCGACAGATACATTTTATGGGGCACTTAAGCATGTTGCAGAGGGCTTGATCCAGCGCTACCCGACCAAGCTGATTGTCTTTTTGACTCCTCCGCATGGATCAAGTACAGCTGTACCTGAATATTTGCCCAATCCGGTGACCGGACGAGTATATTCAGAGTATATTGCTGCGATCAAAGAGGTAGCATCATTGTACTCCATTCCAGTGTGTGATCTGTGGAACATTGCGGGTATACAGCCTTTATTGAAGGTACATAAAAATTTATATTTTACTGGCGAAAACGGTGTGCCTGACGGGCTTCATCCCAACCAGGCTGGACATTCGAGATTGGCGGCAAGAATCGTGGGCTTCCTTAATACGTTGTAACTTTAACTAAGAAGCGTCTTATGATTTATGTAGCTAATAAAAAAACAGCACGTACTCCATTTTTGATATTGGAGCGTTGCTGTTTTTTTATAGCAAACATTGCAAATGTTAGGCTGCAGACGTTTTGTCTGCATTTTGCAGCAGTTGTGACCGCCTTCCAAGCAGATAACCTGTCAGGGAAGCCAGCATTTGCTGAAATACCATCCCGAGAACAACCGGGACAGCAACGGGAGGTGGGAAATAGGATACGGCAAGCACCGCTCCTGCGCTGATATTGCGCATGCCTCCATTAAATACGAGCGCCACCTGGTCAGCCTCATTCCAACCCAGCAATCTTGCAATGAAATAACTGAGTGCATAGCCTAAGGAAGCCAGGAAAATGATGATTGCCGCCAGACCAGCCAGTCTCCAGTTGAAATCGGCCAGATAAGGAGCAACAACCGATCCGTTGATAGCGACCACTACCGCCATAAACAACTTGGAAAATGGATTCAGTCTTGGGCCCCATACCGGTACAATGGCTCCCTTGGTCCATTCATTCAGCAGCATGCCCACCAACGAAGGCACGACGATCATCCAAAACAGACTGCTCATGATCGCTCCCATATCCAGCGTAACGCTGGTGCCGATCAGGAGTGAAAGAACACCCGGAACGACGAATGGGGCCAGCATGGTATCAATCAAGATGATGGATAGCGTCAGTGCAATATTGCCACGGTAAATGCTAACCCAGATGAAGCTGCTTACACCAGTCGGAATTACGGCTGCCAGAACCAATCCGGTTATCGTATAAGCGTCCATCGGAAAAACCAGATGCCCCATACCGAGTGCGATCAAAGGCATCGCCAAATGTAATATGAACAGACAAACAAACAGAGGAAAAGGCTTTTTCAAAACATTCAGAAAATCCCTGAACCCTAGACTGATACTTCCTGCAAACGTCATAAATGCAAAAAGCCAAGGTGACAAAAAGGTGTACGAAGAAAGAAAGCTTCCGCAAAGTACGCCAATGATAATGCTGGTTGGAGTAATCAGTGGCATGATGCGGTTTAAGCGCTGATTCAAAGCCTGAAGCATAGTCAAGACATCCCTTTACCGTGTGATTCTTCCATTATACATGTTCAATCCGATGAGTGCAGACCGATTTGCATTCGGGTATCCGGAACAGCTATCATTCAATTAAGTAAATAACTTCTGATACAAGGAAGGGAAGATGCTCATGATTTTACGTAAACGAAGGCAAACACTGATCATGACAGGCTTTATTGCTGCAAGTATTTTTGTCATCTCGGCTTGTTCTGTTGTGGAGCAGGCAAACGAAAGTTTAAACTATGTTAGCGGAGCAACGGACTATATCGAGCAAATATCCAGTGCTGGCGCAGAGCTCCAACAGCTCGCAACGGATGCCGCCAACAATCCACAGATCACCGAGCAGATTCAAACCAAGATTGATCAGATTCAAGCGGAGGCTAGTGAATTCTCCCAGCTTACGGCTCCGGCCATCGGTGAGAGCATCCATGAAAATTTGGTCAGTTATAACAATCAGTTAACCGAAGTTGTGGGTCAATTCGAGACCACCATAGCAGAGCAAGGTTTTACTGCGGAAAACTGGGAAAAGACCGGAATCCCGGATCTGATCAATAATATCAACAATCTAAAAGATCCGTTGAGCGGACTAGGAAATGAATGAGCCAAATTTCAAATATGAAGTAAAAAAGGTGCCAAACGATGTAATTCGTTTAGCACCTTTTTATATTTGTACATGCTGGAGTATACGATTTCACTTGCTATCAGGGTTTACTGCTTATCGAGCCAGCGGAAAACGTGGTACAATGAGCAGGAATGTCTTTTATCATTTTGTGGTGTCATACACAATGCGTACACCGAGAGAGCAGTAGCTTTCTTCCTTATAATTGCACTGGCTGCACGTCTTGGTGGCGCAGAGCGAATCATTGCATACATGCAATTTTTCGTTGCAGTGAGGACATTTATTTTCAAAAAGAGTCTTGAACAGATTAAGCATGCTTAATCACTCATTTCTGATTAATTTACTTGGTTTTTATTATAGCCGATAAATATCGCTGCGTATACAGTTTTTTGACAAGGTTTTTCAAGCGCAAGAAAGGAAGAATTACCGATGGATGTTCTGCTTTTTATCATCATGTTTATACTGGGTCTGGTCGGTTCCTTCTTTTCCGGTTTACTGGGGATTGGTGGAGCTATTATTAACTACCCCATGCTGCTGTACGTTCCCTCTCTAATGGGTATTGACCCTTTTACTGCACATGAGGTTTCCTCCATTAGCATGTTCCAGGTATTCTTTTCCTCGTTGGCAGGTGTAGTCGCATTTCAGAGAAAGAAGAGGAAGGCCGGGGTCGGGCATGCTTTGGTGAATAGGACGCTTGTTGCATACATGGGCATCAGTATTCTCATCGGCAGCTTGATTGGAGGCATCCTATCCAGTCATCTGGATGGAGATGTCATTAACCTGATTTACGGCATATTGGCAGTTATCGCGATTGTCCTCATGTTGATTCCGGGAAGAGGTACAGACGATGCTTCAGATGTTGTGGAATTTAACCGATGGATTGCGGCAGGTTCGGCTCTGGCCGTGGGCGTTGTATCGGGAATTGTTGGCGCAGGCGGTGCTTTTATTCTGATTCCGATCATGCTGACGGTGCTTCGTATTCCTACGAGAACGACGATCGCCTCGTCCCTGGCCATCGTGTTTATATCCGCGATTGGTGGAGTCATCGGGAAAGTCAGTGGTGGAAGCATTCCGATTGAGCCAGTCATCTACACCGTTATAGGGAGTCTGATAGGGGCATCACTCGGCTCGAGGGTCAGTTCAATGATTAATGTGAATGTGCTTCGCTATGGTTTAATTGTTCTTATTGCCGTTACTGCCGTTAAAGTGTGGGCTTCTATTCTATAAAAACAAGGATCAGTGGATTGTCCATGACGATTACGTAACCAAACGGTTCAAGCGCCGTATAAAGGTTATGAACATGAGCTGGCGAATTTGATACAGCATGAATTCACAACAGTTTTCGTCCATGGAGCATCCTCAATCTCCTCTCATGGATACATGTTTAACATTAATAGAAGTTGAGGTATCCATCCTATGAATAACGCACTTATAGATCATGCCGAAGCAGGATATGAGTTAGCCGAGCATAAGGCAGCCCAGTACTTTGCTTCCCTTCATAACCAGCTAATAAATAACACATATACAACGGTTCTAAAGCAGGATTTTCATCTATGGCAAAAGAAACATATTCAGCGATTCTCATGGTTACCCTGGATATCACGAACTTCAAGAAAACCCGATTCCCGGGATGTATATAGATATATCCACTGGTTGAACGTGACCGGTAAACTGGATGAGTACCTCGATCGCAGTATTTCCTATATTTATATGAGAGATCTGGGCAAGGCGCTGGATACTCCCGAAACGCAGGCTCGTATTCAGCGGGTTGTGCAGGATACCAAGAAATACTTCATGCGTGCGGATGGAGCGAAACGACAGGGCCAGCCCGATTTTATCAGCCTGGCGGCATTGTATCGCTGGGCTCAGAAGGAAAACGTGGAGACTGCCGTAATCTGGCTGATACAGAAACTTGAAAACGTCGCTTCAAATATTCCGAAGGAGCTGGACGCAGAGCAGGCACAACGCAAGCTGATTAAGATCATTCTTGGCGTTGTCCTGCATGTGAATGATGAATTGGATGAAACGACACCCATTCCGGAACGTTCGAAGAGATTTGATGCAGCTATCAGATTGGGGTATTCATACGGGTTAACCTATCCATTTATAGACGATCTGTTGGATTCACAGGCCCTGACTTCCCAAGAGAAAGAACAGTATTCCCTCCTGATTCGAAAGGCGCTGCTTACAGGAATTGTACCTGACATTGGCGAGTGGAACGGAGACAATGAGGAAGTCATTCGCTATGTTCATTCAGAGCTGCGTGAGGCATTTGAATACATCAAGAATTATCAGCGACCTGAGATGCAGCGGACCTTTTTCGAGCAATCCTATGTGTTTTTTCAATCCCAAGAGCTGGACCGGGCGAAGAAACTTGCCAATGTGAGTTATACCAATGAAGAGCTCTATATCCCGATTATTATCAAGTCATCTTCATCCAGGCTGATTGTTCGTTCCGTCCTAAGCGCTTCGGAGGATGAAGGCTTTGATCTCCGCACGTTCTATTATGGAATTTACAATCAACTGGCCGATGATTTTGCAGATATGTTTGATGATTTGGAAGAGGGGGCAGTGACTCCGTACACGTATTATTTGAAATACCGGGATCTGCGTCCTGACTTAATTAATCCATATGAGCTCTATTGGACTGTAATCTCTCATTTGATCCACAGTGTGTATGACTCGGATGCCAAGACTCGTGAGGTCATATTGGATCGTGCGATCAATGGCCTCAAACGCAGCAGGGAACGACTGGGACCAGCGAAATATAATGAAATTATGGACATCTTTGCTTCGGGTCAGCCTGAATTTAACGATCTCATTCAACGAATGGTTCAAAAAGCGGATGACGTGGACTTTCTCGATAAATTGCTCAGGGATCAGGTTGTTGTCCATCTGAAGAATGACAAAAAGGAAAAAGAAGATTTTCTTCAAACGGTTCGAAACGTTCGTGAACGGATTAACATGGAAGTTCAAATCTCCAAACCAAATACAATTCTAGAAATGAAGGAAACGCTGATTGATGCAGCCAATTATAGCCTGCAGGGAAGCGGCAAACGGCTGAGGCCGATTTTAACCTGGGTAATGGGTGTGCGAGAGTATGGGCTGTCAGAAGCATCGATCGTTCCGCTGTTAAGGTCACTGGAGTATATGCATACCGCTTCCCTCATTTTTGATGATCTGCCAACGCAGGATAATGCTTCAACCAGGCGCGGCCGTTCAACCTTGCATCAGGTGCATAACAGCGCCACAGCTGAATTAACAGGCCTCTTTCTGATCCAGAAAGCCATTGGAGAACAATCCTCGCTTAGTCAATTCGATGCTTCAACGGTGCTAACCTTGATCCGATATTCGGCTGAAAAAGCAGAAGACATGTGTATGGGGCAGGCGATGGACCTCAACTCTAAAGGAAAAGCGCTGACGTTGGATCAGCTGAACACGATCTGCTTCTACAAAACAGGCATTGCCTTTGAAGCCGCGCTGGTGATGCCTGCTATTCTGGCACAGGTTAAGGATTCTGAAATTTCCTCCTTGAAGGCATTTGCCTATCATGCGGGTATCGCTTTTCAAATCAAGGATGATCTGCTGGATCTGGAAGGGAATGACTTGGTGCTTGGTAAACCAGCCGGGCAGGATGTCCGCAACAACAATTCAACCTTCGTTTCCATCCTTGGGGAGGATGGAGCGAAAAAAGCAATGTGGGAACATTATTGTCTCGCAACGGATGCACTTGCCGAAATGCCGAAGCACATCCCTTTTTTGAAACATTTGTTGGATTACATTGTTGGTCGTGAGCGCTGACAGATTTTACTCGCGATTTCGAGCACCATATGACTTATAATGAACATAAGCGACAAAGGTCGGGACTTCCATGTTGATGGAATCCAGGCCTTGTTTCCGTTTAAAAGACACAAATCATTTGGAAAGAGCTGTTTCAATCCCTATAATAATGGGTACTAAGCAGTTATTATGGTTTTAAAACGATTATTCCTTTTCGAGACGGACAAGTTAAAAGCGATAATTTGAAATTTCGACAACCCATTACTTGAGTATATATTTCAAAAGGAGATCTTAAAATGCAGGTTCAAAAGGTCGACCATCACGAATTGTTCGAGCAGATTTATAATCAAGCACCTATTGGAATTGCACTCGTCGCTCCGTCAGGTCAATGGTTAAAAGTAAACCCTGCATTTTGCAGCATGATGGGCTATACCAGTGATGAACTCATGAATCTCAGCTACCAGGATATTACACATCCGAACGACTGTCCGCAGGATGTAGTCTATGCTTGTGATTTGTTTGAAGGCAGATCGAAAGAGTATACGTACGAAAAGCGCTACATCCAAAAAAATGGGGACGTACTCTGGATTTCATTGCATATTTCCTTGGCCCGGGATGAAAGTACAGATGAGCCGCTATATTTCATTTGTCATATTGTAGATATAACAGATCGTAAGGTGTCCGAACAAAAACTGCTGCACAGTGAAGAGATGTTCAAACTGATTTCGGATAATGCACAGGAGATTATCTACATTGCCAATCTTGATGGAGTTTGTCGGTTCTGCTCACCTTCGGTTCGCGATCTGCTGGGTTACTCTCCAGAAGACATTATCGGCCAGAATAACAATGACTATTTTCATCCGTTTGATCTGGAACAGATCTCACAGATGGACTTGACTACCGGAAATATGCTGAATATCAGAGTTCGTCATAAAGATGGACATTATCTATGGTTTGAGACCACATACAAGATTATTGGGGATGCCGAGCAGGAACGGCAGATACTTACCATTGGACGAGACATATCTGAGCGAAAGAAACATGAAGAGATCAGTGCAGAGGCTGAACGTATTGCGATGATTGGTAGTTGGGAATGGGATATGGTCAATGACCAAATCGCCACTTCAGATCAGGTGCTTGAAATTTTCGAGCTTGAGCGCACACACAAACGCTACCGGGCAAGGGATGTTCTTCGGGTGATGAATCCCGCCGATGCAGCATCCTTGCAAGAAAAAATCAGAGAGACGAAGCAAGGAGAACCGCTTGATTTCGAATACAAACATATCCGTTCTGATGGGAGTGAGAAATATCTCCATTTGCGCGGGCTGATTACGTTTGATGAACACCAACAGCCAATACAATTGAACGGAACTTTGCAGGACATCACTGAACGGAAACTTATTGAATTTAAACTGCAGGAATCCGTGGAACGTTACACTTCACTTAAGAAATATAATCATGACGCCATTATCTCGTTTAACATGGACGGCAACATCATGAATGCGAACCCTGTAGCGGTGAAAATGACAGGTTGTCCTGTGTCGGTCATGATCGGCACGAGCATTAGCAGATTCATCGGAGCTGTCAATCTGGGAATGATCCTGCGCAGCAATTACGAATTGGCTGAGAAGGAAATTAACGCCGTTCGTCACACGGATGGTACTGAGACAGAAGTGTTAGCTACACTTGCTCCGATCATCATCAACAAGACCAATGTCGGATTCTATCTGATTGCGAAGGATATTACGGAACAGAAGAAGCTGCTTGTGGCCAAAGAGACTGCCGAGAGAATGAACAAGGCCAAAAGTGAATTTTTGGCAATGATGAGCCATGAAATTCGCACACCCATGAACGGTGTTATCGGGATGACAGATCTGCTTCTGGATACGCCGGGACTTAGTGAGGAGCAAAAGGAATATATTCAAATTATTCAGAAGAGTGGAGATTCCTTACTGGCCATCATTAATGATATCCTGGATTTCTCGAAAATAGAGTCAGGTAAAACGGATCTGGTCGATGATCCTTTTGATGTTGGGGAAATCGTGACAGAAACCGTGCAAATTGTGAAACCACTGGCTCGTGAAAAGGAGCTGGATATTCGTTTACGTCTGGATGAGGCCATACCGACTCCGCTCTATGGCGATGCTTACCGTTTGAAACAAGTACTTACCAACATTATCGGCAATGCGGTCAAATTTACGCCAGAAGGTAGTGTGGCAATTGAAGTCGGAGTTAAGGAGCAGTGCAGCAATAACATCCTTCTGCAATTTAAGGTGAAGGATTCGGGCATAGGGATTCCTGTTGAGAAAAGACAGCAATTGTTTGAGCCCTTCTACCAGTTAGAGAACTTTATGACCCGTAAACCTCAAGGGACTGGTCTGGGGTTAGCCATCAGTAAGAAGCTGGTAGAGCTCATGCAGGGCGATATCTGGATCGAGGAATCGGATGAACCTGGTACAACATTTATATTTACGGCTTCCTTCAAATTAAATAATGATGAAGGTAGCAGCCAGTTTGATCAACAGCAGAAAAAGAACAGAAGTACACCTCTGCGCATTCTCATTGCCGAAGACAATGAGGTTAATTTGCTTGTCCTTAGCCGGATGGTTGAGAAAAAGGGACATTTTGTAGATCGTGTAGCAGATGGTGTGGAGGCTGTTGAGAAGGTCAAACGT
The DNA here is from genome assembly GCF_015143645.1 of Paenibacillus sp. P13VS. Taxonomy (NCBI): domain Bacteria; kingdom Bacillati; phylum Bacillota; class Bacilli; order Caryophanales; family Paenibacillaceae; genus Paenibacillus; species Paenibacillus sp. P13VS. The sequence goes on along the minus strand of NZ_WYEV01000001.1, from coordinate 61,851 downwards.
AGTGCATACGATATTGTTTTTATGGATGTGCATATGCCGCGGCTTGACGGATTTGAAGCCACCAGAGCGATTAAGGAACTTTCGGACCCCGAAGCATGTCCATATATTGTTGCGGTTACGGCAAATGCCGTCCGGGGCGATCGGGATAAATGCTTGAAGGCGGGCATGGATGATTATGTAAGCAAACCTATAAAGAGCGAGTCCATCATGCAAGTGATGGAGAGGTATTATCACAAGAAACAGATCCATCATTGACCTCGTAAAAAGGATCATTTCTGAACGAGTCAGCACCTGATGGGCAATAGAGCCGCTGCTTATCCTAGATAAGGGAGCGGTTTTTTGGCATCCTATCCAGCGTTTTTTTATGTGAAGTTCCAACTTTCAATGGTCAGATAACGTTAACTATTCCAGAAAGAATGGTTACGTTATTTGTTCCTTGGGAGGATGTCACATGAAATTAAAAAAATGGGTTATATCATTGCTGGCGATCTTGATGATTGCCTCATTTAATGCACCGACCTTTGCTGAAGAAGAAGCTATTGTAGAGGTTGAGGATGGAGTACTGTCCAATAATCGGGTTCTGATCCCTTTAAGAGTTGTATCCAGCAATCTAGGGGGGGATATAAAGTGGTATCCGGAAGATAGATATATACAGATTCACACAAAAGAGAAAGAGATTTTGCTGGCTGTTAACTTCAAAAATGCGCGTGTAAATGACACGATAATAACGATGGATTCGCCCGTGCTATTAATTGGAGGCGTGACGTATGTTCCCTTGAAATTTGTCAGTCAGGTTTTTGGAGCCAAGCTGACCTGGGATGGTGAGAACAAGCAGGCAACAATAAGGTCAAATGGTCAGACGGTAGTTGTGCATGTCCAGCGTGATGAATCCCGAATAACCAATTCTCTGAAAATAAGCCATGCCAGGTTAAATTTATTGTCGGAAAAATTGAACGAAACGTCCAAGCTGTCTGAGATTAAACATGTACAGACGTATTTCAAACCCTATTTTACAGAGAAGTTGATCGGTTCCATTGTTGGAGGGCAGGAGCTGCAAAATGAATGGATTCAGTATGATGTTCCTGAGAACTCCGTTTATTATACAAGTTCTACAACAGGAACATTATCTCAATCGTTCGTTCTTGGGAATACGCTAACAGGTGAATCACACTACGTCTATGATCGAAACATTGAACTTGTACACCGTGAAGGTGTATGGAAAGTCAATCAAATGAAGTTTGCCTACAGAACCATTCCTAATCTGGGGTATGATCGTTAAGCTTACCACATATGATGATCAACATGTAGGAAATAACAATTAAGACAAAATGTTCTTGACGTAATGTGGTGGAGCGCATACAATTAACAACAAATATGTGTAACGGGTGGGTAGATGAATATGTTCATGCCAATAAGGGATTTACATTCAATAACTGAATAAGCATGAGCATAGATACGATCTTAGGATGAATGTCAGTGTGTAGACAGTCGTGCTCAAGCAGCCCTGTCGTGGACACTATTCATTTTTGCGATGCAGAGGAGAAATCCGGAAACGATTTTGATTTCATATGGTTCTCTTGTTGATACAAAGCTGTAGATGAACATTAGTTCATCTATGGCTTTTTTGCATGCATCCCACCAATCGGTTCACATGGAAAGGAGATCTTTAGATATCTGGGCTTCAATTCATTTTATATCCTAAGGGAAGAAAGGTGGTAAAGGTATGAACAAACCTTCTCAAAGCTATACGATTTGGTTTTCCCAACGCACAGGCAGTACACTGCTCAGTGAAGCTTTAAGTTCAACAGGTGTTGCAGGTAAACCTGGTGAATGGCTGCATTTCCAGCATAAGAGCCCGGAAACATTGAAGCGTGCAGATCTGGAGCAAATCTGGGAGATGGGTACAACACCTAATGGGGTATTCGGCATCAAAATCAATTTTGAACAGCGCTGGATCAATGCGATTCGCGAACTGTATCAGCTGCCAACCGAAACGCCGAGGGCGGAAGTATGGAGTACAGGTTTCCCCAACTGTACGAAGCATATTTACATGACACGCAGAAACAAAGTGAGACTGGCAGTGTCTTGGTGGCGGGCTATTGTTTCAGGTGAGTGGCATCGTCAGCATGGTGCTCAGGCTGAAGAGAAAGATATTGCAGATCAATACCATTTTGATGCCATTAAACATTTGCTTGTTGAGAGCAGTATGTGTGAAGCTGCCATCGAGGATTTCCTTTCGGAGTCGGGCATCGTCCCTTTGACGATTGTATATGAGGATTTCGTACAAAATTACGAGGGGACCGTCCGAAAGGTACTGGAGTACTTGGATGTTTCGTCTGCTGACGTTACCGTTGCGCCCCCGGCTTTTGACCCTATCGCAGATGAGATATCCGAACAATGGGTTCAAAGGTTCCGGGAAGATTGCCAGAAGGGTTGGGAGAATACAAGATGGTAAAACTACAAGTCAATTTTGAAGTTTGGGTGCAAGAGATGGTATTTCATGTTGTTCTGCATGATTCGTCTTAGCTATCCGACATGAAAGGCATAATGAAGTTCATTGAAAAGTATTTAAATAGACGTAAAGGGGTGGGCAGCATGCCCAAACAAGAAAAAAGATCCATGACCTGGCTCTTCCGTTATCTGAAGCCTGTAAAAGGGCGACTCGCACTGCTGGTGGTAATGCTGCTGACTTCTACCGGTTTGCAGCTGCTGAATCCGCAGATCATCCAGCGGTTTATTGATACAGCCGCTAGCGGTGGAATGCTCACAAATCTGATTCAGCTCGCAGGCCTCTTTCTGGTCGTTGCTGTATGTAATCAGTTGATTACGGTGGCAGTCAGTTATTTTGGCAATGATGTGTCATGGCGCGCAACCAATCAGCTGCGGGGAGACCTGCTTAAACATTGTCTGAAACTGGATATGCGTTTTCACAATGTAAAAACACCCGGGGAAATGATTGAACGTGTGGATGGAGATGTAACGAGCATTTCCAACTTTTTCGCCATGTTTATTGTTCAGGTTATTGGGAGTTTTGTGTTGCTTGCCGGCATACTCGGTTTTATGTTCACGGTGAATGTACCTATTGCAATCGTCATGACCGTGTTTACGTTATTATCGATTTTATTTATGGTATTTATCCGGAATTTGGGCGTACAATCCTCCAAAAATGAGCGAGAAGCAAGTGCATCCCTGTTCGGCATGATCGAAGAGCGGATTGCCGGAATTGAGGATGTACAGGCAAACGGGCACGTGCCGTATGTCATGAGCCGTTTCTACAAATTAATGCGCACGGTATTCCTGAAAGGCCGGAGAGCCTGGATGCTCCGCGTAATTCCGTGGAATACCACCGTCATTTTATTCGCCATTGCTGTTACAGTGGTTCTCTTGCTGGGCGTTCATTATTTTATGCAAGGGGCGATTAGCATCGGAACCTTGTTTCTGATCTACCAATATACCCAGATGCTGAATGATCCGATTGAGATGCTGGGAGATCAGGTGCAGGAGTTTCAAAAAGCGAAATCCGGTATGCTTCGTTCCAGGGAACTGCTTGCCCTGAGCAGTGAAATCAAGGACGGAGACCAGGAACAGCTGCCGAATGGAGCGCTTGGTCTTGAATTTAATCATGTACACTTCAGCTATAACACCGATAAGCCTGTTTTACAGGATATTCATTTTAAGATTGAGCCTGGTCAGAGGCTTGGAATTATTGGTCGAACAGGCAGCGGAAAGTCTAGCCTGAGCCGGGTGCTGCTTCGTTTATATAATCTGGACCAGGGTGTTATCCGCGTTGGTGGCATGGATATTTCCAAGCTCAGCTTGAAGGCACTGTATAGACGGGTGGGCATGGTTACGCAGGATGTTCAGCTGTTCGATGGTACACTTCGGGATAACCTGACATTGTTCAATCAGGAGGTGCCCGATGACATGATCCTGGAAACGACGGATCGACTGGGTCTGCGTCAATGGATTGATACCCAGCCCAATGGGCTGGATACCCATTTGAACGCGGGTGGTTCATCCTTGTCCGCTGGAGAAGCGCAATTATTTGCTTTAACCCGGGTGTTTCTGACCGAGCCGAGTTTGGTCATTCTGGATGAACCTTCCTCACGTCTGGATGCGGCTACGGAACACTTGCTCCAGTCGGCTGTCAACCAGTTGATGCAGCAATGTACGGGAATTATTATCGCTCATCGTCTGGCTACGCTTGAACAGGTTGATCAGATCATGGTACTGGGGGATGGCCGGATATTGGAATTCGGTGCGAGGGAAGACCTGGCGAACAATCCGAATTCTCATTATGCACGGCTGCGAATGACAGGCAGAGAGGAGGAACTTGCGTGAATGTGGCAGGATTTATTGGACGGCTGTTTCGGTTTAGAATGGTATTATTTATCATTAACGGTTTGTTGTGGTGCTTGTTTCATTCATTGCCATTAGCTATTGGTATTGGGATGCAATGGTTTTTTGACCGGGTAACGATTGGCTCCAGTGATTACCTATGGCTGGCAGTGCCGCTAATATTCATTGCGCTAGTTAGATTAGCCAGAGTAGGCACGTTCTTTGCCGCTTTCTATGCGTGGATTACATATGTCTTTCACATTCAGGCCATTCTTCGTACCAATATGCTGGCTGGCATTATGCGCTGGCCTGGACGTAATCTTCCAGCATCACCCGGAGAAGCGATGAGTCGCTTTCGTGATGATGTGGACGAAGTTGTTGAGTATGTTGAGTCCTGGGTAGATTTCTGGGGAAGGCTCGTGTTTGCAATTGTATCCATCGTCATTATGGCAAATATCAACTGGAAAATCACACTGGTCGCCGTCATGCCATTACTTGTCGTTACGCTGCTGAACAATCTGTCAGGCAATCGCGCACGTAAATACGCCCAGACCAATCGGGAAGCGACAGGGCGGATTACAAGTTTTATAGCGGAAACGTTTGGCGCAGTGCAGGCTTTGAAACTGGGGCAGGCCGAGCAGCATGTTTCAGCCCGGTTCAATCAACTTAATGAGGATCGTCGTCAAGCAGCCCTAAGGGATAATCTGTTCAAACAGTGGATGAGATCCCTGAATCAACATGTGCTCAGCATATGTACAGGATTAATCCTGCTGATGTGTGCAGCTGAAATGAGAACCGGACAATTCACTGTAGGTGACTTTGCCTTGTTTACCTCGTATCTTGCGAACATAGGCTTTAGCATTTCCTTATTCGGGTACATGGTATTTCAGCATAAACGACTGAAGGTTTCCTTTGACCGCATGCGCAAGCTGTTTCGTCCTGGTGAAGAGGATTGCATCATCGAATCAAGAGAGATCTATCTGTATGAGGATCCGCCGGAACCGGTTGAACTGCAGAGAGAAAAGAACGATAAACTTAGGGAGCTGGAAGTCAGCAATCTGACATACCATTATCCTAATTCTTCAAAAGGAATTCAGAATATTAACCTCCGACTGAAACGTGGACAATTTATTGTGATTACCGGACGAATCGGATCGGGAAAATCTACACTGGTGAGGACGCTCCTTGGATTATTGCCGAAACAGGAGGGACGTATTCGGTGGAACGGGGAAGAGGTAGATCCAGCAACATTCTTGATGCCGCCTCGTGCGGCTTACACGCCCCAGGTCCCTCGATTGTTCAGTGATACATTGAAGGAGAACATTGTGCAAGGCAAAAAGGGCAGAGTAGGCGAATCGCTCACACGTGCCATTCGCCTGGCTGTAATGAAAAAGGATATTGAACACCTTGATCAAGGATTGGAAACCTCCGTTGGTCCGAGGGGTGTCATGCTGTCAGGTGGACAGATTCAGCGTGCAGCCACGGCACGGATGTTAATAACTGAAGCGGATCTGTACATCTTCGATGATCTATCGAGTGCCCTGGATGTTGAGACGGAAAAGCAGGTGTGGGAGGGGTTATCCAACGAGCAGCATGTGACATGTATTGCCGTTTCACACCGGCGAGCAGCACTTTCCAAGGCAGATCATATTATCGTATTAAAAGATGGCCGTATTGAAGCCGAAGGAAGCTTGAGCGAGCTGCTTGCGACCAGTGAAGAAATGCAATTGCTCTGGCAGGGAGAACAAGCGCCTGTGAAAGTGGGATAAGATCAGATTATTAAACCATAAAACAAGCCGTACAGTTAACTCTCTGCAAGAGTTTGTCTGTACGGCTTGTTTGTATTCAAGATTGCTGCAATTCTTTATCTGAGCAGCTGTGCGATCAGGGAATAAGCGATGATCACCAGGAATACAATCGTAATGTGATTGATGGAGAAAATAAACATTTTATGTGACCATTTCTTGGTTTGGTTCCGATCAAATGTTGCCACGCTAAGAATGAGCCATGCCAAGCTGACCAAGAAAGCAACAATCGCCACTAACGGGCTAAGCGGCCAGAATAAAAAGCTGGAAAGCAATAACAATACCAGATACACATTCGTTTGAATATACGTGCGTCTGATTCCTTTGACAACAGGAAGCATTGGGACACCAGCTGCCTTATATTCATCAAATCTGCGGATGGCAATACCGTAGAAGTGAGGCATTTGCCACAAGAGCATGGTAACAACCAAAGCCCAGATTTCAAAATGTCCAAGTTCCGGTGAGATTGCTGCCCAACCAATCAGTGGTGGAACGGCACCGGATAAGCTGCCTACTTCCGTATTGTATATTGTTGTACGTTTGGTCCACATGGTATATGGGAAGACATAGAGCAACAATCCCAGGATACCAAACACGGCTGCTGAAGGTGAAGCAATATACAGTAGAATGCCCCCGAGCACCGTAATCGTGATCCCCAGAATAAGTCCGGACTTGGTATCAACTTGACCCGTAACGGTCGGACGTGTTCTAGTACGTTCCATAATCGCGTCAATATCCCGGTCGTACAAGTTGTTGAACACACCAGCAGCCCCGATGATCAGGGAGGAGCCAATGACAGACAGTATGATCGGCACAATGTTGGCTATGAATGAGGCATCAAATACATACAATGCCAGACACAAACCGGCAAGCATGGCGATCAGATTGGACTTGATGATTCCGACTTTAATCGTATCAAAGAATACTTTCGGAATGGAGCTATACTCTAGTTCAATTTTGGGTTGAGACCCCTTATTCAGTGTTTTCAAATGCTCACTTCCTATATCTATACTTATATATCTCGTGCCCTTATTATAGCATTTAGTTTACTATGTGAATTAAAACACGTTTTTGTTTAAAAATACTGTCAATTGATTGTGAACAATTTAAAAACAAGGTTTTTTTTAATTGTTAAAATTGAATTTCTGTGCTACAGAATTCATGAAAAAAACAAAGATATCATAATAAATGAGAAAATTATACTTGCATTTTTGAAATTAAGGGTCTATTGTAGATATCAAGGGTCTTTAATTGTGTTTAATTTCATTCTCTTTATTATAGCCTATCTGGTTGTTATTGTCAGGGTTTACTGTTTTAATCCATAGGCTGTGAAGAAGAGAATCTTTTTTTTAGGTCAATTAAGGACTTTATGTATCTGGAAAGGGTGTTTAAAATGAATAAAACAGTAGATGTGATTATTATAGGCGGGGGACCATCCGGTCTGAATGCTGCACTGGTCCTCGGAAGAGCCAGAAAAGAGGTTGTTGTTATCGATGAAGGGAAACCTCGTAATAAGGTGACTCGTGAAACTCATGGTTTCTTGACAAGAGACGGGGCAACACCTAGTGAATTCCGCCAAATTGCCAAAGAGCAGATCCGCGCCTATCCTTCTGTACATATCATGGAGGAAACAGCCGCTGCGGTCACAGGAACGGAAGGTTCATTTGAAGTAACTACGGTAGAAGGAAAGATCGTAAGAGGCCGGAAGCTTCTTTTTGCAGTCGGAAAAAAAGACCAGCCTCTCGACATTGCCGGACTGTCCGCGGTATATGGTAAGAGTGCCTTTGTATGCCCATACTGTGATGGCTGGGAGTTGAGGGATCAACCCCTTGGCATCATTGTGAGTGGGGATAAAGCCGTACACATGGCCAAAGTCATATCGGGTTGGACGAACCGATTCACCATATTAACGAACGGAACTGGAATGACGGAGGAACAGCGGGAGGAGTTGAAGCAGCATCAGGTGTCTGTATTGGACACGCCGATCCAATCCATTGAATCAGAGGAAGGAATGGTTAGGCAGATTGTGCTCGAGGACGGAAATACCGTAGAGTGTACAGGCATTTTCTTCGCACCCAAGCTTGTCATCGGTTCGCACCTGGCTCAGACACTGGGGTGTGAGGTAACGGAGTCAGGGACAATTAAGGTAGATGAGTTGGCCAAAACGTCCGTACCGGGTGTCTTCAGTTCGGGAGATGCTGCGTCGGAAATATATCAGGCGATTACTGCAGCTTCGTTGGGCGCGCTCGCGGCAGTTAGCATCAATAGTGAGCTGAACGCCGAAGCCTGGGATCATTCAGGAAAGTTATAAATGTTGATAGTAGAGTAGATCAGATTGGTTTTCTATGAAAACGTGTGGGCAGGTAAATGGAATGTTGATTTTTTCAGAGATCGAGTACGAGCAAACGTACTAGAATCAAGGCGGTGAAGAGCCGTCTTTTTATATTCCTAATCGATAATCCAGTATCTTCGCTTCTTTTAATATGAAGATAACAAACTGTTAGCGTTTCCATAACATTTCTTTGATAAAGTTGTTGACAGTACTTCTCGAAACGGGTTTAATTATGTAGACCGATTGTTATAATTCAGATTAAGGAAGTGGCTCCATTGAGTGAAAAGTCTAATGCTAAAGAACAAATTGTCAGCACAGCAGCCAGACTGTTTTTTTCACAAGGATATCATGCGACCGGTCTTAATCAGATTATTAAGGAGAGCAGTACGCCAAAAGGATCGTTATATCATTATTTTCCGCACGGCAAGGAAGAGCTCGCACACGAGTGCATCCAGAAAGCCAATGAACACATCATGCAGAAATTCGAGGATACCTTCGCAGCCCATGAGACCACAGGAGATGCCATCCAGAGGTTTATTCATGACATGGCTGATGAAACGGAAGCGGCTGGTTTCACGGGGTTTCTGCCATTCAGCTTTTGGGCAGCCGTGGAGACTTCCTGTATCAGTCATCAACTGCGTGTGGCATGCCAGGGTGTATTCGCCAATTGGCAGAACATCATTATGAAACATCTGATGATGGAGGGCGTTGGTGAGGAGAAAGCACGAGAAACGGGTCTTTTGGTCATCTCTTTAATGGAGGGAGCACTGATTATCAGTCTGACCAATCAGGATAAACAGCCTCTGCTGACGGCTGCTGATTATTTGTCAAGTGTGGCTAAGAATGCCAGAGGGATTCAATAAGTCTGCACAAAGAGAGAAACAGTTATAATGTTTGAGGAGGATGGATCGTGGAGGTTTCCATGAAGGCTGGTTCTGTACAGGACCAAGAAGAAACAAAGCAATATAAGGTACTGCCCATATTATTCGCGATGCTATTGAGCGGATTCATTGGCCTGTTTGGTGAAACAGCGCTTAATGTGGCACTGACGCCGCTGATGACCCTGCTTGAAGTTGGACCTACAACGATTCAATGGTTGACGACAGGTTATCTGCTCGTACTGGGTATTTTGGTGCCGGTTTCCGGTATGTTATTACAATGGTTTACAACAAGACAGTTGTTTACAACGTCTCTGATATTTTCGATTGCGGGAACCCTTGTTGCTGCAATTGCACCAAGTTTTGAACTGCTTTTGGTTGCAAGGGTACTGCAGGCTGTAGGTACAGCTCTGTTGCTGCCATTGATGTTTAACACGATTTTGGTTATTTTCCCGATTGAAAAACGTGGTGCTGCCATGGGATTGATCGGTCTCGTAATCATGTTTGCTCCAGCGAGTGGTCCGAGTATTTCCGGATTGATTTTGGCTAATCTGAGCTGGCACTGGATTTTCTGGATTTCCTTGCCGTTCTTCATTATCTCGCTGGTGTGTGGTCTGCTGTTCTTGCCGAACATTTCAAAACTGACCAAGCCGAAAATTGATGTAATCTCCATTATATTGTCTACCCTCGGTTTTGGCGGGATTGTATATGGATTCAGCAGCGCGGGAGGACATGGGGAAACAGGCGGAGGCTGGACCAGCCCTGTTGTGGTAATTACTCTGGTTGTCGGAGTATTGTCCCTGCTGCTGTTCAGCATCCGTCAGTTGCGGATGAAGCAGCCAATGATGGATCTGCGCGCTTTCAAATATCCAATGTTTACGATCGGTTTGATTCTGATCTTCATCTGTATGATGATGATGTTGTCATCAATGCTGATCCTTCCAATGTATCTGCAGCAAGGTATGGCTGTTACAGCACTGACTGCAGGCCTGGTATTGCTGCCGGGCAGCTTGCTGAATGGATTCCTGTCTCCGGTTATGGGACGTTTGTTTGATAAATTTGGTCCAAAATGGCTCGTTATCATTGGCCTGGCGATTGTGGCTGTTGTACTGTTCATGTACACTGGCATCACGCCAACAACGGCTTTGGGAACAATCATTACGATGCATGTGTTCATGATGATCGGGATTTCCATGATTATGATGCCTGCTCAAACGAACGGTTTGAACCAGCTGCCGCCTGAGTATTACCCTCACGGTACAGCGATCATGAATACATTACAGCAAGTATCCGGTGCGATCGGTACTGCAGTTGCCGTAAGTATTTTGAGCGCGGGTCAGACTCGCTTCTTGAGCAATGTAACTAACCCGGAGAGCCCGGAAAACCAGCTCGCTGGTTTCACGTCAGGGGTACAGAACGCATTTGTGTTTGCACTGGTTCTTGCCGTGATTGGTCTGGTGATCTCTTTCTTCGTTAAACGGGTGAAGGTTGGATCACAACAAGGTCAACAAGGCCCTATGCATTAATTCAATATCACTTAACATTAAACGATGTTCTCCCAGTATGGCTGGGGGACATCGTTTTTTTATATTTTGACAACATGACATAGAACGGGTCCCATTCATTAGAGTGGAAAAAAGTCAGCTGCAGTACGTCAAAAGTCACATATATAAACATGAAAGCAAATAGTTCATGTTCTGGCGAAATTGGATATGTTCAACTTCTAGTTTAGCGACAATAATAGTGAAGTGAAGTTAGATTCATCATTAAGTGGAAAACGTTTTAGCTTTGATAATCGATCAAGGAGAACTCTTTTATGAAAATCATTCAACCATTACCACCACATCTGGAAGATATGCTATTGCATTATGAACGGAACGGGCACCTGAACATGCAGGCTTCGCTGCTGGGAAAACAGTCTGTCGTCTATAAAGTAAAGGAGTATTGCCTCAAAGTGTACACCAAGCGTGGGAAGATCGGTGGAGAACTCGAGAGCGAAGCCATCATGTCCATGCAAAGAAACCGTCATGTCCCCAAACTGTATGCCTACTCTCCAGGACATTTTATCTTGACCGAATGGATAGATGGATATAATCTGAGACAGTATCGAGAGTACTTCGGGCATATTCCGTGCAACCTGATCTACGATATGTTATATTCCGAACTTGAGCAGATTCAGTCTGGCTATCGGGATTGGGATGTGATACGTTATGAAAATTTGCTCTGGACCCACGAGGGATATGTGAAAAGAACTGATTTTTGGCTATGTGAGCCTGCAGGACCCGAGCGAGAAGGTATGGAAAAAGCGGTGATCCGTAAAATCAATCGCGTTCAGGCTGGTGATGAAGCAGAAGTGAGGGGAATACAGGAATATCTGTTTCGGCACGGCCTTACAGCTTCAGAAGTTCAGCACGCTTTGGAGCAGTTTCAATCCTAGGATAATGAATCCATTATTTCATAGTGAACCAGCCATTATGAAGAACAGAGGGTAATAAAATGACCAAATACGAAAATCAGATTCCAACATCGATGAATATGAGCTTGAAGGCTATGCTGAGCATGCTTCGGGATTCCCTTAAGAGTGGTCAGGAACGAAGACCTATGAGTCATATACCGATAGTGAAAAGTGAGTTTATCGAAGCGGTAAACATTGATGATCATCCGCAAGTGACATGGTTCGGACATTCGGCATTTCTGCTTGAAATGGAAGGAACCCGATTGCTTTTTGATCCCATGCTGGGTAACCGTCCATCTCCGGTATCCTGGGTGGGGACGAAGCGCTACAATGTTAATTTGCCAGCCCAGCCAGAAGATTTTCCGCCACTGGATGCCATCATTTTATCTCATGATCACTATGATCATCTGGATTATTCCTCGATTCGGAGGCTGATGAATAAAACCGAACGGTTTATCGTACCGCTTGGCGTACGTCGGCGTTTGATTCAAATCGGTGTGCCTTCGGATAAAATTACTGAGCATGGCTGGTGGGATGAACTTCAATTCAAGGGTCTGACACTGGCATGCACGCCTGCAAGGCACTTTTCGGGGAGAGGATTATTCGATCGTAACTCCACGGTATGGTGCTCATGGGTGATCTTGGGACACGAGACAAAGGTGTTTTTTAGTGGGGACAGCGGGTACGGACCTCACTTCAAGGAAATCGGCGACAAGTATGGCCCCTTCGACTTGACGATGATGGAATGTGGACAATATGACGAACGGTGGGCCAACATACATATGATGCCGGAAGAGACCGTACAAGCCCATCTGGATGTAAAAGGAAAGCTCCTCATTCCTATTCATTGGGGAGCATTCACCTTAGCCTACCATGCCTGGACTGATCCAGTTGAACGAATTACCCAGGCAGCACGTAATGCACATATCAATATCGCAACTCCGAAAATTGGAGAAAAGGTGCAGATCCATACCGGAATTTATCCGATGGAACATTGGTGGAAATCCGGTTTCTAATCATCTTACAGCGTCTACTCAGCACATGAGTGGACGTTTTTTTGTTTATTTTAACATTGAAATTGCACTATAAATTAAGAGGATGTCCTGGAGATGGATGAGGCAGCTTCATGGAGTGCAGAGCCGCACATTGATGGAACTGAGGAGTTTATTACCGTCTTTGAAGGGGAAATGACAATTCATGTCGGGGGAGAAGAGTTTACGGTGAAACAAGGGGAGTCCATTCGCTTTCGAGCAGACAAGCCGCATCGTTATCTAAACTCTGGAGTTTCAGAGAACCGACTTAGCATGGTTATTCATTACCCGGGTAGATAAATAGTAGGTGGGAGTCTGCAGCTTGGAGTTATTTTCAGATGTCCTTGAAACAAAAAAATAAAGTAGCCAGTCAAGCTCGGCTACTTTATGTGCAATTATCTATTTCACTCAGATCATGAGGGGGAATCCAGTCCAACCGTTCAAGGTTTGATTTCTGCTTGACGTTGGATTTCTTTGGCGCTTAGCGCTTTGTCATATACTCTCACCTGATCCATTTTGCCTTGATAGAACGGATCGGCAGCATATCGACTTTTGCCCAAATAGGCTTCCGCAGCTTTTAGATCCTTCGGATTAAACGTAATTTCAGAGCTGCTTACGACTGATTTGCCGTTTACATATATGGTGCCCGTATCTCCTTGCAATGTAACAGCCACATGAACCCATTGGTTGATGGGCAGTGCTTCAGTCGAGATCAGACTCTGATCCCGGCCCTGATCATGAATGGTGAATTGCAGAGCACCGTTATGCTGGGATGGTGTAAGGAACATATGTCTGGTCAGGCCATTGCCGAAGTCGAATATACGCTGCCAAGCCCCGCCGCCATCCCAGTTTACCCAAGCACTGAACGTAAAGTCCGTGGTGTCTGTGAGGAGTCCAGGCAGTTGAATGTAGCTGTCTTTTCCGTTAAAGGCAGCAGCCTGATTCTTGCTGCTAATTGCTGAGCCTACTACATTAAAGGACTGTCCATGATAACCGTTTTTACTATAATCCTGTGCGATTTTAGCGAGTTTTTTGTTATCAAACGTATACTCGCCCAGCAGTGGGCCAGCAGCCTGTTCAGGCACGATCACGCTGAACGTTCTGGTGGCCGTAGCCGTACCTTTTCGAATGGTTGCGGTCAATTTTACTTTGGCATCCCCTTTGCCGCTGCGTGGCCGATGGACTGCTCCGTCAGCCGAAATAACAGAGGGAAGAGAAGATTTCCATGTGATCTGACTATCCCGTGTACCTGTGGTGGGAAGGGAGAGGTCATAGAAAATATTCTCCGTATTTCCAAGCGTCAGATCCTTTTTCACCGCCTGTACCACATCCTGATCCTTCATGGCGTTCATCTGACTTCCCCAGACCGCTACACCGGATGAAGAGAGAGCACTGAAGGTCAGCACGTTCTGCTGTGAATCAGCATCCCATTCCTGGGTGAAGACGCCTTCGTATACCACATTGTTGGACGTTATTCGTACCTTATTGTCCTCCAAGAGGCTCCATGTCCCTGTTACAGCACCAGTAACCTGGCCATTTGCTGCAAACTGAACAATCTGGGAGGACTTGATTTCGGCTGTGATATCCTTCCCGTGATTAACCCACTTATATGAACCGGCCGCACTTTGTTCGGTCACTTGAACAGGATTGCTCTCTATGCCTGCATAACGGTAAGGAGATACGACAGGCCATCCTTCGGAATTCATATGCATCTCATGAACCCGTACCTCATGTTCTTCTCCGCGATTCGGAAAGCGGGAGTGGAAGATGAGGAAGTGCTTGCCGGTCTCTTCATCATAATAAGCAGAGTTGTGTCCTGGAGATACATATCCTGTCCCCTGGCCGGTGCCGGGGTCCCCGATCTGCCTCTCGAACAGGTAATTCCCGAGCAGTTTTACGCCAAATGGCTCAATGGATTTGTCATCGAACAACGGTTTATCCTTGTCTGCCATAACCTTGATCATATCGTTGCCTTCAGCATCGTAGAAGGGACCGTCCGGTGTTTTGGAGCGGGCAACACGAATGTTATATCCACCGTCAGCCGCGAGTCCACCATAAGACAAGTACAGATAATAATAATCGGTTTCGGGACTATAGAGCATATAAGGGGCTTCGATTCGGCTGTGGTTACCTCCGGTCACTTTCTTGCCATAACCTTGATTCGGCAGGGGTTTGCCGGTTGTCTCATCCATTTCAAGAATGAAAATCCCTCCGGAGTAAGATCCGTACACCATCCATAGCTTGCCGTCTTTATCATAAAACACATCCGGATCGACCACGTTTGGATGCTTGGTCGCATCATAGATGGTGCCATCTTCACTAATCTCATCCCACATGCCTGATTTCAGCAAAAGTCCCTGGTCCTTGTATGGGCCTTCAATGTTGTCCGCTACGGCGACGCCAAGGGCGGACCGCGGGGAATCCCCTTTGCAGGCATTGTAATACATATAGAATTTGCCATCTGCCAGTTGAATGACATCGGCTGCCCAGAGCGTATCCGTCTGAGCCCATTGCAGAGCTTCTGCAAACTCCTTGGTTACATTGGGAACGACGGGATTGTCATCCGTAACGCCTGAAGCGACGGAATCCCAGCTGATTAAATCTTTGGACTTCGCGACCTGCAGATGGGAACCGAAGACATAATACGTATCATCTACCTTGATGACGGAAGGGTCATGAACGGAGACGTTCTTAAACGCAGGCAGCTGATTTTCGTTTAATGTAGTGGAACTTTGCGAATTAAAAGCAGTTGAGGCTGTATTGTCCGCCAAAGCGGAGACTGGCGAAAGAGCTGGTGCAGAGAGCAATGCCGTGCTAAGTGCAATGACCAAATAACGCTTCATACGTGTCCCCTTTCTTCATTCACAAAAATATAAAACAAGTTAAAATACAATGATTGAACGTGGTAGTGCAGTCCTCCTTTCAGTTATTACTCGAATCAAGCGCTTACATTTGCTATAATATCAATTAATTTATATTTTTGTAAACCATGTTGTTCAAACGAATTAAAAAAAGCAAAACGAACAGTTAAAGTTTGAATTTATTTTGGATTTAACACCGATTAGAAGTTTTATGTTGAAAAACCAATTCGAAATGAGTACTATAACGAGTATATAATAAATTTATACTTTTATTAATGATTCATATATTTATGAATAATTGATATTCTACATAGGAGGCATAACGATGAGTAGTTATCAGGATCATATCATTGCACACTATAAGTTTGAGGATGCGGGCAACATTGGTAAGGATTACTCGGGCCAAGGCAAGGATGGCATTGCTGCAGGTCTTTCCGTACCGTCGGTGGCGAAAGTGAGCGGAAGGAATGCGGCTGCTTTTGCAGGGGGGAACAATGGAACGTCGTATCTTCAGTTACCTTCAGATCTATTTCAACATGTAAGCGATAAAACAGGCATCACTGTGGCAGCGTGGGTGCACCTGAACAAGGGATCCAATGTGTGGGAACGCATTTTCGACTTTGGAAAAGGAGAACAGGGCCCCAATCTGTTTTTGACAAGACAACTGAGAGGAACGATGTCTGCAGATGGGGATTTGGTTGTGGATCCGGGCCGAGGATTTGCAACGGGGGAATGGATGCATATCGCTTTGTCGGTAGCTGGTACTCATGGAGGTACGCTTAGCAGTGCTGGCCCGATCATTTATGTGAATGGAGAGAAAATAGCGGATGGGTCCATCAGTCAGACGTCCAGTGGTAATTATGCGAAGCTGCGCAGATGGTTCGATTCCTTCACGGATTCGGCCAATTACAGCCAGAATTACATTGGTCGCTCTCAGTATGCAGCCGATGTGGATTTTGCCGGATCCCTGTCTGATTTTCGGATATATCAGGCCGGATTAACCATGGATGAAGTCATCGAAGTCATGTGTGAATCATTAACCGATGAAGAGATTGTTGCGTTGGCAGGAGACAAATATTTGTCATTTCCGACCCGAATCATTACGAAGAACATTTCGCTGCCTGCTGACTTGCTAGGTGGTAAAGTGAAGGTCCACTGGCAGTCCAATCGTCCTGAAGTGCTGTCGCATGATGGAGAAGTACAACCCATTACTTCGGCACAGGAAGCAAGCCTGAATGCAATTTTGAGGAAAGGTGAAAGCACGCTGAGCAAACGTTTTGACGTATCCGTATTGCCGGAGGATCTGCCGCCTTATACCATAACCATCCACGGGGATCAGCAAGTCGCTGATATTAGTGAGGTCATGTACGGTTTGTTTTACGAGGATATTAACAATGCAGCGGATGGGGGAATCTATGCCGAGCTGGTTCAGAACCGTTCATTTGAATCTTTTGCATTTGATACATACTCACATACCTCCGGTGAATGCGGGTGTTCGACAGGGAGGAACCGGGATCCGTTGTTCGCCTGGTCTGGCGAAACGAGCAAAATGAATGTGCATCACGAAGGTGGATTGAATGAACACTTCAAACTCGAAGACCCGGATGCAAATGCCTACTATGTGACGGTTCAGGATGGAGCAACAATACGAAATCGCGGTTTTTCCGATACCAATCAGCATTGTGCCATGTCCATCAAAAAAGGGGAGCAGTACGTCTTCACCATCTGGGCAAAGGCAGATTCGGGCGGTACGATCACCATACAACTGCAGGATGGCTCGGAAACTGCAATCAGTGATTCTGTCAAGGTTCATGTAGATGGAGGAGGTACCTGGAAAAAGTATGGTGCAGTCAGCGTGGATTCAGATACGAGTAATCAGGCTCTTGTTCTTACCGGAACAGAGACAGCACTTGGACAGCTCGTGCTTACGTTTGAAGGAGACATTTCCATCGATATGGTGTCTCTGATCCCACGGGACGTATGGGGTGCAGTTCCTGAAGAAACAGGCATATCCACATCAGCACATGCCAACTACAAGGGGAATCCGAACTATCGACTGAGGAAGGATCTGGTTCAGGCTCTCGTTGATATGCATCCCAAGTTTCTGCGCTTTCCGGGAGGTTGCATCTCGGAGGGGTCCTTCATATGGGATAATGTGTATGACTGGAAGGATTCCGTTGGTCCGGTTGAGCAGCGCAAAGAGAACTACAATGTCTGGGGTTACATGATGACGATGGGTCTTGGGTACATGGAGTACTTCCAGCTCGCGGAAGATTTGAATGCTGCTCCGGTTCCCGTTATGGCCTGTGGAGTTCTGTGTCAGGCACGTTCGGATTATGCACATCCGGCTGGCGGTGCATTAAGAGAATATTACATCAAAAACTTCACGGATTTGATCGATTTTGCCCTGAGTACAGATATTGAACATAACGAATGGGCGGCAATACGAAGCCAGATGGGACACCCTAAGCCGTTCGATCTGCGCTACCTTGGTGTAGGCAACGAGAACTGGGGAACCGAATTTTTCGCCAACTTTGAAGTGTTCAAAGCATCCATTGATGATTATATGAAGCTAAACTATCCGGATCATGAGCTGCATATTATTTCAACCGTTGGTGCACAAGCGGACGATGATGCATACCAACAAGGCTGGAAGTTCCTGAGCGGTAACCTTACAGGTTCGGCCCAAGTAGCGTTTGCCGATGGACAGAAGGTCATTGAAGAAACGGTAACCTGGTACGAGAAGCAGGATGATTACATGGATACCATTGCAGACGAACACTATTATCGGTCCAATGATTACTTGCTGAATAACGTGGATCGTTATAACTACTACCATCGGGCTTATCATGAAGATGGGCAAATCAACTGGAAAGAGACTTCCAAGGTCTTTGTAGGGGAGTACGCATCCACGGACAAAAATACACTGGCGGGTGCCGTTGCAGAAGCAGCGATGATGACGGGCTTCGAAAACAATGCGGATGTCGTTCGTTTGGCTGCCTACGCGCCATTGTTCAATAAAGTGCTGACGGATGGAACCTATCGCTGGACACCGGACTGCATCTGGTTTGACGATGAAACGGTATGGTATACCCCGAACTACTACGTTCAGCACCTTTTTGCGAAATACGTTGGAGATCAAGTGATTGGCACTTCGTTTAAGACGTACAGCAATGGAAAACAGGTGGAACTCATCCCTCACGGAGGGATTGAGATTGCAGCAGGTAATGCAGACATCGTCGTGAAACGGGTTACGGTCACATCCAATCAGGATGGCGGCGTGCTGTTGAGTGAAGATTTCAGGGAGCAGACGGAGCTGAGTGAGGCGTGGGGTCTGATTCCTGGTTCGAACGGATATACACTTGAAGCTGGAAACGGACTTGTGCTGAAGGCGCAAACCAGCGGCCTGAACGGGATATATCTTCTGAATGAAGAATGGACAAATTACAAGGTGCAGGTGGAAACCAAGCGCTTGGCGGGTGATGACGGTTTCTATGTTGGTGTGGGACTTACGGATATTTCATCTGACAAAAAGGATGTCATTGAATATGCGATTGGTTACGGTGGTGATGCAACGGGAGTGAAAGTGTACAAACAAGGTATCGAAGGATATACGCTCGGTGATTATTCTTCAAGTTCAGCAGCGGGTAACCTGAGAGCTGCGAATGATGAACCGCTGGAGAGCGGTACCGATTATACGATCATTGTCAATTATGGCGGCGATACAGGGAAGAACTTGATCTGCTCCTATACGGACGGACATACAACCAGTAAAGTACTGGATTATAAGCTCGAAGCATATAATCGTGAGGTGTTCCATTCCGTTACGAGAGATCAGCAGCATGTATATGTAAAACTGGTGAATGCCGATAGCGTGGACAAAGCCACACACGTCCATCTTGAGGATCTGAATGTGAAATCTGCAGCACGGTTGATCACACTTAGCGGAGATCAATCATTGGTTCATGTTCCGAATGTGAACCAAAAGAATGATGAGAAGGTGGTTCCACAGGAACAGGAGATTCGTCTTGACGGTGAATCCGTGGTTCTCCAGTTACCGGCTCATTCAGTCAATGTCTTGATTCTGGATTTGTAGTTTCACTTGGCGGAGATCAGATTACTCAGGAAGTCAATGAAGTCATTAATGCCAATAAATAAACAAGAAGTGCCACGGTACAATTGAATTTGTATTGTGGCACTTTTGGTGCACGAATATCCTTTGAATATACTGGAACTATAGTGTGTTCCATGTGGAGTTGAAAGAAAGGGATGGCTTCGTTTCTTATTTGCGTTTCAGCAATATAACCCCGGAGATCGCCGATGTGTTTTTACGGTATACGACTTTAAAACCGATGTCATGATCCAGCAGACAGTTTAGAGCATTGATTAACAGAGCACCGGGTACCAGGGAGAATGTGCATGGTGATGTGTCTCCAATCACACGAACACTTTGGATTCTTCGAGCAGATCCCGGTACAAGCGGGTTTCTGGACCAATAGATTAACACGAGATCAGGTTGACGTGGTGCTTTTGCACAAGTTCGACAAGCCATCGTATCATCTCTTTTCTATTAATAATAGGTTCGCTATATTAAATGAAAGGTAGTGATAGGATGTGCTGGACGAACTACTCCATGCGATATAAACAGGCGTTTACCAAGTAAGAAAGCTTAATAGTGAAGTCGGTTTGATAGAGAGGAAGGAAAGGGAAAGGACCTCTAACGCGAGATCCTTTCTCTTGCGGGAACAATGATTACGAAGGAAGCTTCGTCGGAATGACTGCAATTCAGCCAGTCAACTTACTTTTTGGTTCCGTGCTGTTTGGTTGGCAGCTTGTCGCTGGGTGTTCCTTTACCATTGTTCTTGTTATGACGGGCCTTCTCGGCGTTCTCATTTACCTTTTGCACAAATTCATGGGTGCTTTCCATGGACGATCCAGCTCCTTTATAATCAAAATGTGTACCCGGATCTTAATATAACCACCCGAAGTCCGTTATATGAAACTGGACAAGGAGTAGTACGATGTCTAAACTAAAACAAACAGAAGGAAACATAACCAGAAGGAGCGCGGGTCCAAACATGTTGCAGAAATTCGGTTTTACGCAATACGAAAGTCAGGTTTACGAGGCAATCTTCGCTCAACAGGAACCACTCGATGCATCATCCATCGTCAATCACTCCAATGTGCCCAAAGCCAAAATTTACGAAGTATTAAACCGGCTTATTGATAAAGGAATTGTATTAACTACCATGCATGGCAAGAAAAAATTGTATACGGCCGTGGATCTCCAGTCCGTTATTTTGAAGATCAAGGCGGATTTTGAGAAGGACATTGAGGAATTGAACACCTATAAAATCAAACGAACGTTTACGGATGAGCATATTTGGACATTGAAGGATGAAACATCGATTGGTTCCAATATTGAGCAGCTTATGGCAGAGGCCGATTCATCCATTCTGTTTCTAGCTTGGAATGAGAAGATGGAGAACTACCGTACGCTCTTGGAACAAAAGGAACAGCAAGGTGTGCATGTTGAGGTATTGTCAGTGGGAGGATTAGAGACATCCTTAACGAACAAGTACGCTTTAATTCCCATGCTGGACAAGCTGGAACCATTGCAGCTGCTGATTGTAGACCATGCCTATCTGCTGTTCGCAGGCATTGAAAATGACTCCTGGAAAGCGATTAAGACGACGTCCAAGCCGATTGTCAAAGCGATGACGGATTATTTTTATCATGATATTGCCCTCACTCAAATCACCAAAAAATATGGAGATCAACTGCTGCAGGACGAAGAAATATCCAAGCTGCTGGCCCGGTTGATTTATTAGAAAGCTATTCTTTTATGGAATAGTTTTTTTTATTGAATTTTCACTCTCATTAGGTTACTATCGTAGTTGTAACTTTTGAGGAGGATTCATGAAATGAATAAAAAAGTATATTTGCTTGCGATTGCGGCATTTGTGGTTGGAACCGTGGAACTCATTTTGGGTGGTATTCTCGATCTGATTGCTGCAGATCTTCATTTGACTCTGGCGAAGGCCGGTTATTTAATATCCATCTTTTCGTTGGTATATGCCATATCTGCACCGATTCTGTTAAACGTAACGGCCAGATTTGAACGTAAAAAGGTATACATGTACACCCTGCTGATCTTCCTGGTCAGCAATCTTATTTCCGCTTTCAGTGCCAACTTTTATATGCTGATGGCAGGCAGGGCACTCGGGGCTGCGACAGGCTCACTCATTTTTGTATTGTCCCTGACACTTGCTGCTCGCATTGTGGAGCCGCAGTACAAAGGACGTGCGGTAGGGATCATTACGATGGGTGGCAGTGCATCACTCATTCTCGGTGTGCCGCTCGGAATATTTGTTGGTAATCTGGCCGGATGGCGTGAAGTCTTTATTTTTATTGCCATTTTGACTGCCATTGTCATGGTAGCCATTGGTCTTGTCATGCAGCGGGTTCAGCCGGTGCCTGTCGTCTCTCTGAAGCGTCAGTTTGCTGCACTGTGGAATCCGAGGATGTTAGCGATTCATGCGACCACCTTATTGGTGCTGGCGGGTCATTTGACGTTATATGCGTATTTCACACCATTTCTCCAGGAAACGATCGGTGCAAGTTCGACTATGGTTACCTTTATCTACATGATGTTTGGCATCGCGGCTGTTGCCGGTGGGGGACTTGGGGGCGTATTATCGGACCGCCTGCATCCGGCAAAAGCCATCGTCATAGTGTTAATTCCTTTCATTGTAAGCATGGCTGTGATCCCATTCAGTGTTGAACTGCCTTTAATTGCATTCCTCATCCTGATGAGCATCTGGAGTGCCTTGAGCTGGACGGTTACGCCAGTGCAGAATAGTCTGATTATCAAAACATCTCCAGAAGCAGCGGAATCACTGATCAGCACCAATTCGGGAATTGCCCACGCAGGGATTGCCCTTGGCACGTATGTTGGCGGGATGGTGATTGATCATTCCACTATTATGTATAACGGCTGGGTTGGTTCGATTCTGATTCTTCTGGGCTTGGTCTCGGCCATATATTCAATTAGTCGCAAGGAACAATCGGTACAGGCCCCTGCATAAGAATGATACAAAAAGAGTGCATCAGTCTATCGAATCAGGGTAGATGGTGTGCTCTTTTTAAAATTCGTAAACCTGAACAACGCAGAATGAGTGTCATGCCAATGATTCGTTTTTATAGCAGCCGTTTTTAATCACTTTCAAGATATTGTATAGTGATTACATTGACGTTCGAAATTTGGAGGCTGGAACGCTTATGAAAATAGCAAACGCTAATTTGATGAAAGAGATTAATATAAACAACGTGCGCCAAGTCATGAAACAGGTGGAGACAGCAACCAAGCCACAACTTGCGTCGTTGACCAAATTGAGTGTGGTTACGGTGAATTCACTGGTTAAGGAATTGTGCGAGCTTGGGGAGCTGTACGAGGATGAGACAATTCCATCCAACGGGGGGAGGCCCGCGCTAACTTATCGCTACAATTATGATTTCAGTCTGGCCCTGGTGATCTATATGAATGACAAGCAAGGACAGGATGTCATTACGGCAACCGTCATCAATTTGGAGAATACCATTTTGCTGAAAGAAGAACATACCCTGCCTGAATTTGACCAAACACAATTTCTCGGAATCATTGAACCTATCCTCGCTGAGCATCCTTCCATCAAAGGCATTGGTATCGGGATTCCCGGGCAAACGGTGAACGGAGAGATCACGGTAAGCAGTCATCAGCAGCTGAAGGGTTTCCGTATGGCTGAAGAGATTGAAGCAAGGTTTGGACTGCCAGTCATGGTGGAAAACGACGTGAATGCTGCAGTTAGCGGTTATTGTTCCCAGCAGGAACTGGATGAGGGAAATAGCGTGATTGGAATTTACTTCCCGACCCATTATCCTCCGGGCATGGGCATTTACCTTAATGGCAAAGTCGTTAAAGGCAAGAACGGCATGGCTGGGGAAATTAAATTTCTTCCCTTGGAGATCGATTGGTACAGTCCAATGGAGTCAAACGTATTTGCTGAAACGGTATATCGAATCATTCATACCGTAAATGCGATCCTCGCACCGGACAGGGTTGTGATTTATCAAAGTCAGGTAGAAGCAGAGGCGTTTATTCAGGGCTGGGAATCGTATCAAGCGGAGCAGCTCATGCCTGTTTTCCCGGAAGTCATTTTAAATGAATCATTTCAGGAGCATTTTGAAGCAGGCATGCGGTGGTTAACCTTAAAAGAGCTTGAGCCTAACATCATTCAGATTACGTGAATCGTTCATAATAATAAGAACCCACCCGCAGATTCAATAATTATTCAAATTTGAACCATTTTTGCTTCCAAGCCATGCGTTATACTGAATGTGGAGAACGTTACATAATTCACAAACGAGGATTGGAAAGGTGAGATGGAATCTGATGAAGACTGTGATTGGCCGATTCAAAATTGCAGGAATATGCGAAGGTGTTTCCTTGCTCTTGCTTGTTCTTATTGCCATGCCTTTGAAATATTTGGCGGATATCTCTTCTCCGGTGGCCATTATGGGCATGATTCACGGGATACTGTTCCCACTTTATCTTATTGCATTGGTACATTTGGCTGTTGTAAAGAGGTGGAAGGCGGCACGCTGGTTCAAGGGTGTCGTGGCGGGTTTGCTGCCATTTGGAACCTTTGTTTTTGAGTCTTATTTGAAGAAGAGAAACTGGAATTAAACTTTAAACACATGATGAAAAAGGGCGATCAGCCTACTGTAGAGCACAGTAGCAGAAGAGACGCCTTTTTTTGTTGTCTTGATCGTGACAAATTAAAACCCTTGACTTTTACGTTCACTTAGGCAGGTACTTGACAGGGGTATGGTATAGTATAAAAAGTTTGAGTTCATAGAATGTAGATGTAAGCAGGAGGTTTAATCGTGTACCAATATAAGGATCAGGAATATGAAGCAGTGCATTTTGACGGGCATGACTTGAGATACGGAGAACTGATGCGCTGTGTTTTCAAGCAGTGTACCTTTATGAATGCCTCCATGGAAGAGATCGAGACGAGCAATTGCCGGTTTATCGAATGCGATTTCAGAGGAGCGAGCATGAACGGGTCGTTTCATACGGAATCTGCTTTTGAGAACTGTACATTTAGCGGAGCTAACCTTTTTGTCTCCAAATTTACATCCTGTAAAATGACCGGCTCTGATTTCTCGGGAGCACAGATGGACGGCGTTACCCTTATCAAGGGGGACTGGTCCTATACGAATCTGAGACACACGAAGCTGGTCAAACAGGATCTGCGGGGCATTCGCTTCTACGAAACGGATTTTTCGGATACGGATCTCGGGAAGGCAGATCTCAGAGATTGTGACATGACCAGAGCAACACTGAGCAGGGCCAAGCTAATGGGAGCGGATCTGCGCGGAGCTAATCTGGAAGGCATTGATCTGAAATCCCTGGATGTCAAAGGGGCACGTATAGATACGGAACAGGCTGTATTGTTTATGCGTTCTTATGGCGCAAAGGTAGATTGACAACAAATTAAAATGGACACAAATCCGTATGAATCTACAGGTTTGTGTCCATTTTCGTGCCATCATGAAGCCGACGTTATATGTAATCACTAAGAAGTTAGCTTTGTTTTGAAAATCTGTTAAAAAGTTACGAAGTGCTTATTTAACTGTACCCGTTTCACGATCTGACAGTAGACTGAATCCGTTGTCAACCGAAGCAGCGGAGGCGGAAGCAGCGAATGAAGCGAACAGACAGAGGGCAGCGAGGAATAACATGCTTTTTCTTTTCATAGATAAACCTCATTTCATATAAGATGGTTATACTTATCCAGTGTAATCCATATTGTATGATTTTGGAAAGTGGAATTTTAGATTCAGTTGAACTTCGCCTGTAATGAATAGATCATCCACTTCATTGTGCATTTTATAAGTGCATTTAATCATGGTACACTCATACTTGCTATATTATTTTGAATTGAGACGGAGGCGCCAATGAAAGAAATATATGAGTTAACATCCATGGACATGGTTGATTCGTTTATCCAACAGCATGACCTGACTTTTCTGTACGTCTCC
The DNA here is from genome assembly GCF_015143645.1 of Paenibacillus sp. P13VS. Classification (NCBI taxonomy): domain Bacteria; kingdom Bacillati; phylum Bacillota; class Bacilli; order Caryophanales; family Paenibacillaceae; genus Paenibacillus; species Paenibacillus sp. P13VS. The sequence goes on along the minus strand of NZ_WYEV01000001.1, from coordinate 36,065 downwards.
AGGCAGGAATGCAGTGTGTGTCATGCCTTGCTGCCCAAGATCAGAGAACTGCTCCAGCCTTATCCGTCGATTGCTCTGGGACACATCGATGCGAATCAGGTGGAAGAGGTGGCATCAAAGTTCCTCATTTTCACCGTTCCGATGATGCTTGTTCTGATGGAGCAGAAAGAAGTGGTGCGGGCGGATCGGTTCGTTCGTCTGGATCGTTTGGCTGAGCAATTGCAGCAGATTTACAGCTCATACGCATAAAAAAAAGCATAAAGTTCAGTATTAAAAAATTTAATTGTTGTGCTGAAAGCGGTTTTATGCTAATTTAACAATATAAAAACGTTTTTATAGCAAAGGACTAATCATTATGGCTAAGATTACGATCAAAGATGTTGCAAGGGAAGCAGGCGTTTCCATATCCACCGTTTCCAATGCGCTGAATGGTGTGGACGTACTGAATCCGGAGACCAAGTCTCATGTGCTGAAGGTGGCTGAGCGGTTAAATTACGTTCCCAATCTGAATGGCAAGCTGTTAAAATCCGGACAAACCAAAATGCTGGGCTTCTTCACGACCAGTGTATCAGGCCCGTATTTTTACAAACTGGTTGAGTCCATGTCCCGCGAGTGTGACCGTCTTGGCTATGGGCTTAATGTATTTGTCACCAAGGATAAGCAGGTCATCATGAGCAATATCATGGGGCGCCGTGTGGATGGTGTCATTATTTATGAAGAACTGCGAATTGATGAGCAGGATATTCTGTCCATGCAAAAAGACAAGATCAAGGCAGTCTTCCTGGACCGTGTCTATCAGAGTGAAACGATGGGAAGTGTCATATTCGACTCGTATGTGGCAGCATATGAAGCAACGAAGTACCTGATCTCACTTGGACACAAGAAGATTGCTTACATCTCCGGTGTGGATACGATGTTTGACAGCGTTCAGCGTAGAGACGGGTATCTGGCAGCTTTGCGTGAATATCAGCTTCCGGTGGATGATGACTATATCATTCAGGGTTATTTTGAGGAAGAGAGCACATACAGTGCCGTTAAGTCCTTTTTGCACCTGCATCCAGGCAAGCGCCCCGATGCATTTCTCGCGGGGAATGACCTGAGTGCGGTTGGCTGCATTCATGCATTAAAATCCGAAGGGTATGAGGTTCCTCAAGATGTAAGCGTGGTGGGTTTTGACGATATTGATATCGCTCCGTATTTTTCTCCGCCGCTCACGACAGTAAGGAATCAGATTGCAAGGCAAGGAATACTGGCCATTAACCAATTGGTTGGCATGATCAAGAAGGAAGAGCAAGGTTCAGCTCAAAAATTATCGGGTGAACTCATCGTCAGAGGTTCAAGCCACGTAAAGATCGGCCGGAATGATATCGAAGCATAGTTGTGTAGGATCATTTCGGTCTTTTTTTAAATGAAGAAAGCAGAATATGGGGGTTTTTATGCACAAAAATAAAAACGTTTTTATGATTATGGAAAGTCAGAGGGGAGCTATGGAACGTGAGTAAATTAGCTGTTGAGAAGGCAGCCGGGAATACGCCAATTGGGTCAGGTCCTAAATACAGAAAGCCGCTAGGACAGCGGGTTAAAGAGTTCTTCATTGACTATCGCAGACAGTGGGAAATTCAGTCCATGATTATACCGGGCATTATCTTTATGATCATTTTTTGTTACGTTCCGATTTATGGTCTAACGATTGCTTTCAAGAATTACACGGTCATTGATACGCTCGCTACCGCACCGTGGGTAGGCTTGGAGAATTTTAGAATCATCCTGTCGGATAAATATTTCTGGGATGCAGTTGTGAATACGCTGGGCATCAGCTTTCTCAAATTGGGGATCGGCTTCGTCATTCCCATTATTCTTGCGATCATGATCTACGAGCTGAACAGTGGACGGTTCAAGAAATTTGTGCAAACGATTTCATATTTGCCGCACTTTTTGTCCTGGATCGTACTTGGCGGCATGCTTATCACCTGGTTTTCTACGACGGGGCTGTTCAATCAGATCCTGCTCAGTCTGGGCTTGATCTCGCAGCCGCAAAACATCCTGCTGGATGCCGGAAAGTACTGGTGGATTGCTACATTATCGGATATTTGGAAAGAGGCTGGCTGGGGGACCATCTTGTATCTGGCCATTATGTCGAAGATTGACCCCACGTACTATGAAGCTGCCAAAATTGATGGTGCAAGCAGGCTTAGACAAATCTGGAACATTACGCTTCCAAACATGAGATCCATCATTAGCTTGAATCTGATTCTAACGGTAAGCGGTTTACTCGGCTCCAACCTGGATCAGACACTGGTTCTGATGAACTCGCAAAACCGTGAAAAAGCAGAAGTCATCAACTCTTATGTATATCGTATGGGGATGTCTCAGGGTGACTTTTCGTATGCGACAGCGGTTGGACTCGGTGTCTCGATTGTGTCCGTCATTTTGCTGGTTACCGCAAACAAGATCACGAGCAAGCTGAACGATAATCAATCTGTGCTGTAGAAGGAGGCGTAACGCGTGAATGGAAAGGTGGCAAAAGAAGATCTTGATAGCCGGATCTTTGATACACTGAATATTATTTTGCTGGTCATATGTACCATTGTTATTGTGGTCCCGCTCTGGAATGTGGTTATCTCTTCCTTTAGTTCCGGCAGGGCGCTGGCGGAAGGCGGGTTCATCTTCTGGTCACCGGAGTTCTCGCTGGAGAACTACCGGGCTGTATTTAATGATTCAAGCATTTGGCAAGCCTTCTTCATCTCGGTTTCCAAAACGACGATTGGAGTGGTTACTCACGTATTTTTCTGTGCCATGGTGGGCTACGGCCTGAGCAAAAAATACATACGGGGCCGGAAGCTATATGTTGCCATGGGTGTAATCACGATGTTCTTCTCGGGCGGGATGATTCCAACATACCTGTTGATCAAATCACTCGGCTTGCTCAACAGCTTCTGGGTGTATATCATTCCGGCGCTGTTTAGTTTCTATGATGTCGTCATTCTGATGAACTTCTTCCGGAACGTCCCGGATTCTCTGGAGGAGTCAGCCAAAATCGATGGTGCCGGAGACTGGCATATCTTCCTCAAAATCTTCATCCCGCTCTCCATGCCGGCAATGGCTACCATTGCGCTGTTCAATGGAGTGGGGCAATGGAATGATTTTATGACAACCAAGTTGTACATTACGGATCAGTCATTATATCCACTGCAGATGATGTTATATGAGATTATTGTGCAATCCCAGACGCAATCCATGCAAAATATCGGAGGCTCTGCAGTCATTGAAACCACGACCAAAGGTGTGCAGCTCGCCACGATCGTCATTACCACTTTGCCCATCGTGCTGATCTATCCCATCCTTCAGAGATATTTTATATCAGGAATGATGCTGGGAGCTGTCAAAGAGTAATGCCAACTCTGCCAACTCAAGTTGGATCTAAAAAGGTTTTTGAATGCCTGTGAAGGCATTTACTACATTCTGAGGAGGAATCTCGATGTTAAACATGAAGAAGGCCATCGGTCAGACGGGGGTTAAACTGAGTGCTGCCCTGCTGACAGCAGTATTGTTGGTTACAGGATGCGGAGGAGGAGCAGGTGGCTCCGGTGAGGGGAACTGGGTTTCCATTGAAGACCGATACACGGTTGATCCAGAGACGCCGGCTTGGCAGCTGGACAAAAAAGAGGAGGTAACGGATCTAACCTGGTACGTTAACGCGGACTGGTGGAATACCGATTTTGGCAAAGACATCGTCACGAAGAAAATCAAAGAGGATCTGAACATCAACATCAAATTCATTACAGGGGATGACACGAAACTAAATACCTTTTTTGCCGGTGGGGAGATGCCGGACCTGCTGACCGTATTCGATTCTAACTCTCCTGTCGTGCAGAAGGCTGCAACCTGGGCGCTGCCGCTGAATGATCTGGCTGAGAAATATGATCCGTATTTCAACAAGGTGGCTGCTGCAGATACTCTTAACTGGTTCCAGCTGGCTGATGGCAAGACCTACGGATATCCGAACTATTCCAATACACAAGCCGATTATGATAGCGGTAACATTCCGGCCAAAACAGCATTTATCATCCGTAAGGATGTCTATGAGGCACTGGGAAGTCCAGTCATTGGAACACCGGAAGAATTCCAGAGCGTAATGAAGCAGATCAAAGAAAAGTTTCCAACGTTGATCCCATTCGGATTTAACGCCATCGGAGAAGGTACTGGTTCGCTGGGAGATACGCTGCAGGATTTCATCGGTGTACCTCTGGAGAACGAGAACGGCGAGTTTTATGATCGTAATTTGGATGAAGACTACCTCACTTGGTTGAAAACGCTGAACACCGTATACAGAGATGGCAATATCAGTGATGACAGTTTTGCAGATGACGGTACGGCCTTCGAGGAAAAAGTGAAATCGGGAAAATATGCAACGATGCTGCTGGACGGCACACCACAGCAAGGAGGCAATCTTCAAATTTATATGAGTGCTAACCCTGGCAAGGAGTATATCGCAATTGACGGTCCACAGAGTACCAAAGGCCATGCTCCAACGTTGAATCAATCCGGCATAACGGGCTGGATGATCAACTTTATTTCCAAGGACAGCAAGGATCCGGCCAAAGCCATTCAGATCTTCACGTATCTGCTCAGTGAGGAGGGGCAGACGCTGATGAACTACGGTATCGAAGGTGAAACCTACGAGACCCAAGCGGACGGTACGGTTGAATTACTGCCAGCCGTGAAGGACCTGCAGCTCAACAATGCGGATAAGTTCAAAAAGGATTATCGCATGGGCGAATTCATGTTCTTCGGTCATGATCGTCACAAAGCGTTAAGTGCCGATGCTTTTCCGGAGTCGATTAAACAAATGCAGGAATGGGGCAAAGGCAAGCTGAAACCTCATTTTATTCTGGAGAATATCAATCCGGATCAAGGAACACAGGAAGCACGTGCCTTGTCAGCCATCAACACCAAATGGAATTCGACACTGGTAAGCATGGTTCGAGCGAAGGATGATGCTGCATTTGATGGTGCACTTGCCGCTTACAAGGCATTCCTGGATGAAAATCGCTGGGATGAGATCGTAAAGGTTCGCAGTGAGAAGATGAAACAGAATAAGGAGAAATTAGGCATCCAATAAAAGAAAACCGGAGGGGATCAGATGAGCCAATTCAAGATCTATCGATCAACAGGAGAACATGAACTATTTAAGCCGGTATCAGAAGAACAATTGAACTTGCTTCAATCGAACCGGGAGCCAATTGAAGTCAAGCTGGATGATCAGCATACTTTTCAGGAGATGGATGGTTTCGGAGCTTCATTTACCGATTCGTCAGCGTATCTGATTCATCAGATATTGAGTGAAGAACAGAGGGAGAAGCTGATGATCAGGCTATTTCACCCGCAGGATGGCATCGGCTTGTCGGTCATTCGCAATCCAATGGGCGCTTCGGATTATGCCAGAACGGTATACAGTTATAATGATCTGCCTGAAGGGGAAACTGATCCGGATCTCGTTCGTTTCAGTATTGCGCATGATGAGGAGGATGTAATTCCCTTAACCCGCAAGGCGATCGAATTAAATCCGGATCTGAAGCTCTTTCTTTCGCCCTGGAGTGCTCCGGGTTGGATGAAAACAAGTGGGTCCATGATAACGGGACAACTGAAGCATGAGTATTATCCGGTGTACGCCGAATATTTTGCCAAAACCATCAAAGCGTACGGGGAACATGGACTGCCCGTCCATGCAGTGACACCGCAGAATGAGGCATTGTATGAACCGGGCCATTATCCAGGCATGCTGATGCCTGCGGAAGCACAGGCCGATTTTATCAAGAATCATCTAAAACCTGCCTTTGTCAGCCAAGGCATTCAGACCAAGATTCTCTGTTATGATCACAACTGGGATGAACCGGGTTATCCACTTACCGTGCTGGAGCAGGCGGGAGAGGACGTTGACGGTGTTGCCTGGCACTGGTACGGGGGTGAAGCATCGGCACAAACAAAGGTGTATCAAGCGTATGCTGGAAAGGAAGTACATTTTACAGAAGGATCAGGAGGGGAATGGATTCCACCGTTCAAACAAGCCTTCTCCAATGTCATGCGAACGGGAATTCAAATATTACGCAACTACAGCAAGTCTTTTGTACTTTGGAATATGGCGCTTGATGAAAACAATGGGCCGACGGTTCCGGGCTTCGGTCGCAGTACTTGCCGGGGAATCGTGCAGGTGAATCAGCAAACAGGTGAGCTTGTGTATACGCTGGATTATTATGCTTTGGCTCATTTTAGCGCAATCATTCGCCCGCAGGCCGTTCGCATTGAATCCAGTTCCAGCCAAGAATCCATAAATAACGTTGCCTTCCGTAACAAGGATGGTTCAATTGCCGTAGTGCTCTTCAATGAGGGAGAAGTGTCCGAAAATATCCGATTGAACATACGCAACGATAAGCTTTTGAATCTGACAATGGAGCCACAAAGCGCCTGGTCTATATTGATTCCTAATCCATCATAAGAACAGAGAAAAGCCGATATGCAGAGAGAAACTACTCTGCGTACCGGCTTTTTGCATACCTTTTATATCATCTGAATAGCCAGATTCGGTGTTCCTCCACTATCATCGACGAATAATACATATTGATTCCCACTCGTTCCAGTCAAGACAAGGCCGGGTTGATTCAGGACGCCCGGATTATAATATAACAGCTGCTGCAGAGCTGGTAAGACAGCAGGAAGCGTTGGCTGATTCAGAGCCATGAGCTGGGTAGCTGCTTTTACACTGTCCCCTGCCTCGATCACTCCGCCGACACCAAGATTATTCGTAATGGATGCACTATCGTTAATCTGCAGGCTGTTCGCAATGGTCTGGCTTCCGTTGACCTGCAGGTCTACTCCGATCGTTTCATTGCCATTCACTTGCAGATCCTGATTGATGGTCTGGCTTCCCGTTACGAGAATGCTATTAAATGTTGGCAAACATATCAACTCCCATCTGGTCTTGATATATTCTATGAGGACAAGAACCGGATGGACACGGGGTTCTTGCACATTTATGAGGAGATTTCCCACTCACTCCTGGTTGAACACCTAAAAATACAACTCTAGAAACCTAGCCAGTCTTCCATGCATATTGTAGGCAGTGAGCGTCAATCCGCATGAAACGGGAGGGATCGGTCATCACTAAAAAGAGACGGATGCAAGTCAAATCTCAAAAAAACAAGCTCTCTGCAGAACTGCCCAACCGAATGTTGATAAAACAGATGAATGCCACGTTGAATCGGAAACTGAAGTCAATTCAGCATCATCTGACCGCCCAACAGGCGGATCTGCAGCAGCATTTGATGCAAACGCTACAGGATGTCATTCATCCACCCAAGGAAGTTCCTCCGGATGTCGTCTACAAACAATTGAATGTTCTCTTCATTACGCCTTGTAATGATCGAGCATCCTCTTCCATTTCCATTCTCGTGGAACAGAGTTTGAGGCATCTGGTGAAAAGCATATATGAAATTAAGGCGATTCAGCCTGTTGGACCTTATTTGGAACGTTCCAAAACAGACTTGGTTCTCGTACTGGGCGGGGAAGATGGAGAGATTCTGCCAGAGGAGAGCATGGAAGCCTTAAGGACTTCACCGGTCAAAAAGGCATTATGGTTAACCGACCTATCCGGTGTGAAACATTCGGAATCATTCATTTCCATATTTGACTATGTCTTTACACAGAAAGCGGAGAACGTTCCAACCTATGGACGCATGAGTAATGCACGATGTTATGAGGTTCCTTTTCCGCCCGATCCAAACGTATATTACCCGCAGTCCGTACTCACGCAAGATGAGTCGGATGTCTATATCATTGGAGATGCTCAGCCGGGCAGCAGCCTTGTCGATTTGGCGAATCATGCGTTGTTATCCGGCAAAGTGGTTCGAGTGGAGGGAAAAGGGTGGAAGCGATTCGAATCGTTTATCCCCGTGCATGCTCATGAGGATCGGGCTGCGTTATACAATGGCAGCAAAATGATTATTCAGGACAACTCTCCGGTTAGAAGCGTGTTGGAGGTAGCCTCTTGCGGCACGTTTCAGCTGAATTCGATATCGACGAATAGGAATCTGGATACGGACGTGTTCCAAAGCTATAACTCGCAGGAGGAGCTCATAGAGAAGTTTGACTTCTACTGGAACCGGGTGGATCAGCGAAGACTGGCGGCTTCCAGGGCGATGGCTTATGTCAAATACAATCATTCCTATCTTCAGAGCAGCCTGCAGCTTCTGGACCGCATCTTCCGATAAATCCGGCTGACGTATGGAGGAATCCCGATTGAAACTTATTGCGTTGTATTTACCTCAATTTCATCGTATTGCCGAGAATGACAGGTGGTGGGGAGAAGGTTTCACCGAATGGACCAATGTGAAAAAGTCAGTTCCCTTATACTCCGGGCATGTTCAGCCTAGGAAACCGTTACAAGAGTATTACTATGATCTGACCGACCCTGCAGTGCGCAAATGGCAGGCAGATACTGCAAGGAATCACGGAATATACGGATTTTGTTATTATCACTACTGGTTTAAGGGCAAGCGTCTGCTCGAAAAGCCGTTTGATGAGATTATACAAACCGGGGAACCTGATTTTCCGTTTTGCCTGTCGTGGGCAAATGAAACCTGGACACGTAAATGGGATGGTCAGGAATCGGACGTTCTCATTTCACAGGACTATGGAGACGAGAATGACTGGAAAGACCATTTCGAATATTTGGTGAGGGCATTTAAAGACAAACGGTATATCCGGGTAGACGGCAAGCCCATGTTCCTTATTTATCGGCCTGCCAGCATCCCCCGTTGTGAGGATATGATTCGGTACTGGCGCAAGCTCGCAGTGAAGCACGGGCTAGAGGGTATTCATTTTGTTGAAACGATAGGCGGGTTCCCGACTTACGCCAGTCAGGTGTTTGATGCAAGCATGGAATTTGAGCCGCATTATACCTTTGCCCATGGTCACACAAACGAAATTTGGATCGAGCTGAATATCGGCAGTCACAAGCATATTGTGGTGAACTACGACAAGGTATGGTCTGCCATTCTGGAAAGATCACCGCATCGAAACGGGGAGATCATCTACCCGGGTGCTTTTGTTAATTGGGATAATACACCCCGTCGGGGCATAGACGGGCAGAGTACCATCGGCTCGACTCCGGAGAAATTTGGGGTATATCTGTCAAGACAGCTGGAACGGAGCCGACATGGGTACAAAAGTGAGTTCATGTTCGTTAACGCCTGGAACGAGTGGGCGGAAGGGGCATACCTTGAACCGGATGAAGAGTACGGATATGCCTATTTGAAAGAAATCAAGAAAATCATCCAGGCAAGGAATCATTGAAATTCATAACTAGCTGTTGTAACTCACGGGGTTCCTTAGTCAGGGGACTCCTTTTGATGTTCAGAAACAGAGATACATAACCAGTATTATGTTACCAATCGTGTCGTTTGTTTGCGGAAATTTGTCGGGGTTAACCCGGTATGTTTCTTGAACAGCCTTGAAAAATAATACAAATCCCGAAATCCGAGATGTTCAGCGATCATGGTAATGGTGTTCGGCGTACAGCTGAGCAGCTCCTTGGCTTTGTCCACTTTTTTACCCGTAATGTAGTGAATGGGCGGTATGCCAACCTGCTGCTTGAAGAAGCGAATGAAATAGTTGGGATGCATATATGCGATCTGCGCCAGATCCTGAACGGTAATATTTTCTTCAATATGGGCATCGATATAGGCGAGGATGGCAGACATTTTCTCCATGACGGGTATATTCAGATACGTGATCTGTTCCAGATCCAGATTCATCAGATAGTGGGATATCAGCTCCATCAGTTTGCTTTTGGCCATCATGTGAGCATATACCTCACCGGATCTCGCATACAGAAGAATTTGATTGAAGATTTCATTGACCAATTCAGGGCGTTCTATGGTGCAAAAGTGAGGGAACTTCATAATTTGAAATAAATTAATTCCTCCGACCTTGGCGCTGAAATGACACCAATACTTCAGAAAAGGCTGATCGCTAATGACTGAATAGGATTGAGTGACCCCCTCTGGCATCAAAAAAAGCTGTCCAGGTACAGGATAATACTCCTGATCCCCAATCTTTAACCATCCTTCTCCTTCGCTGATCCAATAGAATTTGCTGTAGTCGGGGGTGTAATCCAGATAACGCCAGTCGCTATCGCACCGATTATAGTTGACCATGTATAATTCCACCTGCAGGTTGGACAGGTAGTTCGTAAGCAGCGTCTGATGATTCATGAGTGTATCTCCTTACAAGGTTATTATTGTGCATCCAAAAGTTAGTGTTCTGCATGTCCATCCCTTCAACCTACCGCTACAATACAAGGGAACAGGATAACGAAAGGGATGAGAATAAACGATGGAGCATACCGAATATTTGCAAAAGATTGAAGCCACCATTGCTGAAGGGCGATTCAAGGATGACTGGAAGTCACTCCGTGCGTATCAGGTCCCGGATTGGTACCGGAATGCCAAGTTCGGCATTTTCATTCACTGGGGATTGTATTCCATTCCGGCTTATGATAGTGAGTGGTACTCACGTAATATGTATATCCAGGGTTCCAAAGCCCATGAACACCATCTTGAAGTATATGGACACCCGAAGGAGTTTGGATATAAGGATTTCATTCCCATGTTCCGTGCGGAAAAGTTCGATGCAGACGAATGGGCCACATTATTCAAAAAGGCTGGAGCAAGATATGTGATGCCTGTCGCTGAGCACCATGACGGATTTCAAATGTATAAAAGCTCCATTTCCCACTATAACACAGTTGAAATGGGACCCAAACGGGATCTTATCGGGGAGATGAAGACCGCTTATGAGAAGCAGGATCTTACATTTTGCGTCTCCTCGCACCGGGCAGAGCACTGGTTCTTCATGTCCCACGGGAAGGAATTCGAATCGGATATCCAGGAACCCCTAAAACGCGGAGATTTCTACTGGCCTGCCATGCCTGAACCGGATCACCATGATCTGTATGGCTCGCCTCCTTCCAAGGAGTTTCTGGAAGACTGGCTGGTTCGCTGCTGTGAGCTGGTGGATCAATATCAGCCTCAAGTCTTTTATTTTGATTGGTGGATTCAGACTGCAGCCTTCAAGCCCTACCTGAAAAAATTCAGCGCATATTACTATAACAAAGGAGAAGAGTGGGGAATTCCTGTAGTCATTAACTACAAACATGACGCGTTTGTGCTGGGCTGTGCCGTTCCCGACGTGGAACGAGGGCAGTTTGCCGAACTCAAGCCCTACTACTGGCAAACCGATACGGCTGTCGCCAAAAACTCCTGGTGCTACACGGAAAATAACAACTACAAAACAGCGAATGAAATCATCAGGGATCTGGTCGACATTGTGAGCAAAAACGGCAATCTGCTTCTCAATGTTGGACCCAAAGCGGATGGCAGCATACCGGAGGAGGACCGGGATATTCTGTTAGCCATAGGGGAGTGGCTCGGCGTGAACGGAGAGGCCATCTATGATACTTCCTTCTGGCGTACTTACGGCGAAGGTCCGACAGAAGTGAAGGAAGGCCAATTCACAGACGGAGAACCCAAGATGTTTACCAGTGAAGATATTCGTTTTACAGTAAAAGACAGCAGTCTATACGCCACGGTTCTTGTCTATCCGGACAACGGAGAGGTTCGTATTCGATCCTTGAAAGAGAATTCACATCACTTCCAAGGAATAATCAAAAATATTGAGATTTTGGGATTTGATGAACGCCCGCAATGGGGAAGAACAGCAGATGCGCTGACGATCACAACAACTGATGTGAAGAGCGACTCGCCTGTTGTATTCAAGATTGAAATGGACTAAGCAAAGGATGGAGCCGGCAGCATTGTCGGTTCTTTTTGTTATTCCAATCGTTGTGTCGAGAGTGTGCTATGCAGTTCAGTTGTCTCTTACACAGCAAGTCTTAGTCATAAAGACATGATTTGAATCTATGACGGTACCAATGGTGCGCAATTGTGAAAAAAACGATACCAAGTTAAGAGAGACAACAGACATATAAAAGCATTAAAAAGTCTTATTTTCTATATTTTTCTAGAAAAGTGCTTGTACATATCAAATGGTGGCGATATACTATTCCATAAAAATCCATTTAAATTGCAATTTGGTTATTACATGTAATTTTAAAGAGATTCCCACATTACTCGCACAAATCGCAAATGAACGTTTCATTCACTCCCTGGCAAGCTTTCTGCTAACGCAAGTGATTACCCTCCTATATGAATGCTTATCAACATTCACTCTCATGTTTGGGCCTATCATTCTTCCATTTCTAAACTTCCAAGACTTACAATCTGCTGCTACCGTTTCATATCGCCTGTGTAACCAGACCTTTAAAGGAGGTGAGGCTCTATGTAATGATTCGGGCGTCTATTGGTGTCCGCAAAAGGCCGTAATTCCATTTTGATTTTAATTGAGAAGGGCTTAAGCATCAGAATAATCCAAAAACCGGGTAAAAGGAGTGGAAAAGTTTGATTAAGAGTAATCGGTTACGCAAGCCCATCTCCATGGGCCTCTCGCTTCTCCTTGCATTTTCGATTGTACATCCGGTTTCAGCTGAAAACTCCACATCACAAAAAATCGACATGAAATCAAGCCAGGCCAAGGTTTCGACATCCAAAGTCAACGCGAAATTGACCAAACAGTTTGAGGGTAGCGACTATGTCACCTATCTCGTAAAAATGAAGGAGCAGGTGGATACGTCAGCGGTCTCGAAACAGGCCATGGAAAAGGCGACGATCGAGAAACAGACGGCATCAGCGACCAAGCTGTCCGTACGAAATTCGGTTGTCAGCTCTCTCCGGGAAACGGCTTCGCGGACGCAGTACACGCTTGAAAGCTATCTCGAGAAAGAAATTGACAAAGGAAATGTCAAAGAATATAAAAGCTATTTTATCGTCAATTCACTCGCCGTAACGAGTACCAAGGAAGTCATGGAACAGATTGCTCTTCTGCCTGAAGTGGAGAAAGTTCTCCCTAACGAAACGCGTTACTTGCAAAAAGCTGAGGTGAGCAAAGAAAATGCAAGTGCAGCTCCGTCTGCAGCTCCTGCAAAAACACCGGTCAAGGAAGATGCAGCAACTTCCAAGGACTCGGCAGCTGCAACAAAGGATAATCTGACAACAGAAAATGTCGAATGGAATATCGATTATATCAATGCACCCGCAGTTTGGGAGAGAGGAATCGATGGAACAGGCATCGTCGTTGCCAACTTGGATAGTGGGGTTGATTACAATCATCCAGCTCTTCGCAGCAAATGGAGAGGATTCGATGCATCTGGTAATATCGTTGATCCAGAGCTTAGCTGGTATGATCCACATAGTAACGCTTCCCTGCCTGCGGATGAAGACGGGCATGGTACACATACGATGGGTACGATGGTGGGTTCGGAGGAAGATGGAAGCAATCAGATCGGTGTGGCTCCAGGTGCCAAATGGATCGGTGTGCGGATATTCAATCCGGAAACCACTGATGCCATCATCCTGGACGGCGGGCAATGGCTGATCGCTCCAGTGGATGCCGAAGGCAACCTGCATCCTGAGCTTGCCCCGGATGTTGTCAACAACTCCTGGGGTGGTGGTGCCGGACTGGACGAGTGGTTCCGGCCAATGGTACAAGCCTGGCGGGATGCACAGATTTTCCCTGAGTTTTCGGCAGGTAATGTGAGATTAACGAATCCAGGTGGCCCAGGCTCAGTTGCGAATCCAGCGAATTATCCGGAAAGCTTCTCCACAGGAGCAACAGATATTAACGGTAACCTGGCCTCATTCTCACTTCAGGGTCCATCTCCATATGATGAGATCAAGCCGGAAGTCTCGGCACCAGGAGTCAATATCCGATCAGCTGTTCCTGGCGGGGTATACGAGGGAGGTTGGAATGGAACTTCCATGGCGGGTCCCCATACGACTGCACTTGCTGCATTACTGCTCCAGGCCAATCATTCCCTGAGCGTAGATCAGCTGGAACAGATCATTATGGATACAGCAACACCGCGTACGGACAGTCAATTTCCAACTTCGCCCAACAACGGTTACGGGCATGGTATTATCAATGCCTTGGACGCTGTGGGTTCCGTGCTTGAAGGAATAGGAACCGTATCCGGACGAGTGGTAACGGCAGGAGATGATCTGGAAGAACCGGTACTCCAGCATACACCTGTGAATTCAGCCTTTACCGGACTCGATATTCCGCTGACGGCTCATGTAACGGACAATGTGGGAGTGGTCTCCGTAGAGGCTTTTGCCAAAACGACGGGAACAAGCCAGTATGTCTATCTGCCGATGAATCGCATAGCAGGAGACAGCAAGGATGGAACCTATTCCACTTCCATTCCGGCATTCCTGATTGAACCTGCAGGCGTGGAATATTATATCCGGGTTAACGATTACGGCAACAACGGATTTGACAGCCAGGTGTACAAAGTGGCTGTATCCAATGGAGTCCAGCCTGGATATGTTCAGGATTTTGAAGAAGATCAGTTGGGCTTCACAACAGGAGGTACAGGAAGCACATGGGTTTGGGGTGCGCCAACCAGCGGACCTGGCAGTGCAGCCTCCGGCGAGAAGGTCATTGCGACCAACCTGGAAGGTACGTATGCCGCAAACAGCAACGCCTATCTGCTCGCTCCACCTATTGATCTAACCGAAAGTCCTGAAGGGGCATTACTCTCGTTCAAACACTGGTTTGATCTGGAGAGCAATATTGACTTCGGTAAGGTATACATCGCGACAGAAGACAGTGACTATGTATTTGAAGAACTATTAAGCTTCACTGGCACAAGCGGTGATTGGAAAACCCAGTATGTGGACCTGCGTGAATATGCAGGAGAACAGGTGTTCATCCAGTTTAATCTGACCAGTGACAACACGGTACAAAAGGCAGGCTGGTATATCGATGACTTCTCTGTACAAGCACCAGATGATATCGCTCCGGGTGCACCTGTAGAGCTGAGTGCTACAGCTGACGTTTTGGGTAATGTGGCTTTATCCTGGAATGGACCTGACGATGAGGATCTAGAGTCTTATGTCGTGTATCGTTCGACAACTTCGGGTGCCGAATACGAGGCGATCGGAAATACAAGAGCGACAACATTTACGGATACAGCTACAGTAACGGATGCAACGTACTATTACACCGTTGCGGCTCTGGATTATAGCGGCAATGAGAGTGAAAAGTCGAATGAGGTATCCATCTCGGTTGAGGTGCCGGAAGACATTTACGTCGACCAATTTGACGGTAATGACAATAATGGCTGGACTCATTCGGGAACGAAGGATGAGTGGGAACGCGGGGTTCCAGTCAGTGGACCGGCGAGTGCCGTTTCTCCGCCAAATGTCTGGGCAACGGATCTGGACAGTACGTATGAGAATGGTTCAAACTACTCACTGGTTTCACCCGTTGTGGATTTGACGGATACCAATGATGCTACTCTGACATTCAACCACTGGTATGAAATTGAGAGCGGATATGATTTTGGCTATGTGGAAGCTTCATCTGATGGTGGAAGCACATGGTCAGAGCTGGGCAAGTTCTCACATAATTCGAATGGTAAGCAATGGACACCGGTCTTTTATGATCTGAGTTCGTTGACTGGAAACGAAGTTCAATTCCGATTCCGCCTGACCTCCGATAGCAGTGTGGTCAAGAGCGGTTGGTATATTGATGATTTCCGCATCTTGAGCATTGCTCCAGAGACGGTTACACAGGATAGTTCGGTAGTGCTGAGCAGTGACAAGCCAAAACCGGAATATGACAACTCCTGGTACAAGGTTACCCGAACCGATAAAGCAGAATTCAATCAATCCAAGCAGCAGCAGCCTGAGGCTGAGAAACCGGAAACAGGCTCCGTTAATCCACAAAGCCTGCCTGCAAGTGCAACGGTTACGGTCATTGAAACCGGACGTTCGGTGAAAACCGATCCATCCACAGGGAAATACAGCTTCACGCATGTGGCGGGTGATTATACTTTGAAAGCGGAGGCCTATGGTTATTATCCGCGTACACAAGCAGTAACCATTACCGACGGTAGTGGTGCAAAAGCCAATTTCAATCTGGAAGCTATACCTCATGGTACGATTGAAGGTATCGTTACCGACGAGCGTACAGGCGAACCGGTGGCCGATGCTTCCGTTCTGGTACTGGAAGATGCCCAGGTAGGCGAGGTTCGTACCGGGTCGGACGGCAGTTTCGTACTGGATGTGCTGGAAGGAAGTTATACCGTCTCCGTCAGAGCTGCAGACTATTACAGCAAAACCGTTACTGTGACGGTACCAGGGAATGGTGCTGCGGATGCAAGTGTGGCATTGAAGCCGTTTATTGGTTTCCCTGGAGAAATCGCATATGATGACGGTACAGCGGAGAATGCAAGAGCCTTTGTAGCCGCAGATAATGCCTGGGCGGTCCGGATGACACCTGAGCAAGCAACCGCTCAAGTAACAGGCGCATCGTTCCGATTCTGGAACACAGAGTGGCCTGTGCCTGGTGGAACCGGATTCCAATATGCTGTCTATGATGCTTCCGGAGCAAATGGAGCACCGGGGCGTTTGCTGGCTGGACCGTTTGAGGGAACAGCACTGCGCAACGATCAGTGGACCAGCGTTGAATTCCCGGAACCGGTCATCACGAGTGGAGATTTCTATATCGTGTATATACAATCCGTTGCAGGAACAAGTGCACCGGGACTCGCTACCGATGAGAACGGAACCAATGCCGGACGAAGCTGGCAGCGCGTAAGCGGCGTATGGGACACAGCACCGGCAGAAGAAGGTAACTATATGATTCGGGCGGTGGTGAGATATCCGGTAAACGCACCCGTTCTTACGGCACCAAGCAATACGTATTCCAATAAAACGACATTCACCGTATCAGGTACTTCTCCGGCGAATGGAGCTCAGATCAAAATCTACAATGGCAAAGATGTAGCGGGAACAACAACGGTAACCAACGGAACGTTCAAGTTTGACGCCAAACTTCGTTCAGGAGTCAATGCCTTTACTGCAGAGGCAATAATTGATGGTAAAGTAACGGATCGCTCACTTCCTGTTGTTATTATCCAGGATCTGACGCCTCCGCAATTGACTATTCTTACGCCTGAGGAAGGAAGTCGAACCAACGCTGAAGTGGTGCATGTTACAGGCAGCGCAGTGGATCAATTCCTCAACAAGGTTACCGTAAACGGCGAGACAGTCAAATTGGAGAAAGACCGAAGCTTCAGTCATCGTATTCTCGTCAATGAAGGCGAAAACACGATTACGGTCATTGCGACGGACGTCGCGGGCAATAAAACAACGGTAACCCGTAAAGTCTACGTGGAAACAACGCTGCCTGAGTTGACCAATATTGCACCTGCCGAAGATGTGCGAATTGCATCCGGAGAAACCGTAACAGTTTCCTTCGACAGTGCTCCAGGACTGCAGGCTTCATTCCGAATCCAGCTGCCGCTGAATCTGAATGCGGAAGGCGGATCGGAGATTCCACTGGTGGAGACAGAGCCCGGTCATTATACGGGAACATATACTACACCTTCCTCGTTAGTCCTTGAGGGTGGAGTCATTGTTATTCGCGTTCAGGATGCAGCGGGCAACAAAATCGAGACCGAAGCACCAGGTCGGTTATACGTAACTGCCGGGGAAGAGAACACTCCTGAACCGGAACCGGAAGTAACTGCAGAAGAGAATTTGCTTCCTTAAATCGCGAATGTCCATGAAGTAGAATCCATTCAATGAAGCAAGACCAGGGCCATGCGTTAGCATGAGCCCTGGTTCTTTTTTTGCATTTTCATGATTAGCCATTAAACCTTAATGGAAAGCCTTTTAACCGCAAAATCATGGAGAAGACAGCTTCTTAGTTTGTTGAACTCAGAACGTCGACTCTGAATGGGATGTCGTAATTTTGTATATTTGTTGTCGTCTGATTCTATTAAAATTAAATGAAGTCTGTGATAACTTATATTTAAATGTCAGGATATTATATAATAGGAGGTAAGACATCGTGACCATTCGAATTGGTAAAATAAGCTTGTGGCATGTGCATGCATGGGATTATATCAAGCAAGTCCAGGAACATGAGGACACTGAAATTGCAGCGGTATGGGATGACAATGTTCAGCGGGGGCAGGAAGCTGCCGAACGACTGAAAGTACCCTACTTTTCATCTCTGGAAGAGATGCTGGCACAGAAGGACATTGACGCCGTGATCGTGGATGCACCTACCCGTGACCACCAGAACGTCATCACCGCTGCCGCAAGAGCAGGTAAACATATTTTTACGGAAAAAGTCATTGCTTCAACGGTCAAAGAGGTGAATGCAATCCTGGCTGAAGTCCGTGAGCAGGGAGTCAAGATGACCGTATCCTTACCTCGCTTAAATGACGGGTATACGCTAACCATTCAGGATGTGCTCCAGCAAGGTTTATTGGGGAAAGTGACTTATGTCCGGGTTCGCCTGTCTCATAACGGAGCGATTGCAGACTGGCTGCCGCAGCATTTTTATAACTTGGAGGAATGTCAGGGAGGTGCTATGATTGACCTGGGGTGCCATCCGATGTATTTAACCAGACTCTTTTTGGGTCAGGAAGTGACAGGTGTGAGTGCCAATTTCGGCTATGTCACAGGCAAAGAGGTAGAAGATAATGCAGTTGCAACCCTGTTTACGGATTCTGGAGCGATCGGTGTGGTTGAGGCCGGTTTCGTGAACAGTCACTCTCCATTTACCATTGAAGTTCATGGAACGGAAGGCACCTTGTTGTATGGTACACCTGACGACAGGCTGCTGATCCGGACCAATGCGGGTACAGAGGCGGTTAAAGAGTGGACTGAGCTTCCGTTGCTGGAGAAAAGAGAAAGCGCATTCAGTCAGTGGGTTTCCCATATTCAGAATGATTCCTTGGCTTCTGAGAATCTGCAGATTGCCGCCGAGCTGACACGCCTGATGGAAGCTGCCAACACCTCTGCCAAGGAAGGACGCAGGATCTCCCTCAGTGATTTGCAAGGTTAGGCTGGTTGGGGAGGTACGACATTGAACCGATATCCTTTTGAAAAAATGCTTGAACGACAGGATCTCCTCGAGCGTTTGGATATATCCATTGCTTGGGGACATTACGAAATACGGGTTTTACGATTTCACTTAACGTCATTTCCGGCAGGTCGAATCGTTGATTTTCATAACCATGCGGAATTTGAATTTCATTTTATACCGCGGGGCAAGGGGAAAGTTATTCTGGGAGACCAGATGCATTCCTTGTCCGAAGGCATGCTTTATTTGACTGGACCTGGCGTCGTTCACTACCAAGAGGCCGATGCCGAAGAGGACATGGATGAACTATGTCTCCATGTGGATATTGTTGAGCAGCCCAGAGAGGATGTCGATCCGTGGGAAGCCGCAGAATCCGAGGAAACGATCGCCAAGCTCAAAGCGCTGCCCCTCGTTCCGGTGCATGATTATCACCGGGCCATGAACTGTTTTTTGGAAGCGTATGAAGCATGTGATCGTAAACTGATCGGGTATTATACATCCATTAAACAGCTTGTAATCAGCATTCTGCTGAGAACCGTTCGTGCCCATGATAACGGCGAAATCCGGGTTGAAGCACCGGAGCGGGATATGTCCATGTACAGGTATGAATACGCTGTCCAGTATATGGAGGCCAACTATTCCAATGCCGTAACACTGGAGAATGTGGCAGAGAAGCTACATATCAGCACCAGACAACTGCAGCGGATATTTTATCAGGTGCAGCCAGGCATGCCGTTCAGCCGTGTGCTGGAGGATATTCGCCTTGGGGCAGTGTGCCGCAATCTGGAGGAAAGCAATGGATCAATTGAACAAATTGCGCTCGTCTCCGGTTTTACCAATGCCAACTATTTGCATGCCGTCTTCCGCAAGCGCCTGGGCATGACCCCGTCCGCTTTTCGGAAGATAAAACAAACCAAATCAAAAGTGAGGGTGAATGGATATGAGTAAAATGTATCGAATTGGAATTGTTGGATGTGGCGGGATTGCGAATGGCAAGCATCTGCCAAGTTTGAGCAAGCTCGATAATGTTGAACTGGTTGCATTCTGTGATATTGTTCCTGAACGGGCTGAGGAAGCCAAAGAGAAATATGGCAGTGCCGAAGCCGAAGTATACACGGATTATCAGGAGCTGCTGAAGGATGAAACGATTGATATCGTTCATGTACTCACGCCAAATATTTCGCATGCTGAAATCTCCATTGCTGCACTTGAAGCGGGCAAACACGTCATGTGTGAAAAACCGATGGCCAAGACATCCGCCGAAGCACAGAGCATGCTTGAAGCAGCTGAACGCACAGGCAAAAAGCTGACCATTGGATACAATAACCGCTTCAGAGAAGACAGCTTGTACCTGAAGCAGATGTGCGAAGCAGGCGATCTGGGATCGATCTATTTTGCCAAGGCACATGCGATTCGCAGAAGAGCCGTACCAACGTGGGGTGTTTTCCTCGATGAAGAAAAACAAGGCGGCGGACCACTGATCGATATCGGTACACATGCACTGGACCTGACACTCTGGATGATGGACAACTACAAACCCAAAGTGGTTCTAGGCACGACGTATCATGAGCTCTCCCAAAAGGAAAATGCAGCGAATGCATGGGGCCCGTGGGATCCGAAGAAATTCTCGGTTGAGGATTCGGCCTTCGGCATGATCGTGATGGAAAATGGGGCGACCATCATGCTGGAATCCAGCTGGGCGCTGAATTCGCTGGATGTAGATGAAGCAAAATGCAGTCTTAGTGGAACGGAAGCCGGAGCCGACATGAAGAATGGCCTGCGCATTAACGGCGAGAAATTCAGCCGTCTCTATACGAATGAGATCTCCCTTAGTGCAGACGGCGTAGCGTTCTATGACGGGAAGTCGGAAAGTGCGCCGGATGTTGAGATGAGAAAATGGATTGAAGCGATCGATAAGGATCAAGAACCTGTAGTTACACCTAAACAAGCTCTGGTGGTATCGCAAATTCTCGAAGCTCTCTATGAATCTGCTCGCACGGGAAAAGCGGTGTACTTGAACGAGCAAAACTAATTTTTTCGAAGCCACACTAATTAAACGATGGGAAGACGCTGCTGATATTCGGCAGCGTCTTTTTCGTTATTAGATTAGGCATTTTTGTCGGATTAAAAAAATATTTGTGATATTTTGAAAAAAAACATTGCATATCTGTTTACTCGGAATTATATTATGAATAAGAGTTAATGGTATAAGGTTTAGACATTATATCGATCGGAGTGTTGATATGTTTAACCAAGCGACTTTCCAGTTTGAGAAAGTTTCTGCAATAAAGGTCAGTGAGTTTATCAGAGAACAGTTAGAGGAAGCTATTATCCTTAAAGAAATCATGAGTGAAGATCAGCTCCCTTCGGAACGTGAACTTGCCGAAATGTTCAATGCAAGCCGAATTACGGTTCGTGAAGCCTTATCTGCTCTTGAGAGTAAGGGATTGATTGAAAAACGTGTTGGTGCCAAGGGAGGAACATTCGTACTGCCCATCACGGCTAATGCACACAAAAGAACCAAGGAAGAAATCATGCGTGACTGGGATCAGATGTTACATGTGTTTGAATATCGGACAATCGTGGAGCCGGAAGGTGCTTTTCTGGCTGCTGAGCGGATCACCGCAGGCGAACTGGAGCTGCTGGAAGCATACATCAAACAGAGTATCGAGCCAGATTGTACCCGGGAATGGTTCAGGGCACTGGATGTCAAGTTTCATCTGACGATTGCCAAGGCGTCAGGGAATCCTTACCTGGAAACGGCCGTCAGACAGATTCGTACCAAGATTAATCCTGCGCTGGATCTGATGCCTTACGATGAAAACATTCGGGTTCTTAACCAAGGAGTACATACCGAGATACTTGAAGCGCTGAAATCACGTGATCCGGTGAAATCTCGAGATACGATGAAACGTCACATTGCATTTTCCGCTGATGCCATCTATTCACGGTTGGTCTCATCAGAACCACAGGAAGGGAATGAGCAATAATGGAACAAACAACACTATTTGAACTCGCACAGCAGCTGCAGCCGAAGCTCACGAACTGGCGGAGAGACCTCCATCGCCATCCGGAAATCGGATACGAAGAGGTGCGTACTTCAGGAATCGTGGCCGAACATCTGGAGAGCCTGGGGCTTGAAGTGACCCGTCATGTTGGCAGGACCGGGGTTGTCGGTTTGCTTCGCGGGGAAACGGATGGTCCAACCATTGCGCTCCGGGCAGACATGGACGCTCTTCCGATCCAGGATCAGAAATCGGCGGAGTATCGCTCCCAGGTTGAAGGCAAGGCTCACTTGTGCGGTCATGATGCCCACACCACCATTTTGATGGGAGCAGCTGAGCTGCTTACCGGTCTCGGCAGACCGAAGTCGGGCAACATCAAGTTTGTGTTCCAGCCAGCAGAAGAGGGGCTTGCCGGTGCACGCGCCATGATTCAGGACGGTGTACTGGAGAATCCGAAAGTGGATGCGATCGCAGGTCTGCATGTGACACCTGGCCAGGATACGGGTACCGTTGGTGTGAGTAAAGGGGTAGCTTTTGCTTCGGCAGACCGTCTGGTGATTCGTGTATACGGCAAAGGTGGACATGCTGCACGGCCGCATGAAGGCATCGATGCGATTGCCGTATCGGCTCAGGTCATCACAGCGCTGCAGAATATCGCCAGTCGTTTGGTGGATCCGCTGGAGCCCGTTGTAGTCACCATTGGCAAAATCACTGGCGGGTATATGGGCACAGCCATTGCGCCAGAGGTGGAGATGATCGGTACGGTGCGCACACTCTCACCCACCCTTCGTGAACGCATGCCTGCATTGATTGAACAAGTCGTTAGTGGGGTGTGCGCTTCCTTCGGCGCAGGGCATGAAGTTGTTTATGGCGATGGATATCCGGTCGTGGTTAACGATCATGCGATGGTGGACTTGCTTACCGAAACTGTTGATGGATTGGATTGGGCAAAAGGATGGAGCAGCATTCCGCCTTCTACTGGCGGTGAAGATTTTGCCTTCTATTGCGAACAGATTCCTGGCGTTTTCTTCCGTCTTGGTTCGGGCAATGAGGAAGAGCGGACAAGATATCCGCTTCATCATCCGATGTTTGATCTGGATGAAACAGCAATGCCGTATGGTGTAGGCATGCTGTCATCCATAGCACTTGAGTTTTTGGCAAGAAACACAACTTCTGAGGGGGAACGTTCCAAATGAAAAAAAGACAATGGACTGGCATGTGGATTACATTACTGGCTGTAGTATTGGTGCTCAGCGCATGCGGTGGAACAAGCACGGGTACAGACAGCAATTCGGCATCAAGTGGAACGGAAGGCAGCGGAGCTGCCAGCACAACACTTACGATCGCAGCAGCAACGGATATTGAGAGCTTCGATCCGCATAACAACAACAATACATCCAGTGAGGCGGTTCTGGTTAACGTATTCGATTATCTGATCAAAAACGACAGTGAACAAAATAAAGTGCCTGGACTTGCTGAATCCTGGGAACAAGTGGATGACACCACCTGGCGCTTCAAGCTGCGTGAAGGGGTTACGTTCCATAATGGTGATCCATTCACTTCAGCAGACGTCAAATATACAATAGAGCGTGTAGCCAAAGATGAAACGCTTAAACAAAACAGCTATTTCAAGAATATCGTTGAAGTTAAAGCTGTTGATGAGCATACGGTGGATATCATTACAGACGGTCCGGATCCGCTCCTGCTTAACCGCCTCTCGAAAATGGGAGCAGGCATCCTTCCTGCCAAATATATCGAGGATAATGGCATGGATGCTTTCCTGAAACAGCCGGTAGGAACCGGACCATATAAATTCAGCAAATGGACCAAAGATGATCGTGTGGTACTCGTGAAGAATGAGAACTACTATGGCGATGAACCGAAATGGAATGAAGTCGTATTCCGCGTAATTCCTGAGGCTTCCACACGGGTATCCGAACTGCTCGCGGGTGGAGTTGACGTCGCTGCATCGATTCCATCTACAGACATCGCCCGCATTGAAGGTGAAGCAGACAAGAAAATTGTCAAAGCGCCAATCCAGCGCGTGCTGCAGCTGATCTTCCGTCAGACAGAAGGCAGCATTACAGCTGATCCGAAAGTCCGTGAAGCCATTGATCTGGCCATCGACAAACAAGGTATTGTCGACAGCATTGCAGGCGGAGCAGGTATCGTCACTCGTACATCTGTAACGCCAGGTAACTTTGGTGCAGATCCGTCATTATACAAAACATCCCTATATGATTTGGAAAAAGCCAAACAGCTTCTGAAAGAAGCGGGTTACGCTGAAGGCGAAGCCGAGATGACCATTTCCGTTTCATCACAATATAAGGAACAGGTTGAAGTAGTTGCTGCCATGCTGGAGCAAGCAGGCTTCAAAATCAATATGGACGTGCTGGAGCCAAGTGCTTTCAGTGAACGTTACAGCTCCAAATCATTCAAGGAAATTTTCATGATCGGTATCGGCAACTCCTTGTTCGACGCTTCAAATAACTACAACCGTTACATGTTGGAAGAAGCTAAAGGAGAATCGGATTACAATAATCCGGAAGTGGAGAAATTGCTTCAATCTGCATTGGTAAATATGGACCCTGAGGCTCGTGAAAAAGAGTACCAACAAGTACAGCAGATCTTCGCAGAGGAACGTCCAGCCGTGTATCTGTACCAGATGGAAGGGGTCTACGGAACGAATGCACGCGTGAACTTCACGCCGCGCAGTGATGAAATGTTCTATGCCGACGAGATTACACCTGCAGCACAGTAAGACCCGGCAGAACAACTGGTCATTGCAACGATAGGCCGTGAACGGCAGGGACTGGGTTGACCAAGTTCCTGCCGTTCTTTTGTATCGCATGGAGGTGAATGAGGATGGGGAAGTACGTATTCAAATCTTTACTGCAAGTCATACCGGTATTATTCATTGTATCGCTGATTGTTTTCATATTGGTCAGGGTCACGGGTGATCCTGTTGCCCTGATGCTGCCCGAGACTGCCACAGCGGAAGACCGCGCGGTGCTAACGGAAGCGCTTGGGCTGGATCAACCGCTCTACACGCAATACATGAAATTCCTCGTCAGCGCATTGCAGGGCGATTTCGGTCAATCTTTTCGCTATGGACAACCAGCTCTGCAGCTTGTTCTGGAGAGATTGCCTGCCAGCTTCGAACTGGCTGTAGCAGCCATGTTTTTTGCGGTGCTTATGGCTGTGCCGCTGGGAGTCATTTCGGCGGTTAAACGTAATACGTTTACCGATCTGATCATTTCGGGGATATCCGTGATCGGTAAGGCGATGCCAAACTTCTGGATGGGTATCATGCTGATCCTGCTGTTCTCCGTTATGTTGGGCGTTCTGCCCGTCTCGGGCCGTGGTGGTCTGTCGCACTTGATCCTGCCCGCATTTACCCTTGGCGTAGGTCTGGCCGCACAGATGACCCGTCTCATTCGTTCCAGTATGCTGGAAATTCTAAGTCAGGATTATATTCGTACAGCACGCAGCAAGGGGCTTGGCCGGATGGTCGTGATTGGGAAACATGCGTTCCGGAATGGCTTGATCCCGGTTGTAACGATTATGAGCTTGCAGTTTACGAGTCTGATCGGCGGAACACTGATTACGGAAACGGTGTTCTCTTGGCCGGGCTTGGGACAGCTTCTGGTCGTCGCCGTCAATACACATGACATGGCGATTGTTCAGGCGGCCGTGTTTGTCATTGCATTAATCGTAGTTATAACCAATATTCTGACGGACGTAGCTTACCGGCTGCTTGATCCGCGCATTAAATTCGACTAGAAGGAGGTGCAATCTATGACAGGGAGCAATGAAATGCCAATTCCGGGTTCGGAACAGAAAAAGGAGAGTTCACATACGCAAGGGGGATTTCGCTATATATGGAAACAACTGATCATCAGCAAGACCGGGATGCTTGGCTCTGTGCTCGTTTTGTTGGTCGTTTGGATCGCCATATGTGCACCTCTGCTAACGAGTCACGATCCTGCAGCTGTCGATCCGCTGAATCGCCTCAAACCTCCTGCCTGGCTGGACGGAGGAGCCTCGGAACATTGGCTTGGTACGGATAATTTAGGCCGAGATATGTGGAGCCGAATCGTGTATGGTGCACGCGTTTCATTAATCGTCGGTATGGGGGCAGTCATTGTCTCAGGAGTGATCGGAGCCATACTGGGACTGCTATCCGGATTTTATGGGAAATGGCTGGATGCGGTCATCATGCGGGTGGGGGATGCCTTCATGGCCATTCCTACCATTCTGTTCATGCTCGTTGTGATGGCCATCGTTGGCCCGGGAATAACGACGTTGATCTTTGTCATCGGCGTGACCAACTGGGTTCCGTTTACCCGTATCGTTCGAAGTGAGGTTCTCAGCATCAAGGAGCGTGACTTCGTTCATGCTGCCAGGTCCATAGGAGCCAAGAATGGACGGTTGATTGTAAAACACATTCTGCCAAACATCCTGTCTTCCTTTATCGTCATCTGCGGTATGAACGTCGGAACGACCATTATTATGGAAGCTTCGCTCAGTTTCCTCGGTCTCGGCATTAAGCCGCCGGACGTTTCATGGGGAGGCATGCTCAGTGATGGAAGACAATATGTAGCCACAAGCTGGTGGGTCGCCACATTCCCGGGACTAGCCATTACATTCACAGTGCTTGGTGTTATTTTCCTCGGGGATTGGCTGCGCGATGTACTTGATCCACGTACGGAAACGAATAAAAAATAACAGGACTGGGGAAAGGGGACCTTCATATGAACAAACGACCGATCATACCGGAGGATTTATATCACTATCGTTCCATTAGCCAACCCGTAATCCATCCGAATGGACAGGTGGCCTACGTAGAACAGACTATAGATCGGCAAAAGAACGTGTACAACACCCGGATTCGGGGAATCTCGCTGGATGGCAGCAATGATGTCGAGCTCACGAATGGCACCAAGGACACAGCGCCGAGCTGGACACCGGACGGAACACGGCTTGCTTTCTTGCGTTTGGAAGAGGGCGGCAAAGGATTATGGATACTTGCGTCAGGTGAGGACGAACCTGTTAAACTTATTCCGCCCGAGCGAAAAATATTGGATTACGCTTGGTCGCCTGACGGCCAGTATATTGCCTTCACCAGCAAAGCGCAGTTAACAGATGCAGGTGACCAAGATGACCAAGATAAGCCGAGGAATCAAACGGCATCTGAGCTGCGTGGCAAAGTATATGAACGTACAACGCCGAAAGCGGAGGGATCCGGCTGGTGGGACGGTCTATACAGCCATCTGTTTGTTTATGAGGTTCGAAGTGGGGTGGCCACTTCAGTGATCACCGGATTATGGAACGTCAGTGGACCAACATGGTCCCCGGATAGCCGGAGCATTGCTTTTATCTCGAAGCAGGTGGAGGATAAGGAGGGCGATGCGGATCTGCTGTACTTCACTGACGTGTATACTATTCGGCCGGGAGTGAGTGAGCCTTTCAAAGTGACGGATTCCAGTCTGCTGGTGAGCCAGTTCTCCTATTCTCCCGATGGACAGATGTTCAATCTGATTGCCAGTGACCGGGAATTCGGCAGCGGCAGTCATAACCGATTATATACCGTCCCCGTACAAGGCGGAACGCCTAAGCCGATCACAGCGAAATTGGATATGCAGTTAGGCAACGCTGCACTTGGAGATATGAAATCTGCCGGTCCGTCTCCATCTCCGGTCTGGGATGTGAACCATCCTGAACGAGGCATGCTTGTACTCGGTACGCACGATGGAAGCGTGGATGTGTACCGTATCCATGCAAATGGAGACTGCCAGCCCATGACGGGAAAAGGGGAAAAGGATGTGTACCAATATACATTGTCACCTGATGGAGCTACACTCGTCATTGCTGCACTGACAGCTGATCACCCTGCAGAGCTATATCGGGTGGATGTTGAGACTGGCGAAATGATCCGGCTCACCCGGAGAAACGACGAATGGATCAACGCACTCCAAGTGAATGTACCTGAACGGATTGAATTTACATCCACAGATGGCTGGCGCATCCAGGGTTGGCTGCTGCAGCCTGCGAGGCAGGATTCGAGTGCCAAAACTCCACTGATTCTGCAAATCCATGGAGGCCCGCATGCAATGTATACGGGCACTTTCAGTTATGAGATGCAGACACTTGCAGCACAAGGGTATGCCGTTTTATGGGTGAATCCGCGAGGGAGTATGGGATATGGACAGGAATTTGCCAGAGCTTGTCGTGGCGATTTCGCGGGTGGAGACTTCCGTGATTTAATGGAGGCGGTTGACCATGCCCTTGACACATATGAACTATTAGATGAGTCACGTCTGGGTGTTGCAGGCGGCAGTTACGGAGGGGTTATGACGAACTGGATCGTTGCCCACAGCACTCGGTTCAAGGCAGCTGTTACCCAGCGCTGCATCTCCAATTGGCTGTCCATGTACGGTACCAGTGATATAGGCATATCTTATGTGGAGGGAGTCATTGGGGGCAATCCGGCAGAGAATGCTGAGCTGTTATGGTCCCGTTCACCGCTGGCTCATGCACATAAGATTGACACACCGCTTCTTATCATGCATGGAGAGCAGGACTATCGGACTCCGATTGCCCAGGCGGAGGAGCTCTATACCACGCTCAAACGTTACGGCAAAACAACCAAACTGATTCGCTACCCTGGTTCCAATCATTCGCTGCTGAAAAGCGGCAAGCCTTCACTACGAGTGGACAGTTACGAACAGATCAATGCCTGGTTCAATCAGTATCTTCGAGAAGAGGGGGTCTCAGCATGAGTCAGGTGCGGCTATCGATTCCTGTAGGGATGCTGGTGGAGAATGTTTTGACGAGTGGTGAACCGATTGAGACTATTATCGATCGTTTGCAGCGGAGAGATCTCGCTCCTTTGCTGTCCAAGATCAAGGAACCGACCATGGATTTGGAAGAACGGTTGCAGGCGGCAGAAGAAGTTGCCGAGGATTGGGCGGAGGCTCTTCGGAGCGGATACAAGTTTAAGTTTTTGCATATCAACGGTCTGAAAAGGGTGCTGGACTTTCGTTTTGATCGTAAGATTGATCGGGACTACAGCCAAGAGGAGTTAACGCTTCGGCATATCCAATTAAGCGCTCAAGAGATAGAATTGCTGTGCATGCTTATTGGCAGGCAGTGGGACGTGGTTGAAGAAGAAAATAATGAGGCAGGTGCAGTGCTCTCAACCGATACGCTCCCTCTCGTGGAGATTAAACTAAAATATCAATAATTCAACCTATATAAATCGCAATCCTATATGCCAAGGTCCTGGGGGGTTCCCAGGGCTTTTTTGGTTTTGTTGAGCGAAGGGCAAGATGTGCACGATTATGCGGTTCATGAAAAAGGAGCAGGATCCTTCGATGAGGCACTTATATTAGCCGTGACGGCTGATAGACAGGAACATAGTATAGTCTAAACGGAAGAATAGTACCTTTTTCTAAAGTGAAGGGAGTGAAATCTTTTGCCAAATAGTACAGGTCTTGTCTATAATCCCGTAACTGGAGCGACCCAATCCACTCAGGTCATTGTAAACTGCATCAATGATTCACTTAATGCCCCCGTCAATATTGAACTTGAAGTATTCCGGTGGGACACAACCCAAACTACGCGTATTCCAGTTGGTCATGAGCTGTTTCAATTGACTCCCCAAGCTACGAGAACATTTATCTATCCACTGCTTAACGCTGCTTTTTTTGAAGTGCAAAGTGATTATTTCAGTGCTACAAGCACCATTATCAATGTATATGCTATTGACTCTACAGGTCAAATTATCCAGCGAATTCTCCAGTCGGAAATGACGTTAATAGACCGATTTACAAATATCCCTTAAAGGAATAGAGGTGAGCATATTGCCAGTAGTGAATATTACCGGCGCCTTGGCAGGCAGCCAGTTTGAACCTTCCATTGCTGTAAATACGCTAAATCCGAATATTATGTGTGTTGTTGCTGTGGATACCAGTACAGGGCCCACGCTAACAGGTTTCTATCGTTCAATCGATGGTGGCAACACATGGTCGACGACAGTGCTTCCACAGCCAGCCGGATATTCGGGAGCAGAGGCACCTACCATTGACTATACTTTTCCAAGTACCTTTATAGTGACCGTTCACGTGTTCAATGGAATCAATGATGGGACAATTGTAAGTTATACTTCGTTTGATGATGGTGAAACGTGGCAGCCTCCCGTAATCGTGCAAGCAGGATATGGGACAATTGTTCATAATGATGAGCCATTCATTGCCGTGGATCGGTCTCCAGGCAGTCCTTATCGGGGGCATGCCTACGTGGGGTATACACCTCTTGCGACGACATCTTCTGCCATTTTTACGCAAAGATCAGTGAATCAGGGTTTGACCTGGGAACCACCGGACAGACAGTCCAACCCACGTGGGATCCATGACCGTGCAGCGTTAGCCGTTGGTTTTTCTGGTGAGGTCTATGCCGGGTATATTATTACAGGACCTGCCAGTCCTTCTGCATTACTGAGGATATCTTATGATGGAGGAATCATTTATCAGCCTCCCATTGAACGTCAGGCTACGTTTATCTCCTCAGTTGTACCAGCTCCTTCGCCACTACCAGTGCCAAATTATGCTTTTCGAGTTCAAACCAACCTGTGTCTGGGGGCCGACATATCCATTGGACCGAAAAGTGGAACCGTATACGGGGTCTGGAACGATGCCCGAAATGGTTACACGGATGTGTTCCTCAGTCAATCTCCCGATGGACTGCTCTGGTCAGCTCCCATAAGTATAACGGGTGCCCCTGCAGGTACACAGAACTTCTTCCCATTTATTACCGTGTCCCCGTTTGCCGGAACGATTCGGGTCATTTATATGACCAACCGGATCGACGGATTCCTTCTGGACGTATTCGTTGCTGAATCTTTTGACGGTGGGGTTACGTTCAGTAATCGTAGACTCACGACGACTTCTTTTAATCCGAATGGAAATAATCCGGTTCCCACACCGCTCATTGGGGATTATATTACGGCTGCTACTGCCGCTCCTGATAATCTGGCTGCCGTGTGGATGGCGACCACGCCACCAACAGGAAAACTGGACGTGTATTTTGGTACGTAACCATGCTTGGGGAGCCTTGGCAGGTCAGCCAGGGCTCAATCTATAATTCTTTTCTATTAGCCTACACCTGATCTATTCTTCTACATATGATGAAGGATCATTCATAGAAGAGAGGTTAAGCCTTGAACAAGACAGAGGGTGGACATGGGGTTTCCATAATTGTATGTACGAACCGGTCACAGTTTTTTGATAACATTCTGACGAATTTTAAGAGACAGCAGTACCGGAGCAAAGAGTTGATTATCATTCTGAATCACGACGGCATGAATCTGGAATCATATCGAAACCGTGTTCGAGGCCAAGCCAATATTCATGTATATCAGGTTCCTGAGAGAATCTCGTTGGGACAATGTTTGAATGCAGGGATTGAACGTGCCCGGTATTCGTTAATTGCTAAGTTTGATGACGACGATTATTATTCTGCCTATTATCTGAAAGAACAAGTAGGGGCATTAAGACGGACCCGAAGTGATATTGTGGGCAAACATTCCTGTCTGGTATATCTCGGGGCTTCGAAAAAACTACTGATCAGATCCCCTAAAGAAGCCAGTAAATTCTCAGAATTCGTGCAGGGGGGCACGATCCTGTTCAAAAAGGAAGTCCTCAAGAAGGTTCGATTCTCCGACCGTTCCGTGGGCGAAGATGTTACTTTTCTGAGGCAATGCAGGAGGAAAGGGTTCAAAACATTTGCGACCTCACCCTATAACTATGTCTATCACCGGAGGCAGAACAAGAAAAGCCATACGTGGAAAGCGGATGATACATTTTATCTGCAAGGCAGTAAGCTACTCACCGTTACAGATCAGTTTCGCCCATTCGCAGACAAGGAAATTTAATAGGCGGCATCTATGAAGTAAAAAGGCGCTCCTGTGAGCGCCCTATTGAACTATCGAGTGATCGAAGATAAGGCTGAAATCAAACCTGGTGTACACACGAGATCAATGCACACAGATTCAAACAGTTGCAGGAATATCATATCTAATCTTGAAGTAATCTTGTATGAAGTCTCATTTAAAGGAGGATGAAATGACGACAGCGTTAACGACCGTAATCATTGGTATAGTAATTGTTGTGTTCGGGCTGACCACAGGATTGATTCTCGTCTTAAATGTCACCAAAAGGCTGCGAACGGGTCAAGAGAAGATGCAGAACAAAAAGGAGATTTTGAGCTTCGGAATGCCTGCAGAAGCAATCATCCAGGATATCGCTGAGACTTCATCCAGCATGGATGGACGGCCTGGCGTGCGTCTTGATCTGTTAGTTACTCAGGAAGATGGTCAGACCTTTCAAACTATTGTGAAGACGTATATTCCAATCATACATGTCCCCAAATTTCAGAGAGGAAGCGTAATAGATGTGAAATACATAGAGGATGGGGCAGTGAAAAAGGTAGAGGTTGTGGATGCTTACATCCCGTAACAATTCATTTCAAACCAATTAACGTATAAAACCGCAGCAATGCGGTTTTTTCTTATGCCTATGTACTGTCATTAATCCTCATGTCGAATCCAAAGAATGCTATAAAATGATTTTCTTGAAAAATAACAAATTGATAAATATTATTTATCGAATAGCAACTAAATTCCTTTCATGAAAGTTTCATAACTTCGTTTACATCAAAGTGAAAAAGTCATATAATTGTCATCGGAAGGTTAACAACTAACTTAAAGTTATCTAGTATTAAAAAGAAACTAAAGAGACATCATGAAAGAAGGCTATTCGTAATGAACACATTTTTTGTTGATTCGAGCGGGAATCTGAAAACACAATTAAGAGGTAAAGAGGTTCTATCCAATCCAATTCTGAACAAGGGTATTGCCTTTACCGAAGAAGAGAGAAAAGAACTGAACCTGAACGGCATTTTGCCGCCGATGGTTTTAAATATTGAAGAACAGGTGAGCCGGGTTTATCAGCAGCTGCAAAATGAGTCTGATAACTTGCGTAAAAGCATCATGCTGAATGACTTGTTCAACCGAAACATTGTTTTATTTTATCGATTATTGAAAGAACATCTTAGTGAAATGCTGCCGATTGTATATACACCTACGGTTGGGCAAGCGATACAGGAATATAGCCATCAATACCACAGACCTGGCGGAGTGTACCTCTCCATTAACGATATGGACGGCCTGGAGGAGGCATTCCGAAACAGTGGTCTGCAAGCTGGAGACGTGGATCTCATTGTGGTAACCGACTCGGAAAGCATCCTCGGTATCGGAGACTGGGGTGTAGGCGGCATTAACATTGCCATCGGTAAACTGGCGGTGTACACCGCTGCCGTAGGGGTTGATCCAAGCCGAGTACTTCCTGTGGTACTTGATGTAGGAACGAACAATCCTACTTTGCTGAATGATCCATTATATGTAGGGAATCGTCATGAACGTATCCGCGGTGAGAAGTATGATCAGTTTATTGAGGCTTTTGTGAAGGAAACGACCAAATGGTTCCCCGACGTTCTGCTTCACTGGGAAGACATGGGCAGCGTAAATGCCAGAAACATCATCCATAAATATGGAGAAGAGCTGCTCACCTTCAACGATGACATTCAAGGAACGGGTGCAGTCACACTGGCTGCTGTAATGTCAGGTGTTCAGGTTACGGGTGTACCACTTCGTGAGCATCGTGTACTGGTATTTGGCCCAGGTGCTGCCGGTATTGGTAATGCGGATCAGATCAGGGATGCCATGATGGAAGAAGGACTTACGCAGGAGGAAGCGGAAAACCGGTTCTGGGCATTCGACTATCGCGGTATTTTGACGGACGAGATCGAAGGATTGTTCGAGTATCAAAAGCCATATGTACGCAAAGCGGATGAGATCAAAGACTGGAATCGGGATGAACAAGGACAGGTTAATCTGCTTGAAGCTGTGACTCGTATTAAACCGACCATCCTGATCGGTACATCAGGTGTTACAGGTGCCTTCAACGAACAGGTTGTGAAGGAAATGGCCAAGCATGTGGAACGTCCGATCATTATGCCGATGTCCAATCCAACTTCTCTCGCCGAAGCAGCTCCAAAAAGCCTCATTGAATGGACGGATGGCAAAGCATTGATCGCAACAGGAAGCCCATTTGAACCTGTAATGTATAATGATATTCAGTTCGAAATCGGTCAATCCAACAATGCATTTGTTTTCCCTGGTCTGGGACTGGGAGCTATTGTAGCCAAAGCTTCGAAATTTACGAAAAATATGTTTACAGCAGCCGCGATCGCGGTAGCAGGTGCAGTAGATTCTTCTGAACCAGGAGCTCCACTGCTGCCAAGGGTGAAAGAATTGCAGGATGTTTCTTACAAAGTGGCCGTTGCAGTTGCGAAAGCAGCAATCGAAGACGGCGTTGCCCGCCGTCAACTCGAAAACGTGGAAGAGGCGATTAAGGATGCCATGTGGCACCCTGTATATAGACCGATCCTTGCAGCAGTTTGATAACTGTGAACATGCAATAATTTGAATATGACAATACGTCACACCGAGAGAATACCTGTCCAACCGTACAGGTATTCCTTGGCTGTGTCCAAAATTGAAAATAACATATCACATGATCAAAATTTTTGTCATTTGTTGAAGTGTTGCAAATGCTCAGATCATAAATGGAGGTTTGACCAACATGTCAGTAAGTGACATTTTCATTATATTAATTCCTATATTTTTCGTAATTTTACTCGGTTTTTTTGGAGGCTATTTCAAAGTATTTAACTCTGCATCCTCCAAAGGCCTGAATACACTGGTAACCAAGTTTGCGCTGCCGGCGCATTTGTTCATTGGTATCACGACGACGAAAAAAGAGACCCTGATTGACAAGTGGCCATTCTTCATGACCATATTCCTCGGGATTATTGGCTTCTATGTTGTACTGCTGCTGGTGATGCGTTTCATTTTCAAAGTCAATCTTAGCCAGTCATCGATCTTTTCATTGAATGCTACACAACCTTCGTTTGCATTTATGGGGATTCCGGTGCTGGGTAACCTGTTCGGTGCCGCTGAAGTCACCATTCCAATTGCAATTACGGGCATCGTAGTTAATGCGCTGCTTGATCCAATCGCGACCATTGTCAGTTCTGTGGGGAAGAAAACGGAAGAGGGCAAGCAGAGTGGTCATGGCGAAAGCTTGTTTAAACTTACAGTGCATTCCATCATCCATGGTTTGAAAGAACCGCTTGCCTGCATTCCGCTTCTGGGTGTGATCCTGACACTTGTTGGCTTCCAGTCACCTCAGCTGCTGCAAAGCTCCTTTGATCAGATCGGTAGCATTACATCCGGAGCAGCCCTGTTTGCAATCGGGGTAACGGTGGGCATTAACCGGATCAAATTCAGTCTGAATGCCATCAGCATTTCGCTGTTGAAGGTGATTGCCCTGCCATTGTTTACGTACATGTTTGCATTGTTGATGGGACTATCTTCAACCGACATGACTATGGTCATCCTGCTAGTATCCTTCCCAGGTTCAGCCGTAGCTGCAATGATTGCTTCCAGGTTCGATACACTTGAGGTGGAGACGGCATCATCCTTTGTCATGAGCTCCGTGCTGTCATTGATCTCACTGCCGATCCTCATCTCCATATTGGTTTGACTCAGAAGAAGCCGCGATATTGGTCATAACCCTGTCAAGTAGACAGTACAAAAAAAGACAAGATTTAAGCTGCGGCCGTTTCCCGGTATTCTACCGGGGAACGGTCGTTTAGTTTTTTCTGAAATCGGTTTTGGTTGTAAAACAATATGTATTCACTCACTTGCTGTTCAACCTCTGCTTTGTTTGCTGCC
This sequence comes from Paenibacillus sp. P13VS, assembly GCF_015143645.1. NCBI lineage: Bacteria > Bacillati > Bacillota > Bacilli > Caryophanales > Paenibacillaceae > Paenibacillus > Paenibacillus sp. P13VS. The sequence goes on along the minus strand of NZ_WYEV01000001.1, from coordinate 146 downwards.
TTATTCAAATAAATTTTCTCCGTCTTCAAATGAGAGAAAAAAGATTCAATACAGGCATTATCTAAGCAATTTCCACGCCTGGAGTGACTGCCTAGCATGCCGAGCTGGTTTAGTTTACGGTTAAATGGCTTCGACGTATATTGAAA